>NZ_CP046052.1:1200000-2400000 GCF_004802635.2 Methylocystis heyeri
GCGCAAAAACCTGCGTAGCGGACGCGCAGGCGCGCCGCCATAGCGCGAAAAGGCAGGAATGTCGCGCATGACGCCGGCCTTGGCCGCAACGCCCGCTCCTTCTCCGATCACGATATGCCCGGCGATCGCGGCCTGGCCGCCAATCTGGACGAAATCGCCGATTTCGCAAGAGCCCGCAATCCCGGCCTGAGCCGCGATCACGCAGCCTCTTCCGACGGTTACGTTGTGGCCGATCTGAACGAGATTATCGATTTTGCTCCCCTGCCCCACGACGGTGTCCCGCAAAGCGCCCCGGTCGATCGTGGTATTGGCGCCGATTTCGACATCGTCCTGTACGATCACCCGGGCGAGTTGGGGGGTTTTGAGGTAGCCCTTCGAAACAGGCGTGAAACCAAAGCCGTCCTGCCCCAGCCGCGCGCCGGCGTGAATGATCACCCGGTTGCCGATGAAAGCATGGGTGACGCTCACATGGGGGCCGATGCGGCAGCCGCGCCCAATTTTTACATGGGGGCCGATGACAGCATGCGAGCCGATGACGGTGTCCGAGCCGATCTCGGCGAAGGGGCCGATAGAAGCGCCGGGATCGACAACCACCCCGGGTTCCAGCCGCGCTTCCGGATGCACCAGGGCGCTGGGAGAAACCCCGGCGCCGCCGAAAAGCGAAGCCGGCGCCATGGCCTCCGGATATAGCTCAGCCATAGCAAGAGCCATGGCCTGCTGCGGCCGCTCGGTCACCAGTCCGATAACATTGTGGGGAAGAAAGCGCAGGTCGGCTTCGCGCAGGAAGCACGCAGTCGCGCGACAAAGCGCCAACGCGCCAGCATAGCGTCTGTTGTCGTAGAAAGTCAGTTCGCCCGGATGCGCCTCGTCGACAGAGGCGACGCCCACAATTGCGGCGTCGCCGCAATCCCGGCCGTCGGCGACGACGCGCGCCGAGGTCAGCGCAGCGATGTCGGCGATCGAGATGGCGCCTTTCGCATCGAAAAAATCGGTTCCCGTCACGAAGCGCGCCCTGCCGTCCATCCAGAGCGTCTTCCTGTTTCACGGAAACATGAATCCACTCTAAGTTTTTGTGTTGACGCGTTTCCCACGCCGAACCGGCCTCCACTCCGGCTGGAAACGCTCCAGAGCGCTTTCGGCTTTGATTGAATCAAAACCGGCGCTCTAAGTTCTTGCTTTGTCGCATTTTCGGAGTCGTCGGGTGTTTCCGCCCGACTCGAAAACGCTCCGGCGCGCTCGAACCCACTTGCTCGAACGGAAAGAACCCGCGCCGTATCAAAGAGATGGAGCTGCTCCCATCGCTGCGGTCCGCGGATTTTCGTGACTTTGCGCCCCAGGAGAAGCTTCATCATCACGCTACTTCCTGACAGCAATCCCGCGCCCGCACAAGGCGCCATTGCGCGCCGACGCTACGACGCGCGCAAAAAAGCCGGGGCGCGTTTGCCGCCCCGGCTCATGTGGTTCCCCATTCCGGCGCGGCCCAAGCCGCGAAATGCGTCGCCGATTAGAAGCTGGTGCCGCCGGTGAAGCGGAAGCGCTGCGTGATGTCGTAGGGGCCCTTCGCTACAGCGATCGCGTAGTCGAAGCGGATCGGGCCGAGAGGCGATTGCCACAGCAGGCCCGCGCCGACCGACGCCCGGATACGGAATTCCTGCCCGGAGAGCAGAAGGCAGCTCCCCTGGCCATAAGTCGGGGCCGTATAGGGATAGACGCAAGGCAGATTGGGTATGCCGACCAGATATTTGCTGAAGTTGGTCGGCCCGCGGTAGTCCCAGAGAGCGCCGGCGTCGCTGAACAGCGCGCCGCGCAATCCGATGTCTTTCGGCAGACCCCAAATCGGGAACTGCACCTCGACCGTGCCGCCGACATATTTGGTGCCGCCGACCGAGTTGCCGACGGTGCTGGTCCAGTTGGAGATGTCGCGCGGACCGATGCCGCCGGGAGCGAAGCCGCGAACGAGGCTCGGCCCGAGGTTGAAGTTGTCGAAGACCCGGAGCTCATAGCCGCCGAAGGGGGTCAGGAAACCGCCCTGCAGACGCCCGATGCCGATGATGTCGTTCAGGAACGGCAACTCGTAAAAATAGCGCGCTTCGCCGGTCGCACGCATATAGCGAGCGTCGCCGCCGATACCCGCAAAGTCGTTGGTGACGGTCGCGGACAGGCCGTTGCGCGGGTTTCTGGGGTTATCGATGTTGCTGTAGCTGAGAGTGTATCCGCCGAGCGAGGTGGTGATCGACCCTTGCGACTGCTTGATCGCCAGCGAAGCTTCGCCGTTGGTCATACAGTTATAGATCGGATTCAGATTGGCCGGCGTCGGCGCGAGCCAGTAGCCATACCCCGGCGTATAGAAGGGGATCGGCTGCTGACAGTCGTTGTAGGGCTTCTGCGTGTCGTTCGGGATCGAGATCGTGGTCTGATAGATCGAATAGTGCGGCTGGAACGTCAGCTCTTCCGTGATCGGCACGCCGAAACGTATGGTGCCGCCGTAGGAAGTGGTGCTGTAATAGTTGTAGTTCCAGGCGTCGCTCTTCTTGGCGAAAAGGTCGAAGCCCGCAGACATGCGCTGGTCGAGGAAATAGGGCTCGGTGAAGCTGAAGTTCACGCCGCGCGAATACTGGCCCTCGTTCACCGAGAGGCGCACGGCCTCGCCGCGACCCATGAAGTTGCTGTCGGAGACGGAAACCTCGCCGAGGAAGCCTTCGACGGTCGAGTAGCCGCCCGAGACGTTGAAGCTGCCGGTCGGCTGCTCTTCCACGTCGACGTTGACGACCACCCGATCCGGCGACGAACCGGGCTCATTGGTGATCTTCACCTTCTTGAAGTAGCCGAGACCGTTGAGATGACGTTCGGCGCGTTCGACCAGCACGCGGTTGTAGGCGTCGCCTTCGCCGATGTCGAACTCGCGCCGGATCACATATTCGCGGGTCTTGTTGTTGCCGCGAATGTTGATTCTCTCGACGTAGACGCGCGGCCCCTCATCCAGCACGAATTTGATCGCGACGGTGCGATCGGCGGGATTGCGCTGGCCGCGCGGGCGGGCCTGGGTGAAAGCGTAACCCTTGCGGGCGATTTCCCTGGTCAGGACGTCCACGGTCTTTTCCACCGCGTCGCCGTTGTAGACGTCTCCGGGAGCCACCCGCAGCAGCGGGCGCAGCGTTTCCGGATCGATGTCGGGAAGGTGGGATTCGATGTCGACGCCGGAGACGCGATACTGCGGCCCTTCGGACACCGTGATCTGGAGAATGTAGCCGCCCTGCCCCGCGTCGAAGATCGCTTCCGAATTGACCACGCGGAAGTCGGCGTAGCCGTTCTTGAGATAAAAGCGGCGCACCAGCTCGAGATCGGCTGCGACCCGATCGGGATCGTAGACGTCACTGGTCTTGATGAAGGAAAGAAAGTTCATCTCGGTCGTTTCCATCAGCCCGACGAGTCGGCTGGTGGAATAGACATCATTGCCGATGAAGCGGATTTCCTTGACGCCGGTCTTGTCGCCTTCCTCGATGGTGAAGACCACGTCGATGCGGCCGTTGGGGAGAGAAACCGTGCGATAGGAGACTTTCGCCGCGGCGCGGCCGGCGCGCTTGTAGATCTCCTGGATGCGGGCGACGTCCTGATCCGCGATCTGCGGGCTGAACGTCCCGTGGGACTTGGTGCGAATCTCGGGCTCGAGATTATCGGTCTTGAGCTTGCTGTTGCCCTCGAAGGCGACGCGGTTGATCTGAGTGCCCTGAGCCACCCGGACGACGACATGGCCGCCGCTGCGGCTGACGGAAACATTGGAGAAGCGCCCGCTGGCGCGCAGAGCCTCGAGGCCGGCCTGAACCTCGGCCTCGCTGGTTCCCGAGAAATAAGCTCGGATCGCGTCGGCGTCGGCGCGGGAAACGCCCACGACCTCAATGTTCTCGGACGTCGCCGCATAGGCAGCAGGCCCGCTCACTGCGGCAAGGATGGCGACCACCGAGGAGAAACGTCTGCAATTGGCCTTGGTCGACAGCATGTAACTTAAGTCCTCGTCGCAACTTCCGCCGCCCTATTAAAGCACGGCGCGGTTCACTCACGCACGACGCGCCGCACACGCGCCCTTCGCCGGATCCGTTTATCCCTTCTACAAGGTTTAACGAACGGTGCAAATGCGCAAGAAGTCTACATACATCAATTTGTCGATCGCGTGGCGGGGGAGCCACAATTCATGGAGAACACAGGGTTAAGAGCGCTTCGATGAAAGTCGAAATCGTTAGCTATAGATAGTAAAAAACGCCAGGGTCGGAGGTCGCGCCCGCTCCCGAAGGAAAAACGGACGCGACCCCGAGCCTATCCTTACGACCCGCCCCCGACAAGGCGGCGCAAGCCCCTCGCGAGATCGTTGTAGGTGGCGAACAACATCAGCGATCCCACCGTCGCCAGTCCGATTCGGAAGGCGTATTCCTGAACCCGATCGTTGAGAGCGCGGCCGCGCAGGGCCTCGATGACGAAGAACATGAGATGACCGCCGTCGAGCAGCGGCACCGGCATCAGATTGAGCAGGCCCACCGAGACGGAGAGCAGCGCGATCCAATTGATCATCGGCCACAGACCGAGGGTCGGTATCTTCTGGGCTACCCGGCCCGAGGCCTCGGCTATGCCGATGGGGCCGGAAAGATTGGCGGGGCTTTCCCGGCCGGTGACGACTCCCGCGAAAAAGCGCCCGGTCGTCTCCACGATCGACCAGGTTTTCTCGAGAGCCATCTCCAGGGCTTCCGGCGCCGAGCAGGGCTCAACCAGCATGTCGCGGAAGTCCTCGCTGGACTTCAGGCCCAGGCGGCCGAGCTTCGCCTTGCCCTTGGGGGTGTCGGCCTCCACCAGATCGGGCGTGGCCGTCAGGCTGGTCTCCGCCCCATTGCGCAAGACGACGAAACGAAGCTCCTTGCCGGCCGAAGCCGCCACGACCTGTTGCAGCCGGAAGAAGCTCTCGATGGTCTGGCCGTCGATGGTCTGGACCAGATCGCCCGGAAGGAAGCCCGCGCGCGCGCCGGCGCGTCCCGCATCGACGGCCGAGATTCGCGGCGTCGCCACGGGTTCGCCGTTGACGAGAACGGGCCGGCCGAAGGCGAGAAACACCCCCGCAAAAATTGCGATCGCGAAGATGAAGTTGAACGCGGGTCCGGCGAAGACCGTGGCGGCGCGCTTCCAGACCGGCTGAGCGAAAAAGGTCACCGCCCGCTCTTCAGCCGGCATGGCCGCGACCGACTCGGCGTCGCTCATGCTGGCGCCGTTGGCGTCCCCGTGGAATTTCACGTAGCCGCCCAGTGGAATGGCGGCGATGCGCCATCTTGTGCCCTTGCGATCGTCGAAAGCGCATATCTCCGGACCAAAGCCCAGCGAAAAGGCGTCGACCTTGATGCCGCAAAGGCGCCCGACGATGAAGTGCCCGTATTCGTGGACGAATACGATAATGCTCAGCACGATCACGAAGGGCAGGATATAGACCAGAAGAGTCATGAGTAAATCCATGAGATACCAACTCCTTGCAACACGCACCAGACAAGCCCGAGCCCGCGTTAACGGGTTCGAAAGGTTACTGATGCGTTAAAATGCATGAGCTGGCTCACGCGGCCAAGACGGCCCGCGATCTTTCTCTCACAATATGGTCAATGGTGAGCGCCTCCGCCACCGAGGACGGCTCCCTCGCCGATCCGTCGGCGATCGCCGCCTCGATCGCATCGGACACATGGCGCGCTATCCCGCCGAACGGAATCTTCCCGGCCAGGAAAGCTTGAACGGCGATTTCATTGGCCGCGTTGAGGACCGTGGGAAGGCCGCCGCCGGCGCCGAGAGCGTCCAGCGCCAGCCTCAGAGAAGGAAACCGCTCGAAATCCGGTTTTTCAAAGGTGAGCGTGCCTATTGCGGCGAGATCCAACCGGGGGGTCGGCGCCGCCATGCGCTCGGGGAACCCCAGGCAATGCGCGATAGGCACGCGCATATCCGGCGCGCCCATGCCGGCTGTGACGGCGCCGTCGGCGAAGGACACCAGACCGTGGACGATGGATTGAGGATGCACCACCACATCGAGCTTTTCCGCGGGAACCCCGAAGAGGTGATGCGCTTCGATGAGTTCGAGCCCCTTGTTCATCATGGTCGCGGAATCGACCGTGATTTTCGGCCCCATCGACCAGTTGGGGTGCTTCAGCGCTTCGGCGACGGTCGCTTTCTCTATGGCTTCCTTTGACCAGGTTCGGAACGGCCCGCCCGAGGCGGTGATGGTCATCCGTTCGATCGTCGCGGGATCAGCCCCGCCGAGCGCCTGGAAAATCGCATTATGCTCGCTGTCCATGGGCAGCAGGCGGATCCCTGCCCGCTCGGCTGTCCGCATGAAAGGCGCGCCGGCGCAGACCAGGCATTCCTTGTTGGCGAGCGCGACCTCCCGGCCCGCCTCCAGAGCCGCGTGGGTCGGCTCGACGCCCGCCGCGCCCACGATCGCGCTGACGACCAGATCGGCCTCGCGCAACGCCGCCTCGACGATCGCCTCGGGCCCGGCTCCGACCTGAATATTGGTGCCGGCCAGGGCTTCCTTCAGCGCGCCATAGGCTTCCTCGTCGCGGATCGCGACAAATTCGGGCTTGAGCGACCGGGCGAGGCGCGCCAGGGCCGCGTGATCCCGGCCGGCCGCCAAGGCGACCACCGAAAAGCGATCGGGATTGCGCTCCACCAGGTCGATGGTCGATGCGCCGATCGAGCCCGTGGCCCCGAGAATCACGAGACGCCGCGGCGCCGCGGCGGTTTTTGCTTGTGAACCCATTTTTCCTTACCAGAAGAAGACGCCGGCGGCGGTCGAGGCGAGGCCGCGGGCCGCTCCCAGCAGAGCGGCGAAGACGCAAGCGAAAATAAAACCGTCGAGCCTGTCCATGACGCCGCCATGACCGGGAATCAACTGACTCGAATCCTTAACGCCGAAACGGCGCTTGATGGCGCTTTCGGCGAGGTCCCCCACCTGGGATACCGCAGATGCGACGAAGCTTACCAGAAACACCGCGAAGCTGCTGCTTCCGGCGGGATCGGCGAGACGAGCCACGGCCAGCCCGAGCAAGGCCCCGCTGAAGGCGCCCGTGAGCGTCCCGGACCATGTCTTTCCGGCGGAAACGCGCGGCCAGAGCTTGGGTCCGCCGATCAGGCGGCCGCCGAAATAAGCGAAGACGTCGGTGCCCCAGACCACGGCGAAAAGCCAGGCGATCGAGAGCAGGCCGGCCTGAGGCGAATCGCGCAGGAGACAGACCGATACCAGGAGCGATCCCGCGTAAATCACGCCCGCAGCGGCCCAAAGACGCCGCCCGGGGCCTGCGACCACGGCGGACGCAGCCGCCGCCAGAACGAGGGCTGCGAGGCCCGGCTGAACCTCTCCGCCGTGAGTCATCGCGGCTGCGACGGCGAGCCCTGCGCCGCCGAGCGCGACCCTGACGAATCGACGCTCGCCCCCGACGAGCCCCTGCCATTCCCAGTTGATCGCCAGGCTGGCGGTCATCCAGAACAGAACGAACCAATCGCCGCCGGCGACCAGCGCCGCCACGGCGAGCGCGACCAGCACTACCGCCGAAATGACGCGAGGTCCGAGATCGGCGAAGCCGCCCGGTTTTTTTGGTTGCGAGGGCGCTGGGCCGCCGAGTCGCTCCGATATGGGCTCTTCGCCACCAACCCGTCCCGGCTCGTTCATGAACCGGTCTTCGCGTTGCAGGCCACCGGCTCCACGCGGCCGAAGCGCCGGTCACGGTGCGCGTAGTCCTCGATGGCGGCCTTGAAGGCTCCTTCGTCGAAATCCGGCCAGTTGATCGGCAGAAAGACGAATTCGGCGTAAGCCGCCTGCCAGAGGAGGAAATTCGAGAGGCGCTGCTCGCCGGATGTCCGGATGATGAGGTCCGGATCGGGAATGTCGGCCGTGTGCAGATGCGCGGAAATCGCGTCCGTGTCGATGTCGTTCAGGGAAAGGCGCCCGGCTGCGACAGCTTCGGCGATGGCGCGGGCCGCGGCGGCGATCTCCTGCCTTGCGCCATAATTGAAGGCGACGACCAGGGTCAGTCCGGAGTTGCCTTCCGTGACCTGCTCCGCCTCGCGCAGCAGGGCCGCCACATCGGCGTCGAGGCCGGCGCGGGCCCCGATGACCCTCACCCGGACGTTGTTGGCGTTGAGTTCAGCGAGATCGTTGCGGATGAATCGATGCAGCAGCCCCATGAGGCCCTGGACTTCTTCCCGCGGCCTGGACCAGTTCTCGACGGAAAAAGAATAAACCGTGAGATATTGGATTCCTATCCCGATGGCGGCGCGAACGGCGCGGCGAAGCGCTTCCACGCCGCGGCGATGCCCCTCGAAACGAGGAAGCCCGCGCTTTGCGGCCCAGCGCCCGTTGCCATCCATTATGAGAGCTACGTGGCGCGGCACAGGGCGCGGACCGGAGTCCGCTTCCTTAGCGGAGCCGCTCAACGCCAGAAAATCGCTTTCCGCCATTTGCGTGTTCCAAACCGTGATTTCACTATCGCAAGGTTGGCGCGACCAAGCCGAAAACCGTCGCAGACTTGACAGCAATCGATCCCGCGCGGGGACCGAGCGTCAGATCTGCATGATTTCCTTTTCTTTGGTCGCAAGCAAGGCGTCTATCTCGTGAATCACGTCGTCGGTCGCTTTTTGAACCTCGACGGCGTGGCGCTTTTCGTCGTCCTCGGGAATGGCGTGATCCTTCAGCAGCTTCTTCAGGATGTCGATGCCGTCCCTCCGGACATGCCGCACCGCCACCCTGCTCTCCTCCGCATATTTATGCGCCACCTTGACCAGTTCCTTGCGTCGCTGTTCGTTCAGTTCGGGGGTGCGGATGCGGAGCGTCTGGCCTTCCACATTGGGGTTGAGGCCGAGGTTGGAGTCGCGGATGGCCCGTTCGACAGCGCCCACCAGGGCCTTGTCCCACACCTGGACCGCGATGAGGCGAGGCTCTGGAACGCTGATGGTCGCGACCTGATTGAGCGGCGTATGTTGTCCATAGGCGTCCACATGTATCGGCTCGACCAGGGACGCCGAAGCTCGACCGGTGCGCAGACCGCCCAATTCATGTTTCAGTGTGGCCACGGCGCCCTGCATGCGGCGCTTCAGCTCGGCGAGATCGAACGTCTGACTCATGATGGCGTCTACCTATGGCGTCTGGTTTTCCGAATCCGGCGAACAATAATCGATACGCCGGCGACATTCATGATTTTTCCGAAGGGACCGGCCCGCGCTACGTCAGCCGGCGCTACGGAGCCACATAAGTGGCCCGGCCCGCACCCATCAAAATCGCGGTAATCGCCTTTTCCTCGCGAATGGAGAAGACGACGATGGGGAGCCCGTTTTCCCTTGCGAGCGCGAAGGCGGCCGTGTCCATCACGGCCAGATTCCTGGCTATGGCTTCGTCGTGCGTCAGCACGTCATATCGCCGCGCAGCGGGATCGCGCTTGGGATCGGCGGTGTAGACGCCGTCGACCTGGGTGGCCTTGAGGACCGCGTCAGCCGATAATTCGGCGGCGCGGAGAGCGGCTCCCGTGTCCGTGGTGAAGAACGGATTGCCGGTGCCTCCGGCGCAGATCACCACCCTGCCCTTGGCGAGGTGATGCAACGCGGCGCGCCTCGAATAGGATTCGCAGAGCGAGGGCATGGGAACTGCGGACAATGCGCGAGCCTGGCGCCCCTGCGCCTCGATCGCCTGTTCGAGGGCGAGGCCGTTCATGACGGTCGCCAGCATTCCGATCGAATCGGCGCGAGCGCGCTCGATTCCCTTGTCGGCTCCCTGGATGCCCCGGAAGAAATTCCCTCCGCCGACCACGACGGCGATTTCGACGCCTGTAGCGGCGGCTGAAGCGAGATCGCCGGCGATGCGCGCGAGGGTCGGGGCGTCGAGCCCGTTCCGGCCCTCGCCCATCAACGCCTCGCCGGACAGCTTGACGACCACTCGCTTCCAACGGTTCGCTGGCATTGCGTTCGTCATCCCGTCCTCTTTCGATCGAGCGCCAATTAAACTTGCTCGCATGTCTTACAAAACGACACGCCCGGACCGCAAGCGGCGCCGGGCGTGTCCAAGCGACTATAATCGGCGGCCGCGATCGCGGATCAGCCCTTGACGGCGGCGGCGACCTCGGCGGCGAAATCGCCGGTAGCCTTCTCGATCCCCTCGCCCAGAGCGTAACGGACGAAGCCCTTGAGCGCGATCGGCGCGCCGGCCTTGCCCTCGGTTTCCTTGATCGCCTGAGCCACGGTCTTGCCGGCATGGTCGGGATGGTTGGAGACCTGCTCGGGCAGAAGAACTTCCTTGTAATAGGTCTTCAGGCCCGATTCGATGATCTTCTCCAGCACGTTGGCCGGCTTGCCCGCGTTCTTCTCGGCGAGCAGGTTCTTCTCGCGCTCGACCGTGGCGGCGTCGAGATCGGCGGCCGTCATCGCCAGCGGATTGGCGGAGGCCACATGCATGGCCAGCTGGCGGGCCAGGGCCGCGAGCACGTCCTTGTCGCCGGTCGACTCGAGAGCGACGATCACGGCGATCTTGCCGAGGCCGTCGGAAATCTGGGTGTGCACATAGCGGCCGACGACGCCGTCGTTCACCGACAGGCCGGCGACGCGGCGCAGCGTGAGGTTCTCGCCGATATTGGCGATGGCGGTGGTCACGGCCTCGGAGACCGAGCCGCCGGTGGGATAGCTTTCCGAACCCAGAGCCTCGATGTCGGACTTGCCGCTGGCGAGAGCGACCTGCGCGATGTTGCGCACGAGCTTCTGGAAGTCGTCGTTGCGGGCGACGAAGTCGGTTTCCGAATTGACTTCGACGACGACGCCGGCCTTGTCGCCGATCAGCGCCGCAACCAGACCCTCGGCGGCGACGCGGCCGGCCTTTTTGGCCGCCTTGGACAGGCCTTTCTTACGCAGCCAGTCGACGGCGGCTTCCATCTCGCCATTGCACTCGGCCAGCGCCGTTTTGCAATCCATCATGCCGGCGCCGGTGCTTTCGCGCAGTTCCTTGACGAGAGCGGCGGTAATCGTGGCCATGGGCAAATTCCTTTATCTGCTTGACGCCCGACGAGCGAACCATCGCTCCGTAGCGGCGCATTTTTCGGAGGCGGCTGAGCCGGAGCCGGCCGCCTCGGCGGACTTTCTTGAAAAGAGCGCCGGCCCAAGCCGGACCGGCGCTCTTTCACCATTGGTCAGGACGCAGTCTTGCGCCCTTGAAACGCTGCTCAGGCAGAAGCGAGGCTACGCGCCTGCTCGACCCAGGCGTCGCGGCCGATGCGACCGCCCAGCTTGAGGTCGGAATCGAGCTTGGCCGCTTCGTCGACGGTCAGAGCGGCGATCTGCCAATAATGGAACACGCCGCCGTCGTTCAGCTTCTTCACGATCTGCGGGCCGACGCCCGGCAGCTTGGCGAGGTCGTCGGGCGCGCCGCGCGGAGCCGCGAGCAACTCGAAGACTTCGGCGGGGACTTCCACCGCGCCCTCGCCGGCCAGCGCAGCCTCGGCGGGCGGAGCTTCAGCCTCGCCGAAATCCACCCCCGCGGCGCCCTGGCTGCGCGAGATGCCGTCGATGGCGGCGCGGGCGATGAGATCGCAGTAAAGGGCGATCGCCCGTCCCGCGTCGTCGTTGCCCGGGATCGGATAGGTCACGCCGTCCGGATCGCAGTTGGTGTCGAGAATGGCGACCACCGGAATCTTGAGGCGGTTCGCCTCTTTGATCGCGAGGGCTTCCTTATTGGTGTCGATGACGAAGATCAGGTCGGGCGTGCCGCCCATGTCCTTGATGCCGCCGAGCGCCGTTTCGAGCTTGTCGCGCTCGCGCGTGAGCAGGAGACGTTCTTTCTTGGTGACGCCCGAAGCCCCGGCGCCGAGCATTTCGTCGAGCTTGCGGAGCCGCTGGATCGAGCCGGAAATCGTCTTCCAGTTGGTCAGCGTGCCGCCCAGCCAACGGGAGTTGATGTAATACTGAGCGCTGCGCCTCGCCGCGTCGGCGATCTGCTCCTGAGCCTGCCGCTTGGTTCCGACCAGCAGAACGCGACCGCCCTTGGCCACGGTGTCGGAAATAGCCTTGAGAGCCTGATGCAGCAGGGGAACGGTCTGCGCGAGGTCGACGATGTGGATGTTGTTGCGCGCGCCGAAAATATAGGGCGCCATTTTGGGGTTCCAGCGGTGCGACTGGTGACCGAAATGAGCGCCGGCTTCGAGCAGTCCGCGCATGGTGAAATCAGGAAGCGCCATTTTTTTGTTCTCCGGTTGGACCTCGGCGAAAGCAATTTGCGGCCGGAAATCCGGCCACCGGAACGACGCCTTGAAACAGCCGCCGTTTAGACTCTCGCCTGTGGGATGGGGGCTCTATATGTCAGACCTCGCCCAAGAGCAAGGGCGCCCTGGGGGCGCAGCGGCGAAATTGAACGCAGGCCGGCGAAGCTTTGCCGTCCGCCGCCGGCGGTCCCAATCTATGCGACGACCCGTCATCTGTTGCAACGCCGCAAAATTCCGAGAATAGTAATGCATTGAATTTGAGAGCCCGGGAAGGGAGAGTTTCATGAAGCACGGAAGGTCGTTGATTGTAGCGGCCACGCTCGCGGCAGCGAGCTGGTCTGTCGCGCAAGGCGCTGAAAGCCCAAAATATTCAGCAAAAGTCCCGCCTTCTGTCGAAACGCCCGACACCTTCAAGACGCGTGTCGGAACGCTGAAATTCAAGGACGGCGCTCCAGACGCGAAAACGGCGGAGCTGGCCTATGACCAGCTCGATTACAGCCGCGGAATCGAGGCGTTCCTTCAAGGCATTCCCGCAACTTCCATTTATGCGGCGTGCCGGGGCCTCGACGAAGCCGGAGTCAAGGAAAACAAGGTGTTCGGCGTCACCGAAGAACTGATGGACGCGCGATCGCTGTTTCTCACGCCCAACACCACGACCGTCTATGTATTCACCTGCGTCAATCTCAATGACGGACCGATCGTCGTCGAGATCCCGCCGGGCGTTCTCGGACCGGTGGACGACGCCTATTTCCGCTGGGTGACCGATGTCGGCCTCACGGGGCCCGACCAGGGCCGCGGAGGCAGATATCTCTTCGTTCCCCCGGAATATAAAGGCGAACTGCCTCCCTTTGGTTTCTTCGTCGCCAAGCCGAAAACCAACCGTTCGATCATCTTCTTCCGGGCGTTCGTTCGGGACGGCGACATCGCCGCGGCGGTCAAGGGCGTAAAGGAGAACGCGCGGATTTATCCGCTCGCGGCGGCCCAGAACCCGCCGGAGACCCCCTTCGTCGACACCTCGGGCAAACAGTTCAACACGATCAGCGCAAACAACTTCGATTTCTATAAGGAACTCGACGCGGTGGTGCAAAACGAGCCCGCCGATTTCGTTTCTCCCGAAACCGTCGGGCTGTTCGCGGCGATCGGCATCAAGAAGGGGCAGAGCTTCGAGCCGAACGCCCGGCTGAAGAATATTCTCACGGAGGCTGTTGCGGTCGGCAATGCGGCGGCTCGCTCCCTGCTTTGGGCGCCGAGGGACAAGCGCGTCGCGGTCTATCCCGATCGCCAATGGATCAATCCATTCGTCGGGGGAAGCTATCTGTTCCTGGACGGAGCCGAGCGCATGCTCGACGTGGAAGCCAGCTTCTTCTACTACGCCACCGGAATAACGCCGGCCATGACCGAGGCGAGGCCCGGGACCGGGTCGGCCTACGCCGGCGCGTTCCGCGACGCCAAGGGCCAATATCTGGACGGAAGCAAGACCTATAAGATTACCTTGCCGGCCCCGGTTCCGGCCAAGGCGTTCTGGGCGCTGACGGTCTACAGCAACCAGACGCGGTCTCTCCTGGAAACGGATCAGAAGACTGCCGGCCTCGATAGCCTGGCCAAGGATCTGGAGACTGGCTCCGACGGCTCGGTCACGGTTTGGTTCGGACCCAAGCCGCCCAAAGGTCACGAGCGCAACTGGATACAGACCGTGCCGGGCAAAGGCTGGAATGTGCTCTTGCGCCTCTACGGTCCGCTGGAGCCCTGGTTCGACAAGAGCTGGAAGCCCGGAGACGTCGAGCGCGTCGACTAGGGCCTGTGGAACGGACCGAGTTTCGGCCGCGCAGGCTCAAGCCTGCGCGCGTCTCGGATAATGCGCTTCCAGCCCTTTGGGCGAAGCTTCCTCGGGCGCGGGCGCGGCCGGTGCGTCGGAATATGCTGCCCGCACCCGCTTCTCGTCGGCGTCGATCCGCTGCAAATCCTGGCGCACCACCAGAATGAAGGCGACGAAAGCGCAAAGGGACAAAGCTGCGACGGCCCAGTCGACGCCCGTCAATCCCAAAACTCGGGCGTGGAGAACCCGCCAGTCGCCGAGTTGCGCCAGCGTCGGCCAGAGGGCCAGCATGGCGCGGAACTCGGTCGAGCCAAGGCCGGCGTAGGAGAGCCGGTGCACGCCTTCCACAGTGATGCGGAGATAAGTGTAGGAACTCAACAGCAGATAGAGCGACAGCAGCATCAGCGCCGAGGTCAGGGTCAGATAGGGAGACAGGCCGAGCCCCACCACCATCGCGGTCTGGGCGAGCAGATCGCATGAATGCTCGAACAGAAATCCCTGCGGACGCTGATGCAGCCTGCGTACGCGCGCAAGCAGGCTGTCGGCGGAATCGCCGAACCAGCTTATCGCGATTCCCGCCAGGGCCAGCGGCAGAAACTTGGGCGAGACGTTGCAAAGGACAAAGGAGACGCCCGCAATCAGCCCGCCGACCACCGCGATCAGGGTCAGGTCCGCCGGTTTGGCCGCCCTCGGAAGCAGACGAACCAGACGCTGGAGCACAATGCGCTCGGGCCGGGCCAGCAGACTATGGTTCAATGTCTTATCCGCCAATGCGCTTCTCCTTTTCACCTGAAACCCTTGCCGGATCTGGCCCGCCGGGGTTGATCAGAGAAAGCCTCGCGATTTAGCCGCCCGCGTCCAGGATCAGATTGGACCAATCGGACTAACTACTTCTTAACGAAGCGCCGACGCCGTGATGGCGTCCGGTTTTTGCTCCGTCTGTTCCGCCCCGGCGCGCAGAAGCGCCGCAATGTCCTCAGGACTTGCGAGGGGATGATGGCTGCTTTGTGGCGAATCGAGCGCCCTCAGCGAGCCCGGCTTTCCGATCTGCGGCTCCATCTTCGCGACGGCGTCTTCGATCGCGTCCGCCAAAGTTTGAATATCGAGCCGATTCAACGAAACGATGTCGGGGCACCTCTTCGCCAGCGACTTCCCCGGAAAATCATTGGCGATTGTGAGCAGGCCGGCTTCGGCCATCTCCAGCGGGGGGTAGCTCGGATGGGGAGAGACCATCAGCGAAACGCCTACCGAAGCGCGATTGAGCCAATCGGCGTAGACCTCCAGAGTCGCCTTGCCGCCGAGGTCCGCGTTTTGAACGGGATAGGCCAGCGGCGCCTCGAACTCCTCGCCCAGAAAAAGGATTCGCCAGCGGCTGGCGCGAATTGGATCGCGCTGCTGCCAACGGCACAGGCTCGCGCAGATGAGCTCGAAGGCGTTGCGCATGACCGTAGGACGGCCATAGACCAGGATGATCCGCTCCTTGGGCGTCGGACGCAGCATCGCGGCCACCCTTTCGTTGGTCTGGTAAGGCAGGCAGAAAGCGGCGCGGAAACGATATTTCCCGGTCATCAGATCGAAGAGCTCCTCCGAATTGATGATCGCGATGGTGTCCTCCGGATAGCGGTAGGTCGCCTCCGCCATCACGAATTTGCTGCTCCAGCCATAGAAGTTCGGTTCATCGTCCTGAATGACGTAGACGAAGGGCCGGCTTCCGCCGAAAAACCTGCGCCGTTCGCTCTCGAACCCCAGCGCGAATTCGGCGGTCCACCACGCCGTTGCGACGAAGACATCGTCTTTTCGCAAGTCCAGCCGACCGCCCTCGCGCTCGCTGGCGTCCACGATGGTGCGACCCGCTTCGTCGAGGCTCGCGGCGAAGGGCGCGGGGACGAAACCCGGAAAGTTCCGATAAGCGGCCTGTTCGATCTCGGCGTCGGTGACGATGATCCTGCGGTCGAAATCATCGCCAAGAGCGTCCCCGATCTGCCGGAACAGCCGCAGCGCCGTCGCGACGCCGCCGAAGGTCTGCTCCGGATTGATCGTCG
Organism: Methylocystis heyeri; assembly: GCF_004802635.2. NCBI lineage: Bacteria > Pseudomonadati > Pseudomonadota > Alphaproteobacteria > Hyphomicrobiales > Methylocystaceae > Methylocystis > Methylocystis heyeri. Next base: position 1,216,107 of record NZ_CP046052.1, read on the forward strand.
GGACGATGAGGTTGAGCCGCGCCCGCGCGCTGCGGGAGGGATAGACCGGAATCGGGCGGGTTTCCTTCAGCGTCCGCGCGAACGGGGCCAGTTCGATGTCCACGCCCGCAAGACAGGGCTGATAAACCTTGAGCCTGTGCTGGGCGATGTCGGCGGGGGCCGTCACCGGAAGAACGGTCTTCTGCACCGGATAAAGATCGCGCCGGACCACCTTCAGCCACTCGTAGCCCCGCGACTCCGCCGCCATCAGCACGCAGCGCTCGATCGCATGGGCGAGCGTGCCGTCGATCTGGCCGCGCTCCTCGGGGAAATCGGAATATTCCAACCCCGCCTCGAGCAGCGGCCCGATGGCGGCGCTACGTCCCCAGAACATCGATCCCGAGGGAAACTCCAGCACGAGATTCTTGTCGATGGATACGCCGATCCGGCGCATCAGCTTGCGGGCCAGATTGTAGTCGTAGCCCCAGTTCAACACGCCGCGCAGCTCGAAAAGATGCTGCGGAAAGACGATCCCAATTTGCGGATCGTCGAATAGGCTGAGGTTCGAGGCCGCAATCTCGGGCGTGCCGAACAGATTGTCGATCAGATAGTCGCGCCAGCGCGCCAGCGGCTCGCCGCCATGCGGCGAACGCTTGGTGTGAAGGTGCAGGAAAATCTCGTAGCGGTCGTAGACGTCGCGAAAGCCGACGAATTTGGCGCCGATGTCGCGGCCGCGGTTGGGAAGCCGCCGAATCTCCACCCTGCCCTTCGACCAGTTCGACGTGTCGGCGGAAATTTGGGCGATCTTTTCCTCGGCGTCGCTGGAAAGGAACAAATCCACCGCGCAGGGGATATTATCCAGCTTCTCGAGGATCAGCGGCAGAACCTCGGGATAAAACACATGAATCACGGCCGCGACGGGTCCCTTGAATCCGGGCCGGGGCGCATAGGCGAACGGGATCTCGAGAGCGTAGTCCACATCGTTGACGGGCCGCCGGGAGGGCGCAACCCCGTCCGGCTTCAGCAATTCATAGGTGTAATGATAGCGAATGGCCGAGGCTCGCGCCTCGGCGTTCACCGGATTGCGGCTTCGACCCAGCGGAGGATCGTATTCCGCCGCGACCTGACGCAGGACGGCGCCGAAGGCGACGCGCAAGCCCTGCGCCCGGACCAGTTCCGGCCCGTCCTTGAAGATGTCTTTGGGCGCCAGAAAGGCTCCGACCGGCGAATCGACTATTTTTGCGAGTTCGCGCATCGCGGCGCCGTACAGGGCGACTATCCCCCGCTCGGTAAGGATCACATATCCATTGCGAAGATGCCTGCGAACCGCTTGAAAAGTCGTTTCGGTCTTGCCCGAAGCCATATTGCCAACCCGTTTCTGCCCCGCCATTCGCGGCAGGCCGTCGCCCGTGAAAAACGGACCCGCGACATAGCCTTAACGACTTCTACCATCGGCCCTCGCTTCTTGTAGCGGTTTTCCGCGCCATTCATGATAAATTATGGAGCCGGCGCCGGCCCTTGAACCCGCCGGGGCGCTTTTCGCGAGGATCTACAGACTCTTGCGGGCGGAGCGCTCTCTCGACGGAAGGTCCGGCTCGGCCTGCCGCGCGCGCAAAGATATTCCTCATGACGCCTTTCGGGCGAAGCCCGGCGAAAGGCGGGGCGCAAAGCGCGCTCCGGACGGGACAGAAACGAACCGATGTTTTTTCATATCGATGCGGACGAAGGACATAGAATCATCGGCTGGGTCGCCCCCGACGATCCCGCGCAGACTCCAAAGATTCTCGTCAAGGTTCAGGATCAGGAGGAATTTGCCCTCGAAGCGGATATCCTGCGCCCCGAAGTGAGGGATCTGGGACTTCATCCGACCGGAGAGGTGGGGTTTGAAATCACCAATCTCATCGTGCCCGATCTCGAGAACATAGACGACGTGGAGTTGTTCGACGCCGTCGAACGCATTCCGATCTACCGGCGCTTTCCCCCCGGCCGCTTCATCGAGCGCAAGCTGTTCCTGTTCGATTGCTCGGTGATGCCGCAGCGACGCATCATAAATGCGGCGTCGCGGCGTTTCGCCCTCTGCTACACCGCCGCCGAACATTATCTGCCGGAAACCATTCACGTTTTGATCAACAATAAATCCGCGCGATCGCAATTTCTCGCCGGACGCCCCAATTTCAGTCGCGTCTGCCAGCATTTGCGCAGCGCGGAATATCTCGTCGCGGCGATGCTGCGCGATCCGTTCACGGAGATGGCGGAGCGCCTTCTGGTGCTGAAGCTGCTCTCCCGCCCCAATTCGAGCCATTTGCTGAAAACATTCGTGACCGGCGTCGAACCGCTGGTCGATTTCGCCCGCGATCTCAAGATCGACGAGCACAGAGCCGTGCTCTCCGCTTTCCGCAACTGCACCGACGCCCAGCGCATGGCGCTCGCCAGTCCGATGGTCAAGACCTTCGGCTGCAACCCGGAGGAAGCGCCCGATTGGCCGCATGTATCGCGCGCCCTGGAGAATCTCGCCACGATGGACGTCGTAGGAATGGAGACGTCCTACCCTCTTTTCAGAAGCCTTTTGAACGAGGCGGTGGGGACGGAATTCCTGCGGGACGAGGCGAGCGAGACTTTTTCGAGCGTCAGCTCACTGGCGCAGATTCTCGCGCGCGTCGGACTGGCGGCCGATCTTCTCGAGCATGATATCGCGCTTTACGAGGCCGCGCAGGAGTCGATCCTCGCCGCGGTGGAGGGAGGCTCCGAGGGACCCGCGCCAAACGGCGCTCAGATCATCTGATCGCTGAACGCCGCGCCGATCAGCATGCAGATCGCCCAGAGGACGGCGAGTTCGCAAAACAACAGTACCGTCGAGACGAACACCTTCGGCGTGGCGGGCGCTTCCGGCAGGGTCGGCTTAACCACCACCACCAGATAAAGCACCTGCTTTTCAAGCTCCTGCCGTGCTTTCTGATAGGACGTCTGCGCGATTTGATAGAGCGTCTGCGCGAATTGCTCTTCGAGTTTCAGGCGCTCGTAGCCCGCAATCTGCGCGGAAAGCGCGTCGCTGGCTTTTTCGCTGGTGAGCTTGGCTCTCGCTTCGGCTATCTGCTTGTTGATGGTGGCGAGCTTCGCCCGCTGTATGCGCTCGCTGGGCGAATCGGGAGAAAGCGCCCCCGTGAAGGTCGAAAGCTCGGCCTCGAGGTCGATCTTTTCCAGCGTCAGCTTGCCGATGACCTCGCTTATGCTCGCGGCCTTCGAGGTAGGATCGATGAGAAGATTGGCGTTGCGGAACTGCAGCAGCTTCTCGCGCGCGTCGGCGAGGCGCTGGCTGCTCACGGAGACTTCCTGGTCTGCGCGCTTCAACGCGTCCTTGCGGCCCCGCAGGGTTATCTGATTGACGAGCGCCTCGCTGAGCCGCACCAGGTCGTTGGAGAGGCGCAATGCGCTCTCGGGGCTGTAGGCGTCGACCTGGACGGTCAATATGCCCGACATCGACTCGACGCTCGCGGTGATATGCTTGGCCCAATATTTCTGGAGGTCTTCGATATTGGCGCCGCGCCGCAGACGCGAGAAATAATCGACGTCGTCGCCGGAATAGATGCTTTCGAAATAGGCGCGACCGCCGATGTCCGCGATCATGGCGCGGCTCTTGAGATAATTCAGGACGATATAAGTGTCCTGCGTGGTGCTTTTCGAGCCGCCCGAAAACTTGCTGATGAGAGAGGACATCGTCGAGGAATCGCCCATGGCGGCGACCTTCTGCTCGGGAGCGGCGCGCACCGTGAGGCGCAACTCGACGGAATAGCCCCTCGTTTCCCACAGCAGCGCGTAAAGCCACATGACGAAGGTGGGCAGTATGACGAACAACAGGAAAGTCTTTGCGCCTAACCCCATGCGCGAGACGGCGGGCTCTAGCGTCCTCCCGGTTTGGGCGGCGGCGCCGGCCACCGCCGGAAGCCGGGAGCGTATGACGGCAGGCAGGTTCCTGGACAGATTCGCAACGTCCGGCGAAGCGAACAGGCTTCGCAGGCTCGCCGCCCACTTTCCGATCTTTTGGCTGAAAAGATTTATCCCGGTCATTCGCCCGTTCAGCTAACGGCTCGCGCCGTCTGTCCCAAATGCGCCCGCGCCTGCGGCGGCTCCGCAAGCGCAAGCGCGCCAGCGTCGTTCACCGCGGCTTTGATAGACGAGGAACGTCCATCTGAACAGGAGTTGGGATCAAACTGGGGCCAAAGGATGACGCGGCCGTGACTGCAGCCGCGCGATCACGCCAGCGCCGGGATATGTGCGTATAAAGACATCGCGGGATTGAAATAGGGATCATTGCGGATCGTTCCCCGCCATTTGTCGATGAAATAACCGCGCTCGGCGGCGTAGGTTTTCTGCAGACGGAAAGCGGCTCCGCCCCGACTCGCGGACTGATGGTGCATCAGCGCCGCCCGCGTGTCGCAGATCGTGCGCCATCCTCGCCGCGAAAGTCGCAAGCACAGATCGATGTCGTTGAGTTCGATGGGGAGATTTTCGGCGTCGAAGCCGGAAACCGCCTCGAACTTGCGCCGCTCCACCATCAGACAGGCTCCCGTGACCGCCGAAGCCTCGTGAGGATGAAGATTCATGCCATGCCAGCCCTCTTCGGCTGCGCCCAGCTCCGAGCCGAAATGGCCCGCGACGCCGCCCATGCCGAGCACGACGCCGACATGCTGGACTCTGTTGTCGGGGAACAACAGCTTCGCCCCCACGGCGCCCACATCCGCCATCGACGCGAACTCCAGCATCGACTCGAGCCATCCCGGCGTCAGCGCCGTAGTGTCGTTGTTGAGGAACAGAAGAAACTCGCCGCGCGCCTCCTGCGCCGCGCGATTGCATATGGCGGAGAAATTGAAAGGACCGGGCGCGGGCAGAATCCGGACGCGCCGGTCGCGGCGCAGGGTCTCGACGAAGAGGCGATGCGTCGCCGCCTCTATGCTGTCATTGTCCACCACGATGACGTCGAGATCGGGATCGGTGACCGAACTCAGTAGCGAATCGAGACAGGGCCGCAGCAGATCCGCGCGGTCGCGGGTCGGGATGATCGCGCTCACCCGCGCCTTCGGCCGCCTTTCAGGCGAAGCCGGGCGCGCAGGCCGGCGCGGCTGGGGCGCCGCCCCCAGACGGAAAAGAATGCGCGCGATGCGACCCACGGAGGATACTTCCGCACGAGCCAGCAAATCGTCGAGCAGACATTCGGGCGTTCGCGCCAGCGAATCGGCCTCGCCTCGCAACAGCGCGCCCCGGAACATCGCCGCCCGGCCCACATAGGGCGAAACGGCGTTCAGAACCGGACTCCAGCCCGGCTTGAAACATGGCGCCCCTTGCGGCCCGGCGTCGCAATGATCCGCGTAGGCTATGGTCTCCTGCGGGTTTCTCGCGAAATGCTCGACGAAACAGGCGAGCCCGTGAGGCGGGAACTCATCGCCGGCGCGCAGGCTGCAAAGGAGATCGTTCGAGACCTCCGGCGCGCCGTCCTCGATTCTGGTGAAGCGCCCGTCCCCGAGCGAGGCTGCAAACCCGGCCGTTCCGCCCTCGAGCAAGACCCGCCAGCGTGGATAGGTTTGTTCCAGAAACGAGCGTCGGCTCGCTTCCACCGCCGCCGGGGTCGCGCCCTCGACATGCAGGACGATCGTCGCGACCGGGGCGCTTTCCCAGTCGGCGCGAGGGCGGTCGACGGCTCCGTCGGACCGGCGGTTTCTCTCCCGGCTCCAGGCAGGATAGCCGGAAACCTCCTCGCGCCCCAGCGCCCAGCGGAGATTGAGATCGGCCTCGTCGTGCAGGCCCACCATCCGGGCCGACAGCGAGAAGAACATGCGTTTCGGCGACGCCAGCGCCTTGCGCAGCGAAACCCCCAGCGGAACCGGGCCTATGGAAAGGATGCGGAAGTCGAATCTCCCGATCCGATCGGTCGGGCAGATCCACAGGGCGGCGAGGTCCGGCGGCGCGCGTCCGAGCCATATCGCTTCGCCCTCGCAAGGCGCGGGCGCGAGAACGTCCTTCCGCGAGCCGTCGCGCATCAGGAAGCGCAGTATCGGCCGCACCGGCTCGTCGTAGAGACTCGCGGCGTAGCGCATGGCGATCCAGCGGCCGGGCTGAAAATCCGCGATCGAAGACAGTCGCAACCAGGGTTCCGCCGACGTCGCTTCGGGCCCGGATTCGCCCATTGCGACGTCGCGTTCCGGGATGAGCGCCAAGCCAGTCTGGTCGCAGGCCTCCACGCCGATCATGTCATTGCTTTTGTCGATCATTGTTCCTGCATGGGCGCCGCCGGGGCCAAAAAAAGCCCGTCAGGCCTTCTTGCCGTTTCGGCCGGCGATAAAGAGGCCGAAGGCCAGTGCGCCGGCGAGGCCGAGCAATACGAAGGGCAGCTTCCTCATCGGCGCGCCGCCGACCGAGAAGGGAAAGCGCGCCTCCCAATGCTGGCCGCTCGAATCCTCCACCGTCACGACCCCCACATAACTTCCGGCCTTGTCGAAACGATGAGCGAAGCTGAAGGTGCCGTTGGGATAGACCTGCGGCGCGAGATAGGCGATCGTCGGACCATCGGCGGCGCCGCCGTCCGCGGTTTCTTCCCCCTCGCGAAGAATACGGAAGTCCGTCTTCATCCCGCGCAGCTCGTCCTGCCCGAAGTCAAAGACGAAGGTCGTGTCTCCGACCGAGGGCGCGTCCTCGCAGAATTTTTTTCGCCCGGTCCCGGGCTGATAGCCGGAAAAATAGAAGAAATCAGGGCCGATCTTGAGGACGCACTGGTCCTGATCATAGCCCAGCGACCCCCGGGCAGTGGCGTCGGTTATCCTCGAGTAGAGGCCGAGAGAAATCGTGGCCGTAACCACACACACGACAAGAAGATCGTTTAGTTTCATTGGCCTGCCTCCGGTCCCAGCCTCTCGCGTCGCCGGTTATTTTTCAGCGAGTATAACAAGCCGGGAGAAAGGCGGTAGCAGGCATGTTCAAGCTTCCGCCCGAAGCGGGCGCATCAACAGAGAATCTATGGCCCCTTCCACGCTCAGCCGGTTGGTGAGGATCGCCGCCACCGCTTCGGCTATGGGCATTTCGATCTGTCTTTCGCGCGCGACCTCCACCAGCGCGGAAGCGGTGAAGGCGCCTTCCGCGAGCTTGCCGTGATTGGCCTCGCGCGGCGTTTCGCCGCCGCCCAGCGCATAGCCGAGCGCAAAGTTGCGCGATTGGGCGGAACCGCAGGTCAGCACCAGATCGCCCAGGCCGGAGAGGCCCATCAGCGTCTCCTGGCGGGCGCCCCAGGCTTCGCCCAGCCGGCGCAGTTCCGCGAAACCCCGCGCGATGAGGGCGGCCTGCGCGCTGGCCCCCAGCGCGCGCCCGGCGGCCATGCCGCAGGCGATGGCGAGGACGTTCTTGGCCGCGCCGCCGATCTCGACCCCGCGCAGGTCGGTGGAACGGTAGAGCCGGAAGGTCCTGGTGGAAAGCTGCTCGCAAAGATGCTGCGCCAGGGCGTCGTCGCCCGCCGCCAGCGTCACGGCGGTGGGCAACCCTTTGCAGACATCGCTGGCGAAGCTCGGTCCCGACAGAACCGCGACCTCCGCCTCGGGAGCCTCCTCGGCGACGACCTCGCTCATGAATTTGAGCGTGTCGCGCTCGATGCCCTTGGCGCAGGTGACGAAGGCCGCGCCCTTGCGCAGATAGGGGCGCGCCTGCCGGACGACGGACCGCATCGCCTGCGCGGGCACGACGCCGAGGACAATCTCGGCCTCGGCGAGGTCGGAGAGATCGGCGGTCGGCGCGACGGCGGGCGCAAGGGGAAGGCCCGGCAAATGCCGCCGGTTTTCCCGGTCCCGCGCCAGCGCCGCTATATGGGCGGTGTCGTGTCCCCAAAGGGGCACGCGATCGCGTCCCGCCGAGGCGACATTGGCGAGCGCCGCGCCCCATGCTCCGGCGCCGAGAACGAATACCGAGGCGCGGCTCATCTTGCTCCAATCCGCTGGTTGTCGGCCCGCGCCCAGAGCCGCTCGAAATTTTCGCTGAAGCCGCGCGCGAGCTCCGGACTTTCGACGACGATCAGGTCGTTGTCCTGATATTCCTCGCCCGAAACGCTGAAATTGGCCGATCCGCTGCGCAGGATGCGCCGGTCGACGGCGAAGGATTTCATGTGCATGAGATCCCCCGATCGGCGTTTCTGGCGCAGCTCGACATTGGGCGTGGCGGAAATGGCCGCCACCGCATGCTCGGAATGGGCCATCTGATCGCCGTCGAGATAGACGCGGATATGGACGCCCCGCATCGCGGCGCGGCCCAGCGCGCTCACCACCGCCCGGTCGCTGAGGACATAGGCGGCCATGTCGATGGAGGATCGGGCCTCGTCGATCAGCCGTGCGTCGATCGAGCCGATCCCGTCTCCCGGACCATAGAAGGCCCGCACGCCCGCAAAAGACGGCTCTTTCGAGAGCGGGCCGGAGGCCGGCGGCTGCGGCGTCAAGGCCAGCGCCGTCACCGCGGCGGCCAGTCTGGTTCGCATGGCTCTCTCAGGCCTTGCCGTGATGCGCGGCGCTGAAGCTGGCGTCGAGAGGCCAGCGCGGGCGAGGCGCAAAACCGAGATCGTCCACGAGGCCGAGCTTGAAACGCTCCAGCCCCGCCCAGGCGATCATCGCGCCGTTGTCGGAGCAGAGCTCGGGCGCCGGAGAAATGAAGCGCAGCCCCGCCTCCGCCGAGAAACGCGTGAGCGCGCGGCGTATCGCGCCATTGGCGCCCACCCCGCCGCCGATGACCAGCGCATTGGGGCGGCAGTCCTCTTCCGCGAGAAGCCGCAGCGCCGAGCGCACGCGATCCACCACGATATCGACGATCGCGGCCTGGAAAGAGGCGGCGATGTCCCTCTTGTCCGTGTCGGAAGGCTCTTCACCGAGGCGCAGCAGCTCCTGCCGCACGGCGGTCTTGAGCCCGGAAAGGGAGAAATCCGCTCCGGGCCGTCCCAGCATCGGGCGCGGCAGATTGAAGCGCTGGGCGTCGCCTTCGGCGGCGAGCCTTTCGATATGCGGCCCGCCGGGATAAGGCGCGCCCATCATCTTGCCCACCTTGTCGAAAGCTTCCCCGATAGCGTCGTCGATGGTGGAGCCGAGGCGCTGATAATCCCCGACGCCCCGCACCGCGACGAGCTGGGTATGGCCGCCGGAAACGATCAGGGCGAGATAGGGGAAGTCGGTGCCGTCGGTGAGGCGCGCGGTAAGGGCGTGGGCCTCCAGATGATTGACCGCGATGAAGGGCTTTCCGGCCGCGAGCGCCAGCGCCTTGCCGGCGGTCAGCCCCACCAATATGCCGCCGATCAATCCCGGTCCGGCCGCCGCCGCCACGGCGTCCACCGCGCCGAGGTCGATGCGCGCGTCGGAAAGGGCGCGCGCCACCAGACGATCGAGCACCTCGATATGGGCGCGCGCGGCGATCTCGGGCACGACGCCGCCATAGGCGGCGTGGCGGGCGATCTGACTCATCACCTCGTTCGAGAGGATTTCGCCGCCCCCGCCGCCGAGCTTGTCCTCGACGACCGCCGCGGCGGTCTCGTCACAGGTCGTCTCAATGCCCAAAACGCGCATTCGGGTCCCCCTCGCGCATGGAAGGGCCGATTCTGCGCCCGCGCGATTCTTTTCCAACCTATAGAGTGTTTTCGGGCGAAGTGGATACCGGTTCGCGCGAAGAAAACACGACCAAACCGGGACTCTCTACCGCATGAATGGGGAGGGAAATAGGCGGCGAGTCTTTTCATGTTTCCATGGAAACTGAAATGACTCTAGCCCCGCCGCGTGATCGCCAGCGCGGCGGCGCTCGCCGCCGTCAAAAGAAGCCAACCGAAGACGAAGCTTCCCGAAGCGTCCCGCAGCCAGCCGAACAGAGGCGGCGCCAGGACGACGGCGATCTGGTTCACCGCCATGACCAGTCCGATCATGAAGCCGATCCGCCCCGGCGGCGCGGTCTCGCTGACCAGCGCGATCCAGGGGCCATACCAGCCGAAGCCGAAGAAACCGAGCCACAGCGCCAGCGCATAAAGCAGCGCCGGCGAAGCCGCCGGCAGCGCCACATAGGCCGCGGTTCCGGCGACGAGGGCGGCCATGCTGGCCTGCAAAGGAAAATAACGGCCGTGGTCGCTGTGGTCGCTCCAAAAGGCGAGCACGATGCGTCCCACGGCTCCGGCGGCTTGGGCGGCGAAAAGCGCAGCGACCCCGGTTTCCGCAGGCAGGGCGAAACGATCCCGCACATCGAGCGGCAGATAGACGCTGAGCGCAAATTGCAGCGAAACCAGCGTGACGCCGGGAAGAAGGATGCGCCTCATGCCCGGCAGGCGCAACAGAGCGAGGCGTTCGCTCAAGGGCGGGAATTCCGCCAGCCGCGGCGCGCCCTCCGCCGGCGCCCGATAAAGAGCCGCAAAGCTCAGGCCCCCGAGCAGCGCCACCAAGGCGCCGAGAGCGAAAGCGCCGCGCCAATCCCGCAGCTGCGCGACCGCGGGGAGAATTAGCGTCCCCAGCGCCGCCCCGAGCGGCAGGCCGGCCTGGCGAACGCCCATGGCGAGGCCGCGCTGATTGGGCGCGAACCAGGAAGCCACCGCCTTCCCGCCCCCGGGCTGAACCGAGGAATAGCCGATGCTGGCGACAACCAGACAGGCGAGCAGCGCCGTATAGCTCTCCGCGCGCGAGGCCGCGAAGATCGAAGCTGAGACCATCGCCGCCCCGAGACCGACGATCAGGCGCTCGCTGAAACGGTCGAGCAACTCGCCGGCGACCAGCAATCCGATGATGGGCGCGAGCTGGGCCGATGAACTCAACAGGCCGATTTTGGCGGCGTTCAACCCCATGGCGCGTTGCATCTGAGGTCCCAGAGCGCCGAGCCCCTGCATGAGAAAACAGCCGGCGACCTGGGCCCAGGTCGCAAGCGCGAGCGCGGTCCAGCGGTAGGGATCGGCAAGTTTTGTGATCGCCGGGGTGTGGGTCACGTCGTCTCCTCGCCGAGGGCGGGTATGCAAGGGCCGAGCCCACCGCAACGACGCCAGAAGACCCCGACAAAGGATACCCATAATCAATCCGTCGGGGCCGAGCACGGGGACGATTTTCGCCTATGACGAGGCTGGCCATGCGATAAACGAATACTATCCGACTGGCGTCGTGGCCACGGAATATGTCGGGCTTAAAGATTGGGGAATCACGAGCTGGGCGCAATACTACTGCACAGATTGAGTTCGCTGATTCCTAACATGAAAATCTCCAACTGAGTTTTGCCAAGCCAAGGTTAGAACAGCAAGCAACACAGCCCCAATAACGCCCACTATAACCGCGCGCCACACGAAGGTAAGATTATCGATTATCGGCTTCTGCTCTGCAAGCTTTGTGTTTATACTTGCTTCCAAATCTCTCATTTTATCTGCTAAACTTTGCAGCGAATATATCTCTTTACTCATTCCGCTTATCAGATCACTACTTATGTCGTTTCGCGCTGATCCTCTGAACAGGTATTGCTCACCAGACCGATGATCTAGGTCGCAAAACCAAATTTTGAAGACAGCGTCTCCCTCACATATTTGCACTTGAGAAGGGCCAGCATTATATACTGCGTAGATCAGCTTGCCCTCGTAGCCCGGATCAACGTGGAACCCGGAGACATTAATCAAGCCCTTGAACTTGACTCCGGTACGCATTGATATGAAAGCCATCGCGTTGTCTGGGACATTTACAGCCTCTCGGGAAAGAAGGTATGCAAACTGCCCAGGCGGTATGATAAAAGCTTCGCCTGCTGACAAGAACGTCTTTTTTTGCTCTTTCCCTGCCGCACTCTCGGCTGTGCGAAAGTAACAGTTTCCCATGCGCAAGTTGTACGCGTTCACGTCAACCTGATCGATAGAAAAATCACTTACTACGGCGGGGTTCGCAGCAAGTTTCTCGCCGCTCCAGAAGCTCATCCTCGTTAGTCCATAATATAAAATTGCCTATCGGCAATTTCTTTGCGGCGCACTTTGATAGCTGACGATAAATTCAGATGCCGTTCTGCAGAGATAGTGAAAACCCATTTCAGGATGTCTTCGTTTGCAGTTCGTGCGAGCAATAAAAATTCTTCCAAATGGTCTATCTTTTCACACGCGTCGGCGAACCGACCTGCGGCATCCGCGAGGGAGAGCGTTTTATCGGTTTGAAGGCTCGAAGACGGCATAGTTGATGCCGGTTTCTTCAGACGTTGATTGAGCGAGTTGGCAGCGCTGAGACAAATGAGAGCCGCGTCGACAATGGTCCGATCAACCGGTTTTGTCTCAGCCGAGCCACGAGCAAGCCGGCCAACATATTTCGCAAAATGCAATCCATAGTGCTTCAGGCGGTCGGGCCTGGGCATGTTCAAAATGTCCGAGTGATTCCGCTGGTCATGGCGGAATTGCTCTTGCTGCCACGGAGTTAGGTCGTCCGTTAAGAGCACGTCGCTCGCATGCAGGCGCAATGACATCATGTGATGGCCCTCCCTTCCGCCTTGGGACTGCTCATGCTGCCCCAAGAGCCTCCCGGAATCTGTCGCTCTGTTCTCGGTTCACTTCCATACAACCACCTTGCCCAGAATCCCTTAGGTCCAGACAAAGTTTCTTGTGGATAGGCGAGACATGTTTCTAAAGGTCCTGCGATAATATCCTCCATAAATTTCCCCATTAAAGAAGGATTCCAGCCAAATGAGATCCCAAGAGCGCGAGGTCGAGAAGTTCATCGGGCATATCGCCGCACTCAGGTTCGATGACGTTTTCAACCCTTATTCCGACGTTTGCGTTGCTCAGGATATTCCAGATGCCGCGGGAATTCGAAGGCGCAACTTATCTCTGGTTTTAAACGCAGCGCTCACCCATGGCGTTGAGTCGATTTGGATCGCGCGCGATCTTGGCTACCTTGGCGGCCGGCGCACCGGCCTCGCTTTAACCGATGAAGCCCACCTCGGCGCACATGCCGATTTGTTCGGGGGTGCCTTGCCGCTGGCTCGGGCGACCAAGGGGCCTGCAGTAGCCGAGCGAACTGCAACGATTGTTTGGCAAGTTCTAAACGAACTTCAACGACCTATCTTCCTTTGGAACGTGTTTCCACTGCATCCACATCAGGCTGGCAACCCATTTTCGAACCGCTGCCATAGCCGCTTCGAACGCCAAGCCTGCCGACCGTTGTTGATTTGGCTTTTGGAGACCTTACGACCAAAATCCATAATCGCGATTGGCCGCGATGCAGAGCGGGGGCTCGCTGAACTGGAAGTCAGCGCCGAAAAAATTCGTCATCCGAGCTACGGTGGAAAAAGGGAGTTCGTAGAGGGGATGCACTCTCGCTTTGGGTTGGCGCAAGGCAGACGACTACTCTGATGCGCGTTATGCCGCTTGCGCTAAGCCAGAACGCATCTGACTCGAGCATTGTCGGCCCGGAGTTCGCGTGCAACGCCGTTCGCGAAATCTCGAACACTCATGAGAAACTGCCTATCTCACCATCCGCCCCGGCCAGGAAGCGGCGTTCAAGTCGGCACCGGCAGAGGCCGCCCGCTAATCGGCGCGACGCCGGGCTTTCGCGCAATCGAGTTCCGGCCCTGTATCGAAGAGCCGCGCCGCCATCTGCTGTTGGTATGGTGTAGGCTTCCGGCGATCTGAACAATGCCCGGAATGGAAGGTGCATCCTTTCCCTCTGGTCACGCATTTTTCGAGCTCGATCATTTGAGAAGACTGACCAACAGAAAGAGCGCCGCATCAGATAACCGGAGTCCAGAGCGATCTTCGCGCGCCTTATTGCTTGCCGCAAGCGCCGTTGCTCCTATAGTCGCGGCGAAAGCCGCGTCACCAGAACGGATATTGCATGACCACCCCACCCCTACGCATCGGCACGCGCGGCAGCCCGCTCGCGCTGGCGCAAACCCATATGACCCGGGCTTTGCTGGCGCGGTCGCTGGGCGTCGCCGAAGACAGCATCGCCATCGAGATCATCCGCACCACCGGCGACGTGATTCAGGATCGCGCGCTATCGGAATCGGGCGGCAAGGGGCTTTTCACCAAGGAGCTCGACTCCGCGCTGATCGCCGGAGGCATCGACCTCGCCGTTCATTCCTCCAAGGATCTGCCGACGCATCTGCCCACGGAGATTATCGTCGCGGGCTATTTGCCGCGCGAGGATGTCCGCGACGTCTTCATCGGCCGCGGCGGCATGAAACTGGCGGAGCTGCCCCAGGGCGCGACGGTCGGCACGGCGTCGCTGCGCCGCGCCGCCCAGGTCAAGCGCCTGCGGCCCGACATCAAGACCGCGCTGCTGCGCGGCAATGTCGAAACAAGACTGAAAAAGGTGGAGAGCGGCGAATTCGACGGCACGCTGCTGGCCTATGCCGGGCTCAAGCGGCTCGGGCTCGCCGACAGGGCCACAGAACTTCTGCCATTGGAAAGCTTCCTGCCGGCCGCCGGCCAGGGCGCCATCGGGATCACCTGCCGCGCCGACGACGCCAAAACCCGCGCTGCGCTCGCCCCCATTCTGGACGCGGCCACGGGTTTTGCGCTCGCGGCGGAGCGCTCCTTCCTCGCCGTGCTCGACGGCTCCTGCCGCACGCCGATCGCCGCCTACGCCCGGCTGGAAGGCGAGAATCTGGTCTTCTCCGGCGAGGTGCTGCGCAGCGACGGCGGCGAGGTTTTCTCCTCCAGCCACAGCGGGCTCCCCGTGGACGCCGCCCTGATCGGCTACCATGCCGGCCACGACATATTGCGCCGCCTGCCCCACGGCGTCGCGGGGCTGGCGTGAGGCGCGTCCTCGTCCTTCGTGCGCGCGACGATGCCGGGCGCACGGCGGCGAGGCTGCGCGAAATGGGCTTCGAGCCGGTTCTTTCCCCCGTGCTGGAGCCGGCGCGTCTCGAAGTCTCTCTTCCCGAGGGGCCTTTCGACGCCGCGCTCGTTACCAGCGCCAGAGGCGTCGAACGCCTACCGCCGCCCAAGGATCTGTGGGAGACGCCGCTCCACGCAGTCGGCGCGCGCACGGCGAAAGCCGCAGAGGCGCAAGGCTGGCGGACCTATATCGTCGCCGGCAAGGCAGCGGCTCTGCTGGCGCTTCTCAAGGCCCGCTATCGCGCCCCGGCGCGCTTCCTTTATCTCGCCGGACGAGACCGCAAGGAGGATCTGGAATCCGGCCTGCGCGCGGCGGGGCATGAGGTTGTGGTGGTGGAGACCTATGAAGCGCAGGCGGCGAAGGCGCTGTCTGCGGAAGCGCTTGCCGCCATCGCCGGCGGCGAACTCAAAGCCGTGTTGCATTACTCCCGGCGCAGCGCCGAGATTTTTTTGGCCCTCGCGCGCGAGGCCGGTGTTTTGGAGCGCCTGCGCGAAGTTCCGCAGCTTGCGCTTTCCGCCGATGTCGCCGCACCACTGGAGCGCGAGCTGGGCGTGAAGCCGCTCATCGCCGCCACGCCGGACGAGAGCGCATTGCTGGGATTGCTCGCGACGCTGAAGCAAGCTTGAGCGATCTCGACCGTTCCGCCCGCCCCAAACGCTCATAATATCAACTATCAGCCCGTGAGCCGGTCACCGCGCCGTCACCATAGGCTTCTATAGGCGCTCCCTAATCGACGAAGAACAATTCGAGGCGGGGGCTGATGAAACATATTTTGCGCCACGGGCTGCTCGGCCTTGCCGTGGGAGGCGCAGTCTTCGCCTGCGTTCCGCCTGCGGGCGCGGCCGTCACAGGCAATCTTCTGGTCAACGGCCACGCCGAGGCGCATCTTTGCACGGACGACTGGACTGCGCAGACGCCGACGCCGGGCTGGACCGTCGTTCGGGGCGCGGCAAGCGTCGCGTGCTGGTCGGGTTTTAGCTACATGAACGAGGTTCCGGTCCTTCCGACGGGCGGATCGCCGGGCAAGGCGCTGTTCGCTTCGCCGGGAATCGATACGTCGATCGAGCAGATCGTGGACGTCTCGGCCGCTGCCGAAGCCATCGACAAAGGACAGGTGGCTTTTTCGCTGTCGGGCTGGCTCGGCGGCTGGCGCGACCGCCCCGAGCACGCCGTGCTGACCGCGATCTTCCTCCATGACGACAGGCGGGCTGCTGGAGCGCCGGTCGTGGTGGCCGGCGCTGGCCCCGAGGCGCGCCATCAGAAGACAGCGCTGCTACAGCGCGCCGCGCAGGGAATGGTGCCGCCGGGCACGCGCCAAATCGCCGTCAGCGTCGATTTCCCGAGCGGCATGAGCTCGTTCCAGAACGCTTTCGCCGACAATCTGAGCCTGACGCTCTCGGGCGATGTCCGCGCGCTGGCTGCGGCGCCGCCGCAAGAGCCGAAAGAGCCGAAGGGCATGACGCCGCCGCTCGACCATGTCTATGTCGTGATGATGGAGAACACGAACTACGCCGACATCGTGCATGACGACGGCCGCTCCGCTTCGATCGATGAGCGCATGCCGTTCCTGGCCTCGCTGGCGCGTCGGGGTGTGCTGCTGACGGATATGTGGGCCGCCTACCATCCGAGCGATCAGAATTATGTCGCGATGGTCGCCGGCAATACGTACAAATTTGGGCCGGTCTATTACCCCAACTATGATCTGTCGGCGACGCATCTCGGCGACCTGCTCGACGCGCAGCGGCGCTCATGGAGCGCCTATGTCCAGAACATGAAGGCGCCGTGCAACCTCAATAGCGATCCGTCGGGCGCCGGCTGGTATGCGCCGGACGACCAGCCGTTCGCGCAGTTCCACAATGTCATCGCCAACCCGGCCCGCTGCCAGGCGACGATGCGCGATCTGACCGATTTCCAGGGCGCGATCGCGGCCGGCGGCAAGCTCCCGAATTTCGCATGGATCGCCGCCGACGGGTGGTGGGACGGCGAAGGCGCTTGGCAGGACAACTTCGACGTGGGTGTGTCGTTGCAGCGGCAGGACCAGTTCCTGCAATCCACATTCGCCCCGCTTCTGGCGTCGCCTGAATGGAGAGGATCGCGCTCGCTGCTGGTCGTGACCTGGGACGAGAGCCTGGGTTGGGGCTGGCCCGACAACCACATTGCAACGGTCCTGGTGGGCTCGCCCGGCCTGCTGCGCGAGGGCGCGATCGATCGCACGCATTACGACGCCTACGGCGTGCTTCGCACCATCGAGTCCGCCTTCAGGCTACCCGGCTTCGATCGCTTTGACCGATACGCTACGCCGCTGAATTCCGTGTTCAAGGACGAAGACGAGCAACGGCCTCATGCCCGCCCGGCCAACCCGATCCCCTCACCGGCGCTGGCGACGCGTGGCGCGATCGCCGAGACCTTCGGCCGGGTCGCGACGCCCGCCTCGGCCGAGCGCGGGCAGAAGTTCGTATTGATCGCCCCGGACGACATCGCCAATACGGCGGCCGTGCTGGCGCCGCTCGGCCGAGCGCCGGATGAGGACGCTCCGCGGTTCGCGTTCGACGCAAAGGGAGCCGCGACCATCCCGACCGAGGGCCTGGCTCCGGGCTATTACGGCGCCTGGCGTGTCGATAGAGCCGACGGCCGGCCAGTGCGCGCGCCTATCCCACTGCGCGTTCTTCCTTCGCCGCAGGTCGGTCCGCGCACGCCCGGGGTCGAGATCGTCGACGCCCCCCGGGCCGACGGCGGGACCAAGGCGATCTTCGTGCGCGAGGGCGCCAACACGCTGGTCCGCTACTGCCGCCCCAACAATGCCGCTGCGGGCGATGCCTGGATCGGCGTCTTCCCGGCCGGAACGACGCCGGATCAGCTGACGCAGGCGAATGCGCTCAGCATCGGCTATTGGCTGAAGACGCCGGCAGAGGGCGGCGGCCCGTGCGGCGAGGCGATGGCTTCAGCCTCCGAACTACCGGTGAACGCCGTCTACAATATCTACTTGCTGACGAACACCGGCGCCGCCGGCGTTCCGATCGGCCGCAGCGACTCCTTTACCGTGACGCCGGCGCTGCCGCACTGAGCGCCGCTAGATGTGAGCGTTTCCAGCCGAAGTAGATTCGGCGTGGGACACGCGTCAAAACAAAAGCTTAGAGCGTATTCATGTTTCCAGGAGACATGAATGCGCTTTAGTCGCCGGCAGGCCCTGAATCCGTTACGATTGGGGCTCTTTTTGCCGCTCCGGCTGAGAGACCCCGGCGCCTGGGCAATTTACCGGTCGGTACGAGGTGTCGATTCCGATTTTTTCCTCGACCGCGCTGACATCTTCCGATGCGCCGATCGGGCGAACATAGTCGCCGCGCCAATCGATATTGGCGGCGAGCGGCTGATCGCTTTCGGGATAAACCGATTTGAGCCCCAAGAGGCTCGGAATCCTGACCAGCAGAACGGTGGCGAGCCGATAGGCCAAGGTCTGGCTGTTTTCTATCGGTTCGCCCGGATCTGGCGCGAAAGGGCGATCGGGCGCAAAGCGAACTTCCGACAAATTCTGGAGTTTCAGGCCGTTTTCCTCGGCGCGCGCCGCCATCCACTGCAACGCGTAATCAGACAGGCCATGCTTTGTCTCATAGCCCCCGCCGACATTCGAATGCACTCCGGGGAACCATCGCTGCGCATAAAGCGGGAAACCGAATTCGGCGACGTTCTCTTTGTTCCGCGAAAGATGATGATCGGTAAGGACGATAGGGGTCGGTCGGAACGGCCATCTGCGTTCGTCGGCGGCCATCGCGTGATAAGCCGCGTCGACGCTCTCGCTCAGCGTTACGTCGTGGAATCCCGTGTTGAATAATGCGTTGAGCAAGCGGCCGAAGATTTCGCCATAAGGCGCGCCGAGCGCGCCGACCGTATCCCACACGCCCAGGAACCGAATCTTGTTGGGATAGGGATGGCAATATTGTTGGCGGAATTTTATCGATTCAGCTCCATGGGGGCTCCACGCCTCGGTCTTGTCCTTGTAGTATTTATAGGCGACCGAGACCAGAGGAAGGTTATAACGATAAAGAATCCCAAGATTATGAATTAAACCCGCGATGCTTCTGGCGGTATAAGCGCCACGGCTGAAGCCGAATAAATAAATATTGTCGCCAACCTCGTAATTGCTGACGATAAAAGAATAGGCGTCTTTTATGTTTTCTGATATGCCGAAACCGAACGCACCGCCGATGAATTTTTCGTCCTCCCGGCGTGTGCCGACGCCCGCGATGTAATGCGCAAGCTGAGGATTTCCGTCCTTGTCCGCAAAATCCATGGCCTGAAGCATGCGAAGGACGTTTGTGCCCCGCTTTGTCGGCTCGTTCCAGGTTCCGTCACAAAATATAACGATACTTTTGGCCACGCTGTCCTCCGGCAATAAACGAAATAGCTGAACCCGGCCGCTCACGCTCGCGATTGCTGGCCGAACGGCCGAAATCCATCGAGACTGGAAAAAGAGCCTGAACCCAGGCTATCAGCCTGTGCAGAATTGGCAATCCCCTGGAGCAGGCTCCCAAGAAATGCGAAACGGTCTTTTGGAAGAGAACGCACCAGATCAAAGATCTACGGAACGCGTTCGACAGAGTTTGGCCCGAACACGCTGGGGAACGTGGTAATTCGCCGTGATCCACGAACAATCCGGCGCAGGCACGCGCTACGGTTTTTCTATTCCGACCTCTGTGGATTTTACCACCGCGCGGACTTCGTCGCCGACCTTCAGTCCCAATTCCTGCAGGCTGCGGGCGGTGATCACGGAACTCAGGGTTCCGGCCGAGGTCTCGATTTCCACCTCGCACACGGCCGGACCCGGAACGATCTCCTTGACCTTGCCCTTCACATGGTTTCGTAGACTTGTCGCCATAGTCGATCTCCATCAGGCTTGGGGCGCCCACAGGCTGCAAGTAGAGCCCCGGGCCCGGCGATCCAACCTCCTGCAATTCGGGGAGAGGAGCATCCGGCCGGCAGGCGGGACGCCGTTCATCGAACCTGCCCCAGCCCTTGAATCCGGGATGGTCGGCGCCCCAATAGACAATGCTGTTCATGATCGACGGCGCGCCGGCGTTGCTGGCCCGAAGCCTTGGACGACGCGAACATCACTCCATTGGCCACGCGGTCGCTTCTGCGGATCACGAAGCGATCTCGCGGAAACCGTGCGATAGCGCTTTAATTACACTATAGCTCGACCGCGCGCGACGTCCGTTCGCTCAGCTTCCGCGCCCCTACTCCCCCGCCAGCGCGCGCCCGATCAGCACCAGCACCGGCCCGTCGAGGCTTTCCTGCGCCATCCTGCCCGGCAGATCGGCGATGGTCCCGCGGATGACCTTTTGCTGCGGCGTGCTCGCGCGCTCGATCAGAAATGCGGGCGTCGACGGATCGGCGCGGCCAGCGGGCTGGAAAGAAAAGATTGGCTCCACAAGAACAATATGCGAACATACATTGAGGAGTATTCTCATTCTCCCAGCGTTTCAGCAATGTAATATTGAGTGATTCCGGCGATCGGCGAAACCGGCGCAGACCTTGAAAGGTGAGAGATGAAGGTCGCAGGACTGTTTGCGGGGATCGGCGGTCTCGAATCGGGTCTGGCGTCGGCCGGGCATGAGGCGATCATGCTCTGCGAGATTTGGGAGCCCGCCCGAGCGGTGCTGTCCGCGCGGCACCCGGATGTTCCGTGCGAAGCCGATGTGGCCGGGTTGCGAAGCCTGCCGGACGATACCGAAGTCGTCGTCGGCGGATTTCCGTGCCAGGATCTGAGTCAGGCGGGACTGACGGCGGGCATTACGGGAACACGTTCGAGTTTGGTGGGGCACGTGTTCCGCCTCCTCGATCAGCGGCGCGCCCCCTGGGTTGTGCTCGAGAACGTCTCGTTCATGCTTCACCTCGACAAAGGGAGAGGACTTCGCACATTAGTCGAAGCATTTGAGGAGAGAGGATACCGCTGGGCTTATCGGGTGGTGAACTCTCTCGCTTTTCTTCCCCAGCGCAGAGAGCGTGTTCTGTTCGTCGCTACGACGACCGATATCGACCCTGCCGACGTGCTTCTTGCCGATGAGGCCTTCACAGAGGATCGAAAGACCTCCCTGTCGACCCATGCGCACGGTTTCTATTGGACAGAAGGCATACGAGGCTTGGGGTGGGCGCCTGACGCTATCCCGACCCTAAAGAACGGCTCCACCGTCGGCATAGCTTCGCCACCCGCAATACTGCTCCCTAACGGCCGAGTAATCACGCCGGACATCCGGGACGCCGAGCGGTTGCAAGGCTTCGACGCCGACTGGACGGCTCCGGCCGAGTCGGTTGCGCGCTCTTCGCAGCGTTGGGCTCTGGTCGGAAATGCGGTAACCGTTCCCATGGCTGCGTGGATAGGAGCGCGACTGGCGAAGCCCGGCTGTTACGACCGCGCTCGGGACAGAGATCCATCATCTGACGGACGGTGGTCGAAAGCGGCGCGCTTCGATGGCAAGCATCGGCTCCGGGTTGAAATCGGGAGCTTTCCGGTTTGGAAGGAGCGCCCGCCCCTTTCCGAGTTTCTGCGATTCGAAGGAAAACCGCTCTCCGCCAGAGCTACTCGGGGCTTCTTGTCTCGAACCGAGCGCGGCACTCTACGGTTCGTTCCCGGCTTCAAAGAGCGCCTGGGCCGCCATCTTCTGAGAATGGAGGCCGATGCGCCCACCGCAGGGACTCGGCTCATACCACCTGTCGCCGCCGAATGAGATCATTCGCGCCTGTCGATCCGAAGCGCAGCCTGCTTATGGGCCGGATCCGTCAGCGTGGAACCAGCGCGGAGCTTATCGTCGGGTCGGCTTTGAGAGAGTTGGGAGCGTCGTATCGGCTCAACGTGCGTTCGCTGCCCGGCTCGCCGGATTTCGCCAATCGCCGAAGAAAATGGGCCGTTTTTGTTCATGGCTGTTTCTGGCACCATCATACCGGCTGCCGTCGAGCGACAATCCCAAAAACGAACGAAGCATTCTGGCGCGAGAAATTCGTATCGAACCGATCACGCGACGCCCGAGCGATAAAGGTTTTGAGAAAAGCCGGATTTCGGGTAGCGATCGTTTGGGAATGCCTGACTTCCGACCCCAGCCGTCTAAGGGCCAAGCTGTCCAATATCCTTGAACCGAGTTGAGTAGATATGCCCGAGACGGTCGATCATGGACGCATAGTGATAGATTTCGCCCGGTTGTGGAGCTGGAGGCTCCGTAACCAGCCTGGCGGGGGCGCCGTCGTTCGCGCAATCGATTACCACGATCGACAACGCATCATAGCCTGTGTCGCCAGTCTTCGATCTCCTCGGTAGCTGACGGATTTTTTCGATCGCCAATTGGGCGTCGCGCGGCTGATCGTGAACGCTCCACTCTGGACTATGCCGTCGATTTCCTTTGTTGAGATCGGGGCTGAGATAATTGCTGGCAATATTGACCATGGTGAAACCGGCGGCGATTGCCTGGTCGCTCGCCCCATGAACGGTCAGATGCGACGAGTTCAGCTCGTCATAAAGGCGCGGAAGGGCCCGCTGATGCGCCGTCATGCAAGCTTTGGCTTCCAGCGCCATCAGGACGCTGCCTACTGGAGCGCGGCGCAGAGGAGGAAGAGCCTCCATCTCGGCCTGCTCCTTTTCAGTGAGGTCGATGCCGTAATCACGCGAAATAGACTGCAGCGTCTGGTCCGCCAGCCTGCTGTCGACGCGGGAGCTCGTGCAGAGAACGAGATCGAGATTCTTCTTCCGATCGTGAGCGAAATCTCGCATCTCGTGGTTGATCCCGAAATTCACGATCCCATTCGCGACGTGACGTTGCAGCAAAGGGTTCAACCGCAGGAGGTCGAATATGATTCCCCAGCACGCAACCTTAGAATGGTGATCGCTGCGGGAATGATATTGCCAACGGTTTCCGTATCGATCCTCCCGCGTCGTTTTAGAGAGAGTGCGGACGAGTATCTCCGGACCAAACATCTCGAGTCCTGACAGCGAATCGCGAGCGGCTTAGCCTCCAGTTTTAGGACGCCCCACCTCCCGAGTCGACAAGCACCCAAGTTCCATCGCCCTCCCCCGCCAGCGCGCGCCCGATCAGCACCAGCACCGGCCCGTCGAGGCTTTCCTGCGCCATCCTGCCCGGCAGATCGGCGATGGTCCCGCGGATGACCTTTTGCTGCGGCGTGCTCGCGCGCTCGATCAGAAATGCGGGCGTCGACGGATCGGCGCCCTCTGCGATCAGGCGCCTCGAGAGCTCCGGCAGGGTCCGGTTGCCCATATAGACCGCCGTCGTCGCGCGGGCGTCGGTGAGCGCGCTCCAGTCGAAATCCTCGGGAAAAACCCCGTCCTTGGTGTGGGCGGTGATGAACTGCACCCGGCGGGCGGTTTCCCGGCTGGTCAGCGACAGGCCCAGCGCGGCCGCTCCGGCCAGCGCCGCAGTGACGCCCGGCACCACCTCCACATCCAGCCCGGCGGCGCGGATGGCCCCGATCTCCTCATTGGCGCGGCCAAAGATCATGGGGTCGCCGCCCTTGAGGCGCACCACATTCTTGCCCTCGCTCGCGAGTTTCACCAGAAGGGCGGTGATTTCCTGCTGCTGCACCGAAGGCGCATAGCCGCGCTTGCCCACATTGATGCGCTGGGCTTCCCGCCTCGCGAAATCGAGCACGCTCGCCGGCACCAGATCGTCGAACAGCACGACATCGGCGCCCGCGAGCACGCGCAAGCCCTTCAGCGTCAGAAGCTCCGGATCGCCTGGCCCGGCGCCGACCAATGTCACGCGCCCGCGTGAGGGAGCGTCCAGGGCTTCGCGCGTTTCAGCCAGCAGCGCTTCGCAGTCCTGCTCGGTCGGCTCGCGCGCGATCTGCGCAAAGGCGAGCCGCGCAAAGCGGCGCCAGAAATCCCTGCGCGCGAGAAAATCGAGGCCGGAGGCCAGAATTTGGGGGCGCCAGGCCTTGGCGGCGCGCGCCCAACCGGCGAAGGAAGCGGGGGCCAGGGTCTCGAGCCGCCCGCGCACCGCCTGCGCGAACACCGGCGAGGCGCCGCCGGTGGAAACGCCGATGACCAGCGGCGATCGGTTCACGATCGCCCCCATGATGAAGTCGCTCATCGCCGGCCGATCGGCCAGATTAATCGGAACCCCGGCGGCCTTGGCGAGATTGCGAGCCTGTTCGGCCGTGACGTCGTCGAAGACCGATCCGAGAACGATCGCCGCGCCTACCAGGTCCTCCGGGGCGAGATCGCGCGCGAAGAACGAGACATTGGCGCGAGCAGCTATGATGTCGCGCATTTTTTCGCTGGCTTCGGCGGCAAAAACGCAAACTTCCGCGCCCGCGGCGGCGGCGAGGTCGGCTTTCCAGGCTGCGCCCTCCGAGCCGCCCACGACGACCGCCTTCCGGCCCTTGAGGTCGAGGAAGACCGGCAAGGTCTCCAGCGGCGCCATGAGATCGGACGAGATTTCGTCGGGCTTGCGCATCAATTCGGCTTGTCCTGTCGCGGTAAGCGCGGCCCGGCGAAGGACCGCGCGCTTTGCGGGAAGAATGCGTCTTGCTTTCTGAGAGGGCGCGGCTTTTCGCCCTTCGCATGGCGCACCCGACCTATACAACGCACAATGGGCGAGCGGGAAGCGGCGCTGGAGCCGCGCTTCGCTCCAAGAGGGCTCCCGTGCGCGGAGGAGCGCAAAGAAAAAGCGGCCCCGAGGAGCCGCTTTCCGATTGCTGCGGTTGTGAAGAATTACTTCTTCTTGCCGTCGGCGCCGTAGCTGGAGATATAGGCCCACACGTTGTCCTCGTCGCCCTCGCTCGGGAGACCCTGGAACACCATCTTGGTGCCGGGGACCTTGGCCTTCGGGTTCTTGATGAATTCCTTGAACGAGGCGGCGTCCCAGGTGATGCCCGAAGCCTTCATGGCGTCGGAATAGTTGTAGCCCTCGACCGAGCTAGCCTTGCGGCCGTCGATTCCGTTGAGCTCCGGCGCGATGGCGTTCTTGGCGCCTTCGCCGATCTGATGGCAGGCCTTGCACTTGGCGAACACCTTCTCGCCCGCGGCGGCGTCGCCGGCGGCGGAGGCCGTGCCGGCCATGGCGATGAAAGCAGCGCCAGCCAGGAACGTCATCAGCGAAATAGACTTCATCCTCGTTACCTTTCCTCGTCGCGGTCGTCACAACGCCGACCGTCGTTTTTTAATTTCGGGCCGTGGCCTCCCGCGGCGCGCCGAACCGGACCCTCACAGTTCGGAAACTATATCGGCGCAGTCCAAGACACAATATCCCGGCGGCCAAAAGCCGCCCGTCGGCCCGGCCGCCCGCGCATTCACGCGCCGTTCACGCGCCGCAGCGTCAGGTTTACGCGCACGGCGCCAGCGGGAAGTTGGAGGACGTTCGGCGGCGCCAGCGTCGGCAATATGCGATCGACTCCGTGATGGCGCATACGCGCCTCCCCTCCGAGAATCAGGACGTCGCCGGAGGACAGAACCAGCGGAACCGTCGCGCCCCCGCGCTTCAAGCCGCCGATTCGAAACAGGCAATCCGCGCCGAGGGAGAAAGACACTATCGGCGCCGAGAGTTCCTTTTCGTCGCGATCCTGATGAAGGCCCATGCGGGCTTCCGGGCCATAGGCGTTGATCAGGCAGGCCTCGGGCGGAGCGGGACAGTCGGCGAGCATCCCCCATGCGTCCAGCAGGACCTTCGGGATGGCCGGCCACGGCTCGCCGGTGACGGGATGGCGCGGTTCGTAGCGGTACCCTCTTTCCTTGTCGCTCATCCAGCCGAGAGACCCGCAATTGGTCATGCGCACCGACATCGGCGCGCCGGTCTTCGGCATGACGGAGACAAAGAGCGGCGCGCGCGTGACGATCTCCCGGATTTCGCGCGCCAGCGCTTCCTGGGCCGCAGCGTCGAGAAAGCCGCGGCGCAGAACCACGCCCGGCGGGAGATCGGACGCGAGGATCGTGGGCGGATCCTTTCTCAGACCAGCACGGTCTTAGACGCCACGGTCGAATCGGCGTTGAGCTTGTAGATTATCGGTACGCCGGTCGCGATTTCGAGCGTCGGAATGCTTTCCGGCGTCATCTGATCCAGCACCATGGCCAGCGCCCTGAGCGAATTGCCGTGCGCCGCCACGAGCACGCGCTCGCCGCGCAGAACCGGCGGCAGTATGCGCTGGCAATAGAAGGGTATGACCCTCGCCACCGTGTCTTTCAGGCTCTCGCCGCCGGGAGGCGCGACATCATACGAACGGCGCCACAGACGCACCTGTTCCTCGCCCCACTGCTCCCGCGCCTCATCCTTGTTCAGCCCCGAGAGATCGCCGTAATGGCGCTCGTTGAGCGCGCGATCCTTTATCGTCGGCACATTGGATTGACCGAGTTCGCCCAGAACCAACTCCAGCGTATCCTGGGCGCGGCGCAGCGCAGAGGTGAAGGCCGCGCTGAAGAGAATATCACGCTTGCGCAGTTCGCGTCCGGCGCGGCGGGCTTCCTCCTCGCCCAGCGGCGTGAGGCCCGGGTTTTTCCAACCCGTGAACAGATTCTTCGCATTCCATTCGCTTTGACCGTGGCGGACGAGGACGAGTGTGCGGTTCATGCCTTTGTGATCCTCGCTGTGTCAGTCGCCTGAAAGGCCGAGAACGTCCTGCATGTTATATAGTCCGGGCGGACGGCCCCGGACCCAGAGCGCCGCCGCGAGCGCTCCGCGCGCAAAGATTCCGCGCTCTTCGGCGCGATGGGTCAATTCGATGCGCTCTCCCGCCCCGGCGAGTATCACTGTGTGATCGCCGACCACCGTACCGCCGCGCAGGCTCGCAAAGCCTATATCGCCGGTCTTGCGGGGCCCCGTCAGCCCGTCGCGGCCGCGCGCGCTGTGCTCGCCCAGATCGATTCCCCTGCCCCGCGCCGCCGCCTCGCCGAGCAGCAGCGCCGTGCCCGACGGCGCATCGACCTTCTTGGCGTGATGCATCTCGACGATTTCCGCGTCCCAGGCCGGGCCGAGGGCGCGCGCCGCTTTCTCGACCAGCACGGCGAGAAGATTGACGCCGAGGCTCATGTTGCCGGAGCGAACCACGGCGACTTTCCGGGACGCCTCCGCGACGACTTCGAGATCCTGGGCGGAAAGCCCCGTCGTTCCGATCACATGGGCGACGCCCAATTGCGCGCAAAGCCCGGACAGAGCCACCGTGTTCTCCGGCGACGAGAAATCTATGAGGACGTCGCACTGGGCCGCTACGGCCGCCGGATCGTCGCTGATCGCCACGCCGTTGGGGCCGGAACCGATCAGGGTTCCGGAATCGACGCCGATGCAGCCCGACCCGGCGCGGCCCAGGGCGCCGACGAGGCGCACGCCCAGAGTGTCGGGTATCGTCTGCACGAGCATCCGGCCCATACGGCCGGCGGCGCCCACCACGGCCAGCCGCAAGTCATTCATGGTTCAAACCTCTCTAACCGGCCGTCGAAGCGCCAGGGCGAAGCCGGCCGCGCCGATCGCATCGCCGGCGCGCGCGGCGTATAGGCCCATGCCGTGCTCGCAGATGAAGAGAAGCGGCGCCGTGATCGCGTAGTCAACCATCCTTTCGGGTAGGCTCCAGCGACGAGCCCAATTACTTGGGCTTGGGCCGGAAGCATTTCACCTGGGCGGGATCGGTGTCGATCCAGGCGGCCCCGATCAGGTCGAGGCAATAGGGGACCGCCGGCATCACGGCGTTCAGGCAGAGCTCTATGGCGGCGGGCTTTCCCGGCAGATTGACGATCAGGCATTTGCCGCGGTGCGCGGCGAGCTGGCGCGACAAAATCGCCGTCGGAACTTGTTCCAGCGATACTTTCCGCATCAATTCGCCGAAGCCCGGCAACTCCCGGGGCGCAGCGGCGAGCGTCGCCTCCGGCGTCAGATCGCGCGGCGAGGGGCCGGTGCCTCCGGTCGTGACTATAAGGTCGCAGCCGATATTGTCCGCAAGATCGATCAAGGCGTCCCGCACGCTCTCGAAGCCGTCCGGAACTATCCGCCGCTCGATCCGAAAGGGCGTGGTCAGAACCCTGCGGAGATAGGCCTCGATGGCGGGGCCGCTTTCATCCGTATAGATCCCCGCGCTCGCCCGGTCGGACGCTGTGAGCACCCCGATCACGGCTGCCGCCGGCGTGGTCGTCATGTCTTCCTCCATTGCGCTCGTCGCTGATCTATGAGCGCGCCTCGCCCCAATTCGTCAACCTTGGCGGCCATGTTTAGGCTGCAACGAATACTTCCCGCACAAGTATAGACGTTCCAAACACAGAGCGTGATGTTCTTGCCTATATGCGCTCCGATTAGGGCTCAATCAAACGTAAATCCCCCGACCGCACGAACCATATCGGGACAGGCGAAAACTTATCGGCCCAACAACGTCGACATTACGGCCACTTAATGCTCACTTGGCCACATATGTAAACTTCAATGAGCCATTTTTATCAGCTCATTTTGGTCACATTTGCTTTCTAAGCAGAACACGCAACGTCAATCCAAGGAGATAGACAAACACTGCAGCGGGAGCCTCGGGAGATCCGGAGGCTCTACACGCGTAACGTTAAAAAGGGTAACGCATGAAACGAGTAATATGGTCGGTAATGGCGATTGGACTTGCGTCCGCTCCGATCGAGGCGAAAGCCGATGTCGTCAGCCAGCTTCTGGACAGCATCTTCGTCAGTTCCGCCGACCAGGCGTATGATTATGCCCCCGCCGAACGCCATGGGCGTCATCGGCGCGCGCGCAGCCACTGGAACTACCAGCCGGAAGCCTCCGACGGACACGGCCACAGCTTCACCGCTCTGGCCTCCTGGTATGGGGGCGGTTCTCGCGCCTACGAACCCAATTCGCACACCGCCAGCGGGGAGCGGTTCAACAAATGGGGCCTGACGGCAGCCCATCGCACCCTGCCCCTCGGCACGCGCCTGCTGCTGACGCACGGCGGCCGCTCCTGTGTCGTTCGTATCAACGACCGCGGTCCCGCGGCCTGGACCGGCCGGAGCCTGGACGTATCCAAGGGAGCCGCCGCCCAACTCGGCCTCATTCAAAGCGGCACCGGCCGCGTCAATGTGACGGTTCTCGCCAGCCGCTAAAACCTCATGCAGCCTGCCGGCTCCGGGCGCGAATGCGTCGTCTGGAGCCGCAGGCGCGCCTTTACTAAGCTCATAATAGCCATAGACCCAAGCGCAGCCGGCCTTATCCTTTTATACGGCTTCCGCTAGATCGCTTCGCGATCCGCAGAAGTGACCGTCGCAAAAATCACTGATCTGCATCGCTTTTTGCGGTGAACGAATACGAAATACCGCTCCAATCGAGCGGATTTTGCATTACAGGCTCAAAGTTATTCTTAGATGTTCGTAAAACAGGCTTTGATGAAGGCCATTGTTAACAAATGGCGTGGTCAAATACTGGCTGCTCTGTCAGAGGCGTGGCCGGAACGACTGTGAGAGGCTGTCTTTGTATGATTCTTGTTGCGGAGTGCGTAGCCAATGGGACAGCATGGCAAACAACTACGACACGTTCAGGAATTTCTGAACGTGGGATACTCCGTTCTCCGCGGGTTATTTTCAGAGGAAGATATTGATAAGTTGAAAACATCCCGCGCAGAGATCGAAGCGAAAGCCCGCGATCCAAATTATACTGCGCCCGACCCAAGAATTCGCTTCCGTTTCGCGCCCGACGATCCTACCCATCTCAGCCTGGTCGATTGGCCATGCCTCGCCGATCCGGTTCTCGATTCGTTTCGGATTGACGCGCGCTTATTCGACGTGCTGTCCCCAATACTCGGCCCGGATATCGTAACTGCGCGAAATGCGTTTTTTCTCAAGAGTCCCGGGGCGTCTGGGACGACCATCGGGTTCCATCAGGACGCCCAGTGGGGCAACCCGTCAGTCCACCGCAATCTGGCGAGATCATATGTTCAATGCGGATTGGCCGTGGACCCGCACTCGCGCGCAGCGGGAGGCGTCCAAATCATTCCCCGATCGCATCGCGCGGGCTTTGCGATAACCGACAAGCCCGTTCTTGGCGGCGACCTTCACACATCCATCCTCGATGAGCTCGGCCTTAAACAAGCAGATGCGATCGACCTGGAGTTGGCGCCCGGAGATGTTGCGATCTGGAGCGCTTACACCGTGCACGGTTCGGGGCCGAACCGATCGGCCCACCCCCGCGCCTTCTACGTCAGCGGATATATGTCTTCGGCTGATTGCGATGAAGGCGAAAGGGCCTTCGGATAAAGGAGGCCACGGGCCTCCGCCATCTTCATTTCAGCGATGCGCCGGATCCCCGTCCCGTTCAGCCGCGCGCCGCCCCGCCGCCCTACCACTGCAGCATGTGGAACTCTTCCCATTTGCGTCTGCGAAAAGAAGGATATGTGGCGACCTCTAGGATCCTCGTCATATGGAAGTAACGGAAGCGTCACGCCCCCACGATAAGGACGTGAACGATCGGTTTTTTGCCCCAACTCGCGAACACCGCGGCCCGCACAGCTTTTTCGATCGCGGTGGCGACCGAATCGAAGTCGCGCCGGCGCGGCCTCGACAGGCCGTCGAATGTCCTGAACACGGCGTCGTCGACCACTTCGCCCATATCGACATTGTCCTTGCCGCGCTTGGGCAACCCCGCGAAAACCACATCGGGATCGCCCACCATGTCGCCCTGCCTGCTCACCGCGACCGCAACCGAAACCACGCCGGCGAATGCGAGCTTGACCCGTTCGCGCACCGAGCCGTCATTTTCGGAAATCAGCACGTCGCCGTCCTTGAACAGCCTCCCCGCGGGAGCCTTGCCGATTATCGCCGGAGCGCCCGGCGCCAGCCGAACCACATCGCCGTTACGCGCCGAGACCACCTGCTGGACGCCATGGGCGCGCGCGAAGGCGGCGTGATAGGTGAGGTGATGCGCCTCCCCATGCGCGGGAATCGCCGCCTGGGGCCGAACCCACTCATACATCCGGGCGACTTCGCCCCGCCGCGGATGGCCAGAGCAATGCACCAGATGGTCGTGGTCCGTGATGACCTCGACGCCGAGGTCGCACAGCTTGTTGATGACGCCCTGAACCTCGCGGATGTTTCCCGGAATGGCGCGAGAGGAAAATATCACTCGATCGCCCGACACCAGCTTTATCGCGGGATGGTCGCCCTCCGCCGCACGCGCCATCGCCGCACGCGCCTCGCCCTGGCTTCCCGTCGCGATAACGACGACCTTCTCGCGCGGCAGAGCGGAGAAATAGTCGAGCGAGAAGAACGGAGGCACGCCGTCGAGATACCCGCATTCGCGCGCGACTTCTATCGCGCGGTCGAGAGCGCGACCCGCGACGATCACGCTTCTTCCGCACGCCTGCGCCGCTTCCGCGATGGCGCGGATCCGCGCGATATTCGAGGCGAATGTCGTCACCAGAACGCGACCCTTGGCTTCCGCCACCAGGGGGCGCAGGGTTTTGGCGACGTCGCCCTCCGAAAAACTGTCGCCGTCACGCAATATATTGGTGGAATCGCAGATCAGCGCCGTGACGCCCTCGTCGCCGAGCGCCCGCAGCCGCGCCTCGTCGATCCTGTGCCCGGCGCCGGGCTCCGGGTCGACTTTCCAGTCTCCGGTATGGACCGCGAGACCCGCCGGGGTGCGGATCGCGAGCGCGCAGGCCTCCGGAATGGAATGCGCCACAGCGACATATTCCACACTGAACGGGGCGAGATCGATGACCGACCCAGGACCGACACGGGTTATCTCGATCTTCGGAGCGCCGGGCTCGGAAAGACGCCGGGTCTCGATGAGGCCGGCGGCGAAGGGAGTCGCGAAAACCCGGCAACGCAGCCTGGGCCAGAGCGCGGCCAGCGCGCCGATGTGATCCTCATGGGCGTGGGTTATCAACAAACCCACGAGATCCCGGCCGATCTTCTCTACGAAAGAAACATCGGGCAGCACCAGATCGACGCCGGGCAGCTCGGATCCGGGGAATGTCAGCCCGCAGTCGACCATAAGCCATTTGCGCGCTCGCGGCGGTCCGTAGCCGTAGAGAGCCGCATTCATGCCAATTTCGCCCAAGCCGCCAAGAGGCGCGAAAACAAAGTCGTTTGCGTCCGTCGTCATGCGATCCCGTTCGAAGGCCGAAAACTGCCGGCCTCCCCAAAAAAGACGTCGCCCGCGTCGACGATTTCGTCACCCTGCCCGGTCGCCACCACCAGACGCCCGAATGCGTCGATGGTCTTGAAACGCCCCCGCAACTCGACGCCTCGGGCGCAGTTCACCCTGATCGCGTGCCCGACGCCGGCGGCTTCCTGCAACCATTTTTCGCGAACGGCGGCGAAGCCGTCGCGCCCGGACCACAGGTCCAGCGTGGCGGCGAAGCTATCAGAAAGACGAGCAAGCAATTCCTCGGCCGAAGGCGCCCGCGGCAGAACGTCTTTAAGCGCCCTTGCCGGATAGGGCAATCCTTCGGGCGCAAAGGCGCAATTCACCCCGATCCCGATGATCGTGACCATGCGATCGGGCTGGCGCTCGTCTCCGGTCGCAACGGAAACGCCTTCGAGCAATATGCCCCCCAGCTTTCCGCCGTCAAGCAGCAGGTCGTTAGGCCATTTCAGCGCTATGCGGTCGCCGAGCCCAGTTACATCCTTGACCGCGGAGATTGCCGCCAGTCCGGCGACAAAGCCGAGTTGAGGCGCCTTAGCAGGATCGGGACAATCGGAGTAGATCAGGCTCGCGTGAAGATTGCCCTCGCGGGAAACCCACTCGCGCCCAAGCCGGCCGCGCCCTTTGCTCTGCCGCCGCGCTGCGATCCACAACGGCCCACGCTCGCCGGCTGCCGCGAGCCGCTTGCCCTCCTCATTGGTGGAATCCACCTCTTCGAGAGCAAGCAGTCCAATTCCGCGCGCGCGCGCTGTCTCGCCGAGTTCCCATCCCACGGAAGGAACTCAGAAGAGTGATTTCGCGGCGGCCGCGGCGGCATCCATCAGCGGACCGGGATAGACCCAGAAGCCGAGCACGAAGATGGTGGAGATCGCGAGTATGCCGCCCACGGTGCGGGACGAAGGATCGAAGGCGGGCGCGGGCTCGTCGAAATACATCACCTTCACGATCCGAAGGTAGTAGTAGGCCGCTACTGCGCTCGAGAGAACGCCGATCACCGCCAGAGGGTAAAGCCCGGCCTGAACCGCGGGGAGCAGCACATAATATTTGGCGAAGAAGCCGCCGAGAGGCGGAATGCCGGCGAGGGAAAACATCAACATCGCGAGAAAGAACGCGGTCGATCCCCGGGTGCGGGAAAGACCCGAGAGATCCGATATCTCTTCGACCGGCTTACCATTGACGCGCATCGTCAGGATAGCGGCGAAGGCGCCGAGGGTCATGGCCGAATACATCACGAGATAGATCGCAATGCCCTTGACGCCCGCCTCGTTGGCCGCGGCAAGCCCGATCAGCACGAAACCCATGTGGCCGATCGAGGAATAGGCCATCAGGCGCTTTATGTTGGTCTGCCCGATCGCGGCGAAGGAGCCGAGAAGGGTCGAGACGATAGCGAGGAACACCACGATCTGGCGCCACTGTCCGGTCATGCCCGGGAAAGCGCTCAGGGCGAAACGCACCGTGATCGCGACAGCGGCCATTTTGGCGGACGAAGCAAAGAACGCCGTCACCGGAGTAGGAGCGCCCTCGTAGACGTCGGGCGTCCACATATGGAACGGAGCCGCCGACATCTTGAACGCAAGACCGGCGAGCACGAACACCAGCCCGAACACGACTCCGATCGGGGCCGAGCCGGACACCGCGGCGGCGATGCCGTCGAAGGAGATCGTGCCGGCGAAACCATAGAGCAAGGTGGAGCCGTAGAGCATCATGCCCGAGGAAAGCGCGCCCAGCACGAAATATTTCAGGCCTGCCTCCGATGCGCGCGCGTCGTCGCGGGCGAAGGCCGCGACCACATAGAGCGCCAGGGACATCAGTTCCAGCCCAAGGTAAAGGGCGATGAGATTGTCAGCCGATATCAGCAGCAGCATGCCCAAAGTGGCGAGCAGGATGAGGATCGGATATTCGAACTTGTCGAGTTGCGCCCGACGCATGAAGTCGCTGGACAGGAGAATCGTCACCAGGGATGCGACCAGGGTGACCGCCTTGACGAAACGGGAAAAGGCGTCGTCGACAAAGGCGCCGTCGAACACGCTCGCGTCGGAATGAGACGACAGAACGATCGCCAGCAGAGCCAGCCCCAGCACCCCGACAGCCAGTTCGGATACGAGAGCATTGGCGCGCTCCCGCCAGGCGCCGAGGAGGAGGAGCGCCAGGACGCCCGCGGCGAGAATGACTTCCGGAAGGAAGTGGTGCGCTAGCTGGGTGAAAAAGGGCATCTTTATCGATCCGTCAGTGGCTGGCGGCGGCGAGCTTCACCGCATCGAGGAGCGCAGAGTGGGACTGGAGCAGATTGGCGACCGAGGCCGCGGAAGCGTCGATGACGGGCCCGGGCTGGACGCCATAGTAGATCGTCAACACGATCAAGGGCGCAAACAGCGCGATTTCACGGGCGGAAAGATCCGCGATATTGGCGAGGCTCGCCTTCTCGAGAGCGCCGAACACCACGCGCCGATAGAGGTAGAGCGCATAGGCGGCCGACAGGATCACTCCGGTCGTCGCGAAAAGCGCGACCCAGCTATTGGCGCTGAAGGCTCCGGTCAGGGTCAGGAACTCGCCGATGAAGCCGGCTGTTCCGGGCAGGCCGACATTCGCCATCGTGAACACCATAAAGGTGAAGGCGTAAAGCGGCATGCGATTGACCAGACCGCCATAGGCTGCGATCTCGCGGGTATGCATACGGTCGTAGATGACGCCCACGCAAAGGAACAAGGCGCCGGACACGAGACCGTGCGAGATCATCAGGAACATCGCGCCCTGAACGCCCTGGGGATTCATCGTGAACAGCCCCATCGTCACGAAGCCCATATGTGCAATGGACGAATAAGCGATGAGCTTCTTGATGTCCTCCTGCACCAGAGCGACCAGCGATGTGTAGATGATCGCTATGACCGACATCGCATAAACGAGCGGAGCGAACTGCACCGAGGCGTCGGGGAACATCGGCAGCGAGAAGCGGATGAAACCGTATCCGCCCATCTTCAGCAGAATGGCGGCCAGGATAACCGAGCCCGCGGTCGGCGCTTCGACGTGAGCGTCCGGCAGCCAGGTGTGAACCGGCCACATCGGCATCTTCACCGCGAAGGAGGCGAAGAAGGCGAGCCAGAGCCATGTCTGCATCTGGGGCGGGAAATGCACGGTCAGCAGGACCGAGATATCGGTGGTGCCGGCCAGATTGTACATCGCCAGAATGGCGATCAGCATCAGCAGCGAACCGGCGAGCGTATAGAGGAAGAACTTGAAGCTCGCATAGACGCGCCGTTTGCCGCCCCAAATGCCGATGATCAGGAACATCGGGATGAGGCCGCCCTCGAAGAACAGGTAGAACAACACCAGATCGAGCGCGCAAAACACGCCGATCATCAGTGTCTCCAGCACGAGGAACGCGATCATATATTCGGCGACGCGCTTCGTGATCGACTCCCAGGAGGCCAGGATCGCGAAGGGCATCAGGAAGGTGGTCAGAAGAACGAAGGGCATTGAAAAGCCGTCGACGCCCAGCTTGTAGACGAGGCCCGAACCGAACCAGCTCTTCTCTTCGATCAGCTGAAAGCTTGCGTTGGCGGCGTCGAACCGATTCCACGCCACAACGGACAGAACGAACACCGCGATGGTCGTCAGAAGGGCGGCCCAGCGAACATTGCGCAGCGAAGCATCGCTTTCGCCTCGCTGGGTCAGAATGAACGCCGCGCCTACCAGCGGAAGAAAGGTAAGGCCGGAGAGAATTCCAAAACCGAACATTAGCGTATGCCTCCGGCGACGAACCAGCTGACGACCGCCGCCACGCCGATCAGCATGGCGAATGCATAATGGTAGATGTAACCGGTCTGCAGGCGAACGGCGAGGCGGGCGCCGTCGGAAACCCGGGCCGCTACGCCGTCCGGACCCAGACCGTCGATGATGCGACCATCGCCGCCCTTCCAGAACAGCCGACCGATGGCGAAGGCGGGCTTAACGAACAACGCATCGTAAAGCTCGTCGAAATACCACTTGTTGAGCAGGAACTGGTACAGCCTCGGGAAGGCGCCGGCGAGCGCCTGAGCCGTGCCAGGCTTCAGCACATAGAAGTAGAGCGAAACCAGGAAGCCTCCGACCATCATCGCAGACGGCATGTAGGACACCCAGCCGGGGATCTCGTGCATGGCGTGCAATATGTGATTGTGTTCGCGGGTGTAGAGCGCTTCCTTCCAGAACTCGTGGTAGGCGTGGCCAGCGAAGTAACGTTCGAACACGAAACCCGCGCCCACAGCGCCCGCGGCGAGAACCGCCAACGGGATCAGCATGACCAGCGGAGATTCATGCGGCTTATGATCGCCGTGGCCATGACCGTGATGATCGTCGTGAGCCCAGTGGACCGGCTCCTCGTCGCTGATATGTTCGTGAACCTGAACATGCGCGTGGGGATCATGAGCGTGAGCGTCATGGGCGCTCACCGCCCTGGTCCCGAAGAAGGTCATGAACACCAGCCGCCAGGAATAGAAGGAGGTGAGCCCGGCGGCGACCACGGTGGCGACGAAACCATACATGGCCGCGTGGGAATGCTGGCTTGCGGCGAAAGCCGCTTCGATGATCGCGTCCTTGGAAAAGAAGCCGGCGAAGCCGATGGACGTATGCGGGATGCCGAAGCCGGTGAGCGCGAGCGTTCCGATCGTCATCATGGCGAATGTGAAGGGGATGTCCTTGCGCAGCCCGCCCATGTTCCGCATGTCCTGCTCATGGTGCATCGCTTGGATGACCGAACCGGCGCCGAGGAACAGCAGCGCTTTGAAGAAAGCGTGCGTGAAAAGGTGGAACACGCCGAGCGAATATCCGCCCACGCCTTCCGCAACGAACATGTAGCCGAGCTGAGAGCAGGTCGAATAGGCGATGACGCGCTTGATGTCGTTTTGAACCAGACCGACGGTCGCGGCGAAAAAGGCCGTGGTGGCGCCGATGATCGTGACGAAGGTGAGAGCGTCCGGGGCGTATTCGAACACGGGCGACATGCGGGCGACCATGAACACGCCGGCGGTGACCATGGTGGCCGCATGGATGAGCGCCGAGACCGGCGTCGGGCCTTCCATGGCGTCGGGCAGCCATGTGTGAAGGAAGAACTGGGCCGACTTGCCCATGGCCCCGACGAAGAGCAGGAAAGCCGCGAGCGTGAGGGCGTCGACATTCAGCCCGAAGACATGGATGGTCTTGCCGGCGACGCCGGGAACGGATGCGAAAACCTCGTCGAAACTGACCGAATGGGTCAACTGAAAGACAAGGAAGATTCCGAGCGCGAAGCCGAAGTCGCCCACGCGGTTGACCACGAAAGCTTTGATCGCGGCCGCGCAGGCGGAGGGCTTCTCATACCAGAAACCGATCAGCAGATATGAAGCGAGGCCCACGCCCTCCCAGCCGAAGAACATCTGCACCAGATTGTCCGCGGTCACCAGCATCAGCATGGCGAAGGTGAAGAGCGACAAATAGGCGAAGAACCGCGGCCGATGCGGGTCCTCGTGCATGTATCCGATCGAATAGAGGTGCACGAGGCTGGAGACAGTGTTCACGACCACCAGCATCACAGCGGTCAGCGTGTCCACCCTCAAGGCCCAGTCGACCTTCAGCGCGCCGGAGGTGAACCAGTTGCCAAGGACCGGAGTGGTCGAATGGCCCTCGCCGAGCGCGATGTTGAAAAAGACGATCCAGGACATCGCCGCGGCGGCGATGAGCAGGCTCGTGGTCACGAGCTCCGACGCTCGCGCCCCGATCTTGCGGCCGAAGGCGCCGGCGATCAGGAAGCCGACAAGGGGAAGAAAGACGATTGCCTGAATCATCGCGGGATCAGCCTTTCAAGCTGTTGATGTCGTCGACCGCGATAGAGCCGCGATTACGATAGAATGTGACCAGGATGGCGAGGCCGATGGCGGCTTCGGCCGCCGCGACCGTGAGCACGAACAGGGCGAACACCTGTCCGGTCAGGTCGGCCAGCGCGGCCGAGAAAGCCACGAAATTCAGATTGACCGAGAGAAGTATCAGCTCGACCGACATCAGGATGACGATGATGTTCTTCCGGTTGAGGATGATGCCCGCGATCCCGAGCGTGAACAGAATGGCGGAGACTACGAGATAATGGGTGAGGCCGATCGTCGTCATGGTCATTTTCCTTAGAGGCCCGCCCGCGACGGCACTTTCCTGATCTCGACCACGGTCTTCGCGGTGCGAGAATTCTGCTCTTCGATGTTCTGGCGCTTCACGTTCGGACGGTGACGCAGGGTCAGCACGATCGCGCCGATCATGGCCGTAAGCAGAACCAGCGCCGACACCTCGAAGAAGATCACATATTTGGTGTAGAGCACCTGCCCCAGAGCCGCGGTGTTGGTGACCTGGGCCACGATGGGTGAAGCCGCCGCCTCCGTCGCCGAAGGCGCGGATTTCCAGTTGACCGCGACGAAACCGAGTTCGAACAGCACCACGGCGCCGACCGCTCCGCCAACCGGCAGATATTTCTGGAAGCCTTGCTTCAGCTCGGCGAAATCGACGTCGAGCATCATGACCACGAACAGGAACAGCACGGCCACGGCGCCCACATAGACGACGATGAGGATCATCGCCAGGAACTCCGCGCCCTGCAGCAGGAAGAGCCCCGCGCCGTTGCAGAAGGCCAGGATGAGGAACAGCACCGAATGCACCGGATTGCGCGCGGTGATCACCATGAAGGCCGAGGCGATCAGCACGACCGAGAAGAGATAGAAGAATGCGGCCACGGCTTCGTCCTTTTCAGGGGTCGCGCCGCATCCCTCGCGGCGCGCGAATTTCAGGGGCTTGCCTTGCAGCGGTCAGCGATAAGGAGCGTCGAGCGCGATGTTTCGGGCGATTTCCCGTTCCCACCGCGCGCCGTTCTCGAGCAGACGCTCCTTGTTGTAATAGAGTTCCTCGCGCGTTTCCGTCGCGAATTCCTGGTTCGGACCCTCGACGATAGCGTCGACCGGACAGGCTTCCTGGCAGAAACCGCAGTAGATGCACTTCACCATGTCGATGTCGTAGCGGGTCGTACGCCGGGTGCCGTCGTTGCGCCGCGGCCCTGCTTCGATAGTAATCGCCTGCGCCGGGCAGATCGCCTCGCAAAGCTTGCAGGCGATGCAGCGCTCTTCCCCGTTGGGATAGCGTCGCAGGGCATGTTCGCCACGAAAGCGCGGCGACTGCGGATTCTTCTCGTGCGGGTAGTTGATCGTGGCCTTCGGTTTGAAGAAGTAGCGCATCGACAGAAGGAAAGCGCTCACGAACTCCGTCAGGAAGAGCGATTTGGCGGCGTTGTCCAGTCTCATGATGCGAACCTCAATTCGCCAGAGCGGCGCTGGGCCAGAATTCCAGCACGGCGGCGACGACGATGACCATGACCAGCGAGATCGGCAGGAACACTTTCCAGCCCAGCCGCATCAGCTGATCGTAGCGGTAGCGGGGAACGAAGGCTTTCACCATCGCGAAGAGGAAGAAGAAGAAGCTGACCTTCAGCAGGAACCAGACGACTCCGGGAATCCAGGTGAAGGGCGCGAAGTTGAACAGCGGCAGCCAGCCCCCGCAGAACAGAATGGTCAACAGGGCGCACATGGTCACGATCGCCACATATTCCGCCAGCATGAACAACACGTAAGGCGTGGCGGAATATTCGATCATGAAGCCCGCGACGAGTTCGGATTCGGCTTCGACCAGATCGAAAGGCGGGCGGTTGGTTTCGGCGAGCGCGGAAACGAAGAATATCACGAACATCGGCAGCAGCCGCAGCCAGTACCACCCGAAGACGCCATATTTGGTGTCCTGGGCGTTGACGATGTCGGTGAGATTGAGCGAACCGGCGCAGAGAAGGACCGTGATGATGACGAAGCCGATCGAGACTTCGTAGGACACCATCTGAGCGGCCGAGCGCAGGGCCGAAAGGAACGGATATTTCGAGTTGGACGCCCATCCGCCCATGATCACGCCATAGACCCCGAGGGACGACAGCGCAAAAATATAGAGAATGCCGACATTGATGTCCGCGACGACCCAGCCCCCGGAGGAGACCGGCACCACGGCCCAGGCGGCCACAGCGAGGGTCGCCATCAGCAAGGGCGCGAACAGAAACACGCTCTTATTGGCGGTGTCCGGGATCACCGGCTCCTTGAGAGCGAATTTGATGAAATCCGCGAAGCTCTGCCACAGACCCCAGGGACCGACGACGTTGGGTCCCCGGCGCAGCTGGACGGCCGCCCAGATCTTGCGGTCCGCAAGAATGACATAGGCGACGTAAATCAAAAGCACGACGGCGATCAGCACGCTCTTCACCAAAGCGAGCGCCAGCGGATTTTCCGAGATGAAGGAAACGATGGTGTTCCAGAGGTCGCCCACGTCGAATGCTCCTATTCCGCGGCCTGACGCAGCCGGCCCTGGGCCAGCGCCGAACATTCCGCCATGACGGCGGACGCGCGTGCGATCGGATTGGTGAGATAGAAATCGGAAACGACGGAAACGAAGGGATCCTTCATCGCGACCGCCGAATGCTGAACCAGCTTGCCGATGTCGGCGTCGTCGCCGCGTTCGATAGCGTCGATCCGCTGCAGATGGGGGTGACGTTCGAACATCGCCTTGCGCAGTTGCGCCAACGAGTCGAACGGCAGCGGATCCCCGAGCGCGCCCGAAAGCGCCCTCAGTATGGCCCAGTCCTCCCTCGCCTCGCCCGGCGGGAAGCTGGCCCGCGCGGCGGCCTGGACCCGCCCTTCGGTGTTGACGAACAGACCGAACTTCTCGGTATAGGCGCTGCCGGGCAGAACGACATCCGCCCGATGAGCGCCGCGATCGCCATGGGAGCCGATATAGACCACGAAGGCGCCCGGCTCGATTTCGATTTCGTCGGCCCCGAGATTGAAGATGAGGTCTGCGGCCCCTTTGCTTACAAATTCATGCGCGGGCATGCCGCCCACGGACGGAACAAAGCCGAGGTCGAGGGCTCCGACCCGCGCAGCGGCGGTGTGCAGCACGGAGAACCCGTTCCAGCCCTCGGAGAGTCCCCCGTGTCTGACGGCAGCCTGCGCGGCGAGAGCGAGGATCGCGTCGCCATCGGGACGGGTCAGCGCCCCCTGCCCGATCAGAACGATGCGCTTCTGCGAGGGCGTCTGTCCCTGCTTGATGAAACGCAGCAGCGAATCCGGCCCGGCCCCGAGATAGTCGTAGTCGTAGGTGAGGTCGGCCTTCTCGCCGACGAGAGCGATATTGAAGCCACCCTTGAGCCAGCGCTTGCGGATGCGCGCGTTGAGGACAGGCGCTTCCTTGCGCGGATTGGACCCGATGATGAGAAGCGAGTCCGCCTCGTCGATCCCGGCGATCGTCGCGTTGAACAGATAGGAAGCCCGGCCGAAGAACCGATCGAGGCGCGAACCGTCCTGGCGGCAGTCGAGACTGACGACCCCGAGCTTTTCGGCGAGCAGCTTGAGCGCAAAGATTTCCTCGAGCGCGGCGAGATCGCCGACCAGCGCCGCGGTCTTGCCGGCCGGCGTCGCCCGGGTCCTGGCGGCGACGGCGCCGAGCGCCTCCTGCCAGGAGGCCGGACGCAGCCGCCCGTTTTCGCGAACATAAGGCCGATCGAGGCGCTGTCGGCCGAGGCCGTCGACCACCTGGCGGGTCTTGTCGGAAATCCACTCCTCATTGACCGCATCGTTCACGCGGGGAAGAATGCGAACGACCTCTCGGCCGCGAGAATCGATGCGGATCGCCGAACCGAGTGCATCCTGGACGTCGATGCTTTCCGTCTTCTGATACTCCCAGGGGCGCGCCCGAAAATTCTGCGGCTTGGGCAGAAGCGCGCCCACCGGGCAGAGATCCGCCACATTGCCCTGGAGCTCGGAGGTCATGGCGCTCTGGAGATAGGTCGTGATCTCCATGTCTTCGCCGCGCCCGATGGCGCCCATCTCGCCGGTGCCGGCGATTTCGGCGGTGAAGCGAACGCAGCGCGTGCAGTGAATGCAGCGGTTCATCTCGGTCTTGACCAGGGGACCGATATATTTGTTCTCGACCGCCCGCTTGTTTTCGACATAGCGGGAGGAGTCCCCGCCGAAGGCGAGCGCCTGGTCCTGCAGGTCGCACTCGCCGCCCTGGTCGCAAATCGGGCAGTCGAGCGGATGGTTGACCAGAAGAAACTCCATGACGCCCTCGCGGGCCTTCTTCACCATCGGAGTCTTGGTGAAGACCTCCGGCGGCGCGCCGTTCGGTCCCGGGCGTAGGTCCTTCACCGCCATGGCGCAGGAGGCCGCCGGCTTCGGCGGACCGCCCTTCACCTCGACAAGGCACATGCGGCAATTGCCCGCGATGGACAGGCGCTCGTGATAGCAAAAGCGCGGCACCTCCGCCCCGGCCTCTTCGCAGGCCTGGAGCAGGGTGAACTCGGGCGGGACATCCACTTCCACGCCATCCACGAGAATTTTTGTCACTTCGCCTTCTCCAAATCGACGCTATCGCCTACCCCGGCCCTTCTCATTCCGCTGCGACTTGCACGGGTTCGGGATGCGGGTTGGCCGAATACTGGTCGATGCGCTGTTCGATCACGTCGCGGAAATGCGTAATCAGGCCCTGAACCGGCCAGGCGGCGGCGTCGCCCAGCGCGCAGATCGTGTGGCCCTCGATCTTCTTGGAAACGTCGAACAGCAGATCGATCTCGCGCTTGTGCGCGCGCCCTTCGACCATGCGCTCCATGACGCGCCACATCCAGCCGGTGCCCTCACGACAGGGCGTGCACTGTCCGCAGGACTCGTGTTTGTAGAAATAAGACAGGCGCGCAATGGCGCGGATGATGTCGGTCGACTTGTCCATGACGATGACCGCGGCCGTGCCGAGGCCGGAGCCGAGCGCCGCCAGGCTGTCGAAATCCATCGGACAGTCGATGATCTCGTGAGCCGGAACGCAACGAACCGAAGAGCCGCCGGGAATGACGGCGAGCAGGTTGTCCCAGCCTCCGCGGATGCCGCCGCAATGGCGGTCGATCAGCTCGCGGAAGGAGATCGACATCGCCTCTTCGACGTTGCAGGGCTTGTTTACATGGCCGGAGACGCTGAAGAGCTTGGTGCCGGCGTTGTTGGGCCGGCCGATGCCCGCGAACCAGGAAGCGCCACGGCGCAGAATGGTGGGAACCACGGCGATCGACTCGACGTTGTTCACCGTCGTGGGGCAGCCATAGAGCCCCACATTGGCGGGAAACGGCGGCTTGAGCCGCGGCATGCCCTTCTTGCCCTCGATGCTTTCGATCAGGGCGGTTTCCTCGCCGCAGATATAGGCGCCGGCGCCGTGATGGACATAGAAGTCGAAGGGATAGCCGTGAATGTTGTTCTTGCCGATCAGCCCCGCTTCATAGGCCTCGTCGACGGCGCGCTGCAGCGCGATCCGCTCGGCGATGAACTCGCCGCGGACATAGACGTAGCAGGCGTGGGCGCCCATCGCATAGGAAGCCACCAAGGCGCCCTCGACCAGCGTATGCGGGTCGTTGCGCATGATCTCGCGATCCTTGCAGGTGCCGGGCTCGGACTCGTCGGCGTTGATGACGAGATAATGGGGCCTCGCAGGATCGACTTCCTTCGGCATGAAGGACCACTTCATGCCGGTGGAGAATCCGGCTCCGCCACGCCCGCGCAGCCCCGAGTCCTTCACCTCGGCGATGATGGCGTCGCGCCCGCGGTTCAGCAGCGCCTTGGTGTTGTCCCACTGGCCGCGCTTCCTCGCCCCGGCCAGCGAGCGATCGCCGAGCCCGTAGAGGTTTGTGAATATCCGGTCTGCGTCGGAGAGCATGGTTCGTCCCGTCTCTCTGGAATTACTTCGATCCCTCGCCATAAAGCGAGGTGAGGCTGGTCAATTCGCCTTCCGGCTCGGAACTGGAGCGGCCGGTCTGCGATCCGGTCCTGACGGGGCGGCCGGCGGCGAGATCGTCGAGCAGCTTCTCGAAGTTCTCGGGCGTCAGATCTTCGTAGTAGTCGTCGTTTATCTGAACCATCGGCGCGTTGCAGCAGGCGCCGAGGCACTCGACCTCGGCCCAGGAGAACAACCCGTCGCCCGAGACCTTGCGCTGCGGTCCGACCCTGCGCTCAAGAACCTTGACGATGTCGTCGGAGCCGCGCAGCAGGCAGGGCGTCGTGCCGCACAATTGCACGTAGAACTTCCCCACCGGCTCGAGATTGAACATGGTGTAGAAGGTCGCGATTTCGAGCACGCGGATGTAGGGCATCCCCAATGTCTCCGCGACCTTCTCGATCGCCGGGCGGGGAAGCCAGTAGTCGTTCTGCTTTTGAGCTTGCCAAAGCGCGGGGACGACGGCCGAGGCCTGGCGCCCGTCGGGATATTTGGCGATCAGCTTTTCGAGCAACGCCTTGTTCTGCGGCGTGAACTCGAAGCTCTCAGGCTGCTTTTCGGCGAGACGGCGGACGGACATTAGCGATCAACCTCTCCGAACACGATGTCGAGCGATCCCAGGATCGCCGAAACGTCGGCGAGCATGTGATCACGACAAAGAAAATCCA
Source organism: Methylocystis heyeri (assembly GCF_004802635.2). NCBI lineage: Bacteria > Pseudomonadati > Pseudomonadota > Alphaproteobacteria > Hyphomicrobiales > Methylocystaceae > Methylocystis > Methylocystis heyeri. Next base: position 1,260,516 of record NZ_CP046052.1, read on the forward strand.
TGGCCTGCAAATGCGCGAAGCCCGGCGCGCGGAGCTTGCAGCGGTAAGGCTTGTCCCCTCCGTCGGAGACCAGATAGACGCCGAATTCTCCCTTCGGCGCCTCCACGGCGGCGTAGACTTCGCCCGGCGGAACCTTGAAGCCCTCGGTGTAGAGCTTGAAGTGATGGATCAGGGCTTCCATGGAACGCTTCATATCCGAGCGCGACGGCGCGGAAATCTTGTTGTTCACGACCGAAACCGGTCCGCGGTTTTCGGCGCTCAGAAGCTTGTTCACGCACTGGCGCATGATCGACGCCGACTGACGCATCTCTTCCATGCGGATCACCGCGCGGTCGTAGCAGTCGCCATATTTGCCGACGGGGATATCGAACTCCATTTCCTCGTAGCAATCGTAGGGCTGCGCCTTGCGCAGATCCCACGCGGCGCCCGAGCCGCGCACCATCACGCCGGAGAAGCCGTATTTCCAGGCGTCCTCCAGCGAGATCACGCCGATGCCGACGTTGCGCTGCTTGAAGATGCGGTTCTCGATGAAGAGAGCTTCGAGATCGTCGCAGACCTTCAGGAAGGGGTCGATGAAGGCGCCGATGTCTTCGACCAGCTGATCCGGCAGGTCGCGGCCGACGCCGCCCGGCCTGAAATAATTGGCGTGCATGCGCGCGCCGCAGGCGCGCTCGTAGAACACCATCAGCTTTTCGCGCTCTTCATAGCCCCACAGCGGCGGCGTCAACGCGCCGACGTCCATGGCCTGAGAGGTCACGTTGAGGAGATGCGACAGCAGGCGGCCGATCTCGGCGTAAAGCACGCGGATGAGCTGCCCGCGGCGGGGAACCTCGACGCCGAGGAGACGTTCGATGGCGAGGCAGAACGCATGCTCCTGATTCATCGGCGCGCAATAGTCGAGCCGGTCGAAATAGGGCACGTTCTGGAGATAGGTGCGGGCCTCCATCAGCTTTTCCGTGCCGCGATGGAGGAAGCCGACGTGCGGGTCGACGCGCTCGACCACTTCGCCGTCCAGCTCGAGGATGAGGCGCAGAACGCCGTGCGCCGCCGGATGCTGCGGTCCGAAGTTGATCGAGAAATTGCGTAACGATTGGTCGGTCATTCTTGCGTCCCTCGACCGCGTCGGCGCGACGCCGACCGGCCTGCGCCAGTTCCTGTTACTGCTGCCCCTTCGCCTTCTCGTCTCCCGGAAGGTCGTACTGGACGCCCTCCCAAGGCGAGAGGAAGTCGAAATGGCGATATTCCTGCATCAGCCGGACCGGATCGTAGACGACCCGCTTCATCTCGTCGTCGTAACGGACCTCCACGAAGCCGGTCATGGGGAAGTCCTTGCGCAGCGGATGGCCTTCGAAACCGTAATCGGTCATGATTCGGCGAAGATCGGGGTGCCCCGAAAAAGCCACGCCGAAGAGATCGTAGGTCTCGCGCTCGTACCAGTCAGCGCCCGGGTAGAGCGCGGTCAGGGAGGCCACCGGCGTATCCTCGTCGGTGGGCGTCTTCAGCCTGATGCGCAGATTGAGCTTGGGGCTCTGAAGATGCGCCACCACCTCGAAACGCTGCTCGCGCTCGGGATAATCGGCTGCGGTCACGTCGATGAAGTTGACGAAGAGATACTCGTCGCGCAGCGTCTTCGCGACATCCAGCCAGCGCTCGCGGGCCACGGTCAGCGTAAGCTCGCCGTAAGCGAGCTTCACCTCGTTGATTGCGCCAGGCAGGGCGGCGACGACCTTCGCGCCTAGATCCTTGAGTTCAGCAACCATTTCGCAACATTCCCCGAAGGCCCAGCCTCATGAGGCCGACCGTCCTGTCCTCGACCGCGGCGCGGCCGCCTTATCTCTCGATCGTGCCGGTGCGGCGGATCTTCTTTTGCAGAAGAAGGACGCCATAAACCAGGGCTTCGGCCGAGGGCGGGCATCCAGGCACATAAACGTCGACCGGAATGATCCTGTCGCAGCCGCGGACCACCGAATAGGAGTAGTGGTAATAGCCGCCGCCGTTGGCGCAGGAGCCCATCGAAATCACGTAGCGCGGCTCCGGCATCTGGTCGTAAACCTTGCGGAGCGCAGGCGCCATCTTGTTGGTCAGTGTGCCGGCGATGATGATCACGTCCGACTGGCGCGGGCTGGCGCGCGGGGCGAAGCCGAAACGCTCGAGGTCGTAACGCGGCATGGCCGCCTGGATCATCTCGACCGCGCAGCAGGCGAGACCGAACGTCATCCACATCAGCGAGCCGGTGCGGGCCCAGTTGATGAGGTCGTCGGTGGCGGTGACGAGAAATCCCTTGTCGGCCAGCTCGTCGTTCATGTTGACGAAGAACGGATCGGTCGAACCGACCGGCTTGCCGGTGCGGGGATCGATGAGGCCCGTTCCCTGCGGGGCGACGATGGTCGAGCCCTGATTGCCGATCAATCCCATTCGAGGGCTCCTTTGCGCCATTCATAGACGAAGCCGACGGTCAGCACGCCGAGGAAGGCCATCATGGCCCAGAAGCCGAAGGCGCCGGCCTCCTTGAAGGCGACCGCCCAGGGGAACAGAAACGCGACCTCGAGGTCGAACACGATGAAGAGCAGCGACACGAGATAGAATCGCACGTCGAACTTCATTCGCGCGTCGTTGAACGGGTTGAAGCCGCACTCATAGGCCGAGAGCTTCTCGGGGTCGGGCGCCTTGAACGCGAGAAGGAACGGCGCGACCAGAAGGGCGCCGGCGATGATCGCCGACAGCGCCGCGAAGATCACGAGCGGGAGATATTGTTCGAGCAGAGTCGGCATTTTTCGTGTCCGATTGATCTGGGCGCGCAACAGATATTCGCGCCGGGTCGGCAGCTGGAAGCTTGAGCGCCAGGGGACAGGCGTCTCTCCGGCGGCCGGCCGTGCGTTCCGTAACAAAGCGTTCCCGCCAACGCAAGAGACAAGCGCGGCTTTCTCCCGACAATTGATGCAATGCACATTGATACCCGGGCAACGCCCCAAAATCAGGCGCCCGCCGCCTCAAGCCGGGGCGCAGAACAGGGACATTTCGGCAGCCGCGAGCATATCGGCGCGCCGCCGGGTCAGGCGCGCCACGGCCTCTTCATCGCCCCCCCAAAGGCGCATCTGGTAGTCTTCGTCGACATGAGCGGCCGAAAACGCGGCCTCCCCATCCATCTTACGCAGGGCTGCGGCCAAGGCGATGACGCAGGAGCCGGTGAGGGTCGTCATGGCGTGAAGCGCGGCAAGCCGGAACGGCGCCCCCTGCCCCGCCCCGACATAGGCGGAGATTCGGGCCGCGATCGCCTCGAGCGCCTCCTCGGGCTGGGCGTGGAAAACGACGCCCTCGGACAGAATCAGCCGCGCCCCGCACTCCTCCCTGACGAAATGCACGTAAGGGTCCCAGGCTGCGCTCTGGGCCTTTGCCAGCCCCGCGGGCTCCCCGGCCCGGTAGCAGATCAGGTCCGAGCCGGCATATTTGACGACATCCCCCAGAACCTCGTCCATTTTATCGGCCACGCCGTCGATGGCGGAATTGGCCAGCCGGGTCAGCGGCATGGCGGCGGGGTCGACGGTCTCCGCCTGGGCGTCCCATTCTCCTGCGAGCGCCGTCGCCAGACCTTCCCCGGGTAGAATCAGCATATTTCTCGCGGGGGTGCGCGCCGGTTTTCCGTCCAGGAACACGCCGAAGCCGCCTTCCGCCGGGGCGGCGACGGCCACTTTATAGAATCGCCGGGGCAAGGGCTTCTCGCCGGGCTGCCGGGAGCCGCGCAGCGGATTGCGCTCCTGCTCGCCGACAAAAAACGCGGAACCGAAGCCGTCGTCTTTGTCGCTCATGCCTTTTCCTTCCTCAGACGCCCGCCCGATCGGGGCGCGGGGTCATTCCTCGGGCGCGTCCTCGATCGGGTCGTATTGCCGCTCGTCGAAGCCGAAGAATTCCCATGTCGCCTTCATATGGGGCGGCAGGGGTGCGGTCACGTCGATCAGGCCCCCTTTGGGGTGAGGAAGAACGAGCCGGCGCGCCAGCAGGTGAAGCTTTTTGTCCAGAGCCTCCGGCATGGCTCGCAGGGGGTCGCGGCGGCGCACCTCGTCTTCCGGGCGATGGCCATATTTCGGATCGCCGAATATGGGATGGCCGATGGCTTCGGCGTGGGCGCGCAACTGATGAGTGCGTCCGGTCAGGGGCTTCATCGAAAGCCAGGCGCAGCGCGGGGCCGCTTTGTCGACAATGGCGTAATAGGTCAGGGAATGCTGGGCGTCGGCCTCGCCGTGGCGGGCGACGCGCATTTTCTCGAGATCCCGGGTCGAGCCGGCCCCCGGCTTACGCGGAACCCTCTCGTCGCCCATTCCCGCGCCCTTGGCGAGATAAAGCGAAATGCGCCCTTGCGCCGGCTTGGGCACGCCCTCGACCACGGACCAATAGATTTTTTGGGCCTGGCGGGAGCGGAAGATTTCCCCGAGATCCGCCGCCATGCGCCGATTCTTGGCGATGAGCAGGACGCCGCAGGTGTCGCGGTCGAGACGATGGACCAGAACCGGCCGCTGATCGCCCTTGGCGAGCGCCTCAAGCATGCCGTCGATGTGATGCTTTGTGCCGGAGCCGCCCTGCACCGCGAGACCAAAGGGCTTGTTGAGGACGAGAACGTCCTTGTCCTCGAACAGGGTCATGCGCGCGATGGCTTCCGCGTCCTCGGGGCTCGCGCGCCGAATCGCTGGGGCCGGCTGCTCTTCCAGCCTCAAGGGCGGTATCCGCACGGTCTGGCCCTGCTCCAGCCGCGTCGAGGTTTCGACCCTCTTGCCCTCGACCCTGACCTCGCCCTTTCGGCAGATCTTGGCGAGATGGGTCAGGGACAGCGCCGGGAAACGCCTTTTGAACCAGCGGTCGAGCCGCATTCCGGCTTCGTCTTCCGAAACGACGGCGGTGGAAACGCCGGATGACGCCGCGCCAGCGCGCGCTCCGTCCTCCGGCAGCCGCTCTTCCTCGATTTTTGAACCGCCGCGGCGGGTAGAATTGGGCCCTGATTGCATAAGCGCTTGTAGCAAAGGCGCGGGCGCCCGTCACGCGAGCAGAAGAAATGGGGGCGAGACTCCTGTTCCAAAGGCCGCGGCCGAGGCTTCGATCGGAAACAGCCCGGAGCGCGTTGCGGAAGACGCGCGCTTGAGATATACGGAATCACGACTCTTCAGCGCCCGTAGCTCAGCTGGATAGAGCGCTGCCCTCCGAAGGCAGAGGTCGCACGTTCGAATCGTGCCGGGCGCGCCAAAAATCCAAATCGCACCGATTGGAAAAAGCACTCGCACCTTGTCGCCCGACATGATCAACCGCGGGTATTCGAGAATTTTGAGATTGTTCCTCGTCGATCAGTTTCCGAACTGACGAAGCGGCGCAGAACGGGAACGCGAGTTCATGCGTCCGATTCCCTTTTCAGGAGGGCTCGTTTGCGTTCGACGCCCCACCGGTAGCCGGAGATCGAGCCGTCGGAGCAAATGATGCGATGGCAGGGTATCGCCACCGCGATCTTGTTTGCCGCGCAGGCCCCGGCGACGGCCCGCACCGCGGTCGGCTCGCCCAGCCGGGCCGCAATCTCGGCGTAGCTCGCGGTCTGCCCTGCGGGAATTTGGCGGAGGGCTTGCCAGACTCGCTGCTGGAACGCCGTGCCGCGCACATCGAGCGGCAGATCGAGACCAATCTGGGGCGCTTCGACCAGGCCGACGACACTGGCGACCAATTGTTCGAACTCGGGGTCGCCGCCAATGAGTTCGGCCATGGGAAAACGGTCCTGGATATCGCGCGCCAGGGCCTCGGGATCGTCGCCCAGCGTTATGGAGCAAATCCCCTTGTCGCTGCGCGCCACGAGAATGGCTCCGAGCGAGCTTTGACCTATGGCGAAGCGGATTCTGACACTCTTCCCGCCCTGCTTGAAAGTGGTCGGCGTCATGCCGAGAACCGCGTTTGAGTTCTCATAAAAGCGACTGCTGGATGAAAAGCCGGCGCCATAGATCGCGTCGGTCACCGAGATGCGATCCTCGGCCAACGCAGCTCTCACCTTCCCGGCGCGATGCGCGGCTCCGTAGGCGCGCGGCGTCAGTCCAGTAATCGCCTTGAATTGGCGATGAAAATAATACGGGCTCATGCCGACCGAGGCGGCGAGCTTGGCCAGTTTCGGCGGCTCTTGCGCCTTCTCGATCAGCCGGCAGGCCTTGGCCACGATCTGCGCATTGGCCTCGTCCGTAGACAGGCCTTTGGGATGACACCGCTTGCAAGCCCGAAAGCCGGCGGCCTCGGCGTCGGCCGACGTCGCGAAAAAGCGAATGTTCTCGGGCTTTGCGTCGCGGGAGGGACAGGACGGGCGACAATACACGCCGGTGGTTTTGACCGCGTACACAAAGTTTCCGTCTTCCGAGGCGTCGCGAGAGAGGACGCTTTTCCAGCGTGGATCGCATTCGGTCGATGAGGCGGCGGCGTTCGTCATAGCTTTCCCTCGATTTGTCCTGCTGCGCACGTTGAAGGATTCCTGCGATGCGCGCGCTCCACTCCTTGCTTTCAAATTCCGGCGCGAATTGAAGGCAAGAACCGGAGTGCTGGTTCCGCAAGCGGCGAATAGGCGTGGGTCGATCCACCTGCTGAAAGGTCCACCCCATGCCAGCCGAACATCGCTCAATCGAACCGGCCATTCTCTATTTTGGCGCGCCGGTCATTCTCGTCAGCACGCAAAACCAGGACGACACAGCCAACCTCGCGCCGATCTCATCGGCCTGGTGGCTCGGCTGGCGGTGCATGCTCGGGCTCTCCGCCGCCTCGAAGACCACGGAGAACCTGATCCGCACCGGCGAGTGCGTGTTGAACCTGCCTTCGGTCAATCAGGTCGGAGCTGTCGATCGACTGGCGCGACTGACAGGCTCAGACCCGGCGCCGGAAAGCAAGCTCGCCAAGGGCTACCGCCATGAAGCCAAGAAGTTCGAGGCGGCCGGCCTCACGCCCGTCCCGTCATGCACCGTCGCTCCGCCTCGTGCGCTCGAATGCCCGATTCACATGGAGGCCGTTTTCGCCGCCAAGCACGGTCTTGGCGAGGATAGCCCGTGGAAGGGCGCTCTGCTCGCCTTCGAGCTCCGTGTCCAGCGCGTGCATGTCGCGCCGCAAATCCTGATGGATGGGTTCGAGAACAGGATAGATCCCGACAAATGGCGGCCGCTCATCATGAGCTTTCAGAATTTCTACGGTTTGGCCGAAGGCCGCGTCCAATCCTCGCGCCTCGCCGAAATTTCCGAGGACAGCTACCGAAGCCCCGATGTCGATCGCGCTAGACGAGCGCCGGGAAATCAGACCGACGCCGCCCTTGAAACATTTGACCACACGGTAACAGCCCCTCCTCCCGGCTCGTAAGGGATGCGAGTCAGGTAATTCCCAGTGGCGGCGCTTCCCGCTCCGGCACGGTGTTCACGCTTCAATGCGCCAAGGCGACGAGGGAGGTGTTCGGATACGGCCTGCCTGCAGTAGGGCAAAGCGGTCCTCCGCTCCGCGTCGGCTTCAGGCCGGTCAGTTCCGGCGAAGGAGCGCCCTATCCTCCATGGGCCGCCTTCCTTACGCAAGCATCGATATCCTGAAAACTTTGCCGCGCCCTCCTCCGTCGCTCCATGCGATTTTTTCCGGCCCCGGGCGTTGACGCCTACGCAGGCGCGTTCCGCCGCCGAGCCTGTTGCGATATGCAATGCGATAGGGCGATATAAGAGCGACTGCGGCATAGCTCGCGTTTGACCGTCATGCGTTTGACCGCGCAAATTCCGCCCGAATGCTGAGATCACCGCAATGCGGAAAATCTTCAAATGAGCGACGTCGGCAGCAACGACAACCGCCTCCCGGGGATCGACCGGTTGCGGGGCCTGGTCATGGTCCTGATGGCGCTGGACCATATGCGCGATTTTTTCGACGCCGACGCCTTACGCTTCAGACCCACCGACCTGACCCATACTTATCGGTTCCTTTTCTTCACCCGCTTCGTCACACATTTCTGCGCGCCGACCTTTGCGCTGCTCGCCGGCGTCGGCGCCTATCTCCACGGCGCGCGGCTCGGCGATCCGCGCCGGCTGTCTTTCTTCCTCGCGTCGCGCGGCTTGTGGCTGATCTTCCTCGACGTCTTCGTCATTAGTCCCGCATGGGCGCCGGGAAGCGGACGGGTGGAGCTGGGCACGCTCTATGCCATCGGCTGCGGGTTGCTGGCGCTCTCGGCCCTTTCCCGGCTGCCGGCGCGGATAGTCTTCGCCGTCGGCGCCGCGATCGTCCTCGGGCATAATCTTCTCGACGGAATCCACGCCGAGGCGCTCGGCGCGTGGGGGCCATGGTGGCGCATGTTGCATGAGCCGGGACCTTTGCCGCTTGGCGCTTCAGGGTCCGTGCTCTATCCGGCGCTGCCATGGATCGGCGTCGTAGCGCTCGGCTACGGGATTGGACCCCTGTTTCATCAGCCCATCCGGCGGCGAGACCGTGTCCTCTGCGGCGCCGGGCTGGCGTCGCTCGCCGCCTTCGTTCTCTTGCGTAGCGGCAATTTTTACGGCGATCCGGCGAGCTGGACCTTTCAGCACGAACCGATGTTCACCCTTCTATCTTTCCTCAACGTCACCAAATACCCGCCCTCGCTGCTCTATCTTCTGATCACGCTCGGTTGCGCGGCGCTGGCCCTGCCGGCGCTGGAGCGGCTACCCGGCCGAGCCGGCGGGGCGCTGGCCACATTCGGACGAACGCCCTTGTTCTTCTATGTGCTGCACATTTACATCGGCCTCGCCGCAGCCATGGCTCTCGCGCTCGCGCAAGGCTACTCTTTCGCCGACATCGCCAAATATCTGAACATCGGCGAGCCCCCGCCTGAATTCGGCGCCGGCCTCGGCGGCGCCTATGTGGCATGGGCGCTCGTCGTCGCCGCGCTCTACCCTCCGTGCCGCTGGTTCGCCGATCTCAAGCGGCGCCGGAAGGATTGGCAATGGCTGAGCTACCTCTGAGGACGCCCCTGCCGCCCGACAAAGAGGCTTTGATGCGCTCGCAGGGCCGCCGCTCAAGTAACGCAAGAATGCCCCGCGGTTACATCCATAACCGGGGCTTTCTCTTGCGAAGGCAGAGGTCGCACCTTCGAATCGCGCCGGGCGCGCCTCACGCCGGCGGATTCCGTTAGGATGCTTGCATTCAAATCGCGGCGAGAAGGCTTTGGCCGGCCACGCCCGTCATGATGTCGGCCACTGCCGAGGCGGCTGGCGAAACCGCAAGGCCCCCCGCGGCATAGAGGCCAAGGCAAACGCTGGGCAGGCGCGGAAATCCATCCGCTTCCGTCATGATCCTAAGTCCAGGCGGAATCCCCAGCGGCGTGCGAACGGTCACGCCAAGACCCGAGCCCACGGCGCCCCAAAGGCTCGCAAGCGTTGGGCTCGCGAAATCAACGGTCCATGGCATGGCCGCAGCTTCAAGCGCATCCATGGCGGCGCCGCGGAAAGCGCAGGGCGGATCGAAAACGGCCAAAGGCAGCGGGTGGCTCAGGGTGAAATCCTGCGCTCCGATCCAAACCATGGACAAGGATCCAGACCAAAGACACGGAACTTCCTTTGTTTCTCCGTAGATCATGGCGAGATCGATGGCGCCGGCGCCAAGACTGCTCACCAAATCGGGCGAACGGCCGGTAGTTGTGTGCAGGCGAATGCGCGGATGCTTGCGGGCGAGGCTGGCGAGCGCCGCGGGCAGCCAGGTGTCGGCGAAGTCCTGCGACATGCCGATCCGCACCGTGTCGTGATCCGGGTTCTGGCCGAATTGCCTCAGAACGCCATCAAGAAGATCGAGCGCCTTCCGGGCGTAGTCGAGCAGGATCAGCCCTTCGTCGGTGAGGACCATGCGGCGTCCTTCCCGGCGAAACAGGCTGGCGCCAGTCTCCCTTTCGAGGTTGCCGATATGCAGGCTGACGGCGGATTCGGAGCGATTTACCGCCTGTGCAGCCTTGGCGAAGCTGCCGCAGTCGGCGACGGCGACCAGCGTGCGAAGCCATGCCGTATCGAGATTGTGCATGGAAACATCAGCTTTCCTCAAGAGTATCCCGCAGAACTACTCGCTTTTTCTGCTGGCCAAAGCAAGGCACAACGCCCTCGACGGCCTGCGGGCCTCGGATCCAAATTGACGCAAAGGAGTTTTCATGCCCCTGACCCTCACGCTGACGGAAGGCGTCCTGCCCCATGGCGCCGAGAAAACGGCGATTGCCCGGATCACCCATGCCTTCCTCAAATCTCACGGCCTTGCCGGCAACAAGACGATGACGCCGAACGTAACCGCCCATGTTCATCTGGCGCCGAAGGGGCTGACCTTCGCCGGCGGCGAACCGGTGGAAGGCGCCTGGATCGAATGGAAGGTTCCGTCCTTTGCCCTGGCGGACCGCGAAATTCAAAAAGCATTCTTCGCCGAGGCGGTGCAGATCGTCCACGAACTGTCGGGTGGCAGACTGCCGAAGAGCCACATCTGGGCCAACGCCGTACATGCCGCTGACGGCGCCTGGACACTGGACGGCGCGGCGATGACCAATGCGGAACTTGTTGCGTCCGTCGCCAAGGGCTGACGCCCCGCAACGAAGCCCGGGGGCCGGAGCCGAGCCATGCGACTATCTCCCTCCTTGTTCTTCTCCGCTCGTTGCGAGGAAGCCCTCCGCTTTTATGAGCGCTGCGGCCTCGGCAAGGCGCAGATCCTGCTGCGCTGGGGCCAGAACGGCATGCCTGTGCGGACAGAAAGCATGCGCGGCAAAATCCTGCATGCACGCTTCGATGGGCCGGGCGTGCTGTTCTTCGCCTCGGACAATGACGACGCCGAACCGATGAAAGGCTCGGCGCTGATGGTGGAAATGAATGATCTTGCCTGCTTGCGGACGCTGTTTGAACGCATGTCGGAAGGCGGGACCGTCACTGTCCCGCTGGCGCGCCAGTATTGGGGCTCCGATTTCGGCATGCTGGTCGATGCTTTCGGCGTCCAGTGGATGTTCAACTGCCCGCTGAGCTGAAAAGCGGGCTGTTACCGCGCCCCACGAAGGAAAAAGGGAAATGTCGCAGTTCAACTTTTCGCACGCGGGAGAAATTGCGGCCGTGAAAATCGAGGCGGACATAAAAAAGCGCCTGTTTCTCGGCGCCATGGCCGGCGCCGCCTGCATATTTTCCGGCGCCCCGCTCCGGGCGCAAATCAAGGCGGCGGTTAACACCACGGTGTCGCAGCACGGCATTATCCGCACAACGCTCCAGAATCATATCAATGCCGACGGCGAAGAGTTCCGGATGGTTTTGACGACCTATCCGCCGGGAGTGGGACTGCCGGTTCATCATCACCCTTCGGTCGCGCATAATTACATTCTGGAGGGTGTGGCGGAGTCTCAATATGCAGGCGAAGAGCTTCAGCGCTTTACCGCAGGCGAGAGCTATCAGGACAAGGCCGACTCTCGGCACATAATCTTCCGCAACCCGGAGGCGACCTCAACGCTCAAATATCTCATCGTCTATACGGTCAAGAAGGGGCAGCCCTTTCTGATCGTTCCGTAACAGCGGCGGCGCACGTCATTTACAGCCGGCTTGATCGTCGAACATCACTTCCTTCGGCTTTTTCGCGCCTGGTTGAGCTTCGACGAACCCCACCCACAAAAAACGAGAACCACTCCGGACCATCTGATAATCGGCTGGCGCCCTCCCTGCACGGGCGAAGATCACCTGGATTTGAGACCAAGCCGCCGCGCAACGCCCTCACGCCGACCGTCTTTCCAGCGTGTCTACTTCCGCCGAAGTCGGATCGTGCTCCAGCGACATGGCGGGCAAGCCGGTATTGCTCTCCGACCAGCTCATGGCCTCTTCCAGGGCGGTATGGTTTATTTTTTCTCCCACCAACGTAAACAGCAGGGTGCTGACGGCGATCTTCGTATCGAGCCGCAGAGAGGCGTGTCGGATGTACCAGACGTCGAGCGCATCCTTTTGCGCGGGCGTAATGAAAGTCCCGCCGTTGATCTGCGCCCATCCGGTAATGCCGGGCTTCACCGAAAGGCGCGGGCGAGGATCGCCCGGCTGATCCGCCGAAAGGAGCGGACGCGGACCAATCAGCGACATGTCTCCCACAAGCACATTCAGAAGTTGCGGAATTTCATCCAGTCGAGCGGCGCGAACGGCGCGTCCGAGCCGCGACAGGCGGAGGTCGCCTGGAATCCTGGCTCCGGACTTGTCGAAAGGCGCGCGATAGGTGCGGAATTTATACAAAAGGAATTTGCGTCCGTTCTGACCTATGCGCTGCTGCCAGAAGAAGACCGGAGCGCCGACGTCGAAGAGAACGAGGCAGGCCGTCAAGAGCGCCAGCGGCAGAAGTAAGATCAGCAAGGTCGAGGCGCCGGCGAGGTCGATGAGGCGTTTCGTCTTGAAATACTCTCCAGGAACGACTGCGCCTGTCCGATTGGCGCGGGGTTTCGAATAATTCGGCCGCACCGCAAGGTTGAGCGCTTCCGAAACCCGCGCGAATTTGAGGCCTCGTCCGGCGCACCAGTCTCTCATCCGTTCAACGCCCGCGTGCGACAGGCTCGTTGCGCCGTCGGCAAGCCAGATTTCGTCGATTTCGACGCCGTGCACGGCGTATTCGTCGAAGACCTCTGCGATCTCGTCGACATGGCCGATGATTTTCACGCCGGCGATCGTTCTTCCGTGGAAGGCCTCGCGGACGTCCAGCGCCCCCACAACTCGCGTGGTGCGCGGCTGCTGAAGATCCAGCAGCTTGATTGCAGTGGCCGCGAAACGATCGACGCCGATCAGGATGACGTGGCGCATATGCTGCGGCCAGATCTCCTCGGCGATCTTATCCGCTTCCGACCACGCTTCGTTATAAAGGACCCTTGCGAGCGTCCGGCTGAAAATCATGCCCGAGCCGAGGACCAGCGCATAGATCAGCGGCATGGAGCGGGGAATGCCCTCCAGGCGGGTGAAGATGAAGAGAATGATTCCGCTTGAAGTCGCCGTCGTCGCGACCGCGGCGCAAACCGCGAGGACATCGTGAACGGAAAAGAAATGGCTCACCCCGTCGCTTACGCGGAACAGCCGGAAGGCCACCAGAGCGCAGACGATAGTGACGAGCGCATATTGGTAGCCCGGCGCTAATTCATTGGGGAAATTGCCGGTATCGAGCAGGCCTGGATCACGCAACGCGAGCGCGATAAACGGAGCGGCCACCACCCATGATAAATCGAAAGATGAAAGCCTAGGGGGCGCGGTCAATCTCGATGCGGGGAAGTCTAAGCCCATTGCACATGTCCCCTAGGGCTTGTTGAGATTCATCGCGAATTGATGAGCGCGGCGGCGAGGCGGATCATGGCTGTGAAGCTTTGATCGGTTTTGTCGGCGCGCAGGGCGATCCGCTTGAACTCCTTGAGTTTGCCGAAGAAGTTTTCGATGAGGTGACGGGCTTTGTAAAGCTCGATGTCGATGGCGAGAGGCGCGTTTCGTCTTGGATGTTGGGAGATGACGATTTGCGCGCCGCGCTCGTTCAGTTCGGCGACGATCCAGTCGCTGTCGAAGGCCTTGTCGGCGAGCAGCGCGCCAAATTCGACGCCCTCGATCAAAGGCGCGACGCCGACCGTGTCGAAGCGTTGCCCCGGCAGCAGAACGAAGCGGACCAAATTGCCGAGCGCGTCGGTGAGCGCGAGGATTTTGGTGGTCCAGCCGCCTTTGGATTTGCCTATGGCCTGGCCCTGAGTCCCCCTTTTGCGCCCTGTCCATGGCGGTGGACCTTGACGATGGTGGCGTCGATCATGGCGTATTCCATGTCTGGATCGTCCGACACGGCGTCAAACATCCGCTTGAACACATCGGCCTTCACCCAATCGCGAAAGCGTTTGAACACGGTGTTCCACTTGCCGAAGGCGGGAGGCAGATCGCGCCAGGGGCTGCCCGTGCGCGCAATCCACAAGATCGCCTCTAAAAACAATCGCCCATCGCTCCCGGTCCGGCCGGGATCGGAGGGCTTGCCAAGACAAAAGGGCTCCAGCTTCGACCATTGGCCGTCCGTCAGACAGAATCGGGGCATTGCAAACTCCTTTCGGAGCTTGAATCATCCTTCCACCAAAATGGGAATCCTGATTCTCAACAGGCCCTAGTCTGCACTCTCCTCGTTTAGAGAATTTCGAGTTGGCCATCCACGCGACTAAAAGCCGCAAAACTCAACAATATTATCGACCTAGACAAAACGCCCGGTCGCGAGAAAACTCGTATTTTCGAATCGTCGTGAAGATCGGGACTCAAAGGCGCTGACGCGGCGCTACGCTTGCGATCGCATCTCATGGTAAACGGCCAGTGTCTGCGCGATGACGATTTTCTCGTCGAATTCGGCCAGAGCTTTCGCTCGCGCGGCAAGACCCAGCCTTCGCGCCAGTCCGGGGTCGTCCTGCAGGCGGGCGATCGCCTCCGCCAGGGCCTGTGCGTTGCGTATCGGCACAAGCAGGCCGTTCACGCCATGCGTCACCACCTCGCGGCAACCGGGCGCGTCGGTTGCAATCAACGGCTTTGCGCAGGCCGCGGCTTCGATCAATGTCTTGGGCAGTCCTTCACGATAACTCGGCAGCGCCACGATATCGGCGGCGAGCAGAAGAGCCGGCATGTCATCGACGTGGCCGAGCCAGTCTACGAGCCCTTCCGCCTGCCACGCAGCGATGGTCGCTTCGGGCGCCGCGGCAGGATTGCCCGGGTCCGGAGCGCCGGCCAAGGTAAAGCGAATATCCCTGCCCTCCGCCTTCAGAAGACGCGCTGCGTCGACGAACTCGGCGAGGCCTTTGTCCCACAACAGCCGGGCGGCGAGCAGGACGCGCAATGGGCGGTTCTCGGCGACTTCTTCGTCGTCGCCCGGAATAAATCTGGCGCAGTCCACTCCCGATCCGCGGATGAGGCGGATCTTATCTACGGAAACGAGGCGCGCGCGCTCGAAGAGCGTCACGTCGTCGGGATTCTGCAATATCAGTCTGGCCTGCCCCCCGCCGAGAGCAAGGCGCATCAGACCGCGCACCCAGGGCCGCAATATCCGCGCCTTCAGGGAATTGCTGATGAACACATAGCCCATCCCAGCTACGGCGTTGATGCGAGCCGCGCCGGCCAAACGGCCGACCAGAGCGCCGTAAACGACGCATTTGATGGTGAAGCCATGCACCACGTCGGGCCGCTCGCGACGCAACAGCCTGAATAGCCAGCCGAGCAGCGCGAGTTCACGCAACGGGTTCAGGCTTCTGCGGTCCATCGGGGCGGGTATCCACCGAAAACCCAGCGCCTCCAGCTTTTCGCCATAAAGCCCCGGCGGGGAGACCAGCGTCACGTCGTGGCCGCGATCCTTCAGCGCGGCGGCGAGTGTTCGCCGGAAGTTGAAGAGATACCAGTCGGTGTTGGCGAACAGGAGGACTTTCAAAATGCGAGCACCAACGGATAGAAGTTATACGGCACCCAGGCGTAGACATTCGATGCAAAGTTGAGCCAAACCGCCATTACAAGTCCGTAATAGAAGAGCGTGGCAGCCGTCAGCGCAGCCGCATCCTTGCTTGCGGGCAAGGGTCGGGTCGGGTCATGAGAGGCGACAACGCCATATCGGCCGCGTCCAGGGAGTTCGTGCGCGCCGAACACGTAAGGCAAACGCGCAAATACCACGATCTGAAGAGGCAGCATGTAGAGCGCCATGCGATCCAGCGCGGTGGAGGCCGAGGGCATGATCAGGAAGCCGCCAAACTGCGCCAGCGCGATGATCGAAAACCATTTCCAGAGCGACTCCTCCGCGGCCGAAAAGGAGAATCTGGCGCGCCATCTCAAAAAGGCGGCTCCCGGCAACGCGTTCATCAGCAATCGCACGGCCGCTCCCTCCGATTGCACGGCGCCCCCGACATAGGTGGAAACAAGGTTGTCCGCGCTTTTCTCGAGCAGAAGATAGTAAAGAACCACCGCGGTCGCGCCGACCCACGCCATGGTCAACAATCGGTTGCTCGAACCCGCCAGGGCGGCGACCGGAATGAGCAATATCGCCGAGCGGTGAAAGGTGGCCGCGAACGCTACGCACAGGACGAATTTGAAAGTCGATTTTCGGGCTAGCGCTACGAGGCCCAGCATCTCGAGCCCCAAGGCGATGCCCTGGCGGCTGTAACCCATCCCGACGACGATCACGAGATACGGCACCGAGACCGCCAGCGCCAGCCAGGGCCAAGGCTGGTTCTGGCAGAACACCACCAAGCCGAAAGCGAAGATGGCCGCGCCGATCAGGTTGACGCCGTAGATGTCCCAGCCCATGTGCAGGCTGATCCAGTTCAGCGCGTAATAAGAGGGATCGATGAGCTGAAAGACGTCCCAGAATTCGACGCCTCTGACTTCGCCGAGGAACCTTGCGTAATTCTGCCAGTCTCCGCCGACTTGAAAACGGTAGCCGATCAGCAGCGTCCACGCCAGCCAGACCAGAGACCACGCAAAATAGGTCGACGCCGGGCGCGGTCTGAACGCGGGGACGCCGTCGGCGCCGCTCGCAGCCAACGCCGCCAAAGACGGGAACGCGAACATCGCCCAATATGGCCACATCTTACGAGTTCGCCTCGAGCCAGGCCTGAAACATCAGCACGCTCCACAACCGACCCGTACAGTCGCGGCGGCCGCCGAGATGTCGCCCCCAGGCCTCGCGAATAGGTTTCGCGTCGAGATACCCTTCCCGATCCAGCCGGCTTTCTTCCAGGAGGTCCTCCGCCCAATCGCGCAGCGGGCCGCGAAGCCACTGGCCCAGCGGAATGGAAAACCCCGCCTTCGGGCGTTCGATCAACTCGCGCGGCACATATTTATACAACAGCTGACGCAGCGCCCACTTTCCTTGGCCGTCGCGAATTTTCATGTGCAGCGGCAAGCGCCAGGCGAGTTCGACGACCCGGTGATCGAGAAACGGAGCCCGGGTTTCGAGGCTCACCCCCATCGCCGCGCGATCCACCTTGGTCAGGATGTCGTCGGGCAGGTAGGTCAGGCTGTCCCACAGCATCATTCTATGCTCTGGTTCGGTCACGCCCGCCGTCAAACCCGCGTCGTCGAGCTGCGTAGGCAGAAAGCCGGCGCCGAGCGCCAGCAGGCGCCCATCCGGCCATTCCTTCACCAGACTGCGATAGAAGTCGTCCAGACTGTCGACGTTTTGAAGCCGGCTGGCCAATTTGTGCGCCTTCTCTTCAAGGCGCGCCACGCCCCCCACGCCGCCGGACGCACTGCCGAGCGCGCTCCAGATCCATGATGGCGTGGCGCAAATGGCGGAAGCCAGGCGCCGGCGCAGCGCAGGGGGCGTCCGGCCGAGCAACCCGAACACCCGCCTCGCCCAGATGTAGCGATTATAGCCGCCGAAATGCTCGTCTCCGGCGTCGCCCGAGAGCGCGACGGTGACGCGCCGCGACGCCGCCTTGCAGATCAGATAGGTCGGGATTTGCGAGCTGTCGGCGAATGGCTCGTCGTACAATCGGGGAAGAAGGGGAATCACCGCCCGCGCGTCCGCCGCGCCGAGGCGCAGCTCATGATGATCGGAGCCCAAATGGCGCGCCACCGCCAGAGCGTGGGGCGATTCGTCAAAACCCGCTTCGTCGAATCCCACGGTGAAAGTCTGCACGGGTCGGGCGGATTGCGCCTGCATCAAAGCGACGATCATGGAGGAATCGACGCCGCCCGACAGGAAGGCCCCCAAGGGCGCGTCGGCCACGGACTGCAGGCCGACCGCTTCGTGCAGGGCCGCCTCCAGCAGTGAGAGCGCCTCGTTCTCGTCCCGGAACGGGTTCGCCAGACCCTGCCTCGCCGTCTGCGCCGCGTTCCAATATGGCTCGATCTGAAGCCGCTGATCCGGCAAATCCTCCGCCCGGAGGGTAAGCAGACTGGCGGGCGCCAGCTTGAAGACGCCCTCGTAAATCGAGTAAGGCGCGGGCACGACGGAATATTGCAGATAAAGGCCCAAAGCATCCCGGCTCACCGGGTTGGCGAAGCCCGGATAGGCGCGCAAGGCTTTCAGCTCCGAGCCAAACGCGAATGCGCGTTTGGCGCCTTGGCCGACCCAGCCGTAATAGAGCGGCTTCTCGCCGAAACGATCCCGCCCGAGCGTGAGGCGGCGTTCGATCCGATCCCATAAAGCGAAGGCGAACATTCCCACCGCCCGCTCCAGCGTAGGGACCACGCCCCATTCGGCGAATCCCGCCAGCAATGTTTCGGTGTCCGAATGGCCGCGCCATGGGGGCCTGCAGCCTTCTTGCTCCAGCACAGCGCGCAACTCGCGGTGATTGTAAACCTCGCCGTTGAAGACCAGCACGTAACGGCCGCAGGCGGAGTGCATGGGCTGGCGCCCGGCGGCGGACAGATCGACGATCGCGAGGCGGCGGAACCCCAACGCTACTCCCGCTTCGGCGTCCGCAAAGGCGCCCTCGTCGTCCGGCCCGCGATGCCGAACGGAATCCGCCATCGCCGATATGACGGTCTTCATATCCGCCGGCGGACGCGCCGCAATGAACCCGGCCAGCCCGCACATCAGCAGAGCTCTTTGACAGATCTGGCGTGGTCGTCGAGCAGATCCCTGCACGCATCGAGCACGGAATCGCGGTAGAGCCGCCGTCCCTCCCACGTTGCGACGGCGTTGGCGCGCAGCCTCTGATATCGGCCGTCGGAATCCAGGAGTTCGAGAACCGTCGCGACGGCGTCGCGGTCGGAGTCGACAATTACGGAATTATAGCCCTCGCGGCAGTAGGAACCGATTTCGCCGACTGGCGTCACTATGGGCGCAAGCCCCAGCTGCATCGCCTCGACGACGGACATCGCCATCCCTTCCTGCTCGCTGGTCTGGAGATAGAAAGAAGCGTTGCGCGCAAGGCCGGCGATCTCGTCATGCGTCGCGGCTCCCCGGAAAACGACCGCATCCTTCAGCCCCAGGGACGCGACGAGAGTTTTGAGAGACGCCTCCGAGCCCCTGTCGGGGCCGATTATCACGAAGCGCGCCGAGCGGCGCTTTTCCCGGATCGAGGCGAATATGCGCACCGCCCTTTCAAGTCCTTTTCCGGGTGCGAGACGGCCCCAGAATATAAAAGTAGGTTCGACCGCGCGAGGCGGCGGCGCGTCGAAGCGCCGGGTCAGAAACGAAATGATCCGGACTTTCAATGGAGGGCGCGTCAGTCGCCCGGTCAGGGTCGCCTGGCAATCCGCCCAGGCCTCGTCCGCCAGGGACGCGGCCCAGCGCGTGCACAGCACATCGAGCCAGTGGACATGCTTCGAAGAATGGAGAAACACGACCAGCTTCGACCGAGGCCGCAGCAGTTTGAACACCGCTCCAACGAAATAGGCTCGCCATAGGGAGACGATCAGAATGTCGACCTCTTCGCGAGAACGCCGCACAGCCTGCGAAATCATGACCACCGGATCGAGCGCGTTTTGAAACTTGCTGGCGCTCTCGCTTTTGAAAAGATAATCCACTTCGAAGCGCAACGCGCCGTCCTGCAATGAGCCGATCGATTTGGCTGCGGTCTCGACGCCGCCGACGCCGTCCCTCGGGATCAGATGGACGATTCTACAGGTGCGGGTCATTGCGGAGCTGGGAGATATCGCGCGCCACCGATTTGGAGCAAGCCGTCTCGTTGTTTCCAGTCGCTGCGATGGGCTTGCATTTACGCTCCATCCGATGAAACCGGCCTGTCGTCTCCGGCTTCGGAGCCTGAGGCCTTGTTTTCAATAACACACTTGTATTTCGAAAACATTTGGCGGTGGCTATAAAACTCTTCGGCGAGCCGGCGTCCGTTTGCGCCGAGGCGAACCACGGCCTCCGGCCGTTCGACCAGACCGATTACTGCGGCGGCGAACCCTTGCGGGCTTTGCCCCTGGACCAGAACCCCGCAGTCTGTCTCGCCGGCGACAAGATTTCCGATGCCCGGCGCGTCCGACGCTATGATGGGAAGGCCGCTCGCCATCGCCTGCAGCAGCGAAGTGCTCAGCGTCTCGCCTTCCGAAGCATGAAGGTAGATGTCGAGCGCGCTGTACCACGCGATCATCTCTTCTTCGTTCAACTGGCCCGGAAAATTGACGCAGGCGCCAAGGCCCAAGCCTTGCGCTCTCCGCTCCAAGGCTTCCCGGGTCACGCCGTCGCCGGCGAGACTGAGGCGCCAGTCAACGCCGGGCTCGCGCCGTCGAAGTTCCGACAGCATATCGATCAGCGCATCCTGCCGCCTGATCTCGGTGAACCGTGCCGCCATGCCCAGCCTGATCGAACCCGTGCGTCTGTCGGAGCCATTCCCAGGGGAGAATCTCGAAACGTCGACGCCGTTTGGAATGATGCGGACCTTTTCAGGCCGGAAGAATGGACCCAGCCATCTTCTCAGTTCCCGGTCGTAGTCCGGCGTTAGCGTCACGATCCGATCGGCCAGCAGCATGGCGAGAAAGCTGAACGCCCACTCGCTGCGGCTCTTCAAGGCGTTGGACTGATGCTCGACGACGATCAAAGGCGCGTTTCGACTGCGCGAATATATCAGACAAGGAAGCAGCGCCGTGATGCTGTGCAGGATGATCGCCTCGGGGCCGATATCGCTCAGCCAGGCGAAGATCGCTCCCCAGGCCCGCCAGGATTTTCCGGCGACGACCGGAAAATACCGATGGGATATGCCGCGCGTCCTGCACTGTTCGGCATAGGCCCCCGACAACGGTTCGATGCCCAGAAATCCGAGAAACGGCCGCCATTCGCGGTTCTGATCCGCGCCCAGGAGCGAAAAGGCGACGCTGCCATGCCCCCCCATGCCGGAGTATAGAATCTGCGCCACCTTGAGCAATCCCGTCTCCCTTATCGCTGCTGGCTTTGCGCTGCGCGCGGCCGGCGCCGGGAAGACGCGAGGAGACTGCGGCCGGCGGCATATATGTCGATGGCCAGAGAGACCATGGCGTCGGGCAAATGCAAGAGCGCCTGCAACATCTGGAAGCCGACCGCAATCCTGCCCATGGCGAGCCCCGCGACCGCTCGCGCCCTCGCGACGTCGCGCTCGAGCAGCGCGCCCTTCACAACGGCGAGAAGCCTGGAGTTCACATAGGTCTCGATGCTTTCCTTCCGGGCTTTGTAATCGCCCTCCTTCAGCGCGCGGATCAGCAGGCTGACCGAAGGGGAAATATGTTCGATCCCGACGGGTCGATCGGGCGGCTTCCGGGTCCGCTCCATCTGCTCCATGACGCCGCCGGTTCCCCGAAAGTAAATCGAGGTTATCCGGTCCGAAAGGGCCACCGGATAATCAAGCGCGAGTTTGGCCCAGAACTCCAGATCTTCGCCAGCCCGGAAGCGGCTGAAGCCCCCGCAGCGTCGCATCGCCGAGCGATTGACTGCGGCGCTGGAGGAATTGATGACGCCGACGCGGCGGCTCGCCTCGATAAAATAATCGCAGAGCCGAATGTTCGGGGCCCGCTGCGGAACGCAAATGCGGGTCGCGCCATGGGGAAGCTCCCAATTTCCGCTGGAGATCAGGCCGCATTCAGGATGACGCTTTATGATCTCGGCCAATTCGTCGAGGTGCCCCGAAAGCCACATGTCGTCGGCGTCGAGAAATGCGACCCATGCGGCTCTCGCTTCCTCCACACCGCGGTTGCGCGCAGCGCTCACGCCGGCGTTGGCCTGCCGGATCAGTCTCAGCCGCATATCGGCCATATCCGCCAGCTGCTCATGGCCGCCATCGGTCGAGCCGTCGTCCACCACGATCAATTCAATGTCGCGGAAGCACTGCGCCAGGACGCTGTCCACGGCGCGCCGGATGTAGGCCCGCTTGTTATAGAGCGGGATGACGACCGAGATTTCAGGCGCAGCTGCGGTCATCGGGCGCCGCTCCGGGATTTGAACGCTCCGGACATTCTATGGCGTCACGCAAATCGAGCAGCCTACCGCGCGCCCGATCGCCTCGGCCTCCTCCGCCTCCCGGGACGATTCGCCGTCTCTGAACACGAGCATCGTCTTGGTCGCCCGTTGCGGCGGAAGCGAAAACAGCACCGTGCTGGTCAAGCCGATGATCTCGGGCCGGGCGTCGCCGCAGCTCTGCAAAATCGCGTCCTCGGCGATGAGACCCTGCTTGTCGAATTCGCGGGCGCCTATGTCCAAAGACTGGCGCTCCCTGGGGTGCCGGACGTAAAAGTCTATCTGCCGTTTGCGCAGAAAGGCGCTCAGCCGCGCGATCCGTTCGGGCGTCAGAAACTCGTGAAACGGTTGACCGATAAAAAACACCGGCCCCTGAACCTGTGGAAGCGCTCCATCGGGCAGCGGGTCTATCGGCCGCAGCCTGTCGCGGGGGACGATGTTCTCAAAATTGGGGAAGATCGTGTAATGTCGCGCGATGCGGTTCCGGAGTTCGTCGAGCCTGGACGCGCCGAACAGCCGGCGATAGGCTTCTTCGCGTCCTTCGTATCCAGCGCGGCGATATGCGCCCGACGCGACGATATTGGCGAGGCCGTCGTCGAAAGTGACGAGTTGCGCGCCCGCCTGACGCTTTGCGATGGCGTTGAAGACATAGCAATCTATGCTGGCGAGAACGACGATGTCGCGACGCAGATCGCACATGAACGCCCCGGCATGGACGCGAAACCGGATGTGATTGAGGATATCCCGGCGCGACGGCGGCACATGGATGAATTTCGCCTGCCGGGCGCGCTGCGCGAGCAACGAGAAATAGCGCCTGTCCTCCGGCGAGGCCTGATGCGTAAAATAGAGCAGATCGAAGCTGTCGACACGCTCATGGCGGAGCACGCGATCGACGAGATTGGCCTGCGACGGCGTCCGACACAAAACAAGAGCCGAGGTCATCGCGTCCCCTCCCACCAACCAAACGATTTTGCCTGCAGCCTAAAGCATTTCCGGAAACAATCCGCCGAACTCTCTTCTTGCTTTCTCCATATCGTCCTTATTGCCGATATCGACCCAGCTTTCTCGGATCGGAAACACGCAAACCTTGCTTCCTTTCACGATCATGGCCTCGCAGACAGTCGGCATGTCGCAAGCCTCGCCTGCTTTGACATAGTCCAGCGCCTCCGGCGCCAGCACGTAGATCCCGGCGTTGATCATGTGGCTGTATTTCGGCTTCTCGTCTATTCCCACCAGCCTCACTCCCTCGAACCTGACGACTCCGAAAGGCGACTGCGTTACATGTTCGCGCACGCAAACGGTGGCGTCGGCGACATGATCCTCATGAAAGCGCAGGAGGCTTTGGAAATGCACCAATGTCATCAGGTCCGCGTTCATGACGATGAAGGGCTTCGTCGGCCTCGAAGGCAGTAGCGCCAGACTGCCCGCCGTGCCCAGCTTCTCGTTTTCCACGAGATATTGGATCTCGACGTCGAAATCCCGGCCGTCACGGAAATAGCTTTGGATGATCTCCCGCTTGTAGTTTACGGAGATATAGAATTTGCGGAAGCCCTGCGCCGAAAGGTTGCGGATTATCGATTCCAGCAAGGGCCGGCCCCCGATGGGCAGCATGGGCTTGGGAATCGAGTCGGTCAGCGGCCGCAGGCGGTCGCCGCGGCCGCCCGCCATCAGCACGACCCACCTTTCGTTGGAGGAAGGCTCGATCATCTCCCCGATCAATTCCAGACCGAGGACGCGGCCTTCGGCGTCGACCACCGGAACCTGGGAGATTTTGTGCTCGCGCATCAACCTCAGCGCCGCGGTTCTGCTGTCATTCTCCTCGACAGCCAGCGGATTCCGCCTCATGACCTCGCTCACAGGAGCGTCGAGACCGACGCCGCGCAAAATACCGCGGCGCGTGTCGCCGTCTGTCACGGTTGCAATAAGGCGGCGTTCCGGCCCCACGACCAGGGCGAGATTTACAGCGCCCCTGTCGATGGCCTGAATAGCGTCGAGAACAGTCGCCTGTTCGCCGATGACGATGTCGTCGAGGTCTGTCTTCATTGTTGGGAAACCATAGCGTCGCCGGCGGCTCCGAGCCGCCGCCGCATCAGGAAATCTGCAAACAGGAAGTCCAGTTGGGTGTCTATGTCGACAGACCGCTCCTCGGGCATGACGAGAAGCCGGGTCGTCGGATAGAAGACGGAGGGCTCATCGACCAGCGCGGCGCGCGTCCAGACGTAGATCGAGCCGTTCATGTCATAGCAGCGCGGCGCGTCCTGGCGCCGGACGATCGGGCGGTCGAGCGTTTTGGACAGACTCGCCACGCCGTCGGGAGCCTCCTCGACCAGGCTGAAATAAGGCGAACATTTCGCAACCTGCCCGGTGATGACGCTTTGTGCGCCAGTCTCGGCGCGCAATGCCACGGCGGCGGCGATATCCTCCGGCAGTCTAAGCGGGCTGGTCGGCTGCAAGTCGACCACGATGTCGGCCTCCCGTCCAAGAGCCGCTTCCGCCTCGAGCGCGCAGTGGCGGATCGCCGGCAGCTTCGAGGCGTCGTCCGTCGCCATTTCCGCCGGGCGCTTTACCAGAAGATCGGCGCCCGCCGCCTGCCCTGCGGCGAGGATATCGGCGTCGTCGCTGCTGACCGCGATCAGCGCAAAAAGACCGGTCGCTTTCGCTTGTTCGATCGACCACGCGATCAGCGGCTTGCCGGCCAGCGGGCGAATGTTCTTTCCGGGCACCCCTTTCGAGCCGCCCCGCGCGAGTATGGTGCAAATCAAGGTCATGGGTCGCCGCCTTCGAAGATCGATCCGTTGAGCATCCTGTTCTCGACCGGAATCGCCTCTGCGCGGTCGATAAACTTCTTCCTGATGAGTTCTCGCGACAAGGGCGCCGCTACTAGGATGTCGGCGATGCGGGCCGACGAAAGCCCGTCTCCATAGGGATTCTCCATTCCGTCCAGGGCGGCGCGGAATTGGCTCGACAACGCAGTCCCCCAGGCCTCGGCTATGGCGTCGCGCCGGGTCGGCGTCGTTACGACGTTGCGGGGCTCGATTCTGCCGGCCTGTCGCGTTCCGATATTGACGACGGGAAGGCGAAAGGTCGCCGCCTCGATGATCCCCGACGACGAATTGCCGACGAGGCAATCGCAATGTCCGAGAAACTGGAAATAGCGCCGCTTGCCGAGCGAGGGCACGACGAGACAGTCTCCGCGCTTCTTCACATAAGCGCGGATGGCTTCCAGAATGTGAAGCGATCCCGTGTCGGAGTTCGGATGGGTGAAGAGGATCTGCGTTTGGGACATGAGATCGGCGGCTGCGAGAATTTCCGCGATATTGGCGGCCGCATCTTCATAGCCGATGGTCTCGGGGTGATAGGTGAACAGGCTGAGAGGCCGTCCCGGATCGAGCCCCAATTCGCCATAGACCTCGTCCTTCGGCAGCAGCTCCATGGTTCGGAACAGATCGAGCCCCGGCTCGCCGACCACGTGAATTCGCCATTCTTCTTCTCCCAGTTGCATGATCCGCCGGCCATAGCTTTGCGCGGTCGGAAAATGCAGATGGGAGAGCTTGGTGACGGCGTGACGTATCGCGTCGTCTATGACGCCCTCGGTCACCTCCCCTCCGGAGAGATGCGCCACGGGGATATTGAACGGCAGCGCAGCGAGAACGACGGGAATCATGTCGTAGCGGTCGCCCAACACGACGAGAATATCCGGCCGATCGGCGCTGAAAGCCCGCCCATAGCCCGCCAGCACCTCGGCCATGGCCTCCGCGAGGTCGGCGGGACCGTCGCCCTTTATCTCGCAGGGCACGCGGATCGTGCATTCGCCGAATTCTTCTTCGACCTCGCCGATGGAAAAGCCGTTGATGGCGGAAAAATGGGTTCCTCCCGCGTAGATTTGCAGCCGCACGCCGGGATGCTCCCGCAAAACCCGCAGCAAAGGCAAAAGAACGCCGTAATCGGATCTGGCCGTCGTGGCGACGCCTATCGAGCGGGCCATTTCAACACCTCGCCGCGCTTGAAATCGGCCCAGGCCGCAACCCCGACGACAAGATCTACATCGCGCGCCGGTATGCCATCCTCGGGCCTCAGCGCCACGAGATCGTCTTCCCTTATTGTCTCGCCGGCCGAAATGTCCCGTGCGGCGACCAGGGACCGGCGCACGGCGCGGATCGTGTCGCGTTCGATGGCGCGAAGGCCTTTCTCGCCGCTGCCGAGCATGGCCTCCACCGAGCGAACCGCATCGATGAGCGTCTTCAACCCCGCCGGATCGACGGAAGCGCGATGATCGGGGCCGGGAAGGTCCCGATCCAAAGTGAAATGCTTCTCGATCATGACGGCGCCCATCGCTGCGGCGGCGGCGGCGGCAAGGAACCCTTCGCTGTGATCGGAGAGGCCGGTCGGCAGTCCAAAGCGGTCGCGGATCGTGGTCATCGAGCGCAGATGGATTTCATCGACCGGCGTGGGATAGGCCGTGGTGCAATGAAGCACGGTGAAGTCGACCTCTTCTTTGGGCCTCGCGGCGCGCAAAGTGTCGAGCGCGAAGCCGATCTCCTCCAGCGTGCACATGCCGGTCGACAATATGATCGGCAGCCCCTTCGCCCCGGCGCGGCGGAGAAGAGGAACGTTGACCGCCTCGCCGGAGGGTATCTTGATGCGACGCATGCCGAGTTCGCCGACGAGATAATCGAGACTGGGGAGGTCGAAAGCTGTCGAAAGAAACTCGATGCCGATCGTATCGCAATGCCGTTTGAGCGCAGCGAAATCCTCCTTGCCGAGCTCCAGCCCCTTCACGAGGTCGAACATGGTCTCGGCGCCCGTCTTGCGCTGATAAGCGACAAGCGGCGTATCGGAGCGCAACACCAGCTCGGTTGAAAAGGTTTGGAACTTGACCACGTCGGCGCCGCTTTCCTTGGCGACGTCGATGAGCCGATGCGCCATTTCGACCGAACCATTGTGATTGACGCCGGCCTCCGCGACCACGACCGTCCTTGTCATTCCGTGACCCCCGATGGACTTTGAGCTGAAGCGGGAGGCGCGGCAGGAAGCTCCTGCCCCGACCTCGAGACTTGTACGGCTTCGAAAACACGACGATCGTCGCTGTCGATGTTGGCCGGCCGGGCTTTGAGCGGGCGCGCCGGAACGCCGCCGACTTTCCGGCCTCGCGGAACATCCGCGGTCACGACCGCTCCCGCCGCGACAAGCGCGCCGTCTCCGATCCTCACGTTCTGAATGACGATCGCTCCTGTTCCGATGTGAACGCTGTGGCCTATCGTCACTCCGCCCGAAAGGCTAACCCCGGGCGCAATATGAACATGCTCGCCGATGAGGCAATCGTGATCGACGATCGCGCCCGTGTTGACGATGGAATTCGCCTCGATTCGCACGCCGGTCTGAATAATGGCGCCCGCCATTATCTGCACGCCCTCGCCCAGCACGACGTCCTCGTCGACAATCGCCGTGGGATGGACGAGAGAAAGAAAGGAGAAACCGCTGGCGGCGAAACGCTCGAAAATAATGCGTCGCAGCGTCAGATTGCCGACCGATCCGATCGCGTTGAGCAGGTAGAGCGCTTCCTTATCCACCTGCGATAAGATCTCGTCGTCCCCGAGCCAGGGGATCGAATCCGACAGGATGTAAGGCGAGATCGCACGACACACGCAGCCGCTGGGCGAAAGACCCAGAGCTTTCAAGGTGGCGATCAGTGACCGCGCATGGCCGCCGCCGCCGAGCATGAGAATCTCGCGGTCGAGCTTGCCGCCGGAAACGGAAACTTCTTTTCGCACTAAGGCGTCCTTGCGATCAGGCGACCTGTTCTCGGCGAACCGGGCTTTGAGATCCACGCTTCCCGTCCCCGTTGCGCCTTGCGAAACGGAACACAAGAAACGACTGCCACCGCCGCCCAATCGTTCATAGGCGTCGTGATCATGCACGATTCCCGCGACGTAATAGGGCGCACGCAGGGGCGAGAACTTCGATTTGAACGCCAAAAGCGCATCGTCGGCCGCGGTGGAGCGTCCGCCGCCCAGACACATCAATTTTGCTCCGAGCCCGGAAAAGTGCTCGAAAGCGGTCTCAAGTATGAGATAGGCCGCGTTCAGCCTCCGCGCCCTCTCCGCGCCGCCCGCCAGATGGTAATGGCAGATCTCGCCGCCGGAGTGGAGAAAACACCCGACCGCCAGCGGCCCCTCGTCGTCGTAGGCCAGCCAGGCTTTCGCCCAGGGCCTCGCGAGCAAGGCGTCGAAAAAGCCGTCGTCGAAATAATAGCTCTTCTCTGCGAGATTGCGGCCGAGACCCGCCTCGTAAAGCTCCCGGAACAAGGGCGCTTCTTCGGCGCCGATACGGCGGATGCCCAGAAGGCGCGAGGCCTTGCGCACGCAATTGCGCGTGCTGTCCGAGTAATATTTCCACCGCGCCCCCCGCCCCTCCTCCAGATCGACCATGACGGTCCATCGGTTGAAATGGAGCATATCGACATGATCTGCGAGCGACGCCGGATTGAGCAGCGGGTGCAGGCGCAGGAACTCCGCAACTGCGCCTGCTTCGCGCTGGCGCTCCTTCCAGAGAGCCAGGCCGGTCTGCAAGGCCGACGGGGCGAGCGCCAGCGGCCCGCCAAACCCCCAGGAGGTCTGCAAGTCGAAATGGGCGGAGCCGGGAATCGGCACGACGGCGGCCCCATGGGCGAAAGCCTCCTCGATCGCGCAATCAAAACCGTGTCTGGCGTGTATCGCGATGAAATCCTCGAGGAAATAGACGTCCCCGAGAAGTTCGCGAGCGTCGAACCGCCCATGGGTCATCGGCGCATGCATCGCCTCACCCTTTTCGCCAGTTCGAGCATATCCGCCTCGGTATAGCGCTGATCAATAGGCAGGCCGACGAGGCGACGCGCGAGATCTTCCGCACGAGGATGAAGGTCATGCCGGCGCCGCGCGTTGGGCCAAAGCGCCGTGGCGAACACGCGCGCTGCGTGCAGACGGGCCAAAACAGCGGCGCGGTCTTCTACGAGGATCGACAGATTGAAGGGCGTCCCACCTGGGAGGCGCAAGATCTCGACGTGGTCTCCGAGCGCTTGTTCGAGGGCTTTCCAATTTCGCCAACGGGCGTCGGCATGCGCTTTGGGATCGAGCCACGATAGCCGCCAGAGCCCGGAGTCGCTCACCCGGTGCGGCGCATCGGGCCACGCCGCTTCGGCTCGCGCCGTAAAGGCCAGCGCGTCAGGCTCGTTCTCGGGAGAACGACAGGCCATCAGCGAACGCGCGGCGAGCTTCGCTGCGACCGCTTCGATCGCCCAGGGCAGGCGTTTGACGCGAGCGCGTTCTTCCTCGGATACTCTGTGCATCCGAAGTATCGCCCCGTCCCCGAGACTCGCGCATTTACGAGGGCCGGAAATGACGGCCGTATTTTCAGCGGTCTCGAATGACAGATGACCAAAGGCCGTCTGCGCGGCGTCGATCACGACAAGCCCGCTCTCGCCGACCGCCGCAGCGAGACGGGAAACATCTACAGCCGGTTCATGACCGAGAAAGGCCGGCGCGACGACGAGCAGCCGCCCTTTTTCCGAACCCACCGCCTGCTCCCAATCAGCCGAGAAGACATCGACGAGCCGCAGCCGCAGGCCGATTTTCTCCAGCAATGCCGGGACCGTTGGGCAGGTGTAGGCCGAGATCACGGCGCAGTCGAACCGGCCGCTGCGCTCGCAAAGCCAGCGCAGCGCCGCGCGGCCGTGAGAAAAGGCGAGACAGGACTCCGGCAGCGGACTCGGCTCGGCGAGAAGCGGATCGCAGCCGAGCGGCAGCTCGCCGCCAAAGGCCGGCGCCGTCGTCGCAGATCCAAAACGCGCTAGCGGATTCACCCTCGCAACTCCTTCACGACGCCAGCTTCGCGCTCGAGGGAATGTTGATGAGGCGCGCCTCGATCGCCTCGGCGACAGGAAGAGCCGCCCTCGGGCAGCTCCGATACATCGGCAGACGATGCAGCAGCGTCCAGGCCGGACGACACATCAGTCCGGCGTCATTGGCCGCCGCCAGAAGCGTGTCGCGTTCGGATACGCGGTCTTCATCCAGCATCACCGCGTTCAGCCAATAATTGCTGGTGGCGAAAGCCGGCTCCCGGAACACGGCGAGCCCCTCGCAATCCGCAAAACCGACGAAATAGCGCTCGGCGAGACGTCGCTTTCGCGCAACCAGATCTTCGAGCCGCGCAAGCTGCGCGCAGCCGAGCGCCGCGTTGATGTTGGGGAGACGATAGTTATAACCGACCTGGTCGTGATTGAACGCCCATCTGTGCGGCGTCTTGGCCGTCGTCGTCAGATGTTTGACCTGCCGCGCGAGATCTGGATCATTGGTGACGATAGCGCCGCCCCCGCCCGTGGTGATTATTTTATTGCCGTTGAAGGAAAGCGCCCCGATTCGCCCGAGCGCGCCGCAAGGCCCGCCTTTGTACAGACTCCCGAGCGACTCCGCCGCGTCCTCGATCACCGGAAGGTCGAAGTCCGCGCCAAGAGCCAGTAGTCCGTCCATGTCCACGGGATGGCCGAACGCATGCATCGGAACGATCGCCGCGATGCGCCGGCCGGTTTCGGCATTGATGCAAGAGCCGCAACGGCGGTCCGCGATTTTTGTGAGGTAGTCGCGCAGCGCCGCCGGATCGAGACCCAGCGTGTCCGCGGCGCTGTCGGCGAAATGCGGAACGGCGCCCGCATGAACCGCTGCATTGGCGGTCGCCACAAAAGTGAGCGCCGGAACGATCACCTCGTCGCCCGGTCGAACGCCGGATACGATCAGAGCCACATGCAGAGCGGCCGTGCCGTTGACGACGGCTATCCCATGCCGGGCTCCGCAGCGCTGCGCGATTTCGCTTTCGAAGCGATCGACATATTTGCCGACGGATGACACCCACCCGCTGTCGAGACAGTCCTTCACCAGCTCCCACTCGGCGCCGGAGAACTCGGGCTCATGCAGGGCGACCGCCGCGTTCCCTCCGCCCGCAATGTCGAGCAGCCGGGCGACGAAGGTCCGCGCCAGATCGCGTATCTCGGTTTTTTTGCCGGCGTTCACGATAGTTCCGAGCCTCGGTTCAGGCCGTTCAGATGTTGTAACGGGCAGTTTTATAGGCGGCGAGGTTTTGAGGATCGCGGAACCACTCGGCGGTTTTCCTCAATCCATCGACGAAGCCCTGGCGCCCGGAGTGCTCCGGGCTCCAGCCGAACAGGCTCCTGGCGAGGTCGACGCCGGCGAAAAGACGTTCGACCTCGCTCCCCGAGGGCCGCAGACGCTCATCGTCGCAAACGATCTCGATCTCAGCGCCCATCACCTTTGCGATGAGCGCGGCCGTTTCGCCGACCGAAATTTCGAACCCGCTGCCGATATTCGTCACGCGGCCGACTGTCTCGGCGCAACGCGCCGCCGCGATGAAGCCGCGGGCGGTGTCGGTCACAAAGGTGAAATCGCGGGTCGGCGTGAGCGCGCCGAGCTTGATTCTGCGCTGACCCGAGGCGATCTGGCCGATGATGGTCGGAATGACCGCGCGCGCCGATTGGCGAGGTCCATAGGTATTGAACGGCCGCAGCACTGCGACGGGCAGACCGAATGACTGGTGAAAAGAAAGTGCGAGCTGGTCTGCCGCGGTCTTGGTGGCCGCATAGGGCGACTGCGCGTTCAGCGGATGATCTTCGGTGATCGGAACCTGACGCGCAGTGCCGTAAACTTCGGACGTCGACGTGCACACGATCTTGTCGACGCCGAGATCGCGGGCGGCCTGAAGTATGTTGAGCGTTCCCCTGACGTTCGTTTCCACATAGGCGTCGGGCGAATGATAGCTGAACGGTATGGCTATCAATGCGGCGAGATGCATGACGACCTGGCGTCCTCGCATAGCGTTTCGCACGCCATAGGGATCGCGAATATCCCCAGCGACCACCTCGAATTGTCCTGCGACGTCCGACGCGCATCGATCGAGCCAACCCCAGGAATTAAAGGAATTGTAAAAGACAAAGGCTTTGACGTCCCAGCCCTCGCGAACCAGCGCCTCGACGAGATGTGATCCGATGAAGCCGTCCGCGCCGGTGACGAGAACGCTCCGTTTAACCGAGCTCATTTCCGCTCCTGAGTTCTGCCCCAAACCGCATTTCGGCGCCCCTGTTAAACCAGCGTCTCCTCGAAACTTTGCGTGCTCGGATCGTCGCCGATGCTTTATCCGATCACTCCGAGCGCGAACGCCAAATCTTTCGCGAAAGACTTAAGACCCAGGGAACAATATTTCGGGCCGGAATATGCATTCGATGCCAATAATCTCATTAAGGCCCTCAACCTTTGGATCGGGGTGGCGCAGTCGTACATCTCGGCTCTTCGAAGGAGTTTTTGTGCTAGAGCGGCGTTGCCCGACGCCGCCGACGCCAGGCGCGCCTTCAGTTTTTCCCTTTTCACCGTTTCCGAAAGCTTCGCGAAGGCCCCGGCGTTGGCCGAGAGGACTTTTCCGAGCAAGCGGTAGGGTTCGGATTTAACGGACGCGAGCGACGCCCTCACCTTTCCCTTGAGGTTTTCTTCCGCCCACACCGTTCTGGAAATAAAGTCCAGCGACGTCATGGACTGGCGGTGACGGCGCCATATAGCGAGAGGTTCGCTGATATAAATCGAATCTCCGAGCGCATTGGCCAATACGCTGATCCAATCATCGTGCCCGGTAGGCCTCCGCCCCTCTCCCCAATAGCTGACCGGCCTCGAAGCCGGGTCGATCTCCCTCACCAGGGTCGCTCTGCAGACGAGCGAAAAACCGACAATGCAGAAGGCGGCAAATCTTCCCGCGCGCGGCATACGGACGTCGCGCCGGAAATTCGGGGCCCGCTGCCCGGTCGGCTCCAGATTTTCATCGGCGATAAGGGACGTATGCGCCACCAGCATCAATTCGTCGCCAGGAACCCCGGAAATGGCCTGGCTCACACGGGCCAGCTTGTTGGGAAGCCAGACATCGTCCTGGTCGCAAAAGGCGATCCACTCGCCGCGACAGAGCCCGGCCGCCTTAAAAAAATTATCGGAATAACCGAGGTTGGCCTCGTTGCGATGCAATCGAACCGGAAAAGGCGCGGAAGCCGCAAATTCGCGTAAAATCTCCACCGTCTTGTCGCTGGAGCAATCGTCGCAGACGACCAGCTCCAGAGGAAGGCGCGTTTGGTGCGCGAGACTTTCCAATTGCTCCCGGAGGAATTTCTCGCCGTTGTAGGTCGCCATGGCGATCGAAATCGAAGTTCTCATGTCGCCTGTGCGCAGCTCCTCGTCGCCACGACGACCGGGAACCGTGTCGGCGGCGGCGAAGGGTCGACCTCGCTTGTCGGCCTCGCTGGCCCAGCGCGACGCATTGGTCTCAGCTTGTGTTTCTATGCGCATAAATCCTGCACCGGCGAGCGCGGGCCGGCCCCGATGGCGGACAAATCGATCATTTCGACTGCGCCCATCGCTCGGCCCACCGAAGGTCGATAAACAGTCTCTTGGCCGCGCCGGCGGCCAGGTCGTGGATCTGAGCCGGGGCGCTGCGCCACGCCCAGGCCAGCGACGCCGTCAGCAAGGTTACGGAAGCGGCCCACCAGCTCGCGGAGCCGACAGTCAGGCCAACCGCGATGGACAATGCGCCGAGAAGCAGCGCCGCGGGAATCCTGAGCATGGCGGCCCCGCTCGGCAAAGCTCCCGCGAACCACATCAGCAACGCCCAATCTCCGAAGGTGCGCAGGGCGAAGGCCACTGCCGCTCCCGGAATGCCCCATAGGCGCAACCCGAGAAACAGCACGGCCAAATATGGAAGGAGTTCGACCAGGTGGCATTTCGCAGTCAGGTCCGGGCGACCCGCGGCCTGAAGCTGCGTATAAGGCACATAGGCCAATCCGTTTATCCAATATGCGAGCAGCAGGATGAGAGCCGTCACATAGGCGTTCGAAGCGAATTCGGGGCCGATCCACAGCCTGAAAAACGGTTCGACCACGAGAAGGGCGAAAATCATCGCGGGCGTTGTGACCGCCGCCAGCGCGCGAGTGGACAACGTCGCCAGTTGCCGGCTTTCGACAAT
This sequence comes from Methylocystis heyeri, assembly GCF_004802635.2. Taxonomy (NCBI): domain Bacteria; kingdom Pseudomonadati; phylum Pseudomonadota; class Alphaproteobacteria; order Hyphomicrobiales; family Methylocystaceae; genus Methylocystis; species Methylocystis heyeri. Next base: position 1,294,392 of record NZ_CP046052.1, read on the forward strand.
GCTGTCGGCGGCGAAGCGCGGGAACAGAGCCTGCGTCAAGGCTGACGGCAGGAGAGTCGCTCGCTCCGCGAGCTGGAACGGCACTACATAGTAAGTGACGGCGCTCGCGCTCATCATGGAGCCGATGACGAAGCGGTCGAGAACCACCAGCAACGGGGAGACGAGCGACGTAACCGTCACCCAGCCGCCGAACACGAACAGACTTTTTGCGTCGTCGCGCGAAAACGCCGCCGCACTATCGCCGAGCACGTGAATTCTGCACCGCCAGAAGAGGAGGATGCATAAAAACAGCCTTGTGAGGATGACCGACGCCAGCAGCCAGGTCAGATCCGGGCCGTGCTTCCATGCGACGAGCAGCGGCAAGAGCTGCGCCAGCACGGCGGTTGCAACCGCAATTATGTTCAATTCCAGAAATTTTTCATACCCCTGAAGCGCGCCCCCGAAAACGACCGAAAGCGTCATAAGGGGAACCGACAACATCAGCCAGGGAAGAGCTGGCCCGAGCTCCGCCTTGAGGCCGGCGTCCATGCTGATCCCCTGGCCCAAAAAATAGTTCGAAACCGGCCAGAGCAGAAGGCCGCCCATGGCGCCCAGCGCGCCATTCATCGCAACTGCGGTCCAGAAGACCGACGCTGCGCGCTCCGGCGAAGAACCGCCGATCGCGGCGAGCCGCTGCGCGGTCGCGCGGCCGAGTCCGAAGTTGAACACGCTGAAGTAGCCGAGGAGCGACCAGACGAGCGCCAAAACTCCGTATCGGGCGTCGCCGACAAGGCGAATATAGACGGGGACCGTCAGAAGCGACACGCCTATCGGCAGCAGGGATCCCAGCAGGTTGTAGCCGGTGTGTTTGCGGATGCTCACAGGTCTGCCGATCTCCTCCTGATCCCGCCTAGTCAAAGACGAAGACCCGCCTCTTCGGGACGGAGCATATATTTCACATCGTAAAGGATATGCGCATCCTTTCCCAGAGCCGGGAATTCCGGCGCGCCCAAGGATCGAAAGCACGACCTCTCGACCATCCGCCTAACATTTCTCTCCTACCGCGCACCAGAATGGTTCGCTGTCGGAGAAGATGATGTTCTTCAATCCCGCCGCCCGCATCATGCCGCCGATCTCCTCGCGGGTGAACCGTTGTTCGAGCGGCGTGCCGAACCGGTCCCGGGCGTCGGTGCGCATGGTGTAGAAACTGAGCCCCCGATAGCCGTAAAGCGGCCAGTGCCGCATATCCCAACCGAGCAGTTCTCCAAGCCGCGCCATTCGCGCAAGCGGCCAGTAGAGCGCAAAAGCGATGAGATCGGTGACGAGATGCTTGAGCCGAGGCGGCAGCGCGCTGATGCAGCCCCTCAGTATTTCGCTGAGGCGCCATAGCGCTCTGAACCAGGCGGGCCGATTGTCGAACCGGTAGTAGAGATAGACGAGAAAGGGCGCGCCCGGCTTCAGCAGCCTGACGCAGGCGCCCATAGCGGCCTGCGTATCAGGGATGTGATGCAGAACTCCAAGCGAATAGCCGAAATCCTGACTGCTTTCCTCGATCGGAACAGCGTCTGCACTCGCCTGCGTGAATCTGACATTCTCACTTCCCGCGAGATTGCGTCTCGCTACCGCCAGGGCTTCGCTGCTGGGGTCGATGCAGTTGAGCAGCCCGACGCGCGGCGAAACCAGTTCGGCCCAGCGGCCGGACCCACAGCCCATATCGAAGCCCTCCGCCATCGGCGGCAGGCTATTCCACGGAAAAATACGAAAATAACGCTCGAACAGCAGCGCGCGCTCTGCGTCGCCCAAATCAGACTGGTCGTAGCGGGACCATTCGTCGCCGAAGCTGGCGACGGTCGCAGCATCCAGATTTGAATTGGACCCGGGGCTCTGCATCGGCCGGCCTTTCTCGATTATGCGCTTTAATTCGAACCTGAGGCATCGAGGTCGAGAGCCCTGACGATCGCCGCTCCCGGCTCGCCGGCCCTCGACAGCGCCGCCCGCAGTTCGGCCCGCGATTCTTCACGCGACAGCCGCAACACCGCCGGCAAGGCCGTCTGGCCGGGTTGATCCAGGTAACCCCAGCCGCCGCCGATGAGATCGCTTATCAGCATACGTCGTATATCGGGAGGCAGGGCCGACCACAGCGGCAGCGCGAGACCGACCCTGCGGCCCATCAGCGGTCCCTCGTTGGGGCCGGTGAGATGCGACATCGCCAGCGCGCCGATAGTTTCCGACAACGGAGCCCCCTGGGCCCGACGCAACCGGGCGAGTTCGAGCCAGGCTTCGCTGGATAGCGGCGCGCCGCTCAAAAGACCGGAGATGTCCGCGAGCCGCTCGGAGGCGTCCTCGCCCACCGAGTCGGCGAGCAGATCGCGACGGGCGAGATAACCAACCCAAGCGCTGCCCGTGAAGGGACGCAAGCGCGCCTCGGCGTTTTCTCCATCGACGATGAGCTCCTCGACGCCAAACCGCAAAAGGGTCGCAGCGCCCGAAATCGTACAGGCGCAAAGCGCGATCACGAGCAGGCTCGTAAGAAAAGCCGATCCGCGTAGACGCGTCATTCCGTATAGTAGTCCTTGTAGTAGCGTCCCTGATAATAGTAGCTGTAGTGGTATTTGCCGTATTTTCGCGCCTGCTTGTCGATCACATGATTATAAACGACGCCCGCGATTTTCTTGCGGTTGGACAGACGCCCGATCGAGTGGCTCACCATTTCGCGGGGGGTCGCGCCCCAGCGGACCACGAAGATGATTTTTTCGACCAGATTGGAAATGATTTGAGGATCTATCACCAGCCCCGCCGGCGGCGAGTCGATAATGACGAGATCGTAATCGCGTCGAAGCGTGGCGACGAGCGCCCTCATGCGCTCCGAGGCGAGCAGATCATGCGGGTTCTGCGTCTTGGCGCCCGCGGGCATGAACCATAAGCGCAGCTTTTCGTCATAGTGGACCGCCGCCGCCAGTTCGGCCTCCCCCGCCAGATAATCGACGAGGCCCGCGGCTTGATCGAGACCGAAGAACTTGGCGATCGAGGGGTGGCGCAGGTCGCAGTCGACGATGACCACTTTCTGACCCGAGTGCGCGGCCGAAGCGCCGGTCGCCAGCGAAATCGTGGTTTTGCCCTCTCCTGGCGTGGTGGAAGTCGCCTGCAGGACTTTCGGGGGGTTGTCGACGTCGCTCATTTGAATGGCGCTGCGCAGAGAGTGTATCGCTTCGCTGAAACGCGACAGCGGCTTGATCTGCAGGTATCGCGGGATCGAGACTTTCTCGCCCTCGACTGCGAGTTCGCTTTCCTCCATCTTGCTGATCGACGCGAGCAGCGGAAGTTCGAGCATCTCTTCGATCTGACGCGGCGTGGTGAAGCCGGCGTTCAGCATCTCGACCAGAAAAGCCGCGGCCGCGCCGCCGACGAGCCCTATCCCCAGCGCGGTAGCGAAAACGATCATTGTCTTCGGCGAAGAAGGCGCCGTCGGAGGGAGCGCCGCGGTAATGACGCGCGCATCCCGCACCTCGAAAGTCGACTGCTCCTGAGCGATGTGCGCCCGCTGCAAAAAGTCTTCGAAAAGACTCTTGTTGACGGCGGCGTCCCGTTCGAGCTCCCTCAGGGTGATCGCCTTTTCATTATCGAGATCCGCCTGCCCGGTCACTTCTCGAAGGGTTTTTTCGGCCGCCGCCTGACGCGCCGTGGCGAGTTCGTACTCGTTTCTGATCGCCGAGGTGAGGCGTTTGAGTTCTGCGGCGCTGGCGCGGCGGATGTCCGAAATCTGCGCCCGCAAATTCACCACCGCCGGATGAACGGGACTGTAGCGGGCGAGAAGATCGGCCTCCTGGCGAGACAGATCGTTCTCCTGCCTGCGCAAATCCGCGATGACTCCGGAGTTCATGGCGTCTGGAAGCGCGCTGACGTTGCCGCCATTGGCTTCGACCTTCTGCAGGAGATCGAGCCGCGCTCTTTTCTCGGCGGTTTCGGCCCGCACCGCAACGAGGCGGCCATTCAATTGGGCGAGTTGCTCCTGGGTCAGCGTCATGCCGGGCGCGACGTTCGGCAGATTGTTTTCCGCACGAAAACGCGCAACAGCCCCCTCCGCGTCGCGAACGTTCTTGCGCAGCTCGACCAGGCGATCGTTGAGCCATGTGGTCGCCCGTTTCGCGGCCTCGAAACGCGCGTCCAGCTTGTCGACGACATAGGCGTCGGCCACGGCGTTGGCGAGGCGCGCGGCCTTGGCCGGGTCGACGGAGACGAAGGAGATATTCAGCACCGCCCCCTGGCCAGGAAGCCGGCTCACTGCGAGGCGGCTCTTGATGTTCTCCGTGGTCGCGAGCGTTTCTTTGGACGCCCCCTCGATCGTCGTCGAGATCCGACCCTCGGCCACTTTCTTCTTTGGAGGAGGCTCCCGCGTCGTCGAGCGTGAGAACAGGCTCCGAGTTGCGGCGAGCAGGGTCGAACCGCCTGCGCCGGCGGGAGCGACTCCGAACTCCGGGTCGCTGACGAGATTTTCATTTGCGACGACTCGACGCAGCAGCGCGCTGGAATTGATGAGCGTTATCGCATTTTCGAGCATGGAACCTTCCGGCGCATCGTCCGGCAAAATCGCGCTCTTGCCGAAGGGCCGCTCCCTGTTGGGCTCGATCAACAAAACGGCGGTGGCGGTATAGAGCGGCGTCGCCCGAGCCAGATTGAAGGCGGCGACGAGCAGCGCCAGCGCCGTGCCCGCGGCGATCAAACGCCAGCGCCGCCAAAGAAAGCCGATGACGGAATGAAGATCGATCCCGCCGGCGGTCGGGCTCGTCCCGGGGTATTTCTCGGCTGTATCGAGCCGATCAAGCATCGTTGAGCTTTCCTGATGAGGAGCTGCGGAACATGTGTTCAATCAGCGCTGTCGTGAAGAGAACTTTCCGACTGCGCCACTCCTGCGGCGAGAAGCGCCGTATAGGTCAGAGCCACGGCCTCGATCTGCAGGCTGAAATCCACTGCAGCATGGAAGCCGACCAGCAGAGAGGCTGCAGCCGCGACAATGGCCGCCGTTGCGTCACGCCGGCGCGTCACGGCGCCGGCAAAGCATTTTGCGACCAGCGCCCCGACGACGCCCAACAGCGCCAAGCCGAAAACAAAACCAAGCCCTTGAAACATTTCAAGATAGCTGTTGTGCGCCTTGTCCCACAGCTCCAGGGCGCTGATCGAGCGATCGCGATACATCGGGAAGACGTCCGCGAAAGTGCCGTAGCCGAAACCCAGCAGAGGCGCGTCGAAAATCGAGTTCAGGGTGATCCGGAACACTGCGAGCCTGCCGGAATCTGCGACGCCCGCATAAGCCATACGGCCAAAGAAAAGATCGCCGTAGAAAGCGAAGCCGGCGCCGAGGGCGATGGTTACGAAAGCGACCGCCTCGATCCCTATGCCGCCGCCGCGGCCGCCGCGTGAGAGCGACAGGCTGTAGACGCCGAGAAGCCCGAGCATGGCTGCACATATGCCGCCACGCGACACGCTGCCGAGCAACGCCACCAGGATCAGCAGGCAGCAACAAAGCGGAAACCAGCCGCGCCGGCCGGTCGTCTCGATGAACGCCGCCAGGCGATGGGAGAAGGAATCCGCTTCCGCATGAACTTCATGGCGGTAGAGACGAAGGATGAGCGCAACCGATACTAGCAGGCCCAGCCCCGCATAGGTGGCGAAGTTGTTCGTATTGACGAAGGTCGAGCGGACGAGGCCGTTGTTCGCGGGCGCCTCGAAGAGAGGTATGGCGCCGGAACAACAGGCGGCGAGAGCGAGCCCGGCAGCCGAATAGACGGCGACGATAAGGCTGATCGCCTGCAATAGCAGGTTGGCTCTCGGCGCGCTTCGGCAGAGCTGCAGGACGAGCCAAAAAAGGCTGGCCAAAGTAAGAAGACGCAGGAGCGCGATGGCGGTAGCCCCCCGATTGACCGAAATGCTCGCTGCGACCGGCATCCGGAGAGTTTCCGCCGCCATGCCCCAAATCGGATGCGTCAGCGATGGAAACAGACCCGCCGCCTCGGTCGACATCTGCACGCAGATCCAGGCCAGCACGAGAAGGAACACAGCCGCCGGCGCGCCGATCCGCTTCAGCGCGAAGGGGTGGCGACGCCCACGCACAAGCAGGGAGACTTCGTAAACGAGCGTCAACAAGGGGAAGAGGACTCCGTTGACGCCCCAGGGCAGGACTCGGTTTGAACCAAGCCAGAAAGGCGCCCAGGCGAGCCCTCCGACGAGGATGCAGAATAGAATAAATTCGATCGAATCGTCGCCTGAATTTGCGCCCGAGAGCGCCGCCCGAGAGAGCGTCGCGATGTTCAATCGGGCCGGCTTTTCCGACAAGTCGTCAGCCTCAACATGACGTGATGAAAATTCCGGAATGCTACCGCAGTCGGGGTGAAACAAGGTTTCGCCCAGAATCGATAGACGCAGGACCGCTCTTAGGCGACGGGATCAGGCGGTTCCGGCGCTTTCTCCCACCCGGCCGTTCAAGCTACCCGCCCATCGCCATTAAGCCGGTTAATTACATGATATTTTTGCCGTTTGGCCAAACGACAAAATGCCGCGGGGAACATAAGAAAAAATTGGAAGGCGCTTGAGCAAGTTCCCGAAAAAAGCGAAGCGGTTTTTTGAAAAGAACATGCTCCGCCAATGAGATCTGGAGCGCGTTGGACTGCGTTTGAAGCGAACGCGCTCTATTGGACGAAGCGCCGGTCAGTTCGGACTTATGTTTATGAACAGGCCGCGCCGATTGCTCCCTCGAGAAGAGCCGCCGCCGCTCCCGAGGCCGAAATTGACGGAGCGGGCTGAGGCCTCTTCGCCGGCATGATCCCCGCCTCTTCTTCCCGTGCAATGACATTCCTGCGCGATGACGCAGCGCGTCTTTGCAGCGTCATGAAGCTCGGCCTGTTCTTCCGCCTGAGTGCATTGTTGCGCCTCGAGGGCGTCGAGCATCGCCCAAAAGACGGGATCGGCGGCCGGAAGCGCGCAATAGACTGAACGTGCGCCCGCGACATCGACCCGCTGCAGACTCAGCTGGGCTCGAATCACGCCGACGGCGATATCGGCCTTCTGTCGAAGGCTGGCCCGCTCCGCCAGGACCAGGATCTGCGCCGCGAGCAGAGGGTCGCCAACCAAACGATCCGTTACGGCGGAGGATAATTCCTTCCCGCCTCCGGGAAGGGATCGAAGCAGCGCGAGGAGGCTCGGCTGCATGTCGCCCCTGAACTGCTGTGCGCATTGGCTGTGAGGCAGCGGCGGCCCCTCGCGCGATGAAAGGTCGGTTGTCTGCGCCTGGCAAACGCCGCTCGCAGCCTGCGCTGCGACGAACAACCGAAGCGCAACCTTCTTCATGGCCCGTCCCTCCGACCCGGCCGAGGCATAAGCGCCGCGTATTCTAACCCGTCTTATTCACGAACGCTTGCAATTTGGCTGGCAAACGCAGCATAAGACGCTGATATGGATAAAGTATTGATTGTCTGCGCCAAATTTTTCCGGGCATCCGCCAGCCACGCCCGCTATGTTCGACGATACGACCTCCGCCTTCTCGTCGCCAGCGGTCTCGCGCAAGAAAATTACAGCCGCGTCGCCTGTCCCCAGGCCGACCTCTTCAGATCCGTGTCGGCGGCCCTGCTCATGCGCAGGAGCCCATAAACCACGGGGTCGCCCGGGCGGGTTTGCGGGCCCGCAGAAATTAACCTTATATTAATTCGTGAAAATTTATTCGCAATTTGCTCGGAGTTTAGAATTTCCAGGGAAGGATTCGTTAAGGAAACGCTAACAATCTCTCGCCTTGAGACGCGCCGTTTCAGGACAGTTCGGCGCCGATTTCGAGGCCGACCATGAACGCAAAATTAACAAATCCCCAAAAGCGCGATCGGGCGCCGCGCCGCGCCCTCACTGCGATCCGCTGTTTTTCGAGAGATAAATCCGGCTCGACCATCGTCGAATTCGCGATGATCGCATTGCCGCTCTTCTTCATGCTCATCGCCATAATCGAGATCGGTTACGGCAATTTCTCGCAATATCGTTTGGACTCCGCCGTTCAATCGACGGCGCGCCTCATCATGACGGGCGTGGTGCAGAATACGCAGTCCAACGGCCAGTCGCTCACGGCGCAGCAGTTTCGCGATCAGATCCTGTGTCCGAAGCTCCCGGCGACGATGAACTGCAACAACGTCTTCGTGAACATCCAGGTGTTTTCCGAGCCGACCACTCTGGGGGTCGCCTCTCCTTACCTGCAGTTCGTCAACGCCTCGGGCACGGGGCTCGTGACCCCGGCCCTGGACAACACCAAGAACTCCTACAACATCGGGATCGGCGCGAGCTATGTGACCATCCAGGTCGTCTATCCCCAGCCCCTGTTCGCGACCAGTTATCTCTCTCCCGACGTGATGACCTACAACGGCGGCAAGGCCCGACTGCTGCAATCCACCGCCACATTCAAAAACGAACCCTTTCCGACCAACTGAACTGCGGAGTGCTGACATGTCGCGCTACGTCGCTAAATTCAAGGACTGCAACGCCGGACTCGCGGCGGTCGAATTCTCGGTCGCCCTGCCCCTGCTGCTGGTGGTTCTGCTCGGCTTTTTCGAGCTCGACCGCTACGTCACAATGACGCGCAAGCTGGAGAACACGGCCAATTCCATCGCCGAAATGCTGACCCAATCCCAGTCGGGAACCATCAGCGATCTCGACGTCGCCTTTGCGCGGGACGCGACTATGGTGCTGTTCCCCACGGTTCTGGCGGACGCGGCCCGTAAGGGCGTCGCCTGGAGCAACGATATACAGATTTCGATGAGCAGCATCGTGTTCGGCAAGACCAATCCGAACTGCTCTTCGAATTGCGCCTACAACGCCCAGGTGGCCTGGAGCAGCGGCGGTCTCGGCGTATCTCGGCCCTGCAACCGCCTTCTCGACGCCGTGGACGACACCCAGGGGCCGTCGCGGACGAGCCTCCCCCGCGACGCCTTCGGACCCGTGCCGCTGATCGCGGTCGATCTCTCCTTCGACTACACGCCGCTTTTCGCGGCGAGCTTCATGCCGTCGCTCACCATCAAGCGTTCGGCCTTCATGCAGCCGCGCTACACGCTCGGCGCCGCCTATTTGAAATACGCGCCGGTCGCCGGCAGCGTTTCCCTCGTCACCACCTGCCCGGGATATTGATCATGCGCGCCGCAATTTCGAGCAAACTCGCCTCATTGATTTCCGACGAAAACGGCTCCGTCGCCACGATCATGGGATTCGCCGTCATCCCGGTGTTGCTGGCGTCGGGAATCGCAGCCGATTACGCCGTCGCCCAAAGCGCGAAGACGCGGCTCGATTCCGCCGCCGACGCAGCGGCGCTGGCCGCCATCAAAGCCGCCGAGACGACCATGATCGCTCTCTCGGCAACCAACCCCAACGCAGCCAGCCAGGCCAGACTCGACGGCCAGGCCCAGGGGAGCAAATCCTTCCTGGCGCAGGCGGGCAAAAACGGCGCGAACCTCACCTCCGGCCCGACGATTTCAGTCTCGATCAATGGGCGCACGATTTCGGCGTCCGCGTCCTACAACGCCTCCGTGCCGACCAATTTCGGCAAGATCGCAGGCATGAAGACGATGAACATGCAGAACACGGCCGCCGCTTCGGTGACGATGCCGAAATATATGGATTTCTACCTGCTGCTCGACGTCTCTGGCTCGATGGGGCTTCCCTCCACTCCCGCCGGAGAAGTCGCGCTCGCCGCCGTCAACCCTGACGAACGCGCCAACTACCCCACCGGCTGCCGCTTCGCCTGTCATTTCCCGGGGTCGCAGGGCTATACTTTGGCGAGGGCCAACAACATACAGTTGCGCGTCGATGCGGTGGGCGCCGGCGTGGCCGAGCTCATGGGCCAGGCCCAGAAGACGCAGGTTCTTCCCAATCAATATCGCGTCGGGGTCTATCCGTTCATCCTGCACGCCAACACTTTCGTCGATCTGACGTCGGATCTTTCCGGCGACGCCTATTCGGTGGCGACCGCGATCAATTACAACCCTGCCACCGGATCGACCGATTTCGGCAAGCTGCTCGACGTCGGCAACGAGAGCGTTTTCGCCTCCTCGTTCAATCCCAATTACCGGGTGACCTCCAATTCGCCCGCCGATGTCTATCCCATGGGCGCGGGCGGCACTCATATCGAAAACATCTTCAACGACATCAGCGCAAAGATCGTCACCGTCGGCGACGGCTCGTCTCAGGCTTCTCGCCAGCCCTTCGTCATGTTCGTTTCCGACGGAATGGAGGACAGCCAGTGGTACACCAGATCTGGCGGGTGGACCGGCTACACCACCTACCCGACGGCGCCGGGCGTGACGGTTTCGATCCGCGCATTGGATTCGACCTATTGCAACGTCCTGAAGAACCGCGGCGTCACGGTCGCGGTGCTGCAAATCCCCTACCCGCCTTTCGCCAACCCACAGAGCTTCGGCAACTATCAGGAATACAAGGCCAATAACGCGCAGCCTAATCTATCGCCCGCCATGCAGGCCTGCGCTTCTCCGGGCTTCTACACCTACGCCAGCACGCCTCAGGATATTGCGGCTGGCATTCAGAAGCTTTTCTTCCAGGCGGTTCAGCTCGCGCGCCTGACGCAATAATACGGTTTCCGGCTGAATGAAGCGGCTTCGCGCCGTCATCGCGAGGAGCGTAAGCTCCGCGGCGATCCAGGAGGACTGGCTCGGCTCTGGATCGCTTCGCTTCGCTCGCGATGACCCGAACTGACCAGTCGGAAGCGGTACAACAAGGCTTAAAACAATCCAAGGAAACCGACCGGCGGGCGATCATCGCCCGCCATTTTGCACTTAGATCAGTGCCGCACGCGGATGCGATCCTTGCGCGCGGCGCCACGCTCCGTGGTCGCAAGATTTATGATATGCGGATTGGAGCGATAGGGCTCGGCCGGCACATAGACCGTTCTGACCGGAGCGCCATAAACCGGCCCCGGCGGGGGATAGGGCGGCGCATAAGCCGGCGCGGCGTAATAGCTCGGCGCATAGGCGTTCACGGTGTAGGCCGCGGGAACCGGGGGCCCGTAATCGCCATAATAGCCCGCATCGGCGTAATAGACTCCGCCGCCGCCGTAATATCCGCCCCAATAGGCCGCGCCGTAATCGCCGAAGCCTCCGTAGCCCCTGTGGTGGAATTGGCCGTGGTCGAAGGCTTGACGGCCGCCGCCATGCCAGCCGGCGCGGCCGTCGAAGCCATCGCCCCAACCGCCGCCAAATCCGCCATGGCCGCGGCCATAGGCGCTCTCCCAATGCACGCCGAGACCAGGACCATAGTCGCTGCCGCCGACCCAATGGCCGCCAGCGCCCCCGGCCGAACCATTGCCGATATAGCCGAGCCCGCGATGGGCGCCTCCGAAGCGTCCGCCGCCGAAATGAGCGCCGCCGAAATGGCCGCCGCCGCCTCCCCCGCCGCCGCGACCACCGGCCAGGGCGCCGTCGGCCCCAAAGGCCGCGGCCATCGCCGCAGCCGCGGCAATGGCGCAAAGCAGTTTTGATTTGAAACGCATATGCGTGCCCTTTCTTTACTTAATCAGGGCGAATCCCCGCTCCAGGGGCGGAAATCGCGTCTTTTTGGGACGCCTGAAGGCGCCGACGCGACGACATGGCAATAAATGATCCGTTAATACGTTCCTGTCCACCAGCCTGTGACAGGCGGAAGAACGCAATGCTCCGGCCCTTTCCGCGCGGCTGAAGCTCCGCGCGGAAAACGGCCCCATAAACAATTTCCCGCGATGCGCTCGACCCGGCCCCTCAGGCGCCGAGGCGGGCCTTTATCGCGTGCTCGGCCAGAGTCTTGCCGAGAGACCACACCGCAGAAGGCGCCCGATGCGCGTCGGCGATCACCGCGGCGAAGGACGTTTCGATCCATTCGCAGTCGGCGTCGCTGAGTGTCAACGAAGGCAGCAGCTTGATCGTGTGATTGCCGTGGCCGGCGACCTGGGTGAGCACCTTGTGGTCGCGGAACAAAGGAATGCTGATGAGCTGGCAGAACAGGCCCGAATTCACGGTCTCGAGCAGGTTCCAAGCGGCTTTCAGCTTGAACGACTGCGGCGGGCCGAACTCGATTCCGATCATCAGCCCCTTTCCGCGCACGTCGGCGACGAGCTCGAAATCCTTGGCCATGGATTTGAACGACTCGATCAGCCGGCGACCCTGGTTCGCGGAATTTTCGACCAGCTTCTCCTGCTCGATGACGTCCAGCGTCGCAATGCCCGCCGCCATGGCCATGTCGTTCTTGGAGAAGGTCGAGCCGTGCACGACCGCGCGATCCATGCGGTCGAAGACCTTGTCGAACACCCATTTGCGCGTAAGCACGGCGCCCACCGGAATATGGCCGCCGGACAGCGCCTTGGCGAGGATCACCATGTCGGGTTCGACGCCGTAATGGTCGATCGCGAGGAAGGCGCCGGTGCGGCCGATCCCGGTCTGGATTTCGTCGGCGACGAACAAAGTCCCGTATTTACGGCACAGATCCGCGACGCCGCGCAGATAGTCGTCGTCGGGGATGTTCACGCCCTTGCCCTGGATCGGCTCCACGAAAAAGGCCGCGACATCGCGCTTCTTCAAGGCTTCTTCGAGCGCCGGAAGATCGTTGAACGGAACCTCTCGTGCGTCGGGAAGCATCGGCCCGAAGCCGGTCTTGAAGATGGCGTCGCCGTTCATGGCCAGCGAGCCGTAGGTCAGGCCGTGGAAGGAATGGGCGCAATGCAAAATGCCGGACCGCCCCGTCGCGGCGCGAGCGAATTTGATCGCCGCCTCGATCGATTCCGTGCCGGAGTTTGCGAAGAAGACCTTATCCAGCCACGGCGTGTAGCGCAGCAGCCGCTCCGCCAGCACGCCGGCCAGCGCCGAAACGTCCAGCTGAACGAGATTGGGCAGCTCCGCATTGAGGACGCCGATCAGGGCGTCGCGCACGACGGGGTGGTTGCGGCCCACGGCGAAAACGCCCCAGCCGCTCAACAGATCGAGGTAACGGGTCCCGGTGCGATCGTAGAGATAGGCGCCGACGCCGCGGTTGAAACCGACGTCGTAGCCGATGGTTTTGAGGACGCGCACCCACATTTCGTTGAGATGTTGGGAATGCAGCGCATAGCGTTCGTCCGCCCGCGCGTTCGCCAGCCCCGCGATATCCACCGGCGACTCGAGCTTTGTCGGAACAGTCATCATAGGCTCCAAATTTGCTTCAGACCGCCCGGCGCGCCCTCTCGGCCAAGCTCCAGGAACGCATTCTCGACCGCTTTTGCGACTGGAACGGCTCCAACTCTTTTTTCGACGCGATTTCGATCGCTCGCAGGATTCCTTTTGGGCGTCTCGAGGACGCCGATCGCCTTGCGAGAGGCCGCTGGGCCTCTTTGGCCGCCCGTCGCTTTGCGCCGAAAGCGGGGAGCGAGCCGAAAGCGCGCCGGCGCTTCCTCGAACGGACCGCGCTTCTCGGTCTCCACTCTTATGAGGGGCGGAGGCGGAGCGCAACGCATATGTCCGATCTGCTTTATGGAGCTATTATCCGAAAGGCGCCTCCCGGTCGAGCGGATCGCTCCGGAGGCAGGGCGCCCGCTGGCGCTTCTTTGATATTCGCCAAGAAACGAGTCGCGATTGTCTTGATGTGCGACAAGCGTTCGGGACCGCTCCACGCCGTCCACAGCAAATAACGAAAGGTTAAAAATCCGGGTTGGAGTAACCGTGGCGAATGATATGGTTACTTGAGTGATTCATCGGCGCATCGCCGATTCGGCCAGGACGCGGCGCTCTTTTCAGCTGCGCCGGCCAGCGCTGGATCAGCAGGGGGGTTGGTCAGTTGGGAGTAAAATCCGATTTTCAAAATGAGTTTGGTTTGCCCGCCACGCTTGCGGAAGGCGATGAAGCCGGACTCGATCTTGTCGAAATCGCCGGCTCGATCAAGTGGTTCGACGTAGCCAAAGGCTATGGTTTCATTGTGCCCGACGACGGCTCCGCCGATGTCCTCCTGCATGTGACGACTCTTCGCCGCTCCGGCCACCAGGCCGCGCAGGAAGGCGCGCGCGTGGTTTGCGAAGCGCATCGCCGCTCGAAAGGCATGCAGGTCTTCCGTGTCATCACCATGGACGAATCGACTGCGGTTCATCCCTCGCAATCGGCCGCCGGGCGCACGCACACGCAAGTCGTTCCGGTCGGCGGCTACGAGATCGCGATCGTAAAGTGGTTCAATCGCGTCAAAGGTTTTGGTTTCCTCACCCGCGGAGAAGGCACGGCCGACATCTTCCTTCACATGGAGACGGTCAGACGCTTCGGTCTCGCGGAGTTGAAGCCGGGCGACAGCGTCCTCGTGCGCTACGGCGATGGCCCCAAGGGCCTGATGGCTGCCGAGGTTCGCCTGCTCGACAACAAGGGTCCCGCCTCGCACTAACGCCTTTCCCGGTCGTCAGCGGCGCCCTTGCGGCAGCGCTTCGCAAAGCGCATTCTCCCAAGGGCGGCGGCGACCTCGGAACTCCCCCGGCGATGCTGGCGTCGCCCCGCTTTCTGTTCCGCGACCTCTTGTAAGCCGGATAATCGTCCATGAGCAAAGCGGAGCCCCTTTCTATGAGCTTTCTCTCGCCTTTGCGGGCTTTTTTGGCCATGGCGGCGGTCGCGGCGAGCCTTTCCGCGGCCTGCGCGGCCGAGGCGCCGCTCGAGCGGCTCGAAATCGTCACCTCCTCCGGCGCTCATCAATTTCAGGTGGAAGTCGCGCGCACCGAGGAGCAACGCGAGAAGGGGCTGATGGAGCGGCGCTCCATGCCCCGCGACCAGGGAATGCTGTTCGAATTCCACGTCGAGCAGCCGGTCGCCATGTGGATGAAGAACACCTACATTCCGCTCGACATGGTTTTCGTGTCGCGGCGCGGGCGCGTCACCGGAGTGGCCGAGAACGCCACGCCGATGTCGGAAGAGATCATTCCTTCGGGCCAGCCCGCCTATGCCGTCATTGAACTCAACGCCGGCGTGGCCCGCGAGATCAAACTGAAGATCGGCGACGACGTGCGCCATCCGGCATTCAAGCGCTGACGCGCATTTCCCCCGGATCGCGCGAGCGACAAGGGACCCCGCACGAGCTCTTCGTCACAAAAGCAGGACGCCGATTGGTCGGCTCGCGTCATTGCGCGCGGCGATGCAATCAACCCAGTCCACCTGGACCGCCCTCAGTTTGCTGACAAACCTCTGAGGCGACCTCGTCCTGCGAGACGCGAGCAAAGCACGCTCCTCGAGATGAGCCTAAAGGCAGCTGACAAAAAAAGAAGCCCCTCATGCCGAGGAGCCTGCAAAGCAGGCGTCTCGAAGCGCAAGGGGCTATATCGCGAGTTTGTCGGCAGTCGGCGCGTTCGGTTCAAACGCAGTCGAACGCGCTTCAAATCTCATTGACGGAGCATGTTCCTTTCCGCCGCTTCGCACTTTTTGGGAACCTGTTCCAAGCGCGTCGAGTTGCATTCGACGCGCTCGAGATCGAACGGATTGCCCACGCGTCACGCGCTTGCGTGCGGATGATGTTCGTAATCGTCCTCGGCCTCGTGATGATGATGATGCGAGTGGCGGCCGGATCGCCGTTGCGCGCCATCGAAGAGTTTTTGCGCCAGCGAGAAAAACGGCTCCGTCATGCGCACGAGATCTTCTGCGCGATCCACGAATTTCTCACCTCGGCTCAATTCGCGGTCGAGCGCTGACAGAGCGCGGGCGTGTTCGCCGGCCCGATCCTCGCGCCAGGCGTCGAGCACCTTTTTCCAGGCGTGGGCCAAGCCCTGCAGCTTGAGCGCGCCGACAGGCCCCTCGCTGTCGATATCGGCGGCCTCAAGCATGAACCTCATCGAGTTTACGATTTCCCGGTTCAGCGCGGTCGCGGACAACGGGTCCTTGGCCGCCCATTCGGCGATATTCAGCACCGCGTCACGATAGGGCTCGAGCGCGTCGAGCCGATGCGAAAGGACGTGATACAGCCGCTCCCGCGACGGCTCGTCCTCGTAGGAACGGGAAGGATTTTCGAGCACCTTGCGATCGATCCGCCGCAAAAATGCGCCGAGCACAGCGCCTTTCGAAGGGAAGGCGTCACGGAAATCGGCGAGCGACACGCCCGCCTCCCGGGCGATGTCGGTGATCGTGGTGGCGCCGAAATCACGCCGCGCCGCCAACCGCAGCAGGGCGTCGACGATGGCTTCGCGGGTCCCTCCCGCCGGCGCTGTCGCCGAGGCGGCGTCATAGCGCGCGCCTGGAAATGTCCCGGGGCCGGTTGTCATGACCAATCTCCTGCATTTCGCGCCCGCGGGCGCCTCATCTCGGGGTTTGTTGTCCCTGCTAAATAGGCCTGAGCCGGCGTCCGGCCAAGTCTTTCAGACGGCGGCCGGGATGTAGCCGAAACGGGACCGAAGCTTGCGCGAGTTTCCAATCGAAGGCGAGAGCCTTTCGATTTGCGCGGAAATGCGCCTCAGCCGGAGAGTTCTCCGGCGCGGCGGCGGGCGGCTTCGACCGCGCGCTGCAGCAGAGGCCTCATGCCGTCGTCGGCCATCAGGACGCCGAGAGCGGCCGCCGTCGTGCCTCCCGGAGAAGTGACGTTCTCGCGCAGAACCGCTGGCGCGGTCTGCTCCGAGCGGCGCATCAGCTCCCCTGCCCCCGAGACTGTGGCGCGCGCGAGGCGCATGGACAATTCCTCGGGGAGACCAGCGGCGACGCCCGCCGCGGCCAGACATTCGGCGAGATAGAACACATAGGCGGGGCCGGAGCCCGAGACCGCAGTCACCGCGTCGATGAGCTTTTCGTCGTCGACCCACTCCACCGCGCCGCCGGCGGAAAGCAGCGTCTGGGCGATCGCGCGTTGTTCGGCGCTGGTTTGCTCGCTCGCGTAAGCGCCGGAAACGCCGCGTCCGATCGAAGCGGGCGTGTTGGGCATGGCGCGCACGAAGGCGCCAGCCGGCAAACGAACGGCGAGATCTGCGATGCGCTTCCCCGCCAGAATGGACACCAGGAGAGTTTTCGATCCGACCAGCGGCGCAATCGCCGGCGCCGCCGCGTCGAGCGCCTGCGGCTTCACCGCGAGCAGCAGCACGTCCGCCGGCGCGTCCTGCGTCGAGGCGGAGGCGCGAAGCTCGAAGCCGTTCTCACGGCATATGCGTTCCGCGTCCGGCGAAGGCGAGGGCTCGAGAACCAGCACCTTTGCGCCGCCCGCTCCTGCGGCCAGGCCCGCGAGCAGAGCGGAGCCCATCTTTCCCGCGCCGACGAAGACTATCGAGAGATTTGCGAGTTCGGCAGTCGGCAGCGCGCTCACGCCTCGCCTTTCGTCTCGAAGGTTGCGGATTCGAGGGCTTCCCTTGCGCTTTTGCCGGTCCAGAGCACGAATTGGAACGCCTGATAATAGCGTTCGCAGGCCGCCAGCGCATTTTCCAGAAGGGCGGCGCATTGCTGCCCCGACGGCTGCGCGCCGCCGGCGAGCACCAGGCCATGCCGATGCATGGCGACCCCTTCCTTGGGCCAGAGGTCGAAATGCCCCATCCAGAGCTGTTCGTTGATCGCGGCTATCAAAGCCGCGATTTCGGCGCGGCGGCGATCGGGAACCTTGAGGTCGAAGGCGCAGCTTATGTGCAGGGTTTCGAGGTCGGCCAGCCAAGTGAAGGCGACATGGTAGTCGGTCCAGCGGCCGGCGACCGATATGCAGATTTCGTCCTCGTCGTCGCGATCGAACGACCAGTCGTTGGTGGCGGCGAGTTGCTCGACCACGTCCACTGGATGTTCCGCGCGATCTTTTTCTTCTGACACGATCTGCATTAGCCAACCTTTAATGAAAGCCATGGCAACGCTGCTATGAACACAAAGCGGCATTGCGACGCTCGGCGCCTGGGCCGGATCGAATCGGTTCAAGGTCACTATAGCCGATCCGACTGAATCTCGGCCAGTTTTCCCTCGCTCCAGCCGCGGCGGGCCTGCTCGCCATTGCCTCGAACAGTGAAAGATTCGTGAGCTTCGGTCTAGAGTCTGCGGCCGCATTCCACAATTTGCATTGGATAATTCGCTAAAAAACTTTGGATAACGCGAGCCTGGAGCGTTTTCGTGCGAAGTGGACGCCCGGCTCGCGTGAAGAAAAGACGATCAAACAGCGCTGAAGACAAAAACGCGGCCCGTCGGGGGCCGCGCCGGATGCAATATGTTCTCGTCGAAGCCTCAGGGGGCCATGATCACCGGCGAGCCGACGCTCACGCGATCGAAGAGATCGGCGACGTCCTCGTTCAGCATTCTGATGCAGCCGTATGACGCCGCAGTGCCGATCGAAGAGCGCATCTTGCTGGTGGTGCCGTGGATGGCGACCTGATAGCGATCGAGGGTCAGGGCGCGCACCCCCATCGGATTATGGGGGGAGCCGCCCCGGATGAAATTCGGCAGTTCGGGATGGTCCTGCTTGACCACCGGCGGGGGCACCCAATCCGGATTGACGTATTTGCCTTCGATGGCGGCTGCGCCCGACCACTCCCTGCCCGCTTTGGGAACGGCGACGGGGTAGCTTATCGCCACGCCCTGCCCCACGACCAGGAACAGCTTGCGCTGGCGGGCGCTGATGACGATGGTCCCCGGCTGATAGGAGGGAGAAAAGGAAACCATGTTGCGGGCGGCCGCCTCCTGCGGCGCCGAGGCCGCGCCAAGCAAAACGACAGCGCCGACAGCGAGAGCATTCAACAGGCGCGCGCTCGCGGCGCGCCCGAACAGCGAAGACAGGCCCATGGGACTCACCCTTACGCTTGGCCCCGACAGGCCAAATAGATCGTGACAAAAATCATTCTATCTTTCGCCCCATTTTTGTCTAAAGCTTCTTGGACTTTCGGTTAGTGGATATCACTAAGATTTCGTTATGTGTTGCGGTTTCGCAACAGTGATGGAAACTTGCGCTGAAGCCCGACCTTTTTTTCTCTCCCGGCCGGCGGCGCGCCCACGGAGTCGTCAAGCCCCCGCGCGGCTTCGGCTTTCGCGCCCCGACACCCCCTGCAGCGAGGAATTTTCGTGTCCGACGTCTTCATGAGTTATGCGCGCGAGGACGAGCAGCGCGTCGCTCCCATCGTCGAGAAGCTTGCGGCCTTCGGCCTTCGGCTATGGCCGGCGGGGCCCGCCGGAAATGGCGGAAGCTGGGACGAGAGCGAGGTGAACGAGCGGCTTCGGGAGGCGAAAGCGGTTCTGGTCTGCTGGACGAGCCATTCCGCGCATTCCGTGCGGGTGAACGGCGAGGCCTCGGTCGCCCAATCCAGCGCGAAGCTCGTCTCCTGCCTGCTGGAGGAATGCAAGGCGCCGTCACAGTTCCAGTCGAACGACGCGCCGGACCTTTCCGGCTGGAACGGCGACGCCCAGCATTTGGGATGGCGCGCCCTCATCGAAAAACTCGCCGCCCTCACGGGCCGCCCGGGCCTGCCGGCCCTCGGCGAGGCCCTCGGCGCTGCGAGCGACCGTGAGCTTTTGGGTTGGACGCAACGCTTCCCGGAGGATCCTCATGCGGACGCGCTTCGCGGAGAAATCGAGAAAAGAGAGCGCAGCCGCTTCAAGGAAGAAATCAACTCGGCGCAAAGCGCGCTTTCCGACGCCGCCAGATTGTTCGAGCAATCGAAGAGCGGCGTTCTCAACGAATGTTCGGCCGCCTTCGAAAAGTGGATCGGCGACCTGCGAAACGCCGCATACGACGCGCGTCCCAACGTCTCCGAGGCTCTGTCGTCGCCGGAATGGCTCAGTTCCGGCGCGCTCCAGCAGCTCGCGTCCGAGCGCGACGCAGCGGTGAAGGAGGCGAAAAGCGCGGCGGAGGCGCGCGAAGAAGCCCTGAAGCGAAGGGAAGTCGCCCATGAGGTGCGAGACGCTGCGCTGCTGAAGGCCAAACGCGCGGAAACCGCCCTCGCCGCAGCGGAAGCCGAAGAAGCCTCCTACAAATCCAGGCGCACGCCGGCATGGATTCTCGCCGCATGCCTCGGCTCCGCTCTCGCCGGAGGACTCGCCTATCGAACCGCCTCCGGTTCCGGCGTCGATGGGGCGTCGGTCGAGCAGGCGAAACAGCAAGCGGCCCAGGGCGCCGGCGAGCTTGCGGCCGCGCGCGACAGTTTGAAAATCCAGGACGAGACTATTGCGCAACTGCGGGCCGCTGCATCGCAATCGGCGCCCGAGCGCCGCGAGTTCGAGACGCAGCTCAAGCGCAAGAATGCGGAGCTCGAGGAAAAGACCGAGGCCCTGAAAGCCGCAGCCGAGAAGGTCGCGAAGCTGGAGGCCGCGCTGAACGCAGCCAATGCCCAGCCCGAAGGCCTCCGCAAAACGTCGGCCCCGGGCGGGGCGCCCGGCGCCGAAAAGTCTTCGACCGCAGCTGCGCTGGACGAGAGCCAGCCGCGCCTCGCGATCAAGTTCAACACTTTCGACAGCGGCGACATCCAGGGGAAAGACCTCGGGAAGATCCCGAGCCCGAGCGCCGAGGATTGCGCCGCCGCCTGCCGCGACAATCCCGCCTGCCGCGCCTACAGCTACGACAAGTGGAACCATATCTGTTTTCCCAAATCCAGCGTGGGGTCGTTGAGGCTCGAACCGAGGGCTATATCCGGCGTGATCCAGGGCGGCCCCAACCCCAAGCTGGCGACATCCCGCATCATCATGGAGCGTTATCGCGGCAGGGCCTTCCCCGGCGCGGGCTACAAGACCCCGAATGCGGGAAAGCCGCAGGACTGCGAGGATATCTGCCGGCGCGACGAAGCCTGCGTCGCCTATACTTTCCTGTGGTCCAGCCGCAAATGCCAGTTGATGGAGTCGACCGGGGAATATTTTCCAAATCAGGAAGCCGACAGCGGCGGGAAAAAACAGGAGCGTTGACCCTGTGACGGCGCGGGCGGGCGCCGCCCTCGCTGGTTTTTTCGATCCCGCGCGACTAGCTGCAGAAAGCGCGCTTGCGAAACGTCGGATCGACGAATTAGAACCAAGCCGAATGACTCAATCGCCGCCCATCATCTTCGACCGCGCCCTCGTGCGTAAGCGTCTGGCCCGCGCCCTCGAAAAGGGCGCGCCCGATTTCCTGATGCAGCGCGCCGCCGAGGATCTGCAGGACCGCCTGTTTGCGATCCGCAGGGAGTTTCCCCGCGCGCTCGATCTCGCGACCCCGACGGCTCATTTCGCGCAAGTGCTGGCGGCGCGCGCGCAGGCGGCCCCGCTGCGGGCAGCGGCGACCTTCCCCTCGGCGGCGGAGACCGGCGTTCGCGTGGCGGCGGATGAAGAAGCCCTGCCCTTCGCGCCCCAGTCGCTCGATCTGGTGGTGTCCGGCATGGCCCTGCAGTGGGTCAACGATCTACCCGGCGTTTTCGCCCAGGTGAGACGCAGCCTCGCGCCCGATGGGCTTTTTCTGGCCTGCATGGCCGGCGGCTCCAGCCTGACCGAGTTGCGCCAGGCGCTGGCGCAGGCGGAAGCGGAAATTCTGGGCGGAGCCAGTCCCCGGGTCTCGCCCTTCGTGGAGGTGCGCGATCTGGGGTCCCTGCTCCAGCGCGCCGGCTTTGCGCTGCCGGTGACCGACGCCGACGTCTTCACCTTGCGTTACGACTCCATGTTTGCGCTCTGCCGCGATCTGCGCGCCATGGGCGCCGCCAATGCGCTGGCGGCGGGTTCCCGGCGACCCCTTCGCCGTTCGGTCTTCCTGCGCGCCGCCCAGATCTACGCCGAGAAATTCTCCGATACCGACGGGCGCGTGCGCGCGAGTTTCGAGATCATATGGCTTTCCGGCTGGGCCCCGCACGAGAGCCAGCAAAAGCCCCTAAAACCCGGTTCGGCGCAGATGCGGCTGGCCGACGCGCTCAAGGCGACTTCCGAGAAAAGCTAGGCCGTCATTGCGAGCGTAGCGTAGCAATCCAGAAGAACAAACCAGATTGCTTTGAAGGTTAGACCGCTGCAATCCTATTTTTCATGCTGGCGTGACTCTGGGTTGCTTCGCTTCGCTCGCAATGACGGGAGCACATTACTTTCGGCGCCGCGCCAACTGCGCAATCCTTTGGGCGGCGGCGGCGGGGCCATCCTCCGCGGCGATGCGCGGCGCGAGCTCGCCCGCACACCGGGCGTAATCGGGTTTTTCCAACAAAGCCGCAAGCTCCACCGCGAGCCTTGTCCCCGAGACTTTCCGGCCCGGCAGCGCGCGTGCGACGCCCAGCCGCGCGAGTCTGGCGGAATTATCCTGCTGATCGCCGAGAAAGGGCGTGACGAGCTGCGGCTTTCCGGCCCGCAGCGCTTGCCCGCTGGTTCCGATCCCGCCATGGTGGGCGACGGCCAGCGCGCGCGGAAACAGCTGCGAATGCGGCACATAGCCGGCGACATGGACACTCGCTGGCGCGCCGGCGCGCAGCTCTTCCACATCCTCTTTATCTGCGAGCAGGATCGCCCGTTTTCCAAGGCTCTGGGCCGCCTCGACGCAGGCGCGGTAATGCGCGTGAAGGCCGTGGCTGACGAAACTGCCGAGCGTGAAAACCACCGGCGCTTCTCCCGCCTCGAGAAACTCCTCCAGCAACGCCGCTTCTTCCTCGCTCATCGAGGTCGCGGCGTCGTGAAAGCTGTGCCCGGCGACCAAAAGATTGGGCGAGTGATCGGGGCGCGGCGGCGCCAGCAAAGCCGAGTGCAGGCCAATGGTCGGAATATCTCGCGCCACTCCGCGAAAGAGCGCAAAGGGGCCCGGATTGGGCAGGCCGAGATCACGCCTGAAACGCCGCAAAGGAGCGGCCCAGCGATCCGCCAGCTCCGCAAAAAGCCCGAGCATCGCGCGATTGTAGGCCAGCGAAAGCCGCGCCCTGGGCTCCGGGATGAAAGGAGCGCGGGAGCCGAGCGGCGGATCGTAAGCCGAATAGAGCAGCATCGGGGAAAGCGTGACCAGAGCGAGCGGAATCCCGAGTTTTTCCGCCGCCGCATGCGCGGAAAAGGCGATGCTGTGCGCGACGACGGTCGCCGCGCCAGCGCTTATCGCCAATAATTGCTCATAGGATTGGTGGAGATGCGGGAAGATCAAATCCCGGAACAGGAAGCCGTCATCCTCGCTCATGCGCCGCGCCAGCCCGCCCATGTCGAGGCCGAGGCGCGCGCGAATGTCCGCCAGACTCGGCGAGATCGGAGTAAAACCCAGCCCGTGAGCCTCCACACGCTCGCGATGGTCCGAGGAAGACGCGACGACGACGGAAAAACCCTCGCGTTGGAGAGCCTGTCCCAGCGCGATGAAGGGATGGAGATCGCCCAGCGAGCCGAAGGTGACGATGAGGATTTTGGGCAGCGCGGCGCACATCGGTTGAACTATTCCTGAAGGCTGCGCAAATCTACAATGAAATTATAGGGAATCTGCTGAAGGGCGGAATCATTCGATTGGAGGCGACCATACCTCCCCGCCTGCGGCTATCGAATGCACACATGTCATGGCCGGGCTTCAGGGGAATTCGATGAAGGGAAGAACCATGGAACGTGGGGCTGTTCATTCCTTGATCGGATTCCCCTGATTTCGCGACAATGTCGCACGGATTCTCCGGCGATTGTGTGAGAAGATGGCGGCAGGCCATGTCGCAGATGCGGAGCTTGCCGGGACAATGAGCGATCTTGGAAACGAGAAGCCTCCGACCGTTCGCCGGTTGCGGCAAACTATAGACCCGATCGGCTATTTGCTTACGGAGGGCTTCCACCTACTCGGGCTTTTCGCAATCGGGGCCGCGACCGTCTGGGCCGCGCTGAAGGCGTTTCTCGAAATGTCCACCAAAGGACACGCCTCGATCGAAGACCTCTTGCTGCTCTTCATTTATCTCGAAATCGGATCGATGGTCGGCATTTATTTTCGCACCAACCACATGCCGGTGCGTTTCCTGCTCTATGTGGGCTCACGGCGCTGACCCGCCACATGATCGGCTATGTGCAGAAAGAGGCTTCCCCAGACCTCGGGGTTCTTATTCTCGCCGGCGCGACGCTGATCCTGTCTCTGGCGGTCTTGACGATTCGATATGCCTCCGCGCGCTTCTCGGAGTCGGCCATAGGACGAAGAGACTCCGAATAACGCCTGCGCAGCGAGGGCGCAGCGAAGCGGTCGCCATATCACTCCGTCTCGACCCCGAGATGCGGTTCGAATTTTTCTCCGGCGGCGACGCCGGCCCGGTAATCGTCCACCAACACCTTGCGGCTTCTGTTTTGCTCTTTCGCGAGGAGCGACAGACCGAGCTTTTCCATTTCGTCTTCGACCACCGAAGATTTGACGACCGCAAGCGCGCGGCCGTCGGCCTTGCGCGTCGCCTTATCCCGTTCGGCTTTCAAGTCGCTCAGTTTGTAACATATTCCATGCCCAAAACCGATTTGAAACGAACGCGATGAATTTCGCCCCGAGACCTCCGCTTTGCTTCGCTTCTTGAAGGCGTCGGCTTCGGTTTTGAACGCGAGGACGATCAAATCGTAAAGATAGTGCGCGGCGGCGACATCCTCGGGGAGGCCGAAAAACACGAAGCGCAGCGAGCCGGAGGCGGTCTTCTCGAACCATGTCCTGCAATCACAAAAATCGGCTATGGCCGGCACGCATTCGTCGATCGGCGAGCTCCGCTTCCGGCCCGTGTCTACGCCAATTCCCTCGCAGGGGCGTTCGCGCATCTCGACCTCGTCGAGCGACAGACCATAGCGATCCAGCAATTCGGCGACTTTTTGCGCCGAAGCCAGAGCCTCCTGCTCGGTGCACCCCTGGTCGACGGTCTTGGCGCGCAACGCCTGGATGCGTTGTAGAACCCGGGCGAGTTCGTCATCCTGTGGGCGCCCTTTCGTTTTTGCACGCCGGGTCGCCATCAGCTTGACGCGCAACTCCTGAAACAGGGGGCCTACGCCTTCCGGCGCCTCACCCTCGGCGATGGCGCGTTCGATGTCCCCGGCTATTACTTCGATCGACCGCGTCGCGCCGCCAAATCCCGAAGCAAAGCGGCGATCGAGCGTCTCCAGCATCACGAAGCCGATCCACGAAAATGCTTCGGCGAAGTTCGCCTTCCCCCCGGCGCGATAAATGACGCAGCGCGACAGCGCCTCCATGAGGTTCGCGACGTTCGTCATGCCGCGCGCGGCCTGCAGAATTTCCTCGGTTATCGATTCCCCGCACGCCTCGGCGATCTCTTGCGCCATAAAGGCGACAGCGAGCTTCTGGAGCTCGTCCCAGTCCTCTTCGTCTTCGTCGGGGATATCCGACAGTTCCTCGGAAAAGAGGTTCAGTCCCTCGATCCGCAAAGTGTCGTGGCGGACCACATGACGATAAAGGGCGGCGGCGCAGCGATGCGAGTTGCGCAATCCCTTCCCTGGACGAACAAACTTCATGGCTTCGGCGAGCGCGGCGTCGTCGAGTGGCGCTATCACCCCGAGCGCGACGAGCTCTCCCTTTGGCGTCGCGGCCAGCCAGAGGGCGACATCGCATCCCACCGCTTCTTCCGGGATCTCCTCGAACAGCGTGACCTTTTCGCCATTGGCCAGATCGGTTGCGCTACACCGGTCCGGCACGCAGACCGAGTCGATGTGGAGGAGCCGGAATTCGGCGCGCGCCAACGCGTCCAGCGCGATAGCCGTATCGGCGTCGGCTCCGGAGCGGCGGTCGCGGATGAAGCGCTCAATCGGCGCGAAGCCTGTGAGGGACGGCGTGAACACGCTCAGATAACCGGAAAAGGCCAGCGCTTCCACGAACCGCGCCATGTGCTCCGGGTTATCCAGATCGAGCTCAGCCTTAGCGAGCCATGGGCGAGCGCCTTCCTCGATCCTATTGTGGGAAAGGCCAGACACCGCCTCCGCGCAAAGCTCATCGATCAGCGCCGCCAGCTCTTCGTCGTCCAGCTGTGCGCCGCCGCCTTTATGCGCTGATCCCGCCGCCTCTTTCCGCCTGCTCATTTGAAAGCTCCCGCACTTACGGCGACGAAAAGGCGACTCAAGAGACCCAGGCTTCGCGCCGTCATCGCGAAACGCGCAGCTCCGCGGCGATCCAGGCGAGTGGCGCGACTCTGGATCGCTTCGCTCCGCTCGCGATGACGGGGCCTACTCACTCCCGCGCGGACTCGACTTCGCGCTGGGCGTAGCCGAGGCGGATGTTGAGCTCATGCAGCAGCTTCTCCGCCGCCTCGGGAATATTGGTGCCGGGCGGGAAGATGGCGCTGGCGCCGGCGTCATAGAGCGCCTGGAAATCCTGCTTCGGGATCACGCCGCCGACGACCATCATGATGTCTTCGCGGCCGACCCCCTGCAGCGCGTCGCGCAGCTCGGGCGTCAGCGTCAGATGGCCCGCGGTCATGGTCGAAACGCCGACGACATGCACATTCTCCTCGGCCGCTTTGTTCGCCACCTCTTCCGGCGTCGCGAAGAGATCCCCGATGACGACGTCGAAGCCGAGGTCGGCGAAAGCCGAGGCGATCACCTTCTGGCCGCGATCATGGCCGTCCTGGCCCATCTTGGCGACCAGAATACGGGGCTTGCGGCTTTCGTTCTCTTCGAAGGCCTTGGTCATGCCCTTCACCCGCGCGACCGCCGGCGCATCTTTGCCGGCCTCACGGGCGTAGACGCCGGAGATGACATTGGCTTTCGGCTTGTGGCGGGTGAATACTTTCTCCAGCGCGAAGGAGATTTCCCCGACGCTGGCCTTGGCCCGCGCGGCCTTCACGGCAAGGTCGAGCAGATTGGCGCCCGAGGTCGCGCCTTCCGTCAGCGCGTCGAGCGCGGCTTGCGTTTTGGCCTCGTCGCGTTCGGCCCGCAGGCGCCTGAGCTTTTCGAGCTGGGCGCCGCGCACGGCCGAATTGTCGATCTTGAGCACGTCGGGCGTGACGTCGTCCTGCGGCTGATATTTGTTGACGCCGACGACGACCTGCTGCCCGGTGTCGATGCGCGCCTGGGTCTTGGCCGCGGCTTCCTCGATCCGCTGCTTCGGCACGCCCGCCGCAATGGCCTTGGCCATGCCGCCGAGCTGTTCGATCTCCTGGATATGCTCCCAGGCGCGCTTGGCGAGTTCGGCGGTGAGGCGCTCGACATAATAGGAGCCGCCCCAAGGGTCGATGACGCGGGTGGTGCCGCTCTCCTGCTGCAGCACGATCTGGGTGTTGCGGGCGATGCGGGCGGAAAAGTCCGTCGGCAGGGCCAGCGCCTCGTCGAGAGCGTTGGTATGGAGCGACTGGGTGTGGCCCTGCGTCGCCGCCATGGCCTCGATGCTGGTGCGGATGGCGTTGACATAGACGTCCTGCGCCGTCAGCGACCAGCCCGAGGTCTGGCAATGGGTGCGCAGCGTCATGCTCTTCTCGGATTTCGCTCCGAGGTCCTTCATCAGACGAGCCCACAGCAGGCGCGCGGCGCGCAGCTTGGCGACTTCCATGAAGAAATTCATACCGATGGCGAAGAAGAACGACAGGCGCGGGGCGAAAGCGTCGATGTCCAGCCCCGCCGCGACGCCGGCGCGGACATATTCGATGCCGTCGGCCAGCGTGTAGCCGAGTTCGAGATCCGCCGAGGCGCCCGCCTCCTGCATGTGATAGCCCGAAATCGAAATCGAGTTGAATTTCGGCATATGCTGGCTTGTATAAGCAAAGATGTCCGAAACGATGCGCATGGAGGGCAGCGGCGGGTAAATATAGGTGTTGCGCACCATGAATTCTTTGAGAATGTCGTTCTGGATGGTGCCGGTGAGCTTGTCGGCCGAAACGCCCTGCTCTTCCGCCGCCACGATGAACAGCGCCAGCACCGGCAGCACCGCCCCGTTCATGGTCATCGAAACGCTCATCTGGTCGAGCGGAATGCCGTCGAACAGCGTGCGCATGTCGTAGATCGAGTCGATGGCCACGCCCGCCATGCCGACATCTCCCGAAACGCGGGGATGATCCGAATCATAGCCGCGGTGGGTGGCGAGATCGAAGGCGACCGAAAGGCCCTTCTGGCCCGCCGCGAGGTTGCGCCGGTAGAAGGCGTTGGAATCCTCGGCCGTGGAGAACCCTGCATATTGGCGGATGGTCCAGGGCTGGGCCACATACATTGTGGGATAGGGGCCGCGCAGGAAAGGCGCGAGACCGGGGTATGAATCGACGAAGGAAAGCCCTTCGATATCCGCGGGCTTATAGAGATTCTTAACCTCGACGCCTTCCGGGGTCACCCAAAGCCGCGGCTCCGGCTCCGCTTGGCTAGCGGTCGCGGGAGCGAAGGGAATTTTGGTGAAATCGGGAATGGCGGCCATCGGGTCCTCGGCTTTGGCGTAAGGGCGCCCCAAGCTTGGGGAAAACCCTGACTTTCTTTTGTATCCTTCGCTCCGGCCGAACCGGAGCCCATGGGAAAAATTCGTAAGCCAACGCTTTAACCCACAGCCGCGCGCGGCGCAAAGGTCCACGCGGCGCTAATCGCGGCTTAGGACTTGAAGCGTAGATCAGGCCGAGAGCGGAAATCGCTTGATTTTCCAAGATCGGCCCGCCTGCCCCGCAGCCGCGCCCCGACCCCGGATGGAACCAAGATGAGCGGCGCGCCAGATACGACCTCGCATTCCTCCCATCGCCTCGGCCCACTCGCGCTCGGGGCTCTGGGCGTGGTCTATGGAGATATCGGCACCAGCCCGCTCTACACGATCAAGACCGCCATCGAATGGTCGGGCGGCGCGATCGCGCCGGAAGAAGCGCTGGGGATGCTCTCGCTCATCTTCTGGACGCTGATTGTCATCACCTCGATCAAATATGTCGCGGTGATCATGCGCGCGGACAACGACGGCGAGGGCGGCATTCTCGCGTTGATGTCGCTGCTCGGCATAAAACGGGGGCGGCATCCGGCCATCATCGCCATCGGCATGCTGGGCGCGGCCCTGCTGTTCGGCGACGGAGCAATCACGCCCGCAATCTCGGTTCTGAGCGCGCTGGAAGGCCTCAAGACCCCTGCCCCAGCCATCGCCCCCTATATCGTGCCTCTTTCGGTCGTCGTGCTGATCGGGCTGTTCAGCGTGCAGTACAGGGGAACCGCCGAGATTTCCCGGCTGTTCGGGCCGGTGATGATCATCTGGTTCCTCGCCATCGGCGCACTCGGCCTTGCCGCGGTCGTCCAGCATCCCGGCGTTTTGGCGGCGCTCAACCCGGCCGTCGGCGCCGCCTATCTCTTCGAACATGGCGCAGCGGGGTTTCTCATACTGGGGGCGGTCTTCCTCTGCGCCACCGGCGCCGAAGCGCTTTACGCCGACATGGGGCATTTCGGGCGCCAGCCGATCAGACTCGCCTGGTACGGCCTGGTGCTGCCGGCGCTGGTGCTCAATTATGCCGGCCAGACCGCGCTGATCGTCAGCGAGCCGCCGGCGGCGTCGCCCAACCCGTTCTTCGACCTCTGCCCCGCGGGTCTACAGCTTCCTCTGGTGGCGCTCGCGACCCTCGCCACCGTCATCGCCAGCCAGTCGATCATCACCGGCGCCTTTTCGATGACCCGGCAAGCGATCCAGCTCGGTCTCCTGCCCCGCATCCATGTCTCGCAGACCTCCGCGGAAAGCTACGGACAGATCTACGTCGGCTTCGTCAATTGGGCGCTGATGGCGTTGACCCTGATCCTCACCATCGTCTTTCGGTCGTCCGACAGCCTTGCGGCAGCTTTCGGCATCGCCGTGTCTTTGACCATGCTGCTGACCAGCTTCCTGATGTTCGTCGCCATGCGCGAGGTATGGAACTGGAGCCTGCCTCTGAGCCTCCTCGCCGCGGGCCTCTTCGTCGTGGTCGACGGCTCCTTCGTCGCGGCGAATATGGTCAAATTCTTCGAGGGCGGTTGGATTCCGCTGGTCGTGGCCTCGATCATTTTCTTCCTGATGACCTGCTGGAGCCAGGGCTATGTGGCGATGCGCGCCGCTTTGGAGCGGGATACGTTTCCGCTGGCCGATTTCATCAGGAAATTCCGGGGCAAGCCGCGGGTGCAAGGTTGCGCGGTCTATCTTTCTGGCCGGCACAATGTCGTTCCGGTGCCGCTGCTGCATAATCTCAAACACAATAAGGTCGTGCACGAGCGCGTGGTGATCCTTCACGTGCAGACGGAACAGGTTCCCAGAATTAAAGCCGCGCAGCGGGTCGAAACCCAGGACCTCGGCGACGAGTTCTATTCGGTCACGCTTCGTTACGGTTTCATGGAGCAACCGAACATTCCTCGCGCCTTGATCCTAGAGTCGATCGGCTGCCCGCTGCGCTTCAATATGATGGACACGTCCTTCTTCGTCGGACGATTGTCGATCCTGCCGACCAGCGCCTTCAAATGGCGCCGGTTCAAAATGGGCGTCTTCGAATTTCTTCATCGCAACGCCGTGCCCGCCACGGAATTTTTCCAGATACCTCCCGGCCGCGTCGTGGAACTCGGCAGCCAGGTGGAAATCTGAACGCCGGACTCCACGCCCGCACATTACGGGAATTTAATTCGCCTTACCGAAGCTTAATTTGAGTTTGGCGCGAAAAATCAGATTATGCCGGCAGTTGTCCTCAACTTCGAGGCGCTCCCTCTGAACGACGAACCTGCTGGCCGCCGAAGTGCGGCCAGTCTTTTTTGACGACACGAAAAAGCTTGATCTTTAGCAAATTTGACTCTTGTCAAACCCGATTCCGCCATGCATAAGGCGAACCGAAGCGTTCGGGATTTCTGATGTTTTGTCGGTTTTCGGCCTCTACTCGGGAGAGCCGCTGTCCAAAAAACTTCACATTCTCGAAAAAAGCCTTGACTGTTGTGCGCCGCAGCATTAGATTGAGTGCATCGCAGCGAGATTGCTCTTGCTTCGTAGCCCTCCTTGGGCGTTTCCTCCCTTGACTTGGGCCGCTGGTGATCCGGCGGCCCCTTTTTTTGTTCAAGCGATTGCGTGGAAAAACGAGCCCGACACATCGCCGGCCCTGAGGCCCGCGGGGCTCTCGCGCTCCGAATAAGCGTCGCAAACAAAGGCGAAAGGCGCGCCCTCCTCGCGCAAAATCGTCGCATAATGAAACTCATGGCCGAAAAGGTCGGCACCCGCCGCGCCCAGACGGTGATCTGCGGACAATCGGGCTCTTCGATAGCCCAAATTGAGTTTGCGCTGCGAAAAACTGGTTTCCAATTCGAGCAGGCCCGCCATGGCGTGGCGAACGCCCTCGGCGTCGACGAGGCCGCGCCCGAGGACCATGTATCCGCCGCATTCGCCGTGAACCGGGCGTGTCTGAGCAAAGCGGCGCAGGCCGGAAAGAAAACACTGCGCCCCGGCGATGCGGCCGGCGTGAAGCTCGGGATAGCCGCCGGGGAGCCAGCAGACGTCGCATTGGGGCGGCGGCGGCTCGTCGGCGAGAGGCGAGAAAAACACGAGTTCCGCGCCCAAGGCCCGCCAGTCCAGAGCCAGATGCGGATAGAAAAATGAAAAGGCTTCGTCCTGCGCCACTGCGATGCGCTGTCCGGGAGGCCGCAGGCCCGACGAGCTTCTGCCGGATGCGGCGGCTCCGCCCGCGGCGGCGGCGCAAAGCGCTTCGATGTCCAGGCCGGCCTCCACCCTGTCGGCCAGCGCATCCAGCATGGCGTCGAGGCCCGAGGTCTCCCTCGCCTGAACCAGCCCCAGATGACGCTCGGGCAGAATGACGCCGGCGTCCCGTGCAAGCGCTCCCAGCACCGGGACGCCCAGCGCCTCGATCGCCTCGCCGGCGAGCTTCCTGTGCCGCTCGGAGGCGACCTTGTTCAACACTGCGCCCGCGAGCTTGAGTCGCGGATCATGCGCCGCGACGCCGCGAACGATCGCCGCGGCGGTCTGGCCCTGGCCGGAAACGTCATGGACCAGCACCACCGGCCAGCCCATTGCGGCGGCTATATCGGCGGAGGCCCCGCTGCGTCCGGGAGGATTGGGCGCGCCGTCGAACAGGCCCATCGCCCCTTCCGCGACGACGATATCCGCCTGCGCTCCGGCCAGTCCCGCAAGCCGCTCGACGAGCTCCGGCGCCATGGTCCAGCTGTCGAGATTGAGGCTTTGGCGCCCGGTCGCGACCGCGTGGAACGCGGGGTCGATGTAATCCGGCCCGCATTTGGCCGCGCCGACGCGCATTCCCCGCCGCGTCAGGGCGCGCATGAGGCCGAGCGCGACGGTCGTCTTGCCCGAGCCGGAACGCACCGCGGCGATGACGAGCCCCGGAGCGCTCAAACGCTCTCTCCGCCGTCCCCAGAGATTTCGACCCGCAAATTCTCTGGAATTCCTCGATTAGTCGAGTTTTCTTCACGCGAACCGGCATCCACTTCGCTCGAAAACCCTCCGGGCCTGAATCTGCGATCGTAACCCGCGTCGTACAGCGCGCTTTCGCGGAAATCCTCCGCGCCGAGCGCTGGCCCGACGAGGATAAGCGCGGTCCGCTCCATCGGAGATTGCGCCGCCAGCGCCTCGATGGTCGACAGCGTTCCGCGAATGACGCGCTCGTCCGGCCAGGACGCGCGGAACACGATAGCGACAGGGCAATCCGCGCCGTAGAAAGGCGTCAGCTCGGAGACGACGCGATCCAGCACGTGAATCGAAAGATGGATCGCCATGGTCGCGTGCGCCTGGGCGAAGACGCTCAGCGTCTCGGTCGGCGGCATAGCCGAAGCCCGGCCGCTGGTGCGGGTGAGGACCAGCGACTGCGCCACCTCCGGGAGGGTCAGCTCCCTGCGCAGCGCG
Source organism: Methylocystis heyeri (assembly GCF_004802635.2). Taxonomy (NCBI): domain Bacteria; kingdom Pseudomonadati; phylum Pseudomonadota; class Alphaproteobacteria; order Hyphomicrobiales; family Methylocystaceae; genus Methylocystis; species Methylocystis heyeri. The sequence continues at coordinate 1,326,972 of NZ_CP046052.1, forward strand.
GCGCTGGCGGCGGAAAAGGAAGGCACTCCCGGCGTCATCGTATAGGGAATGCCGAGCCGGTCGAGACGACGCATCTGCTCGCCGCAGGCGCTCCAGATCGAAAGATCCCCCGAATGCAGCCGCGCGACGTCGAGCCCTCCCGCATGGGCGGCCGCGATTTCGTCGATGATGGCGTCGAGCGACAGCGGCGCGGTGTCGATTATTCTGGCCCCGGGCGGGCAATGGGCGAGCACGCCCATCGGCACCAGCGAACCGGCGTAGAGACACACGGGCGAGGCGGCGATGAGGTCGCGTCCCCGCAGCGTCAGGAGATCGGCGGCTCCGGGACCGGCGCCGATGAAATGCACCGTCATTTTTCTGCGCCTTTCGACGTTCCGCGCGCAATGGCGCAAGTCAGCGCGCCGGCGACCGTCCTCGGCGCCAGCAATCGGCTTCCCTCTCCCGCCCCGGCGAGCGCGGCGGTTTCGGCGATGCTGCCGACGCCGAACAGCTCAACAACCCGCAAAGAGCGCGTGAACCCGTCGGCGTTTCGCCTTTGCAGGCTTTCTATCGGCAAAAACAACAGCTTCATCTCCAGAATTTTTGCGGCTGCGTGAATCCCGGCTTCATTCTCACGCGCGTCCATGGTCGCAAGGATCGCTTTTTTCAAGTCGAGCCCATGACTTGCGGCGATCTCGCGAAGCAGCGCGACAAGCGCGTCGGGATCGGCGCCCGGCCTCGCCCCGACGCCGAAGGCGTAAACCCACGTCACGTCTTCGCGGCCCGCCATTGCAGAACCGGCATCGCCGGGTCGAGCGCGGTGAAGCGCCCGACCGGCCGCGCTTTCGCGATTTGGACGTGAACAAGCTCGCCGCCGTGATCGCGAAACGCCTGCGTCAGCAGGGCCTGCGTCTCCAGCGTAACTGCGTTGACCACGATGCGGCCGTAGCGGGGAAGAGCGCTCCAGGCGGCCTCGATCACGGGTGCACTGGCGCCGCCGCCGATGAAGATGGCGTCGGGCGGAGGAAGCCCCACCAGCCCCTCGGGCGCGCGAGCGGTTATGACCTGAAGATCGGGAACGCCGAGGTTCGCCGCATTGCGGGCCGCGCGCGCAGCGCGTTCGGGGTCTTGCTCCAGCGCGACGGCGCGATTGGCGGGATCGGCCAGCAACCACTCTATGCCGATGGAGCCCGAGCCGGCGCCGATGTCCCAAAGGATTTCGCCTTTGCGGGGGGCCAGCGCCGAAAGCGTCACCGCGCGAATGTCGCGCTTGGTGATTTGCCCGTCATGCTCGAACCAGTCGTCCGGCAGCCCCGGCGTCAGCGCTATCGCCCGCGCGCCCGGCGCCGCGACCAGCTCGATCCCGATCGTGTTGAGCGGGCCTGTGTCCTGAAGCGAAAAACCTTCGGCCTGCGCGGCGCGAACCCGTTCTCTCGGCCCGCCGAGATTCTCCAGCACATGAATGATGGACCGGCCGAAGCCGAGGCTAGAGAGAAGCTCGGCGACGCGGCCGGGCGTCGTCTCGTCCCACGACAGCGCAATCAGGCGGCGACCCGGCTGCAAATGGGGCGCGATGCGCTCCAGGGCGCGGCCATGCAGCGACAGCAGGGCGCAATCCTGCTGGCTCCAGCAAAGCCGCGCCGCAGCGAGCGAGAAGGCCGACGGCGCCGGCAGGCAGAAGATTTCCTCTGGCGGGACAAGCGCCGCGATCGAAGCGCCGACGCCGTAGAAAAACGGATCGCCCGAGGCGAGAACCGCCGTAGGACGGCCACGCCGGGCCAGCAGGCCGTCGATCGAAAAAGGCGAAGGCCATTTGACCTTTTCGCCTTTCGTCGGTCCCGCCAGATCGAGATGCCGGGCGCCGCCGAAGATGCTCGCCGCAGCGTCGATCAGAGCCCGCGCGGCGGAAGAAAGCTCGCCGTCCTCGCCTATTCCGATCAGCGAAAGCCAGGGGGCCGTCGTCACCGCGATTTCCGCGAGCTGTAGACGATGGGCGCGCCTGTTTCGCGCTGGATCAGCTTTGTCCCCTGCGCGCCGACGATGACGAGCGTCGACATGTCCACTTGGGCGAGATCCGCCTCGGCGAGACTGGTCACGATCAGCCTTTCTTCCGGGCGGCCGACCGATTTGGCGAAGACCACAATGGTTTCTCCGTTCAGCAGACCGCGCAGCAGGGCGAAGGCGTCGATTATGGTCTGAGGGCGCGAGCGCGATGCCGGATTGTAGATCGCGATGACGAAATCCCCTCGCGCCGCGCATTCCAGCCGGTTGGCGATTGTTCCCCATGATTTGAGATTGTCGGAAAGCGAGAGGACGCAGAAATCCTGGCCCAGCGGCGCGCCGAGCCGGGCCGCCGCCGCCTGCATGGCGGAGATTCCCGGAAGAACGACGATATCGAGCGCGCGCCAGGCGGGATCGCCCTCGTCGACCGCTTCGAACACGGCTGCGGCCATGGCGAAGACGCCGGGATCGCCTCCCGAGACGACCGCGACTACCCGCCCCTTCGATGCGCGCGACAGGGCTTCCCGCGCGCGATCGAGCTCCACCCGATTCTCGCTGGCGATTTTGGTCCGGCCTTCCCGGTCCGGCACGCGGGCGACATAGGGCGCATAGCCTATGACGTCCTGAGCCTCGGCGAGCGCGGCGGCGACGTCATGGGTCAGATAGCCTGCGTCTCCGGGGCCGAGACCGATGACGTAAAGACGCCCGAGGCTCATGGCCTCCTCCCGGCGCCGGGACAAAGCACCATGGAAAAATAGGGCGCCGAATCGTCGCCCTTTTCGGTGAAGGGCATGATCTTCTGATCCGCCATGGTTCCGCGTTCGACATAGATCGCGCGCTCGGCGAGGCCGAGCCTGATCAGCACGCGGCGGAGCTTGGGGAAGTTGCCGCCGAGCTTCATGATCACCGCGGCGTCGGCGCCCGCGAGCCGCTCGGCCAAAGCCTCTTCGTCGAGCGTAGCGGGCGCGACGGTCAGAACGTCGTCGCCCCACGTCATCGGCTGCATTGCAGCCGCGAAACAGCCCGACATGCCGGAGACGCCGGCGCAAATCTCGGCGCGGAAACGATCCTTCAGCCGAATGAAGATATGCATGAAGGAGCCATAGAGCATGGGATCTCCTTCGCACAGCAGCGCGACGTCGCGCCCCTGAGCCAGGATCGCGGCCACTCGCTCGGCGCTCTCGACGTAAAATCCCCGCAGGGCGTCGATATACTCAGGCTGATAGAAAGGACGCTCCGTCGTCATCGGATAGGCGAGCGGCATCTCCTCGCAGCCGGGCCGCAGATAATCGCGCGCGATCCTGCGCGCGTGGCTTTCCCGCCCCTGTTTGGCGAAATAGGCCACGACCGGCGCGGCGCCGATCAGACGCACGGCCTTCATCGTCACGAGCTCCGGATCGCCGGGGCCGAGCCCGACGCCGTAAAGCACCCCGCTATTCTGCAAGCCGTTCATTCCTTTTCGCTCGCCAGCGCATTGATCGCCGCCGCCGCCATCGCGCTGCCGCCCTTGCGGCCCTGGACCACAATGAAAGGGGCGCGGCCATAGGCCTCCAACGCTTCCTTGGATTCGGCGGCGCCGACGAAGCCCACGGGCATGCCGATGATCGCAGCCGGCATCGGCGCGCCTTCCCTCAGCATTTCGAGCAGTCGGAACAACGCCGTCGGCGCATTGCCGATAGCGACCACCGCCCCGCCCATACGCTCGCGCCAGAGTTCGAGCGCCGCGGCGCTCCGGGTGTTTCCGGTCTTTTGCGCAAGCGCCGGAACCTGCGGGTCGGCGAGCGTGCAGATCACCTCATTGGCCGCCGGCAGCCTTGCGCGGGTTACGCCATAGGCCACCATATTGGCGTCACAGAAAATGGGCGCGCCGGCGCGCAGGGCCGTCTGCGCGGTTTCCACGACGCCCGGCGCAAATTCGATGTCCTGCGCCACCTCGGTCATGCCGCATGCGTGGATGATCCTCACGGCGACGCGCTCTTCCGCCGGGCTGAAGCGCTCCAGACGCGCCTCCGAGCGGATGATGGCGAAGGAATGCCGGTAAATTTCGGCCCCGTCGCGGATATAGTCCAGCGCGCCGGACATGGCGTCTCCTTTTTCGGCGTTAGAGTGTTTACGAACGAGCGGCGAGCGCTTGCTCGACTTCTGCCAAAGATAGATTGACGGCGAAAGGCTTCGCATCGGCGCGGCCGTCGAATATCAGATCGTAGCCGCCTTCACGAACCAGCAAAGCGGCCGGCGCCGGCGAAAGCATGGCGCAGCCCTTGGCGCAGCCGGAAATATGCAGGCCGACCGCCCCTGCTCCCAATCTGGCGGCGAGCGGCGCAAGACGCTCGGCGTCGGTACGGGTCGGGCCGTGGGCTTGCGGACATTCCGGCGCGCCGGGACATGCGACCACGGCGAGCCGGGCGTCCTTGGGATCCACGATCAACCCGATCTGCTGAGCCGCCTCGGCGATGCGCCCGGCTGATTGCGCCGAGGGCGTGAGCGCCAGCATGGCCCGCCACGGCGTCGGCCGCAGTTCCTCGGCGCCTTCCTGGCCCAGCGTTTCGGCGAGGCGAGCCATATCTTCCGCGCGCCAGCGGCCGAAGGGCGCGGCGACGCCGGCAAAGAAAGCCCCGCCCGCATTCTGCGCCCCGAGAGCCCGGTCGATCGGCGTCGCGGTCGTGAGCGTGCGATAGGCTTCGGCCTCCAGCCCGGCGGCGCCGAATATCGCCGGGGCGCCGAGGGCTTGCGTCACGGCGCGCATGCGGCGCCATTCGAAACGCCGCTCCGCCCGCAGCGAGACGAAAGCCCGCGCCAGCGCGATCGCCGCGCCGACAGCCTCACTGGCGGGGAGAACGACGGCAATGTCGCGCGCTCCGGCGACGAGTATCGCTATCTCCTCGCCCTTCGCTTCGAGCCTCACATCGGCTTCGATATCGGCCAATCCCAGCGGCCCGCCGTCGTCGACGAGGAAAAGAAATTTCCCCGGCAAGGCGCGAAGCGCCTGATCCTGCTCGATGGCGCGCGCGAGCTGCGACGCGATTTCGTTGGCGTCGATGTCCCTGCCCCGGATCGGCGAGGCCATGACATTCATGACGCTTTCTGCTGCGGCGTCCGCCGCCAGCAGGCCGATCGCCTTCAGGCGCTGTTGCGCCTCATGGCTCGTCGCCGGGCTCACGCCCCGCATCTGAAGCTGGGCGCGCTGCGAAAGGTCGATGAGGCCATTGCCGCAGTCCGTCGCTATGGCGGCGATCTCGCGCAACTGGCGCAAGGTCAGTCTCGAGCCGATGATCTTGGCGCGCATGAGCAGACCGTCGCCGCTCTCCATCGGCGCCAGCGCTCCTGGACACCAGCCTTTGATTTCAGGCGCGCTGCGCATCGGTCCGCTCCATCAAAAGATGCACGCTGTTGCGCCGGCTGCGCCAAAGTCCGCGCCGCAGAGCTTCTTCGAAAACGCGAACAATCGCCTCATAGGCGCGGGGATTCTCGCGTTGCAGAAAATCGCGCACGGCCTCGACGCCGAGCGTGGCGTCGAAGACGAGATCGAATTGCGCATCGCTCACGAAATCGCCCAGCGCGCTGAAGGCGAAGATATTGTCGATGGTTTCAGCAATCTCCGCCGCGCCGCGGTGGCCGTGGCGCATTTGCCCCTCGATCCAGCGCGGATTGGCGGCGCGCGCCCGAAGCGCCCGGGCGATTTCCCGATCGAGCGGACGAGCGACGGTCCGCTCGGGCCGCGTCGCGTCGAGATGGGTTATCGCCGCCTTGCCGCCCAAGGCGCTGTTGGCCGCGGCGAAGCCGCCCTCGAACTCTGCGAAGGCGGGGCCGCTGAGGACATCTACTTCCGCCATGTCCTGAACATGCACGAGCGCGTCGGCGCCAGCGACCCGCGCTGCGAACTGCTCTCGCGCCGGCCTGGCTTCGCCCAGGCGATCATAGGCGTTGCCCCCGGCAGAAAGAAACGCCTGCCCCAATTCCTCGCGCGCAGCCCATTCCCCCCGGGAAATCGCCTCGTTCAGCCCAAGGCCATAGGCTCCTTGGGCGACTCCGAAGATACGCTCCACCGCGGCGCCTTCGTGCCTGGCGAGCGGATTGGATTCTTCGTCTTCATCGAGCGCGGCGACAGCATTCACCGCGTCGTGGAACAAGCCGATGAGCCCGGGAAACATGTCCCGAAACAGGCCCGATATGTGAAGAGTGACGTCGACGCGCGGAAAGTCGCGCTTCGACAGCGGCTCGATCTCGAAGCCGCTCACGCGGGCGGTTGCGCTGTCCCACAAGGGCATGACGCCGAGCAAGGCGAGCGCCTGCGCGAAATCCTCGCCGCCGGTGCGAATGGTGGCGCTCCCCCAGAGGTCGAGCATGATCGAACGCGGCCATTCGCCATGCTCCTGCGCATGGCGCGTCATCACCTCGGCCGCAGCGCGGCGGCCGATATCATAGGCCGTTCTGGTCGGCGCATGGCGCGGGTCGATGCAGAAGAGATTGCGCCCGGTCGGCAGCACATCCTTGCGCCCGCGCGCCGGCGCGCCGGCAGGGCCCGGCTCGACGAACCGCCCTTCGAGCGCGCGCAGCAGAGCGGAGATTTCCGCAGTAGCGCAGGCCTTGCGCAAGGAATCGCTTCCGCTTCCGGCCGCGCCGAATATGTGCAGCCCGTCGCCGATGCGCATTTCCTTTATGTCGCAGAGCCAGGCGTCGAGCCGCGCCAGAGCCTCGGCCGCATCCGAACCTTTCGAGACGCCGGATTCCCCGGCGAGGCCGCAACGCTCGGCTTCGTCCAGAATGGCGCCGGCGATGAGCTTTGCGCGGCGCGGATCGAGCGAGGCCGCGTTGGAATATTCATCGAGCATGTTCTCGATGCGCGCGGCGTCGTCGTAGAGCTCCGCGCGCTCCAGCGGCGGCGTCAAATGGCCGATCGTCACCGCGGCGGAACGGCGTTTGGCCTGCGCCGCCTCGCCGGGATCGTTGACGATGAAAGGATAGATCAAAGGCGTCGGCCCCAGCACGGCCTGCGGCGCGCAATCTGCCGAAAGCATGGTGGATTTTCCCGGCAGCCACTCCAGCGTGCCATGGGTGCCGAGATGGATCAGCGCGTCGATTTTTCTGATATGGCGCAGCCAGAGATAAAAGGCCAAATAGGAATGGCGCGGCGCAGCCTCGGCGTCGTGATAGGTCTCGCGACGCTCGGCCCGCGCGCCGCGGTCGGGTTGCAGAGCGACGACGAGCCTGCCGGCCTCGATACAGGAAAAATGGAACGCGCCGTCGCGGAAGGAGGGATCGTCCTCCGGTTCGCCCCATGCGCCGATTACGCCGGCGGCGAAGTCTTTCGGCAATTCCTCGAAAAAGCTGCGGTAATCGCCAAGCGCAAGCCGCCCTTCGTGAACTCCGTTCTCGAGCGCCGGCATGAGCTCTTGCGGCAGCGGGCCGAGACCGTAGCCGGCGCCGCGCAAGGCCTGTGCGATGGCGGCGACGCTCGCCGGGGCGTCGAGCCCGATGGCGTAGCCGCCCCTGCCCCGCCGCGCCGGATAATCCGACAGAATCAACCCTAAGCTTTTTTCGGCGTTGCCCTTGCGCCTCAGCGCGGCCCAGTTGGAGGCGAGATCGGCTACATGTTGGATCTGCGAGGGCTCGGGCCTGTGCCCCATTTCGACGAATTCGCTCTGCGCCCGCGTTTCCGCCTTGGCCTTGAAGGATATGGCGCCGGCGAAAATCCGCCCGTCGACCTCCGGCAGAACAATGTTCATCGCGAGGTCCGCCCCATTGGCGCCGCGCTTAGAGGCCGCCCAGGCCTCTCGTGTAGACGTCGCCAGCGCGGCCTGCATCACGGGAGCGTCGGCGAGATCGAGCGGGGAACCGAGCGCGCCCCGCGCGGAGAAGGCCGTCGTGTTTACCACCACGTCGGGCCGGAACGCCTCGATCGCCTCTTTAAGAAAGCTCGCGCTGGCTTGATCCTTGAGGCTCGCGACGAAAACCGCCTCGACCCCGAACCCTCGGGAAGCGAGCGCGTCCGCCAATGAAACAATCGGAGCGATGTCGTCGGCGAGATAGACCGAACGATAGAGCGCGATCAGCGCTCGCGCAGCGCCCGCCGGCGCATCCCGGCGCGCGGCGAGGCAATAACCCGCATTGGGGAGCGGCGCCGGCTCGAGCCAGATCGAATGGCGTCCGATCAGGCTCGAAGCGAAGGCGAGAAAGTTCTTCAAATTCTCGGAACCGCCGTCCTGGAAATAGGCCCAAATGCGCGCGCAATCTTCGGCTGAGACCGTCGAGGCCTCGGCGAGCCGCGCATCGGCGAGATTGTCTCCCGGCGCGATGGCGAGCAAAAACCCATGGGCGCGTGCGGCGGCGGCGAGCTGCTCGACGCCGTAAGGCCAATAGTCCTTGCCGCCGAGCAGCCGAACCGCCACCAGCCGCGCCCGGCGCGCGACTTTCTCGACGTAAAGGTCGACCGAATAGGGATGCTTCAGCAGCGCGAGCGGCGCGCAACGGAGCGTGAAGCCGTCTGTAAAGGCCTGTTCATGCAGGCGCGCGATCTGGCGCAGCTCCGAATCCGAAAAGGACAGGAACACGACGTCGGCGGGCGTCTGCTCGAGATCGACCGCAGAATCTGCGTCGTCGAGACCGTGAAGATCGCGGGCGAGCAGATGCATGGCGCAGCTAACGCGTCGCGAGCGCTGCGACGATCGCCTCGCGGTCGAGGCCCTTGCGCCCGATCACCACCAGCCGGCTGGAGCGTCGTTCTCCCAAACCCCAGGGCCGGTCGAACTGATGCTGAAACCGCGGGCCCACCCCCTGCACCAGCAGGCGCATGGGCTTGCCGACGACTTCCGCAAAGCCCTTTATGCGCAACACGTCATGCGCCGCGGAGACTTCCGCGAGCCTCGCCACCAGCCCGGCAGCATCTTGCGCCGCGGCGATTTCCACGACGAAGCTTTCGAAATCCTCGTGGTCGTGCTCATCGAGCGCGTCATGATGCGACGGCCGATTGGCGAGATCGTCCTCGGCGGCGGCGGAAAGCCCGAGCGCAGCTCGCGAATCGACCGCGCCATGACGCGCGCGCAGCACCTTGACGCCGCGCGGCGTTCCATTGGCCAGGGTCGCCATCACCGCCGCGTCTTCATCGGCGTCGAGAAGATCTATCTTGTTGAGGACGATGAGATCGGCGCAGGCGAGCTGATCCTCGAATACTTCTTCGAGAGGATTGTCGTGGTCGATGGTCTCGGTCTGCGCGCGCTCCGCGGCGATGGCTTCGAGGTCGTCGGCGAAACGCCCCTCGGCTACGGCGCGGCCGTCGACGACCGCGATGACGCCGTCCACCGTCAGGCGCGAACGTATCGCCGGCCAGTCGAAAGCCTTGACCAGAGGCTTAGGCAGCGCGAGGCCCGAGGTCTCGATGATGATGTGCTCGGGCGGATTGTCATGCGCCAGCAACGCCTCGATCGCGGGTGCGAAATCGTCTGCGACGGTGCAGCAGAGGCATCCGTTGGCGAGCTCGACGATGTTTTCTTCCGGGCAATTCTCCACGCCGCAGGCGCGCAGGATTTCGCCATCGACGCCGACGTCGCCGAACTCGTTGATGATGAGCGCGAGGCGACGGTCCCGCGTCGTCTCCAGCAGATGGCGGATCAGTGTGGTCTTGCCGGCGCCGAGGAAGCCCGTGATGATCGTGGCGGGAATTTTCGCGCTCATTTTGCCTCTTTAGCGCCTTTTCCGCTGGAACGGCATCGTTCGAGCGGAAAGAAATCGCGCCACATCCTGGGGTTTGAGAGCATTCTGTCCGCAAAAGTCCGTCAACTTTTGCGGAATGCGCCCTAAGACGCCGTTCCACGCCCCCTTGCGGAAAACTCGCGCCATAGCACACCGACCACAAAGCCGGTCAGAATCCACATCGCAGCATGGACGGCCAGCGAAGACGCCGCAAAGCGCGCGGCGAGCTCCGCCGGAACCGTGCTTTGCGGAACGGCCGGCTTGGGCGCGCCGACGATATGGGGCGCAAGGATCAAGGCTGCGCCGAGCGACATGGCCGCCAGCTTTTCTGACCGGAACAACAGAAAAAGCCCTGCGCCGGTCGCGGCGGCGGCGCCGACCCACCAGATCTGCCGCATGACCACGTCGGTCTCGGCTGCTCCCGGCAATTGAGGCGCCAGCCCCAGCGCCGTGGCAAGCCCGGTGGAGGCGAATCCGCAGGCGGCCCAGGCGACTGCACGTCTCGGCTCGATGGCCTCGCCCGCCGCCAGCATCAGGCCGATCAGGACTAGGGCGTAGCCGGAGGCCGCTGCAACGTCGGCGACGCTGGTCGCCGCAGTGCGCTGAATGCCTTCCGCGGGCTTCCAGCCCTCGTCCGCCTCATGGCCGTGCTGCGCGGTCTCATAGACCTCCGCCGCGAGAATCAACGGCGTCGTGGTGACATGTTGCAGCGCCGCGATCGCAAGCCCTGCGACAAGCCCGGCGATTAGACCAATCGCCAGGACGCGCTGTATCACGCTGCTTTAGTGACAGGGAAAGGAAAGTGAATGACGCGTGTCGTGAGCGGCGTTATGGGCCGCCTCGGCGCCGGAGAAACCGGCGAAATAGACCAGGCCCGCGCCGACGAACAGGGCGACGAAAGCGGCTTTGATCGCTTCGATCCGCTTGGCGGAAACATGGAGGCCGGCGACGCTGGAAAGGTGAGAATGAATCATGATCGTCTCCCTGCCGCCCCACCGGCGGCGATAATTTCAGCTCTGACGGCAGGTCTCCTGGCTCCCGGGTCTTTGGAGTGCGCCGCCTTCCCGGAGAGCCGAAGCTCCAGTGGCTGATGGCGCGGCCTCTCCGGTCACAGTTGCGGGGGCAGCCGCGGGATTGGATCGCTCCTCACCGCGTTCCCTTTTCACTTCTTGCGAAGAACCGTCACAAAGGTCTTAGGCGCGTACAGAAGCTGCGTCAAACGAAAGCTGTTCGCGCTTCCGCCCTGGCCGGGCTCGGCCCGGCCATCCACGGCAGGCGCCGCGAACCGATGCGAGGCCGGAGTTGGAGCCGATGCGCACCGGCGGGAGGAGCCCCTTATTTTCCCATCTCCGATTTGATCTTCATCAGCGCCTCGGCGCAGCCGACGCTCATCTCTTCCTTATGCTCCTTGAGGCATTTGATGATCCGGCCGCCGCCCGGCTCGACCCCGGCGCAAAGCCTCTCGACATCCGCTTTGCAATATTTGATCAGAGCCTCGCGCGCCTCCTGCGCCCCTGCGGGCGAAACGAAATACGCCAAGGAAACAATCGCCAGCGCCAAATTTTTGACATTCATGGACGGCCCTCCCCTATTTGTCGGCCACGCTTGCGAGTTTACCCTGCGAAGCCGGTTCATCAAGCCGGATGCAGGAAAAGCAGTGCAATAAGGTGAAGGACCTTCACCCCATCGCTATGAAATAGAAATCGGCAATTGATACGGCGCGCAGCGTCGTCGAGCTATCGGGCGAACGACCCATGACGGATGAAGCAGCAGCACAGCGTCACCGCGCCAAAATGGAAAAGCGCAAGGCGGTCCAGGACGCCGAGGTGGCGAGCAAGCCGATCGACTCGAAAGGCCTGCTCATGGTCCACACCGGCCCCGGCAAGGGCAAATCGACCGCGGCTTTCGGCCTCGCGCTGCGGGCGCTCGGCCATGGCTGGAAAATCGGCGTGGTACAGTTCGGCAAGGGCGCGTGGCGGAGCGGCGAGCGCTCCATGCTGGAACGGCTCGGCGAGGATCTCGTCTCCTGGCACACGCTCGGCGAAGGGTTCACCTGGGAGACCCAAGACCGCGCCCGCGACGAGGCCGCGGCCCGCCGCGCCTGGGCCAAGACGCAGGAACTGATGGCGGACCCCGATATTCGTCTTCTGGTGCTCGACGAGCTGAACATAGCGCTACGATACGAGCACCTGCCGCTGGAGGAAGTGATCGCCGCGCTGCGGGCCCGGCGCGACGATCTGCATGTCGTCGTCACGGGCCGGAACGCCAAGCAGGAAATGCTCGACGCCGCCGACCTCGTGACCGAAATGACCCTGGTCAAGCACCATTTCGCCGGCGGCGTGAAGGCGCAGGAGGGGATCGAGTTTTAGCCTTTCGTTGAGGCGTCAGGCCCCACCTAAAACCGCCCCTCGAATGAAAACGGCTTCCTGCGCTTGCCGTCCAAAAGATGGACATGTTTGTTGAAGTCGGCGCGGCGGCGGTTGAACCCCTGCTCCCACCAGCCGTCGCCGAAGGGATCGAAGGTCGGAGCCGCGGTGCGCCGGAATATCGCGGTGGCGCCGATGCATTCGACCAGTTCGAACATGCGATCTTCCGCGATGAAATCGGCGAGGCGCCCGATGGTCGCGATGTGGATGTCGTCGAGAACGAGCAGCCCGTCCTGCTTCAGATGCGGGTAAAAATAATAATATTCGAGTTCGGGAAAAGGGAACCCGTGGGGCCCGTCGATCATGACGATATCATAAGGCTCGTGGCCTTTGAACAGGGGCAGCGTCGCCTGGGTCGGGCCGAACACGACGTCGACGGCCTCCATCCGGGTGGCCGGGCAATCCATGAAATAGCCGACGCTCGACGACGCGCCGGCGTCGCGGTCGTCGAGACAAAAGACCCGGTGCTTTTTGGAAATCCGGGAAAAGAAGATCGTCGACTTCCCACAGCCGGTTTCGACGGAGCTGACCTCCCCCTCGGGGAGCAGTTGCTCGATGCGCAGCAAGGTCCGCAAGGGCAGCGAACCCGCGCCATGGGCGAGCCCGGCGGATTTTTCATAGGCCGCGATTTCCGCCGCCAGATCGCCGTCCCTTTTCGCCTCGCTGCGGAAAGGCCCCGGCGCGCCGGTGAGCGGCAATTGCCAGAGATTGCGCTTGAGGCGGCTGTAGGTCCTTTGGACAAAATGCGGCAACATCCGGCTGAACGGGCTCCAGTTTCGCTTTTCCAATGCGACGGCAGACGTTGTTTAATAAGAGGGCGATAAAAGCAAGCAGCCCGGCGTTTCAGCCCGCAACCGCGTCATAGACGAGCTTGGCGTTGAGAACGACGATCGCGGCGGCGATGACTCCTGCGAGCATGGTGAGGAAGTGCGGCGCGACAAATTCGCCCATGACACGCCGCGACGAGGTGAACCAAAGCAGAGGCAGAACCGCGAAAGGCAAGGCGAGGCTCAGGACCACCTGACTCGCCACCAGAAGACGCCCTGTCGCCGATTCTCCATAGTAGAGCGTGATCGCCACCGCCGGCGCTATGGCTATCAGCCGCGTGACGAATCTTCGGGTCGCCGGCTTCAGGCGCAGGCGCAGGAAGCCTTCCATCACCACCTGCCCCGCGAGAGTGGCCGTGACCGTGGAATTCAGCCCGCAGGCGATCAGCGCCACGGCGAAAAGCGTCGACGCCATCGGCGCCCCGAGCAGAGGCGTTATAAGGCGGTAGGCCTCGCCGAGCTCGGCCACCTCCTTGTGTCCGCTGGCGAAAAACACCGAAGCCGCCAGCACCAGGATGGCGCCGTTGATCAGCAGCGCGAACAGCAGCGCAATGGTGCTGTCGATGACCGCGAAGCGGATCGCCTCGGATTTCTCCCCGCGGGAGGCGCCTACGGCTCTGGTCTGCACGATATAGGAGTGCAGAAAGAGATTATGCGGCATCACCGTGGCGCCCAGAATGCCGAGGCCCAGATAAAGCATCTCGGGATCGGAGAAAAATTCCGGGGTCGGGAGAAGACCTTTTGCGACATAGGCGAAATCGACATTCGCCATGGCGAGCTGCGCCGAGAAAGAAATCGCGATCAGCCCCAGAAGCGCGACGACGAAGAGTTCGATTTTACGAAAGCCGGCACGCTCGAAGGCGAGCACCAGAAAAGTGTCCAGCAGGGTGACGACGATGCCGCCGGCGAGCGGCAGGCCGAACAGCAGCTGCAGCCCGATCGCCGTGCCGATGATTTCCGCGAGGTCGGTGGCGAGAATGGCGGCCTCGGCCACCAGCCACAGCCCAACCCCGACCGGGCGGGGAAAATGCACCCGGCACGCCTGCGCGAGATCCAGCCCTGCGCCCAGGCCGAGCCTTGCGGCCAGGGCCTGCAGCACCACGGCCATGAGGCTGGAGAGCACCGCCACGAAGAGCAGCGCCGCGCCGTATTTGGACCCGCCCGCGAGCGCTGTCGCCCAATTGCCGGGGTCCATGTAGCCGGTGGCGACGAGATAGCCCGGCCCGAGAAAAACGAGTAGCCGGCGAAACGACGAGCCGCCGGGCGCAATCAGAATGGACCCTCGCAAGTCCCCCGGCTCGCGCGGGATCGAACAGGCTGGCGGCGGCGCGGCGGGCGTCATCAATTCCTCCAGAAAAGCGGGGCCTTTTAGCATCTGCGCCGAAAGCAGCGCAATGTGGCGGCTTGGCCGCGCCTTTCCGTCCCCCGCAACAATCGCGCCGCGCCCGCAGGCAAAAGCCGCCCCTGCCGGATGACGGCGCGTCTATCCGATCTGCGCGGGAAGCTGATCCTCTTCGGCAAGGTTCGAGAAGCGCGTGATCTCGCCCTCGAAGGCGAGCTGGACCGTTCCCGTCGGTCCGTGGCGCTGCTTGCCGATGATCGCCTCGGCGCGTCCATGAGCGCGCTCCATTTCCGCCAGCCAGGCGATATGCTCTTCGGTGCCCTCGCGGGGCTGCCGATTCTTAAGATAGTATTCCTCGCGATAAACAAAGAGCACCACGTCGGCGTCCTGCTCGATGGAGCCGGATTCGCGCAGGTCGGACAATTGCGGACGCTTGTCGTCTCTCGATTCCACCTGTCGTGAAAGCTGCGACAGCGCAATGATCGGCACGGAAAGCTCCTTGGCTAGCGCCTTCATGCCGGTGGTGATTTCGGTGAGTTCCTGCACGCGGTTGTCCGAGCGCGCCCGGGAGCCGGCAAGCAGCTGCAGATAGTCGACCACCAGCAGATCGAGCCCCCTTTGGCGCTTCAGGCGTCTTGCGCGGGCGGTGAGCTGAGCGATGGAAATGCCGCCGCTCTGGTCGATATAGAACGGGATGCTCTGCATCTCGCGCGCGGCGTCGGTAATGCGGCGGAAATCCTCTTCTGTGATGTCGCCGCGGCGGATCTTGTAGCCGGGAACTCCGGCCTGTTCGGCGATGATGCGCGTCGCCAATTGTTCGGCCGACATTTCCAGCGAGAAAAATCCAACTATTCCCCCGTTTACGGTCTTGTGGGAGCCGTCCGGCTCGGTCTCGAACTGATAGGCTTTCGCGATGTTGAAAGCGATATTGGTGGCGAGCGCCGTCTTGCCCATGCCTGGGCGGCCCGCGACGATGATGAGATCGGATTTCTGCAGCCCGCCCATTTTCTCGTCGAGGTCGATCAGTCCCGTCGCCAGGCCCGAGAGATGACCGTCGCGCTGATAGGCGCTGTTGGCCATGTCGATGGCGGTGACGAGCGCGTCGGAGAAGCGCTGAAAACCACCGTCGTAGCGGCCGGTCTCCGCAATGGCGTAAAGCCTGCGCTCCGCCTCCTCGATCTGCTGGCGCGGAGAGGAATCGACCGGAGAATCATAGGCGGCGTTGACCACCTCCTCGCCGATGCTGATGAGATTGCGACGCACCGCGAGATCATGGATGGTGCGGCCGTAGTCCTCGGCGTTGATGATCGTGGTGGCTTCAGCGGCGAGCCGCGCAAGATAGCCTTGCATGGTCACGCCCTCGGGGAGCTCGATGCCGCCGAGATAGGTCTTGAGCGTCACGACGGTTGCGAGCTTGCCCGCGCGGATGAGCTGGCCGCAGACATCGTAGATCCGCCGATGCAATTCCTCGGAAAAATGCTCTGGACGCAGGAAATCCGAGACCCGGTCGTAGGCGTCGTTATTGACCAGCAGCGCTCCCAGCAGAGCCTGCTCGGCCTCGATATTGTGCGGCGGGACGCGCAGATTGCTTTCCTGAGGCTCGACGACCTGATAGAGGCGCCGGCCCGGCAAGGATTCGATTGCGGGCATCGTTTCTCGGGTTTTTGAGTTGGCGTCCCGGAAAGCCTGCTGACGCGACGCGGAGGCCTTTCAAGGACGAGCGGAGCTTCGCACGAACCGAGGCGGGATCGCAACGGCGATAAATTAAGTTTCGGCTAAGCTTGCAGGGTTGGAGAGCGTTATGAGTCTTATTCACATGCTCGACAAATAATTTTCATGAAAAACGCAAAAACGCTTGCCTGAGGATTCCTGGAACCCCTTGCGTGCAAAAGACCGGCGGGACAAAAAATCCCGGCGAGTCGGGCCCGCCGGGATTTTTTGAAGGAGTAGCCGGGTCTTAGAGTTCGACGTCGCCCGCTTCCGCGAGAGCGGCGCCGACCTCGAGGCCCAGATCGTCCATCGAAGCATGCTCGCGCGCCTCTACGGTGGATTCGCCGCGCGCCTGACGCTCGGCTTCTTCCTCCGAACGCGCCACATTGACGACGATCTTGACGTCCACCTCGGGATGCAGGTGAACCGGAACATTGTGCAGTCCGAGCGCCTTGATCGGATGCACCAGCACGATCTGGTTGCGATCGAGCGTAAAGCCGCCGGCCGTGGCGGCCTCGGCGATGTCGCGCGTCGCGACCGAACCGTAGAGATGGCCGCTCTCGCCCGCCTGGCGAATCACGATGAAGGTCTGGCCCTCGAGCTTCTCGGCGATGGCCTCGGCTTCCTTCTTCAGGGTGAGGTTATTGGCCTCGATCTGGGCGCGCTGGCTTTCGAAGTGCTTCTTGTTCGCCTCGGTGGCGCGCAGCGCCTTCTTGCGGGCGAGCAGGAAATTGCGGGCGTAACCGTCGCGCACGCGCACCGTGTCGCCCATCTGGCCCAGCTTGGCCACGCGTTCGAGCAAAATGACTTCCATTGTTCTTCTCCAGGAGTTCAGTTGTTTCTTGGGATGGTCAGGGGCTGTCGGCCGGCCGGGGCGCGACGGATTTTCGCTCGCGAAAACGCAGCGCCGTGTCGGCGAGGCCGAGCAGCGTGAGGAGAATCATCGGCAAGCCCAGCAAGCCGAGGAAAAAGTAGAGGATCGCGAGCGTCAGCGTTCCCGACTTCGATCCGCGAACCCAGAAATGCGCCACGGCCAATCCCTGAAACCCGAGCGCCATTCCGAGAACCGAGGCGGCGACCAGCGCCGCGGCGCCGAGGAAGCCGCCCATGAAGCTGAGGCCGGTCGCGAGCGCAAACAGGACGGCGACGGCGCGCGGCAGACGGAAGTCCGCCGCGATGTCCGGCCATTGCAGCTTGAGCATTCCCGAAATCTGCGTCAGGCGCGCGCCCGCCCACAGATTGAAACATTGGAGCAGCAGAGCATAGGTCGCGAAGACCGCCGGCAGGTAGAGCTTGACGAAACGGGTCAGCTCCTCGGCGGTAGGTCCCCCTTCCCCGGGCTTGCGCTCCTTCATCATCTGATCGAGCGTGAAATAGAACTGCCCCTGCACATAGGCGAGCGGCTGGTCTATCGCCCCGTGCGAAAAATAGGCGAGAGAAAGGAAGAGAACGAGGGCGCCGATGATCGCGACGCTGATGGCGGTCACGGCCCAGGCGGAGAGATTGACGCTCAGCAGATCGCGGCGCCCCCAGGGAGCGCCCGCAGCAGCATAGCAGCCGAGCCATGCCGGCAGGGCGACCAGCAGGCCATAGGCCATGCCGAAGAGATAGTGGGGCCAGAAAGAGAGCGCGATGGTTCCGACGATGGCGGCGCTGGCGCCGTGGCGCACGCCGAGCCCCAGAGCGACGATCACGATGGGCAGCGGCGCGAGATGGGCGAGCGCGAGGCCCGCCAATGTGCCCTTGGTCAGAACTGCGAAAACAGCCGCGGCAGCCAGGCCGCCGCAGATCGAAATCCCGATATTGGTCCAGTTGTAGACGCTTCTGTCGGGCACGGCGGCGGAGATCCCGGTTCTGTCTCTCGAAACGCGCCGCGAGCGGGTTTCCGCCCCGGTCTGGTCAAAGCGGAAAGCGCGCTCGTGACGCGCAAGCAAAAAAAGCGCCCTGACGGGCCCATCCCGACGGCGCGGCCTGCTTTTAAGCCGAGTCCGTCCGGGACGCAAGCTTGGGCGGGAGGCGAAGCTGGGCGATTGGTTGGAGGACGGAACCTTTCGATGTGGGGCGAATACCTCCCCTTGGCGGGGAGGTCGATCGGCGAAGCAGATCGGGTGGGGGGTAAAAGGCGCAAAATAGGGCGGAAAACCACCCGACCCCGCCGCTTCGCGGCGACCCTCCCCCTCAAGGGTAGGGTAATAGCCCTTGACCCGATCGCCCCGCTTGAGCGGGAGGCGAAGGGGGCGTCATCTCGATTCGCCGACGACAACGCTATCGCCTACTCCAGCCGGGCAAACCACCTTGGATCTTTAAGATTGCCGAATTTTCCTCGCGGCGTCAGGCAGCACGCCAAATCCCGGCCGTCTCCCTGTGGCGTTGATCAGTAATAATAATGATGCCGACGATAGACCCGCCGACTCACGCGCCTATAGTGCCGCCGGTTCACCCGGCACCAATGACCATAGTAGGCCTCTTCGATTCTTGCTTGGTCCATATCCCTTTCGGTAGCAACGGCCGGATCCGGCGCCGACTCGGGCTCGGCCCGGTTTATCATTGCCGCCGCGGTGAGCGCTTTAGCCGGTTGTGCGGCTAGCGAAGCGCAGGTTCCCAAGCAAAGCAATTTCAGAAATTCACGACGTTCCATGCACGCCTCCAAGATGGCAGCCTGTCAATAGAACTCCCATCGAAAGGAAAAGTGGCGCAATCGGCCTGCTATTTTTCAAAAACGAAAATGATTCTTCCGCTGCGTCGATCGGGATTTCCGCAGTCAGCCGGAACCCCGATAGCGAAACGATGCTCAGCCGCATCAATCCCGGTGGATCGCCGCGTCGCAGCGCTCCTCGCGATGACGCCCGCGTCAACGTGCGTTGCTGCTACGCCTTGTGGGAATAGCCTTCAACGCGTTGCGCTTTTGGTCGATATGTTTGATTTTGCTTGGTGGAGCCAGACGGAATCGAACCGACGACCTCTTCAATGCCATTGAAGCGCTCTCCCAACTGAGCTATGGCCCCACTGTTTTTACCGGCTTTTTGGGTCAAGTCCGGTTCCGCGACCGGCGCGGCCGGTCTCGATGAAGGGGTGTATAGTCGAGCCGGCGGAGGACCGCAAGCCCGTTGTGAAAAATAGTTCACGGCTCCACGAAAAAGCCCGGCGCCACCGGGCGAAAAGCGCTTTCCTCCCCCTCGCGCCAAAGCCGAAAAGCGCGGAAAATCCTCCCGTCTCGCGCGTCGCCGCGATTCTTCCCATCGAGGAGCGGGAACAGCGCCCTCCACCCGATCGGCCCGAAAAAAGCGCCGCACTGGCGCGCGGGCGCATAAGGGGCTAAGGAACGCGTTCATTCCCCGGGCGGGTCGCCCCGCGGGCGCGTATCTTTCTCGCCGGAAGGCGGATGGAAAGTCGCGCCGGACAGGCTCCGGACGCCCATCGTCTTTGACCAAGCCGGCGCCGCCGCGCGCCTATATCCTAGGGCGACAAATTAAGTGACCAAGCATAGAAGCCTCTCGGACTACGCTGCGCGCAGGTTCCGTTTCGCGGGCAACGCTCTGCTCGAATTCTCCGACCCGTTCTTCGCTCAGATCGACAAGCTGAAGAAAGAGATGGAATCGGCTGGCAAGCATTTCGTCAGCTTCGCGAACTACGACTATCTCGGCCTCGCCAACCACCCTCGAATCATCGCGGAGGCCAAGCGCGAGCTCGACACTCTGGGCGTCGGCGCCCTCGCCTCCCGCCTCGTCGGCGGCGAGCGCAGCACGCATAAGGCCTTCGAGGCCGAAATCGCCAAGTTCCTCGGCTTCGAGAGCGCGCTTACGCTGGTCTCCGGCTATCTCGCCAATGTCAGCACCATCTCCTGGCTGATGGGCAAGCGCGACGCGATCATCATCGACGAACTGGCCCATAACAGCATCGTCGCCGGGACCGACGCCTCCGACGCGGAGGTCATCAAGTTCCGCCACAACGACCTCGAGCATCTCGAACATATTCTCCACAAGAGGCGCGAAGAATTCCGCCATGTGCTGGTGGTCGCGGAAGGCATCTACAGCATGGACGGCGACACCGCCGACCTGCCGCGCCTGCTCGACATCAAGGAGAAGCACCAGGTCTGGCTGCTGCTGGACGAAGCGCATTCGCTCGGCGTGCTCGGCGCCACCGGCCGGGGGCTCGCCGAACACCAGGGCGTCGATCCGTCGCGAATCGATCTCGTCGTCGGCACCATGTCCAAGACCCTGGCCTCCTGCGGCGGCTATGTCTGCGGCCGCAAGCAGGTGATCGAGTGGTTCCGCTACACCCTGCCCGGTTTCGTCTACAGCGTCGGCCTCTCCCCGGTGATTCTGACCTCGGCGCGCACGGCGCTCAAGCTGATGCAGGAGGACGAATCCTGGAGAATCGGCAAGCTCGCGCGCAACGCCGAATTCTTCCGCGACACCGCCCATGCCGCCGGCCTCTCCACGGGCCCCGCCATCGGCCGCGGCGTGGTGCCGATTCTGTTCCAGGACAGCGTCGAGACCATGTGGGCCTCGCAGCATCTGCTCGAACAGGGTTTCTATGTCCCGCCCATCGTTCAGATTGGCGTCCCCAAGGACCAGCCGCGGCTGCGTTTCTTCATTTCCGCCAACCACACCGAAGACGAAATCCGGGGCGTCATCGCGGCGCTGAAGAACATGCCTCCGGTTTCGGAAGAGGCGCACAGAATCGTCGCGGCCGCCATGGCGGGGGCGTGACGAACTCCCCGGAAACGGCGTGGCCCTTTTTGCTTCGCATTTTTTCGTGCAAGCGGTAAAAACTGCGACGTATCACAGCGCTGGAGCGCATTCCGCACTGGCTCGCGGGCCTTTTGCGGAGTGCGCTCCAGCCGCGTCGTTATGACGCCTTTTATCGCAACCGAACAGCATTAGGGTTTCACAATGGCGCAAATCGAAGTCCTGCCGGCGAAAGGTCTCGCGCACTTCCTGACCTACAATAAGCTTCCGCGTCTGCTCTATGCAGGCGCGAAGGGCTTCGCTCCGCCGCTCGACGTCGAACGCTGGACGCTGCACGGCCACATGCTCAATCCGCATTTCAAGCTGGTCGAGGCGCAGGAATTTCTGGCCCGGCGCGACGGAAAGTGGGTCGGGCGGATACTGGCGCAGGTCTACAAGCCGGAATATGCCCCGGTGGGCTCCTCGCGCTTCCAATTCGGCTCGCTCGACGCGGTGGACGACATCGAGGTCGTGCGCGCGCTGACGCAGGCCGCCGAACAATGGCTGAAGGCCCGCGGGGCCGACCGGATCAACGGTCCGTTTTCTCCCACGATCAACGGCGAATGCGGCATGCTGATCGAGGGCTTCGAGGCGACCCCGATGTTCCTCACGCCCTGGCATCCGCCCTATCTCAGCCGTCACGTCGAGGCGCTCGGCTATACGAAAGCGCGCGATCTCGTCTCTTATATGATCGAGATGAACCCCGAGGACTTGAACAAGCCGGCGCGAATCGCAAATCGCCCCGAATGGAAGGACCGGCTGAAGATCCGCGAGATCGACTTCGATCGTCTCAAGAAGGGCGAAACGCAGATGATGTCGGATCTCTTCAACGACGGCTGGCGCGACAATTGGGGCTTCGTTCCCTTCACCAAGGCCGAGTTCGACTCGATCGCGGACGCGCTCGCCTTCGCCACGCCGCCGGACTTCACGCTGGTCGTCGAGCTCGACGGAGAACCCAAGTCCTTCGCGGTCGCCCTCCCCAATCTTTTCGAGATCGTCGACGATCTCGACGGACGCCTGCTGCCGTTCGGGCTGGGGAAGCTGATATCCCGCTTCCGCAAGCACAAATACCGGACCGGCAGAATTTTGCTGCTCGGAACCCGCAAGGAACTGCAGAACAGCGCCACCGGCGGCGCGATACTTCTGGCGATCGTCGAGGAATTGCGGCGGCGCGCCTCCCGAAGAGACCTCCAGAAGATCGAAGCCGGCTGGGTGCTGGAGGACAACATGGCCATGCGCCGCCCGATCGAAATGTTCGGCGGCAAAGTCGACAAGATCCACCGCATTTACGAAAAGCGCCTCTGACCGGGGGCCGGATACCGTAGGAAACGCATATACATGACGATCTCAGTCACCAGCGCGGGCGCCGACCGCTCGCATGTCGAGCGCCGGCAGGCCATCCTCGAGAAATATCCGCAGGTCCGCGACCTCTTCGGCCGCGACATAACGACCTTCAAGATAACCGTGGCGATATTCGCCGGGCAGATGGCGATCGCCATTTTTCTCGGCTGGCTGGGACTCGCCTATTGGCCGTTGACTCTGCTCTTTGCGATATGCGTCGGGGCCTTCGCCAACCACGCCAATTTCGTGATCATCCACGACTCGATCCACAATTGCGTGTTCGAGAACAATCTCCTCAACAAGCTCAACGCGATACTGGCCGACCTCTCCAACGGCTTTCCCACCGCGATGGGCTTTCGCTGCTACCACATCAAGCATCACTCGCATCTCTCCGCCTATGACTACGATGCGGATGTCCCGAGTCGCTGGGAGGTGGAGTTCGTCGGCAACAGCTCCTGGCGCAAGGCGCTGTGGTTGTTCTTCTTTCCGGCGATCCAGCTCGCCCGCCTGTCGCGGTTGAAGGGAACCGTGCCGATCATGGGCAAATGGACCTATATCAACATCGCCATAATCATCGCGTTCGACATCTTCGTTCTGTGGGCCTTCGGCGCCAACGCCCTGCTCTATCTGTTCCTGTCGTTCTGGTTTTCGGTCGGCGGACTTCACCCCTTGAGCGCCCGCTGGCTTCAGGAGCATTTCGCCTTCGGGCCGGACCAGGGCACTTTCGATTACTACGGCGCCCTGAACAAATACGCGCTCAATATCGGCTATCACAACGAGCATCACGACTTTCACGAAATCCCGTGGTCGCGGCTGCCCGAATTGAAAGCGATGGCGCCGGAGTTCTATGACCGGCTCGCCTGCCACAGATCCTGGGTCGCGCTGCTTGCGACCTTCATCTTCGATCCGGCATATTCGCTGAGCACGCGCTCGGAAAATGTCGAACATGCGGCTCATGCGCCGGAAATCGTCGCACAACCCGCGGAGTGAGGCCATGAGCTTCGAAGTCGATAACGCCAACGCGCCGGGCGATCCCTTGAGCGCCTCGCCCCGCCTGTTCGAGAGCGACCTTCTCGACAAGCTTTCGCGCGTTCATCATCTGACGCCGGTCATCGTCTATACGCCGATCATCGTCGGCCTGCTGATCTATTCGCTGGTTTCGCAGGCGACGGCGCTCGTGGCGCTCGGCGTCCTGGTCGGTTACCTCGCCTGGACCCTGACCGAATATTTCGGCCACAGATATCTGTTCCACACCGTGTTCCCCCTGCCCTTCGGGCTGGGTCCGCGCTTCCAGTTCCTGATCCACGGCGTGCATCACATCTATCCCAACGATCCTCTGCGCCTCGTGATGCCGCCTCTGCTCTCGGGGCCGATCATGCTGATCGCGCTGTCGATCATCAGGCTTCTGTTTGGCGGAACCTTCGCCTGGCCGGTGCTCGCGGGCTTCATGATCGGCTATGTCGTCTATGATTGCGTCCACTACTGGACCCATCACGGACAGCCGAAATCGCGCCTCGGCCATCTGGTGCGCCGGCTGCACATGCTTCACCACTTCCGCGACGCCGCCAAAGGCTTCGGCGTGCATGCGATCTGGTGGGATTATGTCTTCGGCACCGCCTATCAGAAGGGCGACAAGCCCGGAACCAGGGCGGTGTGAGAGGCGTCATCGGGAGCCAAAGGCGACGACGCGATCCAGGGCGCTCCGGTCCTCCTGGATCGCCACGTCGTTGCGCTCCTCGCGATTGACGCCCTTTCCATTTATGGCGGCAGAATTAGCACGCCATCACCCCTGCCCGGTCAGGGCGAACCACTCGTCTTCGGATATCACCTCGACGCCCAGCTCTTTGGCTTTGGTGAGCTTTGAGCCCGCGCCCGGTCCCGCCACGACGAGATCGGTCTTCTTCGAAACCGACCCCGATATTTTGGCGCCGAAACGCTCGGCCTGAGCCTTGGCCTCATCACGGGTGAGCCGCTCCAGCGACCCGGTGAAGACCACCGTCTTGCCCGCGACCGGAGAAGAGGATTCGACCGCCGGCATCGGCTCCAGCGTCACATGTTCGAGCAGCGCGTCGATTTCCCGCTCATTGTGCGGTTCGGCGAAAAAGTCATGCAGCGCCTCGGCCACGACGGGACCGAGCCCGTCGATCTCGTCGAAGGCGGCGAAAGCCTCGCCGCCGGGTTCGGCCGCGCTCGCTGCGGCGCGAAGCTGCTGAAAGTCGGGAAAATGCCGCGCCAGCCGCTTGGCGTTGGTTTCGCCGACATGCCTGACGCCGAGCGCATAGATGAACTTGTTGATCGGCACGCGCCTGCGCGCGTCGATAGCCGCGAAAAGATTCCTGACCGAAGTTTCTCCGAAGCCCTCGCGGTTTTTAAGCCGCGACAGCCCGGCTTCGTCGCGCGCTTGAAGCGTAAAAATATCCGAGGCGGTCTTGATCAGGCCTTCCTGGTAAAAATACTCGATCTGCTTGTCGCCGAGGCCTTCTATGTCCATGGCGTTGCGCGAGGCGAAATGTTTGAGCCGCTCCACCGCCTGCGCCGCGCAGACCAGCGAACCCGTGCAGCGCCTGACGACATCGGCCTCGCCGGTTTTTTCGTCGATTTCCCGCAGGGCCGCCGAGCCGCATACCGGGCAAACATGCGGAAATTCATATGGCTTCGCATCAGGCGGCCGTTTGTCCAGCCGGACCTCGACGATCTGGGGAATGACGTCGCCGGCGCGCTGCACGACAACCGTATCGCCGACGCGCACGTCCTTGCGCTCGATCTCGTCCTCATTATGCAAAGTGGCGTTGGAGACCACCACGCCGCCGACGGTGACGGGCTCGAGCCGCGCCACTGGCGTGAGGGCGCCGGTGCGGCCGACATTGATCTCTATGCCGCGCAGGATCGTCGTCGCCTGTTCGGCCGGGAATTTATGCGCCACCGCCCAGCGCGGCGCGCGCGAGACGAAACCCAGACGCGCCTGAAGGGCGATGTCGTCGACCTTATAGACCACGCCGTCGATGTCGTAGCCGAGCGTCGCGCGCTGCGCCTCGATGGCGCGGTAATGCTCCAGCATTTCTTCGACATTGGCGCAGATCCGGGTCAAGGGATTGACCGGAAAGCCGAGGTGCGAAAACGCCTCGATGACGCCTTTCTGGGTCTTGGCCGGCAGCTCGCTGGCCTCGCCCCAGGCATAGGCGAAAAAGCGCAGCGGCCGGCCCGCCGTCACGGCCGGATCGAGCTGGCGCAGGGAGCCGGCGGCGGCGTTGCGGGGATTGGCGAATTTCTGTTTCTGCGCCGCGGCCTGTCTTTCATTGAGCGCGGCGAAATCGCGATGAGTCATATAAACTTCGCCGCGCACGTCCAGCACGGGACCAAAACCGCCGCGCAGCTCGGCCGGAATCTGGTCGATCGTGCGAATATTGGCGGTGACGTCTTCGCCCTCGAAACCATCGCCGCGCGTGGCCGCGCTGACGAGGCGGCCGTGTTCGTATCGCAGCGAGCAGGAAAGGCCGTCGATCTTGGGCTCCGCCGTAAAAGCGAGCGGCGCGTCCTCGGAGAGACCGAGGAAACGACGGACGCGGGCGACGAACTCCCGCACCTCCTCGTCTGAGAAGACGTTGCCAAGCGAAAGCATGGGCACGACATGCTTGACCTTGGCGAATTTTTCCGCCGGCGCGGCGCCGATCTTCCGGGACAGCGACTCGGGAGTTGCAAGCTCGGGAAAGGCCGCTTCGAGCGCGTCGTAGCGTCGCCGCAACGCGTCATATTCCGCGTCCGAAACGGCGGGCGCGTCCTCTTGATAATAGTGGCGGTCGTGCTCGGCTATTTCCGCGGCGAGCCTCAGGTGCTCTGCGCGCGCTTCATCGGGCGTGAGGCCCTCTATCGGTTGCGACGATTTCGGGGAGCGCGGCGGCATGAGTCAGGCCGCCGCTTCCGGAGCGGCGCCGAGCAGCCGCCGCGCCTCCTGCAAGCTGATGGGACGGCCGAAGGCGTAGCCCTGGGCGTAGCCGCAGCCGAGCTGGTAGAGCTCGATGGCGTCGGATTCGGTTTCCGCCCCTTCCGCGATGACGTCGAAGCCGAGATCCTTGGCCAGCGAAATCGTCGAGCGAAGAATAGCGGCGCGAGAGGCCTTGCCGGTCTGCCGCACGAGCGAGCGGTCTATCTTGATCGTGTCGAACGGGAACCGCTGCAGATAGGACAAGGACGAGTAGCCGGAGCCGAAGCCCGCGAGCGACAGGCCGGCGCCGAGTTCCTTGAGACGCGCCAACACCTGCGCCGAGTGCTCGGGATTTTCCATCACGAGGTTCTCGGGCAGCTCCAGCTTGAGGCTGCCGCGGACGATTTCATTGCGCATCAGAACGCTCTTTACGTCGCGCAGCAGGTCATGACGCAACAGAAGCTGGGACGATACGCTCACCGAGGCGAAGATCGGCGGATCTACGGCGAGCGCGCGCTGCCAGGCGGCGAGTTCCCGCCCCGCCCGCTCCAAGGCCAGGAGACCGATGTCTATGATCAAGCCCGTCTCTTCGGCGACGGCGAGAAAATCGGGCGCATCGACCCGCCCGAGTTTCGGATGGTCCCAGCGCACCAGGGTCTCGAACCCGGCGATGGTGCGATCCTCCAGCCGAACCACGGGCTGGAACAGAACCTTGATCTCGTTGCGCTCCAGGGCGCGGCGAAGATCGGCTTCGAGCGTATGGCGGTCCGAGCGCTGGCCGCGCATGGCGGGGCGAAACACCTCGATGCAATTGCCGCCCGAGCGCTTGGCGTTCCGCATCGCGATCTCAGCGTCGTCGAGCATGTCTTCGGCCCCCGGATGAACCGAAGGATCGAACAGCGCGACGCCGATCGACGCGAACAGGCTGATCTCGCGATCGGTGAAACGGACGGGGGTCGCCAGGGCGCGCCGCACCGACTCGGCAACCGTGATCGCCGTATCGGGATTGGCCTCGGAAACCAGGATGATCGCGAAAGTGTCGCCGTCGAGGCGGGCCAAAGTGTCCTGCGGCTGCAAAAGCCGGCCGAGACGATGAGAAATGGTGAGGAGAATGCTGTCGCCGGTCGCGACGCCGACCTGCTCGTTGATCTGCTTGAAACGGTCGATGTCGATGCACATCACCGTCGGCCGCAGCTCCTTGTGCATCCTCGCGAAGACGAGAGTCGCTCCGAGGCGGTCGAAGAACAGCTGCCGGTTGGGCAGGCCGGTGAGATTGTCGCGGATCGCATCGTGCAGGAGCCTTTCCTGGGCGTTGCGTTCTTCCGTCACGTCGTTCAGCGTGCCCACGACGCGCACCACCTCGCCGTCCGGCCCCACCACCGGTCGCGCCCGCAGACGGAAGCAGAGGTAATGCCCGTCTGCCGAGCGCAGGCGGAACTCCTGGTCGATGCGCCCGCGCCTCTGCTCCAATATGGCGTCGAGGCAGGCGCGATAGCGGTCCTGCTCGAAGGGATGCAAGAGATCGAGCCAGGATGCGGCGCTACCCTCGAGCCCGCCGCGGTCGAGGCCGAGCTGAACCTCCGCCTCGGGACTGACGTAGATGTGATCCGAGGGAACGTCCCAATCGAAGACGATCTCGCTCGCCCCTGTCAGGGCGAGCGCCTTGCGTTCGATATCCGAGATCGCCCCGGCGCCGAGACCGCCGCTGGCGAAGGCGTTCTGCATCACCGTGAAGCCGATCAGCATGACGATCAGCACGAGGCCGCCGATCAGCGCGGGAGACACGAGGTCGTTGGTCAGCCAGCCGAAAATGGTGAAGCCCGCCGCGCAGACCCAGAGCAGCAGCAGGAACCATGTCGGGATCAGCATGATCGCGCGGTCGAAACCATGCGAGGCGAGATAAAGAATGAGCGCGAATCCGACCACGGCGACGACGCCGAGCGAAATTCTGGCGACCCCGGCTGCGACCGGCGCGTCGAAAACGGCCAGTCCGGCGAGATCGGCGAGAATCAGCAGCCAGACGGCGGCGATATGCCACGCTCGGACATGCCAGCGGTTGAGGTTGAGATAGGCGAACAGGAACACGACCAGCGTCGCCGAAAGGACGGTTTCGGCCCCGGCGCGCCAGATCCGGTCCGTAGCCGGGTCCGCGCCGAAAATCTTGTCCCAGAACCCGAAATCTATGCAGACATAGGCCAGAACCGCCCAGGCGAGCGCAGCCGCCGCCGGAAAGATCACGGCGCCCTTGACAACGAAAACGATGGTTAAAAATAGAGCAAGAAGCCCCGATATCCCGATCACTATGCCGCGATAAAGGGTGAGGCTCGTGACCTTGTCCTTATAGGCGTCCGGCTCCCACAGATAGAGCTGCGGCAGATTGGGCGTGCGCAGCTCCGCGACATAGGTGACGGTCGTGCCCGGATCGAGCGTAAGGCGGAAGACGTCAGCGTCGGAGCTTTCTTCCTGCTCCGGCGGAAAGCCCTGGCTCGCCGTTATGGTGGAGATGCGGGTCGCGCCGAGATCGGGCCAGATCAGTCCCGAGCCCTGCAGACGGAAATGGGGCGCGACGATCAGCCGCTCGATCTGCTCGTCGGTGTCGTTGGTGAGAGCGAACACGATCCAGCTCGGCCGCGTTCCGGGCTCTTTCGCCCCGACCTCGATGCGGCGGACGATGCCGTCCGAGCCGGGCGCGGTGGAAACCTGCAGGCGATCGCCCTGCGAGGCGTGCTTTTCGATGGCGTTTGTGAGATCGATGGCCTGGGCGTCATGAGGCACGCGGACGCTGTCCACGGCCCAGGCCGAGGGAGCGAAAGCGAGAAACGCCAGCAAGCCGAGCAGATATTTTTTGAAACCCACGAAACTCGCTTCTCGACGACAAAGGACCGGCGCTACAAGCAGAAGGCCCTGCATGGATCGGGCGGAATGACCGCGGCGCTGCAGTGGTAGAGGCTTAAGACGTAACCCGCAAGCCGTATAGCCCGCCCGCGACAAAAACGGCATGGTCTTTGCGGGCGGAGGCCGGTCCTCTCAACCTTGCAGAGCGCGGACCACGGCAATATACGCTCCAAGGAAACCAGCGGCGAGAGATTGAAACGAATTATGATATGTAAATTTTTGGCGTCGAAGGGAGCGTCCGGAAAATCGTTGGATAGGAAATCGCCTGATGCGTAGCGTTCTCGGCGGCCCACGCCTGTTGCTGCGCCGGCTGCGCGAAATAAGCGCGGAGCCGGTGAACGCCCAGACGCGGCTCGACAAGATCGTCGTGCAAATTGCGGCGAATATGGTCGCGGAGGTTTGTTCCGTTTATGTCCTGCGCGCGGACCAGCGCCTGGAGCTCTATGCGACCGAGGGCCTGAACCGCGAAGCGGTCCATTTGACCACCCTGAAGGCCGGCGAAGGCCTGGTCGGCCTGATCGCCCAGAGCGCCGAACCCCTGGCCCTTTCGGAGGCCCAGGAGCACCCGGCCTTCCTCTACAGGCCGGAAACCGGCGAAGAAATCTACCATTCCTTCCTCGGCGTTCCGATCCTGCGCGGAGGCAACACCGTAGGCGTCCTCGTCGTCCAGAATAAGGTGCGGCGCACCTACTCCGAGGAAGAAGTCGAAGCGCTCCAGACCACGGCCATGCTTCTGGCCGAGATGATCGCCTCCGGCGAGCTCCAGTCGATCGCCAAATCGGCCGAGCTTCTCGCCCTCAACGGGCCCGTCTCGCTCAGGGGAGCCCCGATCAGCGACGGCGTCGGCCTCGGCTACGCGCTGCTCCACGAGCCGCGTGTGGTCATCAAGAGCCTGCTCGCCGAGGACGTGCCGGGGGAATTGCAGCGCCTCGACACCGCCATCGAAGCGATGCGCAGTTCCATCGACGAGCTGGTCGCCCATGGCGATCGGATGGGCGCGGGCGAGCATCGCGAAGTGCTCGAAGCGGTGCGCATGGTCGCGAACGACCGCGGCTGGCTGCGCCGCCTGCGCGAGGCGGTCATGACCGGCCTTACGGCCGAGGCTGCGGTGGAGCGGGTGCAGAACGACGCCCGCGCCCGCATGCAACGCCAGACCGATCCCTATCTGCGCGACAGGCTTCACGATCTCGACGACATCGCCAACCGGCTGCTGCATCAGCTTACCGGCCAGAGCTATGTCGCGGACCGCGACAGCGTGCCCGACAATGCGATCATCGTCGCCCGCAACATGGGTCCGGCCGCCCTGCTCGACTACGACAGGGAAAAACTCAGGGGCCTCGTTCTCGAGGAGGGCGGGCCTGCGAGCCACGTCGCCATCGTGGCCCGCGCTCTGGGCATTGCGGCGGTCGGACTCGTTCCCAACATCACGGGAATAGTCGAGCCCAACGACCCCATCATCATCGACGGCTCCACCGGCGACCTTCACGTCCGGCCGCAGCAGGACGTCAGGAGCGCCTACGGGGAAAAGGCCCGGCTGCGCGCGCGGCGGCAGGAGCAATATGCGGCGCTGCGCGACATTGCCTCGGTCACGAAGGACGGGGTGGAGATAGCGCTCCACATGAACGCCGGCCTGACCGTGGACGTGCCTTTCGTCCGCGACACCGGCGCGCGCTCGATCGGCCTGTTCCGCACCGAACTGCAGTTCATGCTCGCGAACCGCTTCCCGCGCATGAAGGACCAGTATCTGTTCTACAAGACCGTGCTCGACGCCGTTCCCGACCGTCCCGTCACCTTCCGCACCCTGGATATCGGTTCGGACAAGATTTTGCCTTACATGGCGACGATCGAGGAAGAGAACCCCGCCCTCGGCTGGCGGGCCATTCGCATCGGCCTCGACCGCCCCGGCCTGTTGCGCATGCAGCTGCGCGCGATGCTGAAGGCGGCGGGCGGCCGCGATCTGCGCATCATGTTCCCGATGGTCGCCAATGTTGCGGAGTTCGATCTCGCCAAGGCGATAGCCCTGCGCGAACTCGATCTCATCCGCCGCCACGGCCACGCGACGCCGACCACGCTGGATCTCGGCGCCATGGTGGAGGTTCCCGCGCTGCTTTGGGAGCTGGATCAGCTGGCCGAGCACGCCGATTTCCTCTCCGTCGGCTCGAACGACCTGGTGCAGTATCTCTATGCCGCCGACCGCGACAACACGCGCGTCGCCAAGCGTTACGACAATCTGTCGGTTCCGGTGCTGCGCGCGCTCAAGACCATTCTCGAAGCGGGAGCGAAGGCGGGCAAGCCCGTGACTCTATGCGGAGAGATGGGCGGGCGTCCGCTCGAGGCCATGGCGCTGCTGGCGCTGGGTTATCGCTCGCTTTCGATGTCGCCCTCCTCGATCGGGCCGGTGAAGGCGATGATTCTGAGCCTGGATATGGAACAGGCCACGGCCTTCCTCGCGTCGCTGATGGCGAACAACGACGGCCAGCCGTCGCTGCGCGAAAATCTTCGCCAATTCGCCAGCGCACAGGGCGTCGCGTTGTAGCGACGGCGTCGTAGGCGCAATTTCGCGCGCGCAAAACCTTCCGGCTATCAATCTCCATGGGATGTGAATGTTCGCCCAAGACAAACTCGATCTGATCCTGCGTCGCCATGAGGAGATCGGCCAAAAACTGGCGAGCGGGCCGGATTCCCAGACTTTCGTCGCCCTTTCGCGCGAACTCGCCTCGCTGGACGAAGTGACGGCCGCGATACGCGCGTTCCGCGAAGCCGAAAGCGAACGCGCGGGACTGCGCGACCTGGTCGAAGATCCCGCGACGGACGAAGAAATGCGCGCGCTGGCCGAGGGAGAGGTCGCGACCGCCGAGAGCAGGCTGGATTCGGCGCGGGAAGCCCTGAAATTCGCGCTTCTGCCCAAGGACGAAGCCGACGAGAAAAGCGTCATATTGGAAGTTCGCGCCGGAACCGGCGGAGACGAGGCCTCGCTGTTCGCTGGAGATCTCTTCCGCACCTATCAGAAATACGCCGCCTCGAAAGGCTGGAGCGTGGAGGTCCTTTCGGCCAGCGAAGGCGCTCTCGGCGGCTACAAGGAAATCATCGCGGAGATCATCGGCCGCGGCGTCTACGGCCGGCTCAAGTTCGAGTCCGGCGTGCATCGCGTCCAGCGCGTGCCCGCCACCGAGACGCAAGGCCGCATCCATACTTCGGCGGCGACGGTGGCCGTGCTGCCGCAGGTCGAGGACGTCGACCTCACCATCGACGAAAAAGACCTCAACATCGAAACGATGCGCTCCGGCGGCGCCGGCGGGCAGCACGTCAACAAGACCGAATCCGCCATCCGCATCACGCATATTCCGTCCGGAATCGTGGTCATGATGCAGGAGGAGCGCTCGCAGCACCGCAACAAGGCCAAGGCGATGTCCTTGCTGCGCTCCAGGCTATACGACGCCGAACGCGCACGCCTCGACAGCGAACGTTCGGCCGACCGCAGGCAGCAGGTCGGGTCGGGCGATCGCTCCGAACGCATCCGCACCTATAATTTTCCGCAAGGGCGCGTGACCGACCACAGAATCAACCTCACGCTCTATAAGCTCGACAAGGTGATGGAAGGCGAAGCCCTGGACGAGATCATCGACGCCCTGCTGCGCGACCATCAGACCAGGCTGCTCGCGCAAAGCGACCTTTGAGCGGCGCTCCGCCGCCCCATTTTAAATCGGCGCCGCCGGCGGCCCGTGACGAGCCGCTCCAACCCAGGCCCAAGCTTGACGAGCAAGCTCCGGCATGGGCATTGAAAAGCTCACTTTTCGCTCTCAGAGGTCTCGATGATTCGCTCCGCCCTGATGAATGTCATGACCGCCGCCGCCCTCAAGGCGGGACGCGGGCTGAAGCGGGATTTCGGGGAGGTCGAAAACCTGCAGGTTTCCGTCAAGGGACCGGGAGATTTCGTCACCGCGGCCGACAAACGGTCCGAGAAAACCCTGTTCGATGAGCTCTCGAAGGCCCGTCCGGGCTACGGCTTCCTGATGGAGGAAGGCGGCTCCGTCGAGGGCTCCGATAAAACCCACACCTGGCACATCGACCCGCTCGACGGCACCGCCAATTTCCTGCACGGGATTCCGATTTTCGCCATATCGATCGCGCTGGAGCGCGACGGCCAGATCGTCGCCGGGGTGATCTACAATCCCGCGACCGACGACATGTATGTCGCGGAAAAGGGCCAGGGCGCCTTCTACAACAACAGGCGCATGCGCGTCGCGGCGCGCCGCACCCTGGCCGATTCCATGGTCGCCTGCGGCATTCCCGCCTTGGGCAGAGTCGGCCTTCACGCCCGCTTCCAGTCCGAACTCGCCGCAACCATGGCGAAAACCGGAAATATCCGTCGCCTCGGAGCCGCGGCGATCGACCTCGCCATGGTCGCCTCCGGCCGCTGCGACGGCTATTGGGAGCGCGGCATCAAGCCGTGGGACATAGCGGCCGGGGTCGTCATGGTCCGTGAGGCGGGCGGATTCGTCACCGATCTCTCCGGAGGCGGCGACATGCTGACGAAGTCGGAAATCTGCGCCGGCAACGAAGCCATTCACCGGCAGCTTCTCGACGCCCTGAGGAAAGCATGAACCTCGCCGCGCGCGAGCCACAGCGCCCGCCCCTGGTGTCGAGGCGCGCGCCCCAGGAAATCGCCGAGCTGCTGGATGTTTGGGTCGCCTCATGGCGCGCCACCTACGCCGACATCGATTTCGACGCCCGGCGAGATTGGTTCGTCGATCATCTTTCGACTCTGGAGAGCGCAGGCGCCGTGACGCTTTGCCTGCACGCGGCGCCCCGCGGCGACATCAAAGGCTTTGTCGTCATCGACCCGGCGACGGGCTGGCTCGACCAGATCTGCGTGCACCCCGACCAGTTCGGAAACGGCGGAGCAGACGCCCTCATCGCAGCCGCCCGCGAGGCGTCTCCCGGCGGCATCCGGCTGGATGTCAACGCCGACAACGACCGGGCGCTACGCTTCTATTATCGCGAAGGCTTCATGCGCCTCTGCGACGGCGCCCTGAGCCAATCGGGCCGGCCGACGCTGGTGCTGGAGTGGAAACCCAGCTGATCGATCTCGTCAGGCCGGCGGCTCCAGCAAGGGGCCGGCCGATCGCAAGAGATCGCGCGGCCCCCTTCCCCGGCCCTTGTCAGTTCCCCTCGCCCAACAGCGCGATGCGGATCATATTGGTCGCGCCGGGCGAACCGAACGGCATGCCGGCGACGATCGCGATCCTGTCGTCATTGTCGTCGCCGAAGCCCTCGGCCCGGGCATGAGCGCAGGCGCGCTGCACCATATCCTCGACTCCGCTGGCGTCCCGCGTCTGCAGGGCGTGGACGCCCCAGACCAGCGCGAGGCGGCGCGCAGTGTCCCGTTTGGGCGAAAGCGCCAGGATCGGCGAGGCGGGCCGCTCCCGGGCGATCCGCAAGGCGGTCGAGCCTGAATCGGTCCAGGCGCAGATCGCCTTGACCCCGAGAGTCTGGGCGACGTCGCGCGCGGCCGCGGCGATGGCGTCGGCGGGAGTGGGATTCGGCGCCTCTCCACGCTGGGCGTTGATGATGCCGCGATAGACGATGTCCGTCTCGACCTCTTCGGCGATCCGGCTCATGGTCGCGACCGCGTCCTGGGGATATTGGCCTGCGGCGCTCTCGGCGGAAAGCATCACGGCGTCGGCGCCTTCGAACACGGCGGTCGCGACGTCCGACACCTCGGCGCGCGTGGGCACCGGGGAAAGGATCATTGATTCAAGCATTTGGGTGGCGACGACGACCGGCTTGCCCAGCCGCCGCGCCGCGCGGTTGATCCTCTTCTGAAGGCCCGGAACTTTCTCGAGCGGCAGCTCCACGCCGAGATCGCCGCGCGCGACCATCAGGGCGTCCGAAACCTCGATGACGTCGTCGAGCCGGGCGATCGCCTGGGGCTTCTCGATCTTGGCCATGACCAGGGCGCGCCCCTGCGTGAGGGCCTTGACCTCGAGCACGTCCTCGCGCCGCTGCACGAAGGAGATCGCGACCCAATCCACGCCCTCCTTCAGGGCCGCCTCGAGATCGGCGCGATCTTTTTCGGTCATCGAGGTGATGGGGATTTCGGTATCGGGAAGGCTGACTCCCTTCCGATTGGAGATGCGCCCGGCCACATCCACCACCGCGCGCGACCATTCCGGCGTCGCCTCGACGACATGGAGCCGCACCTTGCCGTCGTCGATCAGAATGGTGTCGTCGACCTTGAGGGCGGCGAGAATTTCCGGATGCGGCAGGCGCACGCGCTTGGCGTCGCCCGGCGCGGGGTCGGAATCGAATTGGAAGACATCCCCCTTGCGCAGATGCGCGGAGCCCTCCGCGAAGGCTCCGATGCGCAATTTCGGCCCCTGCAGATCGACCAGAACGCCGATGGCGCGGCCGAGGTCTTCCTCGATTTCCCGGATCATCCGCACATAATTGCCGAGCCCCGGGTGATCGGTGTGGCTCATGTTGATCCGGAAGACGTCGGCGCCCGCCATGGCGAGGCCGGCGACAACCGCCTTGTCCACGCTCGCGGGACCCAAAGTCGCGATAATCTTGACGCGCCGAAGCCTTCTCATAAACCCAAATCCTTCTGGCGGGCGGGCGCCCGCGGCATTGCCTATTGCGCGGCGGACCCCGATGGATCGGTCAACTGGACCGTCCAGTTTCTGGCGTCTCGACCGGTGTCGATCTCGAAGAAGCCTGTCCTGTCGAAGCCGCGCGCAAAGCAGTCTTCGCGCCCGTCTATCCTGAACTCGCGGTCGCGGGTGCACATGAAGGACTTGCCCTTCCACTCGCCCCCGCGTTCGTCCATCGCGTATACATAATAATATTGAGCCGCCAAAGGGCCTCTCAACAAGGTTTCGCACGCCGAGGGACGGAGGTTCCACCACCCTTCGGACAGCCAGCTGTGGCCGTCGGTATAGGCGATGGCGACGCTGACCCTGCCTGCGGTGTTGTTGCACAGCCGAAAATCGGCCTGCGCCGGGGTTACGCCGCAAGAGAAGCACGAAATCATGACAAGCGGGAGGACACGACGAATCATGGCGCGCAGGCGTTTACGAGCAGGAGAGCGAGCTTTAGCCAAACCACGAGCGCGCGGCTTTGTCCAGCCCGGGGAGAGAGCCTCTCGGAAAACCAGGGTCACAGGAGCTCGATCTTTCGGTTCAGCATCTCCGCCGCGCGCGGCGCGAAATAGGTCAGGACGCCCTTTGCTCCCGCGCGCTTGAACGCCAGCAGGCTCTCCATCATGGCCCGGTCGCCGTCGAGCCAGCCGTTCTGCGCCGCGGCCATGATCATCGCGTATTCGCCGGAAACCTGATAGGCGAAAGTCGGCGCGCCGAATTCGTCCGCCACGCGCCGAACGATGTCGAGATAAGGCATCCCCGGCTTCACCATCACCATGTCGGCTCCCTGCTCCAGATCCAGGGCGACCTCCCGCAGGGCTTCATTGGTGTTGGCGGGGTCCATCTGATAGCTGCGCTTGTCTCCCCGCAAGGTTTTCTTGGTGCCGATGGCGTCGCGGAAAGGTCCGTAAAAAGCCGAGGCGTATTTTGCGGCGTAAGCCATGATCTGAACCTGCTCGAACCCTTCGGCGTCGAGCGCGGCCCTTATGGCGCCGATGCGGCCGTCCATCATGTCCGAGGGCGCGATGATGTCCGCGCCGGCGCGCGCCTGATTGAGCGCCTGGGCGACAAGGACGGCGACAGTGGCGTCGTTGACGATCTCGTCGCCTTCGAGCAGGCCGTCATGGCCGTGGCTGGTATAGGGATCGAGCGCGACATCCGTGATGACGCCGATCTCCGGCACATCGGCCTTTATCGCGCGGCAGGCGGCGCAGACCAGATTCTCCGGATGATGCGCCTGGCTGGCGCGCTCGTCGCGCAATGCGGGGTCTATGTTGGGAAAGAGAGCGACGGCCGGGATTCCGAGCGCGGCGGCCTGAGCGACGGCTTCGACGGCGAGATCCACCGAGTAGCGGAACACCCCCGGCATCGACGGGACCGGCTCCTGCAGTCCGCTTCCTTCGATGAGGAACAGCGGCCAGATGAGGTCGGAAACATCCAGCCTGTGCTCGCGCACCAGCCGACGCGCCCATTCACTGCGCCGATTGCGGCGCGGGCGATGCAGCAGATTCAGCCGACCCGCGCCTTGCCCCTTCGCTGCCTGCTCGCTCATGAACCCCTCCCGCGCCGTTTGCTCGCCGGCCGCTCCCGCGGCCCTCGACGACCGCTCTATCACGCGCTGTTTTCAGGTAAAAGCGAACCTGTTGCGATCAACCTGTCCTGTATGCTTTATGGACCCGGCGGCCCTGCGGCCGCCCTGAATGCGAGACGCCTTTTGCTGCAGCGGCCACCACACAGCGACGCGGACCCCCATTGGCGTGACAATCGATCCTGACCCAAACAAGCCGCGAGATTTCACGCTCTCTTCGCGCCGAAGGAAAGCGCTTTCAACGCCGTTGAGATTGCTTTGCCTCTGCGCGTTCGGCTTCGCCCTCGGGCTGTCGTCGTTCTCTTCGGGAGTCCCGGCCGTCGCCCACGGCGAAGCGGCTCCCGCCGCCGGCAAAAAATCGGACGTAAAGAGCCGCTCGATCAAAAGGACGGCCAAGACCAGGGCGCCGCAACAACAAAAGAAGCAGGTTCCGCCGCCGCAATCCCCTCCGCAGCGCCCCGCCGGCGAGCCGTCTCCGGAAGGAGCTTCGCCGAAAAGGCCGACGCTTGCGCCGCTGCCGCCGCCCGATACGTCGTCGCCGCCGCCGATGCTGCCTCAGGCCTCTCGTGAGCGGATGCGAGAATGTGCGGAAGAATGGGCGCGCATGAAGACGCAGACTCCCGGCGCTCTGCCGATGTGGCGAAACTTCGCGGCAAAGTGCCTCACCCGCTGAAATCGCGCCGGTTTGTCGCGCTGCAGCGCGCGCGGCCATCGCAGGGGCGCCGCCAGCCTTTGCGCAATGCGCTCCAAACGAAAATCACCCGAACCGCGCTTTGCAAGCAGTGTCGGGTGATTGCTTAATCAGAACGTCGTGGCGGCGCGAAAGCGAAGACGCCCCGAAGTCGCGTAGCCGCCTTCAATCGGTCTCGGAAGTGACCGGGGCCGGCGGAACGACTTTCGGCTTACGCGGCGCGGCGCGCTTCTTGACGGCC
The DNA here is from genome assembly GCF_004802635.2 of Methylocystis heyeri. Classification (NCBI taxonomy): domain Bacteria; kingdom Pseudomonadati; phylum Pseudomonadota; class Alphaproteobacteria; order Hyphomicrobiales; family Methylocystaceae; genus Methylocystis; species Methylocystis heyeri. The sequence goes on from NZ_CP046052.1 coordinate 1,364,995, forward strand.
GCCTTGCGCGTGGTCTTCTTCACGGCAGTCTTTCTGGCGGTCTTCTTCGTGGCGACCTTCTTGGTCGCGCCCCTCTTCTTCACCGCGGTCTTGCGCGCAGCCGTCTTGCGGGCGACCTTCTTCGTCGCGGTCTTGCGGGTAGCCGCTTTGCGCGTCGTCTTCTTGGCGGCGGACTTTCTGGTCGCAGCTTTTTTCGACGCAGCTTTTTTCGTCGCGGACTTCTTGGTCGCGGTCTTACGCGCACCCTTCTTCGCTGCGGCCTTCTTGGCCGGCTTACGCTTGGTTGTTGCTTTCGCCATCTTTGGTCCCCTTGGTCCCGTATTGTCGGAGTATCGTTCAGCCGACAACAGGTTGCGATAGCGTAACGTGGTTAATTGTGCGTTCAAGAGGCGCCGCACGAATTCACTCCGCCGGCGAATATCTTTGCGACCAATGAAGCGCGTTACGACGCGTTACGAGCGCGACGCGCATGCGCGCCTTTGTTCGATCGAACGATCAGCAGATGCTCCGACGACATCTTCAAAGACCTCGCGAACGCATCGAGACAAGGCGAAGCCGAACCGGCAAACACGGACCCGCCAAGCTTGCCCGCGACGCTTCGACATCTGCAATTCGAATTTCAATACATTGATTTTCTTCGGCTACGCCGACAAGCGCGCAACGTCGCCGCGCATGCGCATAGTGTTCTCGGCGTATCGATTTTGCTTGATCGAAGGCGGCGCGCGCGAGGCGTTCGAGCCGCGGTCGAGACGCTTGGCGGCGACTGAAAAAAGAGACGAACGGCGCCGGTGTGGCGCTCTCGCCGCAATCAAAAAAAATTATGGAGGATGCTTCCGAAAGGTCGAAATTCGGCGTGTCGGACATGCTGCAAAAACAAAAATCGCGCAGCGCGCCGCAAAACTGATTCGTCTTGCGGCGCGCAACGCGTCGGGATCAGATGCCGAGCTTCTTCTTGAGAAGGTCGTTGACGGCCTGCGGATTGGCCTTGCCGCCGGTGGTCTTCATCACCTGTCCGACGAACCAGCCGAGCATCGTGGGCTTCGCCAGAGCCTGCTCCACCTTGTCGGGGTTGGCGGCGATGACGGCGTCCACCGCAGCTTCGATCGCTCCGGTGTCGGTGACCTGCTTCATGCCCCGCGCTTCGACGATCTGTTCGGGATCGCCCCCCTCGGTCCAAACGATCTCGAACAGATCTTTTGCGATCTTGCCCGAAATGACTGTCTTCGAGATGAGGTCGACGATCGCGCCGAGCGCCTGCGCGGAAACGGGCGAACGGTTCACGTCCAGCCCTTCCTTGTTGAGGCGTCCGAACAATTCGTTGATCACCCAGTTCGCCACGAGCTTCGCGTCGCGCCCTTTGGCCGCCTCCTCGAAATAGTCGGCGCTCGCCCGCTCCATCACCAGCACGCCGGCGTCGTAGGGAGGCAGGCCGTACTGCTCGATGAAGCGCGCGCGCTTGGCGTCGGGGAGCTCCGGCAACTCGCGCGAGAGCGCGTCGACATAGGCCTGATCGAACTCCAGCGGCAGCAGATCGGGATCGGGGAAATAGCGATAATCATGCGCTTCTTCCTTCGAGCGCATCGAGCGGGTTTCGCCTTTGCCCGGATCGAACAGGCGCGTTTCCTGGTCGATGGCGCCGCCGTCCTCCAGTATCGCGATCTGGCGACGCGCCTCGACGTCGACGGCCTGTCCGATGAAGCGGATCGAATTGACGTTCTTGATCTCGCAGCGCGTGCCGAGCGGCTCGCCGGGCCGGCGAACGGAGACATTGACGTCCGCCCGCAACGAGCCCTGCTCCATATTGCCGTCGCAGGAACCGATATAGCGCAGGATTGTCCGCAACTTTGAGACATAGGCCCGCGCTTCTTCCGCCGAGCGCATGTCTGGCTTGGAGACGATCTCCATCAAAGCGACGCCTGAGCGGTTGAGGTCGACATGGCTCTCCGTCGCCGACAGCTCGTGGAGAGACTTGCCCGCGTCCTGTTCGAGATGCAGCCTCTCGATGCCGACATTGATGCGCTCGGTCGGAGAGACGTCGACGATCACCTCGCCTTCGCCCACGATCGGATGTTTGAACTGCGAGATCTGATAGCCCTGGGGCAGATCGGGATAGAAATAGTTCTTGCGGTCGAACACCGAACGCAGATTGATCTTCGCCTCCAGGCCGAGCCCGGTCCGGATCGCCTGCGCCACGCATTCCTCGTTTATGACGGGCAACATGCCGGGCATGGCCGCGTCGACCAGAGAGACATGGTCGTTGGGTTCGCCGCCGTATTCGGCGCTCGCGCCTGAAAACAGCTTGGCCCTGCTGGTCACCTGGGCATGTATCTCCATGCCGATGATGACTTCCCAATCGCCAGTCGCGCCCTTGATGAGCTTGGAAGGAGTGGCCGGTGTAGCAGTCATGGGGGGTTCCTCGATCGACGCCGCAAAGATTGGCGCAAGATATAGACCAAAAGCCTGGATTGCCGAAAGCGGCGCCTGCGGCGGCGTGGCGATCCTCGGCGTTCAAAATACGCGAGGTTGCGGCCGCGGCGCCCTGCGATGGCGGCGACGGCGCGACGCGCGCTTCGCGACCGCCTGCGCGCCGCGGACCGAATGCCGCCTTCCCATCCGGAGCCGAACGCCTATCCGCGCCCCAACGAACCAGCCTGAACGCGGCCTGATCTAGCCGCCGTCCTCCGCGGACTCGTCCCGCGACCGCGGCGCTTTGTCCCCCATGAGCTTCTCTTCATATTGGATCGACCACTCGATGGCGGCGCTCCAGAGTTTCAGGGCGAGCTCCATGGAAAGGCCCTCCCGCCGCGCCGCGCCCAGCACGCGCGCGATGACCTCGTCGACCCGCTCCTGAACCAGCGCCGGCACGCCGAGCAGCGGCTTTACGCGCGCCGCCCGTTCGATCTGCCGCTGCCGCTTGGCGAACAGCGCCACAATCTCATCGTCGAGACCGTCGATGGTCCTGCGCACATCGGCCATTTCTTCCTGCGGCGACATTTCCCGCGCGTCTGGGGCCTTGTTCATGGAGATCATCCCCACCACGGCGCAGGAGATTGGATCTTCGGCGCCGCCTGTTCTATCGCGGAAGCCAGCGAGAACAGCGTTTCCTCGTCGAATGGGCGTCCGATCAATTGCAAGGCGAGCGGCAGGCCATTGCCCGAAAGGCCCGCCGGCAGAGCGAGGCCCGGAAGCCCGGCCATGTTGACCGTCACCGTAAACACGTCGTTGAGATACATCTCCACCGGATCGGCGGAACCCTTTTCGCCGATCGCGAAGGCGGGCGACGGCGTGGCCGGCGTCAGCACGGCGTCGACGCCGGCGGCGAAGGCGATATCGAAATCGCGCTTGATCAGGCTGCGGATTTTCTGCGCGCGCACATAATAGGCGTCGTAATAGCCCGCCGAAAGCACATAGGTGCCGATCATGACGCGCCGGCGCACTTCGGCGCCGAAACCCCTGGCGCGGGTTTTCTCGTACATGTCGGTGATGTCGCGGCCTTTCTCACGCAGGCCGTAACGCACGCCGTCGTAACGGGCGAGGTTGGAAGAGGCTTCCGCCGGCGCGATGATGTAATAGGCCGGCAGCGCAGTGCGCGTATGCGGCAGCGAAATCTCGACGATCTCCGCGCCGGCGTCCTTCAGCCAGGCGACGCCCTGATCCCACAGCGCCGCGATCTCGGGCGAAAGTCCGTCCAGCCGGTATTCCTTCGGAATGCCGATCCGCTTGCCCTTCACCGAGGCGCCGATCGAGGCCTCGTAATCCGGAACCGGCGCGTCGACGCTGGTGGTGTCCTTGGGATCGTGGCCGGCCATCGAGCGCAGCATGATCGCGGCGTCACGCACGGTGCGGGTGATCGGACCGGCCTGATCCAGCGAGGACGCGAAGGCGACGATTCCCCAGCGCGAGCAGCGGCCATAGGTCGGCTTGACGCCGACGGTCCCGGTGAAGGCCGCCGGCTGGCGAATGGAGCCGCCGGTGTCCGTGGCGGTGGCGCCGAGGCACAGATGCGCGGCCACCGCGGCGGAAGAGCCGCCGGAGGAGCCGCCGGGCACGATCCTGGCGGTATCGAAACCGCCGCTCGCGTCTTTGCGGCGCCAGGGCGAGATCACCGGGCCGAAGGCGCTGGTCTCGTTGGACGAGCCCATCGCGAATTCGTCGAGGTTGAGCTTGCCCAGCATCAGGGCGCCGTCGCGCCACAGATTTGCGCTGACGGTCGATTCATAGGGCGGCGTGAAATCGTCGAGGATCCGGCTGGCCGCGGTCGTGCGCACGCCCTTGGTGCAATAAAGGTCCTTGATGCCGAGCGGCAGGCCTTCCAGCGGCCGCGCTTCGCCCTTCGCGATGCGCGCGTCGCTGTCCCTGGCGGATTGAAGCGCGAGTTCGGGCGTCTTGGTGATGAAGCAGTTCAGCGCGCCGGCGCGCTCGATGGCGTCGACATGGGCCTTCGTCAGCTCGGTCGCCGACAGCGTCTTGGCTTTCAGCGCGTCGCGCGCCTGACTTAATGTGAGATGCGTGGGCTCGGTCATTATGGTTACTCGATGCTTCGCGGCGTCGGCTGAAGGGGCTGGAGCTTACTCGATCACCTTGGGCACGACGAAAAAATGATCTTCGCGCTCCGGCGCGTTGGCGAGGACGTCGTCGGCGATGCCGCCGTCGGTCACGACGTCGCTGCGCTTTTTCATCTTCATGGGCAGGACGGAGGTGAGCGGCTCGACCCCGGAGACGTCGACCTCGCTGAGTTCCTCGACGAAGGCGAGAATGGCGTTGAGCTCGCCCTGCAGACGCTCGACCTCGGCGTCCTCGACCGCAATACGGGAAAGATGCGCGATACGGCGAACTACCGCTGAATCGACCGACATTTTGCTCTCCGTTGTTTCTTCTTGCTGGGGCTATAGCATCCGGCGCTTTCGCGGCGCAATGCGGCAGGAGGGCGAGCTTGTCGGGGAGGAACTTTTGATGTGGAGCGCCCTACCTCCCCCGACGCGAGGAGGTCGACCGCCGAAGGCGGTCGGGTGGGGGCAAAAGGCGCGAGTTTGGGTGGAAAACCACCCCACCCCGCCGCTTCGCGGCGACCCTCCCCCTCGATGGGAGGGTAAGCGCCCTTCGCCTAAGCGCCCAGCCCTGCCCCGCCTTGGCTGGACGAGCCAAACCCTCTACCCTCGCGGCACAGTTTTCAGTCAGAGGGGGCTTTTTTTGGCCGGGGAAGCAGAAGGCGGCGAGCTGAAGATTTCGAGCCGAAAAGAACTGGAAGAATGGCTCAAAAGCCTGCCGCCCGAGCAGGGGCAGAGAGTTGCCGCGGCAATTGCCGCGCGGGCGGCGTTGCGCGTCGCTTGCCTTGCCGATGCTTACCGGATGCACAAGGTGTTTCCGCTAGGCGACTTGTCGACGCTGATGTTCGTGACATTTTCTCTAGCGGCCGTCGTCAGAGCCGCGACGCAATACCCCAATCGCGCCAATGAGCTTCGAGATTCCGCGGAATCCATCATCCGCGATTCACTCTCATTGCCCGGTTTCACCAATCCCGTCGGCGTCAATGTCCGAGACTGCACGGTTTCTGCCGCTCGCTCGGCGCTTTACGTTCCCGCTCCGGACATCTTTACCGGTTGGGCTGGATTCTGCGCAGCGTCAATTGAATACGCTACATTCGCAGCCGCAAATGCCGCCGCAGCCTCAACCCAGACTTTCTTTGCCGAAGCAGTGGTGGCCGCTCGCGACGACGCAGCGAAGCTGATCTGGGCGTCGGTCGCAGGCGACCTTTCATATTTCGCCTCGGGTAGCGCCCCGAAAGCTCTCGCTTCGAAACCGCTCTGGCCCGATGGCGAGCCTCCTTGGGCGCGCGACTTGAGAGTTTCGCTGCGCTTTGCGTTACCTCCCCAAAACGACTGGCAAGTCTGGTTCGATTGGTATGACCGCCGCCTCGCAGGCGTTTCGGACCCCGAAGAAGTCGAACTCGTCTTCGCCACCGTCCCTGAATCCGAACGCGCCAAGGGCCCGGCAGCGGCGAACCGATGGATCAGGGATCGGCTGGAGGAGCTGCAAAAGGAGGCGCTGTCGCAGCAGCCCGCTGCCTCTTGGGATTTCTTCATCAGCTACAGCACGCATGACGAGGCCGACGCCCGCGAGGTCGCCGCCGTGATCGAGCAGGCCGGCTATTCGACATTCGCGCAGTTCAAAGACATGGCTACCGGCAACAATTTCGTTCGTGAAATGCAGGCGGGACTGGATGATTCAGGCCGGGTAATCGCGCTCTATTCGCCCAACTACGAAAAATCCGACCATTGTCAGGCGGAATGGTCCGCCGCCTACAACAGCGATCCTTCAGGCAGGCAGCGCAAGCTCATTCCACTTCTTCTGCGCCCGACAGCCCTCAACCCGCTCGCGCGGCAAATCGTCTATAAATCGCTCGTCGGATTGTCGAAGGAACAGCGCGGGGTGGCAATCCTCGAGGCCATCGCGCCCAAGCCGGCGAAAAGAGACGTCACGCAAATCCGGGCTGAACTCGCCGAAACCGCGAGCCCGCAACCAGCTCTCAATGACACGAACCAGCTGGATGCAGGCCCGAACAAGGTTTTCGACAAGCCGTTTGTCGATCAGGACTTGGTCGAACTTCCCTATATCCAGCGCACGCTGATCAAGACGATACGCCGCGCATTGCCGCCCAACGCTCCGAAAATACTGGATTCGGCGCTGCGCTCCTACGACGAGGAGCTGCAAGAGCGAGGCTTGCAACCGATTATCGGCATATTAAAGGCGCTCGCTTCCGCGCTGGAGAAGGAAATCGAATCCATCAAAGCCACAGAACCAGAGCTTCTGGGCGTCGGCAACGCCGATCTCTTCGAGTCGTTCTTGGAAAATCATGGCCTGCTCGTCACCCACTTTCCGCTCAAAAACGAAGAGAAGTTCGCCGATATCCCAATTGACGAAACCGAAGCCACTGGCGATGCTCTGATTCAGCCAATCGCGGAGGTCTCCGAAAAAATGCAGGAGATGGTTCAAGTCGGGCTCGCAACCCAGAACATCGGCAAAATCACGGAGAATTCCGCTCAATTCGCCAAGGACATCGCGCCGTTGCCACCAGACATCGCAGCGTCCGATCCTGGCTCGCGCCATGTGACCCTTAAGCGCCGTTACGTGCTCGGCACTCTCGGTTTTCTTGTCGCCCTCTATAATATCTTGGGCTCGACCGCCTCGATCCTCGCAACAGAGCAAGGCGCGGCGCTGTTCCAAGCCGTCGGTAAGGCGATTGAAGAATTGTCGAAATTCTTGATTTAGAGCGATGTCATCGCGACCGCGAGCGAAGCGAAGCGGGAAGCGATCCAGGGGCCGCGCCAATCCCTCTGGATCGCCGCGTCGCTGCGCTCCTCGCGATGACGTTCCCTCTTATGGCGGGCGGAGCGCGCAACAATTGGCGCAGTGGCCATGCAAATTCCGCGCATGGCGGATCGCTTTCCCGCCCCGCCACTATATCTCCAGCGCCTCGCCGATGCCCCCGGCCCACACCTTTGTATTCACCCCTTTCATGGCGGCGACGAAGGCGGAAGGATCGGGCGCGATAGCGTCGAAGGTGCCGTAGTGACACGGGATCACTGTGTCGAAACTGAAGAATTTGCGCACGGCGAACGCGGCCTGCGGCCCGTCCATGGTGAAGCGGCCGCCGACCGGAACGATGCCGATGCGCGGCGCGTAGAGCTCGGCGATCAACGCCATGTCGCCGAACACGCCGGTGTCGCCCATGTGATACAGCGTCGGCTCGCCAGGACTTTCGACGATCAGCCCATTGGCGGGGCCGAGATAGATCGGCGCGCCGTCGATCATGGTGCTGGCGGAATGCCGCGCATCGGTGAGGCTTACGGAAAATTCGCCGCAGGGAATGCGCCCGCCGGTATTGCCGGGATTGGTGTTTTGCGCCCCCTGCTCTTCCAGGAAGCTGCAGATCTCGAAATTGCCGACGATCTCGGCGCCGGTCTCGCGCGCGATCCGCAATGCGTCGCCCACATGGTCGTCATGGCCGTGGGTGAGCAGAATATGGGTCGCGCCGCGAATGGCTTCCTCGAAATCTCCGGTGAATTTCGAATTTCCGGTGAGAAAGGGGTCGGTCAGGATGACGCTCGATCCGATCTCGAGCCGAAACGCCGAATGGCCGAGCCAAACAATCTTCATGACCTCTTCGTCTCCCGCGCGGGCTCTCGCCGCCTGTCGCATGATAACGCAAAATCAGCGCCGGGTTTGCGTGGAATCTGCGCAAAAGCGTGATAGCACTTCGGCCATGACCAAGGGACCAAAGACGCTCGAGGAACTCGCGGAAGCGCTTCCCGCAAAAGGCCGGCTCATGGGGCTGGACCTCGGCACGAAAACCATCGGACTCGCGCTTTCGGACGTCGAGCGCCGCTTGGCTTCGCCGCTGGACACGATCCGGCGCGTGAAATTTTCAGCCGATGCCGAAGACCTGTTGAAACGCGCCCGGGATTTCGAGATCTGCGCCTTCGTCGTCGGCCTGCCGTTGAATATGGACGGCTCGGACGGCCCCCGCGTTCAGGCGACGCGCGCCTTCATGCGCAACCTCGCCCGGATGACCGAGTTGCCTCATGTCTATTGGGACGAAAGGCTCTCGACCGCGGCCGTCACGCGCGAATTGATCGCCCAGGACGCCTCCCGGGCCAAGCGTGCGGAAGTCGTCGATCGCATGGCGGCGGCTTACATATTACAGGGCGCGCTCGATCGGCTGGCTAGAATCTAGCCGCGGCAGGATGTTGTCTCCATTGTGTCTGCGCGCGATTTCGACTTGACGGACGACGTCACCAGCCGCAGCCTCTTTCGAAGGGATAGCCGCAGTTGGGATAGCCGTAATAAGGATATTGCCAACCTTGGTAGACGTTTCCATCCCAGTAATAACCGGGATAGTAGTAATTGTAGCGCAGCCTCGGCTGCGTTGCGCATGCAGCGCGAGGACGGCGGCGGTGGCGAGGATAATCCTGGCAATTTCGGGCGGACGCCAGCGTAAAGCCGGCCTCTTCCATCGCGGAAGGCGTCGCCTCCTGACCGGGGCCGACCCAGGCGGCCGCACCCTGGGAAAAGCCGACAGCGACCATAGCGGCAAGAAGCGCGGATCTCGCGAAAGCCCTCATCCCGTCTTTTCCCCTTTTCCTGTCAGGAAGCATACAACCAAAAAGGCGAACAACAACATATTGACAACCATTAGGAGTAATCGCATTATAGCCTAAACAATTCCGCCCGTTACGAATTTAAGCTGGCAGCGAGTCGTTATGGTCAATAATTCTAATTCGGCCTCGGGCAACGGCAAAAAACACAACGGAGCCGCCTCGCCGCAAACCGACATAACAGATGCGGAGAGCCTTTCCGTCGCGGCGTATATCGCCGACCTGACCGCGGAGATGGCCCAGCTCGCCGCCCGGGGCAAGCTGCCCATGCTGGCTTACTTTCTGAATCTCGCCCGCGTCGAAGCTCAGATGTATGTGCGCGAGCACGGCCGGCAGGGAATTTCCGGCGAGAGCTGACGAAGGCCGCCGGCGCGAAAAACCCCGATCATCGCAGGACGGACGAGGCAGTCAGCGAAACGAGCGCTCCGCCATGGCGCTCCAGCAGCCCTTCGAGATCGAGATCGCAGAGCACGCTCTGGACTTCGCGCGCCGGCAATTCGGCGGCGCGAATGAGTTCGTCGAGCGGTATCGGCGCAGGCGAGAGCAACGACAGCACCTTCGAACGAGCGTCGGGCTCCTCCCCGCCAGCGACCGCCCCCTCGTGACGAACGATCGCCGCCTCGGCCCGAAGCGGCGAAGCCGTGGTTTCCTGTGGCGGCGTCGCTGCGGGCTCGGGCGTTTCGGCCGGATGCGGAGCTTCGTCATCCCTGCGCTGAAGCCAGAAAAGGTCCAGCTCTTCGAACAGGGGCTCGCTTTCCAGGACCGAAGCCCTCTCGCCGAAGAGGTCCGCCCCCGGGGTCGGCCCCCGCCTGCGGGCGGAGGACAGTCCATCGACGACGTCCTTCACGTCGCTGCACAGCGTAGCGCCGTCCCTGAGCAGATCATTGGTTCCGCCGGCGCGCGGATCTAACGGCGAACCGGGCACCGCGAATATTTCGCGCCCCTGGTCCAGCGCGAAGCGGGCGGTGATCAGCGAGCCGGAGCGGCGCGCGGCCTCGACCACGATCACGCCGAGGCTGAGACCCGAGACGATGCGGTTGCGTCGCGGAAAATCCCGTCCCCGCGGCTCCCACTCCAAAGGCATTTCCGAAAGCGCGACGCCGCCGGACTGCACGATCGCTTCCAGAAGCCGGAGATTCTCCGACGGATAAGGCTTCGCATGTCCGCCGGCGAGTACTGCGATCGTGCCCGTCTCCAGCGAGGCGCGATGCGCCGCGGCGTCGATCCCGCGCGCAAGTCCCGACACGATGACATAATTCTCGCGACCGAGCCCGCGCGCCAGCATTTCGGTCATGGTCGTGCCGGACGCCGAAGCGTTTCGCGAGCCGACGACGGCGACGGAGGAGCTGCGCAACAAGGCGGGGTCGCCCCGCGCCGCGAGTATCGGAGGGGCGCTGTCGATCGCCCGGAGCCGAGGCGGATACAGCGGGTCGCTCATGGCGATGAAGCGCACGCCCATTGCGGACGAGGCGTCGATCTCGCGCAAGGCCTCGTCGCGCTCCGCGATCCGTATCGCGCGCGCAGCCGAAGAACGCGCAATCAGGCCCGGCAGGGATTCGAGCGCGGCCGTGGCGGAGCCGAACCGATAGATCAACTGGCGAAAAGTGCGGGGGCCGATGTTCTCGCTGCGGATCAGGCGAATCCAATCCACCAGCTCCGCGTCGGACAGCCCCCGGCCCTGCATCAGGATTTCTGTCCGATGCGGCTTTCCTGGCCCGAAAGCAGGCGGGAGAGGTTTTCCCGATGCTTCCACCACAGCAGCGCGGTCATCAGCGCCACCACCGCAGCCTCGTCGCCATGGCCGAAAGCCCACAACGAGGCCGGCGCCGCCACCGAGGCGAGCAGCGCCGAGAGCGAGGAGAAACGCCATATCGCCGCGGCCGAAAGCCACACGGCGCAGAACACCAGCCCCGCTGGCCAATAGAGCGCAAACAGTACGCCGAGGAAGGTGGCGACGCCCTTGCCGCCGCGAAACCCGAGCCAAACCGGCGCAATATGGCCGACGAAGGCTGCGATCCCGGCGAAAATTGCGGCCTGCGGCGAGAGCCATGCGCCGAGCAGCGTCGCCGCCGTCCCTTTCAGCGCGTCGAGCAGCAAAGTGGCGGCGGCGAGATCCTTGCGCCCGGTGCGCAGCACATTGGTCGCGCCTATATTCCCGGAACCGATGGATCGGATGTCGCCGGCTCCGGCGAGGCGCGTAAGAATGAGACCAAAGGGAATCGATCCCAGCACATAGCCGAGGGCGAGGGCTGCGATGTCGGCGGATACGGGGGATAGTGAGGACATGAGCGAAGGCGACGCGTCCGGGTTGAAGGGACCTTCATGGCGCCTTGCGCGCCGTCCCTCGGCTGGAATTCGCGCGATGCTAGCCGAGCCGTTGACTCGCCGCAACCAGAGCGTGGCGTCGGCGCGGGGCTTTCCCGCAAAAGGCTGAACCTCGATGCGAGGGTCTCCCCCTTTCGGCGCGAAAAGGGTAAAGGAGTGGCGCAGATTCAGAGGCAGGCATGACAGAACCCGACCGCAGACCGCGGCCCAGAGCCTTTCGTCTTGACGGCGACACCGTGGTGCCGCCGAAAAAGGAGCAACAGGCCGAAGAGGCCGCGCGCCCCTCCGCCGCTCAGGTCATAGAACCCGAGGTGGATGTTTTCGCCAATCGGCTTCTGGGCGCCGAAGGGACCCCGGAATCAGATGAACAGGCGGTCGAAGAAGCCCAGATCAGCGGGCTGCTGCGCAGGTTCATCCTCTCCTGGGGCGGCCTTTTCTGGTCGGCCCTGTCGGGGCTGGCCTCGCTGGCGGTCACACTGTGGCTCACCAATCTGATCGAGGGCCTGTTTCTTCATTCCGCGATTCTGGGAAGCGTCGGCCTCGTTCTGGCGCTGGCTTTCGGCGCCGCGGCGCTGGCTCTCTTTGCGGGCGAGATCCGCACCATGATGCGCCAGAACAAGATCGCGCGGCTTCATATCGCCCTGGCCGCGGCGCGCACGGCGGACGACGCGCAAGCGGCGCGGGAAAAGATACTGGAACTCTGCAAGATCTACGACGATCGCCCGGAAACCGGTCAGGCCCGCGCCCGCATCATCGAATACACCAGGCAGATCATCGACGGCCGCGATCTCATCGACCTCGCCGAAAGAAACCTGGTGCTTCCGCTCGACGAACTGGCCCGCCGCGAAATCGCGAATGCGTCTAAACGGGTTTCGGTCGTTACGACGATCAGCCCCCGCGCCCTGATCGACCTCATTTTCGTCGCCGGACAAGCCATCGCCCTGATGCGCCGGATCGCCGAAATTTACGGCGGCCGGCCCGGACTTCTGGGCTTCTTCAAGCTGGCGCGCTCGGTCGGCGCGCATCTCGCCATCACCGGCGGCCTGGCGATCGGGGACTCGCTTCTCCAGCAGCTCGTCGGACACGGCATCGCGGCGCGCCTCTCCGCGCGCCTCGGCGAAGGCGTGCTGAACGGCCTTCTGACGGCGCGCGTCGGACTTTCCGCGATGGCGGTCTGCCGTCCCATGCCGTTCTGCGCGGTGAAACAGCCCGGCGTCGCCGAAGTGGCGCCGTTCTTGTTCGGCGACAAGAAGGCCTGAGTCTCAAAGAAGCCCCCATGAAAATCACCACCTGGAACATAAACTCCGTGCGGCTGCGCATGCCGCTGGTCGTCCATTTCCTGAAAACCAACGCGCCTGACGTCATTTGCCTTCAGGAGACCAAGTGCCGGGACGCCGAATTCCCTTCGAGCGATCTCCGGGCGCTGGGCTATGAGCATCTCGCGGTGAATGGACAGAAGGGCTATCACGGCGTCGCCATCGCCTCGAAGCTTCCCGTCCGCCTGCTCGACAAGCAGGATTTTTGCGACGCCGGACACGCACGCCACGTTGCGGTGGAGATCGACGCGGGCGGCGCCCCGCTTTCCCTGCATAATTTCTATGTTCCGGCGGGCGGCGACGAGCCCGACGAGACGGTAAATCCCAAATTCGCGCACAAGCTCGGTTTTCTCGACGAGATGACCGAATGGATCAAACGCGAGCGCATCGCCGCCGGACGTTCGGTTCTCGTCGGCGACCTCAACATCGCCCCGCTGGAGCACGACGTCTGGAGCCACAAGGCCCTGCTGAAGGTGGTGAGCCACACCCCCATCGAGGTCGAGAAGCTCAACAAGATGTTCGAGGCGGGCGAATGGATCGACTCGATGCGCCGCTTCGTGCCGCCGCAGGAAAAGCTCTACACCTGGTGGAGCTATCGCGCGTCGGACTGGGCGGCCTCCGACCGCGGCCGAAGGCTGGACCACGTTCTCGTGAGCCAGGCGCTCGGCGGCGCGCTGGCGGGCCTGCAAGTGGCGCGCGAAGCCAGGGGCTGGGAACGCCCGTCCGACCATGTGCCGGTGACCGTCGAACTCAGCCTGTAGAGCGTTTTCGATGCATGCGCGTTAGAGCGCGTTCGGTTCGAACGCAGTCGAACGCGCTACAGAACTCATTGACGAAGCAAGTTCTTTTCCAAAAGCCGCTGCGCATTTTTTGAGAACATGCTCTAACGCCTCGGAGCCGCCTCGGCGCGCAATTCCGCCAGCGACGCATATCTCTGCGCGCCGTTGGGCGTTCGAACCTCTACGGCGCCGTCCGAATACATGACATAGGTGATGTCGCCGGACTCGTAGCGATCCACCTCCGCCGGCTCGCTTCGGACTTGCTCCTGCCACTTCGGCGCGGGCGGGGGCGCGGCCGAAGCCTGCGCGGCGCGCTCGCGCGGCGGGGCGTTTTCGACTTTCGCCGGCTTGATCGGGGCTGCGGTCTCCTGGGCCTCCCGCCCCTTCGACGCGATGATGAACTCATCGAGGCGCGCGAGGATCTGGCCAAGAGCGGCGACGATCAGCCCGCCGGAAAAAGCGATCGCCCCGCTGATGAAAAGACTCCAACCGCGCTCGACCTGAATCGTCTCCCAGCCGCTGGACATGGCCGCCGCGCCGGCGACGACCAGAACGAGGCCTGCGAGGCTGACGCCCCATCTCGAGATATTTCGCCACATCGCAATGAGGATTCCTGTCGTTTCGCGGGCCGGCTCGGGACCCGTTGCACTCGGCTGCAGACGGCGTCTTCTCGCGCCGCCGTATTTCATTTCACGCTCTCTAGCGCGCTTTGCCCCCCGATGAAACGGCCGCGCCATCGAAGCCGACATGAGATCAAGCGCGTGGAGCAGTTTCAGGCCCAGCGCGCCGCGGCTCGCGCTTTACGGTCATAATCGAGCAATCCTTTCGCTCTAGCCTTTTCGCTCCTGAAACAGCGCGGTTCCGATGCAGGCAAAACCAAAAGAGTTTTCGCGGCGCCAATTTGGTTCGGCGCTTCTCGGCGCCGGATTGACGCCCGCGCTGGCGCCGCAGGCCCATGCAGGGCGCGTTTGCCGGGAGCCGTCGCCGCCTGTTTACCATTCGAACCAGCCTGCTGTTCCACTGGGCGCGATCAACCCTCATGTCTCGTGGGGCGTCCATCTCGAAGGCGAGTCGATCTACGACACGAGCGTCGTCGAAGCGGTCAAAATGGAACGGCCCAATATTATCGCCATAGGAAGCGGACTGAAATTCGGCAATCTCCATCCCGAATCCATCGCTTTCGAGCGCGAGGCCGATGGGAAAAAGATATCGACATGGACCGAAGCCGACGACATCGTGCGCCTCGCATCGCGTCTCGGCGCTTCCGTCCGTGGCGACGCGCTGATCTGGAATGATTGGCTTCCGCCCTGGATCGAAAAGCTCGCGAAAGAACGGCCGAAGGGCTGGCGCGATCAGTTGCAGGAAGCGTACGAAAAAAATCTGGAAAGCATTTTTTCCCGCTTCCAGGCGCTCGACCGCCAATATGGCAAGAGCGTGATGCCGTGGTGCGGCCTCATCAACGAGCCTTTCGCCTATTGGAAGGTCTGGTTCGGCAAGCCCGCCTGGCGGCAGGGAACATGGCTCGAGGCTTTCGATCCGATGCCGGACGGCGCGCCGGGATACATTCATCAAGCTTTCAACCTTGCGGAAAAATACAGCCGTTCCTCGAAACCGGCGCTTTTCTTCAATGAAGCCAATTGCGACACAGACAAACACGGTCCAATCCTGCGGGGCGCGATGCTCGCCCTCGTCGACAGCCTGCAAGCTGCGGGACGCAAGATCGACGCCGTCGGCCTCGAAAGCCACCTGCAGCCGGAGTGGATGAACGATCGCGACAAGCCGGATTGGCGACCCTTCGTCAAATTCCTGAAGGATCTCCAGGCCCGCGGCGTCGCGGTCTATATCACGGAGCTCGACGTCAATGATTGTGCGCTGGAAGACGCCGCCGCGCGCGACAAGCTCGTCGCGGATTACACACAGTCTTTCGTCTCGGCCGCGCTCGAGATTCCCGCGGTGACGATGGTCACGAACTGGGATTTCGCCGACAGCCTGTCCTGGTACCGCGACGAAGCTACGCCGGAGTCCACCTTCCCGGCGCTCGGCCGCTGGCCCGGCTGCGTCGCTAGACCGGCATGCCCAAGGCCGGCCATCTATGATCAGGAGCTTTCGCCCAAAGCCGCCCGCGACGCATTGGCTGCCGCCCTCGCGGTCAAAAGCGACCAAAAATGACGCGCGAAACGCGACCGGGCCCGACCGCTTTCGGACAATTCGCATGATAGCGCGGCTTCGACCCCGCCGCGCCGCAGCATAGCCTCGCCCATGAGAACCAAAGCGGCGCTCGCCCAGCTCAAGCATGAAATTTGCAAGCGCGTCATGGAAAGACGATATTGCCCGCGACGCTCCGCCGCACTAGGAAGAGCATGAGTGTGGCGCCCGCCCTAAATTCACTTCGATCGAAACTTCAGGAGACGCGATAATGTCGTTTACGCTTGAGCCGCTGCCCTACGCCTATGACGCGCTGCAGCCGTATCTGTCGAAGGAATCCTTCGAATATCATCACGACAAGCATCACGCGACCTATGTGACCAACGCCAACAACCTCATCAAGGGCACGGAGTTCGAGGGCAAGCCGATCGAGGAGATCATCGTCGCCTCGCACGGCAAGAATGTGCCGATCTTCAACAATGTGGCGCAGCACTACAACCATCACCATTACTGGCATTGGCTGAAGCCCAATGGCGGCGGCGCCATCCCGGGCAAGGTCGAGAAGGCGATCATCGACTCCTTCGGCTCGGTCGACAAGTTCAAGGAAGAGTTCCAGGCCCAGGGCCTCGGCCAGTTCGGCTCCGGCTGGGTGTGGCTCGAGGTCAAGGACGGCAAGCTCGCGGTGCGCAAGACCGCCAACGCTGAAAACCCGCTGATCTTCGGCGCCAAGCCGATCCTCGTCGCCGACGTGTGGGAGCACTCCTACTACATCGACTACCGCAACCGTCGCGCCGACTACCTCAAGGCCTTCCTCGACCATCTCGTGAACTGGAGCCATGTCGAGGCGATGTTCGAGGCCGCCACGAAGTAAGGCGCCGAACCCTCGCGATTTGCTTTGGCCGGGCTCGTCCCGGCCAATTTTTTTGTGAGAATAGAACGGCGGCCTTGCGCCATCGGAAAGCGCCGCATCCGCCGAGCCGTCACGCCGCCTGCCGCGTCTCGACGAGCTTTTTGAGGTTGGCGAGCCCGCGTTCGAAGTCTTTGCCGCAGAATTTGTCCGGATCGACGAACAGCGCGAACAATTTGCCGAAAATATCGTGCTTGCCCGACATGGACCAGACCAGCCTGGTTCCCGCGCCCTCGGGGGAAAGCGCGAAGGTCACGAGAGTCGTCGCCTTGATCGGCCGCTTAAGCGTGAGCCTCATGCGCAGCATCTCATCGCGCACGGATTCGAGAAGCGTCATCCTGCCCGCGCCCAGCTTAGCATTGCCGGCCCATTCGAAACTGGAGCCGACGACGCCGGGAACCCCGTCAAATATGCGCTTTGCGTTGGGGTCGAGCTTGGCCCAGGGCGACCACTCCTCCCATTTGTGAAAATCGCCGATCGACTCGAAAACATCGGCCGCCGGCGCGTCGATAATCGAATTGCGCGAGATGCTGAAGCTGTCGGGACGCAAGGAGGCGGCGGCGACCACGCCGCCGATCAGGCCGAGCAAAAGAAGAAGCACATAGGTCAGCATGGCGATGCTCCCAGCGAGACCCCTGTATCGTCTCAGAGTAGCCCGGAACGCGTCGAAAGCAAGCCGGGCGAGGCGCGCCTCGGCCCCGCGACGGATTTTCGGGACAAGTCCGTGAAAAACAGGGCATTTCTTCCCGCCGGTTAACCGGAAGGCAGAGGAAGGCGGGTAAATTTGCAGCGTGCACGCCTTCCCATCCATCGGCCGAGCGCCACGCCCGTCCGAGAGGCTATAGATGGAGGACAGGGTTGGAGCTCGCGTTAAATCGATTTTTGCCGCACGGCCTGTGCTTTGGTTGGGATCCTTCCCTCATATTGCTGCATGTGGCGTCCGATACAGTCATCGTTCTTTCATACTTCGCCATCCCGGCCCTCATCCTCGCCTACCAGTATAAAAGGCGGAGCGCCGACAACTCCGCCATTATCGTGTTGTTCGCTTCTTTCATCGCGGCCTGCGGCGTCACCCACGCACTCAATATCGTCACGATCTGGTATCCGATTTTCCTTTGGTCTGGCGCGGTCAAGGCGATTACGGCCGTCATCTCGCTCGCAACGGCGCTGTACATGGCGCCCAAACTGCCCGCGCTCCTGGCTTTACCCAGTCTGCCCGAACTGCTGGCGATCAACGACCAGCTCAAAGACGCCAACGCGCGCTACAAGAAAGCCGGCAAGGAGGCGCAACGGCAGGCGCGCGAGCTGACCTCCGCGCTCGACCGGCTGGAAATGGCCACGAAAGCCGCGGAAATCGGAATTTGGGAATGGGACGTGGCCGGAGGGACTCTGCTCTGGGACGAGCGCATGTACGAAATGTACGGCGCCACCGAAGAGGAGCGGAAGAGCGGGCTGGCTTATGAATTCTGGCAGTCCCGCGTCCATCGCGACGATATCGCGATGGTGGAGAGCATGTTGCGGGCGGAGATCGCCGGAACCGGGCGCTTTGATCCGGTTTTTCGCATTATGCCGCCGGACGGCCGGATCCGCTATATCCAGGCGGCCGCCTTCGTAGAGCGGGACGATAAGGGCGCGGTCCTGCGCGTGGTCGGGAGCAACCGCGACGTCACCGAAAGATATGAAACCGAGCAAAGGCTGACGGAAACCTCCAGCCGCCTGAAAACCCTGCTGAACACGGCTAGGGACGGCGTCCACATCCTCGACGAGAACGGCGATCTCGTGGAATTCAGCCACTCCTTTGCGCAGATGCTGGGCTATACGGACGAGGAAGTCGCCCGGCTGAACGTGACCGACTGGGACGCCGCGTTTCCCCGCGAGCCCCTGCTGAGAGGCCTGATCGAACTCATGGCTGTCCCGGCGACTTTCGAAACCAGACATCGCCGCAAGGACGGCTCCATTTTCGACGTCGAAATCAACGCCCAGGGCGTCGAATTCGGAGGGCGCCGCTATCTACACGCTTCGGCCCGCGACATCACCAAGCGCAAGGAGGCCGAAACGGAGCTCCGGGAAAGCCGGGAGCGCCAGCGCCAGGCCAAAAAACAGGCCGAGACGGCCAATCTGGCCAAGAGTCAGTTTCTCGCCAACATGAGCCACGAAATCCGCACTCCGATGAACGCCGTGCTGGGTCTGTTGCAGCTGATGGAGCGCACGCCGCTCGACAAGCGGCAGAAGGACTATGTCCAAAAGGCGCAAGTAGCGGCCAATTCGCTGCTCGGGATTATCAGGGACATCCTCGATTTCTCCAAGATCGAGGCCGGCAAGATGGAACTGGAGAGCGCGCCGTTCAGCATTCAGAACCTGTTCCATACCCTGTCTGCGCTGCTTTCGATTCAAGTTCGCGACAAGGACGTCGAGATACTTTTCGACGTCGACGGCGCGGCCCCGATAGATCTGATCGGCGACGCGCTTCGCCTGCAACAGATATTGCTGAACCTCACCAGCAACGCGGTCAAGTTCACCTCCGTCGGCGCCATCACCGTCAAGCTGGCGCTCCTCGGCGCCTTCGACAAATCCGTCCGGCTGGAGTTCAGCGTCAGCGACACGGGCATAGGCATAGCGCCCGACAAGCAGGCGTCGATCTTCGAGGGCTTTACCCAAGCCGAGGCCTCGACCACCCGCCGCTTCGGCGGCACGGGACTCGGCCTCGCCATCAGCCGAAGGCTGGTGCAGCTGATGGGCGGCGACCTGCAGGTCGAGAGCAAGCTCGGCGAGGGCAGCCGCTTCTTTTTCACAATCGATCTGCCCGTTGGCGAAGCGCCCGCTTCGGCTCCGCAAACATTGGCCCAGTTGGGTCAGCGGACCCCGGGTCCTCTGTGCGCGCTGATCGTCGGCGACAACAACGCCGCCCGCAGCGTGCTGGCCAAAATGGCCCGGGACCTCGGCTGGCGGGCGGACACCGCCTCCTGCGGCCTCGAGGTCATAGGCGATTTCGAGCGTCGCGGCGCCGACGATCGCCCCTATGACGCCGTGTTCCTGGATTGGAAGACTTTGGACATGGGCGGCTGGGAGCTGGCCCGCCGCATCCGGGCGGCCCATCCGCCCGCCGATCCCCCGATCTTCGTATTGATCACCGCCTATGGACGCCAGGTGATGCGCCGACACCTCGACGAGGCCGACAGTCCCTTCGACGGTTTTTTGACCAAACCTCTGACCCATTCGATGCTGGTCGACGCCGTATCCACAGCGTCCGACGGGAAGCTGGTGACGCCCAATCCGGCGCAATTGCCGGGACCTGACCGCCCTCTCGCGGGTCTGCGGCTGCTGCTGGTGGAAGACAATCCAACCAACCAGCAGGTGGCGCGCGAACTGCTCGAATTGCAGGGAGCCGAGATTGCGGTCGCCGGCAACGGCGCCGACGGCGTCAGGCTGGCGCAGACCGCCGAGCCTCCCTTCGACGCCGTGCTGATGGACATTCAGATGCCGGAGATGGACGGCTTCGAGGCCACGCGCGTCCTGCGCCGGGAATACCGGCGGGCGAGACTGCCTATCCTGGCCATGACCGCCAATGCGCTATCCTCCGATCGCGAGGCCTGCCTCGCGGCGGGGATGGACGATCACGTCGGCAAACCCCTCGATCTCGGCGAAGTGGTCGCCAAGGTCATGACCTTGTGCGGACGCGGAAGCGCCGCGCGGGAAAGCTCCTCGGAGCCGGAGCCGGCGAAAGCGGCCTCCTCCGGTTTCGACCTCGCACAGGCCCTGCTCCGCATAGGGAATCGGACCGACGCTTATCTCCGGTTTGCTGCGTCCTTCCGCTACGATCAGGCCGCGATCCGCAAGCGAGCGCGAAGGGCGGCGGATGAAAACGTCAGAGCCGATTTCGCCCGCGAACTGCATACGCTCAAGGGTCTGGCGGGAACGCTCGGCGCCGTTTCCCTTTCGGCTTCCGTCCAGGCCGCGGAGGATCGGGTGAAGACGGGTTCGCCGCTCGGCGAAGTGATGGGCGAACTCGACGCCGAAATCGAAAAGGCTCTCGTCGAACTCGACCAGATCACCGCTGATCTGGAGCTTCCGACCCCGGCAGTCGCGGCGCTCGACGCTCCCGCCCTCCTCGCCCGTCTCGACGAGCTCGAGCCCTTGTTGGCGGCGGGCAATCTGCGCATGCTCAGCGTCCTCGCCGAACTCAAACGAGAACAGGGCGCCGCTTTGGGCGACGCCCTGGACAGCCTCGAAAGCGCCGTGGCCGAGATGAATCTCGAAGCCGCATCCAGAGCCTGCGCAGCCTTGCGCAAAATAATCGGGGAAGAGGCATGAACGCGCCCCCGTTTCCGACCAAGACGCCTCGAATCCTGATCGTCGACGACCAGCCGATCAACATCCAGCTTATGTACGACGCGATCCGGGAGCTCGGCGAAGTCTTTTTCGCCACCAGCGGCGAACAGGCGCTGGCTTTCTGCGCCAAGACCCCGCCGGATCTCGTGCTGCTGGACGTGGAAATGCCCGGCATGGACGGCTACGAGGTATGCCGGCGCCTAAAGGAAGTTCCGGAACTCGCCCAGATTCCGGTCATTTTCGTGACCGCCCGCGGCGGCGTCGAGGACGAGGTGCGGGCACTGGAAGCCGGCGGCGTGGATTTCATCACCAAGCCGGTGAATCTCGCCGTCGCGCGCGCGAGGGTGAAAACCCATCTGGCGCTGAAAGCGCAAAGCGACTTCCTGCGCAATCTGGCGTCGATGGACGGGTTGACGGGGATCGCCAACCGTCGCCAGTTCGACCGTCTGATGCCCCTGGAATGGCGCTACTGCCAGCGCCACAATTTTTCCCTCGGCGTGTTGATGATCGATGTCGATCACTTCAAACTCTACAATGATCGCCTCGGTCACCAGAGCGGCGACGCCTGCCTGCAAAGCGTCGCCGCCACCATCACCAAGCATCTTCGCCGGCCTCACGATTTAGCCGCGCGCTACGGCGGCGAGGAATTCATCTGCCTGATGCCCGAAACCGATTCCGATGGAGCCGAAGCCAGAGCCGAGGAAATCCGCGCCGCGGTGGAGCGTCTCGGCCTGCCTCATCCCGCTTCGGAGACCGCGCCCGTCGTCACGGTCAGCGTGGGCGCCGCCAGCGCGAGTCCGGGCGAGGATGTTTCGTGTACTGATCTGACTTTGCGCGCCGATCAGGCGCTCTACGCGGCAAAAGCGGCGGGGAGAAACCAGGTGTGCCTCGCCGAAAGGAATCGGCTGGAATAATCCCGCGCGGGTCGGAGCGGGCGCATCGCCTTTCGCTCAGGCCTGCGTCAACCCTTTCATCGGCGCGATCGACGCGGATTCGGGAAAGACCTTTTCAGCCAGAGCCTGCGCGGAAAGGCCGAACTGATCGGCGAGCATGCCCTTGAGCACGGCGCGTAAATCCATGGTCGGCGCAAGGTCGCGGCCCTGATAAAGCTGGTTTGCCTTGAGCCCCGGCCAATTGGCGATCACGCGGCCGCCGGCCACCGCCCCGCCCGCCAGCAAGGCGACTGTTCCGGTTCCATGATCGGTGCCGTTGGTTCCGTTGATCCGCGCGGTGCGGCCGAATTCCGTAATGGCGAGGACGATGGTGTCCTTCCAGCCTTCGCCAAGCCCTTTCTCAAGCTCTTCAAAGGCGCCGTCGAGGCCCGAAAGCCGGGTCGCGAGTTGTCCCGTGACGCCGCCTTCGTTCTGATGCGTGTCCCAGCCATCGAAAGCGAGCGCGGCGACGCGCGGCCCTTCCGGCGCCGCCAGCAGGCGCGCCGCGCCGGCCGAGGCCTGTCTCATGCCGCCGGGCTGATCCATGCCGCCCTTGTTCTTTCTGGCGTCGTCGCTCATGCCGCCCTGGGTCGCCACGCGCTCGGTGTCGAGGCCGGACTCGAGAGCGGCGGCGAGCGCAGGATCGCGGTGTCGGTAGAGATCGAGCGTACGCATGGCGAGACTGTCGCCGGCGCTGGGAAGGCCTTGCGGCGCCCAGCCCAACACCGGCGCCGGGCCGCGCATGACAAGGGGAGCGGTGACGCCGACGCCGAGCCCCCGCCGCGCGGAGCCTCCACTCGAAGGCAGCACCGCCACGGCGCGGTTGAGCCAGCCGCTTTCGGTGCGGCCCGGACCCGGAAAGCCGCTTTCCAGAACGTCCTGGCCGTCGAAATGCGAGCGCTCGCGGTAGCTGGTCGCGACGGCGTGAACCACCGCCCCGCGCTTCTCGCGATAAAGCCGCGCGAACGCCGGCATGGCCGGATGCAGGGCGAAGAATCCGTCGAGCGGGAGGCCGGCGCGCTCGCCGGTAGGCGCAAGCGCCAAAGCCCCATGCAGAGGCGCGTAATCGGGATCGCCGACCGGAGCCACGGCGGCGAGCCCGTCCAATGCGCCGCGCAAGATGATCACGACGACGCGCGGATCGCGGGCGCCGGCGGCGCTGAGCGGCCGCGGAGCGAAAGCGGCGGCGCAGGCGACGCTCATGCCCTGCAGCGCGCGGCGGCGCGAGAAGACGCGAGAATTCATGCTCATCTCCTCTGGAATTCCGGCGACATGAGCAGCAAGGCCAGCGCCTGCTGCCGCGACTCCGCATGCTGCAGCGCTTCGCGCGTCTCCCGCGAAGCCGCGAGCCCGCTGGCCGTATCGAGCACGCTGAGCGGCGACCCGACATCGCGGGCGCGCTGCGCCATTTGCCAGGAGGCGTCGAGCCGCAATTTCATCTGCTCGGGCGAAGCCCAGGCCGCCACCGTATCGGGATAGCCATTGGGGCCTGCCGGTTGCCATAAGGGCATGCCGAGCGCGTTCAAAAGCCCCAGCGCCTGCCCCGGTTCGCTGAGCGCGAAGCCGGTCGCGCGCATGGCGGCGGCTACGAACTCCGACGGCGTGCGGATTTTGGTCGCGGGCGCGCTCCAGGCGCGGTCATGCGCAATCAGCGCAGCGCAGACGACGCCGAGATCGCCGTCGCTGTCCAAAAATGTCTTCGTCAGCGCGTCGACCACATCCGCAGGTGGATCGTCCGCAATGAAGTGCCGCGCGAGCTTGGACGCGACATGGCGCGCGGTGGCCGGGCGCCGCGCGAGGTCGAGCAAGGCGGCGTCGCCCTGAGCCCGGCCTTCCTGGGCATAGGTCTTTCCGAGCAGCGTTTGCGCGCCGGGCTCGTGCCAATTGGTCTTGAAGAAGAAGGAGCCGGGTTCTCCGGTCTCGCCGCCCGCTTCGGCGAAGCTCCAACCGGTGATGATGCGCGCGAGCGCGGTCACGTCTTCCTGGCTGTAGCCGCCGCCGACGCCGAGCGTATGCAGTTCGAGAATTTCGCGCGCGAGATTTTCGTTGAGCCCCTTGGCGTCGAAGCGGCCAGCCCTGGAGCCGGGCCCGATGGAGCGCTGGTTGTCCAGAAAGAAGATCATCGCGGGGTGGGATTCCGCCGCGATCAGCAATTGGGAAAACTTTCCCAGCACATGCGGACGGATCGCCTCGCGCTCGAAGGCCCCCGCCGTCACGCGGATGAACTGCCCCTTGGCGACCGAAACCGCGAAATGGTTGGACCAGAAGGCCACCAGCCGCTCGACAAAACCACAAGACGCGTCGAGCTGCGCTTTGAAGCGCGCCATCGCCTCGGCGCGGAAGATCTTTTGCTCGGCAGGCGGTTCCGCGGGTTTGGGCTTCCCCTCGACGGGTTTTCCGGCCATCGCCGGCTCCGCCATGGCGTTTGCTGCGGGCATCGGCGCTACGGCCGCCATCGCGGCAGCTTCCCGCGCGATGCGCTGTTGCTGCTGATCGGCGAAGAACATCTGCAGCGCCTGCGGAGACGCGATCAGATCGCCCGGCTCTATCCGACCGGAGCCGGGAGCGTGAAGCTCCTCGAGCAGAAAACCGCGCGGATCGCCCGCGGCGGCGGCGAGGTCGCCCGGCCGCGCCCCAAGTCCGAAACGATTGAACGCCGTCATAGCGGCGAAGGGATCCGGTCCGACGGCCATTGCGCGCCTTTTGTTCGCGAGAAGCGTCGCGAGTAAAGCAGGCTGAAGCTGACCAGATTATGAATATGACGCCGAAATTACGGGCTGGAATGAAAGATTGGGCGAAGGGCGATTACTCTCCGGTCAAAGGCTGATGGAGCCACACGTCTCGAAAGTCGCCAACCCCGACAATGACGGCGCCCAGGAGAGATGTGTGCCTCCCCTGGCTGCCAAGGGGAGGTAGGGGCGCCCCACGCCAAAGGCTCCCGTCCTTCACCTCATCGCTCAGAGAACGAGCCTCACCCCTGCCCGCTGACGCGCTCGATGATCGCGCCGCATCCCCGGAGCTTATGCTCCAGCCTCTCGAAGCCGCGGTCGAGGTGATAGACGCGGTTGATCGTAGTTTCTCCACGGGCCGCCAGCGCCGCGATGACCAGAGACACCGACGCGCGCAAATCCGTCGCCATCACCTGCGCGCCGTCGAGGTGGTCCGCGCCGGTCACGATGGCGCTGTCCCCTTCCAGCCGGATGTGGGCGCCGAGACGCGCCAGTTCCTGAACATGCATGAAACGGTTTTCGAAAATGGTTTCCGTGATGCGCGAGACGCCCTTGGCCCGCGTCATCAGGGCCATGAACTGGGCCTGAAGATCGGTCGGAAAAGCGGGGAAAGGCGCCGTCGTCACGTCGACCGGCGCGATCCCCGAACCGTTGCGCGTCACGCGCAAGCCTTCGTTGGTCTCTTCGATATGCGCGCCGGTTTGCGTGAGAACGTCCAGCGCGGCCTGCAAGAGATCGGCTCGCGCCCCTGCGAGGAGCACATCGCCGCCGGTCATGGCGACCGCCATGGCGTAAGTGCCGGCCTCGATGCGATCGGGCATGACGGCGTGGCGCGCGCCATGGAGCGAAGTAACGCCCTCGATCTCCACGGTGGACTGGCCGGCCCCGTGAATCCGCGCGCCCATCTTGTTGAGGCATTCGGCGAGATCGACGATCTCGGGCTCGCGAGCCGCGTTGCGCAGCACGGTCACGCCGCGCGCCAAGACGGCGCCCATCAGGGCGGTGTGGGTGCCGCCCACCGTGACCTTGGGGAAAACAATCTCGGCGCCGCGCAGGCCGTCTTTGGCGGTCGCGACCACATAGCCGTTTTCGATGTCGATCTTGGCGCCGAGCTTCTCCATCGCCATCAGGAGGAGATCCACCGGACGCGTGCCGATGGCGCAGCCGCCGGGCAGAGACACCCGCGCCTCGCCCATGCGGGCCAGCAGGGGCGCGAAGACCCAGAAACTGGCACGCATGCGCGACACCAACTCGTAGGGCGCGGTGGTGTCGACGATCTCGCGCGCCGTAAAATGCACGGTATTGCCTTCGTCCCCGGTGGCGCCGGCGCGCTTTCCCGCGATCGTGTAATCGACGCCGTGATTGGAGAGAATGCGCTCGAGCTGGGTGATGTCCGCGAGCAGCGGCATGTTTTCCAGCGTCAAGGTCTCGCGGGTGAGAAGCGAGGCGATCATCAGCGGGAGAGCGGCGTTTTTCGCGCCTGAAACGGGGATTACGCCGTTGAGCTTGTTTCCGCCGGTGATTTTTATTTTGTCCATTTCGCCTCGTCTTCGGCCTTGGTCTCGGGGCCGCTTTCCTGCTCGCGGGCGCGCTGGGCCTGCTTGCGCCTCTGCAGATTCGCCCGCAGCGCATTCGAGAGCGCAGTCGTGTCTTTTTTGGGAACGCGGCCCGCCTCGGGCTCGAGCGCTTCGCCCTCGCTCGCCGGAGAACCCTTGTCCGCCTTGTCGCTCACCGCCGCCGGCGCTCCTCGATTTCATCTTCGCCTGCGCCGTTCCTAGGCGCTTGCCCCGTTTCAGGCAAGACGCGGGCTCGGACCGGAGGCGATTACGCGGAGCAAAGCTCGAGCTGGCCCGGATGCGCCGCGCCTTGCCAGCTTCGCCCGCGTCGCTTATAGACTTGCGCGGCGCGCCGTGTTTCCGACACCCCTGGAGGCGAAAGGCGCGCTTTTCTATTTCTTGAAGGATGAATCAAATGGCCGAGACCAAGAAGCTCGCGGCCACGGTTCGCAGCGGGACCGGCAAGGGGGCCGCCCGCAGCACACGCCGTGAAGGCCGCACTCCCGCAGTGATCTATGGCGGCGGCGAAGCGCCGACTCCGCTTTCGCTCGAAACCAGAGAAGTCACCAAGCTGATCTTCGCGGGTCACTTCCTGACCACGATTTTCGAGCTCGACATCGACGGCAAGAAAGAGCGCGCCCTCCCGCGCGACTATCAGCTCGATGTCGTCAAGGACACGCCGGTGCATATCGATTTCCTGCGATTGCGCCCGGGCTCCCGCGTCCGCCTCGAAGTGCCGGTTCACTTCGTCAATCACGAAGCTTCGCCCGGCCTCAAGCGCGGCGGTTCGCTGAACATCGTCTATCACTCCGTCGAGATGTGGGTGCCGGCCGACGACATTCCGGACGGCATCACCGCCGATCTGACCGGATTCGACTTCAACGATTCGCTGCATATTTCGGCGATTCCCCTGCCTCAGGGCTGCAAGCCGACCAATCCGGACAAGAACTTCACGGTGGCCAGCATCACGCCTCCGGTCGCTGCGCCGGAAGAGCCCGCCGCGGCCGCCGCCGCCCCCGCCAAGGGCAAAGGCAAGAAGTAAACGCCTGTCACTCTCCCGCGCCGCGGCGCGGGAGAGTTTTTTCGGGCGACCGGCCAAGGAACCGCCCGCCTCCTTTTCAGGCGAGGGCCGCCGCCCGGCGCCCTGGCGAGCAAACCTTCGGGCCGCGCCGGAGTCGTTCCATGCTGCTCTTCGTAGGGCTCGGCAATCCCGGCCGCGAATATTCCAGAAACCGCCACAACATCGGCTTCATGGCGCTCGACGCCATCGCGCGCCGGCACAATTTCCCCGCCCCGCGCGCCAAATTCCAGGGCCTCCTCCGCGAGGGGACGATCGGCGGAGCGCGCGTGCTTCTGCTGCAGCCCCAGACCTATATGAACGAATCAGGCCGCTCGGTGGGCGAGGCGGCGCGGTTCCACAAGATCGCGCTGTCGGAAATCGTGGTGTTCCACGACGAGCTCGACCTCGCCGCCGGAAAGCTGCGCGTGAAGGTCGGGGGCGGCGACGCCGGCCATAACGGCCTCCGCTCGATCACCGCCCATATGGGCGGCAACTATAAAAGAATCCGCCTCGGTATCGGCCATCCCGGCGACAAGGCGCTGGTCCACAGCTATGTCCTCGGCGATTTCGCCAAAGCGGACGAGCCATGGGTCGCTGCGATGTGCGACGCCATAGCCGACAATGCGACGCTGGTCGTCGCCGGCGAGGACGCCGGACTCCAGAACAAGCTGCATCTCGCCATGGAAGCGGCGGGCTTCGGCACGATCAAGCGGCCTGGGGAAAAATGACGGCGCGCGCGCTCACGGCCTGCCTGTTGTTTCTGGCGGCCGCTACGACGGCCGCGGCGCAGACGGCGGGCGCCGGCGAAACGGCGCAAAAGCCTGTCGCAGCCTTCGGCGACGACAATCCGGACTGTCCGAACTGGGGCGACGGCTGCGTCGTTTGCAGCAGGCAGCCCGACGGCGCCGTCGCCTGCTCGACGCCGGGAATCGCCTGCCTGCCTGGAGAGCCCAC
Organism: Methylocystis heyeri; assembly: GCF_004802635.2. NCBI lineage: Bacteria > Pseudomonadati > Pseudomonadota > Alphaproteobacteria > Hyphomicrobiales > Methylocystaceae > Methylocystis > Methylocystis heyeri. The sequence continues at coordinate 1,393,182 of NZ_CP046052.1, forward strand.
ATGCGGCCGCGGGCGAAGACGCAACCCCTAATCAAGCGAAATTCACAGCCGCGGCCCCTTTCCGATCAAGATCGGAATGCGTATATTGATTTCGCCGTCCTACGGGGCGGCTATGGCGATAAACGAACTCCGTAATAAACCTATCGGACCCGGGGGCGGTACCCGGCGCCTCCACCCGAGGCCATGAAGCAAAACTGCGTGGCCTGGGGCGGGGGCGAAATAGGATCGACGAGGGCGTAAAGGGTGCTTTTTCGCTCGGCATGATACCGCCGTTATCGGGTCAAACCTTATAGTTGCCAATGACAACTATGCTCCGGTGGCCGTCGCTGCGTAATGCAGCGCCTGTACTGGGATCAAAGCCCTAAGGGTTCGCACCTTTAGGCGGGGCTCGGAGGCGCCTGGCAACAGAAGCCTCCACTTTTCCCGCTAGCCACGCCGTCTTACCGCGAAGCGGCGCCAAAAGAAGTTTTCGCTGAGCGCCATGGCCACCGATCTCATTCGATATGATCTCATCGTTCAGGACGCCATGCGCGGCGTCATGCGCAAGGTTCTGGGCGAAGTCGCCGCCATGGGAGCGCTGCCCGGCGAGCATCATTTCACCATCAGCTTCCGCACCGACGCTCCGGGCGTGAAGATTTCCCGCCGGCTGGCCCAGCAGTGGCCGCAGGAAATGACCATCATCCTGCAGCACCAATATTCCAACCTCAGCGTCGACGATCAGGGTTTCGGCGTTACGCTCTCCTTCCGCTCGATCCCGGAAAATCTCTATATTCCCTTCGCCGCCGTGACGGTGTTCTCCGACCCTTCCGTCGAATTCGGCTTCAAGTTCAATCTCGAGGACGAGCGCGGAGAGCCGGAGGAGCAGCAGCCCGCCAAACGTCCTGGACCGAGCCTCGTGCGGCCCGACCAGGATTACGAAGCGCCGGCTGCGCCGCCGGCCCCTGCCCCGCAAAAGAGCGAAGCGGCAAGCGAGCCGGACGCCGCCGCAGCGAGCGCCGACGGCGACAAGATCGTTTCGATCGACGCCTTCCGCAAAAAGACCTGAAAGCCTCCATCATGGGCGAAGTCGTGAACCTCCGACGCGCCAGAAAAGACCGCGACAGGCGCGCCCAGGAGGCCGAAGCCGCCGCCAATCGCGCCGCCTTCGGCCGCACCAAAACCGAGCGGACTCTATCCGAGGCGGAGGCGAAGCTCACCCGCGAGCGGCTGGAAGCCCATCGGTTGGAGACTCCCGACGACGGCGAATCGGGACCGAGCGAGGCATGAGCGCCGACTCGGGTCGCTCGGGCAAGGTCGTCAAGCGCTCCGTTGTGATCTCCGGCCATCGCACCAGCGTGTCGCTGGAAGAGGCTTTTTGGGGCGCGCTCAAAAACATCGCCGCCTCTGACGGCGTTTCGCTGGCGGGACTCGTTGCGCAGGTAGACGCCGAACGGGGCGACGCCAATCTGTCATCGGCGCTGCGGGTTTTTGCGCTCGAACGCGCGCAGACGCAATCGCCCGAACGATAGCAACTCGATCTGTCGTCGTGAGGAGCGTAAGCTCCGCTGCGATCCAGGGGGATTGGCGCGGCTCTGGATCTCTTTTCGTTTCGCTTACGCTCGCGGACGCAAACCAATCAGCCGGAAGCAGTTGTATCCGGCCCCTGTTTGAAGCCGCAACGCATATGCAGCGGCACGCGGAGCGGCAAGGCCGGCGGCTCCAGCGCCCATGCCTCGGAAAGTTCACGCGCGAACAGTGCGAGAGCGTCCTCTCCGGAATGCTGCCGAAATTTGAGCAGAGCCGACCAGGTGGCCAGAAATCCGCTAAGCTCTTCCCTGGAACCGGCGATCTCCATGCGGAACTGCGGAGGCTCGATTTCAGAGAAGGGAAAGGGCAGGTTTCGGTAACGCCCGAAATAATGCACAGAGTTCTCGCCCCAGAAAGGGCCCAGAATATCTTCCCTCAGCTTGCGCAGAACCGCGTCCACCGCCCCCGAGCCGGTCCAGGGCCAGTCATAGGTCCAGGCGGCGATGACGCCCCCTCGCTTGAGCGCTTGGGATGCCCGTTGGTAAAAAGCCGGCAGGTTGAACCAATGGATCGAACAGCCGCAGGCGATGAGGTCCACGGCCTCGTCGAGCCCGAGGTCTGCCTCCGCCTCGGCGCGACGATATTCTATATTTGGCCGGCGCGGGGCCAGGGCGAGCTGGCGGTCGTCGACATCCGTGGCGACGATTTTGCTGAAATGGGGCGCAAGCCCGAGGGCCGCCTGACCGCTGCCGGCGCCGCAATCCCAGGCCAGTTCGCGCGCGGGCGCAAGGCCGCTGAGCCATTCGAAGAGTTCGTCGGGATATCGAGGGCGGGCTGCAAAATACCGGTTTGCCTCATGCCCGAACAGCGTCGCCTGATTCATGCGGAAGCTTTGTACATGAAGGAAGCCCCATGAGAAGAGATTCCGCGCCTATCTGCTTGCGTTCTCCTGTATAATCGCCGGAATCAAAGGAGCCCAAGCTTGTCCTCGCCCGCGCCCGCACATCAGCCCGCGCCCGGCGGCCTCGCCGCCCAGGCCGCCGCCATGGCCCGCGCGCCTCGCTATCTCGACGCGCTGAACCCCGAGCAACGCGCCGCCGTCGAAACGCTGGACGGTCCGGTCCTGGTGCTCGCCGGCGCCGGCACCGGCAAGACCCGCGTGCTGACCACCCGCATCGCTCATATTCTGGCGAGCGGCCGCGCCCGCGCCTTCGAGATTCTCGCCGTCACCTTCACCAACAAGGCGGCGCGCGAAATGCGCGAGCGGGTCGAAACGCTGGTCGGCCAGGGCGCCGAGGCGATGCAGTGGCTCGGCACTTTCCACGCCATTTCCGCCAAGATCCTGCGCCGCCACGCCGAGCTCGCGGGCCTCAAGCCCAATTTCACCATTCTCGACACCGACGACCAGATCCGCCTGCTCAAGCAGGTGCTGAAAGCCGAGAACATCGACGACAAGCGCTGGCCGGCGCGCGCGCTCGCCATGCGCATCGACGGCTGGAAAAACCGCGGCCTCTCATACGCCCAGGTTCCCGCAGGCGAAGCGCAGAGCTTCGCCGACGGCAAGGGCGCCGCACTCTACGCGCTCTATCAGGAGCGGCTCAAAATATTGAACGCGGTCGATTTCGGCGACCTGCTGCTGGAGACTCTGCGGCTGTTCCGGGAAAACCCCGACGTCCTCGCCGACTATCACCGGCGCTTCAAATATATTCTGGTCGACGAATATCAGGACACCAATACCGCCCAATATCTCTGGCTGCGCCTCATCGCCCAGGGCCGCCACAATGTCTGCTGCGTCGGCGACGACGACCAGAGCGTCTATGGCTGGCGCGGCGCCGAGGTCGAAAACATCCTGCGTTTCGAAAAGGATTTTCCCGGCGCCAGGATCGTGCGGCTGGAGCGCAACTACCGCTCCACGGGACATATTCTCGCCGCCGCCTCCCACCTCATCGCCCATAACGAGGGCCGGCTCGGCAAAACGCTGTTCACCGACGGCGCCGAAGGCGACAGGCCTACGGTCACCGGGGTATGGGACAGCGAAGAGGAAGCCCGCGCGATCGGCGAGGACATCGAGCAATTGCAGCGGCGAGGCCATGATCTCGAGGAAATCGCGATTCTGGTGCGGGCTTCGTTCCAGATGCGCGAGTTCGAGGAGCGCTTCATCACCCTCGGCTTGCCCTATCGCGTCATCGGCGGTCCGCGATTTTACGAGCGGGCCGAAATTCGCGACGCTCTCGCCTATCTGCGCTGCGTCGCGCAGCCTGCGGACGATCTCGCTTTCGAGCGCATCGTGAACACGCCCAAGCGCGGCCTCGGCGACGCCACGCTGCAGATGCTGCACGAATACGGGCGGCGCGAGAACACGCCCCTGATGACGTCGGCCCGCATCCTGGTCGAAAGCGAAGAGATCAAGGCGAGGCCGAGGGCCACCTTGCGCGCCCTGCTCGCAGACTTCGAGCGCTGGCGTTCGCTCATCGACGTCAAGCCGCATCACGAACTGGCCGAGATGGTGCTGGACGAATCCGGCTACACCGAAATGTGGCGGCAGGACAAAACCCCGGAGGCCGCCGGGCGGCTCGAAAACCTCAAAGAGTTGGTGCGGGCGATGGAGCCCTTCCCGGACCTCGCCGGCTTCCTCGAGCATGTCTCGCTGGTGATGGAGACGGACGAAGCCGCGGGCGCCCAAAAAGTTTCGATCATGACGCTGCACGGCGCCAAGGGACTCGAGTTCGAGACCGTCTTTCTGCCGGGCTGGGAGGAAGGGCTGTTCCCGCATCAGCGCTCGCTGGATGAAAACGGCCGCGCCGGATTGGAGGAGGAACGCCGCCTCGCCTATGTCGGTCTCACGCGGGCCAAGCGCCGGGCGAAAATCTATTTCGCCACCAACCGCCGCATTCACGGCCTGTGGCAGAGCACGATGCCTTCGCGCTTCATCGACAATCTTCCGCCCGCCCATGTCGAGGTGGTGGAAGCGGCCGGGGCGTCGCAATACGGCTCCTACGGCGTCTCGCGCTTCGCCAATCTCGACAGCTACAACTCCGGCTACGACACTCCGGGCTGGAAAAGAGCGCAGAGCGCGCCGCGGGAAAACTACGCCAAAAGCGCGGGCCGTGACAGCGGAAGGGCGCGGCAGCCGAAGACGATCGAAGGCGAGGTCGTGGGAAGGTCGAGCCCCGGCTCCCGTTTCGCGCCGGGAGCGCGGGTGATGCATCTCAAATTCGGCCCGGGCACGGTCGCCGGCGCCGATGGCGCCAAACTCACGGTCGACTTCGACAAAGCCGGCCGCAAGATGGTGCTGGAGAGCTTCGTCGAAGCGACCTGATGTTGATGCTGTTTCCGCCCGGGAACGGCCGGTCCCCCTCACCCTGATGAGCCCGCACTCACCTCACCCTGAGGGCTCGCGCAGCGGGCGTCTCGACGGGTGTGTTGCTTGATCGGCTCGTGAGCCGAAGGCCCAGCGATCCTGGGCCTCGTGGGTCGCCACGGAGCTTGCGCTCCTCGCGAGGACGGCGTGAAGCCGACAGTTACTTCAGGCTGCCGCAGAAGCGCTGAATCTTGGCGCATGCGTTCTCCAGCAGCTCATTGGAAGCGGCGTAGGAGACCCGGAAGTTCGGGCCCGTGCCGAAGGCCGATCCCTGCACCACGGCGACGCCTTCCGCCTCCAGCAGAGCGGTGACGAAATCCGTATCGCTCTCGATGACCTTGCCCTCCGGCGTCTTGCGCCCGATCGCGCCGGCGCAGGACGGAAAGACGTAAAAGGCGCCTTCCGGCGTCGGGCAGGTCAGATAGGACGCCTGGTTCAGCATTGAGACCACGAGATCCCGCCGCTCCTGGAAAGCCTTCCGGAAAGTTGCGAGATGATCCTGCGGCCCTTCCAGCGCCTCGACCGCAGCCCATTGCGCGATCGAGCAGGCGCCGGACGTCTGCTGACCCTGGAGCAGGTCCATCGCCTTGATCAGCGCGGCCGGGCCCGCCGCATAGCCGATGCGCCAGCCGGTCATTGCATAGGCTTTGGAGACGCCGTTCATGGTCAGCGTGCGGCCGAAAAGTTCGGGCTCCACCTGCGCGGGCGTGACGAATTTGAAGTCGCCATAGACCAGATGTTCGTAGATGTCGTCGGTCAGGACATGCACCCGCGGATGGCGCAGCAGGACGTCGGTGACCTTTTTCATCTCCTCGAAACTATAAGCGGCTCCCGAAGGATTCGAAGGCGAGTTGAGCACCAGCCACTTCGTCCGCGGCGTGATCGCGCGCTCGAGATCCTCCGGCTGGAGCTTGAAGCCGTGCTCCATATGCGTCTCGACCGTCACAGCGGTTCCGCCGCAGATGGCGACCATCTCCGGATAGCTCACCCAGAAGGGCGAGGGGATGATCACCTCGTCGCCGGGATTGAGCGTCGCCAGAAAGGCGTTGAACAGAATGTGCTTGCCGCCGGTCGCGACGATCGTGTGCGAGGCCTTGTAGTCGAGGCCGTTCTCGCGCTTGAACTTGTTTGCGACCGCTTCGCGCAGTTCCGGAATGCCCAGCACCGGGGTGTAACGGGTCTCGCCGCGGTCTATCGCGGCTTTGGCGGCGGCGCGAATATGCTCCGGCGTATCGAAATCAGGCTCGCCCACCGACAGGCTGATGACCTCCCTGCCCTGCGCTTTCAGGTCGCGCGCCTTCTGCGTCACGGCGATCGTGGCGGAAGGTTTTACGCGCGACAGGGCGTTGGCCAGAAATGTCATCGTGAGTTCCTCGGTTCTTGGCGCGGGAGGCTCGGCCTATCAGGATTTGGCGGCCTCTGTGTGCGCCGCACATAGCACCGGGGAAACATAGAAGCCAAGGCTTTCGGGAGCAATGAAAATCCGAGGATTCAACGCTCCACGCCGTTTGAATAGCGGCCGCGGGCCTGACCTGGGCGTCCGACGCTCGTCAGCGGGAGGAGCGACCGAACCGAAAGAGCGTCGACGTTGTGCGCCGCATCCAGCTTTTACGCCGCATCGCCCGCGCCCGTCGCGAATCAGGCTCGAATTCAATTCGACGCAAATTATTAAAAAAATTTTAACGAAAGCAGCTTTTTTGCACTTTCGATGCAACTTTCGAAAGGGATTCCCGTTTTACGATTCAAAGGTCGAGGCTGAAGCGGCGGGCGCGCGGGGAGCGCGCCGCATACGAGATTTCCACGCTGCGCGCCCGGCTAAAAATAACGCAGGGGGATGGCATGTCGCTCGCAGATAAATTTGACGATCACATTGAGCCCGCATTCACGCGCAGTTTCGACCGCGAAAGCGCGCGGCGGCAGTTTCGCATGTCGATCACGCTGGTCGCGGCCATGGGCGTCGCGGCTTTTGTCCTCGGGTTCGCACAGCCCTTGACCGCCCCGGCGCCTTCGAAACAAGGCGCCCTCGCGACCGACGGCGGCTTTTCTGGGCGGCTGGTGTCGATAGACGCCAACTGAACCTCGACGTCTGAACCCGCTTCCACCTGCGAGACAGTGACGCGCCGGGCGTGGCCCGGCGCGAAATTTTATTGCTTGGCGGCAGGCGCAGCGTCGTGATGATGGTCATGATCGCCATGGTCGTGATGATCATGGTCATGCCCACTGGCGGCCGGCCCCGCTGTGTCCTTGTTGTGGGCCTTCTCCCAGCGGGCCTGCGCTTCAGCGTCATGGGCGTGCAGAGCGTCGGGAGCCTCGATGGCGGCGTCGATCACCACCTCGCCGGCTTTTTCGAAGACGAGAGTCATCTCGAGCCCCCAGCCGACCTCGATATGCTTTTTGAAATCGGTGAGCAGGACATAGGCGCCGCCCGGAGCGAGCGTGGTCGATTGCTTCGGCGGGAGGATCACGCCGGTCGCGGCGCCGTCCTGCCGCGCGTCGGGTTGGAACTCGATCTTGCCGAATTTCTCGGCCTTGATCCCGATGAGCCGGTCGGGGGCGTCTCCATTGTTGTGGATGAAGGCGTAGAAATAGGCCTTGTTGTCGCCGTCGGCGGGGGCCCGAACCCAGGGATGCTCCACGATGAGCTTGCCGATTTCATATTCATGCGCGCTCGCAGGCGAAGGCCCGACAAGGCTCGCCGCCGCTGCGCCGCCCAGCAGGGCGCAGCCCGACAACAACAAATCACGCCGCTTGATCATCATTGTTTCCTCCCTCTTGCCGCCGGCTAACCCGCCGGCTTGAGCCCTTTGCAGACGAATGCGTCCCGACACGTTCTGGTCACGAGAGTCTGCCGATTTTTGCGAATGCGCTCCAGAGCAAAATCCGAAAAAGTTGATAGACTTTTTCGATGAGATTTTGCTCCAGCTTCCTGAATCTGGAGCGATTTCTTATCGACCAGACGATTCCGTCCGGTCGGAAAGCGCTCTAGTGCGAGTGCAGGCTGATCACCACGATAGGCTCCTTAGCCATCAGCGCAACCTGCGATTTAAGCCGCCCGACGCTTCCGTCGTACTCCGCGAAATGTCTGAAACGCGCCCGAACATAGCCCGATCGGTCAATCAGGAAATGAGCTTCGCCGATTTCCTTCGACGCCGTTTCGTTGGGATAGCGATTGATCACCGAATATGCGCTCTCGACCGCCATCGGATGCACAGGCTTGCGGGCCTCGACGTTTCCGGGGCAGTCGCCCTGATAGACGGTCACCTGATTTGCGCCCGCCGCCATGGCCGCCTCATGCGCGAGTTCGAGACTCTTCTCCAGTTCCTTCTCATCGGCTTCGGGCGCATTGCAGCGCGCGAAGGACAACAGGGTCGGAACGCCGCGCAGATTGACCAGCGAGGTTATCTTGTCCTCGGGGTCGACAAGGGCGAAGTCAGGCGCGATCAGCCATTGAATCATGCCGCTGGGACCGATGAAACGCGACTGGTTCGAACTGGACAGGATGAGGAGGAAGTTGATGACGTCCCAGCGATCGTCGACGTCGAGGGCGTCCTTGAAGCTCGGCATCACCCCGCTTTGCCCGCCGAAGGAGAGCCAGTGGAAAATGTCTCCGATGGTGTGGGTGCCGACATGGGGCGCGGTCAGATCGGCCGGGGGAACCTTGAGGCTCTTGGCCATCTCGCCGTTGCCTTCGCCGCCGACCCCGTGGCATCCAATGCAGTTCTCGGAGAAATGCTTCTGGCCTCGCGCAATCGACTCCGCGGTGAAGTCGACCGTAGGATCATTATAAGTGTCGGTGTAAGCCTCGGTCGAAAAAGAAGCGGCTATGGCGAGAATGCCTACGACGAGCGTCGCCGGCGACGCATAACGCCGCCATGCCCTCGTCTTCGGCCAAATCCACAACACGCCCGCCAGCGCCGCGAGGATTACGCCGACGACCGCATACCAGAAGGGCGCGCTGTTGGTCGGAACCTTCAGGCCCCAATATCCCCAGGTCGCAGCCCAGGACAGACGGAACGGAAGCGGCCAGTAGAGATCGGTCTCGTGCGAGGCCGGCGTGCTGACCGAGATATAGCCGGCGATGAAAAGCAGGCCGACCGCCGCGACCGCTTCCGCTCCGCCGACGCGGCCGTACCAATCGAAATCGAACGCGCCCGCCGGCCTGCGATTGAGATAAAGCGCCAGAGCGAGCGCCGCCAGCATCGCGGCGCTGAAAAGCGCCAGCTTCACTGTCAACCAACGTCCATAGGGCGTCGCCAACAGATTGGCGAAGCTGCCCACGTTCTCCCACGCCATCACCAAGCCGCTGGCCAGAACCAGAAGGATGGCTACCTTGGCGATCTGAGACCAGCGCTCGGCCAGTTTGGCGGCCACGTCCGGCGATTTTTGCCGCCCCGTGAACATCCACCAGACGAGGCCGAGAAGCCCCCCGATCCAGGTCAGGCCGGCGAAGGTGTGCAGGAAAAAGCTCGCCTGAGTGAACAGGGTGAAACTGTCGTCGATCGCATGTCCCGTCACCGAAGTGACGGATAGAACCAGTCCCCCGGCGGCAAGCGCGGCGTAATCGAGCCACGTCGCATTCAGGAAGAGACGCAAGATCGAAAGAGCGGCGAAAGCCAGCGCAATGGCCTGGGTGACGACCCAGGCTTTTCCGACCACGGTGGAAAAACAGAAAGTGAGCAGCGTGTCGTAATCGACCGGACGGTCTGCCGGGATAATGGCGCGCGCAATCGCAGCGATAAGGAAGAAGCCGAGGACCGCCCGCACCGATGCGAACAAGGCGACGATCTTCTTGAAGCGGCCGCCGTCTTCCCCGATGAGGCGCGGCAGAAGCAGCAATCCCACCGCGAGAGCCGCCGGCAGGCTCTCGAAGAAGCGAAGAAACGCCAGTTGCATTGTAGGGAACTTCCGTGTTTGACGCTCTTAGACGGAAAACCCGGGCCCTTGCGCATTCGGGCCGCCGATGGCTCCGCCCCTTCATATCCGCAGCGGCGCAGCGCCGCGGCCGAGCGGAAGCCGATACCGGCTTCCGAGGCCTGCCGCGAGCTTATTTCCCGTCGACGGTAAAGTCGTAATTGCCCTCGACGATATGGCCGTCGGTCGAAAGCACGCGATACCTCACGATATAGCGCCCGGGAGCGAGTTCAGGCGCGTCGAGAGTGAGTTCGCGCGGGCTCTCCGGCTTGCCTACCGCGCCCTGGGCCAGCACTTTTCCATCCGGCGTCTCGATCGTCAGCTTCGAATAGGCGGGCTCTACGCCGCCGCCGAACTTCAGCCTCACGGACTTGGGCGCGGCGACGTGGTCTTTCGAGGACGGATTGGCGTCCACCAGGAACGAATGCGCCAGCGCAGGTCCCGAAACGAACAGCAATCCGAGCATCGCCGTCGCCGTCGCCCTGCTCAATGAAAAGCCTTTGCGCTTGTCGAGCATGTTCCAACTCCCTTCGAGCTTTATTGTTTGTCTGGACGGAATTTACGCGCTGGCCTGTTTCGCCGCAGGACGCCGACCCGGATGGCTGTGCTTCCAGTAGACGAGAACCACAAGACCGATGAGCACCGCGCCCAGAACATAAGACACATATTGCCAGAGCGTCTCGCCGACCGAGAACTTGAACATCTGGGTTTCTTTCTCGCCATTGTCCTTGGTAAGCGTCACCAGTCCAATGTAATGCCCGTTGTTCTTGTACTCGTGCTCGAAGCTGAAGGTGCCCTTCTTGTATTGCTGCGCCGGGAAATGCACCTCGGTGAGCGGCTCGAGATCGGAGTTGACGTTCACGGGAGTCAGAGGATCGCGAATGATCCGGATTTCGATCGGCAGATCCCGGAAATGCGGGTTCTCGATGTCGAACACCATGATCACCTTGCCGGTGGCGGGTATCTCCTCGCAATATTCGCTGCGCGATTTTCCGGGCAGGTACGACGTGATGTGGATCATGTCGTAGCCGAACATCACCATGCACATATTGCCCATGGTCATCGCTTCCGGACCGGCGCCCCCTTCGGCCCTGGCGGCGGGACTGGCGACGACGAACATCAAGGCTCCGAGAACTGCTGCCCAAACCCCACGCCATTTCATCTTGTGCGCTTCCCTTATCGTTTTCTCGGGCCGCCCCGAAAAGCCTCGTTCCACGATGGAAACCTGCCCGACTTGGCCCCGTTTTGCAAGGAGTCTCAAATTACTCTCGCCCAAAACCAATACAGTTTCGAGAAAAAAGCGAAAGCGTCCTTTGCGACTTTTGGACGCGCGACGAAGGAGCCTCTGGCCAACGCCCGCCGGGCCGGCCACGGAGGGCTCACATTCCGGCGATGGAGGTTCGGGCCGCCGAAACCAACCGAGCGATGGGAAGATCGTAGATCCACGCCGTGCAGCGCGCTCCTCGAACCCTCAGGCTCGCTTGTTCTGCAAGCTCAGGATGTCGCGCAGATCGAGCGCCGGGAACCAAGCAAAGCGAAGAATGGGCGACTTGGCCGATGACGCCGCGCGCCGGGCCGCGACGCCGCTCGCGCTGAAACATCGTCAAAATCTGATCCCCCGGAAAAAAGCGACCGGCCGGATTTTGGTCCGGCCGGCGCAATCATCAGACTAGGCTGACTGTTCTATCAGGGCATGTCGCCCGCGACGAACTTCGGAATGACCGGTCCGCCGATTTCAGCCGCGAAGCGCTTTCCGCTCGGGGTGAAGAAGAAGAACAGGCCGCCGACCTGAGAGTCGGTGTCGTAGGCCAGATCCGACAGGCGCTCGATGTCCCAACGGGCGTCCTGGATCTTCACCACGATTTCCTTCGTCTCGCCGGGGGCGATCGGAGTCGCGTCAACCGACAGGCCACGATCGGCCAGCAGGTAGTCGGGGAACTCGGGCTTGGTCGTGAACACGTCGGGGTTCAGGAAGCGCAGGCCGGCCGCGGTGTATTCGCCGAGACGGATCGGCTCCGAAGCGCCGTTGGTCACCTTGACGTTCACGGTCAGTTCGCGGCCCGGAACCTTGTAGACGCCGCCCTGGAGCTCGGCCTTGACCTGCTCTTTGCCGACGCCGGCGGTTCCTTCGGTCACGATCGGGGTCAGCGGCTTCTGCAGACCAGCCTGGAGCGGGATGGTGCGCGGGAAGGTGCTGTTGGTCACGGCGTAGCCGACGATCGTCGCCAGGATCGTGAGAGCCAGAGCGATCGCGCCGATGCGGCGGTCTTCGTCGGTCACGGCTTCGTCAGCCTTGCCTTCGGCGACACGCAGATAGGACGCGATGATGCCCTTGCGGACGAACCAGAAGAAGATCCAGCCCGCGCCGACAGCCAGCCACGGCAGGTGCCACGCGTAAACGCGGTCGATGCCGTAGTGCTCGAGGTCGACAGTGGTGCCGTCGAGGAGCGTCACCGGATCGGTGAAGTCCTTCATGTCGCCCTTGATCTCGATCCACTGGCCCGGTCCGATGATCGGTCCGCCGCCTTCGACGTTGATCTGAGCGTGAACGTGCCAACGGCCCGCGCGACGACCCTTCAGGTTGAGCGAGAACGCATAGTCGTTGCCCGGAACCAGCGACACCGAGCGAGGAGCGAACTGCTCGCCGATGAACTGAGCCGTGCGCACCAGAACCGGACCGGGTTCGCCGGCGTTCAGGAACGAAACGCGCGGGTTCGCCACGGCCTGCGGCCAAGCCGAGAACACGTGCACCTTGCCCGAAAGCACCATCTCTTCGTTGACGTTGACCGTCGTCTTCGACCACTGAACGTCATACCAGTTCAGCGTGCGCATACGAAGGAACGCCTGCTGCGACTTCTCGCCGTGAGCCGACGCAGGAGCGATCGCTCCGAGCGTCGCGACGACGGCCGCCGCGCCAACCGCGGCAAGCTTCACCAGGTTTCTCATATACAAACCTCCCAGTTTCTCTTAGCGGCCCAGGCCGGTGATCAAACCGCGCCGGTTCCGCGCCTCGTCTCTTTTCTCGGGAGCGGCCATACCCTTGCGGGATGATGAAGGCCGCCCCTCTTCTTCTTGTCGCTAGCTTGTGGACGGGAGCCGCATCGGCGCCTCCCCTCCGGAGAGACTGCTTAGATCTTCTCGATCTTGGCGGTCGTCGAATACCAGCGGCCCATGAACCACCACAGGAAGTAGACCATCATCGAGACGAAGCCCGAGAAGAAGGCCGCAACCGGAACGACGTCCTTACCGAAGGTGCGCAGCGTGCCGCGCTCGACCATGCGGATGTATTCCGGCATCGAGGTGCGCACGAAGTGGAAGCCGATCAGATCCGCGAGGGTCATCAGCTGGCCGTGCTGCTCGGTGGCCTGGTGGAACGCCGCAATCGCCGGCCAGTTGTTCGGGTAGAACAGCAGGCCCCAGCCCAGCGAGCCCACGATCGCCGTGATCACGTAGCTGCCCGAGAGGAGCAGGATCACGTCGAGCCAGATCGCCGGAACCATCAGAGCGGACGGGAACACCAGGGAGATCGGGAAGTAGGTCCAGCCCCAGAAGTTCACGTAGCGGTTGATCCACTCGCCGATCAGAAGGCCCAGAACCGCGAAGGTCGCGCCGAACGGAAGGCGGAAGTTCACCCAGAAGAACGCCTGAGAAGCGGCCGCGAAGGTCACGCCCAGGATCGGAACCACGGTCGGCCACATACGACGGTCTTTCCAGTCGACCCAGAAGTCCCAGTCGCCCGCCGTCAGCATGAAGTGGACGTGGTAGCCGCCGAGAACGGCGAAAAACAGCAGTGTCAGAAGCAACCAGTCGGTGGTTTGAACGCATCCCGCCGCTTCGGCGACGGAATGGAACGGTCCGACCGCCCCCCCGCTCTTCGATGTCGACATATTTTTTCTCCTTGGTGTCTCAATAAGTCCCGGCTTCTCTTGCGCCGGATTTTCTGCTACCTTCCGAGACCGCCCTCATTGCCCTATCCCCGCAGGGAGAGGGCCGGCTCTCCAGACATAGTTCGAGCGTCTCGCGAAAGCGTCGCGCCCAAATCGTCCCTGTGTTGCCGTTTGTCTTTGAGTGGACCCGGAAAGCGCGGGCCGCCGCTTTGCGACGCGCGGCCCGCTTTCTCTCACATCACGCCAGCAGCGCGACGCCTTCCTTGCCGACCAGCGCATGAATGCGGGCCAGGATCTGCAGAACCACGCCGAACACGCCGAGCGCCATCCAGCCGAAGAACACGAAGCCCCAGTGCAGCGGAGCGACGAACAGCTCTTCCATGAACCAGAAGGTGTGGCCCCACTCGTTCAGGCCGACGTTCGGGATGATCATGAACGGGCCGATGGCGACGATCAGGAACGCCAGCGAGTAGCCATGAGCAAAATACGGAATGCGGGTCTTCGCATAGAAGAACGCGCCAACCGCGATGATCGAGTAGATCGGGTAGCTCATGTAGAATTCGATGATGTGCGACGGCGTGAAGTCCGTGTCGCGAATCACCGTCATGTGCCAGGTGCCGTCCTGCTCGGTGAAGAACGAAGCGCCCCAGTAGATGGCGACGCCGTAAACGGTCAGCCACTGAACCAGAACGACGAGGCGGCGCATCTCTTCGCGCGGCGAAACCGCGTCGACGTTGCGGTCGCGGGTCTTCCACAGATAGCCGGCGAGGCCGAGGCCCGAAACCAGCTCGAGCGGAATTTCCGTCCACAGGATCGACAGCCAGTAGGTCTGGAACTCCGGAGCGAAGGAGTCCAGGCCGGCGCGCCAGCCGAAGATCTGCTCGTAAATGCGGACGATCAGATAGAAGGTGTTCAGAACGGCGAGGCCGATCCACATCCCCTTCAGATCGACGACTGTATCTGTGCCAGCAGCTGCGCCCGCAGCTGTCTCGGTGGTCGAACTCATGCTTTATCCTCCTAAGTGCTCCCAGGGATTTGCGCGCGATCGGTTACGCTCCGCCTCCCAGAACGGAACTCGTTCGTCCTCTTTTTTAAGTTCGCTTGGGGCGCTCCCGGCGCCCAACCGCCCTTTATCTCTCCCGCGGCTTGCGAAACGGGCCTGCGCCCCTCCCCGCCGCTGTTGTTTTTTATCGGACGAACACCGATGTCGCCGCCTAAGACGGAAGCCGCGTTCGGTCCGAAAGGACCGCCAGAGACCCCGCTTAGCGTGGCGTAACAATTTATGTTCGCGACCCTAAAAACAATACTCGGGTGGGTAGCTGGGGACAATCTATTGAAGAGGTCTATTGACCTATTCGGGTAGGTCATATCCCACCCTAATCCTGAGACACGGACATCATCGAGCCGCCCGACCGCTCCCGACGAAAAAATGATACATACATATTATCAATGCATTGCATCAAACCTATCCGCCCGACTCCGGTTCTCCCGGCTCCTTCCGACGGCCTACCCGCAAGGCTGCGACATCCTGTGCTGCAACGCACCATACAGGCGGCGCCGGCCTTCGCTCAGAACTTGAGACCGAAACCCCGGCTTCAGCCGCCCGAACCCCGCTAAGCCCCTATCCCTCAACGCCGTCCAAAAAACGCGCGCTGCAGGATATTGGGCGAGCGAGACCTGCTCCGCCTTCTTCGAATTTTTCTAAAAAACCGCCCCGCTGGAGGTTATTCTTCTTCCACCCAGGGCTCCACCCCGCCCAGATCCGCTCCCGCCGCCGCTGAGACAGGCCTCGCCGCCTCTTGCCGGAGATGGCGCAGGAGCATTGCGGATCTTTCTGTCGCGGGCGCGGAGCGCTTTACGGCTCCAGGGCGTTGCGCAGGTCGGCGGCGGAAGCGTCTCGCGTTCCCAGCGGCGCGAGATCGTAGCGCCGCTCCAGTGTGCGCAGGATCGACGTGGTGTCGTAGACGGTATGGTCGACATAGCCCTTCCTGGCGAAGGGCGAGATGACGAGGGTCGGCACGCGCACGCCGGGGCCGAAGCGATCGATCGCGGGCGGCGCCACATGATCCCAGTAACCGCCGTTCTCATCCGCTGTGACGACGATCAGCATGTCCGACCAGTTCGGGCTCCTGCGCAGCCTTTCGACAATTCTGGAGATTTCGTCATCCCCGGCCCCGACCGTGGAATAGAGGGAATGGCCGTCCCGGTCGGCGATCGGCTTGTAGAAAGACACCTGAGGCAGCGCGCCGGCGTCTGCGGCGGCGAGGAATTCCGCAGCGTCCTTGAGATGCTCCGCGCGCCCGGGCGAGCCCGGCCCATAATTCTCAAAATAGAGGAACGGCGCATGATGGGTCAGAAATCCGGCCCCCGAGATTCCGGGCTCGCGAACGCCCGCCTGGACGTCGGCCCAGCCGCCGGCGTACCACGCCCAGGACACGCCTTTCCGGGTGAGCCTGTCTCCGATGGTCGGCATCTTCTGGGGCGGCAGCAATTCGGCGGAGGCTTTTGACGGCTTCGGCCCGACCTGCAATTGGGGCAGCAGGGTGCCGTAGGCGTAATAATCGGGCGTCACCCTGCCGGAATGAGCCCATCGAGGCGGTCCCTGGAGCGGATCGGCCGGCGAATCCACGGCGCGCACGAGCCGCGTTCCCGACTCGTCGACCTTCGCGATGAAATTTGCGGGAGCGTCGGGAAAGAGCGGCGCGCATGCGCAAACGAGAAAAAAATGGTTGATGAAGGAGCCGCCGAAGGCCGCATGGAAAAAATGATCGGCCAGGACGAATTCCTGCGCCAGCTTCCATTGCTTCAGACGCGAGGCGTCATAATAGCCCATCACGAGGCCGCCGGCGTTCGAGGCCTCGACGAAACGGTCCATCTTACCGCCGTCGATCTGCTCCTGCTCGACATAGAAATCGTGAACGGGGTCGTCGGTCGCCTGAGAGTCGACGCCGATGTAAGGCTCCAGTGCGAAGGGCCGGTTCTCGAGCCCCGCCGGAATGCGCTTGTCCCTGGGCGATCCGGGAAGAGTTTTCAGTGGCGCCCCCTTCATGTCGACCTGGGGGAAATGCGCCTTGGCGGCGTTGAGCCCGTCCGCGCCCGGGAAAAGCCCGAAAATATGATCGAAGCTTCGGTTCTCGGTATAGATCACCACGAAATGGCCGATCTTCGCGAAAGGGTCGCGATCTTCCGCGCCGGTCTGAGCCACGGAGCAGAGCAAACCGGAGACCGCCAGCGCGGCGGCGAGCTTGGTCGATTTCATTGAAACCATTCCTGCGCCAGGGAAATGAAAAACTTCGGCGTCGCATTGTTCCAGGGCGTGAAACGACGGGCCCTGACAAAAAGATGAAGCGCGCCCCGCCATGAGCGGGACGCGCGGGCAATTTTGCGATCAGAGCGCAGACTGCGCGATCAATATTGCGGGTGCGGCGTGTCCTTGGTGCGCGCGGGGAGGACCGGATAGTCCACCTTCGGCTGGTCGCCGGTCAGCGTGTTGAGGAAGGCCACGATCGCAGCGGTGTCCTCCGCCGGAAGGGTCTCGCCGAGCTGGGTCTTCGCCATAACGGTGACGGCCTCCTCGAGCGTCCAGACCTTGCCGGAATGGAAGTAGGGAGCCCGCAAGGCCACGTTGCGCAGGGGAGCGACGCGGAAAGCGTAATCGTCGGCGCTGCTCTTGGTGACGGCGCTGCGGCCCTTGTCCGCGGCCGGACGGATCTCTTCGTCGGGCTTTTCCGATACGCCGAAGGGGAAGTAGCCAGAGCCGCCCACATTGGCGCCGCTGTGGCAACCCGCGCAGCCCTTGTCCATGAACAGGCGCAGGCCCTTCTTCTCCTGGTCGTTGAGCGCGGTCGCATCGCCCTTCAGGAATTTATCGAAGCGCGAATTCGGGGTGACGAGGGTCGATTCGAAAGCCTCGATCGCCTTGGCCATATTGTCGAACGACACCGGAGCGACGTCGCCCGGGAAGGCCTTCTGGAACTCACCGACATAGCCCGGGATGCTCTTGAGCGTGGCTTCGACGGCCGCCGGGGTGTTGGCCATTTCGACGCCGGCCTGAACGGGCCCCTTGGCCTGGGCCTTCAGATCCTCCGCGCGGCCATCCCAGAACTGGGCGCCGTTGAACACGGAGTTCAACACGCTGGGAGCGCGGCGCGGGCCTTTCTGCCAGGCATGGCCAACCGAGGTCGGGCCGGCGTCGACGCCGCCGGTGGAAAGATTGTGGCAGGTGGCGCAGCTGATGAGCTGGCTCTTCGAAAGCCGGGGATCGAAGAACAGCTTGTGTCCGAGCTCCACTTTCGCGGGCGTGATCTCGTTGTTCTTGACCTGCTTGGCGACAGCCGCGGGATCGATGGGCTGAAACACCGCCGCGGCGTCCTGCCTCAAATCGCCGGCGGACGCTGAAAGCGGGAACAGGATTATCGCGCTCAGCGAGG
The DNA here is from genome assembly GCF_004802635.2 of Methylocystis heyeri. Lineage (NCBI taxonomy): Bacteria > Pseudomonadati > Pseudomonadota > Alphaproteobacteria > Hyphomicrobiales > Methylocystaceae > Methylocystis > Methylocystis heyeri. Next base: position 1,411,277 of record NZ_CP046052.1, read on the forward strand.
CGATCCATGACCTTGACATTGTTGCTCCTCCTTGGGTGGGCTCAGATTTTTTTGTCTTTGCGCCTGCGGAAACGCGAGTTTCGAGGGGAGTCCGTATCACAAGGCGCGGCGGCGGCAAAGCCAAGCACGCGTTCGGTCGGTCCCCAGCAGGCCCTGTAGGCCATAGGATTATTACGGCAGCAAGAATATAGCCGTACGCAACACCACGATGGAAGCAGGCTTGCGCAGGGCGCTCCGATCAGGCCGACGCGCCGGCGAGGGAGGCCTCGTCCGCGCCGCCCTTGCGCGCCCGCAAGACGATCGAGGCGAACAACAATATGCAGGCGGAGACGCCGAAGGGAAACGAAACCGCGACGGCGAACGGCCGCGCCACGAAAGGCGCCATGAAAGCGACGGCGAGAATTGTTTTCTCGAACGGCGCAAATCCCTTTTCCCGTCCGTGAGCGGCCAGCAGGGCGAGAGCGGGCGCAAGCGCCATCATGTCGTAATCGAGACAATAAGGCGTCGTCAGAAGGGTCGCGGTGAGCGTCGCGGCGCTCTTCAGGCGAAAATCCGCGCTGGAGCGCCAAAGCCAGAACAGCGCCGCGATCGTCGCGGCAGTCGCCACGGCCTGAAGCGCATAGGCCGCGGCGACGTCGCCGCCCAGAAGACGCACGCCCGCGAACACGCTCTGGATTTTCGCAAAGCCGGCGGCGCCCTGCTCCACCGCGATTCTCCGGGTGAAGTCCAGGCTCTCGAAAAATGCGCTCCAGCTCCGCAGGCCGAACTCGGCAATGGTCGCACCGGTCATGACGGCGAGCGTCGCGGCGGCGGCGGCGAGCGCCCGCCAACGGCGATCGAGGACGAGAGCCAAGGGCAGAACAAGCGCCAAATGAGGCTTATAGGCCAGCAGCGCGAATAGGACTCCGGCGAGCGCTGGGCGCTTTTCCAGCGCCAGAAATCCGCCGCCGAGCAAGGCCGCCGTCAGAAAGCCGTTCTGACCGTGGCCGAGATTGACCAGCGTCGCCGGAAAAGCCAGCGCGGCGATGATTATCTGTCCGGGATTCAGCGCGAAACGCCGCGCGATCGCCGCCATGACCAGAAGATAGAGCGTGAGGGTCGAAAGCTGCCACAGGAAAAGCGCGGGAAGATAGGGCAGATGCGCCAGCAAGGCCGCCGGCGCCAGAAAATAGGGCGGATAGTGCCAGCCATATACGGCGCTGTCGGCCCCGAACTCCGCTCGCTGTTCCGCGATGTGGCGGGCGACGTCGAAGGGTTCGTCGGGATGGCCGCGAAGCGCCTCGTTTCCCGCGACCCACACCTGCGAAAAATCGGTGCCGAGCTGGTTGTGGTCCGGCCCCATGCGGCCGTGGCTCAGGGCCAGCATCGCGCATATGGAGGCGGCCGCGATCGCAAGCAGCAGAAGCGGATAGATGCGCATGCGCTCTGGAGTGAGCCAGCTTCCGCTCCTAGCCGCGTCCAGCATTTTTTCCATGAGCCCAACCGCCTGCGCTACCGAGGACGCCGGGACCGGGTCCCTATCGGGATCATAGAAAACGCGGGTTAACGGCTCGCCAACGCCTCGATCACGCCGCCTGTCTGGCCTTCTCGGCATGACCGCCGAAATGCTCGAGATAACGGGCGTCCATTTTCTCGACCGGCATCACCACGAAAACATCCACCGTGTTGAACTTGCGATCCACGACGGCGCCGTCGCCGAAGCGCGCGCCGATCCGCAGATAGCCCTTGATCAGAGGGGGCAGCGCCGCCAGCGCCCTGCGCTCGTCGACCGCTTCGCGCCCCAGCATTTCCATCGGAGTGCGGCGCGACTCGCGGGCGCGCACCTGCCACTCCCCCTCGGCCCGGGCGTGATAGGCGAGAAAACTCAACTGCGCGGCATGGGTGAAGGCGTTGGCGCCCTCGAAGCTCGCGCAGCCGATCAGCGCGTCGATGTCGTAATGCCGGATATAGGCCAGAATGCCGCGCCACAGCAGGTCGATCGTGCGTTTGCCGCGATAATCCGCTAGCACGCAGGAGCGCCCGAGCTCCAGGAACCGCTTGTGCGGATGGCGTTCGAGCAGGCTCGCGACCTCATATTCATCGGCCGAATAGAAGCCGCAGTTTTTCTCCAGCGCCACGTCGCTGCGCAACAACCGATAGGCGCCGACCACTTTCGGCTTGATCTTGCCGAACCGGTTGCGCGTGGAATGATCGATGACGATGAGGTGATCGCAAAATTTGTCGAAACGATCCGCGTCGCGGCGGGTGAGCTTGGTCTTTGCGTCGGCGACGGCGCCGCCCTCGCCAAAAAACACCTTGAATCGCAGCCGCTGCGCCTTGCGTATTTCTTTCCTTGTTGCGGCGAGCCGAACTTCCATGGCGCCGACCTGCGCAATCGACCCCTGCAGCGGGCTGCGCCGCTTTTTCGATTTCGGCTGGAAGGCGGGAAATGCGCCGGCGACGATGTTGCGTCCAGCGTTCAGATTTATGGCCCACATGGCTCGAGGTTCTCCGCACGGGCGCCGACGGATAGCCGACGCGACGGATAGATCACCTCGCGGCAAAGTTTTTGTGACGGAGCTTCGGTCGTCCTGATTACGACTTTCCGCGCATTTCGAATTTGGGAGGAGCGGCTTCTCGCAACGCTCGAATCGTATCGGCGAGCTTTGCGAATTCGACCGGCTTCGTCAGCGTCGCGTCGACGCCCGCGACCTTCGCCGCGCGCAAGTCCTCCTCGAGCGCGGTCGCGGTCAACGCGAGGATCGGCGTGCGGGGGGCCCCTGCCCGAGCCTCGGCGCGACGAATCCGCTTGGTCGCCTCCAGGCCGTCGAGTTCCGGCATGAAAAGATCCATGAGGATCACGCCGTAACGGGCTACGGCTCCCTCGATGGCCGCTGCGGCCAATTCCACCACGCGCGCGCCGTTTTCGGCGCGTGTGATCATGGCGCCGAGCGCATTGAGATGGCGGACCGCGATGAGGGCGTTGATGTCGTTGTCCTCCGCAAGCAGGACATGGAGCCCTGCAAGGCACGGCTCCGGCGCGGCGGGTCTCGGCGCCGCCCCCGGCGGCGTCGCATCCGCGAGTCGTTCGATCAACGAAGACGCCCGCACCGGCTTGACCAGCCAGCCGTCGAAATCGCCGAGCGCGGCCTCTCCGAAAGCGCGCCGCTCGAACGGGGAAAACAAAAGAAAGACCCGCGCCGCGCCGCCCGCGCGGGCTGCACGCGCCAAGGACTTGGTGGCCTCTTCTCCGAAGGCGCAGTCGACTATGGCGTCGTCATATCCATTCGCTTCGGAGCTGAGCAGCGTCATCGCCTCTTCCCTGGAGACGATGCGCGCGGACGCTCCGGCCTCGCACAAATATCGCGCGAGGAAAGGCGCCTCGAAACGGCTTTCGGAGACGATGAGAACGCGTCTCTGCTTCGGCAGCCGGCGCCGATTTTCACCCGGCTTTCCCGTCTCGGCGACGGCCGGCAGACGAAAGGCGAACACCGTTCCTCGCGGCGAGGTGGCGGCGATCTGCAGTTCGCCCCCCATACGCTCGACCAGCCGCCGGGAGATCGCCAGTCCGAGGCCCGTGCCGCCCTGGCTTCGCGTGGCGGAACCGTCGCCCTGTTCGAACTCCTCGAAGATGAGCTTGCGGGCCGAGGCTGGCACGCCGGGTCCGGTATCCTCCACCTCGAAGCGCAGGACATCCGGCGATTCGGCGACGACTCGAACCGCGACCCCGCCTTTTTCGGTGAAATTTACCGCATTGCCCACGAGATTTATCAAAACCTGCCGCAACCGGGCCTGATCGCCCAAAATGCGCTCCGGCGCATCGGCCGAAACGAAGCTGGAGATCTCCAGGTTCTTTCCGTGGGCCCGGGGAGCAAGCAGCTCGACCACGCTCTCGACGAGCTGCGTAAGGCCGAAGGGTTCGATTCGCAGCTCCAGCTTGCCCGCCTCGATTTTGGAAAAATCCAATATGTCGTCGATCAGCCGCGCCAGCGCGCGCGAGCAATCCCCGATCGCCTCGACATAGCTCGCCTGCTCGGCCTCCAGCTGCGTCATCGACAGCAATTGCGCCAGGCCGAGAATCCCGTTCAGGGGGGTGCGGATTTCATGGCTGACCGTGGCGAGAAAGCGGGACTTCGCCCGGCTCGCGGCTTCGGCCTTGTCGCGCGCCGCCGACGCCGCGCGCAGCTCCCATATCTCGTCGCGCAGGGTCTCGATTTCCGCCTCCATGGCGTGCCGGCGCTTGCGGAACGCGGATAAAGCCGCCCCGAGGCCTGCGGCCGCCAGGACGAGCCCAAAGACGAGAAGAGCGATCAGCAACGCGCTCGACGACATGACGCCATATCCCTGCGAGGAGAAACGGGTCTAGATCGACGCCGTTAAAAATTCGTCCGCGCGCTGCGGATCCGCGTCCCACGCGACCGCGGTTCGCCCAAGCGCCGTCCGCTCCCGGTCAGGATCGCTCGATTACGCGGCCCGCCGCATTCCCGTGAGGCCGGAGCGATAAGCGAGGGCCTCGGCGAGATGCGGGCGGGAAACCGCCTCGCTCGCTTCGAGATCGGCGATTGTGCGCGCGAGCTTGAGCACGCGGTGGAAGCCTCGCGCGGTGAGGCCGAAGCGCTCCGAGGCGTCTCTGATCAGGGCCGTTCCGCCGGCGTCGAGCCTTGCGACGCTCTCGATGACATTGGCCGGGGCGGCCGCGTTGGTCGTGACGTTCTCCCGCCCGAGGGAGGCGTAGCGCGCGCGCTGGATTTCCCGCGCCGCGGCGACCCGCGCCGCGACCTCCCGCGAGCCTTCCGCCGGAGGCGGCAGAACCAGATCGGCGGCGGTCACTGCGGCGACTTCGATCTGGAGATCGAAGCGGTCGAGCAGCGGTCCCGAAAGCCGCGCCTGATATTGGGCCGCGCAACGCTCGTTGGGCTGGCGCTTGCAGGCGAAGCCCGGATCGAGCGCATGGCCGCAGCGACAGGGGTTCATCGCGGCCACGAGCTGGAAGCGCGCCGGGTAGATCGCGCGGTGATTGGCGCGGACGATGGCCACCTCCCCGGTCTCCAGAGGCTGACGAAGACTGTCGAGCGCCTGGGTGTTGAACTCGGGCAGCTCGTCGAGGAACAGTACGCCGTTGTGGGCGAGCGATATTTCTCCGGGCCTCGCATGGGCGCCGCCGCCGACCAGGGCCGGCATGGAGGCGGAGTGGTGCGGCGCGCGGAAGGGACGTCGGTCGGTCAGCTCGCCGCCCGCGATCTGCCCTGCGACGGAGTGAATCATGGAGACTTCCAGCAGCTCCTGCGGCGTGAGCGGCGGCAGGATCGAGGGCAGCCTCGCCGCCAGCATGGATTTGCCGGCGCCGGGCGGGCCGTTCATCAGCAGATTGTGTCCGCCCGCCGCCGCGATCTCCAAGGCGCGCTTGGCGCTCTCCTGACCCTTCACGTCGGCGAGATCGGGCATGTCCAGCGCGGGCGGCCTCACCGCCGGCGTCGGCCTCGACAGGACTTGCGTTCCCTTGAAATGATTGACGAGCTGGACCAGCGACCGCGGCGCGATGACTTCCATATCCCCGGACGCCCAGGCGGCCTCCGGCCCGCAGGCGGCCGGGCAGATGAGGCCGTGATTGCGCATATTGGCGGCGACGGCGGCCGGCAGAACGCCCGCGACCGGGGTCAGGGTTCCGTCGAGCGCCAATTCCCCCAGAACCGTGAACCCTTCGAGCGCGTCGGCGGGAATGGCGCCGATCGCGGCCATCACGCCCAGCGCGATGGGCAGGTCGTAATGGCTTCCCTCTTTCGGCATGTCGGCGGGCGCGAGATTCACCGTGATCCGTTTTGCCGGCAGGGCGAGCCCGGCCGCGACGAGCGCCGCCCTCACCCGCTCGCGCGATTCGGCCACCGCTTTGTCGGCGAGCCCCACCAGAGTGAAAACGACATTGCCGTTGGCGATCTGCACCTGGACGTCGACGGGTTTGGCCTCGATCCCCTCGAAAGCGACGGTTGCGACCCTGACGACCATGACGCGCGCTCCAGCAAGCAAAGAAAAACAACGAAATCGGCGCATGAAACTTAGCCCGGGCAAAAGTCTCCCGCAAGAACAATATGCGAACAAACCCGATCCGAAGTCTTTCCTACAGCTGGCGCAGCGCGGCCGCCGCGGCGAAGGGGCAAAGCGCCAGCGCGACGAGGGTGATCGCGCCGAGAATGGCGAAGGGGGTGAGGAAGGGCACGGTTCCGCCCGCGGCGGCGTTGGCGGCGGAGACCCCGAAGATCAAAACCGGAATGGCGAGCGGCAAGACCAGAAGCGCCATCAGCAGCCCGCCGCGTCGCACGGTGACGGTGGCTGCGGCCCCGATGGAGCCGATCAGAGTCAGCGCCGGCGAGCCCACGGCGAGGCTCGCCACCACGCCCAGCAGGGCGGCGCCGTCCTGCTGCAGCATCAGGCCGAGCAAGGGCGCGGCGAGAACCAGCGGAAGCCCCGCGGTCGCCCAATGGGCCGCGCATTTGACCAGCACCGCAAGCTCCAGCGGAACCTGCGAAAGATGCAGGAGATCTAGCGAGCCGTCTTCGGCGTCGGCCTGGAACAGCCGGTCGAGGCCGAGCAGGCTGGCGAGCAGCGCTGAAATCCACAGCATGGCGGGCCCTATGCGGGCGAGCAGATTGGGATCAGGCCCCACCGCGAAAGGCGTGATGGCGACGAGGGTGAGGAAGAACGCCACGCCCATCGAGCCCGAACCGCCGATGCGCCGGGCGATGCGCAGCTCCCGAATGAAAAGCGCGCTCAGTTCCGAACTCATGACATGGCTCCCAGCGGCATGGAGCGCGCCTCCTCGATCCCCAGCGGCTCATGGGTCGCGGCGACGATGATTCCGCCGAGGGCGCAATGGTCCTGCATCGCCTTGGCGAAGCGCCGGCGCGAGGCGGCGTCGAGCGCGGTCATCGGCTCGTCCAGCAGCCACACCGGCCGATGGGCGACCAACAGGCGCGCCAGCGCGACGCGGCGCTTCTGGCCCGCCGACAATATGCCGACCGGCGCCTGCGCGACATGCGGCAGACCGACAGCCTCCAGCGCGGCGGAAGGCGAAAGGCTCTGAGCCGGATGGCCGGCGTCGAGATAGCGCGCCCAGAATTCCAGATTCTCCAGCACGGTCAAAGGCGCCTTCAGAGCGTCGGCATGGGCGAGATAATGAGCCTGCGCGGAAAACTCGGCTTCGCCCGCGCCTTCGAGGACGGCGGCTCCGGAAAGGAGCGGAAGCAGCCCCGCGAGCGCCCGCAGCAGGGTCGATTTGCCGACGCCGTTGCGGCCGGTCACGACCAGGGTTTCTCCGCCCGAAAGCGCAAAGGAAATGTCCCGCAGCACCGTCCGGCCGCCACGCTCGACACAGAGCCGCTCGACCTTCAGATGCAGGGGAGAATGGAAATCCGCGTGAGGTCTATGGAAGCCGGGCATGGCCAAGCCATAAAGGCTTGAAGTGAAATGCGCCAGTGGGGGCGATCAGACGAGTTGCGCTGCGACGCCGATCCATTTTATCTTTGGCGCGCGCCCAACATCCGCTCTCGCTCGTACGAGTGCTTCCAGAGGCCACGCGCGCTGCAATGAATCATCTGGCGGAACTCTGCTTCAACTGGGCGCAACAGTTCACGCAAACGGGGATTCGTGTCGCCTGCTCCGAACGTTTCGACCAAGACTATGGACAGTATTTATCGATCGAAATCGAACCGCCGTCCATTGAACAAATTATGGTCGAGATAATTGTTACTGAAGAATCCATCGGGTTTACCATAGAAAATTGGCGTCGACTGCACGCTAGAGCACATCAGATTACGCTGGACGAATACACCAATGAGACCCCCGATCGCGTTGGAGCATTTGTAGAGCCGGGTGTTGTGACGATATACAGATGCGCAGAAATTTTAGATGCTATCGCTTCCGGGCGTGCCGGTATTACAATCAATCTGTTCAGGGGTCGCATTACCAGCACCAAAGCCCTGATAAGACTAGACTGCGAGCTTATTTACCTGAATGGACCATCGCTCTGGACAGATACTATTCGTTGCATATTCGGGGGAGAAACACTTGATGTCAGTTACCTCGGATGGTCCGACAATGCGTTTTCCCTCGCTGAAAATATAAGAGGCGCGTTCTCATGATCCAAAGAGGGCTCCGTGCGGCGGCGGCGTGACATCGGGCTGAAAGCCCCCTACCTCAAGCGCATCTGGCTCGAACCCGAGCGCGTCGCCGACGAAAACGCCTATCCCTTCTGCCTCCCGCTGTTCCGCGGCAAGGATTTCGAACTCTTCTTCGACCGACCGGTGACGATCATCGTCGGCGAAAACGGAACCGGCAAATCGACGCTGCTGGAAGGAATCGCCGCCCTGGCGGGCTATGACGACGCCGGCGGCGGCAAGGGCTATATGCCGGTCGATCATTCTCGCGCCATAGAGAAGCAAGGCGGCAGGCTTGCGAACGCATTGCGCGCGAGCTGGTTGCCGAAAATCACTACCGGCTGGTTCTTCCGCGCCGAAAGCTTCTATGCGGTGGCGCGTTATCTGGACATCGCGGCGCTGGACGTGGGCGCCATGCCGCCGGACTTCCTGTCGCATTCGCACGGCGAGGGCTTTTTGCGTTTCTTCGAGGAGCGTTGTCAGCGACAAGGCATTTACATCTGGGACGAACCGGAATCGGCGCTGTCGCCCGAACGCCAGATCGCATTTCTCAAGCTCCTGCGCCGCATGGAGGATTCCGGCGTCTGCCAGGTGATCCTCGCGACCCATTCTCCCCTGCTGATGGCGCATAGAGGCGCGGCGCTGGTCGGCCTCAACGGCCGCGAACTCGCGCCCATCACTCTGCGAGAGACCTCCCATTTCAAGCTGCTCAAGGAATTCTGCGCCGATCCGGAGGGCTTTGTGGAGACGATGATTGAAATTTGAGGCCCGCGCCCGAGCTCCGAGAGCGTCTCTGCTCCCACCCTCGCGTAGGCGGGCGTTGGCAAGGATTCAGGAGAATGAAAAGCTCGCTGCACAGGCAAGGCCGCACATCTTTCCTTGCGCGGGTAGCATCCCCTTTCTTTTTGCATTCGGAAGTTCTAGATTTCTTGCATGACAAAGCTGCTCGACCGAGCTCTTGAGACCGTGCGTTCTCTTCCATTGGCCGCGCAGGACGAAATCGCCCGCGCCATGCTCGCGCTTGCAAAGACAGGCGAAGGCGAGCCAGAGGACATCGACCTTGGGCATCTAGCCGAGGTTCTCGAAGGGCTGGCGCAAGCCCAACAGCGTCAATTTGCTACCGATGCAGAGGTCGCCGCCGCCTTCGGTCGATTTGAGGCGTGAAGCTGCGATTCACGCCTCGTGCGGTAGAGAATATCGCTCGAATCGCCGACTACTTTCGGGAGCGGACGCATCCACTTCGGCTGGAAACGCTCTAATAGAGCCTTGCTCTCACCAGCCCGCGCACCGAATTGCCCATAAAGAAATCCGCGCCTTCGAAATCCGAAAGGCGCAGGACCGCCTCCTTCGCCCTGCCCTCGCGGAGCAGATTGGCGCGCAGCGTGCCCGGCAACAGGCCGCAGGAAAGCGGCGGGGTCAGCAGCTTCCCGCCCCGCTCCAGAAAGACATTGGCGCGGGCGCCCTCGCAAACCTCGTCGCGCTCGTTGAGGAACAAAACCTCGTCGGCGCCGGAGGCGGCGAGCTCGCTCTCGTAAAGCTCCCGCCGGGTGGTCTTGTGGCCCAGGAGCGGCTGGCCCGAATCGAATCGGGCCCTTGCTACGGCGACCCGCCAGACCGTCTGCGGCGGAACCGGCTCGATCGCGACAGCGCCGACCTCGAGCGCTCCGCCCTGCTGCAGCACGAGGCGGACGCGCAAGGCTTGGGGCGGAGTGGCGGCGCCTTGGGAGAAACCCTCGACAGCCGCGATCAGCGCGGCCAGGGCAGCGGCCCGATCAAACGAAAACCCGAGCCTGCGCGCGGAATCGCCGAGCCGCCCGAGATGCAGGTCGAGCAGGAAAAAGCCGTCGGATGGCGTCCAAAGGAGAGTCTCGATGAGGCCGAAACCGCTCACGCCCCCGTCAGGAACCGCGCCTTGATCAGACATTCGTCATACTCTTCGCGGGGCCTCGAATCCGCCACCACGGCCGAGCCGACGTTGCAGACGAGGCTGTGGTCGGGGAAAATGGTCAGTGTCCGGATCGCGACATTGAAGCTGATTTCGCCGTCGGGCGCGATGACGCCGAGCGAGCCGCAGTAGACGCCGCGGGGCGCGCATTCGAGATCGCGGATGATCTCCATCGCTCGTATTTTGGGCGCGCCGGTGACCGAGCCGCAGGGAAAAAGCCCGGTGAACAGGTCTTTGAGCGTCACGCCCTCGCGCAGCCGCGCCTCGATGCCGGAGGTCATCTGGTGGAGGGTCGGATAGGTGTGGACCGTAAAGAGATCCGCCACCTTGACCGAGCCGACCTCTGCGAGGCGCGAGAGATCATTGCGCAGCAGGTCGACGATCATCAGGTTTTCGGCCCGGGATTTCTCGTCCTCGGTGAGATATTTGGCCCGCGCCATGTCCTCGAGCGGCATGAAGCCGCGCTGCGCGGTGCCCTTCATCGGCCGGGCGCGGATGTCGCGGCCCCTGGCCTCGAAGAAAACTTCCGGCGAAAGCGAAACGACGGTTTCCTCGCCGAGCGCCACGACGCCGCCATAGGCGACCGGCTGACGCTTGCGGAGCCCGCGATAGAGCGCCATCGGATCCCCGTCGAAGCGGCCATAGAGCGGGAATGTCAGATTGATCTGATAGACATCGCCGGCGAAGATGTAATCGCGGCATTTCTGGAAGCGCTCGGCGTATTCCTCGCGGCTCCAGGCCGGCTGGAGCGCAATCTGCGCAGGCTCCTCCTCGCCGGCGGGCGGGACGTAGGGCTTCGGCGCTTTGAAGGCCCCGAACAGCAGCAGCGGCGTCGGCGAGGCAGGCGTCGCCTGAGCCCGGAACCTGGGCTCCAAGGCGTAGCCGAGTTCGTAGCTGGCGTAACCGGCGAGATGCAGTCCCCTCCGCGAGGCCGCCTCCATGCGCGAGAACGCTTCCGCGACCTCCGCTGCGCTGCGCGCGACGATGATCTCCTCGGGCGCGTCGAACAACAGGGAACGCCCCTCGTCGCGCCCGTCTTCAAACAGCACGAAAGGTCGATCGATCGAGGCGCCCGTATTTTGGGCGGAAGGGCCGGAGAGGCCTACGGCGTTAGTCATTTAAGGCGGCGCCCATATTTGCCTTTGGATTACAGCAGCTGCTTCACCTAAGGAATGACGCACCGATGAGCAATCCCCGGGCCGCAAAATTGCCCCGGAGGCCGCCGCGCGCTATGGGCTGGGATGAGTTCTGGAGAAGAGATGAGCCAAGAGACCGCCTCCCCCTTGCGCCTGCTGTTCATCGGCGATGTCGTCGGCCGCGCCGGCCGCGCCGCCGTGCAATCGCGCCTGCCGCGCCTGCGCGAGTCCTGGGCGCTGGATTTCGTCATCGTCAACGGCGAAAACGCCGCCGGCGGCTTCGGCATCACCGAGGCCATCTGCGAGGAAATGCTGCAGGCGGGAGCCGATTGCGTGACGCTCGGCAATCACGCCTTCGACCAGCGGGAAGCCCTGGTCTTCATCGAACGCCAGCCGCGCCTGTTGCGGCCGGTCAATTATCCGCCGGGCACGCCGGGACGCGGGGCCAATCTTTTCGCGGCCGCCCGCGGCCAGCAGGTGCTGGTCGTCAATGTCCAGGGCCGGGTGTTCATGGATCAGCTCGACGATCCCTTCGCCGCCATCGAGCGGGAGCTCGCCGCCTGCCCGCTCGGGGTCGCCTGCGACGCGGCGATGATCGACATGCACGCCGAAACCACCAGCGAAAAAATGGCGATGGCGCATTTCGTCGACGGCAAGGCTTCGCTCGTCGCCGGAACCCACACCCATGTCCCGACCGCCGACTGCCAGATCCTGCCCCACGGCGCCGGCTATATTTCGGACGCCGGCATGACCGGGGACTATGATTCCGTGATCGGCATGGACAAGGAGGAGCCGCTGCGGCGCTTCATCCGCAAGACGCCCGGCGCCCGCTACGAGCCGGCGCAGGGCGAAGCCACGCTCTGCGGCGTCGCTGTCGAGATCGGCGGATCTGGCCTCGCGCAGAAGATCGCGCCGGTGCGACTCGGCGGCAGGCTGTCCCAGGCCTGGCCCGAATTCTGGGGCGCGCCCTGAGCGGAGCGGCAGGAAAGGCTTCTCGCCGCGGATCGGAAAGGTCTATCTTTTGAGGAGAGCAGGAGCAGCCATGCCGGACGAAACCATTCACGACATCGAAGCCTTTTATCCATATGGATATAAGGGCCGCGAAATGATCGCCGTCTGCGCGCCTTTCCCCATGTCCGGGGAAGCTCCGGAAATCGTCGGCCGCCGCGTCGCCATTGGCGAGTCCGTCTATCGCGTCCTCAGCGTCGCCCGGCAGATCACCGGAAAAATCCACAAGGGCGAACCCATCGGCCTCGAGGTCGCGCTGGAGGGCTAAGAGTGTTTTCGAGCGAAGTGGATACCGGTTCGCGTGAAGAAAACACGATTAAATAAAGACTCTAAAGCGTTTCCAGCCGAAGTGGACGCCGGTTCGGCGTGGGAAACGCGTCGAAACAAACACTCCAGACCGCGCTCAAATCGAATCCGCCTCCTGCAGAAGCGCCCGGATTTCGCGCGTCGACGCCGGCTTGGTCAGATGCACGTCGAAACCCGCCATTCGGGTGCGGATGCGGTCTTCCGCCTGCCCCCAGCCGGTTACGGCGACGAGCGTGTAGCGCCCGCCGGGATGGCCCTCGCGGATGCGGCGCGCGGTTTCGAAACCATCCATGGCCGGCATTCCGAGATCGATGAAAACGATTCTGGGCTTGAATTCGCGCACCGCCGCGACCCCCGACGGGCCGTCGTAAGCCACGCAGACGGCCGCTCCCAGGCTTTCGAGCAGAAGGCCGAGACTGTCGCCGACGTCGGGTTCGTCGTCGATGACGAGCACGCGCTGCGGGCGAGCGAGAGAAGCGACGTCATCGTCCGCGGCGGCTTCCGGAACCGGCGATCCTCCGCAGAGCGGCAGGCGAACCGTGAATTCGCTTCCCTTTCCCGGACCGTCGCTGTGGGCCTGGACCGAGCCGCCGTGGAGATCGACGAGATCTCGAACCAGGGCGAGGCCGATGCCGAGGCCTCCTTCGGCGCAATCTGCGCCATTGTCGATCTGCGCGAAGAGTTCGAACACGCTCCCGAGCATGTCGGGGGCGATGCCAACACCGCTGTCGCGGACACGAAAAATCGCCGAACCCTCCTCTCGGCCGAGTTCGACGGCGATGCGCCCGCCGGGACGGGTGTATTTCGCGGCGTTGCCGAGGACATTGGCCATGATCTGCACCAGACGCGCCGGATCGCCATAAACGCCGAGCGGTTCGGAGAGGCCGCCGATCGCGACGGCGTGGCCTTTCTTTTCGATCAGCGGCCGGCAGGTTTCGAGCGCATCGCGCAATGTCGCCGACATGTCGACGGCCTCGCGGCGCAGCTCGATTTTGCCCCGGCTGATGCGGGAGATCTCGAGCAGGTCGTCCACCAGCCTCACCAGATGCTCGACCTGGCGCCGCATGACGTCGAGCAGTTCGGCGTCGGGATCGCCGACGCCTCCGTGTCTCCTGCCGAGAACGTGAATCGCGTTGTAGATCGGCGCGAGAGGGTTGCGCAGCTCATGGGCGAGGGTGGCGAGAAACCTGTCCTTGCGTCGGTCCGCCTCCCGAAGAGCCTGTTCCGCCTGCTTGAGGGGGGTGATGTCCAAAAATGCGCCGATCGCCCCGCGCGGTCGCCTCGCTTCGTCGAAGAGAGGCGTCGCCTTGACGAGGACGGTCACTATCCGGTCTCTGGTTTTCACGTCGATGATCTGGCCGTCGACGGTCTCGCCCCTGACCGCCCGCTGCATCGGCAATTCTTCGGTGACGAGCGGCCTGCCGTCCTGAAGCACGACTATAGGCGGCGGCTCGGGGCTCGTCATGGAAAGCTGGGCGCCGGGCCGAAGCCCGAACAACTCCACCTGCGCCCGGTTTCCCCTGATGTTCGCGCCCTCGGGATCCAGCGCGATGGATACGCCGATGGGAGCGAGATCGAGCAGGGTCTCGAGCTCTTCGGCGCGTAGCCGCTCGCGTTCCAGACTCTCGCTCAGTTCCGTCTCGGCTCGCTTGCGTTCGGTGATTTCGAGGCCGATTCCGCCGACGTAGCGGCGCCCGGCGGCGTCGCGGAACGGAAATTTCGTTACGAGCCAATGAAGGCGATCGCCGTCCGGGCCGGGGGTTTCCGAAGCGATCTCCATCGCCCGCCCCGCCGCCAGCACGTCTTCGTCGCTCCTGCGGAATTCAGCGGCCACATCCGGCGGCCACAGCTCGGCGTCGGTCCTGTTCCGCCATTCCGAAAATCGCACGCCGAAACGCTGCTCGAAGGCGCGGCTGAAATAGACATATCGACCGTCTTCATCCTTGACCCATGCGATGGTGGGACTGTTGTCCATGAACAGCCGGAACCGCTCCTCGCTCTCGCGCAGCGCCTCTTCGGCCTGCTTGCGCGCTTGCGACTCCGAATATTGGGAGATGATTATGGAGGCGGTATTGGTCAGAATCGCGCAAAGCTCCCGGTCCCGGGGCGCGGGTTCGCGCGGGCAGCGGGAATATACCGCCAGCGTCCCGATCATTTTTCCGGCCGAACTGTGGATGGGAAAGCTCCAGCAGCCGCGATAATCGAAACGGTCGGCCAGCCACAACCACGGCTCCCAGCGAGTATCCTTGGTCACGTCGCCCGTTACGACCGGCTGGCCGGTGTGCGTCGCCAGGCCGCAGGCCAGCGACTCGGGCCCGATCTTTAACCCGTCCACCATCCGAGCATAATCGGCGGACATGCCCACCACATGGTGCAAGGAAGTGCGGGCGCCGTCAGATAGGTAGAAAGCGGCGCGCGTCTCCTCGCCCAGCCCATGAATCGCGGTGCGCACCAGCGCATCCAGCGAGACCTGCAGCGGCGCGCCGTTGATGGCGGCCTCCAGCGCCTCGCGCTGGCCGCGCAACCACGCTACATGTTCAGGCAAGACTGCCTCCTACCGCCGGCCCACCCCCGCGGGCGGGTATGGGTTCTCGACGCATCTGACAAGATTACGGCGCCCCGCCCTTCACGCCAAGGGTTTGGCGATTTCACGGATTGCCGCCCCAGGATAGCAGGCGGCGGCGCCTTGGCTCCCGGCCGCATGGCTGCTATGAGGGTCGGGAGCGCGGGGCCAGACGGCGATGCAGCCTGTGGCTCCGCTCTCCTTCGGTTCGTTCATGCACGGCCGCTCTTCGGCAGATCTGCGCGCGCCGCGCTTTTTGGGGGCGTTCGCGGCAGCGGCAGAGACAGGTGTGCGCGCCGCTTTCAGAGGATCTTATCGCCTTGGACCGCGAGACCAGCGGAGCTTTGAGCAACATCGATCGAGAAAAAATGATTTCTTGCGTCGGCTTCGGCCATAGCCATATCGTCGCCCTCGCGCATGGCTGTTACGCGCTGATGGAGCGCGGAGAAAAATTCGACGATCGGCTTCTCGAAGCCCGGTTTTACTATTTTGACGGCGAAGAGCTGTCTCCCCCGGTCGTGGAAGGCGCCCTGAACCCCAACCTGCTGAAAAAAATCGCCGAACAAAACGCCCAATGCGTCCTGCTCTCGGTGGGCGGCAATGAGCACTGCGCCCTGTCGATCGTCCAGATGCAGGAGCGATTCGATTTCATTCTCGGCGCCGAGCCGGATCTGCCGCTGGACGCTGAAGCCACGGTGCTGCCGGAAGCCGTGGTGCGCGAGACTCTGCGGGAGGCCATGGCGGAAGTAATCGACACGCTCAGGGCGTTTCGCGAGGCCACCGATTTGCCGTTGGCGCAGATCCAGCCGCCGCCGCCTCTTCCCGGAGCGCAGGTTCTCGCCAAGCCCGGAGAGTTTCTGCATACGATCGTCGACGCCGACCGCCTCTCGTCCGATTGGCTGCGCTACAAGATGTGGCGCGTGCAGGACGGCCTCTACCGCGAGACATGCGCGCGTCTCGGCGTCTTTTATGCGCCCGTGCCGGCGGAATTCCTCACCGGGAACGGAACGCTCGCCCCCCTCGCCTGGGGAAAGGACGCGACGCACGCCAATTCCCTTTTCGGCGAGCGAATGGCGCTCGAAGCGCTGTCGCTGATTTTGGCCCGTCCGAACTCGAGCGTTTGATCGAATGGCTTCTCACCCCTACAGCCGCCTGCCCGATTATGCGAACTGGCGCCGCGCCGTCTCGCGCGTCGCGCCCGGCGAACTCGACCCCATGGTCGAGGCTCCTTTTCGTTTCGACGCCGGCGCGCGAGTCGTCACCGCGGGAAGCTGTTTCGCACAGCACATCGGCCGGTTCCTGAAAGCGAAAGGCTGCTGCTACCTCGTCACGGAGCCCGCGCACGCCATCGTCGGCCCCAAAGCCCGGGATGTCCTCAACTACGGCCTCTACAGCGCGAGATACGGAAACATCTACACCAGCCGGCAATTGCTGCAGCTGTTCGAGCGGGCCTATGGCCGCTTCGTTCCCGGGGAAGACGTCTGGCGGGAAGACCAAACCGTTTTTCTCGACCCTTTCCGGCCCAATATCCAGCCGCTCGGTTTCAACTCGCTGCGCGAATATGAGATCGACCGGGCGAGGCATTTTCAGGCCGTCCGCGACGCCTTCGAGAATCTCGACGTCTTCGTCTTCACGCTCGGCCTGACCGAATGCTGGCGTTCGCGAGCCGACGGCGCGGTCTTTCCGGTCTGTCCCGGCGTCGTCGGCGGGACGTTTTCCCCGGAACGGCACGAGTTCGTGAATCTGACCGTAGAAGACGTCGTAAGCGACATGAGCGCCTTCATCGGCGGCCTGCGCGGCGTAAATCCGGGCGCCCGCATAATCCTCACGGTGTCGCCGGTTCCTCTGGTCGCGACCGCAGAGCCTCGCCATGTTCTGGTCTCGACGGTCTATTCGAAATCGGTCCTGCGCGTCGCATGCGAGCGCCTCGTCCAGAGTTTCGAAGGGGTCGCCTATTTTCCCTCTTACGAGATCATTGCGGGAGGCTTCGCCTCCAAAAATTATTTCGCCGAGGACAAGCGCAGCGTCACCCAAGAGGGCGTCGACCATGTGATGGCGGTGTTCGAGCGGCATTTCATCGAGGACTCGCCAGAGCAGGCGGCGATGCGCCTCGCCCTGCAATTGCTGAACGCCCAAACGGACTCCAGCCCACTTCAAAACGTCTCGAAGGCCATGAAGCTGATGTGCGACGAGGAAGCGCTCGATTTCGATTCGTCGAAGGACGACGTGCGCCGCAAGAACGACTGACAAAAGCGCGGCCCCGCGCACATTTCATGAGCCCCAAACGCCAAACCGGCCTCTCCCTGGGGTGGAAGAGACCGGTTGGAAAGTCGCGCCAAGCGAATAACCTGGCGAGTCGTCTCGAAAGGCGTCACGCCGAAGCCACCGCCCCGAACGTGACGCCTTTCGGAGCAATTACTGAATCATGCGGGTGGTCTTGCCCACGCCATCGGAACCGATCGAGGACCGGCCATTGCCCGTGCCGTTGGTGCCTTCCGGAGAAATCCAATCCGGAACCCAGGTGAGCATGACGACGACGAAAGCGACGATGCCCGCGACGTAGATCAAGGTCTTGCCGATATCGGCGCTGCTGTGAACACTGGCCATGTTTTCCCCCTGTTGTTTGTTTTTGGACCAAAGATGCTTGCCGCATCGCCAGCAGCGTAACTCGATTCATTTTCCTTGGCAATGCGGCGAATAGCGCATTCTCAAATTTTGTACATATCATTGTTTTTATTGGTATTAAAGGAACACAGAACCGCATGTGCGCAGTTTTTTGCCCCGCTCGCGAGTCTCATGAAGGGCTCGCGAGGGGCGTCGAGGAGAGGTCGGCGCGCCCCGCGAGCGAAAGATTGTTGCAGCCCGTAAATCAGCTTATGGCCCTGCGAGGCCGCATCCTGTTAAAAAGCGTCGCTTGGCGGCGATTGTGAGTTGAGCGCCGTTTCCACCAGAATTCCCGCACCCTGATTCCGAGGTTCGGATTTGCTTTCCACACCGAGCGACCGCCGAAAATTGCGCTTTCGCCCCCTGGCGGCCTGCCTCGCCCTCATGGCTTGCCTGCATTCAGGCGCCGCCGCCGCCCTGGATTTTCAGTCTGGAGCGGGAGACCTTCCTCCCGAGGAACGGAAGGACAATCGCATTCCGGGGTTCGACTACTGCCCGCCGCCGCATCCGCCCGGCTGTATGGAGACGACGGGGGGAACCAAATCGCCGACCGAATGCGAGGAGGACGTCCAGATTTATATCCAGACCGTATTCGCCTATCGGGAATGCCTCGCCCTGGAGACGGAGCGCGCCGTGCGCGAATCGAACGACGTCATCGACCGCTGGAAATGCAAGAAAACCGGAAGCAAGCGGTGCAGATGACGCAGGGCGCCCAAGATCCGGCGAAGCCGCTTTCCGAGAGCGCAAAGCATCGGCCGGTCGTCTATGACATCGCGAGGCTCGCGACCCGCGCCCTCAACCCCAATCCCAACGGCATAGATCGCGTCGATTTCGCCATGGCGCGGCATTTTCTGGGCGGAGGCCGCCGCGAGCGGCAGGCTCTTTACTGCTCCCTGCTGGGCCCTCGTCTCGCACCCGCCCGACGCGCGATGCAGGCGGTCGAGGAAATCGAGGCCTGCTGGCGCGAATCCGTCTCTCCCGAAAGCGATCCTGCGTTTGAAGGCGTAATCGCCGCCCTGGGGCGGAGCGGCGCCGAAGCGCAGCCGGCCCGGCGCATCGTCCGCCCGCGCTTGGAGCGCGCGCCGCAGAACTGGAGCGCGCTGCGGCGCTGGGCGCTCAACCCCGGGGAATCGCTCGCAGGAGTTCCGCAGGGCGCGGCCTATGTCAACGCCAGCCAGTTCCTGCTGGACAAGCCCTGGTTCACGAAATGGCTGAGCGGCCGGCCCGACGTGAAGCCTGTTTTCTTCGTGCACGACTTGCTTACGGTCGACTGTCCCGAGTTTTTCTGGGAAGACGAGGCGAAAAAGGGGCCCCGCCGTCTTACGGCCATCGTCCGCCTCGGCGCGGGAGCCGTGGTGGGGTCGCAGACGCTGGCGAAGCGCCTTCGCGCCTTCGCTTCGAGCCTTGGTCGTCCGCAGCTGCCTATCTGCGTCGCCAGCCTGCCTCCGCCGCCGATTTTCGCGGAGCCGGCGGAGCCCGATCCGAGCCTCGCCGACAAGAGCTATTTTGTCGTATGCGGCACCATCGAGCCTCGCAAGAACCACCTGCTGCTGCTCAATCTGTGGCGCCGCCTGGCCGACCGCCACGGGGCGGCGACGCCGAAGCTGGTGGTGATAGGCAAGCGCGGCTGGCTCAATCGGAATGTCGTCGACATGATGAGCCGCTGCCCCGCCCTGCGCGCCAATGTGATCGAAGCGTCCGGCCTCTCGACCCCGGGCTTGAGAAGCCTCCTCGCCGGCGCGAGAGCCCTGCTGATGCCGTCTTTTGCGGAAGGTTACGGCCTGCCCGTGGCGGAAGCGATCGCCGCCCGAATTCCGGTGATAGCCTCCGACCTCGAGGTGTTTCGTGAATTCGGCGGAGAAGGCCCCGTTTACCTCGATCCGCTCGATGGAATCGGGTGGCTGCACGCCATCGAAGCCTTCGCCCAAGAGCGTTCGTCTGCCCGCGAGGACGCCCTCGCCCGGGTGTCCCGCGTCCGACTCGGCGGCGCGGATGCGTTTTTCTCGGCCCTCGACGGCTTTATCGACGCCCTGTGACCGCTTTTCCGATAAATTCCCTGCCGGGCGCCCTCCCGGCTAGAGTCTTTCTGGTTCAGAGTGAACCAGAAAGACTCTATAATCCCATGTTTGATCGTGTTTTCTTCACGCGAACCCGCATCCACTTCGCTCGAAAACACTCTAATCGCCGCAGCCACGCGAAAATGCTAGAACGAGGGCATGACCTCCACGCAGACCACCCTCGGGCCGGGCAGCCACGTCTTTCTCGTCGACGGCTCCTCATTCGTGTTTCGCGCCTATTTCCAATCGATCCGACAGGACGCGAAATATAATTATCGCACCGACCGCCTGCCCACCGGCGCTGTGAGGCTGTTCTGCGCCAAGCTGCTGCAATTCGTGCGCGACGGCGCCGCGGGGGTGAAGCCGACGCATCTCGTCATCATCTTCGACAAGTCGGAAAATTCCTTCCGCAAGGAAATCTACCCGGATTACAAGGCGCACCGGCCCGATCCGCCGGAAGACCTCGTGCCGCAGTTTCCCCTGATGCGCGCGGCCGTGCGCGCCTTCGGCCTCACCCCTATCGAACAGGACCGCTACGAGGCCGACGACCTCATCGCAACTTACGCGCGCCATGCCCGCGAGAAAGGCGCCGACGTCACCATCATCTCCGCCGACAAGGACCTGATGCAGCTCATCGGCGAGGGCGTGTCGATGTACGATCCCGCCTCCGGGGAACAGGGCAAGTTCGGAGCCCGCGCCGAACGCTTCATCGGCGAAAAAGAGGTCGAGGAATATTTCGGCGTGCCGCCGTCGAAAGTGGTGGACGTCCAGGCGCTCGCGGGCGACAGCACCGATAATGTGCCGGGCGCCAAGGGAATCGGGATAAAGACCGCCGCGCAGCTGATCAAGGAATATGGCGATCTCGATACGCTGCTGGCCCGCGCCGGGGAAATCAAGCAGGCGAAGCGCCGCGAGTGCCTCACCGATCCCGAGAGCGTGAAGCTCATCCTCACCTCGAAGAAGCTGGTGGAGCTGGTGCGCGACGTCGATGTCGAGACGCCGCTCGAGGATCTGACGCTGCACGAGCCCGATGCGAAGAAGCTGGTGGCATTTCTGCTGGCGATGGAATTCACCACCATCACGCGGCGGGTGGCCGAAGCCTATGGCGTCGAGGCGTCCGAAATCGAGCCCGACCCTGATTTCCTCGGTCCCGCGGGCTGGCGCGGGCGCAACGGCGAGGTGAAGGAACGCGCAGCCGAGCCTGCGGCCCCTGCGACGCCGGCCCCCGCCGCGGCGCAACCCGCCGACACGCCCGCCTCGCTTGCCGGGGCGCGCGCCAAGGAGGCGCTGGCCTCCCCGATCGACCGCAGCAAATACGAAACCGTTCAGTCCGTCGAGCGCCTCGATCATTGGATCGCCGACGCCATGGATCTGGGCGTCGTCGCTTTCGATACGGAAACGACCTCGCTCGACGCCATGAGCTGCGAACTCGTCGGCCTGTCGCTGGCGCTGGGGCCGGACCGAGCCTGCTATATTCCGCTGGGGCATCGCTCGCCCGGCGCCAACGACCTCTTCGGCGGCGCCGATCTGCTGGCCGGACAGATCCCGCTGCAGGAGGCGCTCGCGCGCCTCGAGCCGATGCTGGAGAACCCTTCGGTCCTCAAGATCGCGCACAACATGAAATATGATCTGCAGGTGCTGGCGCGTTATGGCGTCACGGTGGCGCCGATCGAAGACACCATGCTGATCTCCTATGCGCTGGACACCGGCCGCAACAATCATGGGCTCGACGAGCTGGCTTTGAAACATCTCGGGCACAAGAACATCGCATTCGGCGAGGTCTGTGGGACCGGCAAGAATTTCATCGGCTTTGCGCGCGTCGCTTTGGACAAGGCGACCGAATATGCCGCCGAAGACGCCGATGTCTCCCTGCGGCTGTGGCGCGTGCTGAAGCCGCGCCTGCCCGCCGAAAGCATGACCACGGTCTATGAAACGCTGGAGCGGCCGATGGTCGCGACTCTTGCGGCGATGGAGCGGCGCGGCGTCGCCATCGACCGCAATATTCTTTCGCGTCTTTCGGGAGAATTCGCTCAGGCGATGGCGCGGCTCGAGGCCGATATATATGAGGCCGCCGGCGAGCGTTTCAATCTCGGTTCGCCCAAGCAGCTCGGCGATATTCTGTTCGGCAAGATGGGCCTGCCCGGTGCGAAGAAGACCGCCACCGGCGCCTGGTCGACCTCGGCGAGCGTGCTCGACGAACTCGCCGAGGGCGGCAACGGTTTCGCTGCGCTGATTCTGGAATGGCGCCAGCTCGCCAAGCTGAAATCGACCTATACCGACGCCCTGCCCGGTTTCGTCAATCCGCAGACCCATCGCGTGCATACGTCCTACGCCCTAGCGGCGACGACCACGGGAAGGCTATCCTCCTCCGAGCCCAATCTGCAGAACATCCCGGTGCGCAACGAAATGGGGCGCAAGATCAGAACCGCCTTTGTCGCGGAGCCGGGCCGGGTGTTGATCTCTGCGGACTACTCGCAGATCGAACTGCGCCTGCTGGCGCATGTCGCCGACATCCCGCAGCTGAAAAAGGCCTTCGCCGAGGGGATCGACATTCACGCCATGACGGCGAGCGAAATGTTTGGCGTGCCGGTGAAGGACATGCCCTCGGAAATCCGCCGCAGGGCGAAGGCGATCAATTTCGGCATCATCTACGGCATTTCGGCTTTCGGTCTCGCCAATCAGCTCGGCATTCCGCGCGAAGAAGCCGGCGCCTATATCAAGAAATATTTCGAGCGCTTTCCGGGCATTCGCGACTACATGGACTCGACCCGCAAAGCCGTGCG
This sequence comes from Methylocystis heyeri, assembly GCF_004802635.2. Lineage (NCBI taxonomy): Bacteria > Pseudomonadati > Pseudomonadota > Alphaproteobacteria > Hyphomicrobiales > Methylocystaceae > Methylocystis > Methylocystis heyeri. The sequence goes on from NZ_CP046052.1 coordinate 1,433,868, forward strand.
CGAAAACGGCGTGGTGACGACGATCTTCGGCCGCAAATGCCACTTCCCCAGGATCGCTTCGTCCAACGCCTCCGAGCGCGCCTTTTTCGAACGCGCCGCGATCAACGCTCCGATTCAAGGCGCCGCCGCCGACATCATCCGCCGGGCGATGGTGCGCATGGACGCCGCGCTGATCAAGGAGGGGCTTGCGGCGCAAATGCTGCTGCAGGTCCATGACGAGCTCGTGTTCGAGGCCCCGGCCGCGGAGGCGCAGGCGACCATCGACCTCGTGAAGCGCATCATGATCGACGCGCCGCATCCGGCGGTTCAGCTCTCGGTGCCGTTGCAGGTGGATGCGCGCGCCGCCGCCAATTGGGACGAGGCGCACTGAGGGGGCGGCGGAACGAAAATGCCGCCATGCGATGGAGACAAAGCCGATAAGCTGGCGCGCATTCTGCAGCGCCGAACATCTAATCGCGTGCTGATGGCATGACTAAAGCAGTTCTCACGACGAAAGTAACTCCCGTCTATGACGACCTGCCCGAGATCCGATACCATTTCCCCAAGAGCTATCTGAGGCAAGTCAGTGAGGCGGTCGGCGATTGGATCGTTTATTACGAACCTCGGCGTTCTACTGGCGATCCATCGAGCAGCGGCGGACGCCAAGTCTACTTTGCGACGGCGCGCGTGGAACACATCATTCCCGATGAATCGCGCCCTGATCACTTTTATGCAGAAGTATCGAACTATCTGCCGTTCGTCCGACCTGTGCCTTTTAAAGAGGGGTCCCTTTTCTACGAGGGCAATCTCAAGAAGCCCGATGGCTCGACCAATAAAGGAGCTTTTGGCCGCGCAGTCCGCAACATCAAGGACAGTGAGTTCGATTTAATCTGGCAAGCGGGTTTTGGCCACGTCATCGGCATCGAGGAACGAACTCGACCTGCGCCTGACGCGCCAGAGGACCCTATGCCGCCTCTCGATGGCTTTCATGAAACGCCACTAACTTTTCTCAGTGACGTCCCGTTTGAGCAGGATCGCCGGATCGTCGAGCAACTCATATCAAGGCCGTTTCGAGACAGAGCCTTCTCCGCCGCGGTAAAAAGCGCCTACAACGACACCTGTGCGATGAGTGGCATCAAGCTGATCAACGGTGGGGGGCGATCTGAAGCGCAGGCCGCCCATATCCGCCCTGTCGAGCATCGCGGGCCGGACAGCATTCGCAATGGGCTAGCCTTATCCGGCACCTTCCACTGGATTTTCGACCGGGGTCTCGTTTCGATTGATGAGGACTACACCCTGCTTTTAGCAAAGGATCGCCTGCCCGACACCATCGGACGGCTTTTGATCGGCGATAGGCGTCTGATCGTCCCCGAGAGAGCGGAACTCCGGCCCCACCCCAAATTTCTTGACTACCATCGACGCGAAATATTCAAAGGTTAATCTCGGGGGAACATGGAAATGAACGACAGGGCTTACGCCGGCGACGTGCCTCAGATCTACGATCGCGAGCTCGGCTGCGTGATGTTTCAGCCTTACGCCGAGGAGGCAGCGCAGCGCGCCGCAGCGCTGAACCCGGCCGATGTTCTGGAAATCGCGGCCGGTTCCGGCATCGTCACGCGCGAGTTGCGCAATCGCATTCCTGCGGCGGCAAAATTGACCGCGAGCGACATAAGCGAAGACATGCTCAGCGTCGCCCGTACAAAAATCCGCGAGGGCGAGCAAGTAAGGTTCGAGATCGCGGACGCCTGCGCGCTGCCTTTTGCGGATGCGAGCTTCGACGCCGTCGTCTGCATGTTCGGCTACATGTTTTTTCCCGATAAGCCCAAAGCGATGTGCGAAGCCTTCCGCGCATTACGTCCCGCCGGGCGCTACATATTGGGCGTGTGGGACTCGGAAGAAAACAATCCCTTCGCCAGACTGGCGCTCGCTCTATTGAAATCTACTTTCCCGGACAATCCGCCGACATGGATGAAGCAACCGGTGTCGTGCGGAGCGATCGATCCGATCAAGGAGAGTCTGGTCGACAGCGGCTTCGTGAATATCAGCATATCGGTCGTCAAACATTCGCGCGCCTTCGACGCGAACAATTATGCGCGCGGACTTGTTTTCGGCAGCCCGATTATTCAAGAGGTCGAGGAACGCGGCGGCGACCCCGAAGCGATCGCAAAAGCCTACGCCGAAACGCTCACGCGCGCCTTCGGCTCGACCCTGCCCTTCCAGGCGATTCTGTTCGAGGCCGAAAGGCCGGCGGGGCAGCGGATGTCATCGCGAGGAGCGTAGCGACGCGGCAATCTAGGAGCCGCGCGCGACGACTCCTATGTTTGTCGCGTCCTGCTGCCGATCCGCGGACAGCGGGCGCTTATTTTCGCACCGAGTCTGGATCGCTCCGCTCGCGATGACGGACTTCTCACAACCCCGCGTCGTCCTGCGGCGAGGACGGTTCGCCCGCCCTGCCCGGTTCGGCGCTCCCGCGCTGCCAGAACCGCTCGTGGATAAAATAAGCCGCGAGCTTGACCGCCGCTTCCACGACCGTGATCGACAGCGACAGGCCTGCGTCTCGGGTAAAGCCGTAAACGACGCCGAAGGTCAGCGCGCTGCCGAATACGCGCCATGACAGGCCCTTGGCGATGACGCGCTTCTGCGACAGCACGGAAGGCGGCGGCGTCGGCAAGCCTTCCATCGAGGAATAGCTGGCCTCCAGCAAAGCGGTGGCGCCGCGCTCGCTCGCCTGCGCGCTCTCCACCATGCCGACCGCGACCGTTTCATTGGTGATGCGGTCGATGAGAATAAAGCCGCCGGTCTCGCGGTTCTCCAGATAGGGATCGCAGACGACCACAGAGTCGAGGGAAAGCTCGGCCTCTCCAATCGCGTTGAAGGCGAGGGTCTCGCCCTCTTCCTTCAGCGGCGCGGCGAGACCGGATTCGATCTCGATCCGCGCGGTGACGGCGGCGACGACCGCAGGAGTGGTCTTGCTCCCGATCTTGAGAAGATAACTCTTATCGAGCGTGAGAGGCTCGCGCACCAGCCAGAGCAGCTTGGCCTTGAGCCTGTCTCCGACTTTGGCTGGCGAGACCGGCGAACATAAAAGATCGCCGCGGGAGATGTCGATTTCTTCCGCAAGAGTCAGGGTCACGGACTGGCCCGAAACCGCGCTGTCGAGATCGCCGTCATAGGTGACGATCCGCGCGACCTGGGTGTCGCGCCCGAGCGGAAGAATGCGCACGATGTCGCCCGGCCGCACATTGCCGCCGCAGACGAAGCCGGAAAAGCCGCGGAAATCATGGCTCGGCCGGTTGACCCACTGCACCGGATAGCGGAAGGGCGCGATTATGGAGGAATCCTCCACTGCGACTCCTTCGAGATAGGTCAGCAGCGGCGGCCCCTTGTGCCACGCCATTTTCGCGCTCTGCTTGACCAGATTGTCGCCGTCCTTGGCGACCAGCGGCACGACATAGATCGACAGGAAGCGAAGATTCTTCGCGAATTCCGCAAAGTCCTTCTCGATCTGGCGGAACACGTCCTCGCTGTAGCCGACGAGGTCCATCTTGTTGACCGCCACCACCACATGGCGAACGCCGAGCATGGAGACGATGACGCTATGACGCTGGGTCTGGGCCAATATGCCCTTGCGCGCGTCGACCAGCAGCACGGCGAGCTCGGCGGTGGAGGCGCCCGTCGCCATATTGCGGGTGTATTGCTCGTGGCCGGGCGTGTCCGCGACGATGAACTTGCGTTTCTCGGTCGCGAAATAGCGATAGGCGACATCGATGGTGATGCCCTGCTCGCGTTCCGCCGCGAGGCCATCGACCAGCAGCGCGAAATCGAGATCGTCGCCCTGGGTGCCGTGCTTCTTGGAGTCCTTCTCCAGCGCTTCCAGCAGATCGTCGGGCGCGAGCCCGGCGTCATAGAGCATGCGGCCGATGAGGGTCGACTTGCCGTCGTCCACGGAACCGCAGGTGATGAAGCGAAGCAACGGCTTGTCGGCGATGTGCCGATGGGGCGTCGCCTCCGGCGGCGTCTGCGAGATTCCGCCGTGCATCAAAAATATCCCTCTTGCTTCTTCTGTTCCATCGAGGTCGACCCGTCATGGTCGATCAGCCGGCCCTGCCGCTCGGATGAACGGCTGTGGCGCATCTCGTGGATGATGGCGTCGAGATTGTCGGCGGCGCTCTCTATGGCGCCGGTGAGCGGATAGCAGCCGAGCGTCCGGAACCGCACCATCTTCTGCTCGACGACTTCGCCCGGCAGCAGCTTCATGCGGTCGTCATCCACCATGATGAGCGTGCCCTCGCGCCGCACCACCGGGCGCGGCTTGGCGAAATAAAGCGGCACCACGGGGATGTTCTCCCGCGCGATGTAGTCCCACACATCCGCCTCGGTCCAGTTGGACAGCGGAAACACGCGCAGGCTTTCGCCGGGCCCCTTGCGCGCGTTGTAAAGCCGCCAGAACTCCGGCCGCTGGTTCTTGGGGTCCCAGCGATGCTGCGCGGTGCGGAAGGAAAGGACGCGCTCCTTGGCGCGGGATTTCTCCTCGTCGCGCCGCGCTCCGCCAAAAGCGGCGTCGAAACGCCATTTGTCGAGCGCCTGCTTGAGGCCCTCGGTCTTCATGATCTCGGTGTGGAGCTTCGATCCATGCACGAAAGGATCGATGCCCATCGCGATCCCTTGCGGATTGACATGGACCAGCAGTTCGACGCCGAGCTCCTTTGCGCGGCGGTCGCGGAACTCGATCATCTCCCTGAACTTCCAGGTCGTGTCGACATGCAGCAGGGGAAAGGGCGGCTTGGAGGGGTAGAAAGCCTTCATCGCGATGTGGAGCATCACCGCGGAGTCTTTGCCGATGGAATAGAGCATCACCGGTCGTTCGCATTCCGCGACGACCTCGCGCATGATGTGGATGCTCTCGGCTTCGAGCCGGTCGAGATGGCCGAGCTTGCGGATTGCCGTGGAACTCATTGCGCGACCTCGCTGTGCGGCGCCGGACCGCGGCGCAGGACGCCGTTCTCGTCGACATGGAGGCCGCATTCCTTTTTGCCGTCGTCCTCCCACCACCAGCGGCCGGCGCGCTCGCCTTCGCCGGGCTGCACCGCGCGGGTGCAGGGCGCGCAGCCGATGGAAAGGAAGCCCTGCACGTGCAGTTCGTTCACCGGCACGCTGAGCTTTTCGGTCTCGGCGACGATGATCTCCCGGCTGTAGTCGAGCAACGGATTGACCTTGAGCAGCTTATGGCCCGCGTCGAACTCCACATAGGAAATATCCGACCTCGCCGCCGATTGATCGGCGCGCAATCCGGTCACCCAGGCGGAGGCGGAGGCCAGCAGCCGCCCCAAGGGCTCGACCTTGCGGATGTGGCAGCAAGCCTTGCGGTTCTCGACTGATTTGTAGAAACCGTTGACGCCGCTCTCGGCCACCCATTCCTGCAGAGGCTCGGCTTGCGGATAGACCGCCGCGATACGGCGCGCATATCGCGCCTCGGTGCGCTCCCACAGCTCATAGGTCTGCGGAAACAGCCGGCCGGTGTCCAGCGTCGCCACCTCGATATCGAGCCCCTGGGTGAAGATCGAATGGGCGATCCACTGATCCTCGACGCCGAAGCTCGTCGTGAAGACTATGCGTCCGGGCACGAATTCCCGCAGCAGTTGCAGGCGGTGGTCGAGATCGAGCGGCGCGAAGCGCGGCTCCAGAACTTCCATCAACGACGGCTTCATAACGCAGCCTTTCGGCGCCGCTCCAATATGGAGCCGCGCGTTCCATAACCTTCCTGATAGGTCTCGGCATAGCTGCCGAGCGCCTTGGCCCATTGCGCTTCGTTCTGGCGCTGGGCGATGTCGTGCGGGATTTCGATGGTGTCGAAACCGCATTGGCGCGCATGCAAGGCCTGATCCGCGACGAGGCGCCCGCTCGCCCGCAGCTCGCCCTTGAACCCGGCGCGGCGCACGAGCCGCGCGAGCGAAAAGCCGCGCCCGTCCGTGAAGGCCGGAAAGGCGATCGCTATCAGCGACAAACGCGAAAAATAGGGAGCAATCGCCGCCGGATCGGCGGTGTTCGGCAACCGGACCCCGAGGCCCTGTTCCGGCCCGAGGCCCGCCAGCGCCTCCTCGAGCCGCTGCTGCGACACGACGATCTTGCCGGACCTCGGCAGGTCTTCTTCGTCGGCGAGATGGCGCCACTCGTCTTCGACGAACTTTCCCTCAGATATCAGCGCCATTTTCGCCCTCCCGCCGCAGCACGTCCTTGAAGCGGGCGTGTCCCAGCCGCCGCCAGGTGTCGATGAAACGCTCTTCCCCCTGCCGCTCGGAGAGATAGAAATCGACGATATGCTCGATGACGTCCGCCACCTGGTCTGCGCCGACGCCGGGGCCGAGCAGCTCGCCGACCGACGCCGACAGCGAAGGGTCGCCGCCGAGCGTGATCTGGTAGGATTCCTGGCCTTTCTTTTCGAGGCCCAGAACGCCAATCGCTCCGACATGGTGATGCCCGCAGGCGTTGATGCAGCCCGAGATTTTTATCCCCAGCCTGCCGATCTCGCGCTGGCGTTCCTCATCCTTGAAGCGACGCGAAATCGCCTGCGCGATCGGGATCGAACGCGCGGTGGCGAGCGAGCAGTAATCGAGCCCCGGACAGGAGATGATGTCGGTCAGGAGACCGACATTCGCGGTCGCCAGCCCCGCCGCGTCCAGCATACGCCACAGCGCGAAGAGGTCGTCCTTCTTCACATGCGGCAGGACGATGTTCTGCTCGTGGCTGACGCGCAATTCGCCGAAGCCGAATTTTTCGCTGGCGTCGGCCAGAACTCGCATCTGGGCCGAGGTCGCGTCGCCCGGAATTCCTCCTGTCGGCTTCAGCGAGACCGTGACGATCGCATAGCCGTCGATCTTGTGCGCCGAGACATTGACCTCGGCGAAAGCGGCGAAGGCGGGGTTTTCCCGTTTCGCCGACTGGAGCGCCTCGGATTGGGCGGGCAGCGTTTCGTAGGGCGGGGGCGCGAAGAAGGCTGCGATGCGGGCGAATTCCTCCGCGTCATGGGCGAAGGGCGTACGATCCATGGCCGCGAATTCGGCTTCGACCTCGGCCCTGATCTGATCGAGCCCGGTCTCGTGCACCAATATCTTGATGCGGGCCTTGTATTTGTTGTCGCGCCGGCCGAAGCGGTTATAGACGCGCAGAATGGCCTCGAGATAGGCGAGCAGGTCCTCCCGCGGCAGAAACTCCCGCACCACCTTGCCGACGAAGGGCGAACGGCCGAGGCCGCCTCCGACATAAACCTCATAGCCCGGCTCGCCGCCGGGGCCTGCGACCACCCTGAGGCCGATGTCATGGACCTTGACCGCAGCGCGGTCCTGGGCGGCGCCGCTCACCGCGATCTTGAACTTGCGCGGCAGGAAGCTGAACTCGGAATGCAGGCTCGACCACTGACGCAGGAATTCCGCGGTCGGACGCGGGTCTTCGTATTCGTCGGCGGCGACGCCCGAAAAATGGTCGGCGGTGACGTTGCGAATGCAGTTGCCGGAGGTCTGGATGGCGTGCATCTCGACTTCGGCCAGCGCCTCCAGAATATCCGGGACGTCGACGAGCTTCGGCCAATTGAACTGCAGGTTCTGGCGGGTCGTGAAATGACCGTAGCCCTTGTCCCATTTGTCGGCGATGTCGGCGAGGCTGCGCATCTGGCGCGCCGTCAGCGTGCCATAGGGAATAGCGACGCGCAGCATATAGGCGTGCAGCTGCAGATAGAGCCCGTTCATCAGGCGGAAGGGACGGAATTCCTCCTCCGTCGTCGCGCCTTCCAGGCGCCTGCGCACCTGCTCGCGAAACTCGGCGACGCGCTCGCGCACGAAGGCCGTGTCGTAGTTGTCGTAGAGATAGGTGGTGGTCGGCGTGTTGGGACGCGCCGCCTGCTGTGGGTCATGCGCGGTCATTTCGCGTCTCCCGATTGGGCGGCCCGAGCCTGTTTGCCGAGGTCCGGCCTCACGCTGGGGCCTTTGATCCGCATTTTCTCGCGGTAGTGCAGCGGCGTCGGGCTACCGTCCGCCTCCAGGCCCACATCCGCGAGATAGACGTCGACGACGCGATTTGCGGCGATCTCGCCCTTGCCACGCGCTTCCAGCGCCGCCGCTTCCTGGCTGTCGCGGGCCACCGCCGCCGACTTGTGGTCGCGCGCCCAGCCGTCCGCTCCGAGAAACAGCGCTTCGCCGTCGCGAAGATCGCTTGCGATGAGAATTTGGGGGTTCTTGAGAAGCGCCATCAGACCGCCTTGGCTATTGTCAGACGCAGCCCGTCGTATTCGTCGGACCAGATAATTTGGCAGGCGAGGCGCGAATTGTCGAAAACGAGCGGCAGTTCGTCGAGCTTTTCCAGTTCTTCCTCGCGGGGAGCCGGAAGCCGGGCCACCCACTCGGGATCGATGAGGACATGACACTCCGCGCAGGCCAGCGCGCCGCCGCAGGTATTGTCCATCCCCATGCCGTAATCGCGAAGAATTTCCATCAACCGCCAGCCTTCGACCGGCTCGAGGTCGTGCGACACTCCGTTCCGGTCTTCGACCCGAACCAGACTTATCGGCTTTTCCAAGCTTGCCTCTGCGCTCCGCATGCGCCTCCCCTACTGCATTTCAGCGAAATTCTCGCGGCGCGAATCGCGCGAGCGACCACGCCGGAAATCCCCGCATTGTGATGCGAAAGCCGCTACGGCTCTCCAGGACGCATCAGCGCATGCGCCCTCCCCGGAAGGCGCGGCCTGGATTGCTTCTGGTTACATACCCATCGGCCCGCGAATGTCAATTCACTTAAAACAACTGCCTATTAATTACATTGCACATAAAAAGTCTGTTGTTTTAAATGCGACCCGAGCTGGGGATTGTCGGCTAATTTTCTTAACTTTCCGGCAAAGGTTAGTGCGCGCATGTGCGCCGAATGCTATAGGGACGGCCATGGTCAAGAAACCTGTCGAAAAGCAAAATAAGCCGACTATTACGATCGCAGCCGAAGAGGCTGATCAACCAGAGGTTGCGCCTGCGTCTACGCAGGGAGCGAGAGTGGACATGAAACCTTCAGTTATACTCGTTGGCGCTGACAAGGGCGGCGTGGGCAAGACCACCATCGCTCGGGCCGTGCTTGATTATCTCAACACCAACAACGTCGTGACGCGCGGCTTCGACACGGAATTCCCGCGTGGCACGCTTCACCGTTTCCATCCCGATCAGACCAGTGTGATCGACCTGACCTCGACGTCCGATCAGATGCGGGTCCTCGACACGCTGAACACGACTCAGGTGAAGGTGACTGTGATCGACGTGCGCGCGGGAGGGCTCAGCCTCGCCCTGCAGGCGCTCGAAGACACCGGCTTCCTCGACGCCGTCCATGCCGGCGAGTTCAATTTCCTGATCTTCCACGTCCTGGGCTCGTCCATCGCGTCGCTGGACGAGATCGACGAGATCGCGCCTTTCGTGTCGGACGCCCATTACTTTCTGGTCAAGAATCACGTCAACGACACCACCTTTTTCGAGTGGGACCCCGTCACCCACGGGAAATATTTCGAAAAGGTGATGACCAGCGGCGAGCTGACCATCCCCAAGCTCAACGAAATGTCTTACGAGCAGGTCGAAATCGCGGGGGTCCCTTTCTCGACCTTCGTCGCCGATCGCACCGCCGAGGGCGCTCCCGCGGGACAATCCTTCGTGCTGCGCGGCTATGTCCGCACCTGGCTGGGCAGAATCGCCGAGGAGTTCGACCGCGTTCAGCTCCTGGGGCTGGTGGCTCCGCGCGACAGCAAGGCCGCGAAAGCCGCCAAAGAAAGATAACTTTCCCGCCACAGCCATTTGAAAGGCGCCGGCGACTGAATTTGGAGCGTCGGCGAGCAGGTTAGATGGATAGGCGCGCCAACGTCTTTATCGCCTGCTCGCCCTGCGCCAGAGCCGGAGTTTCAACGACCGCCCGGCTCCTGACCGATTATCTCTGCTTCACCAACGCCGAACCGCTCGGTTTCGACACCGATCCTCTCGAGCCATGCTATGCGCCCTATTTTCCAGACCGGGTGCATGTTCTCGACGCGACGGACATCAAGGGGCAGATCGCTCTTTTCGACGGACTGCTCGCAAACCAGGACCGGGCCAAGATCGTAGACGTCTGGCACCGGTCCTATTTGCGTTTCTTTGAAACCGTGCAGGACATAGGCTTCATCGACGAAGCCCATCGCCAGGGAATCGAACCAATATTGCTCTATCATGCGGACGCCAGCCGCAACTCGCTGGAGGGCGTGCTGGCGCTACGCAAATTTTGGCCGGATATGGCGATCATGCTGGTGCACAACGAAGGGGCGCGTCCTCTCGAGCCGGATGAAGCGGAAATATTTCAGCGCTACCCCGTGCAAGGCAAGTTCGTCATTCCGTCCCTGCCGATCCCGGTTGCGCGCAGCCTTGCCGATTCCAGCGTGTCCCTGCAGAGTTTTCTGCGCTCGCCGCCCCAGGAAATGTCGATCGTAGTGCGCGCCTCGCTAAAGGCCTGGGTTTCGTCGATTTTCGCCCAGTTCCAAAGCTTCGAGCTGCGCCGGCGACTGGAATCCAGCCCCTATCTCTGATTTCGGCGAACTTTTGTGATCCGCGCCGACTCCGCTAAGATGATTCCGGCGGACATCTCCCAACAATGCAGAAAGAGGAAGGCGCGCTGATTTTCCGCCGATCCGCGCGCATGATTCTTGCTGCTGCAGTCTGGCCCCGACGCCCCCTTTGTCCGCGCCACCTCGAGAGGATTCGCCATGGAGCGCCGCAAGCTTGGACGGACAGGAATTTCCGTTTCCGCCATTTGCCTCGGCACTATGACCTTCGGCCAGCAGAACACGGAAGCGGAGGGCCATGAGCAGCTCGATTACGCTCTCGACCGCGGCATAAATTTCATCGACACCGCCGAGATGTATTCGATCCCGCCACGCCGTGAGACCCAGGGCTCGACCGAGCGCATCATCGGCTCCTGGCTCAAGGCCAGAAAGAACCGCGACAAGGTGATTCTCGCGACCAAGGTCTCGGGTCGCGCCGAAATGAACTGGCTGCGAGAAAACAACGAACCCACGCGACTCGACCGCAAGAACATCCATTATGCCGTGGAGCAATCGCTGAAGCGCCTGCAAACCGATTACATCGACCTCTATCAGTTGCACTGGCCCGACCGCTCGGTTCCCTTGTTCGGCTCCGGCGGCACGACCTGGCGCCACCCGAGCGTCCGGACCGAAGTGGACATCGAGGAAACGCTTGAGGCGCTGGACGAACTCGTGAAGGCGGGCAAAGTGCGCCATGTCGGCCTTTCCAACGAAACGCCGTGGGGCGTCGCCCGTTTTCTGCGCGCCGCCGAGCTCGGCCATGGACCGCGCGTCGCCTCGATCCAGAACGCTTATCATTTCCTGAACCGCACGTTCGAAATGGGTCTGGCCGAATTCGCCTATCGCGATCAGGTCGGCTTGCTGGCCTATTCGCCGCTGGCGCAAGGCTATCTCACCGGCAAATATCAGCGCGGCGCAAGACCGCCGGGCGCGCGGACGACCCTGTTCGAGCGCGGCCAGAGATATGAGACGCCGGGGGTAGAACAGGCGATCGACCAATATCTTGCGCTCGCCCGCGAGCTCGGGCTCGATCCGGCGCAATTCGCCATCGCCTTCGTGACTTCTCGGCCCTTTGTGACCTCGAACATCATCGGCGCCACCACGATGCGGCAACTCGTGAGCGACATCGATTCGGTCAATGTGAGGATCACGCCGGAGATCGAAGCGCGCATCGACGCCATCCACCAGATTCACAGCAATCCGGCGCCGTGATCGAAGGGCGTGGGGATTTCGGCGCAATTCCCGATTGCTTCGCTACGCTCGGGAACGAAGCCTCCGCTGTTTCAGGCGTGGCCGGCCGAGGATGACAGGCTGGCGAGGTCGATGCCGAGAGAGCGCAAAGCGCGCAGATATTTGGTGTCGAGGTCGTGGTCGAACAGAATCCCCGGATCGGCCGGGCAGTGCAGCCAGCCGTTGTGCTGGATTTCATTTTCGAGCTGCCCGGCGTCCCAGCAAGCGTAGCCCAGAGCGAGCACGGCGCGGTCCGGTCCATTGCCGGCGGCGATCGCGCGCAGGATGTCGACCGTAGCCGTGAGCGAGACGCCGTCGTCGATCGGCAGGGTCGAATTGTCCAGGAAGAAATCCGCCGAATGCAGGACGAACCCGCGGTCGGTCTGGACCGGTCCGCCGGACAGCACCTGAACTTCCTTGGCCGCGGCAGGCAGGCTGATGCGCTCCTTGGGAGCGATGACTTTCAGCTGCTCCAGAAGGTCGGGAAAATTGCGCACGCGCGCCGGCTTGTTGAGCATGATGCCCATCGCTCCGTCGGCGGAATGCGCACAGATATAGACGACGGAACGCGCGAAACGTTCATCCTCCATCCCGGGCATGGCGACGAGCATCTGCCCTTCGAGAAATCGGTGCTCGCGCAATTCCGTGTTTTCCGGTGAGCCGGTCGCGGAACCTTGCTTCTTTTGGGGCTCGCTCATAGGGTCATGCTACGCCCGCCGCCTTTCAATCTCAAGGGTTCTCTAAAACCGCGGCAGCCCAACCCGGAAATTTATCAGGGCCTTTGAATGGTCAAACAATTCCGTTTTCGCTGGTTCCGCCGTCTCGCTTTCGCCGGCGCCCTGTTCGGCGCGGGCGCGGCGCATGGCGCTTCCCCTTTCGCTTCCGACGCGGCGAACTCCGAGTTTTCATCCGCCCGCCTGATCGCGGGGGAGCCCGCCAAAGACGGAACCTATCTCGTCGCGCTGGAGATCGACCTCAAGCCGAAGGCGCTGACATATTGGCGCCAACCCGGCGAGGCCGGCGTCCCGCCCCGGTTCGATTTCAAGCGTTCGCAAAACGTCGATTCTGTCGAACCCCTCTACCCCGCGCCGAAACGTATAGAGGAAGCCGGGAGCATCGTCGCCGGCTATGATTCGAAGGTCGTATTTCCGCTGCGGGTGAAGCCGCGCAATCCTGAGGCGCCGGTGGTTCTGGAGCTGTCGCTCGACTATGCGGCCTGCGACAGGATATGCCTGCCGACCAAAGCCCGGCTTGCCCTCGCCCTGCCGCAGAGCGGCGCCTCGCCCTTCCTTGCGGACATAGCGGCGGCGCTGGCGAAAGTCCCTCGAAAACTCACGGCCGGTGAGGCCAAAGCGCTGCTCGGCCTGTCGCGCCGCCCGGGGGAAAGCCTTTCCTGGCGGCTGGAATATCTCGGCAAGGACAGTGCCCGCGAGATTTTCGCCGAGGCGCCCGAACCGCTCTATCTCGAAGCGGCGCCCTCGACGGACGGCAAGGCTTTCGAGCTGACGCTCTCGACCAACGGAACGGTCGCTGCGCCGAAAGCGGTCGCCGCGACCCTGACCGTAGTCACGGACAAGGGGGCTTTCGAAGCCCCCTTGGAGCTGAAATAAGCGGGAGCTTTACGCGAACATCGCCGCCGGACGCTCGATCAGGCGTTTGAAGGCGGCGAGAAGATCGGCGCCCAGCGCTCCGTCTATCGCCCGATGATCGCATGAGAGCGTCACGGTCATCATGGTGGCGACGGCGGGGGCGCCGTTTCTCACCACCACGCGCTGCTCGCCCTGGCCGACGGCGAGAATGCTGGATTGCGGCGGGTTGATGATCGCGGTGAAATTCCTGATCCCGAACATGCCGAGATTTGAGACCGAGCTGACGCCGCCTTCATATTCGGCCGGCTTGAGGCGACGGTCCTTCGCCCTGGCGGAAAGCTCCCTGATCTCGATCGAGATTTCGCGCACGCTCTTCGCCTCGGCGTTGCGAATGATCGGCGTCACCAGCCCGCCGGGAATAGAGACGGCGACGCCGATGTCGCTCGTCCTGTGCCGCAGCATCGCCTCGGGCGTATAGGTGACATTGGCGTCCGGCACGCTCTGCAGCGCCATGGCGAATGCCTTCACGATGAAGTCGTTCACCGAGGCCTTCCATGCCGGCTTGCCGTCAGCCCCCTGCGGCGCCGCGGAATTGAAATCCTCGCGCAGGCGCAACAATGCGTCGATCTCGCAATCGCAGGTCAGATAGAAATGCGGAATGCTCTGCGCGGCCTCGGTCAGGCGGCGCGCAATGGCCTTGCGCATCGAATCGTGGGGGATCTGTTCATAGCCGCCGTCGGGGAACGTCTTCTGCGGCGCGAGCGCGGCCTTCGCGCCGGCGCCTTGCTGCGAAGCGCGCCCTGAAGCCATGGCCGCCTGCACGTCGCGCTCGATCACGCGGCCGTGAGGTCCCGACCCCTTCAACGCGCCAATGTCGAGCCCCGCCTCTCTCGCGAGCCTGCGCGCGAGAGGCGATGCGAATATGCGGGCGGTTTCAATCGCTGTCGTCATCAGCGCGTTCCTTCAAAAGGGCGTGCAGGCTGTCGGATCGGGCGCGCGCCTACTGCCCGCCCGCGGTCGCGCCTCCCGCCAAGCCGAACAATGCCCGCATCAGATCCACCGCAAATTCCCGGTCCTGGGAAAAGACCATGAATGCCGCCATCGCCGCGCCGAGCGCTGCGCCCGCCGCCAACAGAATATTTCTGCGCTGCGCGGGTTTTGCCGCAGTTTTCTCGTTTCTCGGCGAGTCGGCCATTTGAACTCAACGGTAGAGCGCCGCTTTCGCGGCGGCGATCACTTCGGCGACGGAGGGCAACGCCAGCTTTTCCAGATTGGCGGCGTAGGGCATGGGCACGTCCTTGCCGGTCACGCACAGCACGGGCGCGTCAAGATAATCGAACGCCTCCTGCTGCACCCGCGCCGCGATATAGGAGGTGACGCCGTTCTGCGGCCAACCTTCTTCGATCGCGACGCAGCGGTTGGTTTTCTTGACCGATTCGACAATGGTTCCGATGTCCATCGGCCGTATCGTGCGCAGATCGACGACTTCCGCTTCGACGCCTTCTTTGGCGAGCTCCTCTGCTGCGGCGAGCGCATAGGTCACGCCGATCGAGAAGGAGACCAGCGTAATATCCTTGCCCTCACGGGCGATGCGCGCCTTGCCGAGGGGAATGACGAAATCGTCGATCGCCGGCACCTCCCCAGTCCTTCCGTAGAGAATTTCGTTCTCCAGAAAGACCACGGGGTTGTTGTCGCGAATGGCGCTTTTCAGCAGGCCCTTGGCGTCGGCGGCGTTGGAGGGCGCCACCACCTTGAGCCCCGGGACCTGGGAATACCAGGCGGTGTAGTCCTGGCTGTGCTGGGCCCCTACCCTGGCCGCGGCGCCGTTGGGTCCGCGGAACACGATCGGACAGTTGAGCTGCCCGCCGGACATGTAAAGCGTCTTGGCCGCGGAATTGATGATGTGGTCGATCGCCTGCATCGAGAAGTTGAAGGTCATGAACTCGACGATCGGGCGCAGGCCGGCGAAAGCCGCGCCGACTCCGAGCCCGGCGAAGCCATATTCGGTGATCGGCGCGTCGACGACGCGGCGCGCCCCGAACTCCTGCAACAGGCCCTGCGTGACCTTATAGGCGCCCTGATATTCGGCGACTTCTTCTCCCAGAATGAAGACGTCGGCGTCGCGACGCATTTCCTCGGCCATGGCGTCGCGCAAAGCTTCGCGCATGGTCATGGCCAGCATGGTGGTTCCGGCGGGAACCTCGGGTTCGGCCGGCTTCGCGATCTCGACCGCTGCGGGAGCCGCAGCGACATTGCTCTGCGCCGCGGGCGCGGGCGCGGGCTCGGCCCGAGGGGCTGGCGAAGGTGCGGGCGCAGGCGCCGCCGATACGTCCTCTCCCTCGGCCGCGATCACCGCGATGGGGGAATTGACGGGGACATTATCGGTTCCCGCGGGGACCAGAATGCGGGCGAGCACGCCTTCGTCGACGACTTCCACCTCCATCGTCGCCTTGTCGGTCTCGATTTCGGCCACGACGTCGCCGGCCTTCACGCTGTCGCCTTCGGCCTTGAGCCATTTGGCGAGCTTTCCGTGCTCCATGGTCGGCGAGAGCGCGGGCATCAAAATATTGACGGTCATCGTCTCCAACCCCGCAGCCTGCGAAAACGCTTCGATTCTTCGCTCATGTTCAAGCCAGAACGTCGGTCCACAATTCGCTCGGGTCCGGCTCGCGGTCCTGCGATGCGAAATCCGCGGCCTCCGCGACGACCTTGCGAATGTCGGCGTCTATTTTTTTCAGTTCGTCCTCGCCGAGGCCGCCGGCGAGCATCCGGACCCGCACCTGCTCGATAGGATCATGCTCTTCGCGCATCCTCGTGACTTCTTCCTTCGAGCGGTATTTGGCGGGGTCCGACATGGAGTGGCCGCGATAGCGGTAGGTTTGCGCCTCGATCAGATAAGGCCCCTTGCCGCTGCGGCACCATTCCATAGCTTCTGCGGCGGCTTCGCGGACGGCGCGCACATCCATGCCGTCGATCTGGACGCCGGGGATGTTGAAGGCGACGCCGCGCTTGGCGAAATCGGACTGCGCAGAGGAACGCGCTACCGACGTGCCCATGGCGTAGCGATTGTTCTCGACGATGAAGACGACTGGAAGGCGCCAGAGCTCGGCCATGTTGAAGCTCTCGTAGACCTGCCCCTGGTTGGCGGCGCCGTCGCCGAAGAAAGTCAGAGAAACCCGATCCTGACGACGATAATTGTTGGCGAAAGCAAGCCCCGCGCCGAGCGGCGCGGGAGCGCCGACGATGCCGTGGCCGCCGAAGAAATTCTTCTGCGGCGAGAACATGTGCATCGAGCCGCCCTTGCCCTTGGAGACGCCGCCGCGGCGCCCCGTCAGCTCCGCCATCACGGCCCTCGGCTCCAGGCCGCAGGCGAGCATGTGGCCGTGGTCGCGGTATCCGGTGATGAACTGGTCCCCTTCGCGCGACGCCAATTTTACGCCGACGACGACGGCCTCCTGACCGATGTAAAGGTGGCAGAAACCGGCGATGAGGCCCATGCCGTACATTTGGCCGGCTTTTTCCTCGAAGCGCCGGATCAGGAGCATTTCCCGATACGCCGCGCGCTCCTCGTCCATCGTAAAGAGCTGCGGCGCCTTCCGCTCAGCAGGAGCGCTCGTTTCGACCTGTTCCGTCATGTCCGCCGTCCTTTGGCCGCAAAGCCGAGCGGCTCTTGCGATAAGCATGCGCCACTTCCAGCATAACCGAAACCGCAGTTGAAAACGAGCGCTCCCCGTCTGGAAAACGGCCGATGCGTCAACGCTGTTCTTCCTGCGTCTGCAGTTCTTCGCCGAATTGTTTGATCCGACGTGCGTTGAAGCCAAAATCATGCCGCCCGTGTCGTGAGGCCGCGCGCACGTCGATGCGCGTCTGGCCGGCGAGCGGCCTTACCCGAACGGCGACGTCTTCGTCGGTTCCCAGAATCAACGTCCGATCCAGGAAATCGATATGGGCGTCCCCCGAACGGGCGCTGGCCGGCCGCTGCTCGACCACCCGCCAGCCTCTCGCCGCGGCGGCTTTGAGCGCGAGCGCCACGGCCTCGTCCAGATCGACGTCGATGACGACAGGCTTTACGTCGGGATAAGCGGCGGCCTGCTCGCTGCGTTCCGCGGCGGTGGGGTTGGGCGGCGAATACCCCCCTCTCGCCTTCAGCGCCTGATGCGAATGCGAAAAATCCGGAGGATCGTCGACATCGGTCGAAATATCGGAAAGAACCGGCAGGCGAAGCGCTTCCACCGCCAGATATGAGGGCCAGGCCAGGGTGAGGGCCGCAAACAGGAAGCCGTATATTGCGGCGCCGACGCCGCGGCCGCCCCATCGCCAGATGCTGACGCATGCGACGCTGAACAAGAAAACCGCGCCGAGAGCGACCGCGATGACGACCCCGAAACAGGCCAGCGCGGCGCCGGCGTCCAATTTGTGAAGGCGAGCGAGAGCGACGATGAGCGCAGCCGCAGCAGCCGCCAATAACCCCAGGCGTCTGCTCCAGATGGCTGCCCGCGAGACGGGCTCCGGTGGAAGATGGCGGCGCATCGGGCGAAATTCCAAGCGAAGATCGGACAATATCGCGCGGCCCGCGCTCCCGTAAAGCTCTGCGAAGCTGAATGATCCGCGCCGCGCCGGACGCGCCGTGATTAACGCGGCCTTAACCCGATGGCGGGAAATTGGCCGCGCGGATTAATTCCCGCTTAACTGCGTAACAGAGTAGAGTGCAGCCATGCCGCAACAGTTCGTCACCGAGTTTCAGGAGTTGTCCCCCGAAAGCCCCGAGCACGATCTGATGGCTCGGCTCTATCGCGAAATCGGCCTCTCCGCCGTCGCCGCCGCTCTCGGCATCCTCAATTCGCCTCAGGATGAAGATCGCGAGCGCGCTCGGGAATTCCAAACTCCCGCATTTCTGACGGAAGAAAGCCTCGCGGCCTAAAAATCCGAGAACGCGAGGCGAAGCCCTTTCGCCCGCATAGAGGTCTTGCCCCGGCGAGTCCGCGCTTCGACCTGCAAGCGCCGGGCTCGCCCTTTTTTTCAAGCAAGTCCATCAGGATTTATCGCCGCCGGCATTTCGACGCTTGCGTCGCGCAGAAAAAAGTTCGAATCCCCGGGCGATATTCCCGCAGAGGACTCCCAATGATTTTTCATAAGATCCGGGGCATGCGCCGATCCCTCTTTCTCACCGGATTCGGCGCGCTTCTCGCCGCGGTCGTCTTCATCGGCGCCGCCGCGCAGGCTGCGGAAATCTACGCGTGGACCCAGTTTACCGGCGAAGGCCTCGAAGCCCGCGTCGTCACCAGCGAAGCGGCCTGCCCAAAGGCCGCGATCGACGGAAGCGACGCTCAAATGAACATCCGCGCGAGGCCGAACGGCGATTTCCCCGCGCTGGTCTGTTCGCTGGCGATCCCCAAGAACGCACGCGAAGCCTCGATCAACGGGCGGCCGCTGGCGCTGCCGCCGCCCCGCGCCCAAAAAATCCTGCTGATCGGAGACACCGGCTGCCGGCTCCAGATGATGATGCTGCAGGCGTGCAACTTCATCAAGGACTGGCCCTTCCGTCTTGCAGCCGATACCGCCGCCGAAATGGCCCCGGATCTCGTGATCCATGTCGGCGATCTGGTCTATCGCGAGCGCGCCTGCCCGGATTCCAACAAGGGCTGCGCCGGGTCTCCTTATGGCGATAACTGGGACACATGGAAGGCGGATGTGTTCGAACCCGGCCGCGCCCTGCTCTCCGCCGCGCCGTGGGTGTTCATACGCGGCAACCATGAGGACTGCGACCGCTCCCGCGCCGGCTGGAATCGCTTCGCCAGCCCGCTGCCCTTTACCGAGGGAACATGCAGCCGGCAGGAACCTCCCTATCTCGTCGATCTCGGCGGGATCGCCCTCGCCGTGCTCGACGTGACGCAGGCCGAGGACCGCGCCGTGAACGACGCGCTCGCGCCTCTGTTCCGCCAGCAATTCGTCTCTCTCGCAAAGACCGAGGCCCCGCTGTGGATCGCGATGCACAAGCCGATCTACGCCTCGGTGCGGATCAAGGACGGCGTCAATGTCGGCGTCAACAAGACGCTCGCCGCAGCGACCCGCGGCGCCGTCCCGGCCAATGCGCAACTGCTGCTCTCCGGCCACATCCACACATTCCAGGCGATGAGCTATTCGAGCGATCTTCCTGCGCAGATCGTCGCAGGACACGGCGGAACGACGCTCGATAGATTCACGCCGGAGAAGCTCGACGGCGTGGCGATGGACGACGCCAAGGTCGAAAAGGGAATCGGCCTCAACAATCGGTTCGGATTCGCAACGCTGGAGCGGCGCGACGACGAATGGCTGCTCACCTCCTTCGGCGTCCATGGCGAACAGCTCGCCCGCTGCCATTTGCGCGGCAAAAAACTGGATTGCGAGCCGTAATGTCGGAAAGGCCGATCTCGGCGCCGGTAAAGCGGCTGTCGGGTGATCGGTTTCCCGTCATCGCGATCGCGAGCGAAAAACGAAGCGATCCAGGGCCGCGCCAATCCCCTGGATCGCCGCGTCGCTACGCTCCTCGCGATGACGGCGCGAGGCCGATTTATTTACAAAAAAGGCCGCCTTCGCGAGAAGACGGCCTCGTTCAATCTGCTTCGTTCTTCGATTACTCGATGATCGAGGCGACGACGCCGGCGCCGACGGTGCGGCCGCCTTCACGGATAGCGAAGCGCAGCTTCTCTTCCATGGCGATCGGAACGATCAGCGCCACTTCCATGGCCACGTTGTCGCCCGGCATCACCATCTCGACGCCCTCGGGAAGCGTCACGATGCCGGTCACGTCCGTCGTGCGGAAGTAGAACTGCGGACGATAGTTGGTGAAGAACGGCGTATGACGGCCGCCTTCTTCCTTCGTCAGGATGTAGGCCTCGGCCTTGAACTTGGTGTGCGGCTTCACCGAACCCGGCTTGCACAGAACCTGACCGCGCTCCACGTCCTCGCGCTTGGTGCCGCGCAGCAGGCAGCCCACGTTGTCGCCGGCCTCGCCCTGATCCAGCAGCTTGCGGAACATTTCGACGCCCGTCACGGTCGACTTCACGGTCGCCTTGATGCCGACGATCTCGACTTCCTCGCCGACCTTGATCACGCCGCGCTCGATACGGCCCGTAACCACGGTGCCGCGGCCCGAGATCGAGAACACGTCTTCCACCGGCATCAGGAAGGGCTGATCCTTCGGACGCTCCGGCTGCGGGATATAGGCGTCGACCGTCTGCATCAGCTTCAGGATCGCGTCATGGCCGATCTCGGGGTTCTTGTTCTCGAGAGCGCACAGCGCCGAACCCTTGGTGATCGGAATGTCGTCGCCCGGGAACTCATACTTCGAAAGCAGCTCGCGCACTTCGAGTTCGACCAGCTCCAGAAGCTCCGGATCGTCGACCATGTCGACCTTGTTCAGGAACACGACCAGAGCCGGCACGCCGACCTGACGGGCGAGCAGGATGTGCTCGCGGGTCTGCGGCATCGGGCCGTCGGCCGCCGAAACCACCAGGATCGCGCCGTCCATCTGCGCCGCGCCGGTGATCATGTTCTTCACATAGTCGGCGTGGCCGGGGCAGTCGACGTGAGCGTAGTGGCGGTTCTGGGTCTCGTATTCGACGTGAGCCGTCGAGATCGTGATGCCGCGCGCGCGCTCCTCGGGGGCCTTGTCGATCTGGTCGTAGGCCGTGAAGGTCGCGCCGCCCGACTCAGCCAGAACCTTGGTGATCGCCGCCGTCAGCGAGGTCTTGCCATGGTCGACGTGACCAATCGTCCCGATGTTGCAATGCGGCTTCGTGCGTGAGAACTTTTCCTTGGCCATAGTCGCAGGTCCAATCCCAAAATTGCTCGCCGGGCCCCATGGCCGCGCGCGGCGAGGGTTTATGCGGATTGGTTGGAATGTTCAAGGGGGGCGGGCCAGTCTTCCAGGGCTATCGCATTTGACCGAGGACGGATCTGGCGAAGGCGTCGGACCATCCGGAGCGCTTGCGCTTCCGTCGGATGGAGATTTCCGGCCTTGCTCGCTTGAGGACGTTGAGGGCGAGCTTTCGGATGGTCGCGAGATTTTCGGCGCCGTGATCCTTGCGGTTGCGGGCCCTGTCCTCGTCGAAGGTCACGTCCAGCACCCAGTGGACGCCG
Source organism: Methylocystis heyeri (assembly GCF_004802635.2). Lineage (NCBI taxonomy): Bacteria > Pseudomonadati > Pseudomonadota > Alphaproteobacteria > Hyphomicrobiales > Methylocystaceae > Methylocystis > Methylocystis heyeri. Next base: position 1,455,374 of record NZ_CP046052.1, read on the forward strand.
TTCTCGATGCTCCAGTGGGCGCGAACCGCCTTGGCGAAGGCTTCGGCGGACAGCTTTGCGGAAGAAAGATAGTAGCGGCAGGACCGCGTGATCCTGCCGTCGCGCTCGACCTCTGTCTCGATCCGCCCGATGGTCGAAAGCTGCGGCATCGCCGGGCGATCCTTGTCGCCCTTTGGAAACAGCCAGCCGACATCGTGAACGACCGCGTGGCGACGCGTCTCCACCCGGCCATGATCGGCGTCCGTCGTCTCGAATGTCCCGGCGATGCAAGCTTCGGGGTCGGCCAGAAACGTCTCCACATCTTTCAGTGTCGCCGGGCGGTTGGCCTTCAGGGCGAACAGCCAGTCGCCGCCGCGGTCGAGCACCTTCTGCGCCGTCGGAGCGTTGCAGTGGATGGCGTCGGCGGTCACCAGCGCGCCGGTCAGGTCGAGCAGATCGATGAGCGCCCGGGCCGCAGTGATCTCGTTGCCGCCGTCCTCCACCGCCTTCTGGCCGATGACCAGCTTCGCATCGGCGGCGAAGGCCGTCACCACATGCAGCGCCGAGGCGCCTTTGGCCTTGTCGAAGGAGCGGCGCAGCGTCTTGCCGTCGATGGCGACGACGCCCGCGCCATCCTCGCCCAGCGCCTCCAGAAAGCGCCCGAAACAGGCCGCCAGCGCCTCCGGGTCGATCTGCCGGAACAGACGCGAAAACGTGTCGTGGCTCGGCAAGCCGTTCTCGAGGCTCAGGACTTCACGAAACAGCTCTTCCCGGTCCTCGGCAAAGTCGGCAAATTCGACGCAGCCCTCGCAGCCGCAGATCGACGCCGTCAGCGCGATCATCAGAATATCCAGCAACTCGTGCCGCGTGGCGTTGCCGCTGCGCGGATCGGGAACATCCCGCAAGATCGTGATCAACAGGCTCATCGGCTCCTCGCGAATCGGAACCAATGACAGAATCCATTCAACAGCCCGGCGCTACCTCATTTCGTCAAATGCGATTCCCCTGGCCAGTCTTCGGCTTCCCCCGGGTCGCCCGCGACGCAAACAACCCTGCGATAGCGTTACGCGGCGACTTCCCAAACAATCTCCCCGCCGACGATGGTCATTTTGACCACCCCCTGCAAAAGCGCGCCGGCGAAAGGCGTGTTGCGGCAGCGCGAACGAAGCTTCAAAGGATCGACCACGAAGGGCTCGTCGGGGTCGAAGCGAATGACGTCGGCCGGCGCGCCCTTCTGCAGCCGCCCCTGCTCCAGCTTGAGAATCTTGGCCGGATTGCAGGTCATCGCGGCGAGCAGGCGCGTCAGCGGCACGTCGCCCGAATGCACGAGGCGCAGGCCCGCCGCCAGCATGGTCTCGAGGCCGATAGCGCCGAATTCCGCGGCGCCGAAAGGCAGGCGCTTGGTTTCGACGTCCTGCGGATCGTGGTCGGAGACGATCACGTCAACCAGACCTTCCGCCAGCGCATGGACCAGCGCCCGCCGGTCCGGCTCGCTGCGCAGCGGCGGCCGCAGCTTGAGGAAGGTGCGGTAATCGCCGATGTCGTTCTCGTTGAGCGTGAGGTGATTGATCGAGGTTCCGCAGGTGACGTCGTGGCCGGAGACTTTCGCCTCGCTGATCGCCTCCAGCGACAGGGGCGCTGCTATGATGCTGGCGTGATAGCGGCCGCCTGTCAGGGCGGCGAGGCGCAGATCGCGGTCCAGCACGATGGTTTCCGCCTCGGCCGGCACGCCGGCGAGTCCGAGCCGCAACGAGGTTTCGCCCTCGTTCATCACACCTTCGCCGGCGAGGTCGCGATCCTGGGGGAAATGCACCACCAGCGCGTCGAAATCGCGGGCGTAGCTCAGCGCGCGGCGCATCACCAGAGCATTGGCGACGGCATGGGCCCCGTCCGAAAAAGCGACTGCGCCGGCCTGCCCCAGAAGGCCGAGCTCCGCGATTTCGCGCCCCTCGCACCCCTTGGTGAGCGCCGCCATCGGCAGCACGCGCACTTTGCCGGTGTCCCGCGCGCGGCGCAGAACGAAATCCACCACGGCGGGATCGTCGACCACCGGAGAGGTCGCCGGCGTCGCCAGAATTGTGGTCACCCCGCCCGCGGCGGCGGCGGCGGTGGCGGTGGCGATGGTTTCCCGATGTTCGGCGCCCGGCTCGCCCACGAAAGCCTGCATGTCGATCAGGCCGGGGCACACGACGTCCCCGCGGCAGTCGATGATGCGCGCCCGGTTCGGGGCATTATCGACCGTCACCCCGGGGCCGAGGTCGGCGATGACGCCCGCGCGGATGAGCAGCCCGCCGCGAATGTCGGTCTCCGTCGCCGGATCGATCAGGCGGGCGTTCAGCAGGACCAAGGGTTGGGCGTCGGTCTTTGGAGCGAAGCGCGAAAGCATGACGATTTGATTAGGCCATTTGCGGCGCCGAGGGAACAGGCTTCGCGCCGCCGGCCGAGGGTTCGAGGCCGTAATGTAAGTGGAATAAATTCCGCGATTGCAGATGGCGGAGGACGCCGGCCCAACAGGCTCAGACAACCGGAAAACCACCGCTTTTCGGCCCGGCGCAGGTCGCGTCGCCCCGCAAAATCTCACCGTTGATCCGTCCGGCCGAGGCTCAGGCGGCAAGATGAAGAAAATTCGTCATTTTCCGATCATGTAACGGCGCCATGGTCCCGCCCGCTGCAGCAACTCTTGTGTTTCGAGCGGAGCGCTCGCTCCGCATCGGTGGGGGAATCACATGCAAACGAGAGTCGCTCGTCTGAAAAGACTATGTCGTCAGTTTTCTTCGCTTGCGGGGCTTGCCGCAGTTCTTTGCAACACGGCCGCTCCGACTTTAGCCTTCGCGCAGGCCGAAATCGCCCATGCGCCGATCGAGGTGAGCCATGGCCGCGACACGGCCACGAGAACGCCGATCAAGCATGTCATCGTGATCATCGGCGAGAACCGCACCTTCGACCATGTGTTCGCGACCTACAAGCCGCGGCATCAGGGAGACAAGGTTCTCAACCTGCTGTCTCGCCATATCGTCAACGAAGACGGCACGCCGGGCCCGAATTACGGCCTCTCGCTTCAGTATGAGGCGCAGGACACCGACGTGTATCGCATGAACCCGTTCAAGGCGCCTTATTCGGTGCTGCCTCCGGCTCTGACCGGCGGACCGGCGACGCCTGCCGTTTGTCAGGCCGCCGGCGTCACCACCGGAACGTCCTGCGTCAATCCCACGACCCTCGCTCTCGCCAAGAGCGTGGAAAACGGCCTGCCCGACGATTACTACCAGTATCTCCTGACCGGCGGCACCGGCCAGGCAGGCAAGGTTCCGGATACGCGCGTCAGCTACGCCGGGCACGACGCCACCCACCTGCCCCCCGGACCCTATCAGCTCACCAACGCCAACTACCCCTATGACGCCTATGCGGCGAGCCCCGTGCATCGCTTCTTCCAGATGTGGCAGCAGCTCGACTGCGACGCCGCGGCTGTGGATCGCGCCAACGGCTTCGGCTGCTTGAACGATCTGTTCCCGTGGGTCGAGGTCAGCGTGGGCGCCGGCTCCAACGGCAAGGGGCAGCCCGGCGGCTTCAACAACACGACCACCGGAGAAGGCTCAACTTCGATGGGCTTCTTCAACATGCTGCAGGGCGACGCGCCCTATTTGAAGGAACTCGCCGACAGCTTCACGCTCGCCGACAACTACCATCAGGGCGCCCAGGGCGGCACCGGAGCCAACCATTTCGTGCTCGGCTACGCCGACCTGTTGTGGTTCAGCGACGGAAAGGGCAGTCCGCTGGTTCCTCCGAACAACCCGGTCGACCCCAAGAATCCCGGCACGCCTCCCAACGGCGTCAGCGCTCTCAGCGAAATCGAAAACCCCAATCCCCAGCCGGGCACCAACAATTACTACATCGAGGACGGCTACGGCGGCGGTTCGGGCTCGCCTACCGCTGTTGCGCCCCACGCCAATTACGGCGGCGGCTCCTATGTCAACTGCGCCGATCCCGCCCAGCCCGGCGTGTCGGCCGTGTTGACCTATCTCAATGCGCTGCCCAATCCGGTGCCGTCGCGCTGCGACGCCGGCCACTACTATCTGCTGAACAACTACAACCCGGGTTATTTCGGCGACGGCTCCAACGCCTATACCGACACCGACTCGAACAACTATGTGTACACCATTCCGCCGACCAAGGTCCGCCACGTCGGCGACGCCCTGAACGACAAGAAGATTTCCTGGGCCTATTACGGGGACCAGTGGAATCTCTACGTCAACGACAAATATCAGCTGAACCCGGCGGACGCCTATTGCAACATCTGCAACTGGGCGCAGTTCTCCACCTCGATCATGACCGATCCGGCCCAGCGCGCGGCTCATCTGAAAGACACTACCGATCTTTACGCCGCCCTTCAGAGCGGCAATCTCCCGGCGGTGTCCTATGTGAAGCCGAGCGGCCTCGTCGACGGCCATCCGGCGTCCTCGAAGCTCAACCTCTATGAGGGCTTCGTGAAGAAGATCGTCGATCTGGCCAAGGCCAATCCCCAGCTTCGCAACGACACCGCAATCTTCGTCACTTTCGACGAGGGCGGCGGCTACTGGGACTCCGGATATGTCCAGCCGGTCGACTTCTTCGGCGACGGCACCCGCGTTCCCATGATCGTCGTGTCGAAATACAGCCAGGGCGGCCATGTTGCGCACAGCTACACGGACCACGCCTCGATCGTGAAGTTCATCGAAGCCAACTGGGGTCTTGCGCCGCTGACCAACCGCAGCCGCGACAATCTCCCCAACCCGCTCACGGACGGGAATCCCTATATCCCCGTCAATGCGCCCGCGATCGGCGACATGATGGACATGTTCAACTTCGATCGCTGATCCTTCCTGGATAGACACGGACGGGCGGATGTTTCATCCGCCCGTTTGCTTTTGAGCCGTGCGCAAATTCCAGCCTCTCCGCCGATGGCGCGCAGGCCGCGAAACGAACCACGCCAATTTATACGGATTACAGGCGGGCTATTAGGCGCTACCCCGCCTTTGCGCCTTCCCTTCCCCGCTCCCCACAGGGAAACTCCGGTTCGGGCCTGAACGACTTTTGCAACCGGGACGGGTTTGCAAAAAGTTCGGCCGGGGACAACCGAGGAGGCCGCATTGCAAAGCGATCTGATTTTCGACATCGGGCTGCACGAGGGCCAGGACACCGAGTTCTATCTGAAAAAGGGCTTCAGGGTTGTCGCGGTCGAGGCCGACGAAGATCATTGCAAGGCCGTCGCCGAGAAATTCGCCGACGCCGTCGCGGACGGGAGACTAACCATCGTAAACAAGGCTCTGGCCAAAGAGGCCGGAACGGTGACTTTCTACAAGAGCGCCTTTTCCGTGTGGAGCACGCTCGATCCCGAATTCGACAAGAGAAACCGCCGCCAGGGCATGGAAACCACTTTGTGCGAAGTGGAGGCGACGACCATGGCCGATCTGCTGCAGGAATTCGGCGTTCCCTATTATATCAAGCTCGACATAGAGGGTCTCGACGTCGTCGCCCTGCAGGGATTGAGATTCTCCAACGAATTGCCGGCCTATATCTCGATGGAATCGGAAAAGGACTCGTTTCGGGCGTTGCGCAGGGAGTTCGAAATCCTCGAGGGTCTCGGATACGACGAATTCAAGATCGTCCCCCAGCAGCGCGTATGGCGGCAGCAACCGCCCAGACCCGCCCTGGAGGGCGTCTACGTTCCGCACCGCTTTGAAAAGGGTTCGAGCGGAATGTTCGGAGAGGAAGCGCCCGGCCAATGGATGTCGAGCGAGGAAGCCATCGAAAAATATAAAAGGGTGTTCCTCAGATATGTGCTGGTCGGAGACGATCCTTACGTCCCTAAATGGGCGGAATTCATTTTCCGATACGGCATGGGAATTCGCAACGGATGGTACGACACCCATGCGAGGATCGGCGCAAAGGCCTGATTTAATACAGCCGCGCGGTAAGCGCGCCCGCCGGCGCGGACGATGTTTTCGACGTCATTTCGGCATGGCCGGCGAAGCGCACGAGCACATCGGAAGCGCCCTCCGGCGGCGCGGCGAGCCGCGCGCGGAAGGCGACCGTTTCGCCCGGATCGAGGCGGCCCTTCGGCGCGCGCGCGGTCCATGAATATTTGCTGGTCCCATTGTCCGCGCGGACCGTCAAAGCCACGGGGGGAACCGCATTTGCGTCCCGGCGCAGATTCACGATCTCGCCTTCGATGGCCAGCACCTTGCGCTCCCCTTCCATCATGATGCGGGAGCGGACGCTGCGAAGCTCGAGCCCTGAAAGATTGACCGGCAAACCGATCGCCCAATATACGGCCGCCGCCGGCGGGGCGACGCTGACGATTTTCTCCCGCAGGCCTATCAGCGCCATGGCTCCGAGGAGCGTCGCCAACAGGGCTGCGACCACGGGAGCGCGATCGGATTTGCGCGGCGCGGGCTCCTCCCGTCTCGGACCTCGACGGGAGTCTCGCCACAGCTCGTCATAAGAAGGCCCGCGCGCGAATTCGCTGACCGCCTCCGCCGAAATCGAAACGGAATCGAAAGCCCCGTCATGGGTTGAATCGTGCGGTTGGGCGCGCATGGCGTTGGTCGCTGGCTCGAGGAAGACGCCGCCATTAAGGCGCATCGTGGTTAACGAAGCGTCACCGCCGCGAGGCCGCGCGTTTCCAACCGCGCTCGACAATGGCTAATCTCGCAACAGATAGCGCGGGGTGATTCCCATTCCGCGGCGAACCGGCGGGACGGCGACTTTTCGATGCGGGAGAGCGACCAATTGTTGAGCTTCGAGAACGTAGGCCTCAGCTACGGGACCGGACCGGAAACTCTTCGCGACTTGAACTTCGCCATCGAACCGAATTCGTTTCAATTCCTCACCGGGCCTTCGGGGGCCGGAAAAACCTCGCTGCTCAAGCTTTTCCTGCTGGCGCTAAAGCCCACCCGGGGAAAAATCATATTGTTCGGGCGCGATTCCGCGACCCTGAGCAAGGACGAAATCACCCAGATCCGCAGGCGCATCGGCGTGGTTTTCCAGGATTTCCGGCTGCTCGACCACCTCACCCTCTATGAAAACGTGGCTTTGCCGCTGCGGGTGCTGGGACAGGAGGAGGCGACCTACCGATCGGAGGTCTTCGAGCTCTTGCGCTGGGTCGGGCTGTTCGAACGCAAATACAGCTTCCCGACCGTGCTCTCGGGGGGAGAAAAGCAGCGCGCGGCCATCGCCCGGGCTTTGATTGCACGGCCGGAAGTGCTCCTGGCCGACGAACCCACCGGCAATGTCGATCCCACGCTCGCCCGCCGTCTCTTGCGGCTTTTCGTGGAATTGCATAAATCCGGCACTTCGGTCGTGATCGCCACTCACGACCTAAACCTCATGGATCAATTCGACAGCGCGCGCCGCTTCGTTCTTGCGGACGGGCGTCTCCACGTCTTCGAATGAGTCGCCAATGTCGCGAATTCCGCTGCGCAAGGCCTTCAGCTGGACCAATCTGGAGCCGCTGGAAGCGACCGAAGAAGACGCTCCGCCGCGCGAACAGCCGCTGGCTCCCACCGATTCCGTCGCGGGCCGCTCTGTGGTCATCGTCATAGCCATCATGACGTTTCTCGCCGCTCTGGCCGCCGGCGCCGCGCTCCTCGTCGCCGACGCCAGCGTCGACTGGCGAAAGGAAGTCGCCAGAGAGGCCAGCGTCCAGGTTCGCTCGCTGCCCGGCCGCGACATCGACGCCGACGTTCGCGCCGCGGCCAGGATCATCGAGGCGACCCCGGGCGTAAAGGAGGCGCGCATATACACCAAGGCCGAGTCCGAGGCTTTGCTTTCGCCCTGGCTCGGCAAGGGCCTCGATCTCACAGAGCTGCCGACCCCGCGCATGATCGTGGTCAGGCTCGACGTCACCAAACGGACCGATCTCGCCAGGTTGAAGCAAGACCTCGCGGCGGGAGCCCCCTATGCGACCCTGGACGACCACCGCCTCTGGGTCGAGCGGCTCGACGCCATGGCCGGAACCGTGGTCGGAACAGCGGCGCTGATTTTCGCTCTGGTGGTCGTCGCCATGGCGGTGGCGGTCGCATCGGCCACGAGGGCGGCGGTCGCGACCAATCGCGAGATCGTGGAAGTCCTCCATATCGTCGGCGCTGCGGACGATTTCATCGCGCGGGAATTCCAGCGCCGGTTTCTTGCGCTCGGCCTGCGCGGCGCGCTCATCGGCGGCGGCGGCGCCGCCCTTTTCTTCCTTGTCGCGGGCTTATTGGCCCGCCGCTGGACTGCGACGCCCGGAGGCGACGAAATCGAAGCCATGTTCGGAAGCGCGTCCCTGGACGCCCGCGGCTTCGCCGTCATCATGGCGCTTTCCCTGGCTGTCGCCGCCCTCACCGGCGTGATGTCGCGGCTGATCGTCCTGAGGCGGCTCAAGGAACTCAATTAAGGGCGGGAGTTCAACGCCTTCCTAACCCGACTGAAACCGTCGGCGGCTGAAATTAACTGGCGTTTTCCTGGCGGGCGCCCAATCTAGCGCGCTTCCGCTCGAACGGAATCGTTCGAGCGATAAGAAATCGCGCAAAATCAAATAGCTGGAGCGCATTCTCATCGCAAAAGTCTGTCAACTTTTGCGGAATGCGCTATAGCGGACGAGGATTCGGTTGCGTTTCGGCGAGACGGGCCCTTCTGTCTCAAACCGAGAACACGCGGCGGGAGTTGCGAATTGTCCCCTGAGGGAGAAATTCCCCGAACGAGAAAGCCGCGCTGCGGTCGGCGACTGGCCCTGGCCGTCACATGTTCCGGGGCCTTTCTGATCTCCGCCTTCATCGCGGGCTTCGTCGGTTTCGCCTCCTCCCTGGAACGGACCGAGCCTGTTCTTCTGGTTCAGGCGGAAGGCGTCGTGGCGCTCACCGGCGGCTCGGATCGGGTGCTGGAGGCGGCGGAGTTTCTCGCCCGCGGCCAGGCCCGGCGCCTGCTCATCACCGGAGTGAACCGCGCGACTCACGGGGCCGATCTCGAGAAGATTCTCCCCGTCTCCAGGGATCTCTTCGCCTGTTGCGTCGATCTCGGCTACAAGGCGATGGATACGGCGGGAAACGCCCGCGAGACGCTCGAATGGGCGAGATCGCGCAATATCCGCGGGCCGCTGATCGTCGTCACCTCGAATTACCACATGCCGCGCGCCATGGTCGAACTGTCCGCGGCGCTTCCGGGCTTCACGCTTTATCCGTTTCCGGTCGTCAGCGAGCATGTGAATGTCCGCAGCTGGCGCGACGACAGCCGCGTGCGGGCCCTGGTCGCACGCGAATATCTGAAATATCTGCGGGCGATCGTGAGAACCAAATGGGAGGGCTTCGCCGGCGGCGGCGACGCCAGTGGAGAAGGCATTGAAAAGCCGCGTTTTCTGTTCTGAAAACGCCTCCGCCTTCTTGTTCTTTGCGGCCATCCTGCCGTAAAAAGCAGCGCCACCCGCCAACAGGCCGCGAGATCATGCTCTTCCTGCGCTCACTCGTTTTTCAGATCGTCTACTACGCCAACCTCTTCTTCTGGATGGTCCTCTGGCTGCCGGCCCTGCCGTTGCATCGGCGCGTGACGCTGGAGCTCGGGCGCCAGTGGGGTCGCACCTCGCTATGGTGGCTGGAAAAAATCTGCGGCGTGAAACACGAGTTCCGCGGGCTGGAAAACATCAGATCCGGCGCGGTCATCGTCGCCTGCAAGCATCAGTCGGTCTGGGACACTTTCGTCCTGCCGCTGCTGTTTCCGGATTTCTCCTACATTCTCAAGCGCGAGCTGGTCTTCATACCTTTCTTCGGCTGGTATCTCCTCTCGGCCGAACAGATCGCCATCGACCGTTCCAAAGGCGGCAAGCTGCTGCCCCAGCTGGTGCGGAAAACGAAAGAGATATTCGCGCAAGGAAGACAGCTCTTCATCTTCCCGGAAGGCACCCGGCGCCCGGCCGGCGCGCCTGCCGCCTATAAATTCGGCGTCGCCCAGATCTACAAAGACACCGGGGCGCCCGTGATTCCAGCGGCGCTCAACTCCGGGCTTTTCTGGGCTCGTCGCGCCTTCATAATCCGTCCCGGAACGGTGGTGCTCGAATTTTTGCCGGCGATCGAGCCGGGAATGAGCCAGCGCGAGTTCTTCACCGAGCTGCAAAATCGCATGGAGACCGCCAGCGACGCCTTGATCGCCGAGGCGGTCGCAAAAGACCCTTCCCTCGCCCCGATCGTGGAGGCGAATCGCAAGTTGCCCGCCAAGGCGCAGCCGTCAAAGGGTTGAACCAGAGCCCAGCGCGAGTTCGAGCGGTTCCAGCGGATATTCGGCCTCGACGATATAAGGCCCTCCGCCCACGGAATCGCGCGACGAGTAGAGAACGAAGCGCGGCGCCTCGAACTTCAGCGGCGGGAAATATCCGCGCGCCCCGAGATAGGCCGCCACAGCGCCTGGAGCCGCGCCCCGCAGCCGCGCCAGCGTGACATGGGGAATATATTTGCGTGGCTCGGGCGGCGCGCCGAGACGCCGCAACAGTCTTTCCTGTTCGGCCTGCAGCTCGATCAGCGCGGGCTCCGGACGGGCCCTTGCGACGATGGCCCTCGGCTTGTCGCCGCCGAAGGAGGCGAGCTGGTCGATCGTGACGGTGAGCGCGCGACGCCGGATGGCGTCGAGCGCATGAGCGACGTCATGGGCGAGGCGTTCATCGACATCGCCGATGAAGCGCAGCGTGATGTGGTAGTTTTCGGCGTCGATCCAGCGGGCGCCGCCGAGCCCGCCCCGCAAGCTCGCAAGGCTGTCTGCTACGGAAAAAGGAATTTCGAGGGCCGTAAATAATCTTGGCATTTGGTCCTCCCTCCATGGGCGCGCGTTTTCTGGAAAAGAACATGCTCAACCCGAGAGCGCGTCCGCCCCATGGAGCCGGACGCGCTTTAACGATCCGGCGCAGCGCGCGCCGCCTTCGCGCTCCCGATGCGCTTGAGACTCTCCTCGACCAGCGGCGCTATTCCGTCGACGATGCGCGCGACGCCCTTGGCGTTGGGGTGCAGTCCGTCGGGCAGCGTCAGCGCCTTGTCCCCTGATACTCCGGCCAGGAAAAACGGATAAAGCGGCAGGCCGCGGCTCGTCGCGAGATCTGGAAATATGGCGTCGAACCGCGTCTTGTATGCGGGACCGAAATTCCCGCTCGCCAGCATCCCGGCCAGCAGCGCCGAAGCCCCCTTGGCCTTGATCTGATCCAGGATCTTCTCGAGATTGTTCTCGGCGATCCTGGGGTCGAGGCCGCGCAGCATATCGTTCGCGCCGAGCTCGACGATGACGAGATCGGCTCCGCCGCCCATCGCAAAGGCGAGCCGAGCGAGGCCTCCCCCGGTAGTGTCTCCGGAGACGCCGGCGTTCACGACCTTGGCGTCCACGCCGTCCGCCGCCAGCCTGCGCTCGAGCTGGAACGGAAAGGCTGCGTCGGCCGGCAGCATGTAGCCCGCGGAAAGGCTGTCCCCCAGAGCCACCACGCGCAGAGGCTCGGCGCCCGCCGCGCTGGAAAGGAGCCCGGCGGCGAGGATCACCGGGGCGACCGGACGAAGGATCGGAGGAAGAGCTTGGAACGGGCGCGACAAAGCGCGATAAGAGCGCGAAATCAGCGCCGCCCTGCGGGGCGCTTCCGACGAGGCCTCTCTGGTGTCAAGTTTAATCGAGCTTCTCGACATAGACCTCACTCTCGGCGCCGGCGCGGCGCGGGTTCATGTTCTCAAGAATCTCAGTCTGAAGATAGCGCGCGGAGAAACGATTGGGCTCGTGGGGCCGTCCGGCTCCGGGAAATCCACACTTTTGATGACTCTCGCGGGCCTCGAGCGACCCGACAGAGGATCGGTCCGGCTGAATGGCTGTGATCTGACCACTCTCGATGAAGACGCCCTGGCGCGCTTCCGTGGTGAAAACATAGGCATCGTCTTCCAGTCTTTCCAGCTCATCCCGACCATGACCGCGCTGGAGAATGTCGCTGTCCCGCTTGAACTTGCGGGGCGAAGCGACGCTTTCGAACGCGCGGCCGAAGAGCTGGCGGCGGTCGGCCTGGGCCAACGCCTCTCGCATTATCCGCGCCAATTGTCCGGCGGCGAACAGCAACGGGTCGCGCTGGCGCGCGCGCTAGCGCCGGATCCTCTGATACTTGCCGCCGACGAGCCGACCGGCAATCTCGATTCGGAAACCGGCTCCAGCATCGTCGACCTCATCTTCGAGCAGAAGTCCCGCCGCAACGCCACGCTCGTCCTGGTCACGCACGACGCCGCCCTTGCTGCGCGCTGCGACCGCGTGGTGCGGCTGCGCTCCGGCAGAATCGAAGGCCAAGACTAGGAATTCCGCATGACCATTACGCGACGGGGCATGATCGACAGGCTTCCGATCTCGGTTCGCTTCGCGCTCCGCGATCTCCTCGGCGACAGCAAAGGCTTCGGGATCTTCATCGCCTGCATCGTGATCGGCGTCGCGGCGATTTCCGGCGTCAACGGCCTGTCGCGCGCGCTCTCTCAGGGACTTGCACGAGAGGGGCGCGTCATTCTGGGCGGGGACGTATCCTTCAATCTGGCGCAGCGTGAGCTCGAACCAGACGAGAAAGCCTGGCTCGCCAAGCGCGGCCGCATCGACGAAATCGCGCTGATGCGCGCCATGACCAGCCTTGAAAAAGCGGCGCCCGCCGAGGATCCGGCGCCCGCTCTGGTCGAATTGAAAGCGGTCGATCCGTCGATTTATCCGAGTTTCGGATCGCTCGAAACGGAACCGGCGATGAGCGCAGTCGAGGCTCTGCGGGAGCGCGGCGGCGTCTTCGGGATCATCGCCGATCCGATGCTGCTCGCGCGGCTCGACGCCAAAACAGGCGACCGCCTCGTCATCGGCGCGGCGCGGTTCGAGATACGCGCCGTTCTGCGCGCCGAGCCCGACAAACTTTCGGGCGGTCTGGGCTTCGGCTCGCGTGCGCTGGTTTCCTTGGCCGGGCTCGAGGCCACCGGCTTCATCCAGCCCGGAACCATCTTGCGCTATATCGCGCGCGTCGCCCTCCCCGACGGGCCGAGCGACGAAGAGGTCGCACGCTTCGTGGATACGGCCAACGCCGCCTTTCCTCGAGCTGGCTGGGACATTCGCAAGCGCGACGCAGTCTCTCCGCAGTTTACCCGCAATCTCGAACGCTTTTCTCAATTGCTGACCCTCGTGGCGCTGACCGCTCTCGTCGCCGGCGGCGCCGGCGTCGCCAACGCGGTGCAGGGCCTGATCGAGCGCAAGCGCGCGGCCTTCGCGATTCTGAAAGCCCTCGGCGCCCCCGCAAGCCGCGTTTTCTCGATCGCCCTGACCGAAGTGCTGTTCATGGCGGCGCTGGCGATTCTCGGCGGCCTCGCCATCGGCGCGGCCATTCCCTTCGCCGGGGCCGAGGCGCTGCGCCGGGCCGTCGAATTGCCCGTGGTCGCAGAGGCAGACCCCGGCGCGCTCGGCGTCGGCGCTCTTTACGGTCTTCTCGTCACGCTGGTTTTTTCGCTCGGGCCGCTCGGCCGCGCGCATGAAATCCCGGTCGCGGCGCTGCTGCGCGGCGAAGCCGAATCCGCGCGCCAAAGTCCTTTGCGTTACCGCCTCGCCGCGGCGGCAGCGATGCTGATGCTCGTGGCGACCGTTCTATTCTCTTCGGCGGACAAGAAGCTCGCCGGCATGTTCATCGCCTGCGTGCTCGCCGCTTTCCTGCTGCTGCGGGGCGTCGCAGCTCTGGCGATGCGCGCCGCGCGCTCCCTGCCCCGCGCGCGCGACGCCCGGCTGCGTCTCGCGCAGAGCAATATCGGACGGCCCGGCAGCCTCGCGCCGGCTCTGATTCTTTCCATCGGCGTGACCGTAACCCTGCTGGTCGCGCTGGCCCTCGTCGAAGGCGCGATCCACAGCGAGTTGGAGCGCTCCGGCTCCGGCGAGATCCCGCGTTTCTATTTCATCGACGTTCCGCAGGAGGAAGCCGGCAATTTCGACAGCTTCCTGAAGCAGGAGGTCCCCGGCGGGCGGATTGACCATGTGCCGATGATGCGCGGGCGCATCGTCGCAGTGAAAGGCGCCCGCGCCGAGACGCTGCATGTGGGCGAGGACGCCGCCTGGGCGCTGGACGGCGACCGCGGCATCACTTTTTCCGCCGAGCCGCCGCAGGGCTCGAAGATCGAAGAAGGCGCATGGTGGAAGCCCGGCGAGAAAGGACCTTTCGTCTCATTGGAGGGCAGGGTTGCGAGAGGGCTGGGACTGGCGCTCGGCGACGAGATCACGGTCAATGTCCTCGGCCGCGAAATCACCGCCCGCATCGCCAATTTGCGGCGGGTCGACTGGCGCAGCTACGGCATCAATTTCGTCATGGTGTTCTCGCCCGACGCCTTCGCCGGCGCGCCCTATTCGGAAATGTTCACCATCGCCTATGACGCCCCCGAGCCTGAGCGCATTGACGGCAAGCTTGCGCGCGACGTAGCGAAGCGCTTCCCCATGGCCGCGTCGATCCGGGTCAAGGACGCGCTCGAAGCGGTCGATAAAATCGCGGGACAACTGGCTCTCGCGGCGCGCGCGGCGGCGGGCGTCGCGATCGTCACCGCGCTGCTTGCTCTCGGCAGCGCCATCGCCGCCGGACAGCGGGCGCGCCGGCACGACGCCGTGGTGCTCAAGACTCTGGGGGCGACGAGGCCGTGGCTGACGGCGGCCTATGTGATGGAATTCGCCCTGCTGGGGAGCGTCGCCTGTCTCTTTGCTCTCGTCGCAGGGGCCGGCGCGGCCTATGGCGTCGTCGCCCTACTGATGAAGAGCAGTTTCGTCTTCCTGCCGGGAACCATGCTCGCGACCGCCCTCGCCGCGCTGATCGTGACGATGCTGCTCGGAATAGCCGGCACATGGCGCGTGCTGGCCAAAAAGCCGGGACCGGAGCTGAGGAATTTGTGAGGGGAGAAGCAGCCCCTATTCCCCTTCCTTCGCCGCCTTTGTAGCGGCGATCCTGCGCACCTTGAGCTTGCCGACCCGCCTCGGGTCGGCTTCGAGAATCTCGAACTCATAGCCTTCGACCGGGGCCGGAACGATTTCGCCCCTGATCGGCACGCGGCCGGCGAGAAAAGCCACCAGCCCGCCGAAGGTCGTCACCTCCTGCGGCGTGTCTTCCTCACGAAAATCGACGCCGATCTCTTGGGTCGCCTCGTCCAGATCGGCCTTGGCGTCGACCAGAAAATCGCCATTGGCCAGGCGTTCGACCGCTGGGCCTTCGCTGACGTCGTGCTCGTCCTCGATGTCGCCGACGATGGTCTCGACGATATCCTCGATCGAGGCGAGGCCGTCGGCTCCGCCATATTCGTCTATGACCAGCGCCATATGGGTGCGGGTCGCCTGCATCCGAACGAGAAGATCCAGCGCCGGCATCGAGCGCGGAACATAGAGAACCGGCCGCAGAATATCGGCGCCTTCGAGCTTCGCGCCGAAGTCGATCGAGGCTACGGAGAGGCTTTGCTTTTCACCGCTCTCGTCGAGGCGGGACATGGCCGCGCATTCGGCGAGATAGTTCACGAAATCGCGGATATGGACCATGCCGCGGGGATCGTCGAGCGTCTCGCCAAAAACCGGCAGGCGTGAGTGCCCCTCGCTGCGGAAAACCGCCAGCACCTCACGCAGGGTCGCGCTCAGCGGCACGGCCACGATGTCGGCGCGCGGGATCATCACGTCGGCGACGCGCAATTCATGCAGGCCGAGCACGTTCTTGAGGAGCGCGCGCTCCTGAGCGGTAACGTCGCCCGAAGTCTCCTCCAGAGCGTCTTCGAGATCTTCGCGCAGGGAGACCGGCCCGAGACCGAGAAGGGAGCGCAGCCTCTCCAGAAGAGACAGCCGCGGAGAGTCCCCGTTGCGCGCGCCGGAATAATCGACCGCGCCATTCTCAATCTTAGTCGACATGGCTCCCGCTTGGTTCCGCCGCTTCGCCGGCGCTCTCGATCAGCTCCGCTCCCGCGAAGGGATCGTTCATCCCCAGCGCCTTCGCGCTGCGCCGTTCGAGCGCCTCCATGACCTCGGCCTCCGCCGGGGTTTCGTGATCATAGCCGATCAGATGCAAAAATCCATGAATGATCATATGGGCGGTATGATCGGCCAGGGTCTTGTCCTGCTCCCCGGCCTCGCGCGCGACCGTCTCGAAGGCGATGACGATATCTCCCAGCAGCGGCTTTTTCGCGAGGTCTCCAGGGGTTGGGAAGGAAAGGACATTGGTGGGCTTATCCTGGCCGCGCCACTGTGCGTTCAACGCCCGGATCTCTTCGTCGTCGCAAAAAGTGATGCAAAGCTCGCAGTCCTCGGCGAGCCGGGCGCCGCTCTGCGCGTGGGTCTCATGCACGACCCGGCTCGCGAGTCGCTCGAGCTCCGGCAGCGCCTCCCAGGCGGGCGCATTGATCAATATGTCGACTTCCACGCTCATCCGTCAGTCCGCGCGAGATTTCTCTGCCTTGCGGCGTTCTCATAGGCGCCGACGATCTGCCTGACGAGATCGTGACGGACCACATCGGCTTCGACGAATTTCACATGGCCGATATTGTCGAGGCCCGAAAGCAGGCCGATGGCTTCGGCGAGGCCGGACTTCTGGCCGGGCGGCAGATCGGTCTGGGACGGGTCGCCGGTGACGATCATGCGCGACCCCTCGCCGAGACGAGTCAGGAACATCTTCATCTGCATCGAGGTCGCGTTCTGCGCCTCGTCCAGCAGGACGCAGGATTTGGTGAGCGTGCGCCCGCGCATGAAAGCGAGCGGGGCAACCTCGATCATCCCGGTCTGCATGCCGCGTTCGACCATTCTGGGGTCCATGAAATCGTGCAATCCGTCGTAGATCGGGCGCAGATAGGGGTCCACCTTCTCGCGCATGTCGCCCGGCAGAAAGCCGAGCCGCTCTCCCGCTTCCACCGCCGGCCGAGAAAGTATCAGCCGCTCCACTACGCCCTGCTCCAGCAGGGAGACCGCATGGCCGACCGCCAGCCATGTCTTGCCGGTGCCCGCGGGGCCTTCCGCGAAAACCAGCTCGTAGCGTTTCAGCGCGCGGAGGTAGAGGTCCTGAGCGTGGTTGCGGGCGCGGACCGGGCCGCGCTTGCGCGTGCCGATCTGGTCGAAGACCGCGCGGCCGGTCTCCGCCTCGGAAAACAGGCTCTTCTGCCTTGCGCTCTCCTCGACGGCGCCATCCACATCCCCCAGCCCAACCTCCTGGCCGAGCTGCACCCGGCCGTAGAGAATCTCCAGAGCGCGGCGGGCGTGTTCGCAGGCTTCGGCGGCGCCTTTCAAGGTGACGTGATTGCCGCTCGCCACGCAGCCGATGCGCAAACGGCGCTCGAGCTTGACGAGATTCTGGTCGAACTGGCCAAAAACCTGAGAGGCATGACGATTGTCGTCGAAGGCGAGCGTTATTTCCGCATCCGGCTCCGCCTCGGCGGAGCGCCTCTCCCGGGCAAATCTCGCCTCGTCAGCCATCCTCACCCTCGCCCTCCGAAATCTTTCCGCCGAGCGAATTCGAGCCCGCCACGACGATCTTCACCGGGACGACGCCGCCGATCATCTCGGTCGGTCCATCGACATGCACCGCCTGCATATAAGGACTCTTGCCGGCGATCTGGCCTTCGTGCCGGCCCGGCTTTTCAAACAGCACGTCGACCGTCCGCCCCACCGTCGCGGCGTTGAACGCCTGGCGCTGGGATTCGACCAGCGCCTGCAACACGGCGAGCCGCTCGCGCATGATTTCGTCGTCGATCTGGTCTTCCCGTTCGGCGCCGGGCGTGCCGGGCCGCGGGGAATATTTGAACGAAAAGGTGGAGGCGAAATCCACCTCCCTGATCAGCGCGAGGGTTTCCTCGAAATCGGCGTCGGTCTCTCCCGGAAAGCCCACGATGAAATCCGAGGAAAGAGCGATATCGGGCCGCGCCGCGCGCAGCCGCTGCACGATATCGAGATAGTCCTGCGCCCGATGGCGACGATTCATGGCCTTCAGCACGCGATCGGAGCCGGACTGAACCGGCAGATGCACGAAAGGCATGAGCTTGGGCAGAGCGCCATGGGCGTCGATGAGGCCCTGCGTCATGTCCACCGGGTGACTCGTCGTGTAGCGGAGCCGATGCAGCCCCTCCATCCCTGAAAGAGCCTCGAAAAGCCGCTCCAGAGGCCAGATAATTCCGCCCGAATCCTCGCCTCGATAGGCGTTGACGTTCTGCCCGATCAGGGTGATCTCGCTCACGCCGGACTCGACGAGGCGCCGCGCCTCGGCGAGAACCTCCTCGACGCTGCGGGATATTTCGGCGCCCCGGGTATAGGGAACGACGCAGAACGAGCAGAACTTGTCGCAGCCCTCCTGCACGGTGACGAAGGCCGATACGCCGCGCGCCCGTATCTGCGCGCGAGAGGGCTGAGGCAGCTCCCTGAATTTCTCCTCTACGGCGAAATCGGTGTCCGTCAACTGTCGGCCCTGCGCCGCCTGCGAAAGCAGTTCCGGCAGCCGATGGTAGCTTTGCGGGCCTACGACCAGATCGACCGCCCTTTGGCGGCGCAGCACTTCGACGCCTTCGGCCTGCGCCACGCAGCCCGCGACCACGATCTTGAAATCGCGCCCGGCCTGCGCGCGCTCGCGCTTCGTCACGGCGAGCTTGCCGAGTTCGGAATAGATTTTTTCCGCCGCCTTCTCACGAATATGGCAAGTGTTCAGGACGACCAGATCGGCGTCTTCCTCCACCGCCGCCTGCCCATAGCCTTCCTTGGCCAGGAGATCGGTCATGCGCGTCGCGTCATAGACGTTCATCTGGCAGCCATATGACTTGACCAGCGCCTTTGCGCCCTGCGGGGAGGCGGACCCGTCCTGCGGCGCAGGCATTTCCGCCGCGAAGTCTCGGGTCAGGCTGGATGCGGTGTCGGTAATCTCGTTAGCTCCTTTTGGCGTCGTGCCGTCCGATCATAATATTCCGCCGCCTCCAGCGGAAGACCGCGCCAGCAATCCCTCGACTCTATTTTGCGCGATCGCGGCAAGCTGCTTGCGATCCTGAAAAACCGCGGGATCGATCGCTTCGCCGAAAGAGACCAGGCAGCGGGCCCCGCCCCGCTTCATCAGGCTCCACAGATGCGGCACGAAGGTCATGTCGCCATACCAGCCGACGTCGAAGCGCGCCGGCTCCGCGCCGCCTTCCCGGACGCGCGGAAAATAGGCGAAGGCGGCCGGCACCACAGCGACTTTCAGCGAATCGGGCCCCTGAGCCAGATCGCTCAGCATGGCGAAGTGGGAAGCGTTGAACTTGAGCACGCCGGCGCCGCTGCTCGAAGTTCCTTCCGCGAACACCACAATATCCCGCCCCGCCCGCAATTGCTCGGCCAGCGCCTGATTGACGGCCGGGATTTTCCGGCGATTCGCGCGCTCGACGAATATCGTGCCCTGGAGCCGCGCCAGGAGCCCCAGCACCGGCCAGTTCGCGACCTCGGACTTCGCCAGGAATAGAAGCGGCTCGATGCTGGCGACCGCGAGGATGTCGGTCCAGGAGACGTGATTCGCCACGACGAATCTCGGGGCGGTTCCGTTCAGGCCGCCTCGCGAGATCACTTCGATGCCGATGATCCGGCACATGGTGCGGCAGAAAAATTTCTGGATTCCATGCTGCAACGCCCATTCCCGGCGTCTCGCGAGCGCCTGGAACGGCGCCACGAGGATGACGAAAAAGGCCATGGCCCAGACGAAAGCGAAGGCGCGCAGATATGCCATGATCCCGATTGGCCCTTCTGACGCGACACTATTATGACGTCGGCGCAGGAGCTAAAGTTCGAGCCTCATGGTCAGAGCCGCCCTGCGTTCGCCATTGGCGCGCTGATAGTAATTTTCGCGCCTGCCGATGATTTTAAAGCCCGCCCGCTCATAGAGGGCGAGCGCTGCGGCGTTGTCGTCGGCGACCTCCAGAAAAATCAGCCGGGCGCCGCCGCGCTCCAGATTCAAGAGATGCCGCTCCAGCAGAATGCGGCCGAGTCCGACGCCGCGCCGCGCCGGATCGACCGCGAAAGTCAGAACCTCGGCGTCCGGCGGGGTGAGGCGCGACATGACGAATCCGCCGAGCGGTCCTTTCGGCGTCAAATCGTTCACCGCGCCGTCGGCGATGATCGCCGCGTCGGTCAGATAGCTTTCGAAATCGGCGCTGGACCATGGGAAAGCGAAGGATGCGCCATGCAGACGCTCGCATTCCTCGGCCCGATCGGCGCCGATCGCCTGGACGGAATAGGTTGGTTTGGCGAAAAAGCCCTTGATGAGAGACATGAGCGGCCGATTACGCGAGGGCGGCGGCGACCGCGCCCTGGCGGTCGAGCGGCTTGGCGTCCGGGGCCTTGAGATAAAGCGGCCGCACCGGAGCGTCCGCCGGCGCCGCCGCGAGTCCGAGGCGCGCGACGAAAGCGATGTCGGGCGCCGGCGAGGCGCTCACGACATGAACCGGAACGCCGGTTCCCCGCGCCTGCGCTTCGAGGATCGGCGCGCCGGAGCCCACGAGTTGCAAGGGGCCATTGCCGAGGGCGCGCAGGGCTTCATGAGCCCCCACGCGGCGAGGCGTTAAAATGGTGCGCCCGTCCGGCCCATAGGCGGCGACGTAAACCTGGCCATGCCGGGCGTCGATAGCCGCCGCCACCACGCCCTCGAAGGGCTCCATGATGACGGGAGCGGCCAGCGCCGAGAGGGTCGAGACCCCCACCGCCTCGATTTTTCTCGCCAGGGCGATGGCCTGGGCGCAGGCGAGGCCGATGCGGATGCCGGTGAAGGACCCCGGCCCTACGGTGACGGCGACCCGCTCTATGGAACCGAAACCGCCCTCGACCGAACCCACGACCCGTTCCACCAGAGGCAGGAGCGCCTCGGCATGGCCGCGCTCCATGGCGATGGTCTCGCGAGCTAAAGGCTCCGCTCCGCTGGTGTCGAGCACGCAGGCGGATACGGCGGGCAAGGCGGTGTCTAGAGCGAGGATTCTCATAGCCCGATTATGACGGTTTTCCCGCCACAGGCAAACACGCTCCCGGAGACGAGGCCCATCGCCGTGCTCTAGATTTGCTCGACGGCGCGTATCTGCGGCACGAAATGCCGCAAGAGATTCTCGATGCCGTTCTTCAGCGTCGCGGTCGAAGAAGGGCAACCGGAACAGGCGCCCTTCATTTTCAGATAGACCACGCCGTCCCTGAAGCCCCGGAAAGTGATGTCGCCGCCGTCGCCGGCCACCGCCGGACGCACGCGGGTCTCCAGCAGCTGCTTGATGGTCGCGACGGTCTCGGCGTCGGCGGGATCGAAAAACTCCCCGTCGGGCGGCTCGGCGCGCGCCTCGCCGGTGAAAAGCGGCGCCTTGGACGAAAAATGCTCCATGATCACGCCGAGCACCGCCGGCTTGATATGGGGCCATTCGGCTCCGTTCTTGGTCACCGAGACGAAATCGGGGCCGTACATCACCGAGGCGACGCCGGGAATCGATAGAAGCGCCTGCGCCAGCGGCGTCTCGGCGGCGCTTTCCGGCGAGTGAAATTCAAGCGCGCCCTCCCCGAGGACCGCCTGTCCGGGCAAGAATTTCAGCGTCGCCGGATTCGGCGTCGCTTCGGTTTGAATGAACATTCGATTTTCTCCGCCAACGCCGGTTCAAGGCCGGCTCGCAGGAAATATAATTATCATAAACTGTCCTGCCGGGATGACGAAAAATCAAAGGCGATTGCCCCCGTCCCGAAAAAGGCGCAGACTTCGCTGCGTGACCGACGACAAAGACCAGATCCTCGCCGCCAACAAGGCCTATTACGACGCCTTTTGCGCACGCAGCAATGAAGCCATGTCTTCGATCTGGGCGCAGGAGGACGTCTCCTGCATCCATCCCGGCTGGCCGGTCCTGATCGGCCGTCGCGCCGTGCTTTCTTCCTATGGAGACATTTTCCGCAACCCGATGCAGGAGCCGCTCCGGCACGGCGATGAAACCGTCGTCGCCGCCGGCGAGGAAGCGCGGGTCTTTTGCGTCGAGAGCGTCGGCGGCTCGTCTCTGGTCGCCACCAACTGCTTCAGGCGCATCGAGGGCCGCTGGCTGATGATCCACCATCAGGCCAGCCCGCTCGCGACAGCCGCGCCCGAAGCGCCGCCCCGCAAGACGATGCATTGAGCCCTCATCGTCTCACAAGCGCCGGGGTTATGACGCAGCTTTGCGCCATGCTAAAACCTTGGCGACGGGAGGCTGCCATGAAGAGATTTGCGATTTTCACTCTTGCCGCGACGATCTGCGGCTTCGTTTCTCAGGCGAGAGCCGAAGATATGCAGCTTACCTGCGTGATTTCCTCCGCGGAGCTGCCCCAGCAGAACCTCGTCATACAGGTCAGGGACGGACGCATATTTTACGGCGCGACGGCCTCCAGCCTCGTCAGCGCCGACACTATCGACAAAGGCTCGCTCGCGATCACCAAAAGCCGCATCGCCTTCAAGCAGAGCTGGGCCGACACCAAAGTGCAGTGGGACTGGAACATCGACCTCGACACCGGCGACATCGGCATCCGCTATATCAACCTCGTCAACAAGAAGCAGTTCTTGCAGAAGAAGGGCAGCTGCTCCTGATGCGATTACGTTGAAGTTGCCCGGCCGGCAAAGCCGGGACCTTCCTGTTTTCGCAACCTCCACATTCATAGATTGAAGGCGCTCGGCGAGCGCTGGCCGTCCCTCGTCAGCGGATTGGCCTCCCCCTCCCCGAGCGCGCCGGCTGCTGCGTCACCCGGCAAAGAAAGGCGAATTCATGCCGACGCTCGCCGCCCGCGTGGCGTCCGCGTCGAAAATTCGGACAGAGAGATTTCCCCCGACCTTTTTCGCGAAAGGCGAAAGCAGGCCGTCGATGTAATCTTGCGCATTCTCCAGCGTTTCGAAGGCGTAAAATCCCCCTACGCTATGCGTGTTGACCCCCGCGAGCCAGGTCTTTGAAATCAAGCCGGGAAACTTTTTCATCTCGACGTTGATCGGCTCCCAATCGATCTGCGAGAACGGGATCGAGAC
This sequence comes from Methylocystis heyeri, assembly GCF_004802635.2. NCBI lineage: Bacteria > Pseudomonadati > Pseudomonadota > Alphaproteobacteria > Hyphomicrobiales > Methylocystaceae > Methylocystis > Methylocystis heyeri. Next base: position 1,478,331 of record NZ_CP046052.1, read on the forward strand.
CTGATATTCGGCGTAAAGATACACTTTTGGTTCAGACATTCTCTTGCTCCAGGACAGCGCCGGTAATTCCTAAATCTGAAAATGGCGGCAACAGCGACGGCTGAGCCGGGGGAGACGCGCCCTGCGACTGCAGGACGCGCCACAGAAATCAGCCCCCGGTCGGGTAGTTGGGGCTTTCGCGCGTGATCGTCACGTCGTGCACATGGCTTTCGCGCAAGCCGGCGTTGGTGATGCGCACGAAGGTCGCTTTTTCCTGATATTCGGGAATCGTCGGCGCGCCCACATAGCCCATGGCGGCGCGGAGCCCTCCGGCGAGCTGATAGAGGATCGGAGCCACCGGCCCACGATAGGGCACCTGCCCCTCCACGCCCTCCGGGACCAGCTTGAGCTGGTCCTTGACGTCGCCCTGGAAATAACGCGTCGCCGAGCCCGCCGCCATGGCTCCCACCGAGCCCATGCCGCGATAGGCCTTGAAGGAGCGGCCCTGATACAGGAACACTTCGCCGGGCGACTCCTCGGTGCCCGCGAGGAGCGAGCCGATCATCACCACATTGGCGCCGGCCGCGATGGCCTTGGCGAAATCGCCGGAATATTTGACGCCGCCGTCGGCGATGACCGGAACCCCGGCTTTGCGGGCCACTTCCGATGCGTCGAGAACCGCAGTGAGCTGAGGCACGCCCACGCCCGCGACGATCCGCGTCGTGCAGATCGAGCCCGGTCCGATGCCGACCTTGATTGTGTCGGCGCCGGCGTCGATCAGCGCTTTGGCGCCGTCCGCGGTGGCGACATTGCCCGCAATGACGGCCACGTCGCCATAGGATTTCTTGACCCGGGCGACCTGATCCAGCACGGCCTGGGAATGGCCGTGGGCGGTGTCGATGACGAGGCAGTCGACCCCGGCGTCGATGAGGCGCAGCGCGCGCTCATAGCCGTGATCGCCGACGGTCGTGGCCGCGGCGACCCGCAGGCGGCCCTCCGCATCCTTGCAGGCGTTGGGATGCTGGGTCGCCTTCTCGATGTCTTTCACCGTGACGAGGCCGACGCAGCAGAAATTCCCGTCGACGACGAGCAGCTTCTCGATCCGATGCTGATGCAGCAGACGCTGCGCCTCATCCTGCGAGACGCCCTCACGCACGGTGATGAGCGTCTTGGTCATGAGTTCGGCGATGGGTTGCCGCTTGTCCTGCGCAAAGCGCACGTCGCGGTTGGTCAGAATGCCGACCAGCCGGCCCTTTTTCGCGCCGTCGGCGCGCTCCACCACCGGAATGCCGGAGATGCCGTTGCGGGCCATCAGCGCAAGAGCGTCGGCGAGAGTCTCGTCCGGGTGGATCGTGATGGGATCGACCACCATGCCGCTTTCGTAGCGCTTCACCTTGCGCACTTCGGCGGCCTGATCGTCGGCCGAGAGGTTCTGGTGAATCACCCCGATGCCGCCGGCCTGCGCCATGGCGATGGCGAGGCGGGCTTCCGTCACCGTATCCATGGCGGCGGAAATCAGAGGCAGATGCAAAACGACGTCGCGCGAGAGGCGGGTCGACACATCGACCATCGAGGGCGCGACCAGCGAGTGGCCGGGCCGCAGCAGAACGTCGTCGAAAGTGAGGGCTTCGCCGACCGCGGGCGCGAATTTCGAATGCATGATTGCCAACTCCTCAACGCGCTACAGCGGCGTGTTCCCAGGCGAAAATATGCGCGGCGGCTGCCCCGCCCCGAGGCTGTAGCAGCCTCGTCTCCCGCGCAATGGGTTGGCGGGTGCTCTTAGCATCATCAAAGGCGGCGGCAAATAGAAATTGCGCTCATAGAGCGTTTCCAACCGAAGTGTACGCCGATTCGGCGCAGGAAACGCGTCAAAACAAAGACTGTGGGCGAAATGACGCGGGCCGCGTTTCATACGAATACGAACTGCCGCTCCAATCGAGCGGATTTCGCATCACTCCCCGAACTGAAGCCGAGCGAGATTGGAGTAAAGCCCCCCTTGCTCGATGAGTTCGGCATGGGTTCCCTGCTCCACGATGCGCCCTGCGTCGAGAACGATGATTCTGTCGGCTTCCAGCACCGTGGCGAGCCGATGGGCGATGACGAGGCTGGTGCGGCCCGCCATGACGTCCTCCAGCGCGGCCTGCACCAGAGCTTCGTTCTGCGCATCGAGCGCGGAGGTCGCCTCGTCCAGCAGCAGCACAGGCGCATCGGCGAGAATCGCCCGCGCGATCGCAAGCCTCTGGCGCTGACCGCCCGACAGCGTCACGCCGCGCTCGCCGAGTTCGGTGTCGTATCCGTTCGGCAGGGCGGCGATGAAATCGTGAGCCTGGGCTCGTCTCGCCGCGGCTTCGATCTCCCGCCGCGGGGCGTCCTCCCGCCCATAGGCGATATTCTGAGCCACGCTGGCGCCGAACACCACGGGGTCCTGCGGAGCGAGCGCTATGACGCGGCGCAACTGGACCGGATCGAGTTCGCGCACGTCCACTCCATCGACCGACACCGATCCGGAGTTGACGTCGTAGAAGCGGAGCAGCAGCTGGAACAGGGTCGATTTTCCGGCCCCCGAAGGCCCGACGAGCGCCACCCTTTCGCCGGGCTCGACAACGAGGTCGAGGCCCTCGATTGCAGCCGGGCCGTCGTTCCCGCCGTAGCTGAAGCGGACATTTTCAAAGGCCAGCCGCCCGCGCACCGGCTCTTTCAGGAGTTTCGGCTTCGCCGGCGCGGCGATTTTGGGGCGCAGAGCGAGAATGTCGCCGATCCGTCCCGCGGCGCCCGCCGCCGCCGCCGCCTCGCTCCATACCTGCGACAGTTCTCCGAGGGAACTCGCCGCCAGGACCGCATAAAGAACGAACTGGGACAACAGACCCGAGGTCATGCGACTCGCGAGCACGTCCTGGGCGCCGAGCCAGAGAACCGCGACGACGCTCGAGAACACGAGAAAGATCGCTCCGGCGGTCAGATAGGCCCGCAGCCGCGTCGCTTCCCGCGCCGCGTCGTAAACGCCCTCGGCCGCCCCCTTGAACCTCGCTACGACGGAATCCTGGGCGCCGCAGGCCTGCATGGTCCTGATGGCCGCGAGATTTTCGGCGGCGTAGGCGGAGGCTCCCGCCAGCGCGTCCTGAGCCAGCCGCGAGCGCCCGCGCACGGCCCGCCCCGAGAGAATCAGCGGCGCGACGATCAAAGGTATCGCCGCCAGCGCCACGCCCGAGAGCTTGGGACTGGAGACGATCATCATCACGATCGCGCCGAAGAACATGAAAAGATTGCGCAGCGCCACCGAGGCCGAGGAGCCGAAAGTCGCCTTCAACTGGGTGGTGTCGGCGGTCAGCCGCGAGATCAATTCGCCGGTTTTGGCGGAATCGAAGAAGCTCGCGTCGAGTATCGAGAGATGCCGGAAGAGAGCCGTGCGCAAGTCGGCTACGACCCGCTCTCCGAGAACGGTGACGAGATAATATCTGGTCCCCGACGCCAGCGCGAGCACCGCCACCACAAGGATGAGAGCCCCGAACCCGGCGTTTACCCCGCCGGCGCTGTCTTTCGAAAAACCGTGGTCGATCATCCCCCGGACGGCCACCGGGAGAGTCAAAGTGGCTCCGGCGGCCACCGACAGGGCGATGAGCGCCAGAATGATGGTCTTGAAATGCCTCAGCACATAGGGAAGCAGCGGGCGCAGGGGCGCCAGCGTGGAGCCGAAGCCACGACGCGATTCGGAAACGGCGGTCTCAGTCATAACGGTGGCTATAGCGCCCAAACGCCCTGGACGCGACACCCTTTAGCGCGCTTTCCGCAACAGCCGCCAGCCTCCCGCCACGGAATTGCGCCTGAACTCATTGATTCAGCGGGGTTTTCTATCGCGCCGACGTTTCTGTTCGAGTAGCAGGCCGGCGAACCGTTTTGCTGTGGTTCGTCATCCCCGCAGGCAAAAAAAAAACAAAAAATATTTTTCGGCGACAAAGCGCCATCAGAGCGTCGAACGGGTCCGACCCCGGAAATCAAAGGAGTTTCGTCTCATGCAGCAACTTGTATGAGATTGAAAGGCAGGGGGTGCGACATCTGGACACACCACACCATTATGCTAACCTCTCGCCTGTCGTAAGACAGCCCAATGGGGGGCGAGAGCCAAAAGCGCCACATATCAACGATAAGGCGCGACGCTCCAGGAAACCAACGAAGAGGAGACGAACATGGCTTCCAAGGAATTTGAAATCACCACAAACACCTACATCTTCGCTGGCGTCGGCGCTCTGATCCTCGGCGCTCTCGGCGCTTTCGGTCTCGGCGGCGTCGCCAATACGCTGTCGGCCGGCGTCGTCGGCGCTCTCGCCGGTGGCTGCCTCGGCCTGTTCTTCTAAAACCTTCCGCTTCCATACCGCCAAAAGGCGGCAGTTAGCAATAGCGGAACGGTCGATCGCCAGCGGTTGTTACAGCGACTGCTGGCGTTTCCCTTATTCAGCTTTCGCAGCGCTGCCGATCGGCGGCCACGGAGCCGGCCGAGAAACGGCGAGGCTCGATGCGAAACCGTTCTTTTTAAAGTTGTCGCGCCAACTCTCTGAGAACGAATTTCTTTATCTTGCCTGTGGACGTCTTCGGCAGGTCCCCAAACACCACACGGCGCGGGCATTTGAAATGCGCCAAATTGTCGCGGCACCAGGCGATGAGTTCCTCCGCCGTGGCCTCGGCGCCATCCTTCAACTCCACGAAAGCGCAAGGCGTTTCGCCCCATTTGTCGTCGGGAGCCGCCACCACCGCAGCCCCGCGCACCTTGGGGTGCTTGAAGAGCGCGTCCTCGACCTCGATCGACGAGATGTTTTCGCCGCCGGAGATGATGATGTCCTTCGAGCGGTCCTTGAGCTGAATATAGCCGTCCTCGTGCATGACGCCGAGGTCGCCGGAGTGGAACCAGCCCCCGTGAAAGGCGGCGTCGGAGGCCTTCTTGTTTTTGAGATAGCCTTTCATGACCAGATTGCCCCGGAACATGACCTCGCCCATGGTTTGGCCGTCGCGCGGCACTGGCGTCATGGTTTCCGGGTCCATCACCTCCAACCCGTCGAGCACGATGTAGCGCACCCCCTGCCGGGCTTTCTTCTCCGCCTGGGCGGCCGGATCGAGTTCGTCCCATTCCTGCCGCCATTCGTCGACGGCCGCGGGTCCATATGTCTCGGTGAGGCCATAGAGATGCGTGACCTCGAAGCCGGCCTCCTTCATGGCGGCCAGCACCGCCTGGGGCGGAGGCGCGGCGGCGGTGAAGAAGCGCGCGGTGGCGTGCAAGGGGCGCTTTTCGCTTTCGGAGGCGGAAAGCAGCGTGGACATCACGATGGGCGCGCCGCACAAATGCGTGACCGCGTGCTCCGCCATCAATTGATATATATGGCCCGCGCGCACCTGCCTCAGGCAGACATGCGTTCCCGCGGCCACCGAGATCGCCCAGGGAAAACACCAGCCGTTGCAGTGGAACATCGGCAAGGTCCACAGATAGACCGGGTGGCGCCCCATGTCGCCCGTCAGCACATTGCCGAGCGCGAGCAGATGCGCCCCGCGATGGTGGTAAACCACGCCCTTGGGATCGCCCGTCGTGCCCGAGGTATAGTTCAGCGAAATGGCGTCCCACTCGTCCGTGGGGCCCGGATAGGCGTAATCGGGATCGCCCGAGGCGACGAAGTCTTCGTAGTCGAGCGCGCCGATCGGCTCGCCGGGACCGGCGTATTCGGGGTCGTCGTAGTCGATCACCAGCGGCTTGCACTGGGCTAGAGCCAGCGCCGATTTGATGAGCTCGGCAAATTCGCGGTCTACGATCAAGATCTTGGCTTCGGCGTGGTCCAGCATGAAGGCCAGGACCGGCGCGTCGAGCCGGGTGTTCAGCGTATTGAGCACGGCCCCGGTCATGGGCACGCCATAGTGGCATTCGAGCATGGCCGGCGTATTGGCGAGCATCGCCGAGACGGTGTCGCCGCGCTTGATCCCTCGGGCGGCGAGCGCGCTGGCGAGGCGACGGCTGCGGGCGTAGAACTCCGCGTAGTTGCGGCGCAGGTCGCCGTGAATGATCGCGGTGCGGTCCGGGAACACCTCGGCGGCGCGCGCAAGAAACACCAGCGGGGTCAGCGGCTGAAAATTCGCTGGATTGCGGTCGAGGTCGCAGTCGTAAGGCGAGAGATTCAATGCAACGTCTCCTGCGGAGATTGGTGAACCGGCGTCCGTCGCCGCTTTTTCCGCAACCCTGCTTACCGTGCTTTGCACCCGAACAAAATCCTTCGAGCGCAGGGGGACGCCAATTCAAAAAATGTGCCGCGGCCCGAGACCCTCCGTCTCGGCCGCCACCCAGGCGCAGCGGAGCATCGGTCCGCTTCGCGCCGAGGTTTCGCCCGCGTCCGGCCTATTCCTCGATATCGAGGTCCTTGAGGCGCCCGAAGACCCGGTCGGCGTCGAAATGGTCGTCCTCGGGCGGAGCCACGGGCGCACGTTTTCCGAAAACATCCTCCTCCGTGGCCGCCGGCTCATAATGGGGCTGCGTGGTGTATTCCGCGGGAGCCAGCGTCTGGCCGTGATCTTCGATATGGGCCGGACGATCCTTGGCGGCGCGCGCGACCTCGAAGTCGAGGTCGATCTGCGAGCACAGGCCCAGCGTGACCGGGTCCATGGGAGAAAGAGCCGCGGAATTCCAGTGGGTGCGCTCGCGGATCGCCTTCAGCGTGGTCTTGGTCGTGCCCACGAGGCGCATGATCTGGGCGTCCTTGAGCTCCGGATGGTTGCGCAGGAGCCAAAGGATGGCGTTCGGGCGATCCTGGCGGCGCGAAAGCGGCGTGTAGCGCGGCCCGCGCGCACGCTTGATTTCCGGCAGCTTCACCTTGGAGACGTAGAGATGCAGCCGATGGTCGGGGTTGGCCTCGCCCTTGCCGATTTCCTCGCGCGACAGCTGGCCGGAGGTAATGGGATCGTGGCCGCGAATGCCCGCAGCGACCTCGCCGTCGGCGATGCCCTTCACCTCGAGCGGATGCAGCTTGCAGAATTCCGCGATCTGGTCGAAAGTCAGCGATGTATTCTCAACGAGCCAGACGGCGGTCGCCTTGGGCATCAGCGGGGCGTTGCTCATCGGAATACTCCTCAAAAGTCGTTGCAAGCATGGGAGTCAGAGCGCGCGCGATCCGGCGCGGGCGTAACGAGACTTCATCCATGCTGGGGATGTGCTTCATATAGCGCGCCGCCCGCTCCAGCGCAATGATTTACGACGCCGCTTTGCGCGCGCGGCGCGGGCGGGCCGCGGAGGGTCACGAGCAAAAGCGCGCATGGGCCGGTCGGAGCCGCCTCAGAAAGGCGGGCAGAACGCCGCCCAGCGCCTTCGAGATGCGATCGCCGAAGCGATGGAAGAACAGACCCGCCGCTATGATCAGGAGGCCGATGGCCGAAAGTGCGAAGGGAAAGGCGATCGAATTGCGGAAGACCTCGTCGGCGAGATAACCGAGGTACAGCGTCAACCCGATGCCGCCGAACACGGCGTAGGCGCGGCGCATGAAGTAAAGAGACAGGAAGATCAGCCCCACATTCACCGCGCAGTAAATGGCCTTGCCCAAGGCGTCGCCACTATGCTGTTCGGTGAGGCCGCCCCAGAAGGCCATGAGCCCGAAAAGATGCAGCCAGTAGGCGAAATCGCCGCTGCGCCAGCGCCGCAGATCGACGGCCCAGGCGCAGAGCAGCATCACGGCGCCGAAAACCATGCTCACCTTGGCGCGATCGTCCCAGGTGAAGCTCTCGCCTCCCGCGATCCAGGGAGTAAGGTCCATCGACATGAACCAGAGCGAGAAGGCTATGGGCATGACCAGGAAGGGAAAGGGAAAGAAGATCAGGGCCGCGAGGGACGCCGCAATGGTCCCGACCTCCATCGGCAGCCAGCTCGATTTGATCCATTTGTAAAAATCGCGGTAGGGCAGCGATTGCGTGGGGTCCACCCCCATGAGCGACTGAACCGCAAATATGAACAGGGGAACCATTCCCACAGCGCAGACGATCAGCAGGCCCCCGGGCGTGTGCAGGCCCTTGCGCTTCCAGAGATAGGAGCCCGCGAGGACGAAGACCGCCGCATAGCCCGTCGAGGTGTAGAGAAGGGACTCCGCGCCCCAGAGGCCGAAGGCGTTGGTTGAAAACAGCCCCATCGCCCCGATGACGATCAGCGCCCCGAGATACCAGAGCAGATTGACGAAATCGAAACGGCGGGCCGAGGGATCGGGTTCCGGCGCCGAAGGTTCGAGCCCGGCGCTAAAGAACTCCGCGAGACGCTCATATGTCGGCCGGTCGATGACGCCGGCCTCGAGCGCGGCGCGCAATTCATTGTCGTCGACGGAAAGGCGGCCCATGGGTGTTCCTTGTGGCAAAGCTCGAGGCCAGGATCGTTAAGAGCGAAATCAGGCTAGGAAAGGGCGATCGTTTTCACGAGTAAAGCACGCTTGCGCGCTTTCCGCTCGAACGGAATCGTTCGAGCGATAAGAATTCACGCCCAAATCAATGGCAAAGTCGCCTCCGGGCAGAGATCGCAAGGAAAATCCGCGAGACCCTGGCGCACGCCCATTTGACACCCGCGGCTGCTTTCGCTCATTAACCCCTCAGCCCGACGGGCCTCCTCGTCGCATGAGGGACGCGAAAAATGCCGGACAAAAACAATGGCCTCACTTACGCCCAGGCGGGCGTAGACATCGACGCGGGCAACCGGCTGGTCGATCTGATCCGGCCCGCCGTCCGCGCGACTCGGCGCTCGGGGGCCGACGGCGAGATCGGCGGCTTTGGCGGCGTCTTCGATCTCAAAGCGGCCGGCTTCGTCGATCCCCTCCTCGTCGCGGCCAATGACGGCGTCGGCACCAAGGTCAAAATCGCCATCGAATCCGGCATCCACGATACGATCGGCGTCGATCTCGTCGCCATGTGCGTCAACGATCTCGTCGTCCAGGGCGCCGAGCCCCTCTTCTTCCTGGATTATTACGCCACCGGAAAGCTGGAGCCCGAGGCCGCGGCGGCCGTGGTCAAGGGCATCGCCGACGGCTGCGTGACGGCGGGCTGCGCCCTGCTCGGCGGCGAAACCGCCGAAATGCCCGGCCTTTACGCTGCAGGCGACTACGATCTCGCCGGCTTCGCCGTGGGCGCGGTCAATCGTTCCGGGCTTCTGCCGCGCGCAGTGGCGAAGGGCGACGCGCTGTTCGGCCTGCCCTCCTCCGGCGTGCATTCCAACGGCTTCTCGCTGGTGCGCAGGATTGTCGAACGCGTTCGGCTAGCGTGGGACGCGCCAGCGCCCTTCGCGCCCGAGCGTTCGCTCGCCGCGGCTCTGCTGGAGCCCACCCGCATCTATGTCAAACCCCTGCTCGCGGCGCTCAAAGCGACTTCCAAAATCGCAGCGCTCGCCCATATCACCGGCGGCGGCTTTCCAGACAATGTCCCGCGCGTCCTGCCCAAGGGGCTCGGGGCGCGGCTCGAGCTTTCCGCCTTCCCGGTTCCCACGGTTTTCAAATGGCTCGCCGAGGCGGGCGGGGTTTCGCAGGCGGAAATGCTGAGAACCTTCAACTGCGGGATCGGCATGATCGTCGTCGCGTCGCAGGGCGACGCGCAGGAAGTCGAAAACGCGCTGAGAGCCGCCGGAGAAAGCCCGGTCCGTATCGGCGAGATCATCGAGGCGCCGGAAGGAGAGCGGGTCGTCATGCAGGGGACTCTGGGACTGTGAGGCGGCTGCGCACGGCGATATTCATATCCGGGCGCGGCTCCAATATGGACGCGCTGATCGCGGCGGCGCGGGAGAAGGACTTTCCGGCCGAGATCGCGCTGGTGATGTCGAACCGGCCCGAAGCGGAGGGTCTGGTTCGGGCCAAGGCGATGGGGCTGGCGACGGCCGCGGTCGATCACAAGATTTACGCCGGCCGCGAGGAATTCGAGCGCTCCATGCAGCAGGTGCTCGAAACCTATCGCATCGACTTCATCTGTCTCGCCGGCTTCTTGCGCCTGCTGACGCCCTGGTTCATCAACCTCTGGAGCGGCAGGATGCTAAATATCCATCCCGCCCTGCTGCCGTCCTATCGCGGTCTCCACACCCATGAGCGCGCCCTCGCCGACGGCGTCAAAATCCACGGCTGCACCGTGCATTTCGTCGTTCCGCAGATGGACGAAGGCCCGATTGTCGCGCAGGCCGCCGTGCCCGTGCTCGACGACGATACGCCGGAAAGCCTCGGCGCCCGCGTGCTGCGGCAGGAACATCGGATCTATCCGCTGGCGCTGCGGCTCGCGGCCTCCGGCGCGGTGAGGGTTGAAGGCAACAGGGTGCTGGGGGCGGTCCCAACGGACCCCGGCGCGATGACGGTTCCGGCGGTGTAGTGCGAGATACGCTCGTTGCCGCTCTTTTTATCGTATAGGTAGCAGGGTAGATTAAGAATCTGAGGCAGATGGGCTCCCAAGGGAAGAGCCAAAGCCAATGCTATATCCGAGTCATTCAGAGCTTTTGTCTTCGATGCATCTTCAAGGCATAGGATTCAAAAAGCGGCTTCATGGATATGAAGAAACAGAAACCAAGAAGACCCACATCTCAGACAAAGAAGCCAACGGGAACACAGCCCAAAAGAGAAACAAAAGAAATTTTTTCAGTTCCTCGTGTCGCGTGGGGAGCATTTGTTATTTTCGCAACGCTAATTGGTACAGCGGCCGGCACTGCAACCTTTCTACCTCGTATAACTCTGTCTTCACTTGGGGCCTTTGATCCATCGACTACGTCTCCAACTTCGTTCCGAGTTTCGAACGTTGGGATAATACCGTTGCGGGGGGTTCAGCCGTTCATCGGTATATGCGAACTGAGATTCGAAAATGGGCCGTCAATCCAGGGAGCCGCAGATGGCGATATGGATTGCTCGAAAGGCCGTATTTCGACCCATCTAATGCCTTCTTATCTACGTCATGACCGGCTTGAGGTAGACAGTTATTTTGATTTCTCCGTACAGGAAACCATAAATCCTGGTCCCATGAAGATTATCTTCGCAGACATTTCAATACTTTTATCGTTTAACCATTGGTTTATCCCATGGGAACGAGAGAAATAATTCAGATTTATTACGAGGCGAGGCAACGACGGCAAGCTTTATTGGTTTGCGAAATGACTTTGAAATTCGAGCCTCTGATTTATTAGCGACGGTGCCCTTATCGATTTCCGGTTTGGGGTGCGGGCGATGGAATACCGCCTCAGCCCCGCCAAGCAGGAACCGGATGTGAGAGCCGCGCCCTTCTGAGCGCTCGGCGCCGAGGGCGATCAATAGGCTCTCGATATCAAAGCAAACGGACAAACGGAAGGTCACCGAGTCAGTTTGGATTTTTAGACATAGCTTTGAGTCCGCCAATTGCCGCGACGACGGAGGATTTGAGAGTGAGCAATTGACCATCTTCGCCGTCATGGTAATCAACTAACGCCAATACGTCGAGCTGATCAGCACCAAGTTCTTCGGCAACGCGACGGCAAAACCATCCGAAGTGCAAATCAAACGCTCCGAATTGGCGCTCGATATCGGAGCGAAGCATTGAATGCTCGGGGGCCTGATATAGAGCCCAAAGAGCTTCTATACCTGGCTGTATTCTGAGCCCCGGTGTCGAATTAACGCGTTTAATCGCCTTTACAATTAGGTCAGGCGCGCTTGTATCCACGATTGTCGTTTCGTAACCCATCTCTCCCTCAAGCAGCTTACTTTCTATAGCGACGCCGGCGGAGTTTCTCCCGCCTCAACCGGCGCCTCACGGGATCGCGTCCAAATCCGCCAGCCAGGCCGCTGCCGAGGAATCGCTCGGCGCGCGCCAGTCGCCGCGCGGCGAGAGCGACCCGCCGGAACTGACCTTGGGCCCATTGGGCATCGCCGTGCGCTTGAACTGGCTGGTCTCGAAAAACCGCCGCAAAAACACGCCCAGCCAATGTTTTATCGCGCGCAAATCATAGGCGAGGCGCTTATCCGCCGGCACGACCGAAGGCCACACGCCCGCATCGGCGTCGCTCCAGGCATGCATGGCCAGAAAGGCGATCTTCGATGGCGCGTAGCCGTAGCGCGTCGTGTAGAAGAGGTTGAAATCCTGCAAGGCGTAGGGGCCGACGAACTCCTCGGTGCGCTGGACCTCCGCTCCCGGAACCAGCTCGGGAGAAATCTCGGTGGCGAGAATGTCCTGCAGCACGGTCACCGTCTCCCGGCCAAATCTGGCGTCGCGCGCGCACCAGCGGATCAGATGCTGGATCAGCGTCTTGGGAACCGAGGCGTTGACATTGTAATGCGACATCTGATCGCCGACGCCATAGGTGCACCAGCCGAGCGCAAGCTCGGACAGATCGCCGGTCCCGAGCACCAGCGCATTGTGGCGATTGGCGAGGCGGAACAGCAGCGAGGTGCGGGCGCCCGCCTGCACATTCTCATAGGTTGCGTCATAGAGAGCCTCGCCCAGCGCCGCGGGATGGGCGATGTCCGCGAGCATCTGCCGGCAGGCGGGGGTGACGTCGATCTCCTGGGCCGTCACGCCCAGCGCCCGCATCAAGGCCCATGCGTTGGATTTGGTGCGTTCCGTCGTCGCAAAGGCGGGCAGCGTATAAGCGAGGATATTGGTCCGGGGCAGGCCCAGAGAATCCATCGCCGTGGCCGCGACCAGCAGCGCGTGAGTGGAATCGAGCCCCCCTGATACGCCGATGACCAGCCTTTGGATGCGGGAGGCGCGCAGCCGCTGCTCGAGACCATGCGCCTGAATATTGACCGCCTCGAAGCATAGTTCCGCGAGCCTGGTTTCGTCGTCCGGCACGTAAGGATAGCGCTGAACCGGGCGCAACAGTCCCTTGTCGCCGCGGACGGGCGCAAGGTCGAACCCGATCCGGCGGAACAGCGCGCCGTTCCCCTCTAGATCGGCGCAGTCGCCGAAGGTTCCCTGACGCAGGCGCTCCGCCGCCAGCCGCCCGAGGTCTATATCGGTCACGACGAGCTGCGGCTGGTCGGAAAAGCGCGGCGCCTTCGCCAGCAGCGCGCCCATTTCATAAATGACGGCTTCGCCGTCCCAGGCGAGATCGGTGGTCGATTCGCCCTGCCCCGCCGCCGAATATAGATAGGCGGCGATGCAGCGCGCCGATTGCGAAGCGCAGAGCATCTGGCGCTGGTCGGATTTTCCGACGATGGCGTTGCTGGCGGAAAGATTGAGCAGCACCGTCGCGCCCGCGAGCGCGGCGCGGGTCGAGGGCGGAACGGGAACCCACAGATCCTCGCAGATTTCCGCATGCGCCACCAGTTCGGGAACATCGCGCGCAGACAGCAATATGTCCGAGCCGAAAGGCGCGCGCCGCCCGGCGACGTCGATTTCGGCGTCCGCGACAAAGGCGCCGGAAGCAAAGTGCCGCCGCTCGTAGAACTCCCGGTAATTGGGAAGGAAGCTTTTGGGAATTACGGCCAGCACCTCTCCGCGCAGGATCAGCACGGCGCAATTATAGAGCCGCTCGCGCCAGCGCAGCGGCGCCCCTACCGCAAGCAGAATATTCATCCCGCGCGAAGCTTCGGCGATGTCGGCAATGGCTCGCTCGACCGCAGCGAGCAGCGCGCGCTGCTGCAGGAGATCGTCTATGGCGTAGGCGCTCAGCCCAAGCTCCGGAAACAGCGCAATCGAGGCGCCCTGCCCCAGCGCTCGTCTCGCCATCTCCAGCGTGCGCGCGGCGTTGGTCGCCGGGTCCGCGACGGCGACATTCGGCGCCGCGACTGCAACGCGCAGAAAGCCATGGGTGTGGAGATCGAAAAACGAGTGGTTCATGGGCGGAGTATATTTGGCGATCGGCAAAAAGCGAAAACACTCCAACAAAAAGGGCGAGGTTTCCCCCGCCCTTGTGGTTGTTTTTCCGTCTCTGCGCCGCCGCTCCAGAGCCCAGGCTGTTTCAGTGCGCCAGAACCGCCAGCAGCAGCAGAGCGACGATATTGGTGATCTTGATCGCCGGGTTCACGGCCGGGCCGGCGGTGTCCTTATAGGGGTCGCCGACGGTGTCGCCGGTCACGGCCGCCTTATGGGCGTCGCCGCCCTTCTCGTGCCGCACGCCGTCCTTGTCGACGAAACCGTCCTCGAAGCTCTTCTTGGCGTTGTCCCAAGCGCCGCCGCCCGAGGTCATCGAAATGGCGACGAAGAGGCCGTTGACGATCACGCCCAGCAGCAGCGCGCCGAGAGCGGCGAAGGCGTTGGCCTTGCCGCCGAGAAGCCAGGCGACCAGGAAGGCCACGATCGGCGCCAGCACCGGCAGCAGCGAGGGGATGATCATCTCCTTGATCGCCGCCTGGGTGAGCAAGTCGACTGCGCGGCCGTAATCAGGCCGGACGGTTCCGGCCATGATGCCCGGGTTCTTGAACTGGCGGCGAACTTCTTCCACCACCGAGCCGGCGGCGCGGCCGACAGCGGTCATGGCGATGCCGCCGAACAGGTAGGGAATGAGGCCGCCGAAAATCAGGCCCGCGACGACATAGGGGTTGGAGAGGTCGAAATCGACCTTGTCGATGCCCTTGAAGAAAGGCACGCCGGTCTCGATGAAGTGCTTGAGATCGTTGGTGTAGGCGGCGAACAGCACCAGCGCGCCGAGGCCGGCCGAACCGATGGCGTAGCCCTTGGTCACCGCCTTGGTGGTGTTGCCCACGGCGTCGAGCGCGTCGGTCGACTGGCGCACTTCCTTGGGCAGGCCCGACATCTCGGCGATGCCGCCGGCGTTGTCGGTGACGGGGCCGAAGGCGTCGAGCGCGACGACGATGCCGGCGAGGCCGAGCATGGTCGTCACCGCGATCGCCGTGCCGTAGAGGCCGCCGAGATTATAGGTGAAGAGAATGCCCAGCACGATCACCAGAGCCGGAGCCGCAGTCGATTCGAGCGAAACGGCGAGGCCCTGGATCACATTGGTGCCGTGGCCCGTCACCGAAGCCTGGGCGATGGAGACCACCGGACGCTTGCCGGTGCCGGTGTAATATTCGGTAATGACCACGATGGCGGCGGTGACGGCGAGGCCGATCACGCCCGAAAGGAACAGGCCGTAGCCGTGGATGGCTTCGCCGTTCGCCTTGCCGATCTCGCCCCAGCCCACGGTGAAGGTGGTGGCCAGGAACAGGCCGGCGACGGAGAAGACGCCCGCCGCGATGAGGCCCTTGTAGAGCGCGCCCATGATGGTTTCGCCGACGCCGAGCTTGGCGAAGAGCGGCTCGAAATATTCGGCGAGCGGAAGATCGCTGGCGCCCAGCTTGACGAAGTAAGTGCCCGCGATGGAGGCCACGATGGAGAGGCCGCCGATCGCAAGCGGGTAGATCACGGCGCTGGAGAGGCCCGACTGGCCGGCAAAGAAGATCGAAGCCAGGACCATGGTGGCGACAACGGTCACCGCATAGGTTTCGAAAAGGTCGGCGGCCATGCCGGCGCAATCGCCGACGTTGTCGCCCACATTGTCCGCGATGGTCGCAGGGTTGCGCGGATCATCCTCGGGAATGCCGGCTTCGACCTTGCCCACGAGATCGGCGCCGACGTCGGCGCCCTTGGTGAAGATGCCGCCGCCGAGGCGCGCGAAGATGGAGATCAGCGAGGCGCCGAAACCGAGCGCGACCAGCGCGTCGACCACGACGCGATCGGAGGCGGAGTGGCCGCCGAACCATGTCAGAATGGCGTAATAGACCGCGACGCCGAGCAGGGCGAGGCCGGCGACGAGAAGGCCGGTGATGGCGCCGGCTTTGAAGGAAATGTCGAGCCCTTCGGCGAGCGACTTCGTGGCGGCCTGGGCGGTGCGGACATTGGCGCGCACTGAAACATTCATGCCGATGAAGCCGGCGGCTCCGGAGAGCACCGCGCCGAGAAGAAAGCCGAAAGCGACCCACCAGCCGAGCAGAACGACCAGAACGACGAAAATGCCGCCGCCGACATAGGCGATCGCGGTATATTGGCGTTTGAGATAGGCTTGCGCGCCTTCCGCGATCGCGCCCGCGATTTCCTGCATTTTCTGCGAGCCGGCGTCCGCCGCGAGCAGTTCCTGCGAGGTTTTCACCCCGTAGACGACGGACAGAAGTCCGAAGACGATGGTTAAAAATAGCACCATGGTGGGTTCGCCCTTTCTTTCAGGACCGCTTTAGCGCGGCCTTTAGAGAGCAGTGTCGAGAACAATGGTCGATCTTTGCCTGAACCTGCTCTAACTTTTTGAGTTAACCAGATTTTCCCGCACGGCCCATGCAATGGGAAAACGCTCCTGGCATTCGGGACCCTCGCAAGCGGTCAAGGCGCTGGCGCAGCAAAACTGGGCGCCTTGCGGTTAGAATCGCGGGCGCCGCCATTTTAGGCGTGTTTCTTTGCCAGAAAGCGGGCCTTCCGGCAATGCCCACGCTGAATCTCGTCTCAAAAGTGGCTGAACGACAATCGGTTGAATTTCATGATGTTTTCCTGGGCGTCGAGGAATATCGTCTCGCCGTCTCCTGCAATGATCTCGCCTATCATGACGCAGGGCGCGGAAGCAGCCGATGCAAGCCTTTCAATTTCTGAAGCGTTCCCCCGGGCGCAGAACAGGATTTCATAATCGTCCCCGCCGGTCAGGGCCAGTTCGAACAGGGTCGGATCGATGGCGATGGCTTCTCGCGCGGCTTCCGACAATGGAATGTCCCTGGTCGTCACCCGCGCGGCCACGCGCGAGGCTCTTGCGAGCTTTGCGAGATCGCCGACAAGGCCGTCGGACACGTCCATCGCCGCGCTGGCGCTGGTCCGCAGCAGGGGCGCGAGCGCGAGCCGGGGACGGGGAAGCAGATAGCGCTCCAGAAGATAATCCCGCGCCTTCGGGGATAGCCCGGCCCGCAACGCCGCGTCGCGCCGCAGCCGCAGGCCGAGGGCGGCGTCGCCGATGGTTCCGCTGACGTACAGGGCGTCGCCCGGCCGCGCCCCGCTCCGGCCGACGAAGCTCCCCTGCGCCGCCTCGCCCAGCGCCGTGATCGACAAGGTGAGCGGTCCGGGCGTCGCCACGGTGTCGCCACCCAGCAGCGGGCAGCCGAAAGCCTTGCAATCCTCGGCGAGACCGGCGGCGAAGGCCTCCAGCCATTGATTGGTCCAGTCGGGCGGCAGAGCCAGGGCAAGCAGGAAGCCGATCGGCTCGGCGCCCTTGGCGGCGAGGTCCGAAAGATTGGCCCTCAGCGCCTTTTTGGCTATCGAATCGGCCGGGTCTTCCGGAAAAAAATGGACGCCCGCGACGAGGGCGTCGACGGTCGCGACCATCGGATTGACGCAGGGCGGCAGCAGAGCCGCATCGTCCATAAGGCCGAGCGCGGCGGGCCCGGCAAGAGGCGCGAACAGTTTTGCGATCAGTTCGTCCTCTGTGTAACGCCGGTCCATGCGCCTACCCTGGTCGAACGCGTGATGCGGTCAGCGTCTCAGGCCCCGCCTTTCCGAACGGCTTCCTCGGATCTCGTGTCCCGGGCCAGCCGGTCGAGCACGGCGTTAATCATGCCCGCCTCCACGGGACCGAAGAAAGCCCCGGCCACGTCGACATATTCCTTGATGACGACCCGCATGGGCACATCCTTGCGCATATGCAGCTCATAGGCCCCCGCGCGGAGGATCGCGCGCATGACCGACTCGAGGCGCGCGAGAGGCCAGCCGCCCTGAAGCGCGGCGTGAATCTGCTGGTCGATCAGCTTCTGGTTGCCGAGAACGCCCTGCAGCACGTCGCGAAAGAAGCCCACCTCGGCCGGCTTGTACTGGTCGCCCTCGATTTCGCGGCCGATCCAATGGGTTTCGAACTCGGCGAGAACTTCGTTCAGGCCCTTGCCTGCGACTTCCATCTGGTAAAGCGCCTGCACGACGGCGAGCCGGGCGCTGGAACGCTGTTCGACGCCGCTCATGCCCGCGCCCCCGCTTCCCTTGCAAGGCGAACCAGCGAGAGAGCCGCGAGGGCGGCGTCCGCCCCCTTGTTTCCCTGTTCCGGATCGGCGCGCGTAATCGCCTGCGCTTCGTTTTCCACGGTCAGAATCCCATTGCCGAGAGGCAGCCGCATCGCGACCGAAAGATCGATGAGGGCGCGGGCGCTCTCATTGGCCACGATCTCGAAATGATAGGTCTCCCCGCGAATGACGCAGCCGAGCGCAACCAACCCGTCATAGGGCGCGCCCGCCTCCTTGCCCGCGTCGAGCGCGATGGCGGCCGCACAGGCGATCTCCAGCGCTCCAGGGACCTCGATCACGATCGCCTCCGCACCGAGCTTCGAGAGCGCCTCCAGGGCCCCCTGGCGCAGCAGCGTGGTTGTTTCGGCGTTGAACTGCGCGACGACCACGAGAATTCTTGCGCCGGGAACGGGCGCGCCGTCGTCCCGCGAGCGGGAAAATCCTGCCATGATTTGCTCCGAGCGCCGGTAGCTCCGCCTCGAGCGGCGGAGAGATCCGAGCTTTCTGTCTTTGTCGAGCCCGCATCGTTCCAAAATCGCGCGGCCGGCCGAAGACGGCGGACGGACGCGCAAAGGCGAAGCAGGCGGCTGTTTTTTGAATTGGCCCGGCTATAGCCCATGAACGAATCGAACGCGAATGTTTTCAGCGCCCACGCTGAAGGCGGCTTCAGGACGGCTCCCAAAACACGCATGATCACGGGCGTTTGGAGCGCGCTCGACTCTGTTTGAGCAGAATGCGCCCCAATCCTCGCAGGGTCGCACTTTTCCCAAGTCGTCAGGCGTTTCCGCCCGGCTTGAAAATGTTTTACGGCCGGAAGCCCTCGAAAACGATCTGATCCGCCCATTTTGCGGCGATTTCGGCCTGCTCGGCGTCGCGAACCGTCCAGACCGTCAGCGGCAGCTTCAGCCCTTCTCGCCACAGCACCGCCGCCACATGGGGCAGGTCGTCCACATTGAACGACAGGAACTCCGGTCGGCTGCGCGAAAAATGCAGCCACTGGGCGAGTTCGACGCGCCGCGAAGCCGGGAGCTCCGGCCACTCGCTCTCGGAATAGAAGGCCTGGGCCACCAATCCCACCGGAATCGCCTCGATTCCCATCGCCTTACGGTGCTCGCGCAGGAAAGCGATCGGATCGGGATCGAAGCTCTCGATCGCGACGGGGCCGCTGTAGCCGAGGAGCAGCTCGCCGACCCGGCGCGCCAGCGCGAGATTGCCGTCGAAGCTGGATTTGAGCTCCACGACGAGCGGAACGCGCCCCTGAACCGCTTCCAACAGCTCAGAGAGGAACGGCACGCCCTCGCCCGAGCCTTTGAGCGCCAAGGCGGCAAGCTCGCGAGCGGTCATGTCGCAGACGCGCCCGGCGGCGCCGGTGAGGCGGCCAAGGAGATCGTCGTGGAAGACGACGGCCTCGCCGTCCGCGCTCAATTGCACGTCGCATTCGATGGCGTAGCCGGCCGCCGCCGCCGCCCGCGCCGCGCCGAGGGAGTTCTCGACCACGCCCGCTTCGGCGTCATGCAGCCCGCGATGCGCGATGGGGACCGACACGAGCCAATCCAGATTGCGGCCGTTCACTCCAGAATCTCAAAGATTCCCTCGATCTCGACGGCCACGTCGAGCGGCAATTGCGCAACGCCCACGGCGAAACGCGCATGTTTCCCGTTTTCTCCGAGAACATTGGCGACGAGATCGGAAGCGCCGTTGACCACCTGAGGCAATTGGCCGAAATCCGGGGCGCTGTTGACATAGCCGCCGAGGCGCACCGCCCGAAGCCTGGAAAGGTCGCCCACAGCGGCGCTCGCCTGCGCCAGCACGTTCAGGGCCGCGAGCCGCGCCGCCGCCTGCCCGGCTTCGAGCGAAACGCCCGCGCCCAGCTTGCCCCGATGCGCGGGATCGACCGCCCCGTCCCGCAGCGGGAGCTGGCCGGATACGAACAGGAGACTGCCGGCGCGGGAATAGGGCGTGTAATTGGCGACGGGGGCCGCCGCCTGCGGCAGCGACAGACCGAGCGCCTGGAGCCGTCCGAGCGGAGAATCGTGCGTGGCGGCTGTCATATCGTCTGGCCTCCCAAAGTTGCAATTGCGCGCCGCGACCGTAGTTTTATATGCTCTGCGATGCAATCGCCGACCGGCGCGATCCGGCCGCGTTCAAAGGCTGAGCTAAATGGCTTTTTCCCGTTATCTGGTTTTTTCGACGCTCGTCCTCGCAATCTGTGGCGGCGCGGCCCGCGGCGAACCGGCCCCGCCGCTCGTTCCGCACCGTGCGGTTTATGAATTGAGCCTTCTGAAAAGCACGGGCGCGAAAGCCCCTACCGCCGCCCATGGACGCATCGCCTTCGACTTCGGCGGCTCCGCCTGCGAAGGCTATGTGCAGAACTTTCGGCAAATCACGGAGCTGCAGCCCGAAGAAGGGACCGCGCGCGTCTCGGACCTGAAGTCCGCGACGTTCGAGGCCGGAGACGGACAGACCTATCGGTTCAGGATCACCACCAGCTCGGGCGATTCCGCCGGCCAGGATCTGGACGGCGCAGCCCAAAAGGCCAGCTCCAAAGTCGCGATCGAGCTGAAACGGCCGAATCGGGCCAAAAGCGAATTCGGAGGCCCGGTCCTGTTCCCGACAGAACATATGCGCAATATCCTGTCCTCGGCGCGCGCCGGTGAGAATTTGCTCGAAGCCCGGGTTTTCGACGGCTCGGGCGACGGCTCCAAACCCTACGATACGCTCGCCGTCATCGGAAAACCGCTGACCGGCCCCGCCGCCGAGAAACCGTCCCAGATCGAGACGCTCAAATCCCTGCGCCGCTGGCCGGTGTCCATCTCCTATTTCGAAACCGGCCAGAAAGATCAGCAGCCGGCCTATGTGCTGTCCTTCGATCTCTATGAAAACGGGGTTTCCCGGGCGCTCAAGCTGGACTACGGCGACTTCGTGCTCGCCGGCGAAATGACCGAGCTTACGCTGCTTCCGGTTCCCAAATGCGAGAAATAGCCCGACCGTTTGCGCCGTCGCCGGAGCGCCGAGGCGGCGGCGCTCTTCAAGGGACTTTAGAGCCCGCAAAAAATGCTTTAGAATAAATTCAATGAGCCTCGTCACCACCACCGATCAACTTGCCGCGATTTGCGACCGTCTTGCGAAGCATCCCTTCGTGACGGTCGACACCGAGTTTTTACGCGAGACCACATTCTGGCCGAAAGTCTGCGTGATTCAGCTCGCCTCCCCGGATGAAGCCGTCGCGATCGACACTTTGTCCGAGGGCATGGACCTCTCCCCGTTCTTCGACCTGATGTCGAACGAATCAGTGGTCAAGGTCTTCCATGCCGCCCGCCAGGATGTGGAAATCGTCTGGCGTCTCGCCCGCATCATACCCAAGCCCCTGTTCGACACCCAGGTCGCCGCCATGGTCTGCGGCTTCGGAGAACAGGTTTCCTATGTAGAGCTGGTGAAGAGCGTAACGAGGGTCAATCTGGATAAATCGTCCCGATTTACCGACTGGTCGCGCCGCCCGCTTTCGGACGCCCAGGTCAGCTACGCCATAGCGGACGTCACCCATCTACGGGAAATCTATAAGCATCTGCTGTCGCGGCTGGATCGCTCAAAGCGTCTCGACTGGCTCGCCGACGAGATGGAAACCCTGACCTCGCCGGCGACCTACGAACAGCATCCCGACGACGCATGGGAGAGGCTGCGGCACAGGGCGCGCAAGCCCCGCGACCTCGCCGTGCTGATGGAGCTCGCCGCATGGCGGGAGATCGAAGCCCAGGGCCGCGACATCCCGCGCTCGCGGGTTCTCAAGGACGACGTCCTGCTCGAAATCGCACAGGCCGCTCCGCGCAGCCTCGAAGCCCTGGCCAACCTCAGGGCCTTTCCGCGCGGCATGGAGCGCTCGCGGTCGGGAGCCGATATCGTGGCCGCGATCGAGCGCGGCCTCGCCCGCGATCCCTCCAGCCTGCCGCGCATCGAGCGCGAGAGACGCAACAACAACGGCGCCACCGTCGAGCTCCTGAAGGTGCTGCTGCGCCAGGTCGCCGAGGAAACCGGGGTGGCGGCCAAGATGATCGCCACCGTCGACGATCTCGAAGCCATCGCCAACGACGACAACGCCGACGTGAGCGCGTTGCGAGGCTGGCGCCGGATCATCTTCGGCGAAAAGGCCATCGAACTCAAACGCGGTCGCCTCGCCCTCGCCGTCGAGAACGGCAAGGTCGTCACCTTCGATTGGCGGGACGCCGACGTTCCCGCGGCCGGTTGACCGGCCTCGGGACGATATCCGCGCGAGCATTCGCGCCGCCGCCTTTGCGCCCGAAGCGCAGCGGGAAAGAGCGAATCGCCCTGCCCCGCCCGCTTCGCGGTGAAGCCCTGAGGCGCGCCCGGCGCGCAATCGCTCCAGGGGTCGAGCGCATCCCCCAAAAGCCGGCAGACTCCCGCCGCGATCCCTACGACGGGTCGCCCCCGCCCAGGGCGCGGCGCGCATGAGATATGAGTTCCGGCGCGACATTCGAAATACGCGCGAACTCGAGAAGCAGCGCTTCGTGGCCGGCGAGATGGTCCAGAACCGCAAGCAGAAACAAAGGCTGTGGGGCCAAGGCCGGAAGGTCGCCGGCGTCGACGCCGGTCAGCCGCAGAAACCTTTCAATTCGATCGTTCTCCTCGACCAGAAAGGCGAGCGCCTGCAAACCGAGGGTTTCCGCCTCTTCGCGAGTGGGAAGGGCGCGGGACCTGGAGCTGTGGGGAGTACTAATATCGTTTGCCATTCTCATTTCATCAATCTTCCTCCTTTACACCACGAACTCAACAAAGGTAGCCGTAGGGCCTCGGGCGCCCATCGGACACGTTCGAGATGTATCCACAGTTGAAAGAAAAGTCGCTCGCCATGGCGAAAACCGTCCTCATCGTAGAGGATAACGAACTCAACATGAAACTCTTCAACGACCTGTTGGAGAGAAACGGCCACGTCACCCTGCGGACGAAGAGCGGCGTCGAAGCCATCAACCTCGCCCGGGAGCACCGACCCGATCTCATTTTGATGGATATCCAGCTGCCCGAGGTCTCGGGACTCGAAGTCACGCGATGGATCAAGGACGACGAGAACCTGCGGACCATTCCGGTCATCGCCATCACGGCTTTCGCGATGAAGGGCGACGAGGAAAAAATCCGGCAGGGCGGCTGTGAAGCTTACCTTTCGAAACCCATATCCGTAGCCAAGTTCCTAGAGACGGTTAACTCATTTCTTGCTGACAGGTAAGAGGATCGAAGCACCATGACCGCGCGTGTGCTCATCGTCGACGATCTGCTTCCCAACATCAAATTGTTGGAAGCCCGGCTGACGGCCGAATATTTCGACGTGATATCCGCGACCAACGGATTTGAGGCGCTCGACCTGTGCCGCCAGGGGCGCTGCGACATCGTTCTCCTGGACGTCATGATGCCGGGTATGGACGGCTTTGAAGTTTGCCGCAGATTGAAGGCCGATCCGGCGACCGTCCACCTGCCCGTGGTGATGGTGACCGCCCTCGACCAGCCCGCCGACCGCGTGCGCGGCCTCGAAGCCGGAGCCGACGATTTCCTGACCAAACCCGTCGACGAGATCGCGCTCATCGCTCGCGTGCGATCCTTGTCGCGTCTCAAAGTGATGCTCGACGAACTGCGCGCCCGAGTCATCACCTCCGCCAATCTCGGCCTCAAGGACGCGGCCGATCTGGTCCGCGCCAACGCAGGCGACAACGGCCGTATCCTGCTGGTCGAAGATCGCGCCAGTTCAGCCGAACGCATCGTCGCCGCCCTGGAGGGCGTGCATGAGGTCGAGGTGGAGAGGGTGCCGCAGGACGCGCTCATTCGCGCGGCCGAAGGCGATTTCGACATGGTGATCGTCGGACTGGCTCTCGCCAATTTCGACGCCCTGCGCCTTTGCAGCCAGCTGCGCTCGCTGGAGCGCACCAGAGCGCTGCCCATCCTCCTCGTCGCCGAAGAAGAAGAACGGGCGAGGATCTTGCGCGGCCTCGATCTCGGCGTGAACGACTATATTCTGCGCCCGATCGACCGCAACGAGCTGCTGGCCCGCGTCCGCACCCAGTTGCGCCGCAAGCGCTACGCCGACACGTTGCGGGAGAATGTCCAGGCCGCTTTCGAGCTCGCCATCGTCGATGCGCTGACGGGGCTGCACAACCGGCGCTACCTCGAAACCCACCTTTCGAGCGAGCTGGATCAGGCGGCGCAGAACGGACGTCCGCTGTCGCTGATGATTCTCGACGTCGACCACTTCAAATCGGTCAACGACACCTACGGCCACGACGCCGGCGACGAGGTGCTGAAAGGCCTCGCCCAGCGCATCCGGCGCGTGGTGCGCAGCGCCGATCTGGTTTGCCGGCTGGGCGGCGAGGAGTTCGTCATCGTGATGCCGGACACCTCTCTCGCCGTCGCGGGCAAAGTGGCCGAAAGAGTCCGCGCGGCGGTGGAGATGGAGCAATTCCTGATCGACGCCAAGGGAAACTCGATCCCCGTCACGATCTCGGTGGGCCTCGCCGAGCGCGGCGCGGACGCCAATCCGGACGCGCTGCTGAGGCGCGCGGACAAGGCGCTCTATAATTCCAAGACGACCGGCCGCAACAGAGTGACTCTCGCGGCCGCCTGATCGCGGGCCACCCCTCCTATAGTTCGGCTTCGAGCCGGTCGACGATCGTCTGCAACACCTTCAGCCGCGCGAATTTCTTGTCGTTGGCCTCGACCAGGGTCCAAGGCGCGCGCTGTGAGCTGGTGCGGTCGATCATGTCATTGGCGGCTTCTTCGTAGAGCCCCCATTTTTCCCGGTTGCGCCAGTCTTCCTTGGTGATCTTGTATCTTTTGGTGGGCCGCGCCTCACGGTCTTCGAACCGCCTGAGCTGCTCTTCCTGAGTGATGGCCAGCCAGAATTTCACCACGCTCAGCCGCGCCCGGTCGAGCTGATGCTCGAAATCATTGATCTCCTGATAGGCCCGCATCCAGTCCTCCCGCGAACACAGGCCCTCGACCCGTTCGACCAGAACGCGTCCATACCAGCTGCGATCGAAGATGGAGACATGGCCGATTCGCGGAATATTGCGCCAGAAGCGCCAGAGATATGGACGCGCCCGCTCCTCGTCGGTCGGGGCGGCGACCCCGTTGACGCGGAACTGGCGCGGGTCCAGCGCGGCGCGCACGCGGCGGATGGCCCCGCCCTTGCCCGCAGCGTCATTGCCCTCGAAAAGCAGCACGAGGCCCCGCTTCTGGAATTTTCTTCCGGTGGTCAGTTCGGTGATGCGGCTCTGAAGCCGGGCCAATTCGTCGGAATAGCTCTCGGGGTCGGCGCGTTGCGTCATGTCCAGCGAGCCAACCAGGCTGGAGCGAGGCAGAGCGACGAGCGAGGCCGGATCGCGAGGAACGGCCTGCGCCGCGGGAGCGGTCTCGACATTGGCGCGCTCCAGCGCCTGCAGCAGAAGATCGGCCACGGCGGCGTCGCGATAGCGCGCATCGTCGGCGGCGATGACCGCCCAGGGCGCATAGCCGGTGGAAGTTCTCTCCACCATATCCAGCGCCGCTCGCGTCAGGCGTTGGCGTTCCTTGCCCTTGAGCGTGTCCTCCCATTCGATGACCGTGGCGCGGCGCAGGGCGCCGCTGGTCTTCCTTATTTTCGTGAGGCGGCGGTGGGCTTTTTCCTGCTCCATGAAAAGCAGGACCTTGACGACGATCACGCCTTCCTGGGACAGCATTTCCTCGGCGCGATTGATTTCCTCGAGCGCCGCCTGGAAGCCGTCGCGGCCGGTCTTTCCCGTGGCCCGCAGCAGCAGCGCGCGGTGATGCCATGAGCCCAGCACCAGCCCGATGCGGCCGTAGCCCGGCATGTCCCGCCAATAGCGCCATTCGAGCGGGCGCTCCCGCTCTTCGTCGGTCGGCTCGCCATAGGAGAGCGTTTCGAGATAATGGTCGTCCAGCCACTCGTAGAGCCGGTTGAGCACCTCGCCCTTGCCGGCGCCGTCCGAACCGTTGATGACCAGCAGGATGGTTTTCTTTTTGCGCTGCTGAAGCTCGAATTGCGCGTCGAGCAGCTTCTCCCGCAACTGCTCGCTAACCTCTTCAAACTGTTGCTTATCAAGGCTATGAGGCAAGCGGACGGAGTCGAACATCGCAGGATCTCCAGGCGGGCGGAAAAAAGATTCTAAACAGAAAACCTTGCAAAAATACGCTCCTTGGCTAGACATGAATAGCGGGTCTCGTAGCTCAGCAGGATAGAGCAGCGGTTTCCTAAACCGAAGGTCACAGGTTCGAATCCTGTCGAGACCGCCATAAATTCAACGGGCAATAGCAGTCCGCGCGAAATCCCTGCCCTTTCCCGCGCCGCAAAAGCTCAAGCGCTAGAGCATGTTCCCGGAACGTGCGAAGCGGTTTCTGGGGACATGCTCGGTCAATCAGATTCGGAGCGCGTTCGACTGCGTTTAAGCCGGACGCACTCTCAGTGTAGCGCCGCGAAGGGAAGCCGCCACCCTTCGAAGGGTCTTCGGCGAGCCGGTCGCCCAGCGGCATTTTGCCGCGCCCACGGGGGCCTTGCTGTCACACAAATCTTTGTTTGAAACACCCAACTGCTTTTTGCGCTCGCGGCGCCCAAGCGTCCGCCACGTCTCAATCTTAGGCGTTAGGTATTTACGCGTATAGCCTCTTTTTCGATCATTCCTTAGCTGCAATGGGTCTCAAATCGAAAAGCAAAAAGCAAAGCGAGGCCTCTGATGGGGCGTGAATGCCGCCACTGCGATCTCAACTGCAGGATTTTGCAGGTTGACGACGATCCGGATGTCGCCGACTCACAAACGCTTCTCTGGCGCTGCCTGGGGGCGGACGCACGAGCCGTCTACGACGGCGAAACGGCGCTGGCGATGATCCTCGAGTTCAAGCCGCATATGGTCGTCATGGACATCGGCATGCCCGGCATGGACGGCTGCGAAACCGCGCGCCGCATTCGACAAATGCCGGAAGGGAAAAATCTCGTGCTCGCCGCATTGACGGCATGGGGTCACGACGAAGCTCGCCGGCGGACCGCAGAAGCCGGTTTCGACCATCATTTCGTCAAACCCTTAGGCGCTGAAGCGCTGGAAAACCTGCTGGCGTCGTTGCGTCCGGTCTGCAACTCGAGCCCGTCACGGACCCGGAACGACCCTTTTGCGGGAATGTTCATCTGACTGGAGCTCCGGGTCGCGGGCGCGCAACGCAGACTGTTTCGATCGGCCCTTATGGCGATCGTAAACAGGCGGCGGTATAAGCGCCTTCACGCCGCATTGCGCCGCGCCGCCGCGAAGGAGAAACCGGCTTTGTCAGAGCAGAACACGACCGTCGCAGCGCCCGGCCTGGCCGAGACGCTTTGGAAGGGCGCAAAGCTCACCTGCCCCCGCTGCGGCGAGGGCAAGCTGTTTTCGAGCTATCTGAAGAGAAAAGACGCCTGCGACGCCTGCGGCGAAAGCTTTCTGGGGCTCGACGCGGACGACGGGCCCGCCTGGCTCACGATCGGGATCGTGGCGCATATCGTGATCCCGCTCCTGTGGCTCCTGGAGCGGGATGGTTCACTGTCCTACGGAACGGAATTCGCGATTCTCGCAGCCGTCACCATCGGCGCGACGCTGCTCACGCTTCCTTTCGCCAAGGGACTCTTCATCGCCGCGCTTTGGCGCATCAGGCGAGACGGGCGATAGGCCGCGGAGCCCGCGCTTTGCGGTTTCAATGCGGGTCGAAGGGCGTGCGGCCATTGGCGATCGCGTGACTTTTGCGGGCCTTGCGACGGGCCGCGGAAGCACGCTCGAACTGGGCGAGGAAATCATCCCCGCGCGGCTGGACGGCGGAGCGAGGGGCCTCGGTTTCTCGTCTGGCGCTGTCTCTGGCGAGATAGTCGAGACGAGCGATGTAAAGCAGCTCAAGCATGATCGCCTCCTCAAGAAACCGCAACGGGCATCAAGCGCGCTGTGAAAAGCAGGAACCGGTTCTAAGCAAAAAGCGCGCTAAAACACCCTTCAGAATCGACCGAGACATTTGCGTTCTGGCCCAAGCCTAAACGCGGCGTGATAAACAGCAACACTAATTCGTAAAATTATAGACAACAATCCCCGCATCAAGCGCGTGCGGGGTAAGTATTGAACGAAGCGCAGAGAAATCCTGCCGGCTTTCGGGCAAATGCGCCGCGGCATCGCCGACTTGCTGAGCGCTCTGGCTGCGCCATTTAATTTTGCAAATTTTCATTTCAAGGCGTCGTGGACGCCGCGGCGTGCGGCGTCCCTACGCGAAGGAGACATCAGATGACTCCCGCGCAATGCCGCGCCGGACGCGGATTGCTCGACTGGACGAGGCAAGCCCTCGCCGAAGCCGCGCATATCGACAAGGAAACCATCGAACGTTTCGAAGACAGATATTCAATGCCGCAAACGGCGACCGTTCTCGCGCTGAAACGCGCGCTCGAGACCGGCGGCGTGATCTTCGTCGACGAAGACGGCCAGGGCGCCGGCGTGAGGCTGCGAAAGTCGAAATCCTACGGCAGGCCGACCGTGATACCGCTGGATGAATTAAACGCCCAGAACGACGAGTAAAGCGCTCCGGATGGAGCGCGGGCGACCCCGCGCTCCATGTTTTTTTAGAAGAAGCCGACCTTCTTTGGATTATAGCTGACCAGAATGTTTTTGGTCTGCTGGTAATGTTCCAGCATCATCTTGTGGTTCTCGCGGCCGATGCCTGATTGCTTGTAGCCGCCGAAAGCCGCATGAGCCGGATAGGCGTGATAGCAATTGGTCCAGACGCGGCCGGCCTGGATGGCGCGGCCGAATCTGTAACAGCGGTTGATGTCGCGGCTCCAGACTCCGGCGCCGAGGCCATAGAGCGTGTCGTTCGCGATCCGCAGCGCTTCGTCGTCGTTCTTGAATGTCGCGACCGCGAGCACCGGACCGAAAATCTCCTCCTGGAACACGCGCATCTTGTTGTGGCCGCGCAGCACGGTGGGCTGGACATAAAAACCGCCCGCGAGGTCCCCCGGAAGATCGTTGCGCGCGCCGCCGATCAGAAGCTCGGCGCCCTCCTGGGCTCCGATCTGGATGTAGCTCAGGATTTTTTCGAGCTGGTCGTTCGAGGCCTGGGCGCCGATCATCGTCGAGGGATCGAGCGGGTCACCCTGCTTGATCGCCTTCACGCGCTGCAAGGCGCGCTCGATGAAGCGCTCGTAGATCGACTCCTCGATGAGCGCGCGGCTCGGACAGGTGCAGACCTCGCCCTGGTTGAAGGCGAACATCACAAAGCCCTCGATCGCCTTGTCGAGGAAATCGTCGTCTTCGGCCATGACGTCGGCAAAGAAGATATTGGGCGATTTTCCGCCGAGCTCCAGCGTCACCGGAATGAGGTTCTCGCTGGCGTATTGCATGATCAGCCGGCCCGTCGTGGTCTCGCCGGTGAAGGCGATCTTGGCGATGCGCGGGCTGGAGGCCAACGGCTTGCCGGCCTCGAGGCCAAAGCCGTTGACGACATTGATCACGCCCGGCGGCAGCAGATCGCCGATCAGCTCCATCAGGACCATGATGCTCGCCGGGGTCTGCTCGGCCGGCTTCATCACCACGCAATTGCCGGCGGCGAGCGCCGGGGCGAGCTTCCACACCGCCATCAGCAGCGGGAAATTCCAGGGGATGATCTGGCCGACGACGCCGAGCGGCTCATGGAAATGATAGGCGATGGTGTCGCTGTCGATCTCGCTGACGCCGCCCTCCTGCGCCCGCACGGCGCCGGCGAAATAGCGGAAATGGTCGATCGCCAGCGGCACGTCGGCCAGAGTGGTCTCGCGGATCGGCTTGCCGTTGTCCCAGGTTTCGGCCAGCGCGAGCAGGTCGAGATTGTCCTGCATCTTTTGGGCGACGGCGATCAGCGCATTGGCGCGTTCCGCCGGGCTCGCCTTGCCCCAGGCTTCGCGCGCCGCATGAGCGGCGTCGAGGGCGAGTTCGATGTCTTCTTTCTGCGAGCGCGCCACCTCGCAGATTTTTCCGCCCGTGATCGGGGAAAGATTATCGAAGTAACGCCCTCCGACCGGCTCCACGAATTTGCCGCCGATAAAATTCCCATAGCGCTCCCTGAAGGGCGCGGCGCGCGAGACGCGAAGCTCCGGCTTGTTCATTGCGTTTCCCCTGGCGTTTGATTTTGAGAGCGAAAAGCTCCTGCTTCGCGATCTAGCGCCCGCCGACGCGGGTCAAGTGCAAGGACGGCTTTTCCTGCAGTCGCAGAATATGAACGGGGACCCGAAGCCAAGCGCAATGTGGCTCATTACCGCGGATGAGATCAGGCCGGCGCTATTTGACCATTGCGAGAACGGTGGCGCCGAGCGCGCCGAAAACCACCACCGCCCAGGGCGGCGCCCGCCAGAACACGAGCAGCAGGAAGGCGAGAACGCCGAGGCCGAAATCTGCGGGAGAGAAAATCGCGCTGGTCCAGACCGGCGTGTAGAGCGCCCCAAGCAAAACCCCGACGACGGTCGCGTTTACGCCCTTGAGCGCCGATTGAACCCCTGCGCGATGACGTAGCTCGCCCCAAAATGGCAAAGCCCCGATCAGGAGAAGGAAAGACGGCAGATAGATCGCCGCGAGGCAGACGAGGCCTCCGATCCAGCCATTGGGGGCAGATTTCATCGCGGTCCCGAGATAGGCCGCGAAGGCGAACAGCGGACCGGGAACGGCTTGCGCCGCGCCATAGCCGGCCAGAAAGGCGTCGTTGTCGATCCAGCCGCGCGGAACGACGGCCTGCTGCAGCAGCGGCAGCACCACATGCCCGCCGCCGAAAACGAGCGAGCCCGCGCGATAAAAACTGCTGATCAGCGCGATGGTGCGGTCGGCGGTCGCTTCCGCCAGCGCCGGCAGCCCGAAAAGCAGAGCAACGAACAGCGCGATGGAGGCGATGGCCATCCCGCGGCCGACGGGAATAGCGAGCGGAGCGCCGGCCTCCTTGCTCGACCCCGGAAGCAGGAGCCGGCCGATCGCGCCACCCGCCAATATGGCGCCGATCTGGCCGAGGGCCGACGGAACCGCCAATGTCAGCAGCGTCGCCGCCACAGCCATCGTCGCCCGCTCACGATCCGGACAGAGGTTGCGCGCCATGCCCCAGACCGCTTGCGCGACCACCGCGACCGCCACGATCTTGAGACCGTGCAGCCAGGCCACCTGCGATAGATCGCCGAGCGCCCCGACGCCGTAAGCGAAGGCGATGAGGGCGATCGCCGAAGGCGCGGTGAAGCCGACCCATGCCGCGAGCGCGCCTGCAATGCCGCCACGGAGCATGCCGAGAATAATTCCGACCTGACTGCTCGCGGGCCCCGGCAGAAACTGACAAAGCGCTATGATGTCGGTGTAGGAGGCCTCATCCAGCCATTTGCGGCGCTCGACGAATTCGGAGCGGAAATAGCCGAGATGGGCGATCGGTCCGCCGAAGCTCGTGACGCCGAGGCGCAGAAACGCCGCGAACACTTCCAGAAAGGCGCCCTCCCGCCGGGAAGGCGCCACCGCTCTACCGGCTTTCATGAACCACTATCCCTTCGGCGGCGGCGGCGGCGTGAATTGCGCGATATCGGCGATCCCGAGCGCCTGCTCGATCTGCGCGATCTGCGCAACGGCGTCCTCGAAGCCGTCCTTGCCGAACTGCTGGCGCTCGATCTCCTCGAACAAGTCCCCGATTTCATCGAGCTGATGAGCCAAGAGGGCGTCCTTCCATGCCGGAAAGACAATAGTGTCCTCACGCACGGCGTGATGCGCGTACATGAGTTCGAAACCATCCAGGACGCCCGCCAGCGCCTCGGCGTCGCTGGCTGCGATCGAGCCTTTGCCTGCCTTGGCGAGAACGAAATCCGTCAGCTCCCGCCCCCGCTGGTGCTGGGCGATCAGAACATCGACATAGGCGGCGGCAGGCCCGCCGGCTTTTTTGATGGTCGGGAAAATATGCGTCTCTTCGAGTTTTTTCTCGTGATAGTCTTCGCCGAATGTCCTGAACAAGGTCGCCGTGCGGCGGAGCAGATCGGGATCGACGCTCGCGGGCTTTGCGCGCAGCTTTGAAGCTATATTGCGATAAACGAGGATCGCGCGGCGGATGACGCCGTGCTCGCGCATCAAATCTTCGACCGCTCCGACTTCTTTTTCGTCTCCGTCGTTTTTCTTCTCTGGCTCGGTATGTTCGGCGACTCGGGCGATTTTGGCGTCGGCCCCCGCCAGCAGGAGTCCGGCCCCCGCGGCGATGACGATGCGGCGGCGCGCCTCGGCGAATTCAGTCACGGGCGTTTCCTTTCCTCGAATGTGGACGAGAGAGGTTCTTCGTCTTCGAACAACTCCCCGAAGAGTTCCCGCACCTTGAGTTTGGCGGCCGAGAACGCCTCGGCTCCGGCTGGGGTCGCTCGATAGACGCGGCGCGCCGAGCCGCCGCTGCGCTCTTCGGTCGACGTCAGATAGCCCTTGCGTTCAAGACCGTGGAGGATCGGGTAAAGCGTTCCGGCGCTGATTTTATAGCCATGGCGTTGCAGCTCCTCGATCATGGCGAGACCGTAGATCGGCTCTTTCACGGCATGGTGGAGCACATGAAGCCTTATGAGGCCGGCATAAAGGTGCTTATGGTCCATTACGATAACCGATATCGACTTTCGTAATCCTAACGCGAGAGCGGCCCCTGTCAACAATCGAGCGCCCTTCGGAAAGCGGTCCCTCGCGGAGCCGCCTCAATGCGAAGAGTATCAGGCCTCGGAGAAACGCACGCCAGTGGCCGGCGCGATCCAACAGGCATAGCGGAGAATGGCAGGCTGCCCGCGTCGACAACGACGGCGAGCCCGTTGGGGCCTATCCTCGCCCCAAAGCAACTCCTGGCTGGCTCCACCCAATCAGCGCAGACGAATTTTGCTTTTCGCGCGAACCGACGTCCTCAGTTTGGAACTCCGCAGCGCCCTACCAGCGTCTCCAACCCGGCCCCCAGCCCCAACCCGGACCATAGGGATAGCCGTAGAGATCTGCGCGCCGGTCGGCGGCCCGGTTCATGTCGAGATCGAGCAGGCATTTGGAAAAAGGATCGGTCCCGCGTCGAAAGCCGAAGGACTGGCACCGATTTTCGTCGGCCGCCCGTTGTTCGGCCGGAGTGGTCGTCGCGCAGGCTCCCGCCAGGAGCCCCAGCACCATAGCCGTCAACAGCCTCGTCGCCCGCATCTCGACATCCTCGCGCAGTCGACGCAACCATAGGAAGACTGCTCACCTCAAGATAGCAAGAATTCGGATTCGCGGTAGTGGAAAAAAGGGATCATCCCGCGCGACTGTTTCGCAGTCCGCGCGTCAGGATTCACGGGAGGGGCAAGGAATTTCCTTATAGATCACCTCGGCGAGCGCTTTGGCGCCGACATTGGTGCGCAGCGAGAGCCGGCTCGCATCGGTGGTCCAACTCTGATAGGTGACGATACCGCGCGTGACGCTGATGATCGTGTATTTTTCAGAGTTTATTTCGCCGCCCTTGCTGCGATAGCATTTGCCGGGCTGAATCTCTTCCGGTTTGATCGGCATCGAACACGCTCCTGTTGCACTGCGAACAACATGCAAAGGAGGGGCCGCATCACGCGGCGCTGCAAAGCGTTATTGCGGGCAACCGCGCCTGCTTTTCAGGCGCTGATGAGTTCGAGGCGGGCCAGCGTCCGGGCGTCGAGCGTCACCTTCAGGGAGCCGAAGGCCTCTTCGAGCTGCTCGAGACTTGTGAAACTGACGATCGGCGCGGCGACGGCCGGGCGGGTCAGCAGCCAAGCGAGGGCGATCTGCGCAGGACTGGCGCCCAGACGCCGCGCCGCCGCCTCCGTTTCGCGCAGAATATCAAGGCTGCGGTCGTCCAGAATGCGGGCGACGACCGCGCCGCGCGCCGCGCGCTTCACATCGTCGAGAGAGCGATATTTCCCGGTGAGGAAACCGGCCTCCAGAGGCCGAAAGGGAATGACGCCGAGATTCTCGGCGACGCAAAGCCGTTCCAGACCGCCCTCATAGAAGCCTCGGGTGACGAGGCTGTAATGCGGCTGAACCACCCCATAATGCGGCAGGCCGGAGGCGCGGGCGATCCGAAGCGCTTCCGCGAGACGCGGGGCCGAATAATTGGAACAGCCGATCGCGCGCGCCTTGCCCGACTTCACCAGCGTCGAGAAAGCCTCCAGCGTTTCTTCGAGCGGCGTGAAGGCGTCGTCGAAATGAGCCTGATAAAGATCGATGCAGTCGGTTTTGAGCCGGCGCAGCGAATCCTCGGCCGAACGCAGAATATGGGCTTTCGAGAGGCCTCGGCCGACCCCCGGCATATCGCCGCCGAGCTTGGTCGCAATGAGGACCCTGTCGCGCTTTCCGCTCGCCTTCAACCAATCGCCGATGATGCTTTCGGACTCGCCGCCGCAATGGCCGGGAACCCAGGTCGAATAGGTGTCGGCCGTGTCGATGAGCGAACCGCCGCGATCGACGAAAGCGTCGAGAATCGACCAGGAAGCGGCGCGGTCCGCCGTCCAGCCGAAAACATGGCAGCCCAGCGCCAGCGGAACGCAGGAAAGACCGGTTGCGCCGAGCCGGCGACGTTGCATGAGGGAGGCTCCATCGACCTCCGACGCTCGCGGATGTCGCCTTGGCTTCATTGCGCCGCAACCAAGCAAAGGAGAGGCCGCGCCGGATCAGCGCCGAAGCGCCGGCGCCCTCCAGCGCCTTGACGGCGAGGGCAAAGGCTCCGATTGGTGATAACTATTGAACGCGCCTGACGGGCGCAATAATCACCTGGCCCGCACGAGGCGGGCAAGACCATGACAGAGTTCGATTACGCTGGGCGCGCTGCAGAAGTCGAGGCGGCGCGGCGCAAGATTCATGAAGCCTTTCTGCAGGAGGCGACGGAAAAAAGCATCACCGCCTGGAAAGGCGCAATCTCGGATTTTAACGCGGCGCTGGAGGCCGCCTTCCCGCCCCGATTCTGGGAACAAATCAACCGGCTGCGGCGAATATCGCGCTATTACGCCGTTCATTGCGGCGTCTCGCTGCGTGAACGCCCGCTGACCAAAGGAGACGAAGCGGCGCTGGAGACGGCGATCGAGTTTCTCGAAGCCGATCCGATGTTTTTTCGCTCAGGCTATGTGAAGGCCGACGTCCTCCGCCTCGTCAAGAGAATGCCCTTGTCGGAGGAGCGCGCGGAACGCCTGCGCGCCGTTGTGCTCGGGGTCGTCGACCAGCGCGCTTCGCAGGAATTTCAGCGTTATTGCCGCCTCGCGCGCAGAATAGCGACGCCCTCGCTGCGCCAGGATTTGAAAAAGCGAATTGACGGCGATGACCCCGCCACGGCCCGCCGCGCGCGGTGGATGCTCGCGGCCATCGAGCCGGTCTTTACTTCGCCAGCTCCTTCAGCCCGCGCCGGATCAGCGCCGAAGCGTCGGCGCCCTCCCCCAGCGCCTTGACGCTGGCGGCCACGGCCGCCGCCGCCTGCGGGCGGGCGTAGCCGAGATTGCACAGGGCGGAAATCGCGTCCTGCACCGCGCCGGGCTCGGCGGCGGCGTCCGCGCCCGCAATACGCGCCGCCGTCATATCGACCGAGCCGAAAACCGGAGCCTTGTCCTTGAGCTCGGCGACGATGCGCGCCGCGAGTTTGGGTCCGACGCCGGGCGCGCGCGAAACCATCGCCTTGTCCTGCATCGCGATGGCGCCGGAGAGTTCGTCGGGCGAGAGGATCGACAAAATCGCCAGCGCGACCTTGGCCCCGACACCCTGCACGCTCTGCAGCAGGCGGAACCACTCGCGCTCGGCCTCCTGAAGGAAGCCGAACAGCCTTATGGAATCTTCCCGCACCTGCGTCTCTATCGCGAGCGCCGCCGCCTCGCCGGGACGCGGCAGGTTCTGGAGCGTGCGGACCGAACAGGAGACCACATAGCCGACGCCGTGCACGTCGAGGATGACCCAATCCTCTCCGAAACTGTCCACGACGCCCTTGAGTTTGCCGATCATTTTTTCAGCCTCACGCCAGCTTGCGCGCGAGAAGACGCGCGCCCCGATGCTGGGCGTGGCAGATCGCCACCGCCAGCGCGTCGGCCGCGTCCTTGCTTGCGGCGAAGCTCGCCGGCAGCAGCACCCGCACCATCATCGCAATCTGCGCCTTGTCGGCGTGGCCGTTGCCGACCACGGTCTTCTTGACCAGATTGGCTGCGTATTCCTCGACATCGAGTCCCGCGAGAGCCGGAACCGAGAGGGCGACGCCGCGCGCCTGCCCGAGCTTCAGCGCCGATTGCGGATCGCGGTTGACGAAGGTCTCCTCCACCGCGGCCTCGTCCGGCGCATGGGTCTCTATGACCTCGCGCAGCCCCTCGTGCAATTGCCGCAGCCGCACGCCCATCGGGCTCGCGCCGTCGGAATGAATACAGCCCGAGGCGACGAAGGAAAGCCGCGCTCCCTGCGCGTCGACGATGCCCCAGCCTGTGTTGCGAAGGCCGGGGTCGATGCCGATGATTCGAATCGCGGGATGCGTCATCGGGCCAGATTAGGTCTGCCGCCTCATAACGCAATAATCGACCGCTATATGCGGCAGGCGGTCGGGTGAAGCGGATTTTAACCCCTCAGTCTGAGGGCGCGTGTCCGCTCCCCTGCCGCAGATCAAGCTTCCGCCGAAGCCGCTTCGATCTTGCCGAGCGCATCCACGACGGCGTCGAAGGGCAGCAGCGTGGAGGCGTGGCGGGCTTTGTAATCCCGCACGGGCTCCAGCACGGCGAGATCGGCCCATCTGCCGCCGGGCGGCGGGCCGTTCTCCTTGAGCATCTTGCGCATGGCCTCGCGAATCTCGCGCAGCTCCTGCGGGGTCGCGCCGACGACGAGTCGGCCCATGATCGAAGCCGAGGCCTGGCCGAGGGCGCAGGCCTTCAGCTCCTGGGCGTATTCGACCACCCTGCCCTCGCGCAGCGTGAGATCCACGGTGATGGTCGAACCGCAGAGCCGGGAATAGGCCGTCGCGCTGGCCTGCGGGCTTTCCAGCCGGCCGAGGCGCGGGATGTCCGCCGCGAGTTCGAGGATGCGTTTGTTGTATACGGAGTCGAGCATGGGAAGAAAGACCGGCCGCAGGGCTTACCTTTACCTGTGGGGGCCATTATATAGGGTCGGAACGATCCACGCGATACCGCTGTGGCTCATGGCGGCGCCGGCCCGAAAGTTGCGACCTTCGCCCCAAAGTATGGAAATTCGCGCGACGGGTTGCGGCTCTTGTTGATTCTCCGACATTTCGGCGCAAACTGGGACTTCCGGTCGCCACTCGGCGGCCTGGGGAAGGGAGCATCCCTCGCGTGAGCATTCACCGTTCCGTCGTCGCGCCGACCGCGACGGATTTCAACACTGGCGTTCGCGGGCTGGCCTACGCCGGGGCCGCGAGGCTCGGGCAACCCACCGCCAAATCGGAGGCGCCACATGGATGACGTGGTTAAGTCCTTGATATCTCGCCCTGAAAGAGTCGTTACCTCCGCCAATGGCAAACCCAGCCGCGAGGAAGCCGAGGAGGCCGTGCGCGTCCTGCTGCGCTGGGCCGGCGATAATCCGGAACGCGAAGGGTTGCTCGAAACCCCGGCGAGAGTCGTCAAAGCCTATGAGGAGCTTTTCAGCGGCTATCGCCAGGATCCGAGGGAAGTGCTCGAACGCGTCTTCGCCGAGGTCGAGGGCTACGACGACCTCGTGCTCGTGCGCGACATCCCGTTCTTCTCGCACTGCGAGCACCATATGGTGCCCTTCGTCGGCAAGGCCCATATCGCCTATTACCCGACCGACGGCGTGGTCGGGCTCTCCAAGCTGGCGCGGCTTGTCGATGTCTTCGCCAAGCGCCTCCAGACGCAGGAAGCGATGACGGCGCAGATCGCCTCCACCATCGAGACCGAACTCAACCCCAGAGGCGTCGCGGTGCTGGTCGAGGCGGAACATATGTGCATGTCGATGCGCGGCGTTCTGAAACAGGGCGCCTCCACCGTCACCGTGCAGTTTTCCGGCTCATTCAGAGACAACCCCAGCGAACAGGCGCATTTCTACACCCTGTTGCGCGGCGGGCGCTGAGCGCGTTGGACCGACGGGCGCGGCGTGGTCGCGCCCGCGCGGTTCCTTATCCCGGCCGCCCAATCGCCGCGACCGAAAACCTCCTGCGGCGTCTCCCCTCGCCCCCGACCGCTCTAAGACCGGCAACCACCTCTAAACCAGAATTTTTGCATTCGCCCGCCGCGGAGTCGGCGATCGGGGTTTAAGCCAACCCTATGAGTTCGATGACACAACCCCACGTTGCCCGTGCCGGGCGGCGCGTCCCAATCATTACCGCAGTGTAACGAATTTAAGTTTGACGGTATTTTGTTAAACAAAAGGTCAGTCTCGCCTCGCTACTCTTAAACTCATGTCCCCGAACAATTTTTTGATGGGCCAAGACATGAAGGCAAGCGTGGTGACCCTCCGCAGGCGCATCGCCTGTGGAACAAGACTCTTCGTGCGTTCGCAATCGGGCGTTGTCGGAGTGACCTTCGGAATCATCCTGATTCCGATGATGCTGATGCTCGGCGTCACGATCGACTACAGTCGAGCCGCAAGAGCGAAATTGCAGCTGCAGGATGCCCTCGACAGCGCCGTTCTCGCAGGCGCGTCGGCCAGTTCCAGCAACCTCGCCGCCGCCCAGAGCGTGTTCAGTTCGAACACGCCGAACGACGGTCGGTGGGGCAATGTGAATGTCACTTTCAACACCAGCGGCGCGGGCATCACCGGAACCGCCTCGATACAGCTCCCTGTCGCCTTCACGCGCCTGCTCGGGTTGCAGAGTATGAACATCGCCGCGACGAGCAGCGCCGGTTTCCCGTCCACGACGACCGCTCCGGGGGTCGGCTATTGCCTGGTCACGCTCGGCGCCAACCTCTCCACCACCACATACTCGCTGGTTCTCAACGGGGCGCCGAGCTGGAATCTCGCCGGCTGCAACATCGTCTCGAACACGAGCATGAACTGCAACGGCCATGGCGGCGGGGCGAACGCTTCGGTGGCGGTGGGCTCCGTGTCGAGCTGCACCCATCCGGGACCGACCTCGGGCTGGATCGACACTTACGCCTCCCGCGCGTCGGCCATCACGACGGTCTGCGGCGGCGCCAACAACGCCGTGAACTGGACGGTAGGGGGTGCTATCCCGAGCGACCCGGATCTCGTCGTTGTGCGCAAGTCGAGCTACACCGAATATCATGTCTGCGGCGATCTCAACCTGTCCGGCACGGGAAGCCTGCCGTCCAACTCCGTGTTCGTGATCGAAAACGGCAACCTGAACGTCGGCAAATACGCCAATGTCACGGCCTCGCAGGCCGCTTTCGTCCTCACCGGCAGCAACAGCGCCAATCACCAGATCACCTTCCCCACGGGACAGGGACAGGCTGCGACGCTGACCGTCGAGGCTCCGACCAGCGCAAGCAACCCGTGGCAGGGAATAGCGGTTTTCGTCGATCCCGCCTTGACCAGCGGCGTCAGCGCAACCTGGGGCGTCGACGAGGACGACACCTGGGGGCCGGGAGCCACCTTCGGGTTCGACGGGGTGGTCTACATGCCCCACACGGATCTGACCCTCAACGGCAATACGCAAAGCAGCGCCGAGAACTGCGCGATGCTGGTGGTGAACAGCTTCACCGCCAACGGAACCGCGGTGATCAACTTCACCCAATCGGCCTCGGGGTGCGCCACGGCCGGAGTGACGACGCCGGGGATCACCACGATCACCCCCGCCGCGCTTACGAAATGAAGACCCTCCCGCACGTCTAATCCTCGACCGCCGGCGCCCTGCTGGCGGTCGGCAATTCCGCTCCCCTTGCCCGACTTCGAAAAACGCCCTAAGCAGATGGCGAGGCGGGCGCCGTTTTCCGGCTCAAATCCCTGGAGCGAACGAGCGCCGCGCGAAATGCGCGCCCCGGTTGAGAGAGCCGAGCGAGTGAGCCTGTCCGACAGCCCCAAAGGGGCGCCCGACCATAAGCACGAGCTGGAAGAGGGAGCGGAATTCGCCCCCCGCTTCGACGCCAACGGCCTGATCGTTTGCGTGACGATCGATTCGGCCAGCCGCGAGGTGCTCATGGTCGCTTATATGAACAGGCTCGCGCTCGATAAGACGATCGAGACCGGCGACGCTCATTACTGGTCCCGCTCCCGTCAATCGCTCTGGCGTAAAGGAGACACCTCCGGCCAGGTTCAGCGCGTGGTGTCGCTCGGCGTCGATTGCGACCAGGACGCCCTGCTGCTCGAGGTCGAGCCCGGCGGGGACGGCAAGGCCTGCCATACCGGACGCAAATCCTGTTTTTATCGCCGCCTCGAGCGAGGCGACGGCCGGCGCCTGGTTTTTTTGCGTTAATGACCCCGGCAGACCGCCGTTAACACATCCACCACTTTCGGAGCGCAGGCTTGTATCCCAGATAAGAATGCGAGGGTGGGACGCGATTCGGTTCAGAGACGGGAGACGCGCGCAGGAGCAGCTCCATGTTTTCGATAATGCGGAAGAGTTTCGACATGTCGAGCGACCGCGGGGCCGCGGTCTTTACGCAGCCCTCGGAGGCGAAAGAAGAGGACGGCGCCCCGGAGAAAGCCCGGCGGCCGAAAATCGGCCTGGCGCTCGGCGCGGGCGCTGCGCGCGGCTGGTCCCATATCGGCGTGCTTCGGGAGCTGGCCGACAACGGCATCAGGCCGGACATAGTGGCGGGCACCTCCATAGGGGCGGTGGTCGGCGGCTGCTATGCGGCGGGCAAGCTCGACCAGATCGAGAATTTTGCGCGATCGCTCACCAAGCGGCGGGTCTTCGCGATGATGGATCTCTCCTTCTCGGGCATGAGCCTGATCGGCGGCGACCGTTTGAGGGGCGCGCTCGACCAGGAGCTGAGCGGCGTCATGATCGAGGATTTGCCGATCCCTTTTGCCGCGGTTGCAACCGAGGTCGGCGCCGGCCATGAAGTCTGGCTCCAGCATGGCCCGCTGTCGCTGGCGATCCGCGCCTCTTACGCCCTGCCGGGCGTGTTCGAGCCGGTGCGCATCGGCGACCGCTATCTTTTCGACGGAGCGCTGGTGAATCCGGTGCCGGTCACGGTTTGCCGCGCTCTCGGAGCCGACTTCGTCATCGCGGTGAATATCGCCGCCGACACGATGTACCGCTCGAAAGTGATCCCCAACCAATCGGCCTCCGCGCAGCCCAGCGAAGCAGGAACCAAAGGGCCTTTTGCGGATCGGCCGGGGGCGGGAATAGAAGACAGGCTTCTGCCGCGCTACTTCGACCGGCGCCCGGGAGACGCTCCCAATGTCGCGACGGCGATGATCGACGCCTTCAATATCATCCAGGACCGCATTTTGCGCTCGCGGCTGGCCGGGGACCCCCCCGATGCGACCATCAACGCGCGCATGGACGACGTCGGGATGTTCGACTTTCACAAGGCGGACTATCTCATCGCCCTCGGGCGGGCCGCGACGAAGCGGGCCCTCCCGAACGTCTTCCAGCACATCCCGGTTCCCGAGACTGTCACGGAAAGCTAGAGCGCTTCATGCTTCACGGAAACAAGAAGACGCTCCAAGTTTTGTGTTGAGGCGTTTCCCGCCGAGCCGGCGTCCGCTTCGGCAGGAAACGCGCTAGCTAGCCGCCGCTGGTCGACGGGCGCCTGCCTGTGGCGTCGAACAAGCCGAACAGCAGCAGGCCGGCGAGAAATCCACCCATGTGCGCTTCCCACGCGATCACGCCGGTCCCGCCCGGCGGCTGCGCCGCCACGCCGAAGAAAAGATTCACCGCGATCCACGTAAATACGAAAAAGGCGGCGCGCCGATTGGCCAGGACCCGGGTCAGAGAGAGGGACTTGCGAGCTTCCCGCGTCTGCGGCGCCCCATAGGGCTCCCGCTCGCCCAAAGCCTCGCCATGGGCGAAGGCGAAGCGCACGATGCCGCCCATGGCGCCGGAAATCGCAGCCGAGGCCCCGACCACCGGCGCAAGATCGAACGGGTGCGCGACAAGATGGGCCGCCGCGCCCGCCACCGCCGTGATGGCGAAAAAGGCGATGAAGCGAACGGTTCCGAGCCGCCGCGCGACAGGGGCGCCGAAGGCCGCCAGCGTCAGGCAGTTCACGCCGAGATGAGTCCAGTTCGCGTGGAGAAAAGCGTAGCTGAGCGGAGTCCACCAGGCGTCGCCCGTGGTGTTCAGGAAAGACGCCAGCTCGTCGCCGTCGATGTCCACCCCCTCCAGGGCCTTGAAGAAGCGGTTCGGCGCAAAAAGAAAAGTAATGCGCGCGGGAATGAAGGAGCCGTAGACCATCAGCGTCCGGCCGATGGACTGCGGGAAAATGTCGCCGGCAATTTCAATCGCAACCAGAACGGCGATGAGGGCGCTGACGACGCCCGGCAGATTAACGATCCTCTCCCGGTTCACGCCGTCTCCTAGCCAAGTCATTAACCGCCGCGCCCTCGGGCGAGGGCCGCTGATCCAATCTAGCACAGCCGCAGGATTTTCACCCGCCGTCTTGGAACGCGCCCGGCCGGCGAAATCGCTTCGCAGGCGCGTTCCATGTTGCATTTTCCTCCGAGTCCGAGGCTCGGCCGCGCTGGAGCATCACGGCCGTTTCCTTCCGGCTTTTTTTCAAGCCGCACGCACCCGGATAGCAGGACATTCAGGCAGGCGTTACGCAGTTTCCGTGAAGAGCCGCCACGATCGGAGCATTGCGCGAAAGCGCTTCAGGAACAGTCGCAGGAAATCATGTGATGGCCCTCGGCGCAACGAAAGCCTTTCGAAAAGGTTAATCCCGCCCCGCCATGGCACGTGGACTGCAATTAATCTTCCGGGGAGCTCGGACGCGCCTGTCGGCGTGCCGAAGCGAAGCAACTCTGGCCCGTAGGGAGCAGCGAGGCACAAGATGAGACATCCGGTCAGCAAGGACCTGTTCGCCTATTGGAACGAACTGCGGGGAGCGCGCGCCGCCCCCGAGCGCGGCGACATAGACCCCGCCGCGATCAGGCATGTCCTCGCCGACAGCTTCATCCTCGAAACCGACTCTGCCGGCGTCTTTCCCATCAGGCTCTGCGGCACCCGGATCAACGCGCTGCGGCAGTCCGAACAGAAGGGCGAATCCTTCCTCGAGCTGTGGCGGCTCGAAGACCGCCTGAACGTCGCGGCGACGATATTCACGGTGATCGACGGGGTTGCGCCGGTGGTCGCCGGAGTGCGGGTCCCCAGGCCGCTGGCGTCGCCCGCCCTTCCGCAAAGGGATATGAATTTCGAGCTGCTTCTGCTGCCCTTGCGCCACTTCGGCAAGACACATTCCCGCGTCCTCGGCGCTCTTTCTTCGCGCGACCAATGCAATTGGCCCGCGGGCCAGGCCGCCCCTCCGCTCAATTTCGTCTCGATGCGCGTCATCAGAACCGAGGAGGCGCAGCAGGCCATGGCGACGCGTCCGGGAGCGTCGAGGATCGCGGCGGCAGGAGTCCGTACGCCGAGATTCGTCGTGTATCAGGGAGGCAAATCCGGAATTGAATCCAATCTTTTCTAGCCAACGTAATCCGTTGTTAAGCGCTGACTTTTAGTCTCGCCGCCAGACAAGATTTTCTCCAAGTCCTGGATGGCGGCGCATGACACTCCAGCTCCAGAACCATTTCGAGGACTTCGAAGCCCCGAGGTTTCAGAGCGTCCCCGTTACTCTCTTCGGCAGATATATGCTGGAATCAAAAAGCGAATATGCCTGCCAGACGGTGGAAATGTCGCCTGGGGACATGCTGCTTTTCGGGCCGGCCAAGCCGAATGTCGGCGAAAAGGTCATCGTCTATCTCGACGAACTCGGCCGCTTCGCCGGCGTCGCCACCCGCGTCGACGGAGCGGGTTTTGCGATGTCGATGAATTTGCCGGCGCTGAAGCGGGACAAACTCGCCGATCAGTTGACCTGGTTCGCCAACCGCCACGCCGTCGGCCTTCCCGAAGACCGTCGGCATGAGCGCGTCGTGCCGCTGATGCGGCGCGCGAACCTCAGGCTGGCCGATGGACGCGAGTTCATCGTCAAGATCCTCGACATTTCCCTTTCGGGCGTCGGCATCGAAACCGAAGTGACGCCTCCCTTGGGAAGCCAGGTGGTGGTGGGAACGACGCCCGCGGTGGTCGTCCGTCATTTCCCCGGAGGCTTCGCGGGAGAATTCACCAAGCCGTTCCAGGCCGGCCAGGTCGACGAGTCGACGCGCCTCTAACCCGGACGCTCCGCTGAGAGCTCTTCGCCGAAGGCGCGACCGCGGCCCGCTCAGGCCGCCGTCGAGACGATCACGCTCGCCGCCACCGGCATTCTGGTTTCGATCAATCTTGCGCCGGAGAAGCCGGCGGCCCGCAGCAACTCGCTTATTTCCTCGAAAGTCCGCGGCTCGCCGCGCCCCATCGCCAGCGTGTAAAAACCATAATAGGCGTCCAGAGGCTCGACGGCCTTCTGGCCCGAAACAGCCTCGACGATCAGCAGCGTCCCTCCGGGCGGCAGAGCGCGACGGACATTGCCCAGCAGAGCGAGGGCGCTGTCGTCGTCGTGATCATGGACGATGCGCACCAGGGATATGACGTCGGCTCCCGGAGGCAACGGGTCCCTCAGGAAATCTCCGCCAAAGATTTCCATGCGTGCGAGCAGGCCCAGCCCGTCCAAATGCGCTCTGGCCCGCTCCGTCACTGCGGGCAGATCGAAAAGGGCGAGTTCCAGCCCGGGAGCTCTCGCCGCGGCCTGCGCCAGAAAGACGCCCTCGCCTCCGCCGACGTCCATGAGCCGGCGATGCCGGCGGATGGGGTAGACCGCAAGCGCCTCTTCCGCGACCATCGGCTGAGACGCCGCCATCAGCGCGCTATAGGCGG
Organism: Methylocystis heyeri; assembly: GCF_004802635.2. Taxonomy (NCBI): domain Bacteria; kingdom Pseudomonadati; phylum Pseudomonadota; class Alphaproteobacteria; order Hyphomicrobiales; family Methylocystaceae; genus Methylocystis; species Methylocystis heyeri. Next base: position 1,523,036 of record NZ_CP046052.1, read on the forward strand.
CGACGGCTTCCCCACCCAGCGCGCTGGGACGATCCGACGCCGAATAGGGCCAGTAATCGGCGAGGCGCGATTTGCGAGAACCGCGCAGAAGCGCAACCGGATCGGCGAGATCTTCGTAAAGCATCTGCTGATGTTCGATCAGAGCCATCGCCGGCGGGTTGCCGATCAGGGCCGCGCCCAATTGCCCGAGACCGTAGCGGTCCGAACCGCGCCGCTCGGCCAGCCCCAGAGATGAGGCCGCATCGAGAAGCCGCCGGGCGGCGGCGACGGACAGATCGAGCCTTTGGGCGAGCTGTTCGCCGGTCAGAGGCCCTTCCTTCAGGATTTCGAACAGGCGCAGGCGCACGCAGGCGAAAAGCGTCTGCGAATAGACGAAGCCCGCGCAGAGATCGAGCATGGCCCGGCCCCTGCGCCGCGCTATCGCCCGCGTCAACGGATTGCGCAGGCTCCATTGCTGAAAGCCGGGATCGGCGATCAGCCTGTCGCGCCACGCCAGCAGCCGGTCCTCGAGCCTGGCCGCCTCCGCCTTCATGTCCATCGCCGCCTCTCCATCAAAGGAAACGCGCCGGCCACTGCGACGATTCCCCTCAGCCTGCTTGCTTAGCGGCTCACCATTTAAAGTGTATGTCTAAAGACGAACGTCCGACCGAAGACTCCGGCTCGGCTCGTGCGCGAGAACCGAGTAAGGAGAACCAATGAAGCCGACGCCGATATTGATAGCTGCCACAGGGATCCTGGTCCTTGGAGCCGTCAGCGTCGCCGCCCAGCAGCACGAGCACGCGCCCATGCCGACGGACGACCGCCAGCAGCTCGATTTTCCTGAGCCGATGCGCAAGCATATGCTTATGAACATGAGGTCGCATTTCGAGGCGCTCGGAGATATCCTGGCCGCGCTCGGCGAAGGCGACGGCCCGAAGGCGAGCCGGGTCGCCCGGGAGCGGCTTGGGCTGGAATCGCCGGCGGCCGCGGCCTGCGTGAAGCCCGCGAAGCGGACGGGAAGCGAAGAAGACCATATGACGCATATGGCTTCAATGATGTCTCAAGTCATGCCGGAGGAGATGCGGGCGATCGGCTACGCCATGCATGAATCGGCCAGCGATTTCGCCGCGGAAGCCGCCAAGATGCAGCCCGGCGGCGACCCCAAACCCGCGCTGAAGGCGCTGGCGAAGGTGACTGAAAACTGCGCCGCCTGCCATTCCGCCTATCGGCTGAGATAAAGACGATCCGCGTCGCAGCAGTCTTCCGAGAAGCTCACCACGCAGTCGCGCCCTCGTCTTTTGGCGCAATAAAGGGCGGCGTCGGCCATGGCTACCAACTCGTTGAGCTCCATGACCGCGGACTCGTCCGTCGTGGTCACGACGCCGATGCTGACGGTGACATATTGGGATATCGGCGACGAACCATGCATCAGCCGGGCGGCGCGCAGGGACTTGCGAATCCTTTCGGCCACGGCGAGGGCGCCGGAGTTCGGCGTCTGAGGGAGAATGATGCTGAATTCCTCGCCGCCGAGGCGCGCAGCGAGGTCGCCTCCGCGCAACGCCTCTCCTTGCAGGCAACCGGCGACGCGCTTGAGGCATTCGTCGCCCTGGAGATGGCCGTAAGCGTCATTGTATTGCTTGAAATAATCGACATCTATCGCCAGCAGGGACAAAGGCTGGGCCATCCGCCTGCAGCGTCGCCATTCCTCGCCGAGCCTGTTGTCGAAAGTTCTGCGATTCGCGATCGACGTCAGCGCGTCGCGCCCCGCCAGATCCTCCAGCTCGGCCTCCATGCGCTTATGAGCGGTCAGATCGCGCAGGGTTTCGACGACCGCGATGACGTCCCCGGACTCGTCGAAGATCGGCCCGACGTCGAAGGCGAGATAGCATTTTCGGCCCGCCCGCGGCATGAGACACCAGTTTTCCGCGCATAATCCGCCCGGATTGACGTCGGGATCGGACCAGGCCTCGTAAAGATCTCCGGCCCTGGAAAAATCGCCGGCGAGCAGAAGATCGACGAGGCAAGGGCGCTGTTCGGCGTAAAAAGCCCGCCAGTAATCGGTCCGGCCGATCATCTCGCCGGCCGGGACGCCGGTAAGGCGCTCCAGGGCCTTGTTCCAGATCAGCACGCGGCTGGACCGGTCGATGACAAAGGCCGCCACCGCCAGATGCTCCATGAGCTTGGCCGCGAATACGCCATGGTCCCGTTCTTCGAAGCCGCGCAGCTCGTCACGGCCCCGGCAGGACATCAATCGCTTTTCCGTCATGCGTTCAAATCTCGGAAAATCAAGCCGCCCGTGGGAAACTCTGGCACGTCGCCGGTTTAAGAAGCGTTGTAATGCTTCTATAAGTTGCTGTGCGTTTTTCGCGAAAGCCGGCCGGGAAACGCGGAGCCGCTTGGAAAACCGGCGATTATGGCGCCATCGGGAGCCATTTTCGCATAGAATGACCGGATCGAATCGCGGCCGCCGCCGCCCTCGGAAACCCAGAGAAGAATGACCGACACCGACCTCCCCAACGGCGAAGATTATGGCGCCGGCTCGATCAAGGTTTTGCGCGGCCTCGACGCGGTGCGCAAGCGCCCGGGCATGTATATCGGCGACACCGACGACGGGACCGGCCTTCACCACATGGTCTATGAGGTCGTCGACAACGCCATCGACGAGGCGCTGGCCGGCCACGCGACCCGGGTGAGCGTCACGCTCAACGCCGACGGCTCCTGCACCGTGATCGACAACGGACGCGGCATTCCCACCGGAATCCACGAGGAAGAAAAGGTTTCGGCGGCGCAGGTCATCATGACCCAGCTCCATGCGGGCGGGAAATTCGACCAGAACTCCTACAAGGTCTCTGGCGGCCTGCACGGCGTCGGCGTCTCCGTGGTCAATGCGCTTTCGGTATGGCTCAAGCTGCGCATCTGGCGCGACGGCAAAGAGCATTTCATGGAGTTCGCCAATGGCGACGCCGTGGCCGATCTCGTCGTCACCGGGCCCGCGCCTCTGGAGGGCGACAAGCCCAAGCGCGGCACGGAAGTCACCTTCCTGCCCTCCTCCGCAACCTTCACCATGGTCGAGTTCGACTATGCGACCATCGAGCACCGGCTGCGGGAACTCGCATTTCTCAACTCCGGCGTCCGCATCATCCTCACCGACGCGCGCCACGCCGAAATCAAGAGCGAGGAGCTCTATTACGAAGGCGGGCTGGAAGCTTTCGTGCGGTGGCTCGACCGCGCCAAGGCGCCGCTGATCGGCGCGCCGATCATGATCGCGGGCAAGCGCGACCATATCGCCGTGGAAGTCGCGCTATGGTGGAACGACAGCTATCACGAGAATGTGCTGGTCTTCACCAACAACATTCCCCAGCGCGACGGCGGCGCCCATCTCGCCGGCTTTCGCGCCGCGCTGACGCGCCAGGTCACCGGCTATGCCGAAAGCTCTGGAATCGCCAAGCGCGAAAAGGTCGATCTTTCCGGCGACGACTGCCGCGAAGGCCTGACCTGCGTGGTTTCGGTCAAGGTGCCGGACCCGAAATTCTCGTCGCAGACCAAGGACAAGCTGGTGTCCTCGGAAGTGCGTCCGGCGGTCGAGAACGTCGTCAACGAAATCCTGGGGCAATGGCTCGAAGAGCACCCCAACGACGCCAAGACCGTCGTCGCCAAGGCCGCGGAAGCCGCTGCAGCGCGCGAAGCGGCGCGCAAGGCGCGCGATCTCACGCGCCGCAAGGGCGCGCTCGACGTCGCCAATCTGCCGGGCAAGCTCGCCGACTGCCAGGAGCGCGATCCGGCCAAATCCGAACTCTTCATCGTGGAGGGCGACTCGGCCGGCGGCACCGCCAAACAGGGACGCAACCGCGAGTTCCAGGCGGTGCTTCCGCTGCGCGGCAAGATCCTCAACGTCGAACGCGCGCGTTTCGACAAATTGCTCGGCAATGAACAGATCGGAACGCTGATCACCGCGCTCGGCGCCGGCATCGGCCGCGACGAATTCAATATCGAGAAGCTGCGCTATCACAAGATCATCATCATGACCGACGCCGACGTCGACGGCGCCCATATCAGAACGCTGATCCTGACCTTCTTCTATCGGCAGATGCCGGAGCTGATCGAACGCGGCCATGTCTACATCGCGCAGGCGCCGCTCTATAAGGTCACCAAAGGCAAGTCGACCCAATATCTCAAGGACGAGCGCGCGCTGGAGGATTATCTCATCGACGCGCTGCTCGACGGCGCCGTGCTGCGCAGCGTCTCGGGCGAGGATCGCGCCGGCGCCGATCTGCGCAAGGTTCTGGAGGACGCGCGCGCCTTCCGTTATCTCGCGCTGAGCCTGCATTCGCGCTACGACCAAACGGCGGTCGAACAGGCGGCGATGGCCGACGCGCTTCAGCCGCCGCCGGCCGACGAGGCGCAGGCGCAGGAACTCGCCAACAAAGTGGCGGACCGTCTCAACGCCATCGCGGAAGAGACCGAGCGCGGCTGGCGCGGCGCTCCGCGAGAAGGCGGCTACATATTCCGACGCACGCTGCGCGGCGTCGAGCATGTCTCGCTGCTGGACGCTTCGCTGCTGAGTTCGAGCGAAGCGCGCAAGCTCAACGAGCGGGCGCAGGAGTTGCGCGAAATCTTCGCCGGCGAGGCGAAGCTGGTGCGGCGCGGCGACGAATCCCCGGTCTCGGGGCCGATCGCGCTTTACGAGGCGATGAACGCGCAGGGACGCAAGGGCCTCGCCATCCAGCGCTACAAAGGCCTCGGCGAAATGAACGCCGATCAGCTTTGGGAGACGACGCTCGACCGCGATGCACGCTCGCTGCTGCAGGTGAAGATCAAGGACCTCGTCGAAGCCGACGACATCTTCGTCAAGCTGATGGGCGACATCGTGGAGCCCCGCCGCGAATTCATCACGGAAAACGCGCTGAACGTGGCGAATCTGGACGTGTGAGATCCGAGGCGATCGAGTGAAGCAAAGAAACATTTGATATGGAGCCCCCTACCTCACCCTGCGTGGCTAAGGGAATCACATATTTCCTGGAGACCGTCTTGGTCGGGCCGGCCCCGCGCGATTGGGCGAAGGGCGCTATCCCTCCCCTTGACGGGGAGGGTCGCCGCGAAGCGGCGGGGTGGGCTGACTTTCTGGCGCAATTTTCGTCATTTATCCCCCCACCCGTCGCGCTGCGCGCTCCGCCCTCCCCGCAAGGGGGAGGGATGCGCCCCACGTTCCATGGTTCTTCCCTTCATCCAATTCCACTGAAGTCCGGGCACGACGGGGCTGACGACTTGAGAGATGTGTGAATTCGATAACCCTGCGTGGGGAGGTCGACTGCCGAAGGCAGATAGGGCGGAGCCCGATTGTCTGGACCGCTTTTATTAAGGAGTAATCAATGCGCATTTTTGCTTATGGCGTGATGATGCTCGCGATGCTGAGCGCCCATTCGGCGGCCTTCGCGGGGGAGGCGCCGGCGAAGGCGCAGGAGGTTTGGCGCATTTTCTTGGAAGGGGTCGCGCAGAAAGACGTCGAGATTGTTGCCTCCGTATCGAGGTTCCCCATCGTCTCGAACGATCTCGGGGGCGGCAACATCGTCTCCAAAAAGGCCCTGGCGAGCAAGTTCAAAGCCATCTTCACGGAAAACTTCCGCGAATGCCTGGCTAAAGGCAAGCTTGAAGCGGGAACCAAGCCCGGCGACTGGGGCGTCGACTGCAATGGGGTGATATTCGGGCTTCTCGAAAAGAACGGAGACTATCGCTTCGCCTATATCGAGAACATCAACGAATGAGCGGGCTCATCGAGTTGATGTCGGGCAATCCGTGAGCGCACAGCCTCTGAGTCTTGTGTTTGCGATGACGACGAGGGAGACACCGTGCCGCCGCACAGCCTGCACCTCTCCCGGTGCGCCGTCCACACCGCGTAGCGTTGGGGGGAAAGCTTATAGCACGGAATCCCGATCAATCCTCGCCCCGGTCGCGGACCTTTGTGGAGGAGGAATCCCCATCACCTGAGGCCGTCTCCCCGCGCACCGCCCCCGACCAAGGCGATGCCCAGTTTGCCGCCATCGATGTCCCGTTTCGAGCGCGCAAGAAATGGAAAGCGGAACGCGGCGCGCTACTCCGCTTTCAGGCCCACCCTTCTTCGTTACCTGTTGGCGTTCCGATCAAAGCGAAACCGTTTGAAAAAGCCATTAGGGTCCAGACCCATAAAGTGCTTGGCGTAAAGAGCGGGTTGTGATTCAGGGCTTCCGAAAGGAAGCGCCGATGATTCCCGAACAATTCTGGCTGACAGATGCGCAGTTTTCGAAGATTGCGCCACATCTTCTCACTGACACGCGCGGCAAGGCGCGGGTCGACGACCGCAGGGTCATCAGCGGCATCGTCCAAGTGCTCAAATCCGGCGGGCGCTGGGTCGACGCACCGCCGGAATACGGGCCCAAAAAGACACTTTATAATCGCTATGTCCGTTGGGCCGCCAAGGGCGTCTGGGTCGACTTGTTCCATGCACTCGCTCAAGCCGGCGGGCCGCCGACGGAAGTTCTCATCGACTCCTCGGCGGTGAAAGCGCATCGCTCGGCCAGCGGCGGCAAAGGGGGGAGAAAAATCAGGCCATCGGCCGCTCGCGCGGTGGACGCACAACGAAAATCCACGCGCTGACCGACGCGCAATGTCGACCCATAGCTTTCATGCTCACAGCCGGAAACGTCGCCGATTGCACAGCGGGCGCGGAACTTCTTGCCCATCTTCCGCCTTGCGAAGTCCTCCACGGCGACAAGGGATACGACAGCAACGCCATCCGCCGTAGGATCGAGGACGGCGGCGCACTGCCGAATATTCCGCCCAAGGCCAACCGCAAATGGAAGAACTGCTTTTCGCCGCTCCTCTATCGAAACCGCAACGCCATCGAGCGCATGTTCTGCCGTTTGAAGGATTTTAGACGCGTGGCGACGCGCTACGACAGAAACGCCGTCAATTTCCTCGCCGCCGTTTGCCTCGCTGCCACTGTCAGCTATTGGTTATGAGTCTGGGCCCTAATTTAATAGGGCGCAATCGATCGCCTCAAGGCGAATACCAAAAGCGCGTCAGATGAAAGTAGATCGGGGCCGCGAAAATCACGCTGTCGAGTCGATCTAGCATCCCGCCATGGCCGCGGATCATTTGGCCCCAATCCTTGACGCCGCGATCGCGTTTGATCGCCGACATCACCAGCCCCCCGAAGAATCCGAGCCCGCAGATGACCAGAGCCATGCCGGCGGCGGCGAGCGGCGAGAAGGGCGTGATCCACCATAATGCGGAGCCCAGCAGCGTGGCGCTCGCGACGCCGCCGATGAGCCCCTCCCAGGTCTTCGACGGCGACAGATTGGGCGCCACCTTGTGTCGCCCGAACAGCTTGCCGAAGACATATTGCAGCACATCGGAACCCTGCACCACGATCACAAGGAAAGCGATCAGGAGCAGCCCCTTTCCTTCATAGCCCGGGATGTCGAGAGTGAGGAGCGCCGGCACATGCGATGGGAAAAAGATGCAGATCATCATCCCCCATTGCAAAAAGGCGACGCGCCGCAGGAAATGCGTGGTGTCGCCGCGCAGCGCCGCGACGATGGGCAGGAACAAGAATCCGTAGACCGGCAGGAAAATCGAATAGAGCCCGTACCATTGATCCCAGACGAGCCAATATTGGGCCGGTATAAGCAGAAAGAAAACCGAGGCGAGAGCCCAATGATCGCCGCGCCGGGTCGGGGTGAGCGTGACGAACTCGCGTAGCGCGCCGAAAGAGGCGAAGGCGAAAAGCAGGATCACGCCGCCGCGCCCGAACAGGAAAGCAAGTCCAATCACCGCCACCATCACCCACCACGCGGCGATGCGCTGGTTGAGATTGTCGATCGTCGGCGACGGCTCCCCGCCGGCGCGGCGGGCGAGCGCCTGGCCGATCGCAGTGGCGACGACGAGAATGGCCCCGACGCCGAGAAAGAGCCATACTGCCGGATGTTGCGCAGCGAGGAAATCGGTTATCGCGGTCACTCGACGAGAGCCTCCGGCTTCAGTGCGAGCAGAGCGCCGCGCGCGCGTTCGAGAAATGCGGAGCGCTCCTCCGCCGGATCGATAGCGAGCGGCTCGCCGAAGGTGACGCTGCAAAGAAGCGGGATGGGCAGGAATTCGCCTTTGGGCATAACCCGGGAGATATTGTCGATCCACACCGGCACGAAATCGATGTGCGGAAAGGCCTTGGCGAGGTGAAAGAGGCCCGATCGCAGCGGCAGGAGCGGCTCTTCTCCCGTGTTGCGCGTGCCCTCGGGAAAGAGGATCAGCGAGGCGCCCTCATTGAGCGCCGTCGACATCGCCGCCATTGCGGCGCCGGCACGATGCGCGTCCCGATCGATCGGCACGGCCCGGAACACTTCGCGTCCGATGAAGCCGCCGATCCCCGGCCTGTCCCATAGCTCCGCCGCCGCGACCGGCCGCGTGATCCGGCGCAGCTCCGGCGGCAGCACCGTCCAGATCAGCACGAAATCGCCATGGCTGGCGTGGTTGGCGAAATAGACCCGCTGCTGCGGCTCCGGACGGCAGCCGCGCCAATCGGCCGAGACGCCGGTGACGGCGCGCGCGAAGCCCGCAATAAGGCGTCGGGCAGCACGGGCGGCGAGAGGTTTCATCACAGGCCTCCCGGCGCCAGCAAGGCGACGAGGAGCGTGAGCTGCGCGGCGAGCCCGAGCCCTTGAAGATGAAGAAGCCGCTTTAGTCCGGCGACGCGCGCGGCCATGGCCCGCCCCTGTTTCTCTGCCGGCAAGAGGCCGAGTTCGCTCATAGCGGCGTCGAAGGAGGCGAGATCGGGATCGCGCGCGAGGCCAGCGAAAAGCGCTGCGTCGATGGAGCTGCGCAGACCGAGGAATTGGCCGAAGCCGGTGAGAAGCGCCTGAGCGATGGTGAGGACGGAGATAGCCGCCGCGGCGCGGGACGGCCCGAGCCTCGCGAAGATCACGCCGAGCGCGACGCCCGCGAGACCCACAGCCAGCGAGACGGCGCGCAGACCTGCGCCAGACTGCGCCAGGGCCGCCCCGATTTCCGCTTTGCGCCGGGGCATTGAGCCGTCAGCCATGCGCGGCCTCTTTCATTGCGGCGATCTGCGCCGGGCGCGGCGCGAGCCGCGGACGGACGCGCCGCAGTCGATCGAGCGCTTCCGCGATCGTCTTCGCGCGCTGCGAGCGAACCAGCCATACCGCCAGCGCCGCCACGCTGCGGCCATAGCCGAGCGCGCAGACGACGAGAGTGGGCCGGGCTGATGTCTCAATAGCGTCGGCGGCGCGGCGCAGCAGATCGACATCAGGCGCGACGAGATCGAGGCTCGGAAAGGCGCGCCAGACGACATCGCCCGGGGGCCGCGAATATTCGGCGCAAAGGTCGATCACCGTGGCGACGCCGTCGAGATCGCCCGCCGCCGGAACTCGGCCGAGGAAAACGCCGCCTGTGACCTCCACCCGCCGCGGCTCGCCGCGCGTCCACAGGCGCGAATTGACGAAAACGCCGATGAGATAGGGCGCAAAGAGGATGCGCGCGGAAAAGCTCATGCGCCCGTCGACGTCTTTGGCGAAGGCGCGCGGGCCAAGCGCGCCATAAGCGAGCGAAACCATGAGCAGCGACGCCGCCGGCCACAGCAGCCACAGGGCGGCTCCTCGAAGCTGGGCCGCGATGGCGGCGAGGAGAAGCGCGCCGAGGCCATATCGGAGCGCCAGCGCGACGCGATCCGGAGCCGCAGCGAGGCGGATTTCGGAAAGCGGCGAGGCGCCCTGCATCGGCCAGGTCCACAAGGCCAGGAAGCCGAGCAGCGCTCCGGTCGGCAGATCGATGAAATGATGCTGGAAAGTGGTGAGGGTCGAAGCCACCACAAGGCCCGACCAGGCCAGGAAAGGCCCAAAGAACGCACGCGGCAGATAGCGCAGATAAAGCGCGGAGAGCGCCACGGTCAAAGCCACATGCAGCGACGGCGCCTGGTTGAACGGGCGGTCGAAGGAGCCGAGGCTTTCGAAGAGAAGGCCAAAAGTCCCGGAAGTATCGGGCTTGGTCCAGATGACCTTCAACGGGAAGGCGAGGAAACAGCCGACGGCGACGAGCTGTATGGCGAGCAGCCGGCGTGTGTGAATGGAGAGTTCCCGCTCTGTGGAGCAAAGGAACATAGATCCGGCGTAGAGGATATTGGTGGTCCAATAGGGGATGATGGTCCAGGCGAGAAAGGGGATGGCCTTTTCCCAATCGAACACGACCGAGGGAACCTCGGCCCGCAATCCAGTGATCCAGTTGGAGAAGCCGTAGCTCGCATAGAAGAACGTCCCGAGGCCGGCGAGCGCGATGGCGGCGCCGCGGAACGGCCGCGCAGGGCGAGGTTCCTCAGTCTTCGATTCGAGGGCCGTCACGCCTCCTCCGCTTCGCGCACCGCCAGCGATACGGTGAATATGCCCCAGGGGTCGATGCGCTGCTCGATCTTACGGAATCCCGCGGCGGCGACCAACTGGTCCATCTCCGCTTGGGTCCGCCGCCGCATCACCCAGGCCTGCCCCGCACGGTGTGACGTGAGCGCGCGGGCGATCATTTCGAGCTGGGGATGCCAGGGCTGGCCGGTGTAGACGAGAAATCCGCCGGGGGGCACGGCGCGGCCGAGGCCGCCCAGCGAACGGGCGACCAGCGCATTATCGGGGAAGAGCTCATAGAGCCCCGAGACGATGGCGAGGGTCGGGCGGGACGAGAGGGCGGCGAGATCCGCGCCGTCGAAGGCGTCGCCGCGCTCGAAGCGGGCGATGTCGGCGAGCCCTTTTTCGGCGATCAGCTTCGAGCCCGCGGCGACATTGAGCTCGGAATAATCGCGCAGCAGGATCGACTCGGGCCGCACGACGCCCGAGATCAGCGCCTCCAGCACATAGCGCCCATGGCCGGCGGCGATGTCGACCACTCGCGCCGCCGCGCCATCCGCCCGCAGCCGGGTGAGCGCAATGCGGATCAATTCTTCCACATTGAGCTTTCGCTGCCGGATTCCGCGCCAGCCGGTCGCGTCCAGATAGGCGCGATCTATCGCGCGGCCGAGGACGCCGACGCCCTGGGCTGTGTCGCGATAGACATAATCAAGAGTAGAGCCGGAATCGAATCCGGTGGCGTGGCCCAGTTTTATCCCTTCGGAGAGGAGGCCGCCCAATTTCAGATTGGCGCGATACGCCGACCACCACAGGCCGCGCAGCGACAGCGCCGGGAGTGGAGACGCCAACTGGTCGGCTTCGTCGCGCGTATAGCCGACGCGATCGGCCCAGCGAAGGTCGACCGTCTCCAACGGCTCGGCGAAGCGATCGAGCACAAAGCGGCGAATATCGGCGATGACGGGAGCGCGATCGCGCTCGCCCAGCAAATCGTGATAGAGGCCGGGATAGATCTTTCTCTCCTTGGCGCCGCTTGCGAGCCCGACGAAAAACGCATGTTGCGGTCCCGAGCGGACGACGAAATCGGCGCCGGCTACCAGAACCTGCGTCGGGATTGTGATCGCTCGCGCATCCGCCGCTACGCGCTCGCCGGCCTCATAGAGCCCAAGCAGAATATCGACTGAAATGGCGCGCGAGATCAGCGGATCGGCGTCGAAACTTTCTCGTCTTGCCGGATCATGGGTGAGGAAGCGCGACTTCAGATAGGAATTGACGTCGAAATTTCCGCGCAAGCGGCGCAGCAGTTGCAGCCCCGGCCGCGCCAAGGGCACATAGAGCTTGACCGAAAAGGCGGGCGCCGCGAGGACCAGCGCGCGAATCCGCGGCGCATAGTCATGCGCCCAGGTTGCGGCGACAACCGCGCCAACCGATTGCGCGACCACAGCCATGTCGGCGCGCGCCACTCCATGCTCCTGCTCGATATGGGAGACAAATGTCTCGACATCCCGCACGCTGTGGGAGAAGGAGGGCGAATGGCCGCGCGCGCCGGGCGAGAGGCCATGGCCGCGGGCGTCCCAGGCGTAGAAATCGAAATCGGGCAGATCGAGTTCGTCGACGAGATGGGCCATGCGCGCGCCATGCTCGTGACCGCGATGGAAAAGGACCACTGCGCCACGGCGCCGCTCGGTCGTCGCCGCCCAGCGGCGATAGAATAGTTCGACCCCGTCATGGGTCGTGAAGCGGTCGTCTTCACCAATGCGCGTCATGCGGCGTCCTGTCGGGGTTCAGCCTCGGCCACGCCGCGACGGATGCGATTGGCGGTCGTGATGATAAGCAGAAGGGCGAAGATCGGCATCAGCCAATCGGCCCAGCCTGGCAGGCGCCCGAAGAGGCCGATAGCGGCTCCGAGAGCCCCGAAGGCGAACGCGCGGTCGCTCTTGCCGAAGGGGCCGTCATAGCGACGACTGGCCCCGGCGAGCGGCCCCATCACGCCGGCATATTCGGAAAGAGCTGCCAGAAATGCGACCGCGACTATCCACGAGGGACCGAAGGGCGTCACAGCGGCGAAGGGCAGGATGAGGGCGGCGTCGGAGACGACGTCGCAGATTTCGTTGAGATAGGCGCCGAGCCGCGACTTTTGCCCAAACTCGCGCGCCATCATGCCGTCGATGGCGTTGAGCGCCATGCGCGTGAAGAGCCAAAGCGGCAGAAGGAGAAAGAGACCGGGGTGGCTGCTCCAGGCCAGGAGCGCGCCGAGCAGGCAAGAGAGCGCGGCGGTCGTCACGGTGACTTGATTGGCGGTGACGCCACGCGCGACGGCCCGCGCCGCAATCGGCCGCAAAAGCGCCTGGAACCGCGGCTTCAGCGCATAAAGGGTCATGGGACGCTTTCAAATGCTAATAGAATGACGAACTCTTAAGGGATAAATATTGAAGCAAGGTTTAAGCGCCGCCAACGCGAGTTCAATAAATCAACTGGGCGTCCCCTGCACCCTCGACTTCCGTTAAAGAAAGACTTTCCGCCCCCGGAGGAGCCAACAATGCGATAGACGAAGCCAAGCTGAGCTTTGTTCCCCCCGAATATTCGCCGCAGATCTCTCGCCCACTTTCACGTTGAATCAGACCGCGTAGCGCCCTGGAGCCTGGCAGCGCCAGTCAAGTCTTGGCACAGGAAACGACTACCGATCGCCATTGTAGTCGATCGGGCAAAAAACAATCGAAGATTCCGGTTCACAGACAGGAAGCGGAACAGGCCAATGCTTTGCAGCATTGCGCCGTCGCACATCCGCTGAGCCGGATGTGCGACGCCCCCGCCCTACTCGATCCCGGCGTTGCGATTGCGTCTGCCGACCGCCTCGCTGATGCGCTTGGAGATTGCGCCCGGATCGGTGATCGGCGGCTCCGCCGCCGCCAGCGCGCCGCGAACCGCCGAAGCTTCCTCCGCCGTCAGCACGAGCGGCCCGGCCATATGGGTCGCGTTGGGGACGGCGGCCAGGATCGCCTTGCGGTTGGGGTGCGTCTCGATCTCGACGATCCGGTCCGCCACCGGGTCCCGGTCGACGCAAATATAGGCTCCGATGACTTCAACCGCGCGGCCGTCGGAGGTGGTTCTGATCAAGGTCGTTTTCATCTGCTTGTCTGCCCTGTTCCGTTTCGCGTCTTCGTTCCAAATCCGAGGCGATCGGGAGTGGGGCGCCCACCCTCCCCTCGATGGGTGAGGGATGAAAGCCCCCGCGTCGAGCGGCTCTGCCTTTCACCAATGCCCCGGTGGCAAACCCCTTCGAATCTTTGGACGCGGGATGTGTCAGATGTCCCGCGCGCCTGCCCCGAGCGATTAAGCAATTTTGGCGCCTTGGCTGAGAGCAGCCTCCCGGGGACGGCCGCGCTGCGCCCGAGAGGAGCGGATTTCGACTTTTTGTGGTGAGTGCTATACGATGCCAACTGAAATATCCGGCCTCACGCCGTCATCGCGAGCGCAGCGAAGAGTCCTTGTCGCTAGAACGATTCCGTTCGAGCGGAAGCGCGCTGGATCGCCGCGGAGCTTACGCTCCTCGTGATGACCCGCCCTATGCTTCGTGTTCTCGATTTCGAAAGCTTCCGAAAGAATGCCCGAACTGATCGCCCAAAAGACACGCATCGTGATCGCACTATTCGCGGTCGCGCTTTATGCGTTTGGCGCGCTCCTCGGTCCGGCTGCAGCGTCGGGTTTCGACCATGCCCCGCAAAGCTCTTGCCATTTGGCGATGCAACAAGACGGCCATGCCGAAGCCGGCGCCCATCATGACGGCAAGGATGGAGCGACTGCGCCTCATGGCGCTTTCGGGCACGGCGGGCCGGACTGCCATTTTTCCTGCTCTATCGCCGTGATCGCCGGCGCCGCCCCGGCATTGGCGCAACCGGATTATTCTGCTCTCTCCTTTGTGGCTTCGGCCGTCACGGCGGATGATTTCCGTCCAGAGCAGCTGAGCCCGCCGCCCAAAACCCTCGCCTGACGATCAACGGCCCCGGCGAACCGGCCGGAATGTCCATTTTATCGCTGCGAGTCCCCTATGCTTTCCTTTGCTCGCGCGCATGCCGCCTCCGTCGGAGGCCGGCCACGGCGCGCTCGACCATTCTTCGTCTGCGCTTTTCTAGCCGCCGCTCTGTCGGGCTGCGCCGGCTTTTCCCCCGATGGCGGCCTTGGCCCTTCAACCGAAGTCGCGCGCGAGGCCTTCGGGCGCGAGGCGACCGCTATACGCTCCGAGGAAGACGCAAACGTGGCCCAGAACCGAACAGCGAAGCTGTTGCAGCGCCCGTTGAGCGCTTCGGCCGCCGTCGAGGTCGCGCTGCTTTCGAACCGGGGGCTGCAGGCCGCCTATAACCGTCTCGGCGTCGAGGATGCCCTGAGAGCACGTGAAAGCCTGCCGCCGAATCCCACCATCGCCTTTTCTCGGGTCGCCGGGAGTCTCTCGTCGGAAATCGAGGCCGCCGTGGCCGCCGACATTCTCGCTCTGGCGACCTTGCCTGCGCGCACCGAGATCGCAGACGAGCGCTTCGAAGCCGCAAAGCTGGAGGCGGCCGAGGCCACGATGCGAACCGGCGCCGAGGCGCGCCGCGCATGGATTCGAGCCGTGGGAGCGCGGGAGAAAATTCGCGCGCTCGAACAGGCGGCGAAGGCGGCGGAGAGCGCCGCCAAATTCGCCGACGAGCTCGGCCAGACCGGCGCGATGAACAAGCTCGACCAATCGCGCAACCAGGTCTTCTACGCCGAAGTCACGACGCAGCTCGCGGGCGCCCGGCAGCAGGCGCTCGCCGAACGAGAGAGGCTCATTCGCGCTCTCGGGCTGTGGGGTTCGAGCCTCTCTTTCACGCTGCCCGATGCCCTTCCGGCGCCGCCAGCGCAGCCGCGCGAGCTTCCCGCTATCGAGCACGAAGCCGTCGACCGCCGGCTTGATCTGCAGGTCGCCCGAAAGCGCCTTTCAGTGCTGGCGAAGTCGCTCGGGCTCACCCAATCGACGCGCTTCGTCGATCTTTTCGAATTGGCGGCGCGGGGCAAGATCACGCGCGAAAACGTCAACGGCGAGCGCGTGAATTTCAACGATCCCGGCGTCGGCGCCGTCATCGAAATTCCGATCTTCGATCTCGGTGAGACGCGCCTGCGCGAAGCCGAGCAGCGCTGGCTGGAGTCCTTGAACCTTCTCGCCGAAAAAGCGGTCAATGTGCGGTCACAGGCGCGCGAGGCCTATCGCAATTATCGCGCGGCCCATGAAATCGCGCGCCATCAGACCCGCGAGATCCTTCCGCTCTACGAGACGATCACCCGGGAATCGCTGCGCCGTTACAATGCGATGCTGGTCGATGTGTTCGCCCTTATCGACAGCGCCCGGCGCCGCATGGTCGCGACCGCCGCCGCCATCGACGCCAAGCGGGATTTCTGGCTCGCGGACGTCGAGCTGCAGACCGCCGTGATCGGCGGCGGACGCGACCCTGCCGATAAGACAGCATCCGCCGCGCCGGCTTCCGAGGCGGGAGGTGACCAGCCATGAAGAAGACCCAAGCGAGACGCTCGATGATCTCCAGACGCGCTTTTGTGAAGTCCGCCGTCGCCATGGCCGCCTCGGCCGTGAGCGGGCGCGCGGGCGCCGCCGCCGTTCCTGAAGCGCCGCGCATGACCAGCGTCGTCACCCAGCCGCCTTTGGCTCCCTCGAGCGGCCCGGATTACAGACCCGTCGTCACGCTCAACGGCTGGTCCCTGCCCTTTCGGATGAACAATGGCTGGAAGGAGTTTCATCTCGTCGCGGAACCGGTGACGCGCGAGCTCGCGCCCGGCATGAAGGCGAATCTGTGGGGCTATAACGGAACCTCGCCCGGGCCGACGATAGAAACCGTGCAAGGCGACAAGGTCCGCATCTATGTCACCAACAAACTGCCGGAGCACACAGCGGTGCATTGGCATGGCGTGCTTCTGCCCGCAGGCATGGACGGCGTCGGCGGCGTCACCCAGCCGCATATCCCGCCAGGGAAAACCTTCGTCTATGAGTTCGAAACCAGGGAAAGCGGGAGCTTCATGTATCATCCGCACTCCGACGAAATGGTTCAAATGGCGATGGGCATGATGGGCATGTTCGTCGTGCATCCGCGCGATCCGGACTTCATGCGCGTCGACCGCGATTTCGTCTTCATGATGAGCGCCTATCGCATCGATCCCGGCGCTTCTCTTCCGCATGTCTCCGAGATGACCGACTTCAATCTCTGGACCTGGAACAGCCGGGTTTTTCCCGGCATCGATCCCATGCCCGTGCGTCGCGGCGACCGGGTGCGCCTGCGCATGGCCAATCTCACCATGACAAATCATCCCATTCATATGCACGGACATCACTTTGAAGTGACCGGCACGGACGGGGGATGGGTGAAGGAATCCGCGCGCTGGCCGGAATCGACCAGCGACGTGCCGGTCGGAGTCATTCGCGCCATCGAGTTCCAGGCGGACAACCCCGGCGACTGGCCGATCCACTGCCATAAGTCGCATCACACCATGAACGCCATGGGCCATGGCGTGCGCAATTTTCTGGGCGTGAAGCCCAAACCGGCGCTGGCCAAAGCCGTGGCGAAGCTCGCCCCGGGTTATATGCCGATGGGCTCGACCGGCATGGCCGAAATGGCTGAGATGGCGATGCCGGGGCCTGCAAACACTCTGCCGATGATGGCGGGCCAGGGGCAGTTCGGGCCGGCGGAAATGGGCGGCATGTTCTCCATAATCAAAATCCGCGAGAATATGTCCGCAAACGATTACCGCGATCCCGGCGGCTACGACCATCCTGCCGGAACCGTCGCCCATGAGGTGGAAGACGCCAGCGCGGGGAAGACTTCGTCCGAGCCTGCTTCGGGCGCGATCGAGGGCGCTCCGCCTCATGGGCACGAGCATCATCATTGACGCAAATTTCTCTGGAGCGCACCCATCCGGCACGCTCCAGAGAGACGGTTCAAAACTCCACTTTGAGCGAGCCGAGGAAGCTGCGGGGCGCGCCCGGGAATATGCCGACGCTGCTTCCGCTGGCGAGGTAATAGCCCTTATTCAGCATGTTGTTGACGTTGAGCTGAAAGGTGACGTCGCGCCCGGCGACAACGAGCTTGTATCGCCCCATCATGTTGACGGTAATATAGCCCGGCAAGGTGAAGCTGTTGGCGTTGTCGATTTCCACATTGGTCTGTCCGTAGAGACCTGCGCCGAAGGCCAATCCTTTCAACGCATGCGCCTGGGGCTCATAAACCGCCCAAAGGCTGCCGCTTTTCCGCGGAACGCCAAACAGACGGTTGCCGACATTGCCGCCATTGTCTGCAATGATGGCGGAGTTGATCATGGCGTAGCTGCCTATGACCTTCAGCTCTGGGGTCACCTGACCCTTGAAATCCATTTCCACGCCGGTGTTTCTCACCGCGCCGGTCGCGACCTGAATTCCCTGCGCAGCAAGCGTCGGATCAGGACTGGGAGTGGCGACGTTGTTTTTCACGATGTCGAACCAGGCCACCGTGGTCATGAAGCGGCCATCGAGCAGGTCGGTTTTGACTCCGGCCTCCCACTGCCTCGCGCTGGTTGGGGGCAGTACCGATTGAAGGGGGTTTTGCGGGTTCGACAATCCGAAGTTTTCGACGTAGTCGCCGTAGAAGCTCAGCTGGGGGATCGGCTGCCACAGCAGGCCGAAGCGCGGCTTGAGCGCAGTTTCATGCTGAAACGAACTGGATTCGCTCGGCGGCGCCGGAATGGTGGCAAGCGAATAATTGCCCGCGGTCGCGTTGTCGTAGCGGAATCCGGCCAGCATATGAAAATCATAGGGGAGCGTCAGTTGGTCCTGGACATAGAGTCCATACCAGCTTTGATCCGTCACGCCGCTGGTCGCCGTATCTGGCGTCGCCAGCAGATAACGCAGATTTGGCGTGTAGACCGGACTGAATAAATCAGTGCCGGGGACGGTTGAAAAATTCAGCAGGTTGGAGACGATGCTATGGTTGCTGTAATAATCGGCTCCAGCCAGCAGCTCATGAGACAGACCCAAAGTTTCGAAGCGCCCGGTAACGTCGGCGCTGGCGAAATAATTTTGTATCCTGACGTCTGGATTTGCGTTGATGATCCTCGGCACAGGGCACGACCAAAGCGTGCAATTGGTCGGATCGGCGCCCAGCGGCACGACAGCCATTGAGGGAACATCCCGGTAGTTGGCGTCGAAACGCTGGGTGATCTTCCAGTCCTTGTTGAAATTATGCGACCAATTGTAGCCGACGCGCAGATCCGAATTGGTGTTCAGGGCGCTGTCCGGCGCGCCGAAACTGCGGGAAATCGGAACCGGCGCAAGATAATTGCCGACCGTCGGAATCCCGAGATCGACCGGGTCTCGGCCATTGAAAAATTCCGCGTATAAATTGACTTGCGTATCTTGCGTCGGCGCCCACCGCAGTCGCGGGGCCACGAAAATCCGGTAGCTGTGATCCATGTCGCGGAAAGAGTCCGCGTTTTCATAGGCCATGTCGAAACGATAAAGCAGGCTGCGATCCGTCGTGACGGGGCCGGTCATATCTAGCGTGGTGCGGTAGAACCCATAGGAACCGATCTGCTGCTGCAGCTCCGCATGTGGTTCGCTCATGGGTTGCTTGGGAACGAGATTGACCAACCCGCCCGGCTCCAGTCGTCCGTACAAAATCGACGCCGGCCCTTTCAGCACTTCCACTTGCTGAATATCCGCCATCTCGCGAGACGGCGGCGTATAGAACGTGTTTACGCGCACGCCGTCGAGGTAATACTCATAGGTTGTGAAGCCGCGTATATTATAGCCGTTTTGCAAAAGTCCATTTGTGACCGGAGTCACCGCGCTGACATTTTGCAGGGCTTGATCGAGAACGACGACCTGCTGATCCTGAAGCACCTGCTGCGGCACAATTTGCACGCTGAACGGAGTCTGCATGATCGGGGTGTCGGTCTTGGTGGCGGTGGTCGTATCCGGCTTGCTGTAGGCCGCGGGATCATTTGGCCCGCCCGGCAAAAAGTTCGCCGGAATGGGGCCGTCCGTCGGGCCAGTCGGGCTTGCAGATTGCTGCGCCCCAATTTCGATGGCGGGCAAGGATTCTTGCGCTTTGGCCTGCAAGGTGGGAAATGCGATGGAGACTACGCCGGCGGAAACGCCGCGCATGAAGACATTGCGGAACATTGTGCTCTTTCCTGAAGGTGCGCCTTAGTCGCGTCCAAGCCATCTAAAAAAGGCTACGCGACCCCGTAACGAAGCTCGACTTTCAGGAAGCGGCGGGAGGAGCGCGAAGACCATGCGCTCCCCCAACCGGGAGGGCCATAATTCAGATCGTCCGATGAGGCGTGAACGCGAAATATGTCGGTATGCGCGGAACCCCGTTCGTCTGCGATTTCCGGAGACAATGCGACGAACAGGACGAGATCGCGCCCACTCGCGACGCAACATACGCAACACTGGGAATGGTCGTGGCGCTGCGGCTCCGGGCCGTTTTGACCGCCATGAGTCTGGCAATTTTCGACGAAGGCCAACGTAGCGACGGTCCAGCGATCGAACCCGGAAATATCGCCTGTGACGCTCGTAACGAGGTGATTCCTCAAGCCGGTCAGCGCGAACACGCATAAGAGGAGCCCCGCCACGGTCGCGCGGGCAAAAATTCTCATCCGATGCTTCGAGAGATCCGTAGGTTTCAATCTCATGCCGCCGCTCAGTTCACGGGCGCCGTCCTAATCCGTCGGAAGCAAGCCCGCCCCTGTCGCCCCATTCCTCAAGGCTTTGAATCCCTCAACAGAATGCACGTGGAACTCTCACGAAAGTTTCATCTCGCGCTTTGGCGCAAATTCCCCTTTACTGTGGCTTGACTGCAACAGATATTCCCGCCTTCTTCCGCCCTCGGCTCGTTGACGAGAGCGCTCGCCCGTCCCGCAGGGTGACAGAGCCTTTGGCGCTACCTCGGAAGGCGGCCGGCCGGGAGCGGCCCATGCGAATTTTACTGGTTGAAGATCATGAAGAGTTGGCGCACGAAATTCGGCGGCGCATGGAAAGTTCGGGCTTCGCCGTCGACCGGGTCGCCACCTTCCAAGACGCCATGACCGCGCTGTGGTCGCAGCAGTACCCCGTGGTCGTATTGGATCGGCGGCTGCCGGACGGCGACGGCCTTTCGATTATCCCCGACATCAGACGCCGCCAGCCCGGCTGTCGCGTATTGGTGTTGACCGCTCTCGACGCGGTGGACGAAAGGATCAACGGCCTCGACGCCGGCGCCGACGACTATCTCACGAAGCCCTTCGACCTCGACGAGATGATGGCCCGGATACGCGCCAGCTTGCGCCGGCCGGGGGGCGACGCGGCGCCGCCGATTACGATAGGCGAGCTTTCCTTCGACCTCCGCAGCAGGAACATTTCCATTGCGGGCAAGCCCGTAATTCTCCACCAGCGGGAACTGGCGTTGCTGGAAGGACTCCTGCGTCGCGCGGGCAGAATCGTCGAGCGCGAAACCCTGCTGTCGGAAATCTGGGGACTGGACGGCGAGGTTCAATCGCACGCTTTGACCATTATCGTATCTCGATTGCGCTCGCGCCTCGAAAAGCTGGGCGCCCGGGTCGAGATCAACATGGTCCGCGGGGTCGGCTATTTCATCTCCGAGGTCGAAAAGTGAAGCCTGTCCCTTCACTGACGCTCCGAATCATATCGCGTCTGGCCTTAATGCAATCTTTGGCCGTTGTGCTGGCCTGGTCCGTCACGACCCTGCTGGCCGGCGCGGGGCTGATTGGCGCGGTCGGCTATTCGAACGCGGAGTCCTATTCTTATTTTCGCATACGCGACCTTGTCGCCCAGTCGGTGGTGAAGGCCTCCGATGGGTCGCTCCGTCTCGAACCGACCGGCGGCCTGCGGGAAGAAATGGAGCGAATTCCGACCTTGAGATTCGCCGCCTTCAAATTGCTGAGCCAGGAGGCTTTGCCGGGCTCTTCGCGCGAGCTGTCTGAGGCCCTGCGCAGTGTGAAGAGTGTCGAAATCAACGGGATGGATTTCTTTCTCAACTCAGCCGCGGGATCCAGAACCATGGGATCGGTCTGGCGCTGGAACACGGAATTCGGTCCTCTCTTCATCGCCGCCAACGGCTATGTCTTCACCTGGACGGATCCATTTTATGCGTTTCGCAACGAACTCGTCTCCCAGAGCCTGTATCTGTTTTTGATTGCATTGGTCTCCGCCATCGTCGCCTGGATCGCGGTTTGGCGTGGACTTGCGCCCATGCGGCAGGCGGTGGAAACGATCGAACGCGTCGACATGGACTCGCTCAACCAGAGCATCTCCACGGAGGGAATGCCTCGCGAGGTCCGCCCCTTCGTCGACGCCGTAAACAGCGCATTGGAGCGGCTTGACGCCGGCGTTGCGCGCATGCGCCGCTATACCGCCAACGCCGCGCATGAGTTGCGCACACCCGTTGCTATTCTGCGCGCGCGGCTGGAAAATCCGGAGGAGCAGGATTTCAAGACAAAGCTCAAATGGGACGCACGACGCATTCAGGGCATCGTCGAACAACTGCTGATATCTGCGCGGTTGAACGAACGCCAGGCGCCTCTGGATCAGGAAGTGGATCTCGCCACATCGGTCCGCAGGATCGTGGCGGATTACAGCCCGCTCATTTTCAAAGCCGGGCGCCGAATCGCGTTTGAAACCGAAGATCCGCACGTTACGGTGCTCGGCAATCTGCAAGCCATCGAATGCGTCGTCGCCAATCTGATCGACAACGCCGTGCGCGCCGAGCCAAAAGGAGGAACCGTCTTCGTTCGCGTAAAGATCGGCGGAATCGTCGAAGTAATCGACCACGGCGCCGGGATCGCGGAAAGCGAGCGCGAGATGATCTTCGAGCCGTTTTGGCGAAAAAGCGAGACGACTCCGGGCACTGGCCTCGGTCTCGCCATCGTGAAGGAGATCGTCGAGCGACACGGAGGCGCTATCCGGGTCGAAGGCGGCAGCAAGGGCGGCACGGTTTTCAAGGCTGCGTTTCGCAAAACCGAAATGCCTTGACGCCCCTTGGAGAGGCCATCATTTTTGACGAAATAGAGACAAAGGACGCATTGGCTTCATCCCATGCCCAGGCTTCTCATCCTCTCTGGAATCGCGCTGATCCTGCTCGGGCTCGCATGGCTGGTCGGCGAGCGCCTCGGGCTCGGGCGCCTGCCGGGAGACATGGTGATCGAGCGCGGCAATGTGCGGATCTACATACCCATCGCCACGTCCCTGCTCATCAGCGCCGCACTCAGCCTGCTGTTCTGGCTGTTCAATCGTTAAACGAAGCGCGGCCGAATTCATCCCCAGGATATCGCCTGAAACGTAAGGAGCGCAGCGCGTTCTTTTTCTGGCGGATCGCAAATGGCGTAGATATTGCTTCGCCTCTCTGCATTCCAGAGGGGCTTGCATCCTTCTTCTGCAACGAGACTGGCTCGAGAGCCGTCGGAAAGAAGCGATGCGGTCCTTCAATCGTTCACGCCACATGTGCGAGTGGGATGACTTTCACACGCGCGAAGCTTTCGTTCGAGAGCGCTTGCGCGATCTTGACGGCGAACCCATTCCTCCCTTTTGGCTTTTGTCGGAACCGGGCGTTTCGGGGCGCGAGCACCGCGCGAGTTCCGATATCTGGATGCGCAAGCGGCTGGCGCTCGCCGCCGTCGAGAAAGAGCGGCTGGCCTTCGATTTTCCGGCGGGCGAAACCGGGAAAATAAGGCTCGGATATCTTTCGAACGATTTTCACGATCACGCCACGGCGCTCCTGCTGGTGGAGACATTGGAGGCGCATGATCGCTCACGCTTCGAGGTCCACGCCTATTCCTACGGAAAGGACGATGGCAGGGAGATGAGGCGAAGGCTTGCCTGCGCCTTCGACCATTTCCACGACATAAGCTCCAACTCGGACAACGAGGCCGCGCGCAGGATCAACGACGACGGCATACATATCCTCATCGATCTAAAAGGCTTCACGCAAAACACGCGAACTTCGATCCTCGCCTTGCGCCCGGCGCCCGTGCAAGTGAACTATCTGGGCTATCCCGGCACTCTCGGGGCGGAGCTGTGCGACTACATAATTTCAGATTCGTTCGTGACCCCGGACTCCGCCGCAGAGGACTACGCGGAAACCTTCGCCCTGCTTCCTCACTGCTATCAGCCGCACGGCCGCAAAGTTTTGATCGATCCTGCTCCCGACCGCGCCTCCGCCGGCTTGCCGATAGAGGGCTTCGTCTTTTGTTGCTTTAATCAAGCGTTCAAACTCACGCCCGGCATATTCGACATCTGGTGTCGGCTTCTCGACGCGGTGCCGGCGAGCGTGCTTTGGCTCCTTGGGTCCAGCGCTGCGGAAGGCAACCTGCGCAACGAGGCGCTAAAGCGCGGGATCGCGGCATCGCGCCTGATTTTCGCGCCCGACCTCCCGCAGAGCCGGCATCTCGCCCGCCTTCAACTTGCCGATCTCGTATTGGACACGGCGCCTTATGGCGCGCATACGACTGCGAGCGATGCGCTGTGGGCCGGCGTGCCGTTGATCACATGGCCCGGCGAAACATTCGCCTCCCGAGTCGCAGGAAGCCTTTTGTCCGCGATCGGACTTCCAGAACTGATCGTCGACTGCGAGGACGACTATTTTGAACGGGCGCTCGCTCTCGCCTCCAACCCCAATTCGCTCGCAGGACTTCGAAGCAAACTCGCTTTCAATCGCTTGACCACGCCGCTGTTCGACGTCGAAGCCTATACCGCCGCGCTCGAAAAGCTTTACCTGGAAATGTGGAGCCGACGCCGCGCGGGATCTCCATTGACGACACTGAGACTTCCTGCAGCACGGCCCGAGGCGACGCGCCCGGCACCATAGGAACGAATGATCTGCATGATGAATCTCACTGCGCGCCATCGATGGCGACGCTTGTAATTATGAGAAGGATGGCGTATTTAGAACACGTCGAAGTTTTAGACTGAAAGACTTTGCCACAGCGCCATGATCTGGCGGTTTGGCGGCGCCTTCCTATCCAGAAAATCGATCGGCAGGGCTTGGGACGCCCCGGAGCGCCAGCGGTTGTTCTCGTGAGGAACACGCCATGCAATCTTGAAGCGGCATAATGCGGCGTCGTGCTCCGGAAAGCCTTACGGCGGCCCGGACAGAAACGCATCGACGTTTCCTGCTTTCGCCGCCAATGTCCTCGACGTCGGCGCCTCGGCAGGACAACCCACAGCCGAAAACTGTCGCAAAAGCCCTCCTCAATCGACTCGTCTTCCGCGAGAGTCATCGCGCGAAGCGCATTGTCGCTCATCAACGCTAGGATACACATATGCGTAAGCTCACTTTGACCGCCGCCGCTCTGCTCGTCTCCTTCACCGGCTCGGCCATGGCCGCTCAGGTCTGGAACATCACCGAGGAAGCCGCTTCCGGCATCAAGTCTGCGCAGGGCACCTGGCTGGTGACCGAAGCCAACGGCAAGATCTCGGGAACCGCCGAACTGCAGCTCACCAACGGCAATCCTCTGACCTACACCTTCGAGGGAACGGTCGCCGGCTCCACCTACACGGTCAAGCTGGATAAGCGGACCGATGGCAAGAACGGCTGCGTTTGGACCGGCCAGGCCGGCGAGAAGTCCAAGGGCTCGGTCGGCGAAGTCCAGTGCGACAACACCAAGTTCAAAATCCGCGCCGGATTCTAATGTCTTCTCCGCTCGATACGGTCGCGCGCTGATATAGAAAAATTGGGGCGCGTTCTTTTCGCAGGCCTTCCGGGTTTTGCGGCAATGCGCTCCAAAAAAAACGAACTCGCTCGAACGGCTCCGTGTGTTTCGCGGACGAAGGCCGGCGGCGCAAGAAGCGGGTTCGATTTGAAAAAGACGCGAACGCGCCATATGTATTGTTTGGATGAGCTGTTCTTTTAAGAAAAGCCGCTTCGCGCTTTTGGGAACATGCTCCGATCAAGGATTGCGCGTGAGCAGAGCCGAGCTGGGCGTAAAGCGCCGCTGCCTGAGTTGCAACAAGGCCTTCTTCGACCTCAATCGGGCGCCGCCCGTCTGTCCGAACTGCCAAACCGTATTCGAAGTCATAGAGATCGCACATTCGAGACCCCGGCGCCCGCCGTTCGATCCCGACCGCACGCCGAGACAGGACGCGGTCGAAAACGACGCCGACGCCGATCCGGTTTCAGATGAAGAGGCGCCGTCGCTCTCCGAGGAGCAGGACCTCGACGAAGAGAATGTCTTGCCGCCCCTCGACGACGAAGACGAGGCAATCCTCCCCGACCCGGACCTCTGAGTCTCGCGCCATCGCCAGGCTGGAAAGCATCTCCGGGCTGACATTTGTCGTCACGCTTTGGGAAAAAGAGTTTCCGCCATGTGGTCGATGAAAACCCGCAAGCGAGGCGAGACGAGACGGTTGGACGGCCATAATATGCTGAACTGACCCGGATCGGCGAGATAGGCGTCGAGCACCGTCCGGAGCAGGCCGGCCTCCACGGCGTCCCGCGCCAGAAAGTCCGGCATATAAGCGATACCCAATCCGGAAATCGCGGCCCCGCGCAACGCTTCCATATTGTTGCAGGTGAGAGGCGATGGACCGCGGAAGGGATCGACCCCCTCCCCCTCGGCGAGCGGCCAGATCTGGAGCTTGCCGGATGTCGGGAAGCGGAACCGCAGGCAATCATGCCGCTCCAAATCTTTGGGGAACTGCGGGGCGCCGTTTCGATCCAGATAGGACGGGGACGCGCACAGGACGAAACGGAATGGCCCCAGACGGCGCGCCATAAGGCTTGAGTCCGTCAATGGCCCGCTGCGGATCGCCGCGTCGAGACCTTCTTCCACGATGTCGACAAGCCTGTCATTGAAATCGATATCCAGTTCGATGTCGGGATAACGCTGGCGGAACTCCGGGATGACGGGCAGGAGAAAACGGTAGCCGATGGTCGGAACGCTCACGCGCAGCCTGCCGCGTGGAGCGCGTGTCGTGCTCGAGAGCATGGCTTCCGCGTCGCGCAGGTCGTCGAGAATGCGGCGACAGCGCTCGTAAAACGCCGCGCCCTCCTCCGTTAGCGCAATGCGTCTGGTCGTGCGGTGAAAAAGCCGGGCGCCGACGCTCTCTTCCAACCGGGCGATGCTCTTGCCGACAGCGGAAGCGGATATGCCGAGCGCGCGGCCAGCGGCCACAAAGCTAAGATGCTCTGCCGCCTGCACGAAGGCCGCGATGCCGCTCAAACTCTCCATACCGGCATATTAAGGAGGTTATCTCCGTAATCAAAGGAATCATCGGCCATTTATCGCACCTTTACTCCGCGATAGAGACGCCTCGGGACAGCAACGATGTCTGCGTCGCTGTTTCCGGGATGAAGATGGAGAAAAAAGCCGATGGCCGCTGCGACAGCTGAAACCCCAACCGACAGAATGCCGATCCTCGCGGCGGTCTGCCTTGCCGCGGTTGTTCTCCCTCTCGGCTTTGCCGGCGGCGCGGTGGCGACGCCTGCGATCGGCGCCGATCTGGGCGGCAGTCCGACGGCGATGGGCTGGATCACCAATGCCTTCATGCTCACCTTCGGCAGCTCGCTCATGGCCGCGGGCGCCCTGGCCGATCAATTCGGCCGCAAGCGCCTGTTCATGACCGGCATCGCCGCCTTCGCGGCGCTATCCCTTGCATTGAGCCTTGCCCCCACAATCCTTGTCGTCGACATTCTCCGCGCGGGACAGGGCTTTGCGGCGGCCGCCGCGCTCGCCGGCGGAACGTCGGCGCTTGCGCAAGAATTCGAGGGTTACGCGCGGACGCGGGCGTTCAGCCTCCTTGGAGCGACCTTCGGCGTCGGGCTGGCCTTCGGACCGCTTCTTGCCGGCTTCCTGATCGCATCTCTCGGCTGGCGGGCGATATTCCTGTCGGGAACGATCATTGGAGCGATCGCGCTGCTGCTGGCGGGCAAAAGGATGAGAGAGAGCCGAGACCCCCATGCGGTCGGTCTCGACTGGCCCGGCGCTCTCGCCTTCACCGCAATGCTGACGCTCTTCACTTATGGCGTCATCGAAGCGCCTGAAGTCGGCTGGAGCCATCCGATTGTCGCGGCGTCGCTCCTTGGCGCGGCCGCCACGCTCGCGGTCTTCATCGCCGTCGAAACGCGATCAGCCCGGCCGATGCTGGACCTCACTCTGTTTCGCTATCCGCTCTTCATCGGCGTTCAAGTCCTGCCGGTCGCCACATGCTACTGCTATGTCGTGCTTCTGGTTCTGCTGCCTTTGCGTTTCATCGGCGTCGGCGGCCTCAGCGAGATCGACGCCGGCCTGCTGCTCGTCGCCCTGTCCGCCCCCATGCTGGTCGTGCCGCTCATAGCCTCCCAGCTCGTTCGCTGGTTCTCGGCGGGCGCTCTTTCCGGCGCCGGCCTCCTTCTGGCCGCTGTCGGGCTGTTCTGGCTTGCCCATGTCGATCCCGCAGCCAGCGGCATGGCGGTAATCCTCCCGATGCTTCTCATCGGCGCGGGAACCGGCGTTCCATGGGGCCTAATGGACGGCCTGTCGATCAGCGTCGTTCCCAAGGAGCGCGCCGGCATGGCGACCGGGATTTTCAGCACGACGCGGGTGGCGGGAGAAGGCGTTGCATTGGCGATCGTCAACGCCATCCTTGCAAGTCTTGCGGAAGCCCGGTTGTCCACTTTCGTTCCGCAGGGCGGCGCCGAAATAAGAGCGGCGGCCCAAAGGCTGGCGATGGGAGACGTCCATGGGGCCGCGGCGATCCTGCCCGCATTGCCGGCCGCGGAAATCCACAACAGCTATGCTGTCGCCTTTCAGCATTTGAGCATCGTGCTCGTCGGCATCACGGTTGTTTCGGCGCTGATCGTCTTCGCATTGCTCCGCGGCGATAGAGCATCTTCACCTCGAGCGAAATCGCCTGACGACACCGGCTTTGACTCAATCAAAACCGGAAGCGCTATGAGTTGAATGCTCACCCCTCCGCCTGCCCCGCGATTTCCAGCCATTGCTCCTCGGCGCTCGCCAGAGCCTTGGCGAGTTCCTCGCGCTGGGCGGCGAGGCGCGCGGCCTCCTGCGGGTTGCGCGCGAAAGCTTCCGGGTCCGACAGCGCGGCGTCCACCCGCTCCAGAAGCTGCGTGAACTTGTTCACCTTCTCCTCGGCCGCGGCGAGCTGGCGACGGACGAAGCCGGGATCGCGCCGGGGCTTTGAAACGGGCGGCGCCTTTTCGGCGGGCTTGGCCGCCGCCACCGCAGCCGGACGCTCGTCTTCGCGCGATTTCGACAGAATATAGCGCGCATATTCGTCCATATCGCCGTCGAAATTGCGCACCCGGCCGTCCTCGACCACCCATAGGCGATCGGCGCAGGCCTCCAGCAGATAGCGATCATGCGACACCAGCACCACCGCGCCTTCATATTCGTTGATGGCTGTGATCAGCGCGGCGCGGCTGTCGATGTCGAGATGGTTGGTGGGTTCGTCCAGGATCAGGAGATGCGGCGCGTGAAAAGACGTGACGCCGAGCAGCAGCCGCGCCTTCTCGCCACCCGAGAGACGTTCGACCTTGGTGTCGGCGCGCGGGCCGGAAAACCCGACGCGCGCGGCGGCGGCGCGGACGCGGGCTTCGGGGGCGTCCGGCATCAGCCGCGAGAACACGCTGTACGGCGTGTCGTCCGGATTGAGATCATCGACCTGATGCTGCGCAAAGAAACCCACATCGAGCTTGGCCGCCCGAACCGCCTTGCCGGACAACGGCTGCAGCCGGCCGCCGAGTAGCTTGGCGAAGGTCGATTTGCCGTTGCCGTTGGCGCCGAGCAGGCCGATGCGGTCGTCTTCGGACAGGCTGAGCGTCAGTCGCGACAGCACGACCCGTTCGCCATAGCCGACGCTGGCGTTTTCCAGCGATATGATCGGCGGCGACAGCGGCTTTTCCGGCGAAGGCAGATGAATCGGCAGCACGGCCTCGTCCACGATCGGCGCGACCTCCTGCATCTTGGCCAGCAGCTTTATGCGCGATTGCGCCTGCCGGGCCTTGGTGGCCTTGGAGCGGAAGCGATCGACGAAGGACTGGAGATGCTTGCGCTGCTCCTCCTGCTTCTTGCCGGCCTTGAGGGCCAGCTCCTGGGCCTCGCGGCGCTGCTTCTCGAAGGAGGAATAGTTCCCCTTGTAGAGCTGAAGCTTGCCGCGATCGAGGTGAAGGATGTGAGTCGCCACGTCGTCGAGGAGGTCGCGGTCGTGGCTGATGACGATCACGGAAGCCGGATAGCGCGCGAGATAGTCGACCAGCCAGAGCGTGCCTTCGAGATCGAGATAGTTGGTGGGCTCGTCGAGCAGCAGGAGGTCGGGACGCGAAAACAGCACCGCGGCCAGGGCGACGCGCATGCGCCAGCCGCCGGAGAACTCCGAAAGCGGTCGCTGCTGCGCCTGCGAATCGAAACCGAGGCCGTGCAGGATCGCCGCTGCGCGCGCGGGCGCGGCATGGGCCTCGATATCGGCGAGACGGGTCTGGATTTCGGCGATTTCATGCGGGTCGGTCTCGACCTGTGCGCGGTCCAGAAGCGAGGCGCGCTCCACATCGGCGGCGAGGACGAAATCGATCAGTCGGGTCGGGCCGCCAGGCGCCTCCTGCTCGACGCGGCCCAGCCGGCTGCGCGGCGGAATCGAGATCGCGCCGCTTTCGGCCGAGATTTCTCCCGCGATGAGCCGAAACAGCGTGGTTTTCCCGGCCCCGTTGCGGCCGACGAATCCGGCGCGGCCGCGCGTCGGCAGGGCGACTCCGGCCTTGTCGAAGAGCATCCGCTCGCCCAGCCGGTAGGTGAGATCATTGATCGTGAGCATGAAGCCGCTTTTGGAGCCCATTGCGCAAAAGCCGTCAGGCTTTGCGATCCGGCGCCCTCCAACCTTTCAACCGCTGGCGCGCGTTCGGCCCGAACACGACCGAACGCGCTTCATCACTGATTAAACATGTCCTTCTCCAAAAACCGCTGCGCACTCTTTGGGAACATGCTCTTTCGTTGGTTAAGCATGTTCTTGTCCAGAAACCGCTGCGCACTTTTTGGGAACATGCTCTTTCGTCATTGGCAGATGCATATTCTTTTCCAAAAGCAGCTGGGCGCATTTTGGAAAAGAATAAGCTTTTGGGCTCACCCACAGTCGGGCGATGCATTTGGGCCGGGTGTAAGGCATTTTCCCCAGGTTGCGCAAACGGGAAGCTCACAAGCGCGCACATCGATCGAATGGCAACGTTCGATCGACAGGAAGTCGCGGCAGATCAAATCCCTGCGGCGAATGCTCCTCGTGAGACTTATCAACTTTTTCTTCGCCGGGGACGCTTGTCATCCGGCCCCCGCCCCTCTATAGATCAGTTCGCTTCGTCGCGCCGCTGCGCTGCGAGAGCCCGCGCCCATCGTCTAGAGGCCTAGGACGTCGCCCTTTCACGGCGAAAACAGGGGTTCGAATCCCCTTGGGCGCGCCAAAGAAATCAAGCACTTACGAATAGTTTTTATACCCAAGTCCGGCGCGTACCCAACATTTGCCTGATAAGCGTGGGCGGACGACAGCTCTCTGCCCGACTCGCATGAGATCGCCTGTCATGGTGACCGAGCGCTTAGCCTCGCGCACCAAAATGGCGGTGCTGTAGTCGGCTTCGATGGGCTTGGCTGTTGACCGGCGTTTCCCGTCACCCATCGCCTTGAGCGCCATCCAGCGTCTTGAAGCGCGAGCGCAAGACTACCAGCGCGCCGCGCCCACGGCCTGAGCGCAACTTCACTCGAACCAGCGGCTTCGGTCAGCGCAAGTAAGGCGCTATCGTATTCTTCGAGATGAACGCGATCGGCGCGCCCTCCGGCGCCATCAGCCAAACGCTGTATTGGCCGCCGGCATCGAGAGGCCCCAGGTTCAGTGCGACCATTTGGGCGGAGCCGCAACTCGCAATGACGCGTGCGTTTGGCGCGGGATTGACTGAGCGACCGCGCATTAGGTTGGGACCGACGTTCAAGAAAATCGCTTGTCCATCCGGTTCAATCTGCAAATTCGCCCCGGCGCAATCCGGCACGGCGTTGTAAAAGGCGAGCCTGGCCTTGTTCTGGCTCAATTCGGCCTGGTCGATCACTACTCTAGCCGCCAGGCCACCCCCGGACCGTTCTAGCAAGACAGTCTGGAACACGCCCGGCGTCAACGCGAAGCTCGTCCTGGCCTTCCCGCCCAGTTCGACGAAAAACGTGCGATCTACGACATCCTCGACGCCATAATAGGCAGAAATGCGCCCGGCCCCTTCCGTCGTGAGCGTCATCGGTTCGGTGATGCTTTCAGGTTTGACGATGACGTCGCCGGGAAGAGCGCTGGCGAAACGAACAAAGGCAAACCCCGCCGGAAGCCGCTCATACAGCGACATCTGCGCCGAGGCGGTCGTCGCCGATAGAGCAAGCATGACGAGGACGCGCCATCCGCCAAATCGCCGCACTGGCTTGGCGTGGATGCGAAATATTTTTGCTGGGCTCGTCATTGTCGTCCAAACTCCCCACGGCAGGCGCGACAAGGTTCAGTGCCCCGCACGCTTCTCGGGAATGCACTGTGCTATGGCGGTCGCGAGGGCCGCTCCCCATTGCCGATACCCGAGCGTCGTAAAGTGCATACCGTCGAAGGTTTTCCATTCTCCCGGCGCCGCAAGCGCGAGCGAATCGACGTAAACACACGGGCCGACCTGCGTCGCGAGGAAACTGGACATTTCCTTCGCCCGCTCGAAGGTCTTGAAAAACGGGCCGCCTTCGGAGCCCCACGCCGGTCCGACCCAGATGCAGGACACATGATGCGCTGTGATGCGGCTGGTCAGCGCCTTGACGTTTTCGCTAATCCATTGCTTCGGCATGTCGCGCCGGCCGTAGGCGGCCATGGTGTCGCCTATGCTGACGACGACCACGTTGGGCTTGACGCGATCGATCAGCGCGTCGATCGGCCAGCTTTTGGCTCCTGTCCGGTATTCTTCCACTGGACCGTCGCCGCCGCGGTGGGCGGTTCCGCAGGATGCGAAAGTCGAGTCGATCCACTCGCCCGCGGTAAGGCCGCAAGCGCCAAAAGTTTCCACCTGCGCCCCCCGCTGCAACAATTCGTTATGCAACGTCGTGATGAGATAATTTTCCCTGGAAAAATGACTGTCGCCTATGATCAGAAAGGCGACACCGGCAAGAATGTTCTGCATGTCCAAGGCCCATCGCTCAAAAACGTCGCAAGCGAACAGGGCAATAGAGCCAGACAGCGTCAAAGCCAGGCGCGCCGCAACTTTCGCTAACTCGTATCTAGCATCCTTTAAAATTGGCTGAAACCTGAATAGTCGCAGATTGATGATGAGGCCGATCACCGTTGGAAAAACTCGAGCAAGGCGCGGTCGTCCGCATTGAGCGGCGGGGAAAGTGCGCGTTCGGGGAACTCCCATATGATCAGGCGCGGTGGAGTTTCGGAAAAGCGCGCTCCCCTGAAATAGTGGTTCGCCGAGCCCGCGAAACCGCCGCCGGCTTCGGCCAGATTGTCGACGGGCGCGCGCAGATATTCCTGCAACCGCCCGTGGAAATTGGCGTTGAGCGCATACGAACTTCCCAGAAGCACGATCCTGTCGCCCGGATCCTCGTCGAGCAGGCCGACGCTTTCGGCGCGCTGGGTCGCGACCGTGCGTTCGACTAACTGACGATCCGGCCGCGGCCGGAGTTTTAGCCAGATGTCAGGGGTCGCGTCGAGGCTCATGAGGCGCAGTAGATCACCGGGCCAGTCGGTTTCGACTGTGGCTTTCTCCGTGTGAAAACCAAAACGCCGCTCGATCGGCGCGGTGACCGCCTCGGCGACGCTTTTGGACGCGATCGCGGCGCCCGTCTGGTTCCAATGCGTGTCGGTCCGATAAAACATCGGCTCCCGTGCACGCGCCGCCGCGAGCGGCGCCAGCAATTCCACTGTCGCGATCCCCTGGTCGCGGAGAAGTCTCATGAGCGCCCCATAGCGCTGGTCGGCTTGCGCTGTCCGGTGCGATCCGCACAGGGCTCCAGCCTCCACGCGCGCCTTGTCCGGCACGGGCGCGACCACCAATTGAATTCCATCTCCTGCCAGGCGCGCGGCGATCCGGCCCAGGCCGGCGACCCTTTCGCGCATATGCGCTTCGGCGTCCGGCCAGTTTCGCAATTCCTCCTTGAAAAACAGCCAGTCATCGCATCCCACGTCGACCTGCGGACCGCCGGAGCGAAACACACGCCAACGCAAAATGCCGCCGATCATGCGCAAGGCGCCATCAGCCGGCAAATAATGCGCTTCGATAAAATTCACCGTCCGCGCGGCGCGTCCGTCGAACAAGGCTTGCAGATTGGCGATGCGCGCCAAGCGACGCTCCGCGACGTTCGTCGCAAGCGCGGCCGAGCCCTGCCAGGCGCCGACGATCAGCAGAGCGATCAAGAACAGGCCTTGCAATCGCGCGGACATGGAGCGGCTTCGACGCGCCATCTTGTTTGCGCTTGGAGTCGGGTCCTGGCAAGCCATGGGCTAAAACTGGAAATAGAGGAAAGGAGCGGCGTCGCGGCTGTAAAGCAGCACGATCGACAGGCCGAGTGCGGCGAAGGGACCAACGGCTTTCGCAAGGCGAAAGAGGACGGCCGGACGCCTCCGCGCAAGCCAGTTTGGGCGGAGCGGCAGGAAGACGAGGGCGACAGCGATGGCCATGAACCATAGCTCATCCGGCGTTATCCGCCAGGCGAGATCGTCGGATAAGGCGAAGCCGTTAAAACCCAGCATGCCCCAATAAATCGCCGAGGCCTCCTGAAGGTTTTTCGCGCGAAACACCACCCAACCGACGATCACGGCCAGCAAGGTCAGGGCGTTGGCGAAGGCAAACGGCATTCGCCTACTTGGCGCCGGTCGATGCGACCACCGCCGATGCGCCGCGAGCAGGCCGCCATGCCAAACCCCCCAAAATATGAAATTCCAGCTTGCCCCATGCCAAGCGCCGCCGATACCCATGACCAGCATGAGGTTCGCGTAAGCGCGCGCCGGGCCTAGCCGATTTCCCCCAAGGGGAATGTAGAGGTAATCGCGCAGGAACCGCGACAGCGTCATATGCCAGCGGCGCCAAAACTCCTGGATCGAGCCGGACAGATACGGATTGTCAAAATTTTGCGGAAAATGAAAGCCCATCATGCGCGCAAGACCGATCGCCATCAGCGAATAGCCTGCGAAGTCGAAATAAATTTGCAGCGTGTAGCCCAGAGCCGCGAGCCAGCCTTCGACAAATCCTGGTTCGCTGAGCGCGAATGCGGCGTCCACCAACGGGCTGATCGTGTCGGCGATGGCTACTTTCATCGCCAAACCGATTGCGAAAATGCGCCCACCCAAGCCGAATTGCTCCAGGGAATGGTCGCGTCCCTTCATTTGCGAGGCGATCTCGGCGTAGCGGACGATCGGACCGGCGATGAGCTGGCAAAAGATCGCCTTGTACGCGGCGTAGTCCACGAGCGAACGCGCTACCGGCGCGTCGCCCCGGCGAACATCGACCAGATAGGAGATCGATTGCAGTACGTAAAACGACAGCCCGACAGGCAAGATGACGTCCGTCCAGGCGATCGGGCGAAAGCCTAGCGCTCCGATCACCTGGTTGAAGGTGGCGACGCCAAAATTCGCGTATTTGAAATAAGCGAGCGACGCCAAATTGCCGACGAGTCCGACCACCATGAGCCTGCCGCCGCAAGAGGACCTCGGCCCGACGGCCTCCATCATCCTGGCGACGACATAGGTGAAGACCGTGACCCCTACGAGGAGCACGAGGAAGTCGACCCGCCACCAGGCGTAAAACGCCCAGGAAAACAATAGAATGACCCAACTTCGCCGCGCCGTGGGCGCCAAGAAATAGATCGTCAGGAACGCAGGTAGAAACAGGAAAAGAAACTCGAAGGAAGCAAATATCATGACTAGACGCCGCACGATCGCCGCAACAGGCGCGCGTTTGCGAGGACGCGCTCGTTGGTCTGCCCGATGCTCGCCACTACGTAACCTGCGAAGCGTTGGCGTTCCGTTAAGCCGGGAGGTTCGGCAGCGGCCTGGATGTCGCCGAACCTCATGCGCAGAGAGGAGCTACGACGAAAAAGGGCCGGCCTCGGGCAATTTAGGTCACCGACTCATAAATCTTATCCAGATTTTGACTGCGGCGAGTTTGGCGAGAGCGAGGTAGTTAGCGTCGTGCTTTTCGAAGCGCGTCGCTACAGCCCTGAAGTGTTTGAGCTTGTTGAAGAAGCGCTCGACGAGATTGCGGTATCGATAAAGGAAGGGGCTGAAGGCTGGGACATTAACCCGCCCCGGCATGGGCTTGATGTTGGCCCAAGCGCCTCTTTCCTCGAGAGAGCTTCGTAGGGCATCGCTGTCATAAGCGCGGTCAGCGAGCAGAATTTGGCCATCGCCAAGGCCTCCCAGCATGTCTGCGGCGCTCTTGCCATCGTGAGCCTGGCCTTCCGTGAGCTTCAGGGCGATCGGTAGGCCATTGGCGTCGACAAGCGCATGAATCTTCGTTGTCAGTCCGCCGCGCGAGCGCCCCATGCATCGGCTTGCAGAGAGGTTCCCAACGGCGGCCGGCGTTTCGCCTTCGCCCCCTTTTTACCGTTGGCGCCATGCTGATGCACCCGGATGGAGGAAGAATCGATCATTTGCAAATCGCCGTCATAGGCCTTGGAGACCGCCTCGAAGATGCGGTCCCAGACGCCAAGCCTGCGCCAGCGCACGAAGCGGTTGTAGCAGGTCGTCGCTGGTCCGTAGCGTTCGGGAATATCGGCCCAGGGCGACCCCGTTCGCAGCCGCCAATAGATGCCGTTCAGCACTTTGCGGTCGTCCGCGCGAGCAACCCCGCGCGGCTTGTTCGGCAATAGCGGCGCAATGATCGACCACTCGAAATCCGAAAGTTCATACCGGCGCTGGCTCATTCTCGCTCCTCCAAGGAGCTTGAATCACTATTCGCTTGAAAACGGAATCCCCTTTATGAGTTTGTGGCCTAGAGCGCGTTCGGTTTAAACACCGTCGAACGCGGTCCAAATTTCACTCGCAGAACATGTTCTTTTTTAAAAACCGCTTCGCAATTTTTAGGAACAGGCTCTAGCTCTGGACGCGGAATTCTATTTGATTTCGTTGTATAAACGGAAGCGTATCTTTGCACTCGAAAACTTTCTGCTGGAATATTACCTAAGGACGAGACTAAGGGCCGCGCCAAAAACAGAATTCTCGGCTTCCACCATTGATGGCTGATCGCCAATATGCTTGTATCGATTTCGGTTTTATTACGAGGCTGCGGCGCATGTCTGGATTGCTCGTCCCGGTTCCCCGGTTCCCGTCGGGGGTTCCGGGCCTCGACAATGTTCTGCAGGGCGGCCTGCCGCGCAACGCGTCCATCCTCGTGGAGGGGCCGCCGGGAAGCGGAAAGACGACCATCGCGCTGCAATTTCTGCTGCAGGCCGTCCGCGATGGCGAGAGCTGCCTGCTGGCGACCAATGCCGAAACGCCGGAACAGCTTCGGGCGATCGGCCTCTCCCACGGCTGGAGCCTCGACGGGATAAACATCACCGACCTCGCAGATGCTTCCCCGGCGGAAGAGCAGGGCGAATATACGCTCTTTCCCGAAGCCGAAGTCGAGGTGGACGAAACGCTGCGCCATCTCTTTGAAGAAGTCGAACGGCTGCGGCCTAGCCTTCTGGTGCTCGACACGATCTCGAGCCTGCGGATTCTGGCTCCGACGCCGGCGTTTCACCGGCGTCAACTGAAGCGCATTCGCGATCACATGGCCGCGCGCAATTGCACGACGATCATGCTCGACGAAGCGTCGATGACGGAAAAAGACCTGCGCAGCCAGACGCTCGCCGACGGGATCATCGAACTCAAGCAGGTTGATTGCAATTACGGCGCGGACCGCCGCCGGCTGAGGGTGCGAAAGCTGCGCGGCTGCCGCTATCTCAGCGGCGCGCATGATTTCACCATCGTCTCGGGAGGGCTGGTCGTCTACCCGCGCCTTGTCGCCCAAACTTACGAACCCGCCAAGCTCGGCCCGGATCTGCAAAGCGGCATTCCGGCGATCGACGCGCTTACGGGCGGCGGTCTGCCACGAGGCTCCAGCACGCTGATCATCGGGCCCGCGGGCATCGGCAAGTCGACGATATCCACGCTCTATGCGATGGAAGCGGCGAAACGAGGGGAAAAGAGCAGCATCCTGCTTTTCGACGAGAGCGTCGAAACCCATATGGCTCGAGGCGAGGGTCTGGGGCTCGACATAAGCGGAGCGACGGACTCCGGGCTCGTCCGCCTGAACCATCTCGACCCCGCCGAACTCAGCGTCGGGCAAATCGCGGAGCTTCTCGTGCGGCAGGTGGAGGAGGAGCACATCGCCGTGGTCGTGATCGACACGCTGAACGGCTATCTGCAATCGGCCATGGACGAGCCGACGGTGCTGCTGCACATCCGCGAGCTCATCACTTACCTCAGCCGCCGAAACGTGGCGATATTCCTGACCCTCACCCAGCATGGCATCCTCGGCTCCGAGATGCAGGCGCCGATCGATCTGAGCTTTCTCACCGATAATGTCGTTCTGCTGCGTTACTACGAGGTTGGCGGGGCTATCCACAAGGCGCTGTCCGTGGTGAAGAAGCGCAGCGGGCGTCATGAGCGCACCATCCGCGAGCTTGTCCTTGATGCCTGCGGCGTCACAGTGAGCGAGCCGCTCGAGGGCTTCTCGGGCGTTCTAACGGGCACGCCCGTATACAGCTCGATGCCGAGCCGCGACGGTTGAACGCATGAACCAAAGCGGCGATCGTGCGAGTTCCGAAACAGGCCAGCGCATCCTGATCCTGACGCCGTGGGGACGCGACGCCTCTCTCGCCGATCAGACGCTCGGCCGCAGTGGTCTCGCGACATGCATTTGCGGCAGCCTCCAGGAATTGCGGCGGGAGATCGACCTCGGCGCGGGTTGCGCGTTGATCGCGGAAGAGGCTCTGCCGACGGCGCTTGCCGACAGCCCCGAGGATTGGTTGGGCAGCGAGCCGTCCTGGTCGTCGCTGCCGGTGATCATACTCCTCGGCCGGGGCGCTTCGCTGCGGAACATCCCGGCGTTGCGCGCGCTCGAAACCCGGCCGAACGTCGGTTTTCTGGAGCGGCCTGTCCCGAAGCGGACCCTTATCAGCGCCCTGCGCGCCGCCCTGGAGGCGCGCCGGCTTCAATATGCCGTCCGCGACGCTCTCGAAGAGCTTCGCATCGCCAACCGCAGGAAGGACGAGTTCCTTGCGATCCTGTCGCACGAATTGCGCAATCCTTTGGCTCCGATCCGCAGCGCGGTCTATGTGTTGAATCGACTGGAGTTCGGCCCGCCCGCCTCGCATGATCGGGCGCGCGCGCTGATCTCTATGGTGGAGCGCCAGGTCGATCATCTCGTCCGGCTCGTCGACGATCTGCTGGAGGTTTCCCGCATCACGACCGGCAAGATCACTCTCGCCAGGCGACGTACGGACCTCAAGGCGATCATTCGCCAGGCCCAGGAAATCAGCCAGCCGCTGATCAGCGCCGAAAGCCACGCCTTGGCGATTTGCTTGCCCGACCGGCCTGTCTTCGTCGATTGCGATACGGTCCGCCTCGCGCAGGTTTTCGCCAACCTCCTGAACAACGCGGCCAAATACTCCCCGAGCGGCGGCAAGATACGCCTCTCCCTGCGGGCGGAGGGCGCGAGGGCGATCGTCTCCGTGCGCGATGACGGCATCGGCATATCCCCTGAGATGCTGCCCAAGGTGTTCGACCTGTTTTCGCAGTCCCACGGCGGCTCCGGCCGCGAACAAGGCGGCCTCGGCATCGGCCTCGCGCTGGCGCGAAGCCTGGTCGAATTGCATGGCGGCGCAATAGAAGCGCACAGCGACGGCGAGCATCGCGGCAGCGAATTCATCGTGCGTCTGCCGCTGGCGGATTGCGGCGAAGAGCCGGCCGGCGCGGGGCCCTGCGCCGCCGAGGCCGCAGATGTGAAGGCTCTCGTCGTCGACGACGATCGCGACGTCGCGGACAGTTTCGCATTGCTGCTGAAGTCGATGGGCGTAGAGAGCCGGGTCGCCTATGGCGGCCAGGAAGCGCTCGGGGCGGTGTCGGATTTCGAACCGCATGTCGTCTTCCTCGATCTCGGCATGCCGCTGATGGACGGCTATGAGACGGCGAAGCGGATACAGGCGGCGCCGGGAGGAAAAGACATCGTTCTGGTCGCGTTGAGCGGATGGGGCCGGAGCGAGGATCGCGAGCGCACCAGAACGGCAGGATTTTCCCACCATTTCGTCAAGCCGATGGATCTCGCCGCGCTACGCCATCTGCTTGCGTCCTAATTCTGGCGAGTGGATAGCCGAGGCGCGCCGCGCCCCTCAGCTCTTCCTGATTTCCTCGAGAATTTGCTCCGGCGCCGTAACCAGCTTGGGCTCGCCCAGCGCTTCGATCAGCGCCGGATGCAGGTGCGCGCGAACCGAAGTTGCTCGCCCTCATCCGCATAAATCTCAGCATAGCCTGGATATTCGAGGCTCCAATCTTTACCGCTCGAACCGCTGAGGTAAGAACCGAAACATTGCTTCACGAGCGAGCTCGGGAATGGGGCGGCCTCTCCGTTGTGAAAATCATCCAGAAAGATTTCGAAGCCCATATTTGTCTCCGGGCGCGGGAAACAGTAAGAACATAGGGAGAACATTTGAAGCTGTCAATTCCATCGGCGACGGCAATCGAGCGGCGCGAGAGCGACGGAACCATGATCGACGCCAAGGGGCCTGGCCTTGCCTGGATGCTAAAAGCTGGCGGAAAACCCGAACTAAGCTTTTACCACGAATTGGAGG
Organism: Methylocystis heyeri; assembly: GCF_004802635.2. Taxonomy (NCBI): domain Bacteria; kingdom Pseudomonadati; phylum Pseudomonadota; class Alphaproteobacteria; order Hyphomicrobiales; family Methylocystaceae; genus Methylocystis; species Methylocystis heyeri. The sequence continues at coordinate 1,563,196 of NZ_CP046052.1, forward strand.
ATCAGGCTGAACGCCAAGTCAGCGCCGCCGGATCGCGCGATATCGAATGGTATTTCGCCGAACCCGAGGCCGCCGAATTGGCGCGAAAGTGGTTTGAGGCAAACGACAGGTATAGCAAGATCAAAATAATCGTCGTACCCCCGGAGCTGTGGTGATGACCCGTCCGCCAATAGGCATAGAAATCAAAGGCAAGAGCAAAGATTTTTTCATAGGCGCCGATTGGGAAGCGCGCGCCGAGACGCCGGACAATCTCGCCGCGCGTTTCCTGCGCATGATCGACGCCTTGAAAGAGATCGACCCCGTTTTCAGCCTCTGGACCTGCGGCGCGCGACGCCCGGAGAAGCTCGAAGAAGTTCGCGACCGCTACGCCGCGGAAGTCGCCGCGGGCGTGGCGCGGGACGAATGGACCAACAAACCCTGTCCGGAAGAGGGCTATTCCTTCGGCGCCTTCACGCGCAACACGCCGAAGGCGCGTTCCTTTTCTGTGTTATGCCGGACGGGCTCGCAACTCAGAAATGTGTTCGGGAATCGCGTTACACTTTCCACCGAGGCTGATATCCCCTCCCGGCCGGATGAGAATGTCGTGAGCTACCGCATCTTTCGCGCCGCCCTGCTCGCAATCGTCGACGCCTGGGATCCCGTCCATGCGAGGGCGATGTCACACCCGCTCGTTCGAACATATGGGGGCGGCATATTTTTCGGGCCTGCCTGGATGAAATATCTCTGTCCCTGGCTCGCCGAAATGATCACGCCGCCTTCGACCGTCCTGGCCGAGCGTCTACCGAACGGAGGCCTCTTGATGACCGCGACGACCGAAACCTTCGATGTCGATAATCCCGCGCATATGGCCGCCGCCAAAGACATGGCGAAGGCCATGGCACCTCTCGACAGGCTGCCCTGGCCATCCGGCAGATGAGCGGACATCAGACGCTAGAGCGCATTCTCTAGGGTAGAACTCATTTCCGAGAACGCCGCCCGCTCTCGGAAAACTTCTCGCTCCAGCGCGCGCTTCGCCTGGAATGGCGCCGTTCGAGCGGCCGCGTCAGAGCGGATCGACAACGACGTAATAGACCCCGTTGTTGCCATATCTCGGCGCGAGCCAGGAGCCGTTGCAGACATAATAGGAGTCGCCGCCGACATCCCGCGGAACGCATGCGGGAGGGAGCGTGGCGAGCGTCGCGCCGACCGCAAGGGCGGCGGCCGCCGCGCCGACAGCCGCCCCGGCTGCGACCGCGCCGCAGTTGTAGCAGCCCCCTGCGTAATAGCTGTTGACGACGGTGGGGCCATGATAGCCGTAGCCGCCGACGACAGCTCCCCCGTGGTAGCCGTCCGAATGCCAGGTGCCGCCGTTGCCGTTGACGCCGCCCGCATGCCAGGCGCCGCCCTCTCCGGCTTCGCCGGCTGCATGCCAGCTTTCGCCTCCGGCGGTCGTGCCCCCGGCATGGTAGGCTCCGTCATCGCCGCCGGCATGCCATGTGCCGCCGTCGCGGGTCTCGCCGCCGGCGTGGAAGCCGCCTTCGGGTCCGCGAGCCGCGGCGAAACCGCCGCCTCCGAAGCTGCGGCCTCCAAAGCCGCCGCCGCCGAACCCGCCGCGAAAGGCGAGCGCCGGCGTGATCGCAGCGGCGGCCATCGCGACGACGGAAATGGAAATGAAGAGCTTCTTCATATCGGCTGCCTCATGACGTTAGCGCTTGACGGAATGAGCTTCACCCGGCTTTTCGAACTTGATGCGTCCGGCTTTCGCGGAGCCCGGGGCGCGCGCGAAATTGAGCTTCGCGGCGCCGAGGCGCCAATTTGAAAACTCGATCATGCTTCGCGACTTTTCCTTGCCGTTGGTCGGATTGAGCCAGACCAGGCGAGGCAGCTTGTCTTTCGCGCCGATCCAGAGCTGCGCCTGAAAATCCTTGTTTGCGATTGCGATAATGTCGGTCGTCGTTCCGCCCACGACTTCCGATTTGCCCATCACGAAGGCCGAGGTCAGCTTCTCCGTTATGGCGGCATAGGGATCGTCGACGATGAAATCGACGAAAGGAAAATAGATCCCCGCCTTGCTGTAGGCGGCCTCCAGCATTTCCTCGAGATGAGGCGGCGCGGTTTCCACCGCGATCAGGTTGGACGCCGGCAGATAAACGGCGAATTCCTTGCCGTCGTAATAGAATTCGGATTTCGGCCCGTCGCCGAGCACCTCGACTTTCAACTGGTCTGGACGGCGCAGGCTGATCCTGGAGTCGACCATATAGAAAAGAGGCTGTCCGTTGGACGCGGGTTCGTCGAAGGCGCGGCGGACGCTGAAAGAAAGCGACTTGGCTTTCGCAAGCGTCTCGCTCATTTCCTTCAATATGTTGAGAGCGGCCGGAGCTATGGCCTCCGGCGCCTTTGAGGTCGCCGCAGGGGCTTGCGGCGTCTCGGCGCGAAGCGGGGCCGCCAGGCAGGTCGCCAAGGCCGCGCTCAGCAGAATGTACGAAATTCGCTTCATTGTCGCTCTGCGCTCCTATGTTGAAGCGTTCTAAACGGACACGCGCTAAATTGAGGGTTTCCACCCAGCTCAAACTATGCGCCAAAGAAATGCCCTCCGCAAGTTTGGACGCGCCAGACGGTTAGCGGCGTTTTTACTGTTTCCGTCCGGCCCGATTACGAAACTTTCGCTCTATACAATCTGACCGGATAATCGGAGCATGCCCTATCGAGGGTTTTCAAAAATTTCGCCATGACAGACTCTCCAGACATCCACGCGCTTTTCGAACGCACGCTCACGTCTTCAGGCGACGATGAAGACGACGAAGCGTGGGCAGCCGTTCGCGAACTCCGATTGCTCGGCTCGCGAGAGGTTTTCGACATTGCAGTTCAGTGGCTGCACGACAAAGACCCGCTGCGCCGCCAGCGCGGCGCGGATGTGCTGGCTCAAATGGGCGTCGGGCGAGAGCGGCGAAGCGCCTTTCCGATCGAGGCGCGCGATGCGCTCGTCGTTCTGCTTGCGCGTGAAACGGAGGCCGAGCCCATCGCCTCCGCGATTTTTGCTCTCGGCCATATTGGCGATTTAGCGGGCGTCGCTCAAACGCGGCGCTTTGCCGCGCACGATCGCCAGCTTGTGCGATACGCCGTAGCTTTCGCGCTCGGCAGTTGCGCGGATGATCCCGCCAATATCGCGATCCTGATGCAATTGATGCGCGACGAGGACGAAGTCGTGCGCGATTGGGCGACATTCAGCCTTGGTGAACGAGGCGACGCCGACAGCGAAGAAATTCGCAACGCGCTTGTTGAGCGTCTCGGCGACTCTTTCTTCGATGCGCGTCTCGAAGCCATAATGGGCCTCGCCAAGCGTGGCGATCCGCGCGCGCTGCCGGCGCTTCTCGAAGATTTGCTCCATCCCGACGGCGAAACCCGCGGCGCAGTATCCGCCGCCTGCCGTCTCCTCGGACTCGAGGACGCGCCGAAGGAATGGCGCGGCGCCGATTACGCAGCCGCCCTGGAAAAGAAATTCGGCTCGCAGGCGCTCAAGGAGTCTTCTCCCGACTGACCGGCGACACAAGGGCGCATATGGCGGTCCTGCTTCCCGGCTGATTTCGGGTCTCGCACTTGCTAAACTCTCTTGGACAAACCGGGGGAAGGACATGATCGCAGCGGCGCTACGCGGCGTGGGAGTCGGGGCCAGTCTTCTTGTTTCCGCGGCCAGCGCCGGCGCAGCGGAAAACCCGCCGCTCGCGGGCTGCTACGAACGCGTCTACGACAAGGGACATCTATCCGCGCATAAGGATCAGATCGTCACCCGCGTGCGGCTGAAGATTCGCGCGGCCCCGGAATGGGAGCCTCAGTCCGCCACAGACCCGCAGCGCATCGTCGCCGACGCCGATCTCCGGATCTGGGCGCACGGCGCCAAAAAGCGCTTCGATTCGACAGGCGCCTGCTGGAAGCAGGGCGAAGAACTCATGTGCAACGCCTCTCTGTCGGCGGCCGAAATCGACCCCTGCAAATCCAAGGGGGACGGCGTGCGCGATTGCCGCATCGACGCGAGCGACGCCGGCTCGTTCCGCCTCTCGCCGAAGCCGGAAGGCCTCCTGCTCGCCGTACACAAGCGGCTGGAATTGCCGGAGACCGGCCCCGACGCCAGCGCTCCGTTCCTGTATCTGAGCCCGGACAACCCGGAAAATCACGCTTTCCTGCTGAAGCGGTCGTCCTCCTGCGATTAGCGGGCGCAAATGCGGGCGCCGGCAATGCTTCCTCGGCGCCGGAGCCCCGTCTTCAGGCCGGACTATTTCGTTGAACGGATCGCCTTCCTTGATTACGCGCCTCGCCGTTTCCGGCTATCGCTCTTTGCGCAACGCAAAATTCGCGCTGACCCCGCTCACCCTGGTCACGGGCGCCAACGGCAGCGGCAAGTCCAGCCTCTATCGCGCGCTCAGGCTCCTCGCAGATGTCGCACAAGGCCGCATCGTGCAATCGATCGCCGCAGAGGGCGGTCTGCAATCGATCCTCTGGGCCGGTCCCGAGACTTTTTCGCGCGAGGTGAAAGCGGGCGCATATCCGGTCGAGGGCCTCGTGCGCCGCAAACCGATCGCTTTGAAGCTCGGCGTTTCCGGGCCGCGCTACGGCTATTCGATCGACCTCGGCATGCCTTCCGCGCCCGCCGTTTTCGCGCTCGATCCACAGATCAAGCTCGAAGCCCTCTGGCTCGGCGAAACGCTGGGCCGTTCCAATCTTCTCGCCGAGCGACGCGGTCCCGGCGTGCGCCTGAAGAACGAAAACGGCCTATGGCGTCAGGCGGCAACCGCCTTGAACCCATTCGACAGCATGGCGACGCATTGCGCGGATCAGCGAGAGGGGTTCGAGCTTTTCCAGTTGCGCGAAACCATGCGCGGCTGGCGCTTCTACGATCAGTTTCGGACCGACCGCGACGCGCCGGCGCGAAGGCTGCAGATCGGCACCTACACGCCCGTCCTCGCCAGCGACGGCAGCGATCTCGCGGCGGCGCTCCAGACCATCGCGACGATCGGCGACGGCGAGGCGCTGGACGCCTCGGTTGCGGACGCTTTCCCCGGCGCCAGCGTGGTGTGCCGGGAATCGGACGGTCATGTCGAAGTGGAGATGCATCAACACGGGCTGCTGCGCCCGTTGCGAAGCCCCGAGCTTTCGGACGGCACGCTGCGCTATCTTCTTCTGCTCGCCGCTCTGCTGACGCCGCGGCCGCCGCAACTCATGATACTCAACGAACCGGAGGCGAGCCTGCATCCAGATCTGATCGCGCCGCTCGCGCGTCTCGTCATGGCGGCTTCGAAACGGACGGGCCTCATCGTGGTGTCGCATTCGCGAAAGCTCGTCGACGCCTGTCTCGACACGCCAGGGGCGAGCGAAATCCGGCTGGAAAAGCAGTTCGGCGAAACCCTCGCGCCCGATGCGCAAGCGCCCAAATGGGTGTGGCCGTCGCGATGATCTTCGTCGAGGCCGATGGTGTAAAGGCTTTTACTGCCTGCTCGATCTCGACCAGACGATCGCCCTGTCGCGCAGCCTCAACCCATTCGACTCCACCCAGGCGATGACCTCTTTCTGGCCTTTCTCCCCCAGGTTGGGAATGCCTCTGAGGTCGAACCTGTCGAAATTCCGGACCACCCACTCAGGATTTATCTCGCTCATTTCCACCGGAGCGACAGGATTATGCAACAAGGCTTTCATCGTTCGCGTGGAAAGCGCGCCGACCGGCAGTTTCGACCGCATCTCCTCGGCGGTCTCGCGGTCGATTATCTGGTATATCCGTTGCGGAGAGACGTTGAATGTCTTCGAAAGCGCCGATACGGGCTCACCGCTCCTGTATCTGCTTACGATATCGAGGGCTTTCACGTTATCCTGCTGCATTTCGCCGCTCTGTATTGCGCCGCCGGAGTATCGATCAGCTGCTTCGCTCGTCTCACTGACAATCTGGTTTCCAGTGACGGATGCCTTTCGCTATTTCGGTCGGGCTATAGGAGACGAAGCATCCTTTGGCTTCGCTGGGGCCCGTCTTGGCGGTTTCCGCCGCAGGACGCTCTAACGCAGGGCTGCTGGAGAATCCGAGGAGCGCGAACAGTCCGTCTAATGGAGACTCTGCTCTGGCTGTATTCGTCAGCATCGCAGCAAATATCGCACCTGCCACGACAGCCCAAACATGGCCGCCTATACGTATCATCGTCGGCATTCTTTCTTCAATCACGCCAGCATCAGACATATACGATACGCGCATATGACAATCAGCTTCGGCTCATGTATTTATTATCATGAACTCATTTAATACAGATAAAGCCAGCAATTCTCTATTATAATCTTCGCGTCATAATATAACTGCACATATACAAACCATAACATTTACACAACGCACAAGAGTCAAGACGTCTACTCTCGGATCAAGAGATTACTCCCCGAGCATTGAGTTCTTCGTGCATTTTGCCGAGGGGAAATCGGCCGTCATTTGGCTGCGCTCCTCCCGCCGCGAGAGCGTTCCCCGCGCTCCCTTCGGCCTTGGTCACCGGGGGCGCGCCGCTTCGTTCGGCGCCATCCGGTAGCCCGATCCTTTCTCGGTCAGGAGCACCTTCGGCCGCTCGGGATCGTCCTCGATTTTTGCGCGTATGCGGCCGATAAAGACGCGCAGATGCTGCGCCGCGCCGGCAGGTCTCGGTCCCCACACGAGTTCAATCAGTTCGAGGGGGGATACGACGCCGCCATTGGCGTTCGCCAGCACATGAAGCGCCTCGAACTCTTTGGGCGAAAAGCAGACGGACCGCGCTCCACGCTCCGCGATCCGCCTGGCGGCGTCTATGGTCAGATCGCCGACCCTGTACAGGACAGCCGCCGGTTCGCGCTCGCGCCTTTCCACCTCCCGCTGCAGCCCGGCGCCGGCCTTACCCGAACCCCCTTCTCGATCGTTCCTCAACTTTGCACCATGGGAAACGCTCCCCCTGCTCAAAAAAGCCGACTCGGCCGCTTTCGCCTGTCGTCATGTTCAGGTGATCTTCCGTCATCTTCGCATAAGGATTCCATAAGTTTTTCGTAATGCTCGCATAAGCAGTTCATAAGTAGGGCACATATTATGGCGCCCAAAATATAGGCGCCGTAATTGTCCCCCGCGAGACGCTCGAATGGCCCTCCTCATGCCCAAATCGGGCGTCGCACATGGTGGAAAATGAGCCGACAGCCGCCGCTAAAACGTCGCAGACGGCAGTAAAACCCTAGACGCCCCGCCCTCCGCGGTCCGCGATTTCCGCCGGAGAAACGCCCTTTTCCGCGTCATGTCATTACGTGAGAGTTATCGAAACGCCCGAACCGAGCGTACGAAACCGGCAGGCTCGGACTTGAAAGACGACCGCGAACGCCGGTCTCGCACGATCCCTGCCCAAGAAACATTTCTGCTTAATTTGTGGTCATATGCCGCTAGCTTAATCTTGCTAATTTCGTCGGCATTTCGACAATTGGAGGGGATGCACCCCCCGGCATCGCGTTGAAGCTCAAAGGCGAAGCGTCTCAATTTTTTAACATTGGCGCTTTTCGGGGACGACACAGGATAGGCAGATGAAACTCATCATCGCGATCATCAAGCCGTTTAAACTCGACGAGGTTCGGGACGCGTTGACCGCTATCGGCGTCAACGGTCTCACCGTTACGGAGGTCAAAGGTTACGGTCGACAGAAGGGCCACACCGAAATCTACCGGGGCGCCGAATACACCGTAACTTTTCTGCCAAAAATAAAAGTGGAGGTCGCGGTCCCTGCGAATATGGCGGACCAGGCGACGGACATCATCCAGAACACCACGCGCACCGGCCAGATCGGAGACGGAAAGATCTTCGTGTTGCCGGTGGAGCAAGCCATCCGCATCCGCACCGGTGAAAAAGACGCGGACGCGCTCTGATCGTCTGTCCCCAAAGTCCAGGAGCAAAACATGAGTTCCCGTCTGCCTCGCGGGCTCAATAGAGCCGCGATCGTTTCTGCGATGCTTATTGCCGCTACGCCGGCCTTGGCCGCCAGCAATGCGCCCGTTCCCAATCCCGGCGACACCGCCTGGATGCTCACCTCGAGCCTTCTCGTGCTGATGATGTCGGTGCCGGGCCTCGCCTTGTTCTACGGCGGCCTCGTGCGCACCAAGAACATGGCCTCCATCCTGACGCAGACCTTCATGATCGTCGCGCTGGTCGGCGTGTTGTGGACCCTTTACGGCTACTCGCTGGCTTTCGGCGACGGCGGCTCGCTCAACGCCTTCATCGGCGGCCTCGGCAAGGCCTTCCTCAAGGGCGTCGACGCTTCCTCGACCTCCCCGACCTTCACCCCCGGCCACGTCATTCCCGAATACGCTTACTTCGTATTCCAGATGACCTTCGCCATGATCACCCCGGCCCTCATCATCGGCGCCTTCGCCGAGCGCATGAAGTTCTCGGCGGTGTTCACCTTCATCATCGGCTGGGTCACGCTGATCTATTTCCCGATCGCGCATTGGGTCTGGGCCGTCGCCGATCCCAACGTCATCGTCGACGCCGCGACCGAGCTCGCCGCAGCCACCACCGACGCGGCCAAGCAGGCGGCGCAGGCCAAGATCGACGCCGCCACGACCTCGGTCGGCTGGCTTGCCGGCGGCCTCGCCCCCTGGATGAAGGGCACCGGCGCGCTCGACTTCGCCGGCGGCACCGTCGTCCACATCAACGCCGGCATCGCGGGCCTCGTCGGCGCCATCATGGTCGGCAAGCGCATCGGCTACGGCAAGGAAGCCCTGCCCCCGCATTCGCTGACGCTCTCCATGGTCGGCGCCTCGCTGCTGTGGGTCGGCTGGTTCGGCTTCAACGCCGGCTCCAATCTGGAGGCCAACGGCACTACGGCGCTCGCCTTCGTCAACACCATGGTCGCCACCGCCGCGGCGGCGCTGTCCTGGCTGCTGACGGAATGGGCCGCCAAGGGCAAGCCCTCGCTGCTCGGCCTGATCTCCGGCGCGGTCGCGGGTCTGGTCGCCGTCACCCCGGCCTCGGGCTACGCCGGACCGATCGGCTCGCTGGTTCTCGGCCTTCTCGTCTCCCCGATCTGCCTGTTCTTCGTCTCCAAGGTGAAGAACGCCCTCGGCTACGACGACGCGCTGGACGTCTTCGGCGTGCACTGCATCGGCGGCATCACCGGCGCCCTGGCGACGGGCCTGCTGGTCTCCCCGACGCTGGGCGGCGTCGGCATCACCGACTACAGCAACATCGGAGAGAACTACGCCGGCAAATACGATCTCGTCGCCCAGATGATCGCGCAGGGAACCGCCGTCGTCGCCACCCTGCTCTACTCCGGCATCGGCTCGGCGATCCTCTACAAGATCGTGGACGTCGCCATCGGCCTGCGCCCGGCCCCGGATCAGGAACGCGAAGGCCTCGACATCTCCGACCACGGCGAGCGGGCCTACAACTCCTGACGGGTTGCAACAGCGGATGGAGAACGGCGCACAAGCGCCGCTCTTCATCCCCACGATCCCCGAACCGGTTTCAGGCCCCGCCTGTCGCCAGCTTCCAACGCGGGAACGATTGCCATGAAGGTCGTGGTCGCAATCATCAAGCCCTTCAAGCTCACCGACGTGCATTCCGCGCTGCACGCGATCGGCGTCGACGGTCTGACCGTGTACCAGGCCAAAGGGCACGGCCATCAAAAAGGGCATTCCGAGATCTACGGGTCCGTCGAATATGTCGCCCATTACCTCGCCAAGCTTCGCGTCGAGGTGATCGTCCCGGAGGAACAGGTCGAAGTCGTCGTGAAGGCGGTCGCAGACGCGGCCCGGACGGGAACCACCGGAGACGGCAAGATTTACGTCCAGCCGGTCGACAGCGTCACGCGCATCCGCACCGGCGACAGGGACGAACTCGCCCTGTAATCTTCGCGGCCGACATCGCGGTTCCTCCGCCGTTCGAGCTTGTTTGCCATTCGATATTCGCGTCCCGGTCGCAGACCGGCGTTTCACGCGCGCTCCCCGATCTCGACCGGATTCGACGCCCCTTCGGTAACGAGGCCAACGCCTTTTTTCTAGCCGTAGCGCATTGATTTAATTCATTGTTATGCCAGCGCAGCCCGCTGCGGCCGCCGCCTCGTCTTCCAGAAACCGCCAACGCCTTTGGAGAGGCCTTTCAAGCCCGGCTCGCCGTCCCGCCGCGTGACGAACCCTATTCGACTGCATCGGCCGAACCGCTCTGAAAACGGAAAAATTGTGACATTTTGGCCACGCGAATGGAAGAAAACATCCAACTCAATCAAGTATGCCTAATGTTTGTGCTATAGCCTACACCTTGAGCTTGTTTCCAGGCCGAATTTCCCGATGATCGTCTCAGAACACAACCTCAGAATCGGAGTGGTGAAAATGAAATGGTCCCTTGCCGCCGGCGTCGCGATGGCTGCTTTGGCCGCTGGTTCGGCGCTTGGCGCCGATGCGGTTGTAACGAAGAGCGCTCCCCCGGCGCCTCCGCCAACGTTCTGGGATAGCGTCACGATTACCGGCGACATCGAGGGCAGCACCACCATCAACTTCGCCAACCCCTACAACGGCATCAACTTCGGCCGCCTGTTCGACGACCGCGCGAGCACGCCCAATTTCAACCAGGCGGTTCTGACCGTCGCGCGGGCGCTCGATCCCAAGGCGACCGGCTACGACTTCGGCTTCAAGTTTCAGGCCCTCGTCGGCGAAGATGCGCGCTACCTCCATTATCTGGGCGAATTCGATTACCTGATGCATACGCGCACCCAGTTCGCCCCGATCGAGGCGAATGTGCTGGCGCATCTTCCCTGGACTTCGCCGGTCAGCGAAGGCGGCATCGACCTCAAGGTCGGCCAGTTCGCGACGCCGCTCGGACTGGAAGTCATCACCGCGCCCGACAACGCCTTCTACTCGCACAGCTTCATCTTCAACGCCGGCCCCTTCCAGCACACCGGCGTCCTGGCGACCGACCACGTCAACTCCTGGCTCGACATTTCCGCGGGCGTGACCAGCGGCGAAAACACCGGCCTCGGCTGGGCGGGCGACAACAACAACTCGCCCTCGATCCTCGGCGCCATCTCGATGAACTTCTTCGACGGCAAGCTGCTGATCAACGCCGCGACTCACGACGGCCCTGAAAACCCCATGCAGCTCGATCCGCTCATGGTCGGCTGGCCGAACGGCGTCGTTGGCGGCACGCCTGTGTCCTGCGGCTGCAACCCGAACAACACCTGGCGCTTCCTCAACGACCTCAACGTGACCTGGAAAGTGACCGACCAGTTCACCCTGATGCTGGACTCGGCCTATTATCACGACAACGGCTGGAACGTGAATCCGTTCACGCTGCGCAGCCAGGGCGTCTCCGCCTATGGCGCGGCCCTCTACGCTCTGTATAAGATCAATGATCTCTTCAAGGTCGGCGGTCGCGTGGAAGTCTTCCGCGACAACAACAACTTCTTCATCGGCGCCTTCCCCGGCTATTTCGACTTCGTCAATGTCGAGCATGGCTATCCCGCTCCGTCGGCCTACACCGCGGGCCCGCAGAACCAGGGAACCACCTATCTCGGCCTGACCGGCGGCGTGACCATCACGCCTGAGCTGCCGAAGAACCCCTATGTCCAGAACGTGGTTCTGCGTCCGGAAGCCCGCTGGGACACCACCCTGAACGGCGTGGCTCCTTTCGCGGGCAGGACCAAGAACAACAACTTCACTTTCGCCGTGGACGTGGTGCTTCCGTTCACGATCAAGTAACCAACGCCAGGCTGGAGCGCATTCCATCGCGGAATGCGCTCCAGAATCGCGCGGAGAAGGAAAGCTTCGCGCCGTTTCGCCTTGCCTTCGATATATCCCGGCGGCTAATTGGCAGTGGCCGTGAGAACGAGTATACGAACGGGATTCGCGGATATGTCCCTTTGGCGCGCGGCTTCGTGAGAATCCGGCCCATAGTGTGAGGCGTTTCGCGATCAATCAGGCGAACAAAAATGACGGACGTGCGAAGCGACGAGTTCGGGAAGTTTTTTGGGCTTGCGTTCGAATCCGTCGAACGTTTGGCCCGTGTTCTGTTCGATAAGCAGGAGCAAATGCTTCCCAACGGAGACGTTTGGGAAGAACTCGAGCCGCAGGACAGGATTTTCTGGATTTCGAGCGCAACAACCGTAATCGAAGAACTCGAGCGCATAGCTGCGGAACAGAGCCGCCAGGGAAGGTAACGCCCTTTCCCGCTCCCGAGGCGGCGAGCGGCGCTTGCGACGGCCCCCGCCCGCGAACGGAGCGTAGTGCGAGATCAGGCGCGGTCCACGAGTTGAAGCCTCGTTTCTATCGCCCGAGCTTTTGGGAACGGGTCTCCATCAGGCTGGATATTCCCTCCATGAGCGGCAAGGTGAAGCTGAGAACGGCTCCGCGCTCGATATTGTCCCGAGCCCAGATTCTTCCTTCATGAGCCTCCACAATCACGCGGGACATCGGCAGACCGACGCCCATTCCACCGTCTTTCGTGGAGGGCAGCGGCTCGAACAACTGGCCTTTGATGTCGTCGGGAATTCCGGTTCCGCTATCGGCGACGTCGACCTGAATATCTCCGTCCCGAACGGAAGTTGAAATAGTCAGGCGACGGAACTGGGTCTTTGTCATCGCTTCGATGGCGTTTTTCATGAGATTCGAGAGCACCTGCTGGATCTGCACGCCGTCGACCAGAACAGTGTCGTTGGAGGCGCCGAGTTCGAGTATGGCGACGACGCGCAGATCGGCGAACGTTCCCGCAAAACCTTCGCAAATCTGTTCTATCAGCCGATGCAGACTCTGAATCAGCATATTGGGTTCGCCCTGAGCGGCGAGTCCCCTCAGGCTGCTTATGATGCGCCCCGCCCGCTCCACCTGCTCGGAGGCGCGAGCCAGCGCGTCTTCTATTCGGACAGGATGCGCCTTATTCGGATGCTCGACGAGGCGCTCAATGACTTTGAGATAGGTTTTGGTCGCCGACAGAGGCTGGTTGAGTTCATGGGCGAGCCCGGCGGCTATGCCCCCCATCGCCGCCAGACGATCGACCTGCAGGCGCTTCAGCCGCGCCTCGGCCCGGTATTTTTCCGATAGGTCCCGTGCGCTGCCGACGAATATGGGGGAGCCCTGATGGGTGGTCTGCGCCAGATTCAGTTCGACCGGAAAAGCCTCGCCATTGCTGCGCCGCCCTATTGCCTCCTTGCAGCTGTGGATCCTGTTGTTCGTGCGGAGATGCAGAGCGGAGAGTTTGGCGCCGAGATCGGGAAGGATCAAACGTATTTCGGTCCCAGCAAGCTCTTCCGTCTCATAACCGAACATGCGAGCGCCCGCCGCGTTGATCGAAAGGATCGAGCCGGCTTGTCAAAAGCGACGATGGCGTCCTGAACGGCCTCCAGAATGGCGTGCTGGCGCCCTTCGCTTTCGCGCAAGGCCCGTCCCAGGCGGCGGCGGTTCACGCTTTTGAACGACAGCCAGCGCCCGTCCTCCTTGATCATGGCGAAATCATGGTTCGCGATGACGTCGAAGGTCTCGCGCGGATTGCAATTGGGCAAGGGATAGGCGCAAAGAGCGAGGATGGTGTCGGAGGCGATAACGCGCTCGACCATTTCTTCATAGCGCATGAAGCCGCGCCAATCGGCTTTCTCCAACCAGAAAGTGTCGCCGGAAAGACGCAGTCCGGCAAAGCCGAGCCGCTCCGCCGCTGCGAGCTTGTCGGCCCATGCCTGCATCACCCGCTCGCCGTCGAAACGGCCGTCTCGAAGGTACCAATCCGAGTAGCTGATGATTTCGAGCTGACCGGAGGCGATGAAGGAGTCTATCTCCGGCACCAGTTCTCCCAGCGACGCCTTGGCTCGCCGGGCGTTTACCTGATCGGAAGCGACCCACATGCAAAGTTCGTTTTCAGCCAGGCCCGCCGCAAAATAGGGCGCCACGACATCGAGCAACTCTTCCGGCGAGCTGTACAGAACGCAGAAATGCGCGCCCCATGGAATGTCGCCGAGAGCCTGCAGACCAGACTTTCGCAACGGTTCATGGCGCAAGGAATACCCGCGATCGCCCGTATAGTCGTCCACTGGTTTGCCGCCCGCTACGCTCGAGGCATCGCCGCAAAAGTCTAAGCGCCTTTTTGCGGTGAGAATGCACTCCGACTTACTGCTCTTGGCGCGATTTCTATTTGATCGAACGGCTCCGTTCGAACCGAAGGCGCCCGCTGACGCCGGATACCGCCGCTCTAGCGGACATTACACAAAAGCGAGAGGCTACCGCCAGCACAAATCACACAACCTTCGTATTTTCCAAGGAGATCCGTGCAACATCCTCATATTGCACACCCATTCCCGGCGACGAATTGCGCGGGCGCGGGCGCCCGCCGCCGCGCCCGCGTTCGATTTCGCAGGTTGCGGGCTCAAAACTCGCCGTGCAATCGCAAGGCGAAAATATTTGCGGGGCCTCGGGCAGCGTTATAGGCGGGATTGTCGACGAACTGATAGTCTCCGGTGATGTGCACGCCTTCTGCTAGATTATATTTGTAATAGGTCTCGAGAATATGCTCGCCGTTATAGGAAAGCGCTCCGTCGCCTATCATCGCAGTAAGCCCGCCCGAACCCAGATATCTGGCCTCGCCGCCCGAAATCCCGTTGAGCACGCCGGCGAGGCCGATTGCGTCCTTGGGCCGGTTCCACCCCGCGCCGGTCAAGACCAGGCCAGCCGAAACGCTGCGATGGATGTCCGTGAAGTCGACGGTTTCGTAGCGCCCGTTGGAGAGGCCGGCGCGCAGAAAGAAGCCGAGGTCATCTGAGATCGGCTGTTCGATGTTGATTCCGCCGCCGGCCTTGGTGCGCTTGGCGCGGACCTGCGTGATGTCGGGCGTCGCATTCGTCGCGAGACCGAGATATACGGCCTGGTCGAATTTTCCGAGATAGGCGAAATCGGCGAAGGCGAGCAGCTTGATCTTGCCGGGCTGGTTGAACAGCAGATTGTGCCGCAGCTCGAGCTCTCCGACCGCTCCGAACTGCCGGAACGGGATCGGTTCGATGGTTTCCCCGTTGGGAACCGCGGAGATCTGAAAGAGGCCGCCGCGCGCCGTCCAGGAATCCTGTTTCCACTCGGCCGCAGCGCCCTCCGTGAACCCCCAGGCGTCGGCCGGGTAGTCGAAAGAGCCGAGATCGACGATCGACCAGTTTATAAAGCCGTTGCGGGCGTCGTGGGCGTAGCGGTTGTCGTCGAAGATGTCGACGACCGAAAATTTGCCGGCCGTAAAGGTCAGCCGGTTGCCGTCGACCGGACCGCCGAGCAGATTTTGTCCCGGATCGATCGTCTCGGCGTCGCCGCCGAGGCCAAAGGTCTGGCGGACAAAATAGCGCTGGAACCGCAAATAGGGCCGCGCATGGCCGATCTTATAAGCCTCGGCGCTGGTGAAGCCGGCGACGCCGAGCGACCCTTCGAGGCCATAACCCTCGTCGATCTCGGGATTCACATAGGCTTCCCCGCCGTCCCATAGTTTGACGCCGAAAAAGCCGGTGTTCGACACGGTGGCGCGGACCTGTCCGTTCGGCGGCAGGCTGTTGGTCCCGGAATACAGCGCCGGAAACTTCGGATACCCCTGCGGCAGCACCGTTATCTGGCCATGAACGCTGTATCGCTCGGCTTCGGCGGTGTCCGTCTGCGTGGTCGGATTGATCTTGGGCGTCGTGGTCGCGGTGGAGGACATGTTGCCCTCGGTCACAGCGCCGACATTGGGAAAAGGCAGATTTGCGGCGGACCCGCCGTCCGTCTTCGTCTCGGGCTTTTTTTCCGCCGCCGCCTGGAAAGTATTGGGCTCCCCGAGATTGTAGACGAGGCCGAGCCGGAATACATGGCTGTCCGAGCGCGTTCTCGAGACAAAGTCATACATATTGCCGTTGTCGAAAACCTGTGTCCCGAAGGATTGATCGAGGAAAAGATATTCCGCGCGGGCGGACCAATGATCGGCGAAGGCGTATTCGACGCCGCCGCCCACCACATATTTCATGCGCGACGTGGCCGAGTTCCCGCTCACGAAGGGATTGCCGGGGCCGCCGCCGTTGAGGACGAGGGTGGAGGCTCCGCGCCAGCCGCCGCTCGCGACGCCGGCGGTGGCGTAAATCAGGGCGCGATCGAAAGCGTATCCCACGCGGCCGCGGAAACTGCCGAAGTAATTACCCCCGTCGTAGGGCGCCAGCGTATATGAATTCACTCCCATGGCGGCGAAAGCGGCGGGCGCGGGAAAGGTCCCTGCCGGGGCGCGACGCCCGTCCAGGAAATTCAGCTCGGTCTCGGCCCCGTAAACCCAGGGGCCGTGCTGCCAGTTGTAGCCGACCGATACGCCAAAAGTGACGCCCGCTCCCCCGCGTCCCGGCGGGTTGAGGTCATAGACCGGCGCGCCGAAGCCGCTCGCCGCCTGGAAGGTCTCGCCGCTGTGCAAGGGAACGGCGCCGCCCGCACTGGCGCCGAAATACATGCCCGCCCAAGAAAAATACGCCGGGACCGCCGCCTGTTCGGCGAGCGCCGTCGCCGTTGCGGCGGCCTGCAGCGCGAGTGCGGAGGATAGGCGAATCGCCAGAATGCGCATTCCAAGTCCTTTTTAGAGTCTGATCGATTCGGTCAAGGCGGCGAGCCCAGCTAAACTTTCGCAATAACGGAAAAATGACCGCGCCCTTGCGCTCCCGGAGCATTCCGAGCGCCCAATGGGTTACGTGAGCGCAGTTAGCGAACGACGGGCCATCTCGACGGCGCCGGAAGAGGCCCTCCCCGGCGGCCACGATATGATGATGACACGAGGAGCCTGCGGGCGCATCGTCTGCGCCTTATCGACCGGATGCTTCCATCCGGTCGGAAGGCGCGCTGGCCGGCCCGTCGCACACGGCGCTTTTCCGTCGTCAGGCCGCAAGGGCGAAGGAAGGGGGAGGCTCGCTGGAATTCCATGCCGGATTTTCATCGGCTTGCGCCGGTTCGATCCATGAACAGACGAGGCGGCCGGACATGGAGTCGCGCTTCCAGACGCAGACGAGCGTCCTCCGCGAGGCGCGGAGCATCGAGCTTGACTTGGCCGCGCCGGGAAAAGCCCCGGCGTCTCGAACGCCCAAAGGCGCAAAACAGATTTTTGTGAGCTTTTTCATCGCTCATCTCCTTTTGCCGTTGGTTTCCACGGCCCGGAGCATGAGCGGCAGGCAGGAGCTTTACGCTCGCGCGAGACCTCTCGCACGGTCTCCGGGACCGCGGACGCCATCGATGTAGACCGGCGTCGATCGCGCAACCGTTGCTGCGCTGGCGTCGCCGAAGCTGCTACTGCCCATGTTTCTTTCTTTGGTTGTCGTCGAAGGCGATGCTTGTCCGCCATCTGTCGGCGATATCGACCCGAGGCCCCGGCTTGTCAAGAGGAATCTGCCGGTGGGCGCGAACATGAATGTCCGCCGCGGAACCGGGGACAACCTGTTGAGGCTCCACAGCTAGAGATCCGCCATAGGATCCATTCTGAGCATGCCGCCGGCTTCTTTGATGAACCGCATTTCGAATTCGTCGAGCGGCGTGGGGCGCGCAAACAGAAACCCTTGAACGCAATCGCAACCGAATTGCTCCAGCAGTCGGAGCTGCACTGCGGTTTCGACGCCCTCGGCGACCGTCTTTATGCCGAGCTTTTTCGCCATCAGGATGATCGCCTCCGTAAGCGACCTGTCGGTCGCGTCCTCGGCGATGTCCTTGATGAAAGATCGGTCGATCTTCAGCGTCTCGATGCAGAAACGCTTCAGATAGGAGAGCGACGAGAACCCCGTTCCGAAATCGTCGATGGACATTTCCACGCCGATGCTCCGCAACGCCGAGAGCTGTTGCTGCAATTCCGGCCGCTCCCGTATGAGCATGCCTTCGGTGAACTCCAACGCGAGCGATCCCGGCGGCAGATGCAGCGTTGCGAGCCTGTCCACCCATTGCAGGACCCTCGTCCGCTCAGCGAACTGCAGGGGGGAAATATTCACGGCCAGCTGAATCCTTTGCTCGTAATTCATCGCCCAGCGCAACGCGACGTCGGCCGCCTCGTTCAGAACCCAATCGCCGATATCCAGAATAAGACCCGACTCCTCGGCAATCGGAATGAATTCTCCCGGGCTGATCATTCCCCGCCGGGGATGGCGCCAGCGCAGCAGCGCCTCCGCCTTCGCCAGGCGTCCACTGCCGAGTTCGACGATAGGCTGATAAAACAGTTCGAGTTCGCCGCGCTCCAGCGCGCAGGCGAGATCGTTGGTCAGCGTGAGCCTCCTGTCCGCCTCTTGCTGCAGCGACTGGGTAAAATGCGTGAACCGGTTGCGCCCTTCGTATTTGGCTTGATACATCGCGAGATCGGAGCGCTTCAGCAAGCTCTCCGCATCCTGCGCGTCCTCGGGAAATACGGTGATCCCGATGCTCGCGGAAAGATGGATGTTCTTGTCGTCGACGACATAAGGCGCGCTGATCTCGCGGTTGATCCTTCGGGCGAAATGCTCCGCGACGGAACGGTCGCCCAGTTCGCAAAGTATCACGGTGAATTCGTCGCCGCCCAACCGCGCAACGACGTCCCCGGATCGCACGCAACGTCTCAACCGCTGCGCCGTCTCCACCAATACGGCGTCTCCGGCGTGATGGCCGAGACTGTCATTGGCTTCCTTGAAGCGATCCAGATCGATGAAGAGCACCGCCAGAATTTGCCCGGCGCGCTCCGCGCGCGAGATTTCGGACTCGAGCCGATCGTAAAAGAGCCGCCGGTTCGGCAGTTCCGTCAAGGGATCGAAATTCGCCTGTCTCCAGATCGTTTCGTCTTTCCTGCGGCGCTCGGTCACGTCGGAGAACTGCATGATGTAGCGAAAAACGCCGCCGTCCTTGCCGCGGATGAGGCTGAAGGTGGCGGACAGCGCAAGGCGTCTCCCATCCTTGTGCCGGGCCCAGGTCTCGCTCTCGTGACGCTCTTGCCCTTTGAGGGCTTCGGACAGGCTCGTTCCCTGGTCTTCGTTCAGGCCCAGCCCGATCAGGCTGCAATTGCAGCCTTTGGCCTCCTCGCGGGAAAAGCCCAGATGTCTCGAAAACGCCGGATTGACGTCCACGATGTTTTCGTCGGCGTCGGCGATCAAAACTCCTTCGCTGCTCGAATTGAAGATGAGAGCGCCGAGATAAAGCGAATCGTGATTCTTCTTGCGCTCCGCGACATCCTCGACGACCGACCAGATGTAAGGCGCGCCGTCGCTGCCCGTCACCAGAACTCCGTTGAGACGCAGCGGAACGCGCATTCCGTCTTTCCGGACATATTCCTTTTCATAAGGGCCATAGCAGCCGGTTTCGACGAGAGACCGGAGATGCTCTTGCTCCTCCGCCTCGTACTCTCTCGGGGTGAGGGTCCAATAATCGAGAGAGTTCAACTCCTCCCGCGGATAACCGCAGATGCGCTCGAACGCTCCATTGAAATCGACATAGCGGCCCTCCATGTCGGTGAGCGCGATTCCCAGCGGCGACAATTCGTAAAGGCTCCGCAGCTTCTCTTCGCTCGCGCGCAGGCTCTCCTCGACCTTCCTGCGCTCGGTGACGTCGACAATCGCGCATAAGATGAACGCCGGGACGCCCAGAGGGTCGTAGATAGGCCTCTTGAACATGAGGCCGTGTCGGCGTTCGGCTGAGCCCGAACACCAAAAGCTGCACCCCACTTCGACGACGGCCCCGCCTCGAAAAACTTCCTCGTCATCGCCCTGGAACACGCCGAGCAGATCTTGCGCGGGCGCCCCGGCCGGATCGGCCGCGCGGGGATCGTCGGGCGGTAGGCCCAGAAGTTCGCCGCAGGCCCTGTTTACGCAGATTATGCGTCCCGATCCGTCCTTGAGCAAAAGCGCTATCGGCAAGGCCTGAAACATCGCCATCAGATCGAGGGGCGGCGATCCATCGGGAGCGCCGGAGGCTCCTGCGCCTTTACTTGCTCCCACGGATTCGTCGAGCGCTTCCATATTCGCTTTTCCCTGATCGAAACGGCTTTCCTGTTGCGGATGGTGCGCCGCCATGAACAATCAAAACCCATTACAAGGAAAGTGAGAGTTCAGAATAAACACTTGAACTAACAAATTGTCTAACGCGCCGAACGCTGCGGCCGTCATACAAGGGACGAGAGCTTTTACCTGTTCCTCCGAGGCGCAGGGCGCGAGCCTGACTCGACGCCGCACATGGAGAGCGGCCCTTCCGCCATTTGGCTTTTCGGGCGATATTGCGTTCGTCTGATTATCATTTCAGCGCTGGAGATTGTGATGTTTTTCAAGAATGGACCCTTCGCCGCGGCTTGCGTCCTCGCCGTCGGCTGGCTGGCGAGCGGCTTCGGAGCCGCTTTGGCGGGAGATGGCCGCATTGCAACCATCGCGGGAACCGGACTGCCCGGCTATTCAGGCGACGGGGGCGCCTCGGCCACGGCGCAGCTCCATCTTCCGATACGCGCCGTTTCTTCGCTGGACGGAGGCATATTGATCGCCGACGAGGCCAATAACGTCGTTCGCAAGATCCGACCCGACGGAACCATCCACACCATCGCCGGAATTGTAGGGCTGCCGGGCTTCAGCGGAGACGGAGGCCCCGCCACATCCGCTCGGCTGAACGGGCCGACCGGGGTCGCTTCTTTGCCCGACGGCGGCTTTATGATTGCGGATCGTTTGAATCATCGTATTCGCCGCGTGTCGCCGTCCGGCGTCATAACTACTATCGCAGGAAACGGATCCGCATGCGCTAATCCGGCCGGCCATTGCGGCGACGGCGGCCCCGCCGTGGCGGCGCATCTGAACAGGCCCAATCGCGTTCTTCCGCTCCCCGACGGGAGCTTTCTGATCACCGAGGACGGCGGCGACAAGGTCAGGAAGGTTTCAGCCTCCGGAACCATCACCCGCGTCGCTGGCGACGGCGTTCGCTGCGGACTGTCTACCGCCCCCTGCGGCGACGGCGGTCCCGCCGTCCTGGCCCGCCTCAACATGCCCGACGGGATCGCACTGCTGCCCGATGGCGGCATCGCCATCAGCGACTCCGGCGACAACAGAATCCGCGCAGTCTCAACCTCTGGCGTCATCACCACCATCGCCGGCAACGGCGTCGCCGGCAGCTGGGGCGAAAATATCGCCGCGACGAGCGCCAACCTCAACGCCCCGAGCAGCGTCGCGGCGGCGGCGGACGGAACCATCGTCATCGCCGACACCTACAGCCATCTGGTGCGGGCGGTTAAGAACGGCGTCATTCACACGCTGGCCGGAACGGCCGACTCCCCCTGCCCTTCCGCCGTCAGCGCATGCGGCGACGGCGGAGCCGCGACGAGCGCCCAGTTGAACATGCCTTTCGATGCGAGCGTGACGCCCGACGGCTATGTGCTCGTCGCGGATTGGCGCGACAACCGCATTCGTCGGGTGAATTCCTCTCTCGGCGGTTCGCCGACGGTCGCCGTCAACGGCCGCCGACTCGTCAACGGAGCGGGACAACCCGTTCAGTTGAGGGGAACAAACCGGGCGATATACGAAAGCCGCTGCATCTACGACAATTCGGGCTTCCCGGACGGCCCCGACGACCAGGCCTCGGTGACCGCTATGCTGCCGTGGAAGATGACCACGGTCCGCATCACGCTCAATGAAGATTGCTGGCTGGGGATCAACGGCCTGCCGGCCGGCGGCGACGTGACCGGCTATCGCAATGCGGTGGCGGCTTATGTCGACCTGCTGCGCAACGACGGCTTCTACGTGGTCGTCGAAGCGCATGTGTCGGCGCCGGGCGTCTTTCAGTCGACGCAGATCGACTATATGCCCGACGCCGACCACATGCCGGACTTCTGGCGAAGCGTCGCCGCGACCTTCAGGAGCGACCACGGGATCATTTTCGACTTGATCAACGAAGTCGGCATGGCGTCCTGGAATGATCCGCATCCGACCCCGGCCGGACAATGGGCCTGCTGGCGCGACGGCTGCACGCTGGATTCGGTCTATGGGGGAAGATTCGCCGCGGCCGGAGTTCAATCGCTCGTGAACGCGATCAGGTCGCAGGGGGCGACTCAACCCATCGTTCTGGGAGGCCTCAGCTACAACAGCGATCTCTCCCAGCTCCTCGCCTATTTGCCGGCCGATCCGCAGGGACAATTGATCGCCTCCGCCCATATCTACGACTTCGGCGTCGGGAACGGGATCGACGGCATGTTCACGGGGCAGCTGGAGCCGATCGCAGCCGTCTTGCCTGTGATGCTGGGCGAACTCGGCGAGCAATATTGCGATTCAGGCTCCGCCGGCTACACCAGCCATGCGCTCTCGCTGATCGACGGCGAGACGGCCAAAGGCAATGTGTTCGGCGTCCTGGGATGGACCTGGAACGCCAAAACCGCGACGTCGACAGGGTGGAACTGCCCGACCGACGCCTTTGGAAACGGCGGGCCGCTCATGATCCGCGATTATGCCGGCACGCCGACGGTGATGGGCGGCGTCTTCTCGGCGTGGTTCGCCGCAAAGGCCGGCGCGCCCTGACCTTCGGCGAAGGGAAATCGGCCCGGCACACGGGTCTGAAATCCATTCCTATGAAAAAACGCGCCGGCGGGGAGCATTTGTCGCCCCCCGGCGACGCACGAAAAACAGGCGCCCGGAAATTACTCCGGGCGCGATAATCATTGCGGCGGATGGCTGAAACTTCAGCCTTTCGAGCCGCATTGCTTCCAATATTTATCCCAGGTCGCCTTGGGGTCCTTTTTCTTCTCGGCCTTGAATTGGGCGCGACACTTCTTCTCGAGCGCGGCTTTGTCCGGCTTGGAAGCCGGGGCCGGCGCGGCGCTTTCGGCCGCAGGAGCCGCCGGGGCGGCGGGGGCAGCCTCTGGCTTAGGCGCCTCTGCCTCTGTTTTAGGCTCAGGCGCAGGAACAGGCGCCGCGGCTTCGGGCGCCTCAGCCTTAGCCGCGGGGGCCCCGGTGGAGAGCTTGGCCTTGCAGGCCACGTAGAAATCCTGCCAGGGCTGGCCCGCCAGCTTGTTATCCGCCTTGGCGGCCTGATACTGCGTGGCGCATTCAGTCAACTCGGCTGTCTGCGCGCGCGCGTCGACAGCGCCAACGCTCACGAATGCAACCGAGAGAAAGCCCGCTGCCGCATTTACAACGGCGAGTCGACCGATCCACATATACAGTGCTCCTTGGATTTCAGCATCTTCGTTTATAAACGGAGGGATATCCGCGGGAAGTTGCGGCAGCAAAGTTTACGCCATTATGATAGAGAACCCAAAAAGGGCTAGAAAAATGCTGCTTTTCCTTTGCCAGCTTCCGGTTTGGGAGGCAAGTCTTCTGCTGGTCGTGGCGCCGACGCTCATAGCCATGGCGGGCCCTGTCGTCGTGCGGCGAAGGGTCGATCTCCTCCGCCTGACCACCAACAATGAAATCGCCGGGTTCAAATTCGCGACGGTGGGAGTGATCTACGCCGTCATCCTCGCTTTCGCCATCGTGGCGGTATGGGAGCGCTACAGCGAAGCCGAGACTGCGACCACCAAGGAAGCCGGCGCCGCGGCGACGCTCTATCGTCTCGCCCAGGGGCCCGAACCCGCCGCCGTAGCGGCGCGGCAGGCGCTCACCGCCTATCTCGACTCGGCCATACGGGACGACTGGCCTGCCATGGCGGCTGAAACCGAGAGCCGCAAGACCACCGCGGCGCTCAATTCTCTCTACGACGCCATTCTGGCCCTGCCCGAAATCCTCCCGAGGAAAGCCGCCGCGGCGCCCGCGATGATCGGCGAACTCGACATCATAACCCAGGCGCGCCGCACCCGCCTGCATCTCTCGGAGGGCATCATTCCCTCAATGCTCTGGGGGATACTGGTCTGCGGCGCGCTCATGACCGTCGCCTTCACATTCTTCTTTGGAACGGAGAATCTCTCCGCTCAGGTCGCGATGACGGGCATATTGTCGTCGATCGTGTTCATGGGATTGCTGGTCCTCGTCTCTTTCGACCATCCCTTCACCGGTCCGGTGCACGCCAGCGCGCAACCGCTGCAAGCCGTGATCGACGACTTCGGTTCTGATTTGCTTAAGCATTCAAGAGAATGACGGCGGTCCCGGGTAGACACCCTCAGGCGAAGACCCTATTTTTCCTGCGTTGTCGAGCTTGAAGGCGGCGTCCGTCGCATTGTCGTCGGCGGCTGACGTCATTTTCGGCTTTCGCCGCAAAGGCAGATGAAAGGATCTGGTTGATGAAGAAGTCCGTTGCTCTCGCGGCTCTCGCCTTTTTCGGCCTTGCAGCCTTCGCCACCGAGGCGGACGCTTACGTCTGTGCGCGCGGCCCTTATCGCGCCGGTTGCGCCGGCCCCCGCGGCGCCGTAGTCGCCCGTCGCCCCTACTATCGGCCGCACTATTACCATCCCTACTATCGTGGCCCGGTCGTGGTTCACAGAAGATATTGGTGAGTGCTGCGAGGCGCGCGCAAGCCCGTCGGCCAATCCCCTGAAAACACTGCGGCGGACCTGGCCATCAGCCTCGTCCGCCGCTTGGCTTTCGGGAGCGGCGCGCCCGCCGCGGGACGCAGTGGCGAGCATCCGACGTAAGAGCGATTGGAGCGGTTCATGAACTACAGGACTGTCGTTTTCTCATTGCTTCTGAGTATTGCCATGACGTCTTCTCCGGCGTCCCTCGCCGCCGAAGACCCTGTTTTGAACAAGGCGATCGAACGGACCAAGGCCGCGCTCGCGGAGAAGGACGACGCCCATGCCTTCGTCGTACATCTGCGCAATGCGCTCAGATACGCCAACGACGCCTTTCACCACAGGGTCACCGGAAAAGACCTGGAGGCTCACAATCGTCTGGGGCGGGCTCGGCCGCATCTCAAGCAGGCCATCGTCGACGCCCGCATGCGCCGCCTCGACGGCGCGCACAACCAGGCCAAGGAAGCGCTCGAACATCTCGAGGCGGCAACCAAATAGAACAACACCCGTTTCGCCCGGCTTTCACGCCGGGCGCCGCGCCCTTCCACCTCCAACGCGCTGATGCATCATGGGATGGTCAATCACTATCGGGCGGTTTGCGGGAACCGCCGTCCGCATTCATGTCACCTTCCTGCTGTTCCTGGCCTGGATCGGCTTCTCCGCCTTCGCGCGCGGAGGCGCCGCAGCGGCGCGCGAAAACGTGATCTTCATCATCGCGATCTTCACCTGCGTCGTGCTGCATGAGTTCGGCCACATATTGGTGGCGAAGCGCTTCGGCATCGACTCCAAGGAGGTCACGCTGCTGCCGATCGGAGGCGTCGCCGATATCAACAAAATGCCCGAAAAGCCCTCTCAGGAACTGCTGATCGCGCTAGCGGGGCCGGCGGTGAATCTCGTGATAGCGGGAGTGTTGCTGCTGGGCGTGGACGCTATCAAGCCCGAGGCGCTCGCCCATCTCGACGATCCGGGGAGCGGTCTGCTCGGGCGGCTGGCCGTCACCAATATCTTTCTGGCCGTGTTCAACATGGTGCCGGCCTTTCCGATGGATGGCGGCAGGGTTTTGCATGCGGCCCTCGGTCTGTGGCTGGGAGAGATGCAGGCCACCAGGATAGCAGCCGCGATCGGCCAGGCCTTCGCCCTGTTGCTCGGTTTCCTCGGCCTCTTCGGCCATCCCATGCTGCTTTTCATCGCCCTTTTCATCTTCTTCGCGGCGTCCGGCGAGGCGCAGATGAGCCTTACGGCGCAAACCGCCCGAGGCGTGAAGGTCAGCGACGCGATGGAAACCCGCATCACGGCGATCGACCGCGGAGCCACCATAAGCGACGCGGTCGAAATCCTGCTGGCTGCGCCGCAGGACAGCTTTCCCCTGGTCGATCAAAAAGGCGCGCTCGTCGGCATGTTGTCGCGCACCGATATCGTCGACGCGCTCAAGAGCGCTGCGCCGGATGCGCCGATTGCAGCCTTTGCGCAAAAGGATTTTCCGATCATCGGACCCGGCGAGACGCTGGACAAGGCGCTCGACAAGCTGAATGATGCGGCGGTCGTCGGCGTCGCCGGGGAAGACGGCGTATTGCAGGGGCTCGTTACCGGGCAATCCATCGCCGAGGTCATGCTGATCAAAGCGGCGCGACCAGACTGGCGGTTCTCGCGACCGCCCAAAACGTCTCTCAGGTGATCCCTTCCATCCGCAACATTTTCACGCATATTTGCAGGAGTTCTTGAATGCGCCGCCGCGACTGTCTCGCCTCCCTCCTTCTTTGCCTCGGCCCCGCCCCCGCTTTCGCGGAGGAGCAAAGCGCAAGCCTGGACCAGCAACTCGAGGCGACCCGCGCCGAGCACGGCCTGCCCGCCATAGCCGCGGCGGTCGCCAAAAAAGGCGAGATCGTCGCTTCTGGCGCCGCGGGCGTGCGCGCCTACGGACGAAACGAAAAAGTCACCGTCAACGACCGCTTTCACATCGGCTCCGACACCAAGGCCATGACCGCGACGCTCGCGGGAATGCTGGTCGACGAAGGCAAGCTGCGTTGGACGTCCACGATCGGCGAAGTTCTCGGGGGCGAGATCCCGGGCATGAGGCCGAGGCTCGCCGGGGTTACGCTGGAGCAACTCCTTTCGCATTCGGGAGGGATTTCCCCGGACAACGACGAGATCCTCAGGCTCTATTTCAACCCCGACAATTTTCATTACGAAGCGCCCGAGATGCGCATTCGCGCAATCCGCGCCCTCAAGGCTCACCTCCTCCGCACCCCCCCGGGCCTCGGATTCCATTACTCCAATTGCGGCTACATGATCGCCGGCGCGATGATCGAGAAAGCGGCCGGAGTCTCCTGGGAGGAGTTCCTCACCACCCGGCTCTATGCGCCTTTGAAGCTGACGACGGCGGGTATAGGCCCTCAGGCGACGACGGGCAGGTTCGACGCCGCCGTGGGCCATAATCTGGACGACTCCGGCAAGATCACGCCCATGCCCTGGGGACCGGCGGCGGATCTTCCTCCGCTGGTGGGGCCGGCCGGCTGCGCTCACATGTCGGTGCTGGATTTCGCCCGCTGGGCGTCGTGGAACGCTTCGGGCGGCAAACGCGGTCCCGCGCTGGTGAAGCCCGAGACGCTGCTTGAAATTCATCGTCCGCGTATAAGCACCGGAAAATTGCCTAATGCGCGCCCCGGAACGCCGCAGGAAGGCGAATATGCGTTCGGCTGGGGCGTGATCAAATTCGACTGGACGGCAAATCCAGTGCTGACGCACAACGGCTCCAACTCGATGAACTTCGCCAAGGTCCTCGTCGACAAGAACAAGGATCTGGCGATAACCCTGACCACGAACATCGCCGGGAAAAGGGCGGAAGACGCGCTCCTTAGGCTTCAACAGGCGCTCTATCTGAAATACGCCTAACGTTTTCGTCCGCGATCGCGCGCAGACCGAAAGGGACTCCGCCATGACGACGCCGGCCAATCTCATCACCGACGTCGCCGGTCTCGCCGTCGGCAACGCCGAGGACCTGCGTGCGGCAACGGGCGTCACGGCCGTCGTGTTCGACGAGGCCGCCACCGCATCGATAGCCATTCATGGCGGCGCGCCCGGCGTGCGCGACACCGCCCTGCTCGAACCCGAGATGACGGTCGAGCGCGTCGACGCACTGGTTCTCTCCGGCGGCTCCGTCTACGGCCTCGACGCCATGGGCGGAACCCTCGCCCTCTTGCGAGAACGCAATCGTGGCTTCGCCATAGGAGACATGCGCGCGCCGATCGCGCCGGGCGCAATCCTGTTCGATCTGCTCAATGGCGGCGACAAGAACTGGGGCCGCATGCCCCCCTACTGGGAACTCGGCTATCAGGCCGCCGAAAATGCGTCGCGGCTGTTCCGGCTCGGCTCCGTCGGAGCCGGACTCGGGGCCAACACCGCCAATCTCAAGGGCGGCCTCGGTTCGGCGAGCGCGACCACTTCAAACGGCTACCGTGTCGGAGCCCTCGTCGCGGTGAACAGTCTGGGACAGGCGACCATCGGCGACAGCCCCCATTTCTGGGCGGCGCCCTTCGAGCGCGGTCAGGAATTCGGCGGCCTCGGCTGGCCGAAGGCCACTCCTTTTTCCGCTCTCGAACTGCGGCTTCAGACCGACCGGCTCGAAAACACCACGATCGCAATCGTGGCGACGGACGCTCCGCTGACAAAGACGCAGGCCAAGCGACTCGCGGTGCAGGCGCATGACGGCATGGCGCACGCCCTGCGCCCCGCTCATTCCGAGCTGGACGGAGATATTGTTTTCGCCGCTTCGACGGCGCGAAACGCCCGCCCGCCACAGTTCCGCGACCTCGCCGAAATCGGCATGATCGCGGCGGATACGCTGGCGAGAGCGATAGCTCGCGGCGTTTTTGAAGCGACCGCCCTATCCGTTGACGGCGCATTTCCGACATGGCGTGACCTTTTCGCCACACAGCAAGGGCTCGGCTGAGCGCCAGGCGCTCCTCTCCCGAGACAACCAAAATATATCAAAGCGTTATATGTATTTCACGACCGTTTTTGCGCTCCTTTGCGCATAGGGCGGCGCATAAGCTTTAGGCAATCTGCTTAAGCTTTCCCTCTCTAGTTATAAAGAAAGCGTTACAGAGCATTAGGAACCGATAATTGTGTCCAAACCACGGAATACCTAGTCCTTTTTCATCAGACAATTGAACGGTCAGCCGATTCCAAAGAAGGGTCAGCTCATGAAATCCCACAAGCCTGGATTGCTTCTATCCACCAGCTTGCTCGCACTTATGACAATCAACGGCGCCGCAGGCGCGGCCGATCTCCCCTCCAAGAAACCGAGCGCGCCGCCGCCGCCGGCCTTCACCTGGGAAGGCGTATATGTCGGCGTTCACGCCGGCTATGGCTTCAACACTGTTTCCGAACAGGCGACCGATTATGTCCCGGGCTATTCCGGCTTCCTCAACCCGATCGGGGTCAACGACCAGAACTCCTATTCGTCGCGCGGACCGCTGACCGGCTTTCAGTTCGGCTACAACAAGCAATATGGCCGCTTCGTGCTCGGCGGCGAATGGGACCTCGACTACGCCGGGCAAAACACCAACAAAACCGTCTTCGGCGGCCTTGGGCTCGCCACCGGCGGTCCGATCCAGACCAATATCCAGGACAGCTTCCGCTGGTCCGCGCGCGCGCGCGCCGGTTACGCCGACGACCGCTCGCTCTATTACGTCACAGGCGGCCTGGTCAGCGGCGGAGCCAGCATCCGGCACAATTACTGGAACGTCCCCGGCGTGACGCCTTACACCAGCGGGACAGATCTCAATAATACGCCCATCAATCCCTTCACCACCAGCAACTTCGGCGGCAGCGGACAGTACAACGTCGAGCGCTTCGGCTGGAGCGTCGGCGCCGGCATCGAATACGCCTTCACCAATCAATGGTCGGCCAATGTCGAGTATCGACACAATGATTTCGGAACGGCGACGGTCAGCTCGAACCTGTTCCCAGGCCTGTCCTTCCGCGAACGCGCCTATGAAGATACTGTCCGCCTCGGCCTGAACTACCACACCGGCCTGCCCTTCTTCGTGACGACGCTGCCCGCGCAGGCTCCGGCCGAGCCGGCAAAGCAAGCGAGCGCGCCCGCCGCGCCCCCGCCCCCGCCGGACCCGAGCTTCATCGGCCGCCTCTATCACGCTTACGCCGACGAATGGGGTCTCGACGCTCCGATCGCGGACCCCAGCGCGCCGCCCAGCCGCCGCGCCTATTTCCCGCCGGCGCCGACGACGCAGCCGCCTTACCCCTTCACCGAATGGTCCTTCGGCGGATCGCAAGCCATCGGCGCGACGACGCCCAACTCGGTGGATGCGCCGCTGATGAAGGCGCTGAGCCCGACGCCGGCCGGCAAATGGCTGGAAGACAACCACATCCAGATCTACGGCTGGATCAACCCGGGCTTCAACATCAGCTCCGCGCGTTCGCTGCCCGGCACGCTGGTCGGCGGCAACGCCCCCGCCGCCTATGCCTATCAGCCTAACGTGTTCCAGCTCGACCAGGCGGTCGTCATCATCGAACGCCTGCCCGACGAAGTGCAGAAAGACCATTGGGACTGGGGCTTCCGCCTCTCGCCGCTCTATGGCGAAACCTACCGCTACACCACGGCAGGCGGTCTCTGGAGCCAACAGCTGCAAAAGTGGAATCAGTTCGCCGGTTACGACATTCCGATGATGTATGGCGAACTTTACATTCCCAACATCTTCGAAGGCGCCAACATCCGCTTCGGCCGCTATATCTCGCTGCCCGACATCGAAGCGCAGCTCGCGCCGAACAATTACATGTACTCGCATTCGATGACCTATGGCTTCGACAACTACACCAATACGGGCGTCGTGGCCTCGGTGCAGGTGACGAAGAACTTCATGCTGCAGGGCGGCCTTTCCATCGGCACGGAAGCCATGCCCTGGCAGGGTCGCCACACCTTCCTGCCGCCGGTGCAGGGCGGCACGCTCTATCAGCCCGTGCCCGGCGTGTTTGCGGTGACGGGAACGCAGACTTATTACTCGGGGGCCGTCGATCCGGGCCTGAAGCCGACCTTCACCGCCTGCGCGCGCTACCAGACCGACACCGCCTACGACAATATCTATCTCTGCATGAACGGCATCAACACCGGCACGTTCGGCTACAACAACCTTCAGTGGTACGGCGGCACCTACTACCACAAGTTCAACGACGACTGGCACATCTCGATCGAAGCCTGGCACATGCAGGAAAACAATGTGCCCAACGTCAACAGCATAGTGAACTCGACCATCGGATTGACCGCTCCCAATCCGTTCTATTACATGGTCAACGCCCCCTATCTGGCGCAGTGCCCCGGAAATCCCAATCCGACCTGCACCGCTCAGGAATGGTCGACCCTGGCCTATCTGAACTACAAATTCTCGCCCATGGACAACCTTTCCTGGCGCGCGGAATATTTCGACGACATCAACGGCCAGCGCTCGGGAACCAAGACGGCCTATTTCAACTATGGAATGGGTTGGCAGCACTGGTTCTCGCCGACCATCGAGGTGCGGCCGGAAGTCGCCTTCTATCACTCGCTCCAGGCGCCGGCTTTCCAGACCGCGGCTCCCCTGCTCGGCGGCGTCGGCACCAAGAGCAATGTCACGGTCTTCTCGGCGGATCTGCTCTGGCACTTCTAGTCCGGGGCGCCCCTGGACGGGAAAGAGGGGGCCGCCGAGGCCCCCTTTTTCTTGCGGCGAGGAGAAGCGACGCCATGCCGTTCGCCCGTCTGCGGCCTGAAGTCACGCTGAAAAACTCGTTTGTTTATGCTCCACAATATGCAAGCTTATATCGTCTCGCGCGCGTTCCGCGGATGGAATCGTTCGAGCGATCAGTATTCGCGCCGACAAAGAAGTCTGAGCGCATTCCTCGTTCGCGTCAGCAGGACATCGTCTTGCAAAGACGCGACGGCGAACCCCTCCGGGAAGTTCTCGGGGCGACCGAAGTATTGATGACAACGCCCGCGCAGCAATGAAAAAAGTTCTGATCGTGGACCCCGATGAAGCGTCGGTGAAGGTGTTGAAAAACGCATTCGTCGCCGAGGGATATGAAATTTCGCAAACCGGCTCGGGCGGCGAGGCCATCGTGCTTGCCGTTTCATGGCAGCCCGAACTCGTGGTTCTGGACATCAACCTCCCCGACATCGACGGAAAGGAAGTCATCCGCGTATTGCGGAAGCATTCGCCCGTTGCGATCATCGCTGTTTCCTCGCGCGATTTCGAGGCGGAGAAAATCGCGACGCTGGATCTCGGCGCAAGAGATTTTGTGTGCAAGCCGATCAAGTTCGGGGAGCTCATGGCCCGGGCCCGCGCCGCCCTGAGAGAACGGGTCAGTTTCGAACCCGTTTCGCTGGTTTATCAGGTCGGATCCCTCGTCATCGACGCAGCGACGAGGACCGTGACCCTGAAAGGCCAGCATCTCAGATTCACCTCAAAGGAATTCGAGGTCCTGCATATTCTCGCAAGCGCCAATGGACGGGTCGTCACGCAGCGGCAATTGATCGAGCTGGTGTGGGGACCGGCCAATCCCGACAGCGTCCAATATTTGCGCGTGTTCATCGGACGACTGCGCGCCAAGATCGAGGACGATCCCGCCCAACCCAAATTGCTCGTCACGGAACGGGGCGTGGGCTATCGGCTGATTCCCAGCGGACCTGTTCATTCGGAATGATACGTGACTCCGTAAATCGCCAACCGCACTGTTTTTGCTCGCCACGCCGCATCGAGCCTTACCAAAGCCTGCGAATCGCGGCATAGTTGCGCTTGAAACTTAGTCCTTTTCACGGTTGCGCTTCACTTATATTTGACGATCACATCATGAAACCCGACTCTCGCGAACTCATCGGCTATGCGTGGCGCATGCTGCGGCCATACTGGAAACTGGCGGCCTTCGCGACCGCGCTGGGCTTTGTCGATAGTTTCGCGGCCGTGAAGCTCCTCTCGATCGTCGACAACTAGCTACACACGTCCGAGCCGGCCACTCTCGAGGTGATGCTCGCATTCGCAGGGCTGCTTATCGTCATGTTCCTCGGCGAATTTGGCGCCGGAGTCGGGCAAAGCCTTGTCGGCCAGGACATCGTCGCCGATATACGAAGGGATCTCGTGCGCAAGATCATTCTTGCCCCGATCGATCAGCTCGAGCAGACGGAAAGGCATCGTCTCATCGCCGCATTGACTGCGGATGTCGGTCGGATCAGCGGATTCATCCGCGGCCTGGCCTATCTCATCGTCGCATCATGCGAAGCGGCGGCCTGCGCCATCTATATGGCTTATCTGTCCTGGCCGATGTTTTGCGCTGTGGCTCTGGTCGGTGTCGCGAATTATCTGGGCATTCGCGCGGCGTCGCGATTGGCTTACGCCCGCTACATGGAAGAGCGCCAGTCCGTCGACAACATTCAGAAGTCCTATCAGGCCCTGATCGACGGAGCGAAGGAGCTCCGGCTCAACCGGCGCCTGCGTTATCGGTTCTTTTATGATCAAATCGCGACCGACATCGAGCGCATTCGGGCTGCCACGAACAGTTCCTCCGTCGGCTCTGTACTGAGCGTCGCACTGGATTCGGCATCCTTCTTCATCATGGCAGGCGCGCTGATCGGGCTGTCTGCTTGGCTCGACAAGAGCGAGCTCGCCCAATTCATCCTGATCCTGATGTATCTCAAAGGACCTGTGGGACAGATCGTGTTGAGCTTGCCGACCTTCGATCAGTCGCTGATCTCCTTCAAGAACGTCGCCGAATTGTCGCAGAGGCTGCGCCAATCCGAAGAGGGTCTGCTCGGGTCGCAAAGCGATTCGCGCACACTCGGCGCATTCGAGAGCCTCGAATGTCGCGGTCTGCGCTTCGCCTTTCCGGTCAAGGAGGAAGTCGCGCCCTTCGTTCTCGGCCCGATCGATCTTCGCGTGAATGCGGGCGAGACGATTTTCATCGTCGGAGAAAACGGCAGCGGCAAGACGACGCTGATCAAAGTGCTGCTGGGAATATATCCGTCACCCGACGGCCAGATCTTTCTCAACGGCGTCTGCATTGACGACTCCAACCGCGACCACTATCGCCAGTATTTCTCGGCGATCTTTTTCGACTTCCACCTGTTCGCGCGGCTGACGGGAGTGGAGGAAACGGATGAAGACGAAGTTCGCGCGCATCTTACGCGTCTCGACATCGCGCATAAGACATCCTTTCACGACGGCGCGTTTTCGACTCTCGACCTCTCGGCCGGCCAGCGCAAACGGCTGGCGTTGATCGTAACCTATCTCGAAAAACGCCCGGTCGTCGTTCTCGACGAATGGGCCGCGGAACAGGACCCTACGTTCCGGCGCATTTTCTATCGCGAGATTCTGCCGGAAATGAAACGAAAGGGAAAAACGCTGATCGTCGTCTCGCATGACGATCGCTATTTCGACGCCGCCGACAGAATTCTAAAGATCAAGGACGGAAAGATCGTCGAAGCCGCGGCCGCCACGTCTGCATAGATGCGGCGCTATCGCCTGAAACTGCGCCATCATCACTGAAATCGATCGGAAATTTGGGGGCTTCCTTCCAGAATGGCTCCGTCATTCTGTTTAACCAGCCAAGCCAATAACGGCGCCGAACCCTGATCGGGTTCTGGTTCGGTTCGCGCTTGGTCACCCCGTCTCGCACGCGGCGGCATTTCGGCAGATCAACGAGCATAACGCCCACAACTGCCGCGCGACCGGGTACCTTTGGCGGCCCGGCGCCGAATTTATCGGCGAAATCCTCGACTTAATGTGGTTCTGATCCGCATCGCGGCGAATAGTCCATAATGAAAATATAAATGACTATAAATACACGGGTTCGGCGCTCTCTGCCGCGCTTGTGGAAAGGGCGCCGGCAGGCAACCGCAGAAACTTCCAGAGCTACTCATATCTATCTGTTATTAGATTAGTTGTGAGAGCATTGTGGCTCTAATGTCACAGCGATATGGAATCCTTAGGCGGCTCTCGGACCGTATAGTTCAGCCTGTCGAAGCCGTTATTCTGCAGGTTATGCCGTAACGATTTATTTACATTTAGATCTTTGTCGCAAGAAGCGCCAAAGGGGCTGTTGCTTCGACAAAATGTGGCTTTATGTCAGCACCTTACTTAAATGCTCGCAGCGCCCGCCTGAAGGGCGCAAGCTCCGCGCGCGAGTCCTGAATTGTACGTTTTATGCCCTGTTGGGCTGAAAACGTACAAATGGCCCAAACATTCATCAGCGCGTCCCAAGCGAATGAATTTCGCCTGTTACGCGGAGCGGCTCCGTCCTCAAAAAAACATAATGGAACGAGCGCCCGAGCCCGCGCACCCTTGTCACGTTGGCGAACCTAGCGCTTCGCGACTGAATCAAGGGGAGTTTTCATGCCTAGAGGGGCAATATCCTGGGCCGCGTTGCTGGTGGCGCTGCCGAGCGTCGCATTGGCGGCCGACCTGCCGAAAACCAAGGCGCCGCCGGTCGCGCCGCCGCTGATGTTCTCGTGGGACGGCGTTTATGTCGGCGCGATGGTCGGCTACGGCTTCAGCACCGTCAATGAGACCGGCTTCGATCCTTATCCGGCGGGCTTCGTCCCGAACCTCACGGGTCCCGGCGGCTTCCAGCAGAGCTATTCCCCGCGCGGCCTCCAGACCGGCGCGCATGTCGGCTATCTGAAGCAGTTCGGCCATTTCGTTCTCGGCGCCGAAGCCGACGTCGATTACGCCACCAACCATACGGCCAAGACCGTCTACGGCGGTTCGCTCAATTTCGCGATGCCGGGCGGCTATGCGCCGTTCCAGACCAGCATGCAGGACAATTGGCGCGTTTCGGTGGTCGGCAAAGCCGGCTACGCCGACGACCGCGCCCTCTACTATGCTTTGGGCGGCGTGGTGAACGGCGGGAACTCGGTCCAGCACAATTTCTGGGGTCAGCCGACGGCCTTCACGTCGTTCGGCTATACGACCATGATCCCGAACAACGACATCAACAACATCGAGCGCTTCGGCTGGACCGTCGGCGGCGGCGTGGAATACGCCTTCACCGACCAGTGGTCCGCCAATCTCGAATATCGCCACAACGACTTCGGCTCCGCGACCGTCACTTCGACCGGCAACCAGCAGGTCGGTATCGGCCCGAACAGCCTGGCGCCGGGAGGCATTTTCGGCCTGACCTACAAGGTCCGCGAGACCGAGGACAACATCCGCCTCGGCATCAACTATCACATCGGCGCTCCGGAAGCTCCGGTCCTCGCCGAGGCGGCTCCCAAAGGCCCGACCGCTCCCAAAGCCGCCGCCGAGCCGCCGCCCCCGCCGGACCCGAGCTTCATCGGCCGCCTCTATCACGCCTATAAGGACGAATGGGGTCTCGGAACGCCGGCGGACGACCCGTCCGCCCCGCCCAGCCGGCGCGCCTATTTCCCGCCGGCGCCAGTCACCACCGGACCCTACCCCTTCACGGAATGGCCTTTCGGCGGCGCGAATGCGATCGGCGCGACCGTGCCCAATTCGGTCGACAGCCCGCTCATGAAGGCTCTGGCCCCTACCGCGGTCGGCCAGTGGCTGAACGACAATCACATCCAGATCTACGGCTGGGTCAATCCTGGCTTCAACATCTCCAACACGCATACGCTGCCGGGCCAGATCACGGGCGGCAACTTCCCCGCCGCTTACTCCTATCAGCCCAATGTGCTGCAACTCGACCAGATCGTGACGATCATCGAGCGTCTGCCCGATACGGTTCAGCAGGATCACATCGACTGGGGCTTCCGCCTCTCGCCGCTCTATGGCGAAACCTATCGCTACACCACGGCGGACGGCTTCTTCTCCAAGCAGCTGCAGAAATGGAACCTCTTCGCCGGCTATGACGCCCCGATGATCTACGGCGAATTGTACATACCGAAAATCATGGAAGGCCTGTTGCTGCGCCTCGGACGCTACATTTCGGTTCCGGATACGGAAGCGCAGCTGGCGCCCAACAACTATATGTATTCGCACTCGATGACCTACGGCTACGACAACTACACCAACACCGGCCTCATCGGCACCTTGCAGGTGACGAAGAACTGGATGGTGCAAGCGGGCATTACCATCGGCACCGACTCGATGCTGTGGAATGCGCGCAACGTCCACTACAACGCGCTTCCCGCCGGCGCGCCTTACAGCCTGCTGCCAGGCGTGTGGCAGACGGTTCCGGGCGGCATCTTCATGGCGGGCCAATCTGCCTATTGGGGCCAGAACGACCCCGGCGTGAAGCCGAGCTTCACGGGATGTATCCGTTATCAGTCGGACGACGCCTATAACGCGATCTATTCCTGCGCCAACTCGATCAACAACGGAACCTTCGGCTACAACAACCTCCAGCAGTTCACGACGACGGCCTACCACAAGTTCAACGAGGACTGGCACATCACCTTCGAGTTCTGGCACATGCACGAACTCAACACGCCGAACGCCGCCTCGCCCTTCTATGGCGCCTCGCCGTATATGTTCTTCAACCTCACCAACGGCCCGAATCCCGCGCAGTGCGTTAGCAGCCTGAACCCGACCTGCACTTCGCGTGAATGGTCGATCCTCAGCTACCTGAACTGGAAGTTCTCGCCGCAGGACAACATTTC
Organism: Methylocystis heyeri; assembly: GCF_004802635.2. Taxonomy (NCBI): domain Bacteria; kingdom Pseudomonadati; phylum Pseudomonadota; class Alphaproteobacteria; order Hyphomicrobiales; family Methylocystaceae; genus Methylocystis; species Methylocystis heyeri. The sequence continues at coordinate 1,600,167 of NZ_CP046052.1, forward strand.
CTGGCGCGCCGAATATTTCAACGACATCACCGGCCAGCGCACGGGTTACAAGACGAGCTACTTCAACTACGCGATGGGCTGGCAGCACTGGCTGACCCCGACCATCACGATCCGTCCCGAGGTGGCTTTCTACAACTCGCTGAAGACGCCGGCCTTCTCGAACGGCACGCAGAGCCACGCCACGATCTTCTCTGCGGATCTGATCTGGCACTACTAGGCCGGACAGGCTCAGGCTCGGCCTGATCGCAGACGCGGGCTGAAAGGCTGCAGACGCGGCGGCATAGAGATATGCCGCCGTTTCTTATTCAGAATAAATGATGCGAAGATTACATTTGGAGAGTTCTAAAGCAGAATCCCGCAAATCAATTCGGCGTGTTTGCCGCAGCCTAGAATTATGACGGCGCGGGAACGGTTTTTTTAGTTGTTTACGTTATCACTATTGTCCAGAATTACCCTAGGGATTCAGCGTCGCCAGATTAGACCTGTTCCAGCCGAGGGGAACGATAATGAAGTGCGTCGTCGCCATCATCCGCCCTTTCAAGCTCATCGAAATCAAGGACGCCCTTCTGAAGGCCGGAGTCGCGGGTTTGACCGTCACCGAGGTCCGCGGATACGGACGCCAGAGGGGCCACACGGACATCTACCGGGGCGCCGAATACACGGCCAATTTCATTCCAAAACTCAAACTGGAAGTGGTCGTGCCGAGCGAGTCGGTGGAAATCGCCATCGAGGCGATTCTCTCCGTCGCACACACCGGCGCCCATGGCGACGGCAAGATTTTTGTCTTTACGATGGATCAGGTCGTTCGCATCCGAACGCGGGAACGCGACAAGGAAGCGGTCTGAGCGCTTCATGGCGTAAGCCGACCGGCTTTTGCACGCCATGCGCCGGACCGATGGATCACGCTGCGTCGGCCTCGGGGTCGATCGCGCTTTGATTCGCAGTCACGACGCGCGGCAACGATATGGTGAAGCGAGTCCCCTGATTTTCCTCGCTTTCGACGTCGATGCTTCCCCCATGCAGTTCGGCGACGAGCTTCGCCAGAAACAGGCCTATTCCAGCCCCGACGATGCCGCCGACGTTGGAGCCGCGATGGTAGCGCTCGAACAGGCGCTCCTGATCCTTCTTCGGGATGCCGATGCCTTTGTCCTCCACCGACGCCGACAGGACGTCTCCGGTCAGTGAGGCGCTGACCCCGACCCATCCGCCCCCGGGAGAATATTTCACCGCATTGCCGATGAGGTTGCTGAAGACCTGATAGAGAAGGTTCCTGTCGCCGTCGATCCGCATCGGTTCATAACCGAGCTCCTCGCAGATTACGGCGTTGGGCGAGATTTCGCGATGAAGCTTGCAGACCTCGTGCAAAAGCGCCCGCATGTCGAACTCCTGGGGATGGAAATAGAGTTCGGGATTCATGTCCACCAGCCGGCAGGAGCTGAGCAGCCTGTCGATCATGACGCTCATGCGTTTGACGGCGACCCTGATCTTGCGGGCGCGGGCCACGACGTCGTCCGGCGAAGAGTCCTTGGCGTTGATCAGTCTTTGCGCGTGCCCGTCGATCAGGGCCATGGGCGTGCGAAACTCATGCGACGCCATGGAGATGAAGTTGCGCTGCTGCCCGCTGAGCATGCGCTCGTGGGCGAGCTTTTCCTCCAGCATCGAGGCCTGCGAGGCGAGCCCGCGCTGCCCTAGCCGAAGCTCGACTGCATTGGCCCGGAAAACGCTCACCGATCGGGCCATGTCGCCGAGTTCGTCGGCTCGCTCGCCCCCTGAGATTTCGATGTCCATCTCGCCCCCGGCCAGCCGCCGCATGACACGCGAAAGATCTCGCAGCGGCAGGCTCACCTTGCGGGTGATGTAAAGCAGCAGGGCAAGACCGGTGAGGCAGCTGAAGATGATGGCGCCCCGGATGAATTGCCAGGCCTCGAGTATCGCGGCGCCCGCGCGATCTCCCGCTTCTTGCGCGCGCAGATTGTTGCGTTCGCTGAGTTGCTCCAGCTGCTCGCTCGCCTGCGCGAAAGTCTTGCGGGACGCAGCGAGATATATGGCTCTCGCGCCTGCCGAGTCCTGCGCCGCCAGCAGATTGAGCGCGCGGTCGAACTCCGCGCGGTAGTCGCCCCAGCTCCGTTTGAAGCGCGTATATTCCGCGATCTCCGGACCGTCGTGGGCGATGGCTTCGAAGTTCCTTTCCGAACGCGCGATATCCTCGTCGAGCCGATCGCGCTCCTGCTTGAGCCCCGCCGCGTCCGCGTTCGGCGGAGAAAGGAGAAAGGCCCCTTCGAGCGCCCTGAAATCGGAGGTGTAATTGCTCAGATCGCCGATATAACGCGTCGTCTTGAGCCAACGCTCACGTATTTCGATCGATTCCTCGTTGAAACCCTCGAGCCGCGCCAGGCCGAAGAGGCCAAAGCCGATAAGAATGCAGAGCAGCGCCAAAAAAGAAGCGGTGAGCCGGGACCCGATCGTTTTAAATCCGCTCACATCCGTCCCCCAGTCGCCTGCCGATCGACCCTGCTCCAGGTCGGCGCGGGGGCCGGAAGCGTCTCGCCCCCGTTTTTTTTCAAATTCTATGCTTCAGCTCCCGTCCAGGAAAGAGGCGAGCCCGCCGCGGCTTTCAGGGCTCGATGAAGCCTGCGACCGTGGCTTTCACCGCGGCCTGGATGCGGGTGGCGACGCCAAGCTTGTCGCGGGCGTTGTTGAGGTGGAAATGCACCGTGCGCTCGGTGATCGACATGATCGCGCCGATGTCCTCGGTGGTCTTTCCGCGCGCGGCCCACATCAGCGCCTCGATCTCCCTGTCGTTCAGATCGCATTGGGACTTCCAGACGTTCAGCCGGGCGACGCCTTTGAGCCGGGCGTCGATAATGGCGTGAAGAACGTCGAAATCGACCGGTTTGGCGATGTAGTCGTCAGCGCCGAGGCGCCGCCCCTTGAGCTCGTCCTCACGACCGTTGAGCGCGGTGAGGAAAATAAAGGGAACCCGGGCGAAGCGGGGCGCATGCTCGTTCAGCGCCTCCAATACCTCCAGCCCGCTCATGGACGGCAGGTTGATGTCCGACAGAATGACGTCGGGCTTGGCCTTCAGCAGCAGCGACAGGCCCTGCTGGCCGTCATGCGCCAGCAGGACCCGAAAGCCGCGGCTTTCGAGCTCCTCGCCGATCAGCGCCGCCATATCGCGGTCATCCTCCAGGCAAAGGACGGTCGCCGGGTTTAAGGCGACGAGGCGGGGCTTGGGATGCGGCGACGCGCCAGACGCAGGCTTTTCGGTCGCCACGGATAGAGAGGCTTTAACCATTCGATGCCCGTATACTTGGGAGGCGGCATTGATGCGGCGCCTCTTCGCATCGTCGAACTAAACGGGCGCCACATAAAAACGCCATTCCTAATTCGCTGATTTCCCTATCCTATTAATTCCATATCAATAACTTTTGCTGACAGAACAGGCATCTGTCAACTCGATTCCCCTGCGAGCCGGGCCGCCTCCCTGCAGGCAAAAAGCCCGGCATCCCGCGGCATCGACCGGGAAGCCGGAACAAAACAGATACTGCCGGGCGATATGAAAGCCCGGCAGTCTGTAATGTTCATATATGTTTCCTGACCAGCATATTGCCGGGCTGACGCCAAACCGCAGGCAGGGCGGCGCCCCCTGGTCAGGCCCCGGACCCTATCCCGTGAGACCCGCCGCCGTGGGCGTCGTCATCCGCGTCTTCGGACTCGGATACGCCGCTGGAATGGACGTACCCTTTCAGGAACACCGAGCGCAGCGCCGGGGCCACCACGAGGAGCATGATCGGGCCGATCAGCATTCCTCCGACGACGACGGTGGCGAGCGGTCTTTGAACCTGGGAGCCGATTCCATGGGAAATGGCGGCCGGGAACAAGCCGACGCCCGCGGAAAGCGCGGTCATCAGCATCGGCCGCATTCTCTGCTCCGAACCGTGGAAGATCGCTTCCTTGAAAGGCATGCCCTGGATCGTCAGCTCGCGGAAATAGGTGATGTTGAGAATGCCGTCCATCACCGCGACGCCGAACAGCGAGATGAAGCCGATGGCCGCGGAAACCGAGAAATCGAGGCCGTTCACATATAGGGCGATGATGCCGCCGCCGATGGCGAAGGGAATGCCCGCGATCGCGACGAGGCTGTCGCGCAGCGTGTTGAAGAGCGAGTAGAGCAGCAGCAGAATGGCGAGGAAGGTCACAGGCACCACGATCATCAGGCGCTTCTTGGCCTGCTGAAGGTTCTCGAACTCGCCGGCCCAAAGGATCTGATAACCGGTCGGCAGCTTGATCGCCTTCTGCACGCGCTCCTGCGCCTCGGCCACGGTGCTGCCGAGGTCGCGCCCGCGAATGCTGAATTTGATCGGCACGTAGCGCTGGCTGCGGTCGCGATAGATGAAGGAAGCCCCGGTGTCGAACGAGATCGTCGCCAGCTGCTTGAGCGGAATGTAGGCGTTGGCTCCCGATGGGGTGGAATAGCCGACCTTGATGTTCTTGATGGCGTCGATCGACCGGCGGTATTGCTGGGCGAGGCGCACCTGCACGCCGAACTGACGATCGGCCTCCAGCACATTGGTCGCCACGGAGCCGCCCACGGCCGCCTGCACCAGCGCATTGACGTCGCCGACATTCAAGCCATAGCGCGCCGCCGCCGCGCGATCCACCTTGATGTTGAGATTGGGCTGACCCATCACATGGAAGATGCCGAGGTCTTCCACTCCGCGGACCTGTTTCACCTCGGCCATCGTCTGTTCGGCGATTTCCTCGAGCTTGGTGAGGTTGGGGCCTACGATCTTTATGGAGTTGGCGCCTTTGACGCCCGACAGCGCCTCCTCGACGTTGTCCTGGATATATTGTGAGAAGTTGAAGCCGATGCCCGGCAGTTCGTCCGAGAACTCCTTCTGGAGGATTTCGGTGAGCTTCTCCTTGTCGAGCCCGCTCGGCCACTGGTCGAAAGGCTTGAGCGGCACGAACAGTTCGACATTGGAGAAGGGCGAGGCGTCGGAGCCGTTATCCGGTCTGCCATGCTGCGAAACGACAGTCACGACCTCGGGATGGCGCAGGAGAATTTCCCGCATCTTGCGCGTGGCCTCGGTGCCGTCGTCCAGCGAGATCGTCGGCGGCATTTGCGCCCTGATCCAGAAATTGCCCTCTTCGAGCGCAGGCAGAAACTCGCTGCCGAGTCTCGTCGCGACGACGCCGCTGACGAGCAGGAAAGCCAATCCCGCTCCGATGGCGACCTTGACATTGCCCAGCGCCCAGCGCAGCGCCGGCGTATAGCGCTCGCGCAACTGGCGAACCACCCAGGTCTCCACCTCCTCGACATGTTTGGGCAGCACCAGCGAAGCCAGCACCGGCGTCACGGTGAAGGTCGCAAGCAAGGCGCCGAACAGGGCGTAGGCGTAAGTGCGCGCCATGGGTCCGAAGATCTGGCCTTCGACGCCGGTCATGGTGAAGAGCGGCAGGAAGGCGGTGACTGTGATCGTCGCCGTGAAGAAGACCGCCTTGTCCACCTGCAGCGCGCTGATGAAAATCAGGCGCAGCCGGTTGGTCCAGCGCAACACGCTGCCGTGGCTCCCCATGGCGCTGGTGGGGTCCGGCCCCCAGAAGCCCTCGGTCAAATGCTGCAGCAGCCGGTTGCGCGCGTCCCCGGAAGCCTGGAAGTTTCGGAATATGTTCTCGACCAGGATAACCGCGGAGTCGACGATGATGCCAAAGTCGACCGCGCCCACGGAGAGCAGGTTGGCGTCCTCGCCCTGCATCACGAGAATGATGATGGCGAAGAACAGCGCGAAGGGAATATTGACGCCGACGATCATCGCGCTTCGCAGGTCGCCGAGGAATATCCACTGTATCAGGAAGACCAGGGCGCAGCCGAAGAAGAGGTTGTGTAACACGGTGTGCGTGGTGACCTCCACCAGCGAACCGCGATCGTAATAGGACTCAACCTTCACGCCCGGCGGCAAAGTCCCGTCCTGGTTGATTTTTTTGACTTCCTCCTCGACTTTCGGAAGCACGTCGTTGGTGTGCTGGCTGCGGCCCATCAGCAGGATCGCCGCCGCCACGTCGTCCTCGTGGTCGCGGCCGGCGATGCCGAGGCGCGGCACGAAGCCGACGTAAACATTGGCGACGTCCTTGATCTGCACAGGCACGCCGTTGGTCTGCGAGAGGACGATATTCTCGATATCGTCGACGCGGACGCCCTTGGTGAGGTCGTCGGCGCCGCCGTCGTCGATCAATCCGACGCCGCGGATGTTCACGGATTGCTGGCCGACCTGTATCTCGCGGCCGCCGACGTTCACATTGGCGTTGCCGAGCGCCGTGACGATCTGCGCCACGGTGACATTATAGGCCTCCGCCTTCTGCAGATCGACGTCGACATTGAACTGCTTGGTGGTGCCGCCCCAGGAATTGATCTGCACGACGCCCGGTATCGTCAGCAGGCGCCGCGTGACGATCCAGTCCTGGATGGTGCGCAGATTGGTCAGGCCGAAATTCGGCGGGCCTTTGACTTGATAGCGGAAGATCTCTCCGGTCAGGCTCGATTGCTGAATCTGGGGCGATTGGTTGCCCGGCAGCGTGACATTCTGCTGCAGCGCGATCGCCGCCTGCTGATAGGCGAAGTAATAGTCGACGCCGTATTTGAATGTGACGCGGACGAAGCTCAGCCCGTAAAAGGAGGTGGAACGCACATTGACCACGCCGGGAACCGGATAGAGCGCAACCTCCATGGGGATGGTGTAGTATTTCTCCATCTCCTCGGCCGAAAGCCCCGGCGCCTGCGCCGTGATCTCCAGGATCACCGGCGCGGGGTTGGGATAGGCTTCGATATTGAGCTTGGTGAAGGCGAACAGACCCGACACCGTGAAGACGATCACGCCGAGAACGACGATCGCGCGGCGCGTCAGACCGAATTCGAGAATCGACTTCAGCAATTCTTATCCCCGACCGTGTGAGTTCTACGATTTACGGAACGCTCGCCCCGAAGCCCGCTCTAATCCGCGCCGCCGGCGAGAATGTTGCTCAGGAAGATCGCCCCTTCGGTGACGATCTTCTCGCCTGGCTGCAGCCCTTCGACTATTTCATAGAAGCCGTCCTGCTGATGCCCGAGTGTCACGGTCCTGCGGACGAAATGGCGCTCGCTTTTGACGATCCAGATCGTCATCGAGCCATCGCCTTCGCGCACCACCGCGGTCGTCGGAACCGCGACGCCCTCCTTCGAATCCCCGATGCCGATAACGAAATTGGCGAACATGCCGGCGCGGAGCGAATGGTCCGGGTCCTCGACTTCCGACCGCACGAAGACCCGCCGCGTATTGGGATCCACCGAAGCGCCCATAACCGAGATCTTGCCTTTGAATTCGCGGTCCGGGTAAGCCGCGACGCGCGCCCTGACCTCCTGCCCGACGCGCAGATCCGGCGTATCGCTCTCGGGAATATTGGCCAGCATCCACATGGTGGAGAGATCGGCCACGATGAAGGGGGCCGGCGCCACGCCCGGCTGAACGAAGAGCCCCGGGGCCGCATTGCGCGAAGTGACATAACCGGTCATCGGGCTTTTCACGATCAGGCGGGGATCCGCCTTGCGCTCCTGGATGATTTTGTCGATCTCGGCGTCGGTCTTGCCAAAAATGCGCACTGCGTCGCGCGCCGATTTGAGAGCGCCCTCGGCGGTCTGCTGATCTGAAGTCGATTGGTCGACCGCCTGCTGGGAGGCGCCGCCGAAGGATTTCATCTTCTGGGCGCGGGAGAGCGTCGCGTTCTGCAGCTTCAGAACCCCGGCTGCGGCGATCAAGGTCGACTCGGCGGTGAGAAGGTCGGGGCTGTCTATGGTGAAGAGAACCTGGTCCTTCTCCACCTTGTCGCCGACATTGGGATAGGCGTTGATGATTCGGCCCTGATAGGGGGTGAACACCTGGGTCAGCATATTCTGGTTGAAATCGATATTGCCAACCGCCTTGCGTTCGATGGCGAAGGATTTGGAGCCGGCCTCGCCCGATTTGATCGCGGCGACCTGCTTCTCGTTGAGATCGACCGCCAGCTCGCCCGGCGCACTCGCTTCGGCCGCCGCCTTTTGGGCCTGCTCGGGCTTTTCTCCCCGCAGCAACGAATAACCCTTGTAGAATGCAAACAGCGCCAGGACCACAAATGCGCCGTAAAGCGCCAGTGTTTTCTTGTCTCGATTCATCTAACGGCCCTGCAGGATGAAGGGGGCTTTTCTGGATGCGCGCGCTCGCACGTCCGCTTCTTGCCGGATGTATGACCGGCGCTTCATGTTCCGGTCCACTGTCAAATCTGACAGTAGACCCGACAAAGCGCTCGATTGCAGTATCCGGATGACGACTGGAATGTCCACGCTGCGTCCGTCGAAGGTTGCCGGCTAGCCTATCCAAACAACTTCCGTGGCTTTATACGGGCCGGCATATTCAGGAAATTCGCGCCGAGTCGCTCGATGGACGTCCGAATAAAGTGCAGGAACTCCGATCGGTGATGCAACTTCCCAAAGAAAAGCCGTTTGATCGCCCCACCCGCAAGATTACGGCCCGCGCCGCGGTTTCGGCCGCGGCTCTCGCCGCGGCGGGATTGAGCGGCTGTGCGGTGGGGCCGGACTTCGTCTCGCCGCCGGCGCCCGACGTCAGCCGCTTCACCCCGGAAAACCTGTCCTCGGTCGGCGGACGGCCCCTGGTCGTAAAGGATGAAATCCCGAAGCGCTGGTGGGAAGTTTTCCACAATAAAAACCTCAACAGGCTCGTCGAGGCGACGATCGAACACAATCCGTCGCTTCAGGCGGCGGAGGCGTCGATAAAAACCGCCTATTTCGCGGCGGAGGCGCAAAAAGGCGGGTTTCTGCCCAGCGCGCTTCTGAACTGGAGCGACACGAACAATCTCCAGTCGGGCGTGCAGAACACGGTGACGCCCAACGCCTTCACCAACCCCTATGGCCTGTTCCTGCGCCAGGTCTCGGTTTCCTACACGCCCGACATCTGGGGCCAGAACCGGCGTGCGGTCGAATCGCTGGAAGCTCAGACCGACCAGCAACGCTACCAGCTCGAGGCGACCTATCTCTCCCTGACCAGCAACGTCGCCACCGCGGCGGTGACCGAAGCCTCCCTGCGCGGCCAGATCGCGGCGACGAGGCATGTCATCAACATCGAGGAGCATTTGCTCGGGCTCCTGCGCCGGCAATATGCGATCGGCTCGGTGGCCCAGTCCGACGTGCTCACCCAGGAGGCCCAGCTCGCGCAGGTCATGCAGCTGCTGCCGCCGCTGGAAAAGCAGCTCGCACAGCAGCGCGACCTGCTGACCGCGCTGGCGGGCCGATATTCCACGGCGCAGGCGCCTGAGACCTTCACGATGAACGCGGTCTCCCTGCCCCGCGACCTGCCTCTCACCCTGCCCTCGTCCTTCGTGCGCCAGCGTCCGGACGTGCGCGCCGCCGAAGCGGCCATGCATTCCGCCAGCGCCCAGATCGGCGTGGCGATAGCCGCGCGCCTGCCCAACGTCACCCTCAGCACCCAGAACGGCTTTTCCGCATACAGCTACGCCCAGCTCTTCACGCCCGGCACGGGTTTCTACACCCTCGCTGCGGGAGCGACCCAGCCTCTGTTCGACGGCTTCGCGCTGCTCAACAAGCAGAAGGCGGCGGAAGCCGGGTTGGTGCAGGCCGAGGCCAATTATCGCCAGGCGGTGATCACCGGCTTCCAGAACGTGGCCGACGCGCTGCGCGCGCTGCAGGCGGACGCCAAGGCGGTCAAGGCCGCCGTCTACGCCGAGACCACCGCCAGAAAGAGCCTGGACATCATCCGCAAGCAGCTCGATTTCGGCTCGGTCAATGTGCTGGCCCTGCTCAACGCCGAGCAGACCTACCTCCAGGCCTCGGTCGCTCGCGTGCAGGCGGAGGGCTCGCGGCTGGCCGACGTCGTGGCCCTGTTCATGGCGCTCGGCGGCGGCTGGAAGGACGAGAACCTCAAACGCCTCTCGCCCGACGCCCCGCGTGAGAACCCGTTCTCCGGATGGGGATCGCCCGCGCCGCAAGAGGTCGACAAGATCGACGGCCCGGTCAATTCGAGCTGGTTCCCGAGCTTCTGGGATTGATCCCGCCGTGGAACTTTCGCGCGGCGCGCCCGCGCAGGACGAAAATTATCCTTCGACCTGGGCCAGCGCCTCTCGCAAGGGCGCGTCGGAGAGCTGCAGAAAGCCCTGATAGGGCTGGTTCAGCTCCATGATGAGAAATATCGCGGCGGCGACCGAGAACGCGCCGACGACGAGCGACGCGGCGACGGTGACATTGTATCTCGTCAGCAGCCCAAAGCCGAAGAACAAAGCGCATATCCAGAACACGAGCGCATTCAGGAACAACGACGGAAGGCCGGCGCCCTCTTGCTGCTGGAACATCAGCAGCCGCGTCTGCATTATCGAGTCGGTGAGTTGAATCGCCCGGGTTTGTGCAGAGCGAGCGGCGTCGGTTTTCGGATCGAGCGCCTGCATGCGCCGGGCGAGCTTGCCTGCGGCGTCAAGGTTGGGCGCTTTCAGGCCGTCGGGGGACCAGATGCGGTCGCGCGCCGCCGCAATGGCGGTGCGCAGCTCCTGGCGAGCGCCCTGCGCTTCGGGTCCATAGGAAAGCAGGATTCGGTCGAGCAGGACGACATTGGCGGAAAGCGCCTGCAACTCGCTGCTCTGGGCGTTGTAATTGCTGTTGGCGGAGGCGACCAGCAGGCCCAGGACCAGGGCGGCCATGGAGCCGATCAAACCCATCACCAGCTTTATGACTTCCTTGCTGTCGAAATCGAGATGGGCGTCGGGCAAACGCCCGTTGAGCCACATCCCGAACATGCCGGCGCAAAAGGCCGCAACAAAAACGACCATGAACACAGTGAAGGGAATCATCAGCCGCCCTTTTTGGGTCGGGACCAAGCTATAGCTGCGTCGCCCGGAGGCTATCTTCCACGGCGCAACCTTGGTGACAAGCCCATGTTCAATGAGGCGGTTCGCTTGACGGCTCCAGTTGCGGGAACATCGAAACCCCGGTCGCCGCCTCGCGGGCTGTGGGAAGCTGGGTCCGGTCCCAGCCGCCGCCGAGCGCCTGGATCAGGCTGATGCTGGCGAGGAAAAGGCTCTCGCGTGTTTGCAGCGCCGCCTGCTCCGCCGAGAGCAGCGCCGCTTCAGCCACGACGACGCTCGTAAAGGCCACCGTTCCCGCGCGATATTGATTGAGATAGACGACGACCGCCTTGCGCGCCTCCACGACCGCCTTGTTCTGGACTCTCAGCTGCGCGCTGAGCACGCGGATCGCCGCAAGCTCGTCTTCCACCTGCTGGAAGGCGGTGAGAACGGTCTGGCGATAATTTGCGACGCTCTGCCAGTAGCTCGCCTGGGCCGAGTCGACCTGCGCCGACCGCATCCCGCCGTCGAAGACGGTTTCGAGCGCAGTCGCCCCGAGCGTCCAGAATTCATGGGCGGGGTCGATCGGCAGCGGCGTGAAGCCCCTGTAGCCGAGGGACGCGGAGAGAGTGATATCGGGATAATAGGCGGCGACGGCGACGCCGATCAGCGCGTTCTGCTGCTGCATCAGCCTCTCCGCTCCGGCGATGTCGGGCCGGCGCTCCAGCAGTTTGGAGGGGACGGACACGGGAAAGGCCGGTATGTCGCCGACGAGGAACATGCGATCCAGCGCAACCTCGCTGGGCGGCCGGCCGATCAGCACCGCAATGGCGTGCTGTAGCTGCGAGATGATCACGCCGGTGTTTATCGCGGCCGATTCCGTGCTTAGAAGCTGGGTTTCGGCGGCGACGACATCCGCCTCCGACACGGTTCCCGCCCTGTATTGGTTCTTTGTTATCGCGAGGGTCTTCCTGAACTCTTCGGAAGTTTTCTCCAGCAGATTCTTCAAAGTGTAAGCGGCGCGCAGCTCGAAATAGGCCAGCGCCAACTGCGCCTGCGCGGTCAGTCTGGCGTTGGCGAGGTCCGCGGCGCCGACCTGCGCGCCGGCGACATTGCTCTCGATCTGGCGGCGGATCTTTCCCCACACGTCGAGGTCCCATGTCAGGCTGGCCTGCGTCGTATAGGAGGTCGTCACCACGCCGCCGGGCGACGTCGACACTCCAGTGGAAGTCGGCGTCGCCGTCCCGGAATTACCATAGAGCTTCTGGCCCGTGTACTGGCGCACGACGCTGTAGCCGGCCGTGACGGTGGGAAACAACGCCGCCTGCGCCTCGCGAATGAGCGTTCTCGCCTGCTCATAGGCCGCAGCGGCGGCCGCGACCGTCTGGTTTGAAATTTCGACCTGACGCTCGAGGGAATCGAGCAAGGGGTCCCGGTATACTGTCCACCACGGACCGGAATCCACGCAATCATAGGGAGCGGCCAGCTTCCACCCCTTGAGCGTCTTGCCTTTCAGCTCCTTGAAATTATCGGGAACAGGCGCGCTCGCCGGGACATAATCAGGCCCGACGGTGCATGACGCGACGCCTGCTGCGAGCGCGAACAGTAAAGCCCGCCGCGGCAGATTCACGCGCGCGCCCTTTCATGATTGGAACCCGGCCGCACATTGGCTGGACTGCCGAAGGCCCTTCCGCGCCGGCCACTGCGATTTGCAGCATTCGGGCTCAAATCTCCGCATAAAGAATTAGCCCAAGCGCCGGTCGATTGCAAAGGCGACGAAAAACCGTTTGTCCAGGCCCCATTTCCGCTTGCGAAGATCAGTCGCTTGCGTTCATTCTGCCGCCCGCGATCGAAGACGCCCAGACGGAAAACATGACCTTTGAACCCCGGCATGACCCAGAGGCCGATTCGTCGCGGAGCGACTCTCCCGGTCGCCTGAAATCCCTTCTGGAACATATCCCTTTTCAGGGAAAGAACTCCCGCGCTTTGCTCGGCGTCGTCGCCGCGCTCCTTGTCGGGGCGCTCGCCTGGCTGCTGTTGCGCGACGTCATCCTACCCACGAGTTCGACCAAAGGCGGCGGCGGACCCGTCCAGCCCGTGAAAATCGCAACCGCACGCATCGGCGAGATAAAGGTCTTCGTGAGCGGGCTCGGCTCCGTCACGCCCATCGCGACCGTCAACGTCGTCACGCAGATAAACGGCGTGCTGACCGAAGTGGGTTTCCGCGAGGGACAATTGGTGAAGAAGGGCGACTTCCTCGCTCAGATCGATCCGCGCCCCTATGAGGTTCTGCAAGCGCAATATGAGGGACAATTGCTGCGCGATCAGGGGCTTCTCGATCAGGCCAGGATCGACCTCGCGCGCTATCAGACCCTGCTCAAACAAAATTCGATCGCCCGACAGACCGAGGAAGACCAGGTCTATCTCGTGAAGCAATATGAAGGCTCGGTGAAAACCGACCGCGCGCTGATCGACGCCCAGAAGCTCAATCTCATTTACTGCCATATCGTCTCGCCGGTAGATGCGCGCGTCGGTCTCAGGCTGGTCGACCCCGGCAACTATGTGCAGGTGGGCGGAACCAACGCCTCCATCGCGGTCCTCACGCAATTGCAGCCGATCACCGTGATTTTTCCCGTGCCCGAGGATGATCTCCCCGAGATCATGCCGCAGGTCGACGCCGGCGTTCCCATGAAGGTCGAGATATACGATCGCGCCAATATCAATAAGCTCGCCGAGGGCGAGCTGCTGACCGCCGACAATGAAATCGACACGACCACCGGAATGGTCAAGCTGCGCGCGCGTTTCGACAATCGCAACAACAAATTGTTTCCAAACCAGTTCGTCAACGCCCATCTGCTGACGAGGACGCTGCACGACGTCGTCGTCATTCCGACCGCCGCCGTTCAACGCGGCGCTCCGGGGGCCTACGCCTATGTCGTCGACGCCGACAACAAGGCGAGAGTGCATGTTCTTTCCCTCGGACCGACAGAAGGAGATTTGGTGCAGGCGGCCTCCGGCCTCTCGGTCGGAGACCGCGTCGTCGTCGACGGCGCCGACCGGCTGAGGGATGGATCGCCTGTCAAGATTCCCGAGGCCGCCGTTCCCGGCGCTGGACAATCCCGCGGAGAAGAACAGCGCCAGCCGAAGGCGAAGGCCAGATGACCCGGCTCGCGCCGCTGTGCGAACGCGCGCCATCCTAGAGACGAGAGCGGATGAACGTATCGGAGCCTTTCATCAAGCGACCGGTCGCAACCACGCTGTTGATGGTCGCAATTTTGCTTTCAGGACTCGTTTCGTTCGGTTTGCTGCCGCTCGCGACCCTGCCCGAGGTCGACTATCCCACGATCCAGGTCCAGACCTTCTATCCCGGCGCAAGCCCGGAGGTCATGACCTCTTCGGTCACGGCTCCCCTCGAAGTCCAGCTCGGCCAGCAACCCGGGCTCAATCAGATGATATCGGCGAGCTCCGCGGGCGCCTCGATCATCACGCTGCAATTCACCCTCGACCTTCCGCTCGACATCGCCGAACAGGAAGTTCAGGCGGCGATAAACGCGGCCAATAATCTCCTGCCGGCGGACCTGCCGACGCCGCCGGTCTATTCGAAGGTCAATCCTGCGGATGCGCCGGTCCTCACGCTCGCGGTCACCTCCAAGACCCTGTCCCTGCTGGAAATCGAGGATCTGTGCGAGACCCGGATCGCGCAGAGAATATCGCAGCAGCCCGGCGTCGGTCAGGTGACGGTGAGCGGCGGCAACAGGCCTGCGGTCCGCGTTCAGCTCAATCCTGCCGCCCTTGCCGCCTATGGGCTGAGCATCGACGACATGAGGACCGTCCTCAACAGCTCCAACGTCAATATACCCAAAGGAAATTTTGACGGCCCGGAACAGGCCTCGACCATCAACGCCAACGACCAGCTCACCGGCGCGGAACAGTTCCGCAACCTCCTTGTGGCCTATCGCAACGGAAATCCGGTCAAGCTGTCGGACGTCGCCACGGTGGTTGAGGGACCGGAAAACGTGAAGCTCGCCGCCTGGGCGAACGCCACTCCGGCGATCATCCTCAACATCCGGCGCCAGCCGGGCGCCAATGTGATCCAGGTCGTCGACTCGATAAAAACGCTGCTGCCGCAGCTTCGATCCGGTCTTCCGGCCGCAGTGGACCTCGACGTCATCAGCGACCGGACCACGACCATTCGGGCTTCCGTCGAAGACGTCGGATTCGAGCTGGTACTCGCCATTCTTTTGGTCGTCCTGGTCATTTTCGTGTTTCTGCGCACCTTCGCGGCGACCCTGATCCCCAGCCTTTCGGCGCCCCTGTCGCTGATAGGCTGTCTCGGCGTGATGTATCTGCTTCACTTCAGCCTGGACAATCTTTCGCTCATGGCGTTGACGATCTCGACCGGATTCGTCGTCGACGACGCCATAGTGATGATCGAAAACATCGCGCGTTACGTGGAAGGGGGCGCGGAACCGATGCCCGCGGCGCTCGAAGGCGCGGGACAGATCGGCTTCACGATCATCTCCCTCACGATCTCCCTCATCGCGGTGCTGATTCCGCTGCTGTTCATGAAGGAAGTGGTCGGACGGCTCTTTCACGAATTCGCGATCACGCTCGCGGCGACGATCATCATATCGGCTGCTGTCTCCCTCACTCTCGTGCCCATGATGTGCGCGAGGCTCATCCGCCACCGCTCCGAATCCGAAAGGGGGCGGTTCGATCTGGCGGCGGACCGCGTCTTGAAAGGCATGATCGACCGATACGCCGGCGCGCTCGACGTCGTGCTCGACCATCAACCCCTGACGCTCTTCGTCGCGCTGGCGACTCTGGCGCTCACGGTCCTGCTCTATATCGTCATTCCAAAGGGATTCTTCCCGGTCCAGGACGTCGGCATGATCCAGGCGATCTCCGTAGGCCCGCAGCAGGCGTCCTTCGCACAAATGACGAGGCTGCAGGGAGAGCTGGCGCAGGCCATCCTCAAGGACCCCGACGTCGAAAGCCTGAGCTCCTTCATCGGGATCGACGGAACCAACCCCACGCTCAACTCCGGCAGGTTCCTCATCGCATTGAAGCCCTTCGAGCGACGCAGGCTGTCCGCCGCCCAGATCATCCGCAGGCTGAAGCAGGAGGTCTCGCATATTTCCAGCATCGAGCTGTTCATGCAGCCGGTTCAGGATCTGACCATAGACGCCAGCGTCACCCGCGCCCAATACAAATTCGTGCTCGAAAACCCGCGGACCGAGGAATTCGAGAACTGGGTGCCGCGGCTCGTGGAAAGATTGAGGAAGGCGCCCGAGCTCGCCGACGTCGCAAGCGACATGCAGCAGCGCGGCCTCGCCGTGGATCTGACCATAGACCGCGCCACCGCCGCCCGTTTCGGCATAACGCCGGCCACCATCGACAACGCGCTTTATGATTCCTTCGGCCAGCGCATCATTTCGACGATCTACACGCAATCCAATCAGTACCGGGTCATTCTGGAGGCCGCGCCTTCCCTGCAAAGCAGGCTCGACAGTCTCGACTCGATCTATCTTCCCTCCTCCACCTCCACTACCAACGGACAGACGCCGCTTTCCGCGATCGTACATGTGCGGCAAAGATGGGCGCCCCTGCTCATCACGCATTACGGCCAATTTCCTGCGACGACCATTTCGTTCAACCTCGCCGAGGGATCTTCGCTGGGCGCTGCAGCCAATGCGCTCGAACAGGCGCAGCGCGACATCAATCTCCCCCAAAGTTTCATCGTGGCCTATCAGGGCGCTTTGTCTGCCTTTCGTTCTTCGCTCTCCAACGAGCTTCTGCTCATCCTCGCCGCCATTGCAGCAATGTATATCGTGCTCGGCGTTCTCTATGAGAGCTACATCCATCCGATCACGATCCTCTCGACCCTTCCTTCCGCCAGCGTCGGCGCGCTGCTGATTTTGCTGGTCTTCGGCTATGAGCTCGACGTCATCGCGGTGATCGGGATCATTCTGCTCATCGGCATCGTCAAGAAGAACGCGATCATGATGATCGATTTCGCTCTCGATGCGGAACGCAACGAGGGCAAGCCGCCGCGCGAGGCGATCTATCAGGCCTGCCTCCTGAGATTCCGCCCCATTCTGATGACGACCATGGCCGCCATACTCGGGGCCTTGCCGCTCATGCTGGGCGGAGGCGCGGGCTCGGAGCTGCGCCGCCCGCTCGGTTACGCCATCGTCGGCGGGCTGGTCGTCAGCCAGATGCTCACCCTGTTCACGACGCCGGTGATCTATCTTTATTTCGATCGTCTGGCGCGCAGGGTGAAAGGGCGCCCGGCAGCGGAGGGAACCCCGACAGAGGCTGCAGGATGAATATTTCCGCGCCCTTCATCGCACGGCCGGTGGCGACCGCCCTTCTCACGATCGGCATTGCTCTCTCGGGCGCCCTCGCCTTCTTCAAACTGCCTGTGGCGCCCGTGCCGCAGGTGGATATTCCCACGGTCACCGTGCTGGCGCAGCTTCCCGGCGCCAGTCCCGAGACTGTCGCAAACAGCGTGGCGAGCCCTCTCGAGCGTCATCTCGGACGGATCGCCGACGTGACCGAAATGACTTCGTCGAGCAGCCTCGGCTTCTCGCGCATCGGCTTGCAGTTCGGACTCGACCGGGACATCGACGGCGCCGCGCGCGACGTCCAGGCGGGCATCAACGCCGCGCGCGCGGATCTGCCCACCAATCTGCGCACCAACCCGACCTATCGCAAGGTGAACCCCGCCGACGCGCCTATCATGATCCTGGCGCTGACGTCGAAGACCCTCACCCGCGGCCAGATGTATGATGCGGCGAGCAATATTCTTCAGCAGCGCCTGTCGCAGCTGGAGGGCGTCGGACAGGTCATCATAGCCGGCGCCACCCTGCCCGCGGTTCGGGTGGAGCTCGATCTCGAAGCCCTGAACAAATTCGGCATCGGCTTCGAGGACGTGCGCGCCGCGCTCGCCTCGGCCAACGCCAACAGCCCGAAGGGCGCGATAGAACAAGGCGACGACCACTTCCAGATCTACGACAACGACCAGGCCTCCCGCGCCGCCGATTACGCGCCGCTGGTGATCGCCTACCGCAACGGGAACGCCGTGCGACTCTCCGATGTGGCGGAAGTGCGCGATTCCGTGGAAGACCTGCGCAACGCCGGCTACCTCGACGAGGCTCCCTCCGTCGTCGTCATTCCCTTCACGCAGCCCGGCGCCAATATCATCGACACGGTGGAGCGTCTCAAGGCCGAGCTGCCGCGGCTCGAAGCGGCGATGCCGGGCGACATCAACGTGAAGATCGCGGGCGACAAATCGCTCACCATCCGCGCCTCTCTCGAAGACACCGAGACCACCCTGGCCATCGCGGTCGTTCTCGTGGTTCTGGTGGTCTATTTCTTCCTGCGCGACATCCGCGCGACGCTGGTGCCGAGCATTGCGGTTCCAGTGTCGATCGTCGGCTCCTTCGGCGTGATGTATCTCGCCGGCTTCACCCTGGACATTCTGTCCCTGATGGCGCTCACCATCGCCACGGGCTTCGTCGTCGACGACGCAGTGGTCGTGGTGGAGAACATATCGCGCCATCTCGAAGCCGGCATGCCGCGCAGGGAGGCCGCCCTGCGCGGGGCGGGAGAAGTCGGCTTCACCGTGCTTTCGATAAGCCTTTCGCTTGTCGCGGTGTTTACGCCCATCCTGTTCATGGGCGGCGTGCCCGGCCGTTTCTTCCGCGAATTCGCGCTGACGCTGTCGATCGCCATTCTGATTTCGCTGCTGGTCTCACTCACGGCGACGCCCATGCTCTGCGCGCTGCTTTTGCGCAGCAAATCGAGCGAAGAGGCGCAAAAGCCGAAGCGGCCGGGTTTTTTCGAGCGTCTGCTGGGCGGCTATGAGCGCAGCCTGCTTTGGGCGCTGCGCCACCGGCTCCTCGTCCTGGCGATACTTGCTGCGACGGTGGCCCTGAACTTCGAGCTCTTCCGGATAGCGCCGAAGGGTTTTTTTCCGGAGCAGGACACCGGACGCATAACGGGAGTGCTTCGCGGCGACCAGAGCGTTTCGTTCCAGGCGATGAGCAAGAAGCTGTCCCAGATGATCGCCATGGTGCGCAAGGACCCGGCCGTCGACAATGTGATCGGCTTCACTGGAGCCGGCAGCGGCGGCGCCGCCGCCGCGATCAACACCGCCTCGGTCTATGTCAATCTGAAACCGCTTTCGGACCGCAAAGACAGCGCCAGCGAGGTGATCGCCCGGCTCCGCCCCGCCTTGAGCGAAATCCCGGGCGGAGAGGTGTTTCTGAGCGCCATCCAGGATTTCCGCGTCGGCGCCAGGCAGTCGAACGCCCTTTATCAATACACAATGCTCGGCGCCGACGCCGATCTCTATTCCTGGACGCCCAAGCTGGTCGAGGCCTTGAGCCGAGGCAAGGCGCTCAAGGACGTGAGTTCCGACCAGCAGTTGAGCGCCCTCGAATCCGACGTCGTGATCGACAGGGAGACGGCGTCCCGGCTCGGCATAGTCGCCTCCCAGGTCGACAACACGCTCTACGACGCCTTCGGGCAGCGGCAGGTTTCGGTCATCTACAGCGCAAACAACCAATATCATGTCGTGATGGAGGCCAATCCGCGCAACACGCAGCGGCCCTCCTCGCTCAAGGATATTTATGTCTCCACCGCCGGCGGGCCGCCGCGGGGCACGGCGACGACGAATTTTCCGGTCGGAACGGCGGTCGAGTCGACGGCGCCGCCGCAAACGCCCTCCACCGCCTCGACGAGCCGCAGCGCCGCCGCTGCGTCGCTCGCCAGCGTCACGGCCACCGCCCGGAACGCCCAGAACAACGCGCTCGCCGTGGTGGGCAACGCGGTGGCCTCGACCGGTTCGGCCGTCAGCACGAACCAGGAGAACATGGTTCCGCTTTCCGCCATCAGCCGGTACAAGCCGGGTCTCACCGCCCTGTCGATCAATCACCAGGGCCTGTTCGTGGCGACCACCATCTCCTTCAATCTGGCGCTCGGCGCTTCCCTCAGCGACGCGCTCGCGGAGATCGAACGCGCCGCCGCAGAAATCCATATGCCCCCGAATTTACGAGGCTCGCTGACGGGAACCGCCGAACTCTTCACCCAGGCGCTGCGCACGGAACCCTATCTGATCCTCGCCGGCGTCACGGCGGTCTATATCGTGCTCGGCATTCTCTATGAGAGCTTCGTGCATCCCATCACCATCCTCTCCACTTTGCCGTCGGCCGGGGTCGGCGCGATACTGGCGCTGCTGCTGCTCCATACCGAGTTCAGCATCATCGCCTTCATCGGCGTTATCCTCCTGATCGGGATCGTGAAGAAAAACGCCATCCTCATGATCGACTTCGCCATCGACGCGAGGCGACTGCACGGCGCTTCGTCCTATGACGCGATCTACCAGGCCTGCCTGTTGCGTTTTCGGCCAATCATGATGACGACCATGGCGGCGATTCTCGGGGCCGCGCCTCTGGCGCTGAGCTTCGGCAATGGCGGAGAGGTCCGCCGGCCGCTCGGCATCGCCATCGTCGGGGGCCTCATCGTCAGCCAGGCCCTCACGCTCTATACGACGCCGGTGATCTATCTCTACCTCGACCAGTTCAGCAATTGGGCGGGTCTGCGCTGGCGCGGTTTCATGAGCCGGATAACGGGCCGACCGGATTATTGAAATATCAACAGCGGATCGCCCAGCGGCGCCGGAGCCCGCGCATGGAGGTCAGGCCGAGGAATGTCCGCCGCCAGAGACGAGGCCCCGCTCACATAGGCGACGAATGTTCGCGAGAGATGCTCGGGCGTCGGCGCGCAGCCGGCAACGCCGGCGCATTCGAAAGAGGCGACGATCCAGGCGCTCCCGTCGGGCGCAGGGGTCTTGATGACGCTCGCCGCCACGCCGGCGCTCTTTCCCCAGGGGCCCGAAGTCTTGATCAGCGAATCGGTCCGGGTTTCGATCGGATAGAAGGCGTTGATCGCCACCCACCTCGCGGCGCGGCTCCATTTCCGGTCGCAGTCGACGCCGCCCCGGCAATCGACCATAGCGGGCGAAAAGGGCTGAAGCGCGCCGGCGCATGAGACCAGCGACGCCGCCGCCCCAATAAGCAAAGGTTTGAAAAACCAGCGCCTCATAATGCCTGACTTTGGTGGGCGCCGCATTTGCAGCGGCCGCCTGACGCACGAGGTTAACCCGGAACGGCTCTCGCACGATAGTCGCGCGGGGCGCAAAGGCCAGCCCCCGCGGTTGACCCGACGGCGCCGGGATAGCATTGTAGGACAAGCGTTTTCGGCGCGCTTTGCCCAAGCCGCGGCCACTGGTGCGTTTTCTGACCGGATGGACGTCCCAGGGTCATGCGATTGGGAAAGTCGCGTTAAAATTACAAAAGAGCGAACCAAAACCGGTCGGCGCGGTTTTTGGCAGACGCGGCGAGGGGGTTGATCTGACCATTCCGCATGAGAACCAATTGCCGGCCTCGGAGAGCGGCGAGACCTTTCCAAGCGAGACGGAGTTCCGCGCACTGGCGGCCTTTCGATCGACGCTTCGCAGGTTCCTCGCCTTCAGCGAGCAGGCGGCGGCGAATGTCGGTCTGACGACGCAGCGCTATCAGGCCCTGCTGGTGATCAAAACCTACCCGGGCGGCGAACACATCAGCGTCGGCCAGCTCGCCGCCGAGTTGATGATCAAGGAGCACAGCGCGGCCGAAATGGTTTCGCGCCTGGTTCAGGCCAAGCTGGTGCGGCGCAAGACCGATCCGACGGACCGGCGGCGGTCCCTGGTCGTGCTCACCGCTTCGGGCGAGCGTTGCCTGAGCCATCTCGCCTCGGTCCATCTGTGCGAATTGCGCAAGAGCGAAAGCGCCTTCCTCGATCTGTTCAACGCAGCCAAAGACGAGCCGCTGACGACGTCATGAACGATTTCCTGCCCAGCGCGGATCAGCCGGAAGGGGCGCCTTCATCGAGCGGGGATCCATGCACCGGCGTCGTCGCCGCAGTCCGCGGCAGCGTGGTCGACGTCAGGTTCGAGGGCCGGTTGCCCCCGATCTACTCCATTCTGCGGGCGGGCGAGAACGGCTCGATCGTAATAGAAGCGCTTTCGCAGCTCGACGCCCGCCATGTGCGGGGCATTGCGCTGACCCCCACGCAGGGGCTGGCGCGCGGCATGGAGGCGCATTTTACCGGCGGCCCTCTCAAAGCCCCGGTCGGCAGACAGATCCTCTCCCGCATGTTCGACGTGTTCGGAAACGTGATCGATCGCGGAGCCGAGCTTTCCGATGTTTCCTGGCGGCCCGTGCACCGGGCGCCCCCGCCCCTGACGAGCCGCTCCACCAGATCGGAGATCTTCGAAACCGGCGTAAAGCTGATCGACGTGCTGGCGCCGCTGGAGCGAGGCGGAAAGGCCGGCCTCTTCGGCGGCGCGGGCGTCGGCAAGACGGTCCTGCTCGGCGAGATCATCCACAATCTGGTGAAGCAGCACGAAGGCGTGAGCATTTTCTGCGGCGTCGGCGAACGCTGCCGCGAGGGCGAGGAGCTCTACCGCGACATGAAGGCGGCCAATGTGCTCGCCAATATGGTGATGGTCTTCGGCCAGATGAACGATCCGCCGGGCGCCCGTTTCCGGGTCGCCCACGCCGCGCTGACCATGGCGGAATATTTCCGGGACGACGAGCACAGGGACGTGCTGCTGCTCATCGACAACATCTTCCGTTTCATCCAGGCGGGGATGGAAGTCTCCGGCCTCATGGGGCAGATGCCGTCGCGCCTCGGCTATCAACCGACCATGGGCACGGAATTGTCGCAGCTCGAGGAACGCATCGCCAACACCGACGCCGGAGCCATAACCTCAATCCAGGCGGTCTATGTGCCGGCGGACGATTTCACCGATCCCGCGGCGGTCCACACTTTCTCGCATCTTTCCGCCTCGATCGTGCTTTCCCGCAAGCGGGCGGGCGAAGGTCTTTTTCCCGCGATCGACCCTCTGCAGTCCAGCTCCAAGATGGCGACGCCCGGCGTCGTCGGCCGGCGCCATTACGAGCTCGCCCAGGAAATCCGCCGCACGCTGGCGCAATACGCCCAGCTCAAGGACATCATCGCGATGCTGGGCATGGAGCAGCTCTCGCGCGAGGATCGCAATGTGGTCGCGCGGGCGCGTCGTCTCGAGCGATTTTTGACGCAACCCTTTTTCACCACCACGCAATTCACCGGCATCGAGGGCAAATTCGTCCGGCTCGAAGACGCGCTGGACGGGTGCGAACGCATTTTGCGCGACGAGTTCAAGGACTATCCCGAAAACGCCCTGTATATGATCGGGACCATCGACGAAGCTAAAAGCAAAGCGGCCTGACCGGAAAGACGGGGCGCCTCGGAGAAAACATGAATCTGAAAGTTCTCCTGCCCTTTCAGGTCTTCGCCGAAGCCGCGGATGTGACGCGCATCGTCGCCGAGACGCCGGCAGGCTCTTTCGGCGTCCTCCCGCACAGATTGGATTGCGTCGCCGCGCTGGCGCCGGGCATATTGACATGGCAGCGCGCCGGCGAGGCGGAGACCTGCATCGCGGTTGACGAAGGAGTGCTCGTGAAAGCGGGACCCGATGTGCTGATTTCCGTGCGCAACGCCATAGCGAGCGGCGATGTCGGCGAACTGCGCGCCGCCGTCGAGCGGGAATTCAAGAACCTCGACGAACAGGAGCGCAGCGTGCGCTCCGCTCTGGCGCGGATGGAAAGCGATCTGATCCGACGCATGGCGGCCATTCACAATGGCCGCTGAAAAACCGGAAAAACCAATGCGCCCGCAGCCTTCGCTGGCCGAAGAGGTGGGGGCCAAGGCCTCCAGAAAGCTGAAGGCCCGGCGCAAGGGCCCTCATGGCGTCTGGTATGGCCTCGGCATGATGGGGCTGATCGGCTGGTCGGTGGCGACGCCGACCGTGCTGGGCGCGGCGCTGGGACTGTGGCTGGACAGGCGCTACCCCTCGCCGCATTCCTGGACGCTGACGCTTCTGATCGTCGGGCTGATCCTCGGGTGCCTGAGCGCCTGGCGTTGGGTGGCGGAGGAAGAAAAACGCATTCGGGACGATCAGGACGACGGCCGATGAACGAAATGGCTCAGCTTGCGCTTCCCACAGTCGCGGGAGTCCTGCTCGGCGCGCTGTTCTTCGGCGGGCTCTGGTTCACCGTCCGCAAGGGCCTGCGATCGGATCGCCCCGCGCTCTGGTTCATGGGCAGCCTGATGGCGCGCATGGCCGTCGCCCTCGGCGGATTCTATTTGGTCTCGGGCGGCCGCTGGGACAGGCTCGCCGCCTGCCTCGTCGGCTTCCTGTGCGCGAGGTTCGTCCTGACGCGCATGATCGAGCATTCCGGCGCTTCCCGGGAGGACAGTCTTGCGCCTTAGCGCCGACGACATCGTTTTCTGGCGGAGCGGCTTCATAAAGCTCAACGCCACGATCCTCTACACTTGGGGATTGATGCTGTTTCTGACCCTCGGCTCCCGGCTCGTCACCCGGAATCTTTCGACGGGCCTTCATCGCAGCCGCTGGCAGAATCTGCTGGAGATCGTGGTCACCGGCATAGAAAAGCAGATCGGCGAGGTCGGGCTGCAGCGCCCTAGGAAATATCTCGGCTTTCTCGGAACGCTGTTTCTGTTCGTCGCCTCGGCCAATCTCTTCACCATATTTCCCGGATACGAACCGCCGACGGGTTCGCTTTCGACCACCGCGGCGCTGGCGCTCTGCGTGCTGGCGGCCGTCCCTCTCTATGGAATCGCCGAACAGGGGCTGCTCTCCTATCTGAAGAGCTACGCCGAACCCACTCCCCTCATGCTGCCCTTCAACATCATCAGCGAGCTTTCGCGCACGCTGGCGCTGGCCGTCCGCCTCTTCGGCAATATGATGAGCGGCTCCATGATCCTGGCCATATTGCTGACGGTGACTCCCTTTATCTTTCCAATCGTGATGAGCGCGCTCGGTCTTCTGACCGGCATGGTTCAGGCGTATATCTTCTCGATACTCGCGGCCGTGTACATTGCGGCGGCGACGCGAGGCGGCGAAGACGGATAGCGTGTTTTCGTGCGAAGCGGAGACCGATTCGCGTGTAGAGAACACGATCGTGCAAAGCTGTAGAGAGCGCTCGCGAGGCGCGGACAAAGAGAGGCGTTCCATGGACAACGCGACGCTGGTTGCAATCGCATCGATTATCACCGCGGGGCTGACCATCGCGCTCGGCAGCATCGGACCGGCGCTCGGAGAAGGCCGCGCGGTGGCGACAGCCCTGAGTTCGCTGGCGCAGCAGCCGGACGCGGCCACGACCATCACCCGAACCCTGTTCGTCGGATTGGCCATGATCGAATCGATCGCGATCTACTGCTTCGTCGTCTCGATGATTCTCATATTCGCCAATCCCTTCTGGAACCATATGATCTCCCAAGCCTCCGGAAAATGACCCATGCTCATCGACTGGTTCACCGTCGGCGCGCAGGCGATCAACTTCCTCATCCTCGTTTGGCTGCTGAAGCGTTTTCTCTATAAGCCCATTCTCGACGCCATCGACGCGCGGGAAAGGCGCGTGGCGCAGCAGCTTTCCGACGCCGAAGCAAAAATGGCGCAAGCGCAAAAGCAGCGGGACGATTTCCTGGAAAGGAACGCCGCCTTCGACCGCGAGCGCGAGACCCTGATCGCCGAGGCCGAGGAGAAAGCCAAAGCGGAGAGCCGCAAGATAATGGAAGACGCGCGCAAGGCGGCCGAATTGCTGCGCGCCCAACGCTATCGCGCGCTGGAGGATGAAACCCGCAATATCGGCGGCCTGATCCGCGATCGCGCAAAGGATGAAGTCTTCGCCGTGGCGCGGAAGGCGCTGCAGGATCTCGCCGGGGATTCGCTGGAGCGCCGCATGGTCGAGGCGTTTCTGCGCCGGCTGGCGGATCTGCCGCAAGCGCAACGGGCGAGCCTCGAAGCTTGTTTGCGGAGCGACGGAGCGCCGCTCGTTCGCAGCGCTTTCCAACTTCCGCCCGACCAGCGCGCCGCAATAGAGGCCGCCATCCAGAAGGAATTCTCCGCCAAGACCGCCGTTCGCTTCCAAACTGCGCCCGACCTGATCGCCGGAGTTGAACTGGTCGCAGGAGGTCTCAAGGCCGGCTGGAGCGTTTCCGATTACCTCGCCTCGATGGAAGACGATCTTGCGAGCCTGCAATCCGAAAAAATGAAGCTGGGCGCGGAGACGGCATGAGCGAAAAGCTGCGCGAGACCGTCGAAGGAATGTTCGCCGACCTCGCCGAGGCCCGGCGGGAGTTCGAGCCGGGCCTGCGCCTGCGCGAAACCGGGTCCGTCACGAGCGTCGCGACCGGCATCGCCAAAGTGTCCGGCCTGCCCAATGTCGCCTTCGAGGAACTGATCCGCTTTCCGGGCGATATCCTGGGCATAGCCTTCAATGTCGATCCGCAGGAGATCGGCGTCGTCCTGCTCGGCGATTACGAGAAACTGCAGGCCGGCGACGAAGCCTTGCGCACCGGGCGGGTGATGGATGTCCCGGTCGGCGAAAGCCTGCTCGGCCGGGTGATCGATCCCCTGGGCCGGCCTCTGGACGGCGGTCCCCCGCCCGCGACGGCCAGCCGTCTGCCCATCGAGCGGCCCGCCGCCGCGATCATGGATCGCGCGCCCGTGACCGAGCCGCTGCAGACCGGGATCAAGGTCATCGACGCGCTGAT
This sequence comes from Methylocystis heyeri, assembly GCF_004802635.2. Classification (NCBI taxonomy): domain Bacteria; kingdom Pseudomonadati; phylum Pseudomonadota; class Alphaproteobacteria; order Hyphomicrobiales; family Methylocystaceae; genus Methylocystis; species Methylocystis heyeri. The sequence goes on from NZ_CP046052.1 coordinate 1,626,714, forward strand.
ACCCGTCGGGCGCGGACAGCGGGAACTCATTCTCGGCGACAGGCAGACCGGAAAGACCGCCATCGCTCTCGATACGATCCTCAACCAGAAAGACGACGGCGTCGTCTGCATTTATTGTGCGATCGGCCAGCGCGCTTCTTCCGTGGCCCGCGCCATCGCCGTACTGCGCGAAAAAGGCGCGATGGACAACACCGTCGTCGTCGTCACCAGGGGCAATGACGCCCCCGGCCTCGCCTATATCGCTCCCTATGCCGCGACCAGCATAGCGGAGCATTTCATGGAGGCGGGTCGCGACGTGCTGATCGTCTACGACGATCTCACCCAGCACGCCCAGGCCTATCGCGAGCTTTCCCTGCTGCTGCGCCGCCCCCCGGGGCGCGAGGCTTTTCCCGGAGACATTTTCTATATCCATTCCCGCCTGCTCGAACGCGCGACGCATCTGCGCGCCGAACTCGGCGGCGGATCGCTGACCGCGCTGCCGATCGTGGAGACAGAGGCTCAGAACATCTCCGCCTATATCCCGACCAATCTGATCTCGATAACCGACGGGCAGATCTATCTCTCCCCGTCCCTTTTCGAGCTCGGCGTGCTGCCGGCGGTCGATGTCGGCAAATCGGTGTCCCGCGTCGGCGGCAAAGCCCAGCGGGCCGTTTACCGCGCCGCCGCGGGCGATCTGAAACTCGCTTACGCGCAATTCGAGGAACTCGAGAGCTTCGCCCGTTTTGGCGCGCGGCTGGACGAGGCCTCCCGCAAGATCATCGAGCACGGGCAGCGCATACGCGCGACGCTCCGCCAATCCGAGTTTTCGCCCGTTTCGGTTCCCGGGCAGATCGCCGTTCTGCTGGCCTTGTCGGAAGGCCTGCTCGACGACGTTCCGCTCGAAAAAATGGCCGGCGCGGAAAGCGCCCTCCTCGACGCCGAGGCTGCCGCCCCGCCGGAACTCGCCTCCCGCATGCAGACGGCCTCGAAGCTCGGCGACGCCGACCGCAAGGCCATGCTCGCTCTGGCCCGGCAGGCCCTCGCGCCCTTTCGCCCAACTCCAGAGCAGCCGGAGCCCGAGGCGGAGCCGGCCGCGCCGCCGCTGACGGTTGCGGAGCTGAAAACCGACCCCCAAGCGGCGGCTGCCCCGGCGGGCGGGCGCACCGGCAAAGAGCCGCTCGGAAAATCCACGCTGACTCTCGTCGCAGCTCTGGCCGTGGCGGCGGGATGGTTCGCCTTTCGGCCGACGGAGCCGGGTCGCGCGCCGCAACCGACCGAGCCCCACGCGTTCAGCGCCGCCGGCCGCATCGCCCCGCCGGCATGGCTCGCGAAGATCGAACCGCGCGCTTCCGGGAAGCTGGAAAGCGTGAATTGCGCGGTCGACGAGCCGGTGGAACAGGGCCAGCTCTGCGCGAGGATCGACTCCACGCCCTATAGGGCGGCGCTGCAGCGACGGGAAATCGAAAACGAGGCGGCCCATGGCCAGGCGCGACAGGCGGATGCGGCTTTCAAGAAAGCGCAATCGGCCTTCCAGCGGCTCGAACAAAACGCCGGTCGCAAAGCGGCCTCCAGGGGACGGATCGAGGCGGCGCAGAAGGCGCTGGAGCTTGCCCGCAGCCGCGCTGAAGAAGCCCAGATGGCGCTGCTCGAAAGCGACGCGAAACTGAACGAGGCGCGCGACGACCTCGAAAAGACCGAGCTCGTCGCCCCCATTTCCGGGATCGTGATCGCCAAAAATGCAGAAGACGGCCGATCCGTGGAGCCCGGCCAAAGCCCCCCGCCCTTCGTCATCGCCAATCTCGATACGGTTCGCATCGACGCCATGACTGATGACGAGGCGGCGGGACTGGTCTCGCCCGGACTGAAAGTTTCGTTCTCGGTGAAAAACTTCCCCGGCCAGACCTTCAAAGGCGAGGTCATGCGCGTGATCGGCGGCCCCGGCGCAAAAACCACGAGGATCGCTGTCGAGGCGACCAATCCCGCGCTCGTATTGCGTCCGGGCATGGAGACGGAGGTTCGGTTTTCGCCGCAGGAGAAAGGCCCGGCGAAGTGACCGAAAACGCCGCCGGCCTGCAGCGCAAGATCAAAAGCGCGGGAGATCTTCAAGCGGTCGTTCGCACCATGAAAGCGCTCGCAGCCGCCAATATCGGCCAATATGAAAAGGCGGTGCGATCGCTCGGCGACTATTATCGCAGCGTCGAAATGGGGTTGAGCGTCTGCCTGAGACGAAGCGCGCTCGCGGAACCGACGCCGGAGGCGGCGGGAGCGAAAGCGAGGATCACGGGCGCTGTGGTGTTCGGGTCGGATCAGGGACTGGTCGGCCGCTTCAACGATGTAGTCGCGGACTTCGCCATCGAGAAATTTTCGACCCTGAAAAAAAGACCCTGCGTCTTCGCCGTGGGGGAGCGCGCTTTCTCGCGCCTCGAGGACGCTGGTCTGACGCCGGTCGAGCTGTTTCCCGTGCCCGGCTCGGTCAAATCGATATCGCCGCTGATCGGCCAGATCGTCGCCGCCATAGAGACGCCTCCGGGGTGCGGCGCGGTGACGGAGCTTTACCTGTTTCACAACCGGCCGGCCCTCGGAGCCGCTTACGCGCCGGTGGATCAACGCCTGCTGCCGCTCGACGAGGAATGGCGCCGCGCGCTCAGAAAATCTCCCTGGCCTACGACCAATCTTCCCGAGGTCATCGGCGGCGACGCCGTGCTGCAGGAACTGATCCGGGAATATCTGTTCGTTTCCCTGTTCAGGGCCTGCGCGGAGTCTCTCGCCAGCGAAAACGCCAGCAGGCTCGCCGCCATGCAGCGCGCCGACACCAATATCGACGAGATGCTGGTCGATCTCACCGCGGCCTATCATCGCCTGCGGCAGAGCGCGATCGACGAAGAATTGTTCGACGTGACCGCCGGCTTCGAGGCGCTTTCTTCGCCTGCGACTTCAGGCGATCGGTAGCCGACCGCGCCGCCGCCTCGAGCGCTGGAGCCAACGCCTTGCGAGCTGGCGTCGCGAGGATGCTCGATTTCCGGGTCTGATAGGAAATCCGTTTGATCTGCTCGGGAGCAGCCACATCGAGAAATCCAGTCCCCTCTCTCCTGGAGCATCCTTCGAGGCTTTTGCGCTCCGAAAAAAGCGCCTCAGGATGAGGCGTCGGGTGGGCTCGTGAAAATCACGAGTTGTGCGGCGGCGCGTCCGGCGGCGTCGTGGCGCCGAGCCCCAGCGAACGCTGCATCATCACTGAATCGGTCCACTGTCCGAATTTGAACCCGATGGACGGCAGACAGCCGACCTGCCGGAAACCGAACGACTCGTGCAGTTGCAGCGACGGGCGGTTGGATGCGTCGATATAGCCGATGATCTGGCGATATCCCGAAGCGGCGCAGGCGTCGATCAGCGCAGGCAGCAGCATTCGCCCTATGCCGCAATGCAGATAGTCGTGATGCACATAGATCGAGTGCTTGACGACATAGCGATAGGCCGGCCTTTTTCGGAAAGGCACGGCATAGGCGTAGCCGACCACCACGCCTTCGAGCTCCGCAACCAGGTGCGGCAGCTTGTGCTTCTGCATGTTCTTGCGGCGCCTGCGGATGTCGTCGGCGTCGGGGGCCTCGATGTCGTGGTGTTGAGAGGGATCGACGCCATGGCGGATGTGATGGAGATAGATCGCGAGCATCGCTGCGACGTCGGCGTCGCGCGAAGGCCTTACGACGATGCGGGACGCCGCGACGCTGCCGGTGGTAGATTGGAAAACCATCGCGCCCGGCCCTATTCCTTCGCGACATAGGTGTAGAAACGGATTTTGCCGTTTTCGTCGGTCTCCCGGTAAAGGCCCTGGATTTCCGCGTCGAAACCGGGGAATTCGTTCGAACTGCGCTCGAAAGCCTTCAGATAGTCGATCATCGCCTTCGCCTTTCCGGAGAGCCGCTCGCCGGGAACCACCGTCGCGATTCCAGGCGGATAAATAACGAAGAGCGTCGTCGCGATACGGCCTTCGATCTCGTCGATCGGCAGATAATCGACATTGTTGCGCACGAGATAGCGCGAAGCCGCGCGCGGGGTCATCGTCATTTCCGGCAGATGCTCGGCGCAGAACTGCGCCTTTTGCAGCGCGCTGACATTGGCCTCGCGGAAGAAACCATGCATGTCTCCGCATAGATCGCGCAAACGCACGCCCCTGTAGCGTTTGGGGCGCTTCGCCACGAATTCGGGCATGACGTCGTCGAGCAGCGCATTGTCGTCATGCAACCGTTTGAAGGCCACGAGCGCGCTGACCAGCGTTCCCGCCTTGCTCGACTCGACGCCGGGCGTAAGCAGGAAAAGCAGGGAATTGAGATCGTTTTTCTCGGGAACCACGCGATTCTCGCGCAGATATTGTGCAACCACCGGCGCCGGCACGCCATGGGCCTCATAGGCGCCGGTCTTGCGGTCGAAGCCGGGCGTAAGCAGAGTGAGCTTGCAGGGATCGGTGATGGCGAAGCCCTGCTCGACATGAGTGAAGCCGTGCCAGGCTGCGCCGGGGGCAAGCTCCCAATATCGGGCATGTCGCGCAAGCTGGTCGGTCGGGATGCTTTCCCAGGCGACGTCATGCACGCCGCCGTCCTCGCGCGCGACATCCGGTATGGTGATGCGGTCGGGCACGAAGGGGTCGAAAAACCAGCGCCGCGTCGAGTCACGCTCTTTCTCGTCGAACTCGCGCTTGATGGCGCGCAGCTTCTTGCGCAATTCGATGCCGAGGCGAACCGTGTCGTCCCACAGGACCTCTCCCGATCTGCCCTTCATCATCTGGGCGCCGACATCGAGCGAAGCGAACAGCGGATAGAATGGCGATGTCGAGGCGTGCTGCATGAAGCCTTCGTTGAAGCGCTTGTGCTCCACCCTGCGCTTCTGCCCGGTAATATGACGATCCCGCACATGGATTTGCGAGGCCTGGGAGAAGCTGGCCAGCTGCTTGTGCGTCGACTGGGTGGCGACCACGCCCGGCGATTCCGGCCCCAGATTCTTGAGCCCCATCGCGAAGCGGCGTTCATAGAGAGGGTGGAACTTCATGAACCCCGCCCAGGCTTCGTCGAACAGGATATAATCGCAAAGATGGCCGATGCGGTCGACGATGGTCTGGGCGTCGTAGATCGTGCCGTCATAGGTGCATTGCTCGATCACCGCCGCACGGAAAGGGCGCTCCTTTTTCCAGGCTTCCTTGTCCTGCACCAGAGGATTGTCGCGAATGCGCTCTCTCAGCTTCGTCTCGTCGAAGGCCTCGGCCCAGATCGGCCCGATGAGCCCAAAGGCGTTGCGGTCGGTCGGCAGGAAGATCGGCACGCCGCCGCTGAGCAGGAGCGCGCCGTGATGCGCCGCCTTGTGATTGTTGCGATCGAACAGGACGAGGTCGTCCTCGGCAATGAGATTGGAGAGCACGATCTTGTTGGACGACGAAGTGCCGTTGAGCACGAAATAGGTTTTCTCGGCTCCGAAGATCGCCGCGGCCGACTTCTGCGCGGCGAGAGCCGGCCCCTCATGGGTGAGAAGATCTCCGAGTTCGAGAACGGAGTTGTCGAGATCGTCCCGGAACACCGCTTCGCCCAGATGCTCCATGAAGATGCGGCCGATGGGGCTGCGGCTGTAGAAAATCCCGCCGTTGTGGCCGGGGCAGGTCCAGAGCTGGTTGCCTTCTTCGGCATAGTCCACCAGGGCCCCGAAAAACGGGGTTTTCAGGGTTTCGGCATATTGCTTGAGCCGGCTGACCAGATTCTTGGCGATGAACTCTGGCGTCTCCTCGGCGAGAAAAACATAGCCGTCGATGAAGTCCAGCACTTCCACCGGGATGTCTTCGAACCGCTTGCGCCGCACGAGAATGACGATAGGCATGTCCAGGCCGCGCGAACGCATCAGGTTGATGAGGGACGCCGCCTTTCCTTCGAGACCCTTCTTGCCCCAGTCCACCACCATGCAGCCGATGGCGGCGTCGGTCTGGACGGCGAGTTCCGCATCCTCGAGGCGCCGGGCCTTCACCACCTGGAAGCCCATCCGCTCGATGCAGGCGATGATCTCCTTGAAGCGCATTCCCTCGAGATCGTCGGCGTCGAAGACCGGCGCCGAGAACAGGAACGTGAAGCGCTGGAAAAAATTCATCGGGTTCTCCCTGGGGACCTGGAGCGTAAGCGCGTCGAGAGGCGAGAGCGACGCCGCGGGGCGGCGATAGGCTTCCCGCCGTCGGTTTGTCAAACGAAGTCCATGACGCCTATGTGACAGGATCGAGCTTCTGCGCGATTCGACTGAGCCTCTGAACCCGCGGCCCGTTGGTTTTGGGCCTTTTGCACAGAATTTCGGTTCGGCGCGATTTTCACCCGGCGGCGGCGCGCGGCCTCGCAACCGCGCATAGGGCGCATGAAGCTGAAATGATTGCCTCTGAGAAAGGTCATGCTAGGCTGAGACGAGAGCGGCGAGGATGCCCGCCCCGTGCAGGGGGCGCGGCGGCCGGGAGCTGGAGCAAATGGAAGAATTCGAGGGCGGCTTTCTCAGAAGCGTCATCATCGGCCTGATTCTGGCGCTGGGTTTCTCTATTCTTTTTGTCTGGTTTCGCTAGAGGTTCGGCTCCGATGGCGATCAGCCCGCCGGCGCGGCGCCCTCCAAACGGACGGGGCTCCGGCCCGGGCGATCTCACACGCCTGCCGCCCGGACCCGCAACCCGGCAGACACAAACGAGCAATAGCAGGGCCATATACAACAAAACGACGTCACATCTCTCGGCCATACATACTGAGGCGAGAAAGGGAGGCCTCGCCGCCTACCCGATCGGCCTGCATGTGAAAACAACGCCATAATCGGAGCCGCGAAGGGGAGCTCCCTCGGCCCTGCCCCATCAACCTCGCGAACGCCTCGCTGAAAGCCCTCCCGGCGCTGCGCCAGTCTTTGCAACCGGCCGGTTTTAGTCTAGTAAAATGATAGGCATTCGCTAGAACCCTGATACCACTTGGAGAAATCGGAAAGCCACCTTGCAGAGCCTGTCCCGACTTTCCAGACGCTCCGGTTTGTTCGTCATGCTTGCGACAACCACTTGCCTCACCGGCTGCGACCTCGATTGGGAAAAGCCCGATCCGAGCACGCCTTTGCCCGAACGTTTCCGGGCGGCCAAGCCGAAATCGGCGCCCTCTATCGGATCGGCGCATGATTTCGCCGGCAGATTCGGCTCGCCCGAATTGCTGGGCTTTGTAGACGAAGCCGTCGCCAACAATTTCGACATAGCCGCAGCCGTCGCGCGCATAGATCAAGCCGACGCCAATGCGCGCATCGCCAGCTCAGCCCTGTGGCCGTCGCTTTCCATGAACAATTCGTGGCAGCGCTACCAGATCCCCGGAACGGCGACGGCCCAGACGCCCAGCAACCTTTCCACCGCCGTTTCCTCGGGCAATTCACTCTCCTCCAAGGCGGGCTTCTCGGCGTCGCGGCGCACCTTGTTCAACCTCGGGCTCAACGCCAGCTACCAGGTGGATTTCTGGGGCAAGAACGAAGACGCCTCCAAGGCCGGCAGAATCCTGGCCAACGCCAGCCGCTTCGATCGCGACGTCGTCGAAATTTCGACCGTCGCCGCCGTGCTCAACGGCTATTTCCAGGTCCTCAACGCCGAGGATCAGCTCCGCATCGCTCATGACAACGTGAAGCTCGCGCGGGAGGTCTTCGACGCCATCAAGGTCCGGCTCGAGGTCGGAACCGCGACCGCGCTGGATGTCGCGCAACAGGAGACCGTGCTCGACAACCAGCTGGCCTCGATCCCGCCGCTGGAGCAAACCCTGCGCCAGCAACGCAATCTCCTCGCCGTCCTGCTCGGCCGGGCGCCCGAGGACTTCGGCGTCGGCGGCTCGTCGCTGAAGAAGCTGCGCACGCCCAGGATCGAACCCGGCCTGCCTTCCGAGGTGCTGCTGCGCCGCCCGGACGTCGCGGAGGCCGAGGCCAAGCTGGCGTCGCAGGAGTTCTCGGTCCTGCAGGCCCGTGCGGCCTTCTTCCCCCAGATCACGCTGACCGGCCAATATGGCGTGCAGAGCATAGTGTTCAGCAATCTGATGCGGCCCGAGGCGATCGCCTGGCAGGTCATGACCAGCATGGCGCAGCCCTTGCTCGATGGTTATAATCTGCAGGGTCAATACATGCTGCAGCAGGGCAAATACGCCGAACTGCTGGCGGATTACCGCAAGCAGATCGTCACGGCCCTGTCCGACACCGAGAACGCTCTTGTCGCCATCGCCCAGACCGAGCGGCAGCTGAAATTGCAGATGGACGCGGTCGCCGCCGCCCGGCGGGCGCTCGAAGCGGCTCAGGCCCGGCTGCGCGCGGGCACGATCGACATCGTGACGCTCTCGACCACGGAGACCAATTATTTTCAGGCCCAGACCACTCTGGAGCAGGTGCGGCTCGCCAATTTCCAGGCTTTGACGAGCTTCTACCAGGCTCTGGGCGGCGGCTGGTCGCCGACGACGCGGGAGGTCGAAATCGCCCGCGCCGAAGAAGCCTATCAAGCAGACAAAGGTCCCTGGCCATGAAATTTCCGCAAAACCGGCGCTTCCTGATCGCGGCCGGCGCCGTCGCGGCGCTGGCTGTCGCCGTCGGAGGCTGGCGTTTCGCTCATCCCCCGTCGCGTGAGGACGCCGCGTCCTCTCATCGCGGCAGACGCCATGGCGATGCGGCCGAGGTCGTTCCGGTGACGGTGGCCTCCGCCCGCGTGGAGGACGTGCCCGTGACCATCGACGCGGTCGGCACCGTCCAGGCGCTGAATACCGCGACCATCCGCACCCAGGTCGACGGCCGGCTGGTCAAGCTTCCCTTCAACGAAGGAGAAGACGTCAAGAAAGGCGATGTCGTCGCGCTGATCGAACCGGATCTCTACAAAGCCCAATACGACCAGGCCGTCGCAAAGAAGGCCCAGGACGAAGCCACGCTCGCCAATGCGCGGGTCGATCTCGTCCGTTACAAGAAGCTGACCGTCGGCAATTACGGATCACAGCAGCAATACGACACGCAAAAGGCGCTCGTCGCCCAGCTCGAGGCTCAGGTCAGGGCGGATCAGGCGGCCATCGACAGCGCCAAAACCACTCTCGGCTACACCACGATCGCTTCTCCGATCGACGGCCGCACCGGAATCAGGCTCGTGGACGTCGGCAATATTCTCCACGCCTCGGACGCGACCGGCATCCTCGTGATTACGCAGCTGAAGCCGATCTACGTTATTTTCACCATTCCCCAGCAAGCGCTTCCAGCGGTGCAGCGGGCGCAGGAAAAGGGGATTCCGCACGTCACCGCTCTCGGCCCCGACAATGCGGCCGTGATCGAGACCGGCGAAGTTTCCGTGATCGACAACCAGATCGATCAGGCCACCGGCACGGCCCGCATCAAGGCGACCTTCGCCAATCCCACCCTGCATCTGTGGCCGGGCCAATTCGTCAATGTCCGCCTTACCGTCGACACCGTGAAGAACGCCATCGTCACGCCGAGCACGGCGATCCAGCGCGGACCGAGCGGCGCCTTCGTCTATGTGCTCGGAAACGACGGCCAGGCGGTCATGACTCCCGTGGTGACCGGGCAGCAGGACGAAAACATCGCCGTCATCGTCAAGGGGCTGGACAAGGACGCCCAGGTGATCACCACCGGCTTCGCCCGTCTTTCGAACGGCTCGCCCGTGCATGTCGTTTCGACCGTCGAAACAGGCTCGCCCGCCTCGTCCGCCCCCGCCAGGGCCTCGGACGACGGCTCGGCGAGATCATGGAGCGGGGCCAAGGGTTCGGGCGGGGGCGAGCGGGGCCGCCACAGACGCGGCGGCGACGCGCCGGCGCCGGGGGCCCAGCATTCCGAAACACAGCCGGCCGACGGCGGCGGGGGCGATGCGCCTTCGACTGCGGGAGCCCAGGCAAAGTGAAGGCAACGTCATGAACATATCGGCGCCTTTCATCAGACGCCCGGTTGCGACGACCCTGCTCGCCTTCGCGGTGCTTCTCGCGGGCGCGATGGGTTTCTCGCGGCTGTCGGTTTCGCCCCTGCCCCAGGTGGATTTCCCCACCATTCAGGTGACGACCCAACTGCCCGGGGCCAATCCCGATACGATAGCGGCGCTGGTGACGGCCTCTCTCGAACGCCAGTTCGGCCAGATCCCCTCGCTTTCGACGATGTCGTCGCAAAGCTCGTTCGGCTTTTCCCAGATCACGCTTCAATTCGACCTGGACCGCGACATCGACGCCGCCGCCCAGGACGTGCAATCCGCGATCAACGCCGCGGCTTCGACCCTGCCCCGCAATCTGCCCTATCCGCCGGTCTACGCGAAGGTCAATCCAGCCGATACGCCCATCGTCACGCTGGTGGTGCGTTCGCAGAACGCCACGCTGCGCGAGATGAGCGATCTCGCCGACACACAAATCGCCCCGCGACTCTCGGAGGTCGGCGGCGTGGGCCGCGTTCTGGTGGAGGGCGGCGTCCGGCCGGCGGTCAGAATCCAGGCGGATCTCGCCCGCCTCGCCGCCAACCGGATGAGCATGGACGATTTGCGCCTCGCCATAGCGGCGGCGAATTTCGCTGGAGCCAAGGGCTCGATCGACGGCGCCCGGCAATCCTACACGCTCGACGCCAACGACCAGATCCTGATCGCCGACCAATACAAGAATATCGTCGTCAACTGGGTCAATGGCCGGCCGCTCATGCTGCGCGACGTCGCCAATGTGGTCGAGGGCCTCGAAAACAGCAGGGTCGGCGGCTGGTATCGTGGAGAGCCGGCGGTCGTTCTGGACGTCCTGCGCCAGCCGGGCGCCAATATCATCAACACCGTCGAGGCGCTCAAGAAGGAGCTCCCGCAGCTTCGCACCATTCTGCCCAAGGGCATGTCCCTCGACATCGTGAACGACCGCACCGATACGATCCGCGCGTCGATCGCCGACGTCGAGTTCACGCTGATCGTCGCCATCGGGCTCGTTATCCTGGTGGTGCTGCTGTTCCTCAAGAACATTCGCGCCACCATCATCGCCGGCGTCAGCCTGCCGCTCTCCATCGTCGCGACATTCGCGGCCATGTGGGCGGCGGGCTTTTCGCTCGACAACCTCTCCCTGATGGCGCTCACGATCGGAACCGGCTTCGTCGTGGACGACGCCATCGTCATGATCGAGAACATCGTCCGCAACATCGAAAAGGGCAAGACGCCGCTCGAAGCCGCGCTGGACGGCGCGCGCGAGATCGGCTTCACCGTCGTTTCGCTCACGGTCTCGCTCATTGCGGTCTTCATCCCGCTGCTGTTCATGAGCGGGATCGTCGGCCGCATGTTCCGCGAGTTCGCGCTCACGCTTTCGATGGCCGTCGTGGTTTCGGCCATCGTGTCGCTGACGCTGACGCCGATGCTCTGCGCCGTGCTGCTCAAGCTCCCCAAGGAGCATGGCGGACAGGGCCATTCCGGCGAGCACGCGTCTTCATGGCTCGACCGCCTCTATGTGACGACCCTGGACTGGGCGCTGCAGCGCCAGCCTTTCATGCTCGTGCTCACAGGGGCCACCCTGGCTCTCACGATAGCGCTCTACATCTTCATTCCCAAGGGCTTCCTGCCGCGCCAGGACACCAGCCTCCTGACCGTCGTGCTGGAGGCGGCGCCCGACATATCCTTCGACGCCATGAAGAAGCTGCAGGCCGACGTCGCCAAGGTTTTCGAGCAGGACAAGGAGGTCACGAGCGTCACCTCGGTGCTCGGGATCGGCCCCCTCAATCCCACCTCCAACGTCGGGCATTTCTCGGTTTCGCTGCGAGACCGCGAACATCGCTCGGACAGCGCCGATCAGGTCGCCGATCGCCTGAAGACAGCGGGAGAAAAAATCGTCGGCGCGACGCTCTATATCGAGCCGGTGCAGGATATCCAGATCACCACCCGCGCCAGCCGCTCGCAATATCAATACACATTGACCACCGCAGACAGCGCCGCCCTGCTGAATTGGTCCGGCAAGCTGCTCGACGCCTTGCGGGACGAACCGGCCTTGCGCAACGTAGCTTCCGAAATACAGACCGGCGGCCTGCGCAGCTTCGTAAAGATCGACCGCGAGAAGATGGGGCGCCTCGGCATCGCCATGCAGCATGTCGACGACATTCTCAACGACGCCTTCGCGCAGCGGCAAATCTCGACCATCTATACCCAGTCGAACCAATATCGCGTCATTCTGGAGGCGGCGGAACAATATCAACGCGACCCCAGAGCGCTGGAAAAGCTCTATGTCGCGGCGCCCGGCGGCGGGCCTCAGGTACCGCTCGGAACCATCGTCCATATCGACTCCGTCAGCGCGCCGCTCTCCGTCTCGCATCAGGAGCAATTTCCGGCCGCGACCCTCAGCTTCGATCTCGCGCCCGACGCTTCGCTGGGCGAGGCTCTCGCCGCGATATCCCGGGTCCAGAAGGAAATCGGCATGCCGGCCGACATACTGGGCATCTTCAGCGGCGACGCCGCCGAGTTCAACAAATCGCTCGCGAGCGAACCCTGGCTGATACTCGCCGCCGTCATCGCCATCTATGTGGTGCTCGGGGTGCTCTACGAGAGCTTCGTGCATCCCTTCACGGTTCTGACGACCCTGCCCTCCGCCGGCGTCGGCGCCTTGCTGGCGCTGATCCTGTTCCGGCTCGACATGTCCATCGTCGCCTTGATCGGCATCGTGCTGCTGATGGGCATCGTCAAGAAAAACGCGATCATGATGATCGACTTCGCGCTCGAAACCGAGCGGCTCGAGGGCCTGCCGCCGGAGCAATCGATCGTGCGCGCCTGTCATTTGCGTTTCCGCCCGATCATGATGACCACTCTCGCCGCTTTGCTCGGCGCGCTGCCGCTCGCGATGTCGCACGGGGCCGGGAGCGAGCTGCGCATTCCCCTGGGCGTCTCCATCATCGGCGGCCTGCTGCTCTCGCAAATGCTGACGCTCTACACCACCCCCGTCATCTATCTCGCGGTCGAGCGCCTGCGCGTCCGGCTGCGGAAGGCCGGACCCCGGCCCGAGCCACATCTGGAGAGCAAGGCTGACGTTCCGGCCCGCAGGGAGGCTGCAGAGTGAGCATTTCCGAGCCTTTCATCAAAAGGCCGGTCGGCACGACGCTGCTTGCGGCCGCTCTGTTCATGGTCGGCTGCGTGGCCTATTTCTTCCTGCCGGTCGCCAGCCTGCCCGCAGTGGATTTTCCGACCATCGGCATTTCGGCGGCGCGACCCGGCGCCGACCCCCAGACCATGGCGGCTACCGTGGCCGCGCCACTCGAGCGCCGCCTCGCGAATATCTCGAGTCTCACGGAACTGACATCCATCAGTTCGCTCGGTTCGACCTCGATCATCGCGCAGTTCGATCTGCAACGGAACATCGACTCCGCCGCCCGCGACGTGCAGGCGGCGATCAACGCCGCGGCGACCGATCTACCGACCGATCTTTCTACGCTGCCTTCCTTCCGAAAGGTCAATTCCTCAGGATCTCCGGTGCTGGTGCTGGCGCTCACCTCCAATTCGATGACCACCAGCGCCGTCTATGACGCCACCGACACGGTTATCGCACAGCGCATTTCCCAGGTCGGCGGGGTGGGCGGCGTCGTGGTGGCGGGAGCCGAGCAGCCCGCCATACGCGTCCAGCTCGACTCCGCGCGTCTCGCCGCCATGGGAGTCGGCGTGGATCAGGTGGCCAACGCCATCGTGAACTCCAATGTGCAGACGCCCAACGGCGCCTTCAGCGGCGACGGCCAGGGCGTCACCATCGCCACCAATGGGCAGCTGGATACGCCGTCGGATTATGGCGGCATCGTCGTCGCTTCCAAAAACGGCGCCGTGGTGAAGCTGCAAGACGTCGCCTCGGTCAAAAACAGCGTCCGCAACCGCATGGCGGCCGGCTGGTTCAATGGGCAGCCGGCGGTCATCCTGCTCGTCTTCAAGCAGCCCGGCGCCAATGTCATCGAGACGGTCGACAATATAAAAACGCTGCTGCCCAGCCTTCAGCAATGGATTCCGCAAGGGATCAAAATTTCCGTACTCTCCGACAGAACGCAAACCATCCGCGCGAGCGTCGCGGACATACAGCGCACGCTGTTCATATCCATTTGCCTCGTCATGGCGGTGGTGTTCCTTTTCCTGCGCCGGATATCTCCTGTCGTCGCCGCGGGCGTCACCGTGCCGCTCTCGCTGGTCGGTTCATGCGCGGCGATGTGGGCGGCCGGATTCTCGATCGACAATCTCTCGCTAATGGCGCTGACCATCGCGGTCGGATTCGTCGTCGACGACGCCATCGTCATGATCGAAAACGTCGAGACCAATGTAGAGCGCGGCATGAACCGTATGGAGGCGACGCTGCTGGGGGCGCGGGAGATCGGCTTTACGGTCCTTTCGATCAGCCTGTCGCTCGTCGCGGTGTTTGTGCCGCTGCTTTTCCTGCCGGGCATAGCGGGGCGCCTGCTGCAGGAGTTCGGCTATACGCTGACCTTCGCCATTCTTATCTCCATGGTCGTCTCGCTGACGGTGACGCCCATGCTCTGCGCGTGGCTGCCCGCGCCTAAACACGACAACCCCACGGCCTTCGACCGCGTTTTCGAGGCCGTGCTCGGCAAAGTGTTGACTCTATATGAGCGCAGCCTGCGCAAGCTCGTCGACCATCCCTGGCTGTCGCTCGTCGCGATCGTCGTGACGGTCGCCTGGACGGTTTATCTCTATCAAACCATTCCCAAAGGAAACCTTCCTCAGGACGATATCGGGCTCATCAACGGCACGACGGAGGCTTCGGCGGACGTTTCATTCGATGAAATGGTCCGGCTGCAGAAGCTCGCCATGAAAGTGCTCCAGGAAGATCCCGACGTGGAGAACATCGGCTCATTCATCGGTTCCGCCAATCTGACGTCATCCAGCAATCAGGGCCGCCTGTTCGTCGCGCTGAAGCCGTCGGATCAGCGCAAATCGTCGAGCTTCGAGGTCATTGATCGACTGCGGCCTCAATTTGCAAAAATCGCCGGCCTCAGCGTGACCATGCAACCCTCCCAGGATTTGCGTTCCGGCGGCAGGCAGAGCAAGGGGCTCTTTCAATACACGCTCTCCGACCCCGATCTCGCAGAGCTCGACCAATATTACCCCAAGGTCCTGGAGCGGCTGCAAAAGCTGCCCCAGCTCGCGGATGTTTCCTCCGATCGGCAGAACGGCGGATTGAAAGCCAATGTCGTGATCGACCGCACCGCCGCCGCGCGCGTGGGCGTCGCCATCTCGACGATCGACGCCGCCCTGAACAGCGCCTTCGGCCAGAGGCAGGATTCGATCATCTACACGCAGAGGAACAACTATCGCGTGGTCGTGGAGACGCCGCGCAGCCGCCAGCGCGATATTCGCGACCTCGCCGGCGTTTATGTCACCGCCGCCAACGGCGGTCAGGTGCCGCTGACCGCGGTCGCGCGCATCGAGCGCGGGAGCATGCCGCTTATCGTCAATCATCAGGGCGTCGTCCCCGCGATCACGATAACCTTCAATCTCGCGAAAGGCTCTTCGCTTCAGCAGGGCACGACGGCGATCGAAGACGCGGTGGCGGAGATGGATCTCCCGCGCGGATTGCGCACCGGTTTCGCCGGAGACGCAGCGGATTTCCGCAGAACCTCCGGCGGCATGGCCGTCGCCCTGCTGGGCGCATTGCTGTCGGTCTACATCATCCTCGGCGTTTTGTACGAGAGCTATATCCATCCCATCACGATCATCTCGACTCTGCCTTCGGCGGGCGTCGGCGCTTTGCTCGCGCTCGAGCTGTTCCACATCGAATTCACGACCATCTCCTTCATCGGCCTTCTGCTTCTCACTGGCATCGTCAAGAAAAACGGCATCATGCTGGTGGATTTCGCGTTGCATGCGCAGCGGGATAAGGGCCTCTCCGTGCACGACGCCGCAATAGAAGCCGCGCTGGAGCGTTTTCGCCCGATCCTGATGACGACTCTCGCGGCTTTGTTCGGGGCTTTGCCTCTCGCCTTCGCGAGCGGCGTCGGCGCGGAAATGCGAAGGCCGCTGGGGATCACCATCGTCGGCGGCCTGATTTTGAGCCAGATGCTCACGCTGTACACGACGCCGGTGATTTACCTTCTGATGAGCAAGCTGCAGCGCCGCAAGAAAACATCGCCGGCGCCGGACCCGGCGCGACTCTCCGGCCCCGCTCCCAGCCGAATCTAAACTGCGGGTGAACGGCGGTTTCAACCTGCGTTCAGCTCGGGCGGAGCATTATCGAAAGCGTCGAAGGCCCGAGCCTCCCACCTGCGCTTCCGGGAGCGGGCCTCGTGGCAATACGGAGAATTACCACAATGAACAGGATATTCCGCCGCCCCTTGTCTGCGTCATTGAAAGGCGCGCTCATCGCCGCCGCCCTCGGCGGGGGAATTGCGCAGGCGCAACCCGCCCTTTACGAGCGAGAGATGCCGGCGCCCATGATGGAACATGCGCCGCCGCCGCCGCATGTCGGCGCCCATTGGGTTCCGGGCCATTGGATTTGGCGCGGTTCGGACTGGTTCTGGGCCTCGGGCCATTATGTGGAAACCGTCGTTCCGCCCATGCCGGCCGTGGTGGTCGAAGCCCCTCCTCCGCGCCCTTCGCCCGAGCATGTCTGGGTTCGCGGACATTGGGGCTGGGACAACGACCGCTGGAACTGGAACCGCGGCGCCTGGTTCCACCACTAGCGCGCATGTTTTCCGACCGGGCGGGATCGTCCGGTCCATAAAAAAACGGCGCGGCTCATTGCCGCGCTCACGCAGGCCCTTTGGGCGGAACTTCCTCGACGCGCTCGCGTTTCGGCTTCATGGACGCAATCGTTCAAGCCTCGGACGCCGCCGAAAAGGCGCAGGGACTTCCCGTCAATTCCCATGACGAATGGTCTCCTCTCGAAGAAGTGATCGTGGGGCGCCTGGAAGGCGCAGTCATCCCTTCCAGCCATCCTGTCGTGTCCTGCAATATTCCGGGGCTTGCGGCGCGGGCGCAGGCGCTCGCCGCCGGCTTTCCCTACCCTCAAATTCTGGTCGCGCCGGCGCAGCGGGAGCTCGACGGCTTTATCTCCTTGCTGCAATCGCTGGGCGTGACGGTCCGCCGCCCTGATGTCTTCGATTTTAAGCGGCGCTTCGGCGCGCCCGGCTGGTCTTCGAGAGGCTTTTGCAACGCCTGCCCGCGAGATTGCATGCTGGTCATCGGCGACGAAATCATCGAGACGCCGATGGCCTGGCCCTGCCGCTATTTTGAAACTCATTCCTACCGCACGCTCTTGAAGGATTATTTCCGCCGCGGGGCGCGCTGGACCGCAGCGCCGCGACCCCAACTCCTCGACCAATCGTTCGATCCCGACTTCCGCATTCCGCAGCCCGGCGAACCGGTCTCCTACATATTGACGGAATTCGAACCCCTCTTCGACTCGGCGGATTTCTTCCGCTGCGGGCGGGATATTTTCGTCATCCGCAGCAATGTCACCAACGCATTCGGCATAGACTGGCTGCGGCGCCATCTCGGCGAGAGCTATCGCATTCATGAAATCGAGAGCCGTTGCCGCACGCCCATGCATATCGACACCACGGTCCTGCCGCTCGGCCCCGGCAGGTTCCTCGTCAACCCGGAATATGTCGACGTCGAGCGGCTGCCGCCGATCATGAAGAAATGGGAGATTTTGGTCGCGCCGGAGCCGGATCCGATCGAGGGTCGCCTTCTCGAGCTGACTTCCCTGTGCGGCAAATGGCTCAACATGAATGTGCTGATGATCAACGAGAAGCGCGTCATCGTCGATCCGCATCACAAGGCCACGATGAAGGCGATGAAGGATTGGGGATTGGAGCCAATCCCGTGCCCCTTCCTGCATTATGCGGCCTTCGGCGGCTCGTTTCACTGCGCCACCCTGGACACGAGACGGCGCGGCGGGCTCGCGAGCTGGTTCTCGTGAGTATAAATTAAAATAATTCATAATGCCTTTTCGCCCCTACAGCTCAATCCTCTAAATGGTAGGTTGATTCGGACCCATGGGGCGGTTTAGCAAGATGAAAAATAATTCACTTGCCGCATATTTTTACCTTTGACAGAACTATACGACCGTTTGATTTGGAGGTCTGTTTATGAAACGCACGATCAATGCTCGGACGACGATGTATTTTTCGATAGCGTCCCTGCTCGGCGGTCTGGCTCCCACGCCGTCGCAAGCTGCTGACTCACGCCTCGATTTCTATGTCGCCAACAAAAATCCATACGATATAGTGATCGGATGCAGTGGGCCCTGGATGCGGAGCACATCGGCTACTGGAACTATTGTTCCAGCAGGCGCTACGCGCACGCACTTCTACACAGCGGACGTAAATGTATTTTCGCCATTTGGCGATTGGGAATGCTATGCGAAAAGGCGGGGCGCAAACAAAGAATATTGCTCGAATCTTGGAGTAACGGACGGCGTAGTAAATTCGGAGACCGTCCTATTTCAACCCATGGAGCCGCCGAAGGGGAGGCCCTGGAAAATCCAAGTAACGCTGAATGTCGGAGAGGCGCCTGCAAAGTCATGGTGCGCAAGCGCTGCGCCGTTTCCGAGAGTTACGATTTCTGCAGAAACTGGCGGCGAAGGACCAATGGCTGCGCGTCATGCGTCTGCGGCCGCGGCCGCCCCTCTTCACCTCAACGCCGTCCGGAGCAGCCAAACCTCGCCCCTCCTGAAGAGCCACGATATCTGGCAGTTCGCCGGCGTCGCCAATGAGACCGTCGCGGTAACGCTCGAGCGCGACGGCGCCAAAGGCAGCCAGGGCGACTCGGCGCGGCTCGACATCCGGCGGGGCGGATCGCTCATAGGCAGCGTGGCGGGCTCCCTGCCGCTCACGCTGAGCGGCAAATTGCCCCAGACCGGCGATTACCAGATCGAGATTATCTCTCACCAGGAGGGCGGCAAGGCGCCTTTCAAGGGCTTCTATAATTTGAGCGTCGCGCCGTCTTCCGATCGAACGGTCGCAATCGAGCTTCTCTCCAATTCGTCTCACTGACCTCTCGGGCGCGGCGATAGACATCGCCGCGCCGCATCGCGCGCCGGAGCTCCCGCGGGCGTCGTTTCGTCACAGCGCCGCGGCGCTCGGCGTCTGCGACTTGGAGGCGGTTCATTCCGATGCTATTCGAAGGAGTTGTTGGACCAAGTCTTAGGGCCCAGACTCATAACCAATAGCTGACAGTGGCAGCGAGGCAAACGGCGGCGAGGAAATTGACGGCGTTTCTGTCGTAGCGCGTCGCCACGCGTCTAAAATCCTTTAAACGGCAGAACATGCGCTCGATGGCGTTGCGGTTTCGATAGAGGAGCGGCGAAAAGCAGTTCTTCCATTTGCGGTTGGCCTTGGGCGGAATATTCGGCAGTGCGCCGCCGTCCTCGATCCTACGGCGGATGGCGTTGCTGTCGTATCCCTTGTCGCCGTGGAGGACTTCGCAAGGCGGAAGATGGGCAAGAAGTTCCGCGCCCGCTGTGCAATCGGCGACGTTTCCGGCTGTGAGCATGAAAGCTATGGGTCGACATTGCGCGTCGGTCAGCGCGTGGATTTTCGTTGTGCGTCCACCGCGCGAGCGGCCGATGGCCTGATTTTTCTCCCCCCTTTGCCGCCGCTGGCCGAGCGATGCGCTTTCACCGCCGAGGAGTCGATGAGAACTTCCGTCGGCGGCCCGCCGGCTTGAGCGAGTGCATGGAACAAGTCGACCCAGACGCCCTTGGCGGCCCAACGGACATAGCGATTATAAAGTGTCTTTTTGGGCCCGTATTCCGGCGGTGCGTCGACCCAGCGCCCGCCGGATTTGAGCACTTGGACGATGCCGCTGATGACCCTGCGGTCGTCGACCCGCGCCTTGCCGCGCGTGTCAGTGGGAAGATGTGGCGCAATCTTCGAAAACTGCGCATCTGTCAGCCAGAATTGATCGCGAATCATCGGCGCTTCCTTTCGGAAGCCCTGAATCACAACCCGCTCTTTACGCCAAGCACTTTATGGGTCTGGACCCTAGGGCAAGTTTCAAATTAGGGGGATGAATGCGTAAAACAGCGATATTCTGCGCTCTCGCTCTGACCGTCGGAGTCGCGGCCTGCGCCGGCCTGGGCGCTCAACAAACCCAGGATCAACTGGCCGCCGCGCAATTCGCCCGCAAACAGGCGGACACGCCCGCTAAACTCGCCAAGCTCAAGGCGTTGCCGCAGAACAAGGTGACCCTCGTCGTCAAAAACGGCAAGAACTACTATATTTACGCCGACGCCGCTCAGTGCCAGTGCCTCTACATCGGCAAAGAGGCTAATTACCAACAATATCAGCAAATTCGCATCGCCCAGAACATCGCCGACGAACAGCAGGCGGCGGCGGCCATGAACCAGGAGGCCGCGATGGATTGGGACTCATGGGGGCCATGGGGACCCGGCTTCTTTTACTGACGCCAGATCCGCATCGCGTGCGTTTTCGACAGGGCGGCCTCTTTCCGCCCTGTTTCTTTTTTTGCGCGGACCAGGCGATCTCTCCCGGCGGCGGCTTTGGCGGACGAGGTTTGACCGCGCATCCCCAGAGCCCTACAAACGCGCGAACCCCAAAAGAAATCCCGCGCGGCCTGCCCATGTCCCACAACAGTTTCGGCCATCTCTTCCGCGTCACGACCTTCGGCGAAAGCCATGGCCCCGCCCTCGGCGCCGTAATCGACGGCTGCCCGCCGCGCATCGAGCTGACGGCAGCGGAAATTCAGGTCTATCTCGACAAGCGGAAGCCCGGCCAGTCGCGCTTCACCACGCAAAGGCGTGAGCCGGACGAAGTGAAGATTCTTTCCGGCGTCTTCGAGGACCGCTCCGGCCGGCAGGTCACGACCGGAACCCCGATTGCGCTGATGATCGAGAACACCGACCAGCGCTCCAAGGACTACGGCGAAATCGCCCAGAAATACCGGCCCGGCCACGCCGATTACGTCTATGACGCCAAATATGGCGTCAGGGACTACCGCGGCGGCGGCCGCTCGTCCGCGCGCGAGACCGCCGCCCGCGTCGCGGCCGGAGCCGTGGCGCGCAAGATTATTCCCGGCGTGACGATCCGGGGCGCATTGGTGCAGATCGGCCCCCACAGAATCGATCGTTCGCGGTTCGATTGGGCCGAGGTGGAGAACAATCCTTTCTTCTGCCCCGACAAGGAGACCGCCGCGCGCTGGGCCGATTATCTCGACGATATCCGCAAGGCGGGCTCCTCCATCGGCGCGATCATAGAAATCGAGGCGACGGGCGTCCCGGTCGGCTGGGGCGCGCCGATCTACGGCAAGCTCGATTCGGAGCTCGCCGCCGCGCTCATGTCGATCAATGCGGTGAAGGGCGTGGAAATCGGGGCCGGCTTCGCCGCGGCGGAGCTTACCGGCGAGGCCAACGCCGACGAAATGCGCGCAGGGCCCGACGGCGCTCCCTTGTTTCTGTCCAACAACGCGGGAGGCATGCTCGGCGGCATTTCCACCGGGCAACCGATCGTGGCGCGTTTTGCGGTGAAGCCGACTTCCTCGATCCTGACTCCGCGCCGCTCGATCGACAGCAAAGGCCAGGACGCCGATGTCGTCACCAAAGGCCGCCACGATCCCTGCGTCGGCATCAGGGGGGTCCCGGTGGGCGAGGCCATGATGGCCTGCGTGCTCGCCGACCAGTTCCTGCGCCACCGCGCCCAGATCGGCTGATGATAAGGCCCACCCGTCGCGAAGCGCTTGCGCTGGCGGCGGCTCCTTTTTGCTCCGCTTTCGCCGCGCGGCCAGCGACCCTCCTGGTTCTGCCTCCGCCGGAGCCCGCCCATGATCCCGGGCCGGGCCGGCCGGATCGACCCGAACGCCTCGAAGCCGTGAAGCGCGTGCTTGCACAAGAGCCCTTTGCGGCTGCGGCCCGCGCGGAAGCGCGGCCGGCATCGAAGGAGGCGCTGCTGCGCGTGCATGAAGCCGCTTATGTCGCACGCCTCGAGGCCGCTTCGCCCACGAGCGGATACGCCCAGATCGCCCCGGATATGGCGATGTCCCCCGGCTCCCTGCAGGCGGCGCTGACGGCGGCCGGAGGCGGCGTCTTCGCGGTCGAACAGGTCATGCGCAAAGAGGCGCGCAACGCCTTCGTCGCGACGCGCCCGCCCGGGCACCACGCCCTGCCACAGACGGCCATGGGCTTTTGTTTTTTCAACAACGCCGCGATCGCCGCGCACCACGCCTTGACCGCCCGCGGCGCAGAGCGCGTGGGAATCGTCGATTTCGACGTCCATCACGGCAATGGCGTTCAGCAGATTTTCTGGAGCGAGCAAAACGTGCTGTATTGCTCCAGTCACCAGACCCCACTTTACCCCGGCACGGGCGCGTTAGGCGAGACGGGAGCCTTCGACAATATCGTCAATGCGCCGCTCTCCAAGGGAGACGGCGGCGCGGCTTTTCGGGAGGCTTGGGCATCGCGGATTCTGCCGCGCCTGAGCGCGTTCAGCCCCGATCTCATAATCATCTGCGCGGGCTTCGACGCCCATCTGCACGATCCGCTCGGCGGCCTGCGGCTCGTCGAGGCGGATTTCTATGAGGTGACGCTGCGAATCATGGAAATCGCCGCACGGCGCTGCGGCGGGCGGGTGGTCTCCCTGCTCGAAGGCGGCTACCGGCCCGATGATCTCGCCGCCTCGGTCGCGGCTCATGTCGGCGCTCTGCTGGAGGCGTAAAAGAACTGGGGAATCGGGCGAAGGGCGCTTACCCTCCCCTCGATGGGCTACCGCATGCACACATCTCTCCCGGAAGCCGTCATGGCCGGGCTTCAGGGGAATCTGATGAAGGGAAAAAGAACCATTGAACGTGGGGCTCCTCATCCCTCCCCCTTGCAGGGAGGGCGGAGCGCGCAGCGCGACGGGTGATATTCAAAACCCCGTCACCCTCGCCCTTCGAGACGCCCGCTACGCGGGCTCCCCAGGGCGAGGGAATTGGTTTTCCTGCTTTAATCGACCAGCTTGGGCGCAGCGGGGCGCGGAGCTTCGTTGTCCTGCATGATGCCGAGACGGCGGGCGACCTCGGTATAGGCTTCCACGAGCCCGCCCATGTCGCGGCGGAAACGGTCCTTGTCGAGCTTGTCGTTGGACTTGATGTCCCACAAGCGGCAGGAATCCGGGGAAATCTCGTCGGCGACGACGATGCGCATCATCTCGCCTTCCCACAGCCGGCCGCATTCCATCTTGAAATCGACCAGCCTGATGCCGACGCCGAGGAACAAGCCGGTGAGGAAGTCGTTGACGCGAATGGCCAGGGCCATGATGTCGTCGATTTCCTGGGGGCTCGCCCAGCCGAAGGCGGTGATGTGCTCCTCCGAGACCATCGGGTCGTCGAGGGCGTCGTTCTTGTAATAGAACTCGATGATGGAGCGCGGCAGCTGCGTGCCTTCCTCCAGGCCGAGGCGCTTCGAGAGCGAGCCGGCCGCCACATTGCGGACAACCACTTCCAGCGGAATGATCTCGACCTCGCGGATGAGCTGCTCGCGCATGTTGAGCCGGCGTATGAAATGCGTCGGCACGCCGATGGCGTTCAGATTCTGGAACACATATTCCGAAATCCGGTTGTTGAGCACGCCCTTCCCGTCGATCACCTCGTGTTTCTTGGCGTTGAAGGCCGTGGCGTCGTCCTTGAAGTGCTGGATGAGGGTCCCGGGCTCGGGCCCTTCGTAGAGCACTTTGGCCTTGCCCTCATAAATGCGGCGGCGGCGGTTCATTGGGATCAACCGAGGCTTGAGAAAATCCATGGGTGGGACCCGTGGCTCCTTAGTTTAGCGCTCCAGCGCCGGCCGTCTCGTTCGGGGGCATAGGCCTGCGAACTCGCGCTTTCCGCGGAGCGGCGTTCTTTGAATAGCCGCGGGTGGCGCGGTGGTAGCGTGTTCCCGCGCCTGTGACAACCCTTTGGAGAACCTTAGCGCAAAGCGCCGCGCTGCACAACGCGCACTGTTTATGGGCAGAAGCGCCTTCGCCATTGGATTTTGCGGCGGATCAACGTATATCCCCCGCGGAGGCGCCGCCGGCTGACGACAGCGCCGCGCTGATTTCTTGCAATAGCCGAGGACGGAATTATGAGCACCTTCGATAAGCGCGAGGATACGTTCGAAAAGAGTTTCGTCCATGAGGAAGAGCTTCACTTCCGCGCCGAAGCGCGCCGCAACAAGCTGGTGGGCCTCTGGGCGGCGGAAAAGCTCGGGAAAAGCGGGGCCGACGCCGAAAGCTACGCCGATCAGCTCGTGGCGGCGGAGACCGCGGCCAACGCCGTGGAGATCGTCGTCGCCCGCCTGCTCAAGGACTTCGCCGACGCCGGCGTCGAACAGTCGGAGCACCAGATTCGCCGCACCATGGACGAGATGCTGACCAAGGCTTTGGCCGAGATCAAATCCGGCGAGTAAAACCCGGCCGGGTCGCCTCGGCGAGGCTTTGTTTACCCCCGAGGCGCAATCCTGGCCCCATGCGCGAATCACGCACCACCAGCCTGCGGTCGGCGAAGCCTTTCCCCGGCGGCGAGGCTTTCCCGGCGAGCCCGGAGATCGGCGAGCAGGCCCGACTCTGGCTCGCATGGCTCGGGGGCGAGCGCCGCTCGTCCCCCCTCACGCTCGACGCCTACGCCCGCGACGTTCGCTTTTTCCTGGCCTTCCTGACCGAACATCTCGGCGCTCCGCCCGATCCGGCGGCCCTGAAGGCGCTCGAGCCCGCCGACGTCAGGTCGTTCCTGGCCAAGCGCCGGAACGAGGGGATCGAGAGCAGATCGCTGCTGCGCGCCCTGGCGGCCATCCGCTCCTTTCTGCGCTTTCTCGAAAAAAAAGGGCTGGCCAAGACCGACCTGTTCGGCGCGGTAAGAGCGCCCAAGCGCCCGCATAGCCTGCCCAAAGCGCTCACGGTCGACGACGCCCGCGACCTGGTCGATCCGGGGACGAGAGCCGGCGAAGCGCGCGAGCCCTGGATTTTGGCGCGCGACGCGGCTGCGCTCGCCCTGCTCTACGGCGCCGGATTGCGCATCTCGGAAGCGCTCTCGATCGAACATGCGCGCGCCCCCATCGGGGCCGTCGACCGCGTGACCATCACCGGCAAGGGCGGCAAAACCCGCACCGTGCCGGTTATCGAGCCCGTGCGGCGCTTGATCGAGGACTATATCGACCTCTGCCCCTACGCCCTTGCCGGAGGCCCGCTCTTTGTGGGCGCCAAGGGAGGCCCGCTCTCGCCGCGCATCGTCCAGCTCGCGACGCAGCGCATGCGCGGCGCGCTGGGCCTGCCCGACAGCGCCACGCCTCACGCCCTGCGCCACTCCTTTGCCACGCATCTGTTGGGGCGCGGCGGAGATCTGCGCACGATTCAGGAACTGCTCGGCCACGCTTCGCTTTCGACCACGCAAATATACACTGCGGTCGACAAGCAGCGCCTGCTCGACGCCTACAGACTGTCCCATCCGCGCGCGGACTGAGGAAGCCTCATGCTTTTTGGAGGCTTCGCAGGGCTTCCACCCACAGGGCGTTTGCGCGCGCGGTGAAGTGAAGCCCGTCATCGGTCATCTCAGGCCTGCGCACCCCGCCGACCGAAAGACGAGGGTTGAGGTCGAGCGCGACGACGCCCTTCTCGCGGCAGATCGCGCCGATCAATTCGTTGGCCCGGTCTATGCGCCGGCTGTAGGCGCTGTCAGCGACATGGGGCATCAGCGTAAACACGACTTTGTCCCTTGGGCCCATGAGCGTCAGCAGCGCCACGAAATCCCGGGCGATCCGCTCGGGCGAGGCCCCGTGGCTCAGCAGATCATTGAGGCCGCCGTCGACGATGACGACGCCCGCCTCGACTCCGCTGGCCCGACCAAGCTGCCCTGCGATCTCCGGCAATGTGGCCCCGCCCCTGGCCAGCGAGACAACGCCGAAGGGTCTGGATGCGAGCGGCCGGAAGTCGCAGCAGGCGGCGAGACTGTCGCCGGCGACGATCGCTTGCGGAGCCAACCAGGGGAGCTTGCGGGCGAGAGCAAGGCGCAGGCCGCAGCGCGCGTCTGCGTCCGCGAGCGCGATGGCGATCAATGCCGCCGCGAGAACAAGGACAACGCAAAAAGCGGCGAAGAGCAGAGCCGTCACGCCCCGCCGCCCCGCCGCGCCATCGCGCGGATCAGCTTGAGCCTGCGCAGAAATTGGGATCGGCCCGCCCCGAGGGCTTCTGCGAGCATCGCCTTCGCCGCGAGCCGAAGCTCATGGAGACGGGCCCGCACCGGCGCCACGAGATCATGCGCCCAGGCGCGAATGCGCAGAACGAGATGATAAAAGCTGGCGAACCAGCTCATCTGCAGAAGCTTGTCGCGGCACAGGTCGAACAGGAAAGCCGTGACGCCGAGCCCCAGAGCCTTCGCCGCGAAGATCACGCAAAGCCCATAAGCGAAATGGCCCTGGGCCATTTGGGCTACCGCATAGATTTTCAGCGGCAGGATCGTCAGCACCGGGATGATGAAGACCGTCAGCGTCGCCCATGGCGACAAATCCCTGATGAGGCTGGCGATCCGTTCCTCGATCCGCTTGACGCCGAGAGCTTCCGCCAAAAGGCGCAGCCAGACCTTCACATGGTCCCAGAGCCAGCTCTCGAGCAGGAAGAGCACCGCGAGCGTGAACCAGAACGCACGAGCAATGCGACGTAAGATCAAATCCATCATGCGCTCCCGAGCAAGTGCCGCAGGCGTCGCTTATAGCGCCGGACCGCGGAAACATCGAGGGCGCCGGCCGGAACGCCATGCAACCCCTTTTCGGGGCGCACGTTAACTCCATGCGTTCTATTTTACGGATGCGGGCGCTTGCATAGCCCGCAAACTGATTTAAATGGATGTAATCTAACAAGGAATCGAAATGGAAGAGTTTCTCTCGAATGGCGTCGCGATTTCCTATCTGGATTTCAAGCCGCTTGTTGCGGATAAGGATGAGCCGATCGTACTGGTCCACGGGTTTGCGTCCACCCATGCCGTGAACTGGCTTTTCACCCAGTGGGTGAAAACCTTGACGGAAGACGGTCGCCGGGTCGTGCTGTTCGACAATCGAGGGCACGGCCGCTCGCAGAAGCTTTACGATCCCGCAGCTTACGGGCTTGACGCGATGGCCGGCGATCTCGATGGCCTGATGGACCATCTGAAGATCGAGCGCGCGGATATCATGGGATATTCGCTCGGCGCCCGCATCGCGACGGTGTTCGCTCTGGAGCGTCCCGAACGGGTGCGTTCGCTCACGCTCGGCGGCGTAGGCTTGAGCCTCATCGCGCCCAACACGCTTCCCGAAGGGCTGGCGGAAGCGATGGAGATCGAGCGGATCGAGGACATCGAGGATCCGGGGCTGAAGATTTTCCGAGGCTTCGCGGAGTCGACCCGCAGCGATCTCAAGGCTCTCGCCGCCTGTGCGCGGGGCGCCGCGGGACAAGGCATCGATCCCGCCGCACTCGCCCACATCGAGGCGCCGGTGCTGGTCTGTGTCGGCACGCGCGACGACGTGGCCGGCGATCCCCATCCGCTGGCGAAATTGTTCAGGGACGTTCGGATCGTCGACATTCCGGGCCGTGATCATAACCGCGCCGTGGGCGACCGCATCTACAAGCAGGCGGTGCTGGACTTTCTGGCGCAACGCCCCTAGCCTCCGGGCCGCAGGCCCGGGCTGTATTGCGCCCGCATCAGGGCCGAGGAGGCATATGGCCGTCGCATCCGACCCGACATCCGATCCGCTGTTCTTGCGCTTACGCTCCGAAGCGGAGGAGGCGTTGGCGCGCGAACCCGATCTCGGAGGGTTGATCTACAGCGCCATCCTGGCTCAGGACAGTCTCGAGAACGCGATTGCGCATCGCATCGCGCAGCGTCTCGACAGGCCTGAGGCGCCCTATTCGAACATTCGCTATGCTTTCTCGGAACATCTCGCGCGCGACCCGGCGATCGGCGCGGCGATGCGCAGCGATCTGCTCGCGGTTCTCGATCGCGACCCCGCCTGCAACCGACTGCTGGAGCCGGTCCTCTATTTCAAGGGCTTTCACGCCATCCAGACTCACCGGCTGGCGCACGCCCTGTGGCGCACCGGGCGCAGCGACTTCGCGCTTTGCCTGCAATCATTGTCCGCGCAGGTGTTCCAAACCGACATACATCCCGCCGCCCGCGTCGGCCGGGGCTTTTTCCTCGACCATGCGACCGGCGTCGTCATAGGCGCGACAGCGGTCATCGAGGACGACGTCTCCATGCTGCACGGCGTCACCCTCGGAGGCAGCGGGAAGAGCGGCGGAGACCGCCATCCCAAGGTCAGGCGCGGCGTGCTCATCGGTGCGGGCGCGCAGATATTCGGCAATATCGAGATCGGCGCGGGCGCTCTAGTCGCGGCGGGATCAGTGGTGCTGGACGATGTGCCGGCCCATATGACGGTCGCCGGCGTCCCGGCGCGGATCGTGGGAGACGTCGCCGTGGCCGAGCCCTCGCGGGCCATGGACCAGGTCCACGACGTCATCGACGCAGGGATCTAGAACTCACTGTCATTCGCGTTTTCGCCGAAGAGGCGGGCGATTTCCTTGCGCAGTTCCGGCAGCAGTTCCTCCTCGAACCAGGGATGCCGCTTCAGCCAGCCAGTATTGCGCCAGGAAGGATGAGGCAGGGGAAAGACCCGCGGCCGCGACGAGGCGTATTCCCGCCAGCGCGCCACGGTTTCGCCGACGCTCCCGCCCCTGGCCAACCCCAGGCGATCGAAGTGATAATCCTGGGCGTAGCGGCCGATGGCGAGTATGGTTTCAATGCCGGGCGTCTCCTCGAACAGGGCGTCGTGCCATTGCAGGCGGCACTCGCGGCGCGGCGGCAAATCCCCACCACCGCGATCATGCCCGGGAAAACAGAAGCTCATCGCCGCGATTGCGATTTTGGATTCGTCGTAGAACAACGCCCGATCGACGCCCATCCACTCGCGCAGGCGATCGCCCGAGCGATCGTTGAAAGGCACGCCGGTCAGATGCACGCGCACGCCGGGAGCCTGACCGGCGATCAGCAGCCTGGCGCTGCGCGAAACCCGTAAGACCGGATTGGGCTCCTGCGGCAAGGGCCGGCGCGCGGGCTGCGTGGCGCAAAGGCGACAAGCGCGAATGCGTTCAAGCAGTTTTTCGAGCGATAAGTCGGGCTGGGGCATGGTTTTCTCGAAAACTCTTACTAATTTGTGAGCTAGGCGTTAACCTTTCCAGCTCATTATGAGCCTGTTCGGTCCGGCTCCTGCCCTGGGTAACGATTTCTTCATGAAGGGGCTGCCGCGCCCCGGGGACTGGAAACGCTGGACGCTTTCGAGTTTGCGTGCGTAGACATGAGTGAAGTCACTGCGGAAATGATTGAACGCGGCCGGGGCGTCGATCCCGAAATCGCGGCTGAACGACGCAAACGCGGCTCCAAGGTGCAGAGCGCGCGCGAACGCCTCACGAGTTCCGACACTGGACATCGCGGCTGCGACCTCGCCCTGTTGCGCTCCTATTGCGCCGCCAGGGAAAGCGCCATCCTGCCGGCCGCGAGCCTCATCCTCATGGTCGCGGCGACCAGCTTCTACTGGATCAAGACCAACACCGCGCTGGTGTGGGCGGTGCTGGCCCTTTCGACGCTCATGCTGTGCTACGGCTCCGCGAAGAACATGAAGAGCTATGACGATGAGCGCGTAACGGTCAAGAAATGGAGCAGCAGGTTCATCGCCGCCGAATTCGTCCACAGCCTCGCCTGGGCCGGGCTGGTCGGCGTCATGTACGGCGTTCCTGATCCCAACGCCAAAATTTTCCTCATCGTCATGCTGCTGCTGTCGACCGCGTTCAACATCGTGGTCTCGGCCACCATCCCGCTCGCCGTCTACGCCACCGTCATTCCCATGACCGCAGCCATGCTGACGACGCTGGGATTCCGCTCCTTTCAGGACAGCTCCACTGCGGTGCTCGCGCTCGTCGGCGCGGCCCTGATGTTTTTTTTCGTGCTGGCGAAGCGCCTGCATCAGATCTCATTCGAAAGCGTCTTCTACCGGGCGGAGAAGACCGAGCTCATCGCCGAGTTGGAACAGGCCAAGGCCAACTCCGACGAGGCGCGCCGGCGCGCCGAAGAAGCCAATCTCGCCAAATCGCGCTTCCTCGCGACCATGAGCCACGAGCTGCGCACGCCGCTCAACGCGATCCTCGGTTTTTCGGAGGTGCTGAAGAGCGAGCTGTACGGCCAGCACGCCAATCCGGCCTATCGCGAATATTCCAGCGACATCCACGCCAGCGGACAGCATCTCCTGATGCTGATCAATGAAATCCTGGACCTCTCCAGGGTCGAGGCGGGGCGCTACGAGCTCAAGGAAGAAAGCGTCTCGCTCGGCGGCGTGGCCCAGGAGTGCCGGCATCTGCTGAACATTCGCGCGGCCAAGCGCGAGATCAGAATGGTCGAGATGATCGAGCCCAACCTGCCCCGAATCTGGGCGGACGAGCGGGCGATCCGCCAGGTCGTCATCAACCTGCTCACCAATGCGATCAAATTCACGCCGCAAGGCGGTCAAGTGACCATTAAGGTTGGCTGGACGAGCGCAGGCGGACAGTATATCGCGATAAAGGACACCGGGCCCGGCATTCCCGAAAGCGAGA
Organism: Methylocystis heyeri; assembly: GCF_004802635.2. NCBI lineage: Bacteria > Pseudomonadati > Pseudomonadota > Alphaproteobacteria > Hyphomicrobiales > Methylocystaceae > Methylocystis > Methylocystis heyeri. Next base: position 1,657,245 of record NZ_CP046052.1, read on the forward strand.
TCAACGTCGTCATGTCCTCGTTCGGGCGCGGCGCGCTCGCGCAGAAGAACGCCGACGAAGGCTCGGGATTGGGTCTGCCGATCGTAAAGGGGCTGATCGAACTCCACGGCGGCCATTTCATGCTGAAGTCCAAGGTGCGTGAGGGTACCGACGCCATCGTCATTCTGCCGCCGCAGCGCGTGATGAACGCACTTCCTCGCCACGAGACGAGGGACCGTCCCAAATCCGCGCCGCGTTTCGCGACTGCCTAGAGCAAAATCCGAAAAAGTTGATAGACTTTTCGATAAGATTTTGCTCCAGCTTTTTGAATCTGGAGCGATTTCTTATCGACCAGACGATTCCGTCCGGTCGGAAAGCGCTCTAACGGCGCCGAAAGGCGTGTGAAATGAACAGCGAAACAACGCCGACCAACGCAAAGGGCGACGCCGCCCTGGTGCTCTTCTCCGGCGGGCAGGATTCGACCACCTGCCTCGCTTATGCGCTGAAACGCTTCGGCCGCGTCGAAACCATCGGCTTCGACTACGGCCAGCGCCATGCGGTGGAACTGGATCGCCGCGAAGTCTTGCGCTCCGGGCTCGCCGCAATGTCGCCCTTGTGGCGCGAGCGACTCGGCGCCGATCATGTCGTTTCGCTTCCAGCGCTGGGAGAGATTTCCCAGACCGCGCTGACGCGCGAGACCGAAATCGCCTTCAACGAAACCGGCCTGCCCAACACCTTCGTCCCCGGGCGCAACATCGTCTTTCTGACCTTCGCCGCCGCCCTCGCCTACCGGCGCGGCGTTTCCCATCTCGTCGGCGGCATGTGCGAGACCGATTATTCCGGCTATCCCGATTGCCGCGACGCGACCATCCGCGCGACCGAGAACGCTCTATCGCTCGGCATGGATCGGGAATTCGCCATTCACACCCCGCTGATGTGGATCGACAAGGCCGACACATGGCGGCTCGCCGAGAAACTCGGGGGCGAGGCGCTGGTGCGACTCATCATCGAAGAGACCCACACCTGCTATCTCGGCGAGCGGGGCCGACGATTCGATTGGGGCTATGGCTGCGGCGAATGCCCCGCATGCCGCCTGAGGGCGGCGGGGTGGGAAAAATACGCGAGAGAGAAGGCCGCGAGCCCTGGACTCCGCCCTTGATGCGCTTAGAGCAAAATCCGAAAAAGCTGATAGACTTTTTCGATAAGATTTTGCTCCAGCTTATTGAATCTGAAGCGATTTCTTATCGACCAGACGATTCCGTCCGGTCGGAAGGCGCTTAACGCCGAAGCGGGCGCTGAAATTGCCCGCCGACGCCGTTTCCAAGCCGCCCTCCGGGGCCTTTTTGCCTTGATCCGGGCGGCGTTTTAGGGCATAGGCTCCTCACACGAGGCGCTGGGCGTTCATCCCGGCCGAAGAAAATTTGCCGAGGAACGAAAATGAAAGTCCGCAACTCCCTCAAGTCCCTGCTTGGCCGCCATCGCGCCAACCAGCTCGTGCGCCGCAAGGGCCGCGTCTACATCATCAACAAGGTGCAGAAGCGCTACAAGGCCCGCCAGGGCTAAATCCGGGACCATATCCCGTTCTGCCAGGCCGCGCGGCTCACGCCCGCGGCCTTGCTGTTTTTTAAGCGCTTGCGGCTCGACGGGCTCACGCCCCCATCAGCGCCTCGACATGGGCGGCGACCGAGGCGCCGAGCGCTTCGAGATCATATCCGCCCTCCAGCAGCGATACGATTCGCCCGCCGCAGCGCCGGTCCGCGAGATCCAGCAGGCGCTTGGTGGCCTCGGAATAATCCCTCTCCTTCAGCCGCAGCCCGCCGAGGGGGTCGCGTTCATGCGCGTCGAAGCCCGCCGAAATCAGTATCAGATCGGGTCTGAACTCATTCATGCGCGGCAGGATCGCATCGGCCAGCGCCTCGTGGAAAACCTCGCCGCCGGAACCCGCGAAAAGCGGGGCGTTGACGATATTGCCGAACTCGCCTTTTTCCAGCGTCCCGCCGGAGCCGGGATAATAAGGCGCCTGATGGGTGGAGCAGTACAGGACATTCCTCTCGGCCCAGAAAATCTCCTGCGTGCCATTGCCGTGATGCACGTCGAAATCGACGATGGCTATGCGCTCGGCGCTGTGGACGGCCATGGCGTGGCGCGCGGCGATAGCGACGTTGTTGAGGAAGCAAAAGCCCATCGCGGTTGAGATCCCCGCGTGATGGCCCGGCGGCCGGACCGCGACGAAGGCGGTGTCGGCGCTATGCGACATCACCGCATCGACGGCCGCGACGGCCGCTCCCGCCGCAAATTGCGCCGCCTCCAGCGTCTTGGGGTTCATCGCGGTGTCGGAGTCGAGCGCAACCAGCCCCTCGCGCGGGGAAGCCTCCTCCAGCGCGCGGAGATAGCTTTGAGGATGCACGCGCCGCAGTTGCTCGCTTTCGGCGATCGGGGCAATGGTTCTTTCAAGCCTGTCGAACTTATCCTTGGCCAGGGCGGTCTCGATCGCGGTCAGCCGAGCGGGTTGCTCCGGATGCCCCGGTCCCATTTCGTGCTCCAGGGAGCTAGGATGGGTGACGAGCAAAGTGCGCAAGTTTCAACGCTCCGGGGTGGAATGCGGCCTGGCTCGCGCCGTTCCAGGCGGAGCGCGATCGAAGCGTTCGAGAGACATGGAGTTTTCCGCCTTTGACTGAGCCTTTGCACGACGTGAGAGTGTGGCGCCGGGGACACATAACAGTAAAATTGCGGTTCTCATAATCTATGGCCACAAGTTTATGGTAATCAGACGACTAATCATCTTTTTTGCGGCGGAAGGGAGAATTTTGATGCGCGTTGGGTCATATGCGGTCGCCACACTGGCCTTCGCCTTCCTAGCCGGCTGTAACGGCGTTCACCTGCCAGATCCCAAGGTGAGCGGCCGCGACGCCGAGTTTCTGGCTCTGGCTCCCAAGGCGGAAATCCCCTCGGAATTCGATCGCTATCAGGTCGATTACAAGACCAGCGAGCCGGTGGGTTCGGTCATCGTCGATTCGCGCAACCACTTCCTCTATTTCATCCAGCCCGGCGGCAAGGCCATCCGCTATGGCGTCGCGACCGGCAAGGACGCGATGGGATGGAGCGGTCGCGCCACGGTCGGCGCAATGCAGGAGTGGCCGCGCTGGATGCCGCCCAAGGACATGCTCGAGCGCTGGCCGCATCTGCAGCCGACCGCCGACGCCGGCGGGCTGCCAGGCGGCCCGGACAATCCGCTGGGCTCGCGCGCGCTCTATCTTTTCCAGGGCGGCAAGGATTCGATGTATCGCATTCACGGCACCAATGAGCCGGACAAGATCGGCCAGGGCGTGTCGTCGGGCTGCATCCGCATGCGCGACATCGACGCCATCGACCTCTACAACCGCGTCAAGGTCGGCACGCCGGTGGTGGTGATCTGATCACAACGCCAGCGTTGTTTTGAAAAAAGCCCGGCGCCAGCTTGATGCTCGCCGGGCTTTTTGATTCGTTTTGGTTCTCGCGTTTGGTTTCGGCTAAGAGGCTCACCGCATGAATAAGCGCTATCAGATTTTCGTTAGCTCCACTTATGTCGATTTAAAGGAAGAGCGCGAACGGGTCATTTACGAATTAACAAAAACAGGACTCATTGCGGTTGGAATGGAGCAGTTTCGCGCCACAGACGAAGAGCAAATGGAATATATTCGTCCTCAAATCGACGACACTGACTACTACATTCTTATTATAAAAGGCCGCTATGGTTCCTTGGCGCCAGACGGTTTGAGCTACACTCACAAAGAATACTTATATGCGCGCAAGAAAGGAATTCCCGTCCACGCCTTCTTGTACAAAGACATAAATAACCTGAAGTTTGGAGAGATGGACAATAGCGTTGACTTAATCGATAAATTAAATAAATTCCGCGATGAGTTATCATCACAGAGGATAGTAGATTTTTGGGAAACAACAGATGATCTCGTTTGGAAAGTGAAGGACAGCATCAACTCATCCATCAGGCGACGACCAGGTATCGGCTGGATTCGTGGCGATCAAGCAATGGACCTCAACGTTTATAAAGAGCTTGAAGCAGCGAGAAAAACAATTGATCAACTTCGCAACCAAGTGACGCAAAGCGAGAATGCCGCAGTTTCATTCCCTAAAGACACATCCAGCGGTGCAGATTTGTACAATATCAGATGCGTGTCATTCCTCAATGGGAGAGAATATGAAAATTTTAGCTTTTCAATGAGTTGGGATGAAATATTTATGTTTTTTATAGAGCATATATACATCGAAAAACCAGAAGACAATATCATGGGACTCCTTTCACAACACATAATAAACAAGAAATACGGTAATAGCCAAGACATTAGCACCAACCAAGCTTCTCTAAGACTAGAAGAATTTACCCAAATTCGTACTCAACTGGAATTCCTTGGCTTGATCGAAGCCATCACGAAAGACACTGGTATCGGCAAGCGGTTACATTGGAGGTTAACCGATAAAGGCCGGAAATACATCGGACAGCTCACGGCCATCCGACGCAATTCGGCAGAATCCCCTACTCCACCGGCTCCACGGCCGTGATCTCGATCCCGAAACCCGAAAGCCCGATATAGGCGCGGGGTTTGGGCTGGGTGCTGCGCAGGCGAATCGAGGAAACCCCGAGATCCTTCAATATCTGCGCCCCGAGCCCGACATCGTGCCAGTTGCGCTTGCGGCTTTCCTCGGCGTTCTCGGCCTGGGGCCGCACCACATTGGCGGGCACGCCGGCGGCGCCGTCGCGCAAGTAAACCAGCACGCCCCTGCCCTCGCGGGAAAAACGCGCCAGGGTCTTCCTGATGACCTCGGCCCCGCCCATGACATCCGCCAGAATATCGGCGCGGTGCAGCCGCGCTGGAACGTCGCGCCCGTCGCCGATCGAGCCGACCACGAAAGCGAAATGCTGCACGCTGTCGAAAGGCGTGACATAGGCGTGGCCGGTCATTTCCCCGGCGTCGGTGGACACCGGAAAGGTCGCGACCCGCTCCACCAGTTTCTCGCGCGATTGGCGATAGGCGATGAGATCCGCGACCGACACCACCACCAGCTTGTGCTCGCGGGCGAATTGCGTGATCTGCTCGCCGGTCATCACCGTGCCGTCGTCATTGGCGAGCTCGCAAATGACGCCGACCGGGGGCAGTCCGGAGAGACGGCACAGATCGACCGCGGCCTCGGTGTGGCCCGAGCGCATGAGCACGCCACCCTCCCGGGCGATCAGGGGAAACACATGGCCGGGCCGGACGAAATCGCCCGCGCCCATGTTTCCGTTGGCGAGCGCGCGCACGGTGTTGCAGCGCTGCTCCGCCGAAATGCCGGTGGTGAGCCCGTGCCGGACGTCCACCGAGACCGTGAAGGCGGTGCCGAGCGGGGCGTCGTTCTGCGCCACCATCGGTGCGAGATGCAGGCGCCGCGCTTCCTCCAAACTCAGCGGAGCGCAGACGATGCCGCAGCAATGGCGGATGATGAAGGCCATTTTTTCCGGCGTGCAGAGCGATGCGGCGATGACGAGATCGCCCTCGTTCTCGCGGTCGTCGTCGTCGGTCACGACCACGATCTCGCCGCGGGCGAAAGCCTCCAGGGCTTGCATGATGGACTGAGGCAAAGCTAACTCCGGGACAGCAGGAAAAGCGCGAGACATAGGCTTCGCGGCTGGCTGTGTTTCCCGATCATCTAGCGCGCTTTCCGCCCGCATGGAAACTGGCGGAGGAGGAAATCGGCCGGACGATCCGGCCGAAGCGGCGCTTTCGTTCAATTGAAATCCGGCTCGACGGCGCGCTCACGCAGCCGGACGCCGCCGCATTTCGAACAAGGCGCGAATCGGTAGCCGGCCTCGCCCGCGAGCAGCGCTCTGGTGGGCTCCCGCCGCATCGGCGCATCCGCGCCGGCGACCGAGACGAGCCTGACCTGGATTTCGTCGCCGAGGCGGAACTCGGTGTCCTCGATCCACTCCACGCTCTGGTCGCCGAGAGGGTCGGAGGTGTCGATGCCGCCGACCCGCAGATCGAGGCCGTCTATCCCGGAGCCCTCGACCGCGCGGGATGAAGCGAGGGCGCCCTTGCCGACCCAGGTCAGCATAAGGGATACGGCGCCGCTGTCCTCCAACCCGGCTACAGCGACTTTCCTGCCGTTTTTCCAGATTTCGAATCCGAGCACCTGACCTCCTCGAGCCGAATGGCTTCGACCGTCCTGAAGGTGTTTCTAGGTCCAAACCATTTCCAATCGCGCCCAGTTTTCACTCAAATTTTAGCCGTTGATTTTGGCGACGGTTTTGGCCACACGAACGCGCACGGACCGCCCGCTTCGGCTGAGGAGACAAAGGAAAATGATCGGACGGTCGAACCCGCAGAAGCTCTTCCTGGCTCTGGTCCTGGCCGTTTTATGGGGCGTCCCCGCGGCGGCGGCCTGCCGCGATTTCGAAGAGGGAGCGGCCTCCTACGCCATATGCGAGTTCGACGCGCGCAAGAGCGACATACGGCTGTTCCTCGAGGACTCCAAAGGCGTGGTGTTGGGGAGTTTTTCCGCTCTCGAAAGCGCGCTGAACGCCAAGGGCGAAGCGCTGGCCTTCGCCATGAACGCCGGGATGTACGACCAGAACCGCGAGCCGATAGGCCTGTTCATCCAGCGCGGCCAGATCGTTCACCCCGCCAACACCCGCCCGGGCGCAGGCAACTTCCACATGAAGCCCAATGGCGTGTTCTGGATCGACGATGGCAAAGCCGGGGTCACGGAAACGGGCCGTTTTCTCAGCTCCCGTCTGCATCCCGCCTATGCCACGCAGTCAGGCCCGCTGCTGGTGTCCGGCGGCCGGATCAACCCTCACATTCATGACAGCGGCAGTTCGGAAAAGATCCGTAACGGCGTCTGCGTGGCGGAAGGGCGGTTCGTCCGTTTCGTGATCTCCAACCAGCCTGTCACCTTCCACGCCTTCGCCCATCTCTTCCGCGAACGGCTGCAATGCGCCGACGCCCTGTTTCTCGACGGCTCGATCTCCTCGCTTTACGCTCCCGAACTCGGGCGCCGCGACCGTTTCATGCCGATGGGACCGATTGTGGGCGTGGTGAAGAAACCGTGACCTGTGCAGCCGCGACGATAAGCGCGCACGCGGCGCCATTGCCCTATTCATAATAAAATGAATACTTAACCGAAGCCGCGCCCGATCCTGCGCGCGCCCATATTGGAAGGCTCCTGATATGCGATCGATCCTGCGGACTCTTGGTCTTCTCGCCTGCCTCACGCCGCTCGGCGCGCTGGCGCAAGCTTATGGCGAGCGCGGCGGCGGCGATCCGCTGCTGGGAACCTGGCTCCAGACCTATTCCACCGCAGGCCAATGTCCGACCTGCTCGATCACCATCCAGCAGGAGGGCGACGGCTATCTGATCTCGAGCAGCAACGGCTGGTCGGCCAGAGTGGTCGGCGGACCGCACGGCGCGGTCGGCGGCGGCTCTTGGAATACGCATGGCGCATGGGGCGGCGCCCTTCAGCTGCGTCTCAGAACGCACGGCGACGAACTCGAACTGTCGATGACCGCGGAAAGATCCGGGGCCACGCTGACCTCGACCTACGTCGCCGCCGACGCGCGCTGACAGGCGCGCCGGGCCTCCCGGCCCGCGCACCCGCCCCGATCAAGGCAATTTGCCCATCATTTACGGGAGAGGTTCCGTTTCGTTCGAGCGTCTTGTCAGGCCTTCTCAGGCCCGCCGCCAAACAACGAGGACCACCCCGATGACCTTTGCCTCCATAAGCCAGAAACTCCCGTCCCGCGCGGGTTTCCTGCTTCTCTACGCCACGCTGCTGCTCGCGATCGCGCTTCTCATCGCCTGGGCGCTGGGCGTGACGCTGTTTTTTCCGAACGGCGAACTCGCGAGGCATATTGTCGAGCGTCAGGATCTCATCCGCGCACATATCGATTTTCTGATGATGGCCCAGTTCTTCTTTCTGTTCGGCCTGCTCGCGCGCCAATATGAGATCGAGCCGCCGCGCTGGGCCATACTGGCGGCGAGCTTCGGCGCCTTCGTCAATCCCTTGTCCTTCGTGAGACGCGCCCTTGCGCCCAAGCTCGATCCCGCTCTGCTGCCGGAGCCGCATTTCCCGCCCCTCGCCGCGATAAGCTTTTCGGCCGTGACGATCGGCTTTTTGGTCCTGGCCGGGACCGTGGTCCATGCCGCGTGGCGCTCGAATCGCGACGCCCGGAGGATCGTATGAAGAGGTTTGTCGCCGCCTTCGGCGCGCTCTTCTTGGTCGGCGTCGGACAGGCTCTCGCCGCGCCGCGCCTGCTCATACTGAACTTCGAGATTCTGGATACGTCCAACGAGCCGGTCGATCGCAGATCCGAGCATGAGCGCCGGCTGGCGATGATCCGTGATCATATCGCCGAGGCGCTCGACCGGCGCGGACTCTACCAGATCGCCGACAATGCCCTGCTCGAAGCCAGAATTCATGAAATTCTGGCGCGTCAATACTTGCGCGACTGCAACGGCTGCGAGATCGAACTCGCGCAACAGGCGGGGGCCGAGTTCGTCATGCGAGGCAAATTCAACAAGATCAGCACGCTGGTCGGCAGCATGGATATCGAGATCAAGAGAGTCGCGACCGACCGGCCCGTCTATATCCAGAACTTCGGCTTCCGCGGCGACACCGACGAAGCCTGGACGCGAGCGGCGGAATTCTTCGCTCGAAGCCTCGCACGCAAGATGGCCCAGGGGGAAGCCCAATAGTCGGCGGCGGCGGCGTGGAGCCCGAGCCCCCGCCTCCCGGCAGGCCGCGACAGCGCCCCAAAGCCGCGATACACAGGCCCGGGTTCCTCGCGCCGCCCCGCTCCACGCAAACCTTGCGCTTTCGCGCCGAGACCTTTAACCCATGGCCATCAGTTCTCAGCCGGTGGAAAGAGCCATGAAAGCCCGCGTCATCGTCACCCTGAAAAACGGCGTACTCGACCCCCAGGGCAAGGCGATCGAAGGCGCGCTTTCCTCGCTCGGCGTCCCCGGCGTCGCCAGCGTCCGGCAGGGCAAGGTGTTCGACGTCGAGCTTTCGCTGGCCGATAAGGAGGCGGCGCGCGAGGCGCTGACCGCCGCCTGCGAGAAGCTGCTCGCCAACACCGTGATCGAGAATTTCCACATCGAGCTTTGAGCGGAGCCGTTCATGAAAGCCGCCGTCATCGTCTTCCCCGGCTCCAACCGCGAGGGCGACATGGCCCGCGCACTGCAACAGGCGACCGGCCGCAAGCCCGACATGCTCTGGCACGGCGACCATGAACTCCCCGCGGGCACGGACCTCGTCGTGCTGCCGGGAGGCTTTTCCTATGGCGACTATCTGCGCTGCGGAGCCGTCGCCGGACGCGCTGCGATCATGGACGCGGTGCGGGCTCACGCCGCGCGCGGCGGCCTCGTGCTCGGGGTCTGCAACGGCTTCCAGATTCTCTGCGAGAGCGGGCTGCTGCCGGGCGTCCTGATGCGCAACGCCAATCTGCGTTTCGTGTGCAAGATGCAGCATCTTCGCGTCGAGCGCAGCGACACCCCCTTCACCCGCCATTATGCCGCCGGCCAGACGATCGAGGTCGCCATCGCCCATGGCGAGGGCAATTACGAGGCCGACGACGCCACCATCGAGCGGCTGGAGGGCGAGGGTCTCGTGGCCTTCCGTTATTGCGACGCGCAGGGCCGCGTCGGCGGCGCGGCCAATCCCAACGGCTCGCGCAACGACATCGCCGGGATTTTTTCTGATCGGCGCAATGTGCTGGGACTGATGCCGCACCCCGAAAATCTGATCGACCCGCTCGCCGGCGGGATCGACGGGCGCGGCCTGTTCGAAAGCCTCGCCGCCGCCTGAGCGCGGCTGGTCGCCTTTCGGAGGGTGGGCAACATGCCGGAGAGCAGCGGACGCAAGAAATTTCCAGTCGCCTTGGGACTGGGCCTCGCCGCCCTGGCCGCGCTGCTGGCGGCCTTCGGCGCGCGCATCTGGCAGTTCAGCGAGCCGCCCGCGGTCCCGGCCCTATTGCAGGGGCTCGAGGACTCCAGCGCCGCAGGTAGCCAGGAAGCTTTCCTCGCCCGTCTCGACAAGCGCTTTCCCAAAGGCTCATCCGAATCGGCCATGATCGCCGCGCTGCTCGGCGAGGGCTTCAAGCTCCGCAAGGACGCCCATTCGGCGGAACAGGAAGCCGTCTATGAGCGCGGCTCCAGCATCAACGACAGATGCCGGCGCAGCGGTTCGGTGCAGTGGAGCGCCGAAAACGACCGACTGACCGGCGTCAGCGGCGGCTATTACCTGCACTGCCAATAGCTTTACGGCGGCTCACCGCCCCGCGCCATGGGCGATGGTCATCAAGGCGCGCGCGGCTTCCACCCGCGCCATGTCGGCGTGAGCCCGCGCCCTGCCCTGCGCGGCGCGCAGGGTCTCGATGAGGGCGGCGAGCCGCGGCGCCGGCCAAAGCTTGAGATGGGCCTCGATCACCGAGTCGGGAACGGCGAAAAAGCCGCCGCGCTTCACCGTCATCAGGCCGCCCCCGATGCGCCCGCGATGCAGCGAGAGGGCGTAGCGCAAGGCGTTGGAGATCAGCAGCGTCGGATCGCCGCCCTGCGCCAGGGTCTCGTCGAAATCGGCGCCCGCCGCCCGCATTCTCCCGCTGAAGGCGTCCAGCATCACGGAATCGGCGGCGCTTTTCGAGGCGTGCGCCACGATCTCCAATATGTCGGTCGGCTCGATGCGCTTGCGCCCATGCATGTAAAGCAGGAGCTTCTGCAATTCCGAGCGGCTCATCAGCCGGTCTTCGCCGAGCGCCGCCTGCAGCAGCGCGCGCGCTTCCGAGGAGATCGCGAGCCCGGCCTCATGCAGCGTCCTGTCGATCAGCGCGTTCACATCCGCATCGCTGTCGGGCGAACATTCGATCGCGGCGCCGTCCTTGGCGCCCTCGATCAATTTGCGCAGCGGCGCGTCCCTGCGCAACGCTCCCGCCGTGAGTATGACGCTGCAGTCCCTCGGCGGCGCAGCCAGGAGCTTTTCGACGGCCGGCGCCACCGCCTTTGCCCCGGTCTCGACCAGCAAAGCGCGCCGGCCGCCAAAGAGCGGCACGGTGTTGGCCTCGTCGAGCAGCGTAAGCGGATCGGCGGCCACCGCGTCGCCGTTCATTTCGACGAACTGGAAAGGATCGCGGCGGTCGTCGACCCGACGCTCGGCGAGGCGCAGGGCGCGTTCGCGCACCAGCCCGGCGTCCGAGCCATGCACGAGAAACAGAAACACATGCGCGGGCGGCGCTTCGATGAAGCGTTCCGCATCGCCCTTTCTGATCGCGACCATCCGCGGGAAAGCTAAGGCGCCGGCGGACGCGAGGCCAGCGCCGTGGCGACTCTGGTCCTGATTTCGTCGGCGATCACCCTGGCGTTGCGGTTCTCGGCGTCGCGCGCGGCGCGAATATTGGTCAACCGGTTGCTGAAACGGTCGTAGCTCGCAATGTTCAAAGCCACGCCCTTGGTGATTTCTTTTTCGTCGGGCAAGGTCACGAGCGCATATTGCGCGTCGACGATCACGGTGGCGGAGGTCGCGCGCGAGGTCACCGTGTCGATGATCGGCGTGCGGGCGCTTTCCCGCAGCGTCACCGTCAGGCGGTAGCGCGGCGTGACATGCGAGCCGGTGCCGTTGAGCGCGAAGATCAGCTCGTTGCGCACGAAATGCCCGAGCCGGTCGGGAATCGGAACGACGTCGATCGCCTGAAGTTCGTCGGCGAGGCCGGCGTTCGAGCTCAGCGGGCCGTACATGGGCTCTATGCAGCCCGACAAAGCCGTGGCGGCCAACGCCACGGCGGCGAGAACGCGAGCCCGACGCCGCCCCCGATCAAACCACGACATTGACGATCCTCTTCGGAACGAGAATGAACTTCTTCACCGGCCGGCCCTCCAGCGCGCGCTGCACGCCTTCCTGCTTCAAGGCTTCGGCCCGGACCGTCGCCTCGTCCGCGTCATGCGCGACCAGAATCTCGGCGCGCTTCTTTCCATTGACCTGCACCGGCAAGCTTATCAGTTCCTGGGCGATCAGGGTAGGATCGGCGACCGGCCAGGAAGCCTGCGCCGCCAGATCCTCATGACCGAGATCCTCCCAGCATTCCTCGGCGACGTGAGGCGTCATCGGCGCCACCAGAAGGATCAGCTTTTCGGCGGCCTCGCGGAAAGCGAAAGCCAGATCGTCGGAAACGCCCTCTTCGGTCACGGCGTCCAGCGCCGTCGTCAGCTCATTGGCGAATTCGCGGATGCGGGCGATCGCGCTGTTGAAGCGCAGGCGCTCGATGTTTTCGCTCACCTGGGCGACGGCGCGGTGGGTCGCCTGGCGCAGCCTGGTCGCCTCTTCGCCGAACTGCGCCGGAGCCGGCGCATCGATCGGGGCGGCGACGCAGCCGGCTTCGCCGGTTAGGCGCCACAGGCGCTGCACGAAGCGCCACGCTCCCTGCGCGCCTTCGTCCGACCAGATCACGTCGCGGTCCGGCGGCGAGTCCGAAAGCACGAAAAGCCGCGCGGTGTCGGCGCCGTAGCTCGCGATGATGTCGTCGGGGTCGACGGTATTCTTCTTGGACTTCGACATCTTCTCGATCGAGCCGATGACGACTTCGGCGCCGTCCTCGATCAGGAAGGCGCGCCGGCCCTTTTCGTTGGTCTCGAAGCGGATCTCGGCGGGAGAAACCCAGCCCTCCGGGCCTTTGTAGGTTTCGTGCACCACCATGCCCTGGGTGAACAGGCCAGAGAAAGGCTCGGCGATGTCCCCATGGCCGGAATCACGCATGGCGCGGGCGAAGAAGCGCGAATAGAGCAGATGCAGGATCGCGTGCTCGATGCCGCCGATGTATTGGTCCACCGGCAGCCAGCGGCGCAGCGCCTCCCTGTCCGCCGGCGCCGAAGCATTGTGCGGATCGGCGAAGCGCGCGTAATACCAGGACGAGTCGACGAAAGTGTCCATCGTGTCGGTCTCGCGCCGCGCCGGCTTGCCGCAGTTCGGACAGGCGACATGCTTCCAGGTCGGATGGCGATCCAGCGGATTGCCGGGCTGGTCGAAGGTGACGTCCTCGGGCAAGGTGACGGGCAGATCGGCGGAGGGAACCGGAACCGCGCCGCAATCGTCGCAGTGGATGATCGGGATCGGGCAGCCCCAATAGCGCTGGCGCGAGACGCCCCAGTCGCGCAGCTTGTAATTGACCTTGCGCTTGCCCTGCGGGGCGCCGAACAGCAGCGTTCGCTCGAGCCGGGAAGCCGCCGCCTCCTTCGCTTCCGCCACGGTCAGCCCGTCGAGGAAGTCCGAATTGATCAGCCGTCCCTCGCCCTCAAAGGCCTCGTCGGTCACTTTGAGGCTCGCCGGGTCCACGCCTTCGGGACACACCACAGGGGTCGCGCCGAGGCCGAAAATCCGGGAGAAATCCAGATCGCGCTGGTCATGGGCCGGGCAACCGAAGATCGCGCCCGTGCCGTAATCCATGAGCACGAAATTGGCGACATAGACCGGCAGCAGCCAGTTTTCGTCGAACGGGTGGCGGACCTTCAACCCGGTGTCGAAGCCCTTTTTCTCGGCCGTCTCGATCGCCGCGACCGAGGTGCCCATCTGGTGGCATTCGTCGATGAACGCCCCGAGCGCCGCATTGTCCGCGGCAAGCGACTGCGCCAGAGGGTGATCCGCCGCCACCGCGAGGAACTTTGCGCCGAACAGCGTATCCGGCCGCGTGGTGAAGACTTCGATCTCGCGGGCTTCGCCCAGAGCCGACGCAAGCGCGAAGCGCAGCAGCAACCCTTCCGAACGGCCGATCCAGTTGTGCTGCATCAGCCGCACTTTTTCAGGCCATCGCTCGAGCGTCTCCAGGCCCGCGAGCAGATCCTCCGAGTAGTCGGTGATCTTGAAGAACCACTGGGTCAGGTCGCGCTGCTCCACCAGCGCGCCCGAGCGCCAGCCGCGCCCATCGATCACCTGCTCGTTCGCCAGCACGGTGTGATCCACCGGGTCCCAATTGACCTTGGACTGCTTACGGTCGACGATCCCGGCGCGCAGAAAATCGAGAAAGAGCTGTTGCTGGCGGCCGTAATAGGCGGGATCGCAAGTCGCGATCTCCCGCGACCAATCGAGCGAAAGGCCGAGCGACTTGAGCTGGGCGCGCATCGACGCGATATTGGCGTAGGTCCATTCGGCGGGGTGGCGCTTGCCCTGCATGGCCGCGTTTTCGGCTGGAAGTCCGAAGGCGTCCCAGCCCATGGGATGCAGCACGTCGGAGCCTTTGGCGCGCATGAAGCGGGCGATGACGTCGCCCATGGAATAGTTGCGCACATGGCCCATGTGGATGCGCCCGGAGGGATAGGGGAACATCTCCAGCACGTAATATTTGGGCTTTTCGGGGTGCGCCCCCGCCTTGAAGACCTGCGCGTCTTCCCAGATTTTTCGCCACTTGGGTTCGACAGCGGCGAAATTATAGCGTTCGGCTCTCATGATCGGGATTGGTCCGGCTCTAGAGCGCATTATCGCAAAAGCTGACAGGCTTTTGCGATAATGCGCTCCCACTCCTAAACGTGGCGCGATTTCCTGTCGCTCGGACGATTCCGTTCGAGCGGAATGCGCGCTAGCGGGTTTTCCCTGTAATGCCGGGCGCAACGCGGCTTGTCAAAGGCCTAACGCCGGACCGGCGCCGTCCCTTTGTCGGCCCGTCGGCGCGGGTTCGACCGCGCCTGTCGCAGCCGAGCCGCAGTTGACATAGAATATTATTTCTATCAACTTTATGTACTGCTACGCGAACGCCACCTCGGACCGCGCGGCCTGATTAATGGAAATTGGCATGAAGAGCAGCAACTGGCTGAACGCCGTCGCAATGGCCGCCGCAGCGGCGGGACTGACCCTGATCGCGGTGACAAACGCACCGGGCAAGGCCGACGAGCAACTGATCAACGTCTCCTATGATCCGACGCGCGAGCTATATCAGGAGATCAACCCGCTCTTCATCGAGGCCTATCGCAAAGAAACGGGCCGAGGCCTGAATATCGTTCAGTCTCACGGCGGATCGAGCCGGCAAGCCCGCAAAGTCGTCAGCGGCGAACTGAAAGCCGACGTCGTGACGCTCGGCCTCTATTCCGACATCGACAGCCTGCGCAAGAGGGGGCTCGTTGCGAACGACTGGGCCTCGCGGTTGCCCAATCATTCCTCTCCCTACGGCTCGACGATCGTTTTCGTCGTCCGCAAAGGCAATCCCCATTCGATCAAGGATTGGCCCGATCTGCTCCAGCCAGGCGTGGACATCGTCACGCCGGATCCCAGAACCTCCGGCAACGGCAAGCTCTCCGCCCTTGCCGCATGGGCCGCCATCGTCACACGCGGCGGCTCCGAAGCCGAGGCGCGCGGCTATCTGCGGGAATTTTACCGCCATGCCTCGGCGCTGGCCGAAGGCGCGCGCGGCGCGGCGATCAGTTTCGCCACGCAGGAACAAGGCGACGTCCATCTCGTTTGGGAGAACGAAGCGCTCAGGGAAGTCGCGCAATCCGGCGGAAAACTCGAAATCATCTATCCGCCGATCAGCATCCGCGCCGAACCCGTGGTCGCCTGGCTCGACAAATCCCCCGCCCATAAGGGCGATCTCCCCGCGGCCCGGGCCTATCTCAATTTTCTCTTCAGCGACGAAGCCCAAAAGCGCATCGCCAAACTGGGTTACCGGCCGGTCAATCCTGACGCCGCAAAGGCGGCCGGCGTCTCCTTCCCCAAAATAAACCTCATTCCGATCACCGAAATCGCTCGCGACTGGAGCGACGCGAACGACAGGTTCTTTGCCGAGAATGGGGTGATCGACGACGTATTGGGAGCTCCGAAGCAATGATAACGGCTATCCGATATGACCGAACGGCGCTGCGCCGCGATTTCATCGCCGGTCTGACCGTCGCGGCTATCTCTCTGCCCCAGGGGATGGCCTATGCGCTGCTCGCCGGCATCGATCCGCGCTACGGCCTCTATTCGGCGATTGTCGTCACCGCGGTAGCTTCCGTCTTCGGGTCTTCCTCGCATCTCATCAACGGCCCGACCAGCGCGATTTCCCTGGTCGTTTTCGGCGCCCTCGCCAGTTTCGATTCCGAGCAGAGAGTCGAAGCGGCGGAAGCGACCTTTCTCCTCGGCGCCCTGATCGGAACGATCCAGATTTCGATCGCTTTCTTTCGCCTCGGCGACCTGACGCGCTACATTTCGGAGGCGGTCATCCTGGGTTTCATGAGCGCGGCGAGCCTTCTGCTTGCGCTGGGCCAGGTCGGCAACGCGCTCGGCGTGCGCGACAAAGGCACGGGCGCGCAGCATATTCTATATCGCCTCTGGATCACCCTGACCCAGGGCGACCCCCTGAACTACAAGGCGATAGCGGTGACCGTGACGACCCTCGTCCTCGCCGTGCTGCTGCGCCGTTTCGTGCGCCGCTACAAGCTGCCGCAATTCGACATGCTCCTTGCGCTCGTGATCGTCGGCATCGGCGCCTATATCGCCGGTTGGACCATTCCCGGAGCCGACGGCAAGACCCTGATCGCGGTTTCCGGCGCCGTGCCGAGCAGCCTGCCCGCGCCGCATATCCCGCGCGTCGAGCTGTCGTGGTTCAGGGATCTTGCCTCGGACGCCGCCGCGATCGCCTTCCTCGGCCTGCTCGAAGCCCTCGCGATCGCGAAATCGATCGCACATCAGACTCGCCAGCCGCTGGACTACAATCGGCAATGCCTCGCCGAAGGCGTCGCCAATCTCGCCGGAGGCTTCTTCCAGTGCCTGCCCGGCTCCGGCTCGCTGTCGCGTTCCGCCATTAATTTCCAGGCCGGGGCTGCGACCCGGTTTTCCGGCATTCTCACCGCGCTTTTCGTCGCGGCCGCCGTGCTCGCGCTGGCGCCGCTCGCGCGCTTCGCGCCCAAGCCCGCCCTCGCCGCCCTGCTGCTGCTCACCGCGACGCGGCTCATCGACCTTCATCGTCTCGGCTATGCGATGAGGTCGACCCGCGTCGACGCCAGCGTCATGGCGGTCACGTCGCTCAGCGCCATCGCCTTTGGACTGGACGAGGCGATATTGATCGGGGTCGCGCTTTCGATCCTGCTGTTCGTTCCCCGAGCGGCGAGGCTCAGGGCGGTGGAGCTCGTGGTCGATAAAGACGAGGTCGTGCGCGAGCGTCGGCCCGCCGATCCTCCGAACGAAGGTTACGTTCTCTATGATCTCGAGGGCGAACTATTCTTCGGCGCCGGCCCCGAACTCGAACGGACCCTCGAAAGCCTGATGGTCCGCGCGCGCGAACAAGGGCTTCGCCATATCGTGCTGCGGCTCAAACGCGTGCGAAACCCCGACATGGTGAGCCTGGAGCATCTCGAACACTTCCTCAAGGAAACCCAGGCCGAGGGCGTCGCCGTCTGGCTCGCCGGGCTCAAGCCCGATCTGGTCGAATGCTTCGCTCACCTCGGCTTTGCCGCGTGGGTCCCCAAAGAGCGCCTGTTCCAACAAGGCTCGGACGAAGATTCTGCGACGCTCGCGGCGATCCGCGGCGTGCGCGCAGCCTTGTCGGCGCAGCAAAGCGAACAGGAAGACAAGCTTCGCTATCTGGTGTGAAGCGAATAGCGTCCTCGGATGAAGAGACGCGAAGGGGCGCCCTGCCCCCTCGCGTCCAGGTTTTCTTTAGAGCGCATTCCGCAAAAGTTGGCGGACTTTTGCGACAAGAATGCGCTCCATGTATTGATTTTGCGCGATTTCTTATCGCTCGAACGATCATAAGGCGTCCTTTTGGACGCCCGTCATTCATGACGGGCTATAGGGCGTCCTTTTGGACGCCCGTCATTCATGACGGGCTATAGGGCGTCCTTTTGGACGCCCGTCATTCATGACGGGCTATAGGGCGTCCTTTTGGACGCCCGTCATTCATGACGGGCTATAGGGCGTCCTTTTGGACGCCCGTCATTCATGACGGGCTATAGGGCGTCCTTTTGGACGCCCGTCATTCATGACGGGCTATAGGGCGTCCTTTTGGACGCCCGTCATTCATGACGGGCTATAGGGCGTCCTTTTGGACGCCCGTCATTCATGACGGGCTATGGTCGAGCGGAAAGCGCGCTAGCGATCGGCGCCGGTCCCGGGCGTGAACGACACGCCGCGATAGGCTTCCGCGAAGCCCGCGCTGCTGATCGTCTGGAAGCTTTCGCCCGCGGGCAGGGTCTGAGCCGCCAGATTGTCGGTGATCGTCACAAAACGGTTGGGATCGGCGCCCTGGTCGCCGCCGCCGCTCACCGTCGAAGTGACGGCCCAGATCGTCACCGTGCCGTCGCGATTGACGCGGCCGGTGAGGTTGCGAAGGCCGTCCGTCGCGGGCGCCCAAGGCAGATTGGTGGCAGCGTTATTGCCGGTCGGGTAGCCCGAAACCGCGTAAGGCGCGCCGAGATCGAGGCCCTGCTGAAGCACATAGGCGAGAACCCAGGCGTTCTTGGTCTTGTCGAACACCCATTTCTGCAGCCCGGCCTTGGTCTGCTTGGCCGCGTCGGTATAGGTTCCGTTCGGACCCTGGGTGGAATCGAACTTGTTCGACCCATTGCCTTCGTCGGCCACGTAAAGCGTGGTCGGGTTTGCGAACCAGAGGCCGAAGGGGAAGACGTCCGTGGTGTTCTTCGCGATCGTCGTGTTGAAGCCGCTGAGCACGCACATATCGTTGGGCAGGCCGTTCGACCCCTGCAATTGCAGCGCTGTGGTCGGGAGGCCGGCGTTCGGATTGGGCACGCCGACGCCCTTCGGACAGGCGAGAGGCTGGCCGTTCGAGTCTGTTCCGCTGGCGTCGACGAAATAGACCGTGTTGACGCCGTTGCCGCCGCTGCCCTTGGTGAAATAAACGACGTTATTGGAGACGGTCAGACCGCGGAAATTGTCGTCCTTGCCGAGCTTGTCCGCCTTGTCGCCCAACTGCGTGATGTTGAAACTGCCGACGGGCGTGGGCAGGCCGGGGTTCTGGGCGACCAGCGGCGTCGTAGCCTCGGTCAGGATTTGCGCGCCGGCGCCGAGCAGAATGCCATTCGGCTGCGGATTGGAGCCGTTGCCGGCGTTGCCCGAGGCATAGATGAGGTTGGAGGAAGGATTGTTCCGTCCATGGCCGCGGCGATCGTCCGAATGCGTCCAGCCGTCCGGATTGGGGACCAGGATCGCTGCGCGGCCGTTGTTGCCGCTGTAGGCGTTGGTGGCGGTGAAGTGGAAATTGCCGGTCTGGTCGAGATCGGCGACCACGCGGTAATAAGCGGCCGGAACCGGGTTGGTGGAATCGATCACGCCGGGCGTATTGGAGTTGGAGACATCCACCGCGTCGACCGGGGCATAATAGCCCATGAAGGTGACATGCTTCCCGTCGAGCGACAGGTTGAGCCCCACTTCGGATTTCGACGGGAAGCTCGTGACCATCTGGTCCGAATTGGAATTGACGCCGCGCTGAGAGCTGTTCGGCACTTCGATGGAGTTGATGCGCCAGGCCCAGGGCGTGTACTGATCCAGCACGATCTTCGCAGTGACGCCGAAGCTGCCGTCGACGAGCACATTGTTGAAGACCGCCGGATAGACGCCGTTAGCGGTCGCCTTCACGCAATTGGGCGCAACGCAATTCGGCGGCAGGGACTGGCCGACCGAGATATTGTTGGCGTTGTTGTCATAGACGACCCGGCTGACGAGCAGATTGCCGGGAAACAGACGATGGTCGCCGTGGCCCTCGTCCGCAATAGCCGCGCCGCCAAAGCCGGCGATGGCGAAGGCCACCGTGGCGGCGGCCGTGCAGTTTGCTGAAATCGTTTCGCGCTTTTTGAGCATAAAGCCCCCCTTCATTCGCCTGTGCTGTTTTGCGACAGGCTCAGGGCGGGCTCTATCCGGCGCCCGTGACAGGGGTGCGAAGAAAAAACTACAGAAAAAACCGTGCTGCGGCAGGCCTTTGCGCCTGCCGCAACGAATAGAGGCGTCCGCTTTTCAGGCGAACTCCATGATCACGGCGTCGACGGCGAGGCTGTCGCCCGCCTTGGCGACGATTTTCTTGACGGTCACGTCGCGCTCGGCGCGCAGCACGTTCTCCATCTTCATCGCCTCGACCATGCACAGCGCCTCGCCGGCCTTGACCTCCTGACCCTCGGCCACGTCGATGGTCTTGACGAGGCCCGGCATCGGGCAAAGCAGATGCTTGGAGACGCCGGCGTCCTTCTTCTTCGGCATGAAGGTGGCGAGTTCCGCTTCGCGAACCGTATAGACCCGCGCAGCGACGCTGACGCCCTGATGGGAAAGTTCATAGCCGTTGAGGATCGCACGCGCCTGAACGAACACCGTGTGGCCGTCGACCGTGCCTTCGAACACCGGTTCGCCGGGCCGCCAGTCGGAGGACACGCGATGAGCGCGGTTGTCCCCTTGCGCGAATCGCACGATCAAAGCTTCGCCCTGGGATTCGATCGAAACGTCGAAACGCTGGTCGGCCAGCATGCATACGCGGTCGCGGGCGAAGCGAACCGGCGCGCCATTGCGCAGCTGCCCGGAAATATTGCGCTTACGCTCGTTGCCGATGTGGTCCATCAGCGTCGCCACGGCGGCGAGGACATGCGCCAGTTCGCCCTGGGGCTCCGGCGCGACGAAGCCGCCCGCATATTCCTCGGCGATGAAGCCGGTCGAGAGTTTTCCCGACCGCCAGCGATCATGCATCATGAGCGAGGACAGGAAGGGAATATTGTGGCGGATGCCGTCGATCACGAAACGGTCGAGCGCGTCGGCCTGCGCCTGGATGGCGGCGAGACGATCCGGCCCATGGGTGACCAGTTTGGCGATCATCGGATCGTAGTGAATAGAAATTTCGCGCCCTTCGGTGACGCCCGTGTCGTTGCGCACGGTGATTCCGTCGGCGCGCTTTTCCTCCGGCGGGCGGTATTTCACCAGACGGCCGATGGAGGGCAGGAAATTGCGCGTCGGATCTTCGGCGTAGATGCGGCTTTCCACCGCCCAGCCCTTGATCTTGACCTCCTCCTGCCTGATCTGGAGCGGCTCGCCCGCGGCGACGCGGATCATCTGCTCGACGAGATCGATGCCGGTGATGAGTTCGGTCACCGGATGCTCGACCTGCAAGCGGGTGTTCATCTCGAGGAAGTAGAAACTCTTGTCCTGCCCGGCGACGAACTCGACCGTTCCGGCCGAGTTGTAGTCCACGGCTTTCGCGAGCGCCACGGCCTGCGCGCCCATCGCAGCGCGGGTCTCTTCGTCGAGCAGCGGCGAAGGCGCTTCCTCGATGACCTTCTGGTTGCGGCGCTGGATCGAACATTCACGCTCGTTGAGGTGAATGACATTGCCGAAGCTGTCGCCCAGCACCTGGATTTCGATGTGGCGCGGATTGACGATGAATTTTTCGATGAAGACGCGGTCGTCGCCGAAGGAGGACGCGGCTTCGGAGCGGGCGCGGTTGAAGCCTTCGACGACTTCGTCGGCCTTGTAGGCGACTCGCATGCCCTTGCCGCCGCCGCCGGCGGAGGCCTTCAGCATGACCGGATAGCCGATCTCATTGGCGATCTTGACCGCTTCCTCGCCGTCCTGAATCACGCCGAGATAGCCCGGCACGACATTGACCTTGGCCTTGGAGGCGAATTTCTTCGATTCGATCTTGTCGCCCATCGCCTCGATGGCCCTGGGATTGGGGCCGATGAAGACGATATTGGCGTCCGCGAGCGCCTTGGCGAAAGCCGCGCGCTCCGAAAGGAAGCCGTAACCCGGATGCACCGCCTCGGCGCCCGTGATCTTGCAGGCCTCGATGATCTTGTCGATCAGCAGATAGGATTGGGCGGCGGGCGGCGGGCCGATATGAATCGCCTCGTCCGCCATTTCCACATGCAGCGCGTCGGCGTCCGCGTCCGAATAAACGGCTACCGTGGCGATGCCCATGCGACGGGCGGTCTTGATAATGCGGCAAGCGATCTCGCCGCGGTTGGCGATCAGTATTTTGCGAAACATGCGCGCCCCAGATTAAAGCGTTTGACGCGCCCGCCTCCGCTCCCCCGGAAACTGGCGGGCGCCGGTTGTTGTTGTTTTTACTTTGCTTCGGCGTCGTCCTCGGGCCGCTTGGCCTGGACGCTGTCGATAATGCCGAACGCCTGCGCCTCATCCGCGGTCATGAAGTGGTCGCGGTCGAGGGTCTTCTCGATGAGGTCGTATTCCTTGCCCGTATGCTTGACATAGATGTCGTTCAGGCGGCGCTTGATCTTCAAGATGTCTTCCGCATGACGCTGAATGTCGGAGGCCTGGCCCTGGAAGCCGCCCGAAGGCTGGTGCAGCATGACGCGGGCGTTGGGCAGAGCGAAGCGAAGCCCGGCCTCGCCCGCGCAGAGCAGCAGCGAACCCATGGAAGCCGCCTGCCCGACGCAGAGGGTCGAAACCTTCGGCTTGATGAATTGCATGGTGTCGTAGATGGCGAGGCCCGAAGTCACGACGCCGCCGGGCGAGTTGATATAAAGCGAAATTTCCTTCTTCGGGTTCTCGGACTCGAGGAAGAGCAGCTGCGCGATGATCACCGACGCCATGTGGTCTTCCACCTGGCCGGTCAGGAAAATGATGCGCTCGCGCAGCAGGCGCGAATAAATGTCGAAACCGCGTTCGCCCCGCGAGGTGTTCTCGATCACCTGCGGAATGAGATACTGGTTATACACTTCGATAGGATCGCGCATCTTCGGTGCCTTTCTCGCCCTTGGAGGGCCGCCGCCCCCGTTCAGGGCGCGGCAGTCCTGCCTCTAGTCATATTTCGTCCGGGCGGCAAGACGCAAAACCAGGACCAGCCGGGAAACGGGGAGGGGAAGACCCCCTCTATGGGGCGCCCCCGACTCACTTTCGCGGGGAAGTCGCCCCCCGGAAGGCGGGCGAGCGGGGAATATAAAGACGCAGAACAGGCTGCGCTTCACCTCACCCCGCCGCTTCGCGGCGACCCTCCCCCGTCTCGAGGGGAGGGAAAGCGCCTCACGCCCAATCGCCCGGTCTGGTCCGACCGAGCCGATCAGGCCGCTTCGTCTTCGTCCTCGGCGAACAGCTCCTCGCGGGTGACGGTCTTGTCGGCGATCTTGATGACGCCGCTCAGATGGGCGACCACCCGCTCCTCATAGATCGGGGCTCGCAACTGGGCCAGGGCCGCTTCGTTGTTGCGGTAGAAGTCCCAAACCTGCTTTTCCTGGCCGGGGAACTGCCGCGCCCGCTCGATGACGGCGTCGGTGAGGTCTTTTTCCTCGACCTTGACGCCTGCCCGCTGGCCGATTTCCGCCAAAACCAGTCCGAGGCGCACGCGCCGCTCGGCGATGGCGCGATATTCGGCGCGCAGCTCTTCCTCGCTCTTGCCTTCGTCGGTCGCGGTCTTGCCGGCCCGCTTGCGCTCGGCCTCGAACTCGCGCCAGATCGACTCGAATTCCTGGTCGACGAGGCCCTGCGGCAGCTCGAAGCTGTAGCGGACGTCGAGCGCATCCAGCAGGGCGCGCTTGAGCTTGTCCCGCGAGGCCTTGTCGAAGTCGGCTTCAATATTGCCGCGCACGGCCTCCTTGAAGGCGTCGAGCGTATCGAAGCCGTATTTCTTGGCGAACTCGTCGTCCAGCGCCTGGGCCTTGGGAGCCGCGACCGCCTTCACGACGACGTCGAACTCGGCTTCCTTGCCGGCGAGATTCTGCGCCGAGTAGTTCTCGGGGAAGGTCACTTTCACGACGCGCTGATCGCCCGTCGCCGCGCCTTCGAGCTGCTCCTCGAAGCCCGGAATGAAGGTTCCGGAGCCGAGCACGAGATCGATGTCGCCGCCCGTGCCGCCCTCGAAGGGGACGCCGTCGAGCTTGCCGGCGAAATCGATGGTCACCTTGTCGCCTTTTTCAGCCTTGGCGCCCTCTTCCGCCTTGGGCTCGAACTCGCGGATGCGCTCGGCGAGCTTCTCGATCGCCGACTGGACGTCCTCGTCGGTCACGGGAGCGACGGGCTTCTCCAGCGAGATGTCGTCCAGCACGCCGATTTCGAAGGTCGGCAGCGTCTCGAAAGAAACGACGAAGGAGAAATCGCCAGCCGCTTCGAGCGCCTTCTCGACTTCTTCCTGGGCCGGGAAATCGAGCTTCGGCTCCATGGCGACGCGCAACTGGTTTTCGTCGAGGATCTTGCGGTTGGCCTCGTTCACGGCCTCCTGCAGCACCTCGCCCATGAGGCTCTTTCCGTAGAGCTTCTTGAGGTGGGAAACCGGAGCCTTGCCCGGGCGGAAGCCCTTGATGTGAGCCTTGGCGCGCATCTCCTGGAGCTGCGTCTCGAGCTTGGCGGCCAGATCGCCCGCCGGCAACACAACCTTAAATTCCCTTTTCAAGCCCTCGGAAAGGGTTTGCGTCACTTGCATGTCATTCGCCTTCCGCAATAGCCCGCCGCTCGCGGCGGGGCGTTCCTGAGACGCCGTTGAGCGTCTGTTCTGGCGGCGCTTACGAGCGCCGAAGCCTCTCTGCGCGCATCGAGCGCGCGGAAATCACATTAGCGAGCCTGGCCAAAGGCCTTCGGCAAGCCAGACGCCGGCCTTGCGGCTCGGGCCTCTCGATGACGCTTGCGCCGGGTTTTGGTGCGGGCGGAGGGACTCGAACCCCCACGACTTGCGTCACCGGAACCTAAATCCGGCGCGTCTACCAGTTCCGCCACGCCCGCGACGGGAGGTCTTTCGACCATAACCCACGGTCGCCGGAAGGCTGAGCCCGCCGACGCGTCGCGCCGCTCTATAGCATGACGGATCGTCCGTGCAGCAGAAATTATGCGTAAAAGGGCTTCCCGGCGCACCACCCCGACCGGGAGAGCGCGCCGGCGTCGCAAAACCGACGCGGGCGCGCTAGAATCGAACGGCTTGCCAGCCCCGAACCTCCGGACCTTGAAAAATGCCAGCCTGCTCCCGGCGAAGCTTCATCCTCGGCGTCAGCGCCACCGTGCTTCCCCTGCCCGCTCGTTCCGAAGCGACGGCCGCGCCCAGGATTATCGAGGCGCGTCCGGCCAAGGCACAGCTTCTTGCGGCGCCGGCGCCGCCGAGCGACATCCTCGGCTTCGACGGGACCACGCCCGGCCCCCTGCTGCGCTACAAGCAGGGCGACGCGCTTTTCGCGCGCCTCGTCAACAAGACCGACCTGCCGCTGACCCTGCACTGGCAGGGCATGAGAGGGGAAAACGCCATGGATGGCGCGGCGCCCCTCACCCAGGCGGCGGTCGCGCCCGGCGCCAGCTTCGACTACCGTCGTCCCCTGCCCGAACCAGGCCTGTTCTGCTACCGCCCCAGCGTTTATCCGCGCAGCGGCGAGCTTCTGGGACGCGGCCTGAAAGGGCTGCTGATCGTGGACGAGCCCTCCCCGCTGGAAAGCGACGCCGACATCGTGGTGGCGCTGGACGATTGGAAGCTCGATTCCGCTGGCGCGGTCGACAAGGATTTTTCAAAGGATTCCGGAACGGGCGAGGGCCAGATCGGAGCGGCCCTGACGGTCAACGGCTCTCCTTCCCTCGCCACCCACGAGGCCGCCCCCGGCGCGAGGGTGCGGCTGAGGCTGGCGAATCTCGCCAACGCCCGAATCATGATCCTGTCGTTCGAGGGCGTGAAGCCCTATGTCGTCGCGGTCGACAGCCAGCCCTGCGACGCCTTCGTTCCGGTTCGCGACAGCATTCCGGTCGCGCCCGGCGCCCGCTTTGAGCTGCTGTTCGATCTTCCGGCCGAACCCGCCGGCAAGGCCCGGCTGATTCTGCGCGGCGCGGACGGACAGGATAAGGACTTGATGCGATTCGCGGCCAAGGGAGAAAAGCTTCCGCCGCGCCCGCCGATTCGCTCGCTGCCCGACAATCCCGCCCTGCCCCGCGAAATCAAGCTGCAACAGTCGAAGAAGGTCGATCTCGTCATCGCGCCCGACGGCGCGGGCTGGCGCCTCAACGGCGCGCCGTCCGGCGGTTATTCCGGCGATCCGCTGTTTCGGGTCAAGAGAGGCGCGCCGGTGACGCTCGGTTTCGACAATCGCGCCAGGGTTCCTCTCGTCATGCATGTACACGGCCATGCGGTCCGCCTGCTGCATGATCTCGACGACGGCTGGGAGCCCTATTGGCGCAACGCCGTAGTCGCTCCGCCGGGCAAGACCAAACATGTCGCCTTCATCGCCGACAGTCCCGGAAAATGGGCGCTGCACGACGATATTCTCGACCATGAAGCGGCAGGCCTCGCGACATGGTTCGAGGTGACTTGAAGCACGCTCCCGGCTACCGCGGCAATTCTTGAAGATAGGGGCGCAAACCGGCCGCCGCCGACAGCGCGACGACGCGCGCCCACGGGCGTCGTTCCCCTGTTGATAAATCCAGTTCGCATAAAAGTTTAGCTATTCCAGCAGGATATTCCTAAGCGTTTAACCCTATTAACAGCGTTAACAACACCTATCTTCCGTCGCATAATCCCAGCTGATCCCATGTAGAGTTCCGGGATTGAGACGTGGTGGCGACCCAAAAATCGGGCCCCATGAAATGCCATTTCACTTAAATAGCGCAATGGTCGTAGAAGATGACGAAAGCCTGCGGGAAATGGTTACATTTATGCTATACCGTATGAATTTCAGATACGTGATACCAGCAGAAAACGGAGAGGTCGCCTGGTCTCATCTCAAGAGATTCAGGGTCGACTTAATATTGAGCGACTGGAACATGGAGCCGACCAACGGGTTGGAGCTGCTGCAGCGGATCCATGATCATCCGGTAATTTCATGCCCTCGGTTTATACTTATGTCGGCAAACATATCCGAGGATTATTGGCGCAAGGCTCTCGAAGCCGGCGCCACGGACTTCCTCACCAAGCCCTTCAGCTGGCCTCAACTGCAGGAAATAGTTAACCTCGCGTTCAGCGACCCGCCGCGAGCGCGCACCAACGTCGTTCCATTCCCGGTTCGCGCGCGCTATTCGAACGGCTGAAGCAGCGCCACGCCGGCCGCGCGAGGCTTCCACTGCGCCGACCGGAAGGGCCGGCGCGTTCAGGCCGCGTTGGAGGGCGGAAAAGACCCGTCGACCGCGCCTCTGGACGCCCGCGATCCGCCGGAGCCCACATTCGGAGAAAGAAAAACGCGGTTCCTGCCTGCGGCCTTCGCCAGATAGAGGGCGGCGTCCGCAGCGCGCATGAGTTTCGAAAAATCCTGATTCGGATCATCCATGGCCGCGACGCCCACGCTGACGGTGACGAGACCGTCGGCGATGGAGGCGGCTTCCTCGGCGAAAACGCAGCGAATCCTGTCGGCTATCGACAAGGCGGTCGTTGGATCTGCGATCAGGAGCGCTGCGAACTCCTCTCCCCCCAGACGGGCGATGATATCTCCCTTGCGCAGATTGGCCGCCGCCACCCGGGCGAAGAGCGTCAGCGCGCGATCGCCTTCGGCATGGCCGAAACGGTCGTTGACCGCCTTGAACCTGTCGAGATCGAAAGCGAGTAAAACCGGTATTTCGGTTCCTTGCGAACCCTTGATCACCCGCTCGGCGGCGAGGTCGAAAGCGCGACGATTGGCGAGGCCGGTGAGCGGATCGGTCAGGGCCGCGGTCTCCTGCCGCGCCGCGGCGCGGGCCTTTGAGAGCGCGAGCAGCATGAAGCCGAGAATGACGCCATAGCCCATGGCTTCGGCGGCCAGAAGCTTGACGATCGGAATGTCGAAGGGCGCCGTCGCCCCCTCATGGAACGGCATGAAGAAGGAGCTGACTCCCAACAGTGCCTGAAACCCGCCATGCAGCGCCGCCAAAGCCGCCGTAGCCCGCGCCACCGGCAGACGCTCCTTGGCGTAGGACGAAAGCTCGCAGGCGATGAGAAACGCATATGCGGCGACGATGGCGGCGCGCGCTTCAAAGCGGGCGACGGGCGTCGCCACAGCAAAACCCGCCAGCCAGATCAAGCCGCCCGCCGCAGCCGCGATCTTGCGGATCGGCCGCTCCGCGAACACTCTGACCCCGCACCAGATCGCGCCCAGCGACCATAGACTGAGGGTCCCCGCGATCCAGGCGGAATGGAAGTCGAAAATATCGCGGACCGCGAACAGAGCCAGCGCAACGCTGCTGAGGAAATAGGAGACCGACCAGAAACGAAATTCCTCGGCTCGGTCCTCGCGCCACAGGAAGAGCATGAACACCGCGAGCACGGCGTAAAGGAAGGCGTTGAAAGCAAAAAGCGTCGGCAGCGTCATGCTCATTCCGATCCTCGCCAACTCCGCCGATTTGCGCCGCCGCCAACCGATCCCGCAGACCCGAGCCGCGCGACGGTTAAGTCCATGCATGAACTCGACAATATCCTAGTCCATAAAGGATAGCCTCCCCCGATCCTATTGTTAACAGAATGCACATGTTGAAGTTATTCATTCGCAAACGGATTCGGCGAAGCGCGGTCGATTTGCAGCGCCGCAACGCCCTCCGCCGATCTCCGGCGACGGTCCCTTTCGCAAGCCCATGTAAATTTTTGCGGTTGCGGCGATGTTTGCGCTCCGCCTGTGGCGGATCGCCACGGGACAAGGCAGGAAAACCTGATATAAGATATCGTAGGCCGAGCTTTTTGGAGGCGCCTTCGCATCCTTGAAGCGAGCCCGTTCAGGGCGGACGACGACTAGACGGGGCGCCGTGCTGCTTCAAAACCGCATAAAGCGGTTCTTCTGAGAAGAAAGAACAGGGAGAAAAAGATGAACAGGAGATTCCTCGCCGCCCTGGCGTTCGCGACATTCGGGATGGCGGGCCAGGCCTTCGCCCATGGCGGCGTGAGCCTCGATCAAGGCCAGTGCATCATGAAGATCGGCCCCGACCAGATGACCTTCACCGGTTATCAGCCGCTCAAGTCCCGCGAGCAGTTCTGCGACGATATTCCCGACATCGGCCCGACCATCATCGTTCTCGACGCGCAGCAGGACGAATTGCGCGACATGGCGCTCGAGATCCGCATTCTCCGCAATGTCGGCCAGAAGGACGACAACGAGAATCTCGAAGCCAACACCGAAATCTACGTTCCGCCCAAGAAGTACAAGACCGGAACGCTGAACTTCGAATATAATTTCGCCACCAAGGGCAACTTCATCGGTCTCGTCAAGGCGCGCAGCGACGACGGCACCAAGGAATATGTTTCGCGCTTCCCCTTCGCCGTCGGCGAAACGGGGGACAAGAACATCATGCTCGCGGCCTTCGGCGCTTTCATCGGCCTCGTGGCCTTCGGCCTTTATTACAAGCACGCCTTCCTGGACAAGAAAAAGGCCCAGCCCAAGGCGTAAGGCTCATTCGATCTCGATAAGCTGGCCGTCGCGTAAGGTTACGCGGCGGTCCATTTGTTTTGCGAGATCGAGATTATGCGTGGCGACGAGCGCGGCGAGGCCGCTGCCGCGGGCGAGCCGAAGGAGCGTGTCGAAGACATGTTCCGAAGTGCGCGGGTCGAGATTTCCCGTCGGCTCGTCGGCCAGAAGCAGGTCAGGCCCGTTGGCGACCGCGCGCGCTATCGCGACGCGCTGCTGCTCTCCGCCGGAAAGCTCCGCCGGACGATGGTCGGCGCGCGCACCAAGACGCAGATAATCGAGCAGCTGCTGGGCCCGGTCGGCTGCAATCTTTCGGTCCAGCCCAGCGATGATCTGGGGCAGGACCACGTTTTCGAGCGCGGTGAATTCCGGCAGGAGATGGTGGAACTGGTAGACGAAGCCGATGGCGACGCGGCGAAGGCGAGTTCTTTCGTCGTCGCTCATGCCGGACGTCGGCGCATTTTTGATGCTGACCTCTCCCTCGTCCGGGCGCTCCAGGAGGCCAGCGATATGGAGCAGGGTCGATTTGCCGGCGCCCGAAGGCGCGATCAGCGCGACCGTCTGGCCCGCCTCCAGCGCCAAATCCGCATCGACGAGAATATCCAGCCGCGCGTCGCCTTCACGGTAATGGCGCGAGACCCGGTTCAATTTCAGGACGGGAGCGTTCATCTTCGTCACTCGCTGCGAAGCGCCTGTATGGGATCGAGCGAGGCGGCTTTCCACGCGGGATAGATCGAAGCCAGAATAGCCAGAGTCACCGTCATCCCGACGACCAGCATCACCTCGCGCGGCTCCACGATGGAAGGAAGCCGGGACAGGAAATAAAGCTCGGCGGGAAAAAGATTGGCGTCCAGCAGCTTGTTCAGCAGCAGCCGGATGGCGTCTAGGTTCTTGGCGATCAGCAGCCCCAGCAGAAATCCGACAAAGGCCCCCGTCGTGCCGATGGAGGCGCCGATGATGAGGAAGATGCGCAGGACCGACCCCCGAGTCGCGCCCATCGTGCGCAGGATGGCGATGTCCCTGGTCTTGTCCTTCACCAGCATGGTCAGGCCGGAAACGATGTTGAACGCCGCCACGATCACGATCAGCGTGAGGATGATGAAAAGTATGTTCTTCTCCACCTGGAGCGTGTCGAAGAAGGTCTTGTTCATCTGACGCCAGTCGGTGATGATCACCGGGCGCGTCACTTCCTTATCCACCGCCGCGCGAAAGGCGTCCATCGCCTCCGGATTGGCGACGAAGACCTCGACCGTCGTGACCTCATTGTCCTTGTTGAAGAAATTCTGCGCTTCCCGGAGCGGCAGATAGACGAAGAGATTGTCGAATTCGGACATGCCGATCTGGAAGATCGCTGCGATCGGATAGGCCTTGATGCGGGGCGTCACGCCGAAAGGCGTCTGCGCGCCTTTCGCGCTGAGGAGGCTGATCTTGTCCCCGACGCGCACGCCCAGCTTTTCGGCAAGGCGCTGCCCGATGGCGACGCCGCCGGCATTGTCGAAATTTTCAAAACTTCCATCGCGCAGAGTGCTGGCGACCCCCGGCAGTTTCAATAGGTCTTTGCCGCGCAGGCCCCGCGCCAGCACGCCGGTCTGGCCATAGGGGGTGGAAGCCCCGGCGGCGCCCTCGACCATAGGCGCAGCAAGCTCCACCCCGGGGATCTTGGAGAGGCTCGCGGCGACGCTCTCCCAATCGGTAAAAGGCGCGTCGATAGCCTGCACGAAGGCGTGGCCGTTGACCCCCAGGATCTTGTCCATCAGCTCGCGGTGGAACCCGTTCATCACCGACATCACGACGATGAGCGTCGCGACCCCCAGCGTGATGCCGAGGAAGGAGAAAACCGCGATCACCGAGACGAAGCCGCTCGAACGCCGCGCGCGAAGATAGCGCAAAGCGACGCTCCATTCGAAAACGGAAAACATCCGGCCTTCGCCCGAGCGCCCCTGCGCGGCTCCGCCCACAGCATGATCGCCTGCGGCCTCGGCCCCGTCGGTCATGCGCGCGCCGCCCGAACTGAAGCGACGATGCGCGCCACCGCGTCAGCCGGGGCCAGAAGCTCGCGCGCGCCGTCGCGGCGGCGCTTGACCTCGACCACGCCGTCGGCGAGCCCCTTGGGGCCGACCACCACCTGCCAGGGCAGCCCGATCAGGTCGAGCGTCGCGAATTTGGCCCCGGGACGGTCGTCGCGGTCGTCATGGAGCACATCCAGCCCGGCATTCTCGAGTTGCTGGACCAGCTCCGCGCAGACCTTGCCGGTCGCGGGATCGCCCTGCTTGAGGTCGGCGACGCCGACATGGAAGGGCGCGACCTGTTCCGGCCAGATGATGCCGTTGTCGTCGTGGTTCGCCTCGATCAGCGCAGCGACGAGACGCGAGGGGCCGATGCCGTAGGAACCCATGGACAAAGTGATCTCCTTGCCGTCGGGGCCGTTGACCACCGCGCGCATCGGCTCGGAATATTTGGTTCCAAAGAAGAAAATATGGCCGACTTCGATCCCTCGCGCGGCCATTTTGGCTTCATCGGGCACGGCGTTATAGGCGGCCTCGTCATGCATCTCGCTGGTCGCGGCATAGAGGCTGGTCCATTTGCCGACCACCTCCTCCAGCGCCGCGGGGTTCTCGAAGTCGATGTCGGCAGGCGGCGGCGCGAAGGTCAGAAAATCCTTGTGGCAGAACACCTCGCTCTCGCCGGTGTGGGCGAGAATGATGAATTCATGGGAGAGATTGCCGCCGATCGGCCCGGTTTCAGCCACCATAGGTATTGCGGTCAGCCCCATGCGCGCGAAGGTGCGAAGATAGGCGACGAACATCTTGTTGTAAGAATGGCGGCCGGCGACGGGGTCGAGATCGAAGGAATAGGCGTCCTTCATCAGGAACTCGCGCGAGCGCATGACGCCGAAGCGGGGGCGCACCTCGTCGCGGAATTTCCACTGGATATGGAACAGGTTGAGCGGCAGGTCCTTGTATGAGCGGACATAGCCCCGGACGATCTCGGTGATCATCTCCTCATTGGTGGGGCCGAACAGCATCTCGCGGTCGTGGCGGTCGGTGATGCGCAGCATCTCCTTGCCATAGGCGTCGTAGCGGCCCGATTCGCGCCACAGATCCGCCGACTGGATCGTCGGCATCAGCACTTCGACGGCCCCTGCCCGGGTCTGCTCCTCGCGAATGATGGCGTTGATCTTGTTGAGAACCCGCAGGCCCAGCGGCAGCCAGGCGTAAATGCCGGCCGACTCCTGCCGGATCAGGCCCGCCCGCAGCATCAGGCGGTGCGAGACGATCTCCGCCTCCTTGGGCGTTTCGCGCAGAATGGGAAGAAAATAGCGGGAGAGGCGCATGGGCTGTCCTTTGGACGCCCGTCGCGGGCGACGGGGCCTGTCTGATCAAGCGAATCGGCTTTCGCGCCGGAAGCCCGGCGCAGCGGCGCCTGTTCAAACGCACCTAGCGCCAAAAGACAAGGGTTGCGGCGGGAGGGGGGTGGGGAGGTTCAGGGTTTGGGGTTGTGATCCTTTTCCATTCTCAGACCCGAGAGCGCCGTTTAGAAGCAGCCGTTCAGCGCGTACGTAAGAGCTATTGCCGCGCATATCGGAGCAGCGTCGCTCTCCTCCGAGTGCCTGGCCGGAAACCACGGGCGCAGGCGGCTCCAAGCAAGCCCAACATATTTGGTTGGTTGCACGTGCTTGCCCCCCGACCTATCCTTACAGTCGAGAGCGGCCCAAACATCGGGATCTTAGCAGCTACGTTAATGGGAGCCAAGAAAGCGGATGACAGAGAGGAACTACTTCCGCGGTGACCAGAAGGAAGCCATTACCGCGCCTGACCTTTCCAAGCAATGCGAATACGCAGACCACATTGTGAATGCGAGGGGCAAAAAAACGGCCTTTACCAGCGTATCTCTCGACCGCAACAAGATCGAGCCGTTTGGTGAGGTCGACTATCTCCTGTTACGTCAAAAGGCGGCAGCGGATGGTCACCAAATCATAGAACACGAGGACTTGGTAGCCGCGCTGCAAGCCTCCGCCTCATCCGAAGAGAAGGCCGCGCGTTTAAAGGCCCTCCAGGCGCTGCGTTACGCACGCATGCGAAAGGAAGGCCTCGTGCGATGGGCTTTCGACATAAGTGGTATTGCCCGCAAGGATATAGTGACTTGGGGCTTCCATCGCGTTCAACAATACTTCCAGCAGGTGTGATATGGATATATTGTTCTCGTGTAGGAATTGCATTCATAACTCAAGCCAAACGCTCAATATTGGCAGAGGTATTGGTTTTTGTCTTCACCACAACTCAATAATTTGGAACTCATCGCGAACGACATGCAAGTATCACTATAGAAGAGATCTTCCGTGGTTTGTAGTAGACGAGTCTAGAAATGAGCACGCAGCCGAATTTGCCGGATTCAGCGGACTCGTTGATTTGTATAACAAGGAAAATCTCGATCGCATTTTTTACAGCGAACGTTTTGCTTGGGAGAGGAGCCAGTTTGACAGCATAACGAATGCACTAGCTCGTTATCATCAGAGCAGTAAGAAGTGGATTTTTATCGAAGCTTTCTCGGGCGGAGTCGACGGACGGCGTTCGGTAACGCAATCATGTTTGACACGCCGCTACATATCGATATGTAATACTTGGAGAAGCTCGTTCAGACTCACGCTCGACGTAGTTTCTCAACTCGCGGTTAGGCCCGAGTTCCGTCCTTCGGATTTCTACGAAGAAGGGGGAGGGCCTGAGGAAGCTCTTTGGGACGTTGTATTTTCAAAGCTGTCCCTTGTTCAGGAGTATGGATGGCATGCCGGGCTTGCTGACCTGCAGTGGATCACAGACTCCATAGATTCACTGACAGAGTTAAGTTGGGAGCCAGTCCGCGTTCAGCTAGAGGATTCTATTCCGAGAATACTTGAGCTAATTTTTAAGCATGCTCGGGACAATAACGGGTATTTTGAAACTGCACCCCTCGCGCCGGAAGATACTGCGATGGAAGCGCCGAACGAATACTAGGGTCCAGACCCATAATGTGCTTGGCGTAAAGAGCGGGTTGTGATTCAGGGCTTCCGAAAGGAAGCGCCGATGATTCCCGAACAATTCTGGCTGACAGATGCGCAGTTTTCGAAGATTGCGCCACATCTTCCCACTGACACGCGCGGCAAGGCGCGGGTCGACGACCGCAGGGTCATCAGCGGCATCGTCCAAGTGCTCAAATCCGGCGGGCGCTGGGTCGACGCGCCGCCGGAATACGGGCCCAAAAAGACACTTTATAATCGCTATGTCCGTTGGGCCGCCAAGGGCGTCTGGGTCGACTTGTTCCATGCACTCGCTCAAGCCGGCGGGCCGCCGACGGAAGTTCTCATCGACTCCTCGGCGGTGAAAGGTAAGCGCCAAGGCAGCCCCGTGATGGCGGCGCATAGGTGGCCCAGCTATCAATAGCAGCACAATTTGTACTGCTGTGAGCATCTATGTCTGCGCCTATGCCTGGTGATAGAAGTTTCCAACTGATCGAAGCCGTGGTTGATCGTCTTGATGGCGCTCCGGTTTCTCGCCGTCGCCGGTGGTCTGACGAGTTCAAGGCACGAGCTGTTGCGGCGACACTGGATCCCGACGTGAATATTTCCGCGGCCGCGCGGGAGATGGGCATTTCGCCGTCTCAGCTTTTTGGCTGGCGCCGGCAAGCGATGCGCGAAGGTGCGGTGACGGCCTCGCCTACCGCTTGCGCGAATCCGCCGGATGTCGAGGGCAGGTCTGCGCCAACGGTGGAAATCTCCGTCGGCGCCACAGTGATCCGCGTCAGCGCCGACATTGGCGAAGCCGATCTGCGTCGCGTGATCCGCGCGGTGCGCTCGGCATGATCGCGTCGGGCGTGAAAATCTATCTGGCCAGCCAACCGGTCGATTTTCGCAAAGGCCCGGACGGTTTGCTGTCGCTGGTGCGCGATGTCGGCGCCGACCCGTTCAACGGCGCGCTTTATGTGTTCCGGGCCAAGAGAGCCGATAGAATCAAGATCGTTTGGTTTGATGGGACCGGCGTGTGCCTGTTCTCGAAGCGATTGGAGGAATCGCAATTTTGCTGGCCGCGGATCGGGCCAAACCAGGTTCAACTCAATCATGCCCAGTTGATGGCGCTGGTTGACGGATTGGATTGGAAACGGGTGCGTCCGGTCGACCTCAAACGCCCGGTCAGCGCCGGCTGAACGGTCGGAAAATCGGCATGATTACGTTGAAAACACGAGCGTTTCCACTGGATCTGTGCTTTAATCATCCTAATGAAAATGCTCGATTTTCCGCTTCCTGACGATGTTGACGCGCTGAAAGCGCTGGTCCGCGTCATGGCCGAAAAGGCGGCGCGCACAGAGGCGCTCGAAAGCGAAATCCGCGACCTCAAAGTCCTCAATGCGGCAGCTGACGAACGCATCGCCCGGCTGACTTCGATCCTCAAGGCGCTGGAGCGAAACCGCTTCGGCAAGCGCTCGGAAAAGCTGGGGGCTGCCGCGGCCGAACAGCAGGCCTTCGTGTTTGAGGAGATCCAGACCGGCATCGCCGAAATCAAGGCGGGGCTGGACAAAGCGGGCGGCTCGGCCAAACAAAAGCGGGCGCCGCGTCCGCGTAAGGCGTTCGCCTCTCATCTTGAACGGGTCGAGGTGGTGATCGAGCCCGAGGTACCCGCCGAACATCTGGGCAAGGAGAAGATCAAGATCGGCGAGGACGTTTGTGAACGCTTGGACGTCGAGCCGCCGCGCTTCCGGGTGATCGTCACCCGCCGCCCGAAATACGCCTTCAAAGACGTCGACGTCGATGGCGTCATCCAGGCGCCTGCTCCCGCGCGCATTATCGAGGGCGGCATTCCCACCGAGGCCCTGTTGGCGATGATCGCCGTCTCCAAATACGCCGACGGCCTGCCGCTTTATAGGCAGGAAGGCATTTACGCCCGCGACGGGGTCGAGCTTGATCGTTCGCTGATGGCGCAATGGATGGGGCGGCTTGGCTTCGAACTGGAGCCGCTTTCGGACCATGTGCTGTGGCGGATCAAGCAGAGCCCGCGCGTCTTTGCCGACGAGACGACGTTGCCGACGCTGGAGCCCGGCGCCGGCAAGGCGAAGAAAGCCTATTTATGGGCCTACGCGAGAGACGATCGGCCCTTTGGCGGCGGCGATCCGCCGATGGTCGCCTACCGCTTCGAGGACAGCCGTTCCGGCGATTGCGCCTTGCGGCATCTGAAGGGGTATTACGGCATTCTGCAAGTCGATGGCTACGCCGCCTATCAGCGGCTGGCCGGGGCAGATCGCGGCGAGAAGGCTTTGCTCCTGGCCTGCTGCTGGGCGCATCTGCGCCGAAGATTTTACGAACTGCATGTCGCCGGCAGCTCCAGCTTGGCCACCGCTACGGTCGAGCGGATGAAGGATCTCTGGTCGGTGGAAGACCAGGTTCGCGATCTGATGCCGGACGATAGGTTGGCGGCGCGCCGCCAATCCTCGGCTCCGATCGTCGCCGAATTGTTTGCGCGCTGGGAACGGGAGCTGGCGCTCATCTCGGGCAAATCCAAGCTCGCCGAACACATCCGCTACGCTTTGGGGCGCCGAGCCAGCTTGGAACTGTTCCTCGCCGACGGCCACGTCGAGATCGACTCCAATGTAGTCGAGCGGGCGATCCGGCCCCAGACCATTACAAGAAAGAATGCGCTCTTCGCCGGTTCCGACGGTGGTGGCCGGACGTGGGCAACTTTGGCGACCCTGCTGACCACCGCGAAAATGAACGGCGCCGATCCATTCGCCTGGCTCAAGCAAACCCTCGAGCGCATCGCCAACGGCTGGCCAAACCGCGACATCGAGGCTCTCATGCCCTGGAATTACGTCGCCTAAACGGCCTCGGCTTTGCGCTTACGGTGAAAGCGCATCGCTCGGCCAGTGGCGGCAAAGGGGGGAGAAAAATCAGGCCATCGGCCGCTCGCGCGGAGGACGCACAACGAAAATCCACGCGTTGACCGACGCGCAGTGTCGACCCATCGCTTTCATGCTCACAGGCGGAAACGTCGCCGACTGCACAGCGGGCGCGGAACTCCTTGCGCATCTTCCGCCTTGCGAAATCCTCCACGGCGACAAGGGATACGACAGCAACGCCATCCGCCGTAGGATCGAGGACGGCGGCGCACTGCCGAATATTCCGCCCAAGGCCAACCGCAAATGGAAGAACTGCTTTTCGCCGCTCCTCTATCGAAACCGCAACGCCATCGAGCGCATGTTCTGCCGTTTGAAGGATTTTAGACGCGTGGCGACGCGCTACGACAGAAACGCCGTCAATTTCCTCGCCGCCGTTTGCCTCGCTGCCACTGTCAGCTATTGGTTATGAGTCTGGGCCCTAAGGCCGGCCCTTACCCGACGTCTGCGTCCGATTCCGTCATCTTAGCTTATTGCCGCCCGATGCGCGTAGAGAGTCACAGATTGCCGATGGCCTTCAAGTCGCTCCACAGCGACAACGTGATGAGAGTCTGCTCTTGGCGCTTAGTCTCGCCGAATTTCAACCAGACCACCGCCGGCTGGCAAGAACGAGCGCCTATAACTGCCCTGCCCAGCAAACAGGCTCGGTCTCTGCCCTGCATCCACCTTAAGCGACGCCAGCCCGGACGACCGCCGCATGCCGCATGACCTCGCGCCCCTCATCCCTTCACATTCTCAGCAAACAAAGCCTCGATTTCCCCAATCCTGCGATTGGTTGCGACCGTCCTTTTCGCTTGGGCCAGATGTATTTCCGCTTCGAGCATCCCGCCCCAGGGGGCGGCGACGACAGCTTTTCCGATATTTTCCGGCAGATCGAAAATCTCGATGATCTTCTGATCCCGCGCCACTTCAGCGGCACTTGGCCGAAATATGTTGTTGGCTATGCTTATCTGGGTGGGATGGATGAGAGTTTTGCCGTCGAAACCGAAACAGCGGCCTTGCTCGCATTCCGCCTCGAACGCCTCTGTAATGGCTTTGTTTTCTTCTTCGCTTTTATCCTTGCCGACAAATTTATTATGGACGCCATCAAGGACCAGCAAATTATTGTCCCGCGCGGCTATCACCGCCTGAGCAAGAGCAAATTGAAGCGGCTCGCGTCCCGGCGCGTCGAGCGCCCTCATTTCCTTTTTGAGGTCGTTCGTGCCCATGACCAAGGTCGTCAGACGCGAGCCCGGCTCGCTTCCGATGGCGGCGATTTTCGGGAGGTTTCCGTTAAAGCAGGTTGCGGTTTCCGCCATGACCCAAAGTTCGGTGCGCGGAGGGGCAGCGATGATAGCGGCGAGATAAGCGCGAACATCCCTCTCCGTATCGACCTTGGGCGCCAATATCGCGTGGGGGCCGACGGCTGCTGCATGTCTTAGGGCCCAGACTCATAACCAATAGGCGACAGTGGCAGCGAGGCAAACGGCGGCGAGGAAATTGACGGCGTTTCTGTCGTAGCGCGTCGCCACGCGTCTAAAATCCTTCAAACGGCAGAACATGCGCTCGATGGCGTTGCGGTTTCGATAGAGGAGCGGCGAAAAGCAGTTCTTCCATTTGCGGTTGGCCTTGGGCGGAATATTCGGCAGTGCGCCGCCGTCCTCGATCCTACGGCGGATGGCGTTGCTATCGTATCCCTTGTCGCCGTGGAGGACTTCGCAAGGCGGAAGATGGGCAAGAAGTTCCGCGCCCGCTGTGCAATCGGCGACGTTTCCGGCTGTGAGCATGAAAGCTATGGGTCGACATTGCGCGTCGGTCAGCGCGTGGATTTTCGTTGTGCGTCCACCGCGCGAGCGGCCGATGGCCTGATTTTTCTCCCCCCTTTGCCGCCGCTGGCCGAGCGATGCGCTTTCACCGCCGAGGAGTCGATGAGAACTTCCGTCGGCGGCCCGCCGGCTTGAGCGAGTGCATGGAACAAGTCGACCCAGACGCCCTTGGCGGCCCAACGGACATAGCGATTATAAAGTGTCTTTTTGGGCCCGTATTCCGGCGGTGCGTCGACCCAGCGCCCGCCGGATTTGAGCACTTGGACGATGCCGCTGATGACCCTGCGGTCGTCGACCCGCGCCTTGCCGCGCGTGTCAGTGGGAAGATGTGGCGCAATCTTCGAAAACTGCGCATCTGTCAGCCAGAATTGTTCGGGAATCATCGGCGCTTCCTTTCGGAAGCCCTGAATCACAACCCGCTCTTTACGCCAAGCACTTTATGGGTCTGGACCCTAAATCTTCCGGACCCCATTCCGTGCTCAGGGCGTTACACCGAACTATAACTGTGCGGTATCCAAAGCTGCCTCTTTTAATCGCTTCCATGATATGGCCGCGAGCCCTCACCTTGTTGTGAGGCGAGGTTGAATCCTCGAGGTCGAGAATAACGCCATCCGCCTGACTGGTAAGCGCCTTCTCGATTTTCTGGGGATCTGTGCCCGGCACATAGATGACGCTGCGAAGGATCGGAAAATTGTCGCTCATGGCGGAGGCTCGTTCCACCACAGGGAAATCACGGGCAGAGGAATTTGGTTGCGTTCCACCGGCAACAATGCAGGCGCGTGATGCATCGCTGCCAGTGCGGGGAGAAATCACCCGACCCCGCCGCTTCGCGGCGACCCTCCCCCTCAAGTGGAGGGTAAGCGCCCTTCGCCAGATCGCCGTGGCCGTGCAATCGGAGCTTTTGGATCTATGGCAGGGCAAACTGGCTCCGAGGCCCTATATCCATCTTGAGCGACGCCAGCCCGGACGACCGCCATGCCGCATGACCTCCCGCCCTTTTCCGCCCCCTATGCGCCGCCGGATGAAGAACTCGCCGCAGTTCTGCTGGCGGGCGCACCCAAGCCCTCCCTGGCCGCCGAAACGCAAAGGCTAGGGCGCGAGCTTCTCTCCGCCATGAGGGCGGCGCACAGCGACATCGGAGGCGTGGAAGATTTCCTGCATGAATTCTCGCTCTCCTCCCGCGAAGGCCTCGCCGTCATGGCGCTGGCGGAATCGCTGCTGCGCGTGCCCGACGACGCCACATTGGACCGCCTTTTGGCCGACCGGCTTTCGGCGGGCGAGTTCGACCGCCACAAGGCCCATTCCGAAACGCTGCTGACGCAAGCCTGCGCCTTCGCGCTCGGCCTTTCGACCAGGCTCATCGCGGCGGAGGAATCTCCGAGCGCCATCGCAGCCGATCTCGCGCGGCGCCTCGGCGCTCCGGCCCTGCGCCTCGCCGCTCGGCAGGCGATGCGGGTCATGGGCTCGCATTTCGTCTTCGGCGAAACCATTGACGCGGCGCTGGAGCGCGCGCGCGGACGTGGACTGCATTCTTTCGATATGCTGGGAGAGGCGGCGCGCATGGCCGAGGATGCGGAGCGCTATTTTAGCGCCTACGCCGAAGCCATAAGGGCGATAGGCGCCAGCGACGCGGCGAGAGACGCCGGCATATCCGTCAAGCTTTCCGCCCTGCATCCGCGCTATGAGGCGATCTCGCGCGAGCGCGTGCTCAAGGAGCTGACACCCCGCCTGCTGGAGTTGGCGCGGCTCGCCAAATCGGAAGGCGTCCAGCTGACGGTCGACGCCGAAGAAGCCGACCGGCTGGAGCTATCGCTCGAAGTCTTCGCCCGCGCGCTCAGCGATGGCTCTCTTGTCGGATGGAACGGATTCGGCCTCGCCGTGCAGGCCTATCAAAAGCGCGCGGCGGCCGTAATCGATTACGCCGCGGCACTGGCGGAAAGCCGCTCACGCCGCCTCAATGTGAGGCTGGTCAAGGGCGCCTATTGGGACAGCGAGATCAAGCGTGCGCAGGAACGGGGCCTTCCCGATTATCCGGTGTTCACGCGCAAGGCGATGACCGATATCAATTATCTCGCCTGCGCCAGACGGCTTTTCGATGCGCCGCGGCTCTACCCTCAATTTGCGACCCACAACGCGCTCACGGTGGCGTCGATCCTCGCCGAAGCGGATCGCCGGCCTTTCGAGTTCCAGCGCCTGCACGGCATGGGCGAGGCGCTATCCGAAGCGACGCGGGAGCGTTTCGCCATTCCATGGCGGGTCTATGCGCCGGTAGGGCCGCATCGCGATCTGCTGGCCTATCTGGTGCGCCGCTTGATCGAGAACGGGGCCAATTCCTCCTTCGTCGCCCGCGCGGCCGACCCGGCCACCCCGCCGGAAGTTCTGCTCGCAGACCCCTATGAGCTGATCGCCTCGCCCAAAGAGACGCGCAATCGCCGGCTGCGCGCCCCGGCCGATATCTACCGGCCCCTGCGCGCCAATTCCAAGGGCGTTGAATTTGGCGAGCGCGCCGGTCTCGACGCCCTGCTGACCGAAATCGAAATCGCGCGCAAGCTGCGCCCGACCGCCCTGCCCTCGCAGCCCTCGCATAAGGAGAGGCGCGCCTGCCGCTCGCCCATCGACGGCAAGGAGATCGGCTCCGTGATCGATAGCGACGGGAAATCGATCGAGGCCGCGATGGCCGCAGCCCAACATTCCTTCGATAGCTGGGCGGCTACCAGCGTCGTGGCCAGAGCCTGGGTTCTCGACCGCACCGCCGACCTCATCGAAGCCCGCCGCGCATCTTTCATCGCCCTTCTGCAGGAAGAGGCCGGCAAAACGCTGGACGATGCCCTTGGCGAGGTGCGCGAGGCCGCCGACCTCTGCCGCTATTACGCGGCGCAGGCGCGCGAGCTTTGCACTGAAACCGCGCTTCCCGGCCCCACCGGCGAAGCGAGCAGCCTGCGCCGCTGCGGGCGCGGCGTCTTCGTCTGCGTCTCGCCCTGGAATTTCCCTCTGGCCATTTTTATTGGGCAGGTCGCGGCGGCGCTTGCAGCCGGCAACAGCGCCATCGCCAAACCGGCCGAGCAGACCCCGCTCGTCGCCTTTGAGGCCGTCAGCCTGCTGCATGAGGCCGGCGTCCCCCAGGACGTCCTGCAATTTGCCCCGGGCGGCGGCGATGTCGGCGCCGCTCTGGTCGAACATCCCTGCTGCGCGGGCGTGGTTTTCACGGGCTCCCTGGAAGTCGCCAAATCCATCAACAGAGCGCTGGCGCAAAAGCCGGGCGCTATCGTTCCGCTGATCGCCGAGACCGGGGGGGTCAACGCCATGATCGTGGACTCCACCGCCCTGCCCGAGACGGTCGCCGACGACGTACTGACCTCCGCCTTCCGCTCCGCCGGACAGCGCTGTTCGGCCTTGCGCGTCCTCTGCCTTCAGGAGGAAATCGCCGGCGGCTGCACGGAGCTTATCGCCGGCGCCGCGGCGCAATTGCGCATCGGCGATCCGCGGGATTTGGGCGTGCATTTAGGACCGGTCATCGACGCCGAAGCGAAGGAGCGGCTCGAGGCCTATCTTGCCGGCTGCGCGGCGCGGGGACGCATCATCTATGCGGGCGAGGCGCCCGCGGCGGGCTGTTTCGTCGCGCCGCACATCGTGCGGCTCGATCGCCTCGAAGATCTAAAGGAGGAAGTTTTCGGCCCGGTGCTGCATGTCGTGCGCTGGCGCGCGGAAGCATTCGACGCGCTGGTCGAGGCGATCGCGAGACGGGGATCCGGCCTGACGATGGGATTGGAGACGCGCATCGAGCGACGCCGGCACGCGCTCGGCGCCATGGCTCCCGCCGGCAATATTTACGTCAACCGCAACATGATCGGCGCCGCGGTCGGCGGCCAGCCCTTCGGCGGGTTCGGCCTTTCCGGAACCGGACCGAAAGCCGGCGGTCCCGATTATCTGCGCCGATTCATGCGCGAGATAACAGTGACGGTGAACACCGCCGCAGCCGGCGGCGACGCCGGGCTCATGGCGATGGAGGATTGAAGGGGGATACAGCGCAAGCTGCAAGGTAAATTTTGAAGATCTTTTCTTGAGTTTTGCACGCCATTAGCGCCCGCACTCATAGAATACTTGGCTTGATGTCTTGAGATTTGTATAGAGGATGCCCGGGACGGCCGCTATTTAATCTAACTAAATAATGCGGCGCTTTGATGAAAGAAAGTACAGATTCGTCTCGCATTCTGTACCCGCCGTCGTCGCCCCAT
This sequence comes from Methylocystis heyeri, assembly GCF_004802635.2. Taxonomy (NCBI): domain Bacteria; kingdom Pseudomonadati; phylum Pseudomonadota; class Alphaproteobacteria; order Hyphomicrobiales; family Methylocystaceae; genus Methylocystis; species Methylocystis heyeri. The sequence continues at coordinate 1,700,433 of NZ_CP046052.1, forward strand.
GCGCAAACGATAAGCGAGGCTTCATCCTGGAGCTTCCTTAGCCACTCGTCGTTTTCAGGGCCAATAGGATCATTAACTTTTTTGATAACAGATTTATCAACTGACCGATATGCGAATAAATTACCTATTAACAGTCCCCCATAGCCCCATCTTTCTGCATATTTAATACAAACGCGAGAAGTATTATCATCTTGATCCGCATCAGCTGTTGATGGGTTTAAGCACACGAACAAAACGAACCGCTTCGATTCATCCCAAACCCGCCGCAGTTCGTATCGGTATCGTCCACAAGCTGAAATAGTTGCCGACTTTTTCAAGCGTTACCCTTTCAGAAACTGCATCAGCGCCAGAACGCGGGTCGCGTCTTGTAGCACTTGCGCCATAATACTGGAGGGAAGTGCGATAAGAATCCCTCACCGCGGGGCGCCGGCGTTGGCGCGTTCGATCTCCTTGAGCCGGACGCCGTAGCGCAGGTCGCCGCGCCACTGTCTCAGCCGCGTGAAATCTTTGGGGTCGTGGCCGAGCCGCGGCTCGCCGGTGAAGACGACCAGGCCGCCGTCGGTGACGATGACGTCGCCGCTGCGCAAGGTCTCGTCGCTCAAAAAATCGCGGACGGGCGCGCCGCCCTGGACGACGGCCGGCCTGCGGGGCTTTATCAGGCGGCTTCGCGCCTCGGCGGCGAAAGACTCATATTCCTGACGCGACCGCTCGACACGCGCCCGCCAGGCGGAAAGCTGCGCGGCGAAATCCTCGGCCTCCGCCGGATGGGCGTAAAGACCGGGGCCGAGCATGAGCGCGACGGCGAGAACAAAGCGGCGCATGCAGATCAACGCGCAAGGCGCGGAATGGTTGCCCTCGAGCTTTGCGAGCGCTTCATTTTCCTTCGCCCGCCAGGACGCGGAATCGATCGTTACAGCGCCGCGTGAAACCTCACCGGAGCTCCGGTCGCCGGCGTCGTCAGCTCTCCCTGCCACATCACGCGCGCCCCGCGGACGAAAGTCCCCACCGGCCAGCCCAGGACTTCCCTGCCGTCGTAAGGGGTCCAGCCGCAGCGCGAGGCGATCCAGTCGTTGCGGATGGTCTCGCGCCGCTTCATGTCGATGACGGTGAGATCGGCGTCATAGCCGACCGCAATGCGCCCCTTGGCCGCGACGCCGAAGAGTCGGGCGGGCCCCGCGCTGGTGAGGTCCGCCAGCCGCAAGAGCGACATCCGCCCGGCGTTGACGTGATCGAGCATGATCGGCACGAGCGTCTGAACGCCGGTCATGCCGGATGGGCTCTGCGGATAAGGCTTCGCCTTTTCCTCCAGAGTGTGGGGCGCGTGATCGGAGCCGAGCACATCCACGACGCCCTGATCCACCCCCCGCCATAGCCCGTCGCGATGGCGGCTGGCGCGAACCGGCGGATTCATCTGCGCCAGCGTCCCGATGCGGGCGTAATCGTCGCTGGTCATGGTGAGATGATGCGGCGTGGCTTCCACGCTCGCGATGTCCTTATGCCGGGAGAGAAGCGCAATCTCCTCCTCGGTGGAGACATGCAGCACATGGATCAGCGCGCGTTTCTCCCTCGCAATCGAAAGCAGGCGCTCGGTCGAGCGCATTGCGGTGGCCTCGTCGCGCCAGACCGGATGGGACGAGGGATCGCCCGGAACGCGCAGATGCTCGCGCTCCTTCAGCCGGAATTCGTCCTCGCTGTGAAAAGCGGCGCGCCGCCTCGTATGGGAGAGAATGCTGGCGATCCCTTCGTCGTCGGCCACCAGCAGCGAGCCGGTCGAGGAGCCCATGAACACCTTGATTCCCGCGGCGCCCGGCTGACGCTCCAACTCGGGAATGTCTTTGGCGTTGTCATGCGTGCCCCCGACCCAGAAGGCGAAATCGCAATGCATTCTTCCACGCGCGCGGGCGACCTTGTCGGAAATGTCGGAAGCGGTCGTGGTGAGGGGATTGGTGTTCGGCATTTCGAACACCGCCGTCACGCCGCCGAGCGCCGCGGCGCGCGAACCCGTTTCCAGGTCTTCCTTGTGAACGGGACCGGGCTCGCGGAAATGGACCTGTGTGTCGATGACTCCCGGCAGAATATGCAGGCCCCTGCAGTCGATGCGCTCTCCGGCGCTCGCCCCGCCGAGAGCGCCGATCTCGGCGATTCTGCCGTCCGAAACGGCGACGTCGCGCTGCGTCTCGCCGTCATGGTTGACGAGCGTCGCGCCCCAAAGGATGGTGTCGAAAGTTCTTGCCATATATGGCGCCTCGCTTGCAGCGTGCGTTGGAGAAACATACCTCTTGGGACAAATCGTCCATCGCGACGCCGGAAACAAGAGAGTTTTCTTTCGCTTTCGTACAGGCGGGGAACACTCTCGTTACACTGGGCGGCGCATTCAGGGCGCTGATGGAGTTAGCCACAATGTCGGCAATCATTCTCGAGGATCGCGGCGTCGTCGAGGTCGGGGGACCGGATGCGGCGAAGTTCCTGCACAATCTCGTAACCAACGATATCGCCAAGCTTCTTCCCGGCCAAGCGAGGTTCTGCGCCCTTCTCGCGCCGCAGGGCAAGATCCTGTTCGATTTCCTGGTCTTCGCAGTCGGTGAGGGAGAGGATCGCCGCTATCTGCTGGATTGCCCGCTCGCTCTCGTCGGCGATCTCGTCAAGCGGCTGGGAATGTACAAGCTCCGCGCCAATGTGACCGTCACGCCCCGCAGCGGCGAACTCGTAAGCTACGCTTTCCTTGCCGCCGAGAAGCCGCAGGCGGAAGCGGTCGCTCTCGCGGAGGACCCGCGTTCGGAGCGGTTGGGCTGGCGCGCTCTTGCGCAGCAGGGCGCCATCCCCGCCTCCGGGGGGCGCGCGGATTACGACGCCGCGCGGGTTGCGGCGGGAATTCCCGAAGGCGGGCTCGACTTCGCCTATGGCGACGCTTTTCCCCACGAGGCCAATATGGACCTCATCGCCGGGGTCGATTTCACCAAGGGGTGCTATGTCGGCCAGGAAGTCGTTTCCCGCACCAAGCATCGCAATCTCGCGAGGAAGCGCGTGGCGCCGTACCGCACCAGCCAAGGTCAGGCTCCCGCGCCGGGTGCGGCCGTGCGCGCGGGGGAAATCGATATCGGCCTCACCGGCTCGCACAGCGGCGAGATCGGCCTTGCGCTGATACGGCTGGATAAGCTGGCGGACGCCGCCGCCGCCGGGATCGCTACCACGGCGGAAGGCGTAAGCCTGGAGTTTGCGGCGCCTTCCGGAGCTTCGTGACAGACGCCGGGAGCGCGCCCTACCCGCACGAGTCCGGGCGGATCAATCGCCGCGATAGACGCATCCTTCGAAGCAACTGTCGCGGAAGATTCCGACCTCGCAAAGCCCAGGCGCGAAAGGCGCGAGATCGCGCCAGACGTAAACGCACAGATTCTCGAGCGTCGGCTTGCCCAGCCCTTCGAGATCGTTCAGGAAGGAATGGTCGAGCTTCTCGCGTAATTCGGCGAGACGGCGGCCCAGACGGCCGAGATCCATGACCCACTGTTCTTCGGGATGGCGCTCGCCGCGCAGCGTCACCCGCACGCGGAACGAATGTCCGTGCAGGTTGCGGTATTTGCCGCCGGTAGGATGCTCCGGGTCGTACAGCGCATGCGCCGCCTCGAAATAGAACTCCCGGAAAACCTCGAAACTCGCCACGTCTACTTCACCCCGATGGTCTTGTGGGTTTGAACGGACAGCCGCCAGCGCGGATGCGCGAGGCAATAGTCTACCGCGGCTTTCGTATTGCGCAGAATTTCCGGCCCGTCCATGGGTTGGATCAGAAAATGCGCGAAATCCAGGCCTTCGAACAGTTCCGGTTCCGCTCCGGGCTGCGGATAAACCAGCTTCAGCTCCTGCCCCCGGGTTTGGGCCAGGGGCGCGCCCGCCTTCGGCGAAACGCAGATCCAGTCGATTGTTTCCGGCGCCGGCAGCGTTCCGTTGGTCTCCATGGCGATTTCGAAGCCCTGTCGATGCAACGCGTCGATCAGAGGCGCATCCGTCTGCAGCATGGGTTCGCCTCCGGTCAACACGACGAAACGCCTGTCGCGGGAAGGCCCCCAAAGCCGGGCCAGCATTTCGGCGAGTTCTTCAGCCGTGCGGAACTTGCCGCCGTTTTCGCCGTCGACGCCGATAAAATCAGTGTCGCAGAACCGACAGCCCGCAGCTGCGCGATCGTCCTCCCGCCCGCTCCACAGATTGCACCCGGCGAATCGACAAAAGACCGCCGGGCGGCCGGCCTGAAGCCCTTCGCCCTGCAGAGTGTAGAACGCCTCCTTTACCGCGTAAGCCATTCGCGCTCGCCCTGATGGCGCATCGGCGCCCCGGGCCCATTTTCGCAAAAGGCGCCGGATTTTGCGATCTGAATCACTCTTCTCTCTCGGGGGGAGGAAAGCGCTAGCCGCGCTTGGGCTGCTCCTTGTCCTTCTCGTCGGGCTCGGCCGGCGGACGCGGCCGCGCATCGAAGCGGCGAATATAGGCCACTATGTCCTCGATCTCCTTACGCGTGAGGCTCATGTCGGGCATCTTCGGATGCGGATCGGCAAGAAAATTCCGCAGCTGCTTATCGTCCGGCCGCCGCTGAGCGATGTCGGCGAAAGGGGGTGCGTCGGCGTTGGCGCTCTGCTGATCCGCCGAAACGACATGGCAGGCGGCGCACCAGCGCTTGGCGATCACGGCGCCGTGGGCCGCGTCGCCCGCAGCCAGCGCCGGAGAACCCCAGCAAAAGCCCGCGGCAAGAACCACGACCAGACGAGCGGGACGGCGACGCGGGAGAATCATGAGCACATCCTTCTCAGCGTTTCTTTGCTTTTCAGCGCGGTCCCCCGCCCGCTTGAACGCGATTCGGCAGACCCCCGGAAGTAAATCACAGAGCATCCGCCCCGGAAAGAATCGGGGTCGCCCCGCGACGCGTCATCGCGACGCACGACACACGCGCCCGAAACGGTCCTTCTTCGGGTTTCGGCAAGCGGTGAAAAGCTTGATCGGAGCCGTGGGCGCCGCTTCGCACGCGCAAAAATGTGATCCTCTTGCAACAGTGACGGACATAAATCGCAGGACTCGTGAATCGCAACGTCAAGCCCCTTTTCAGCCATAAACACCGCGCTAAGGTCATTGTGTCACAAGGTCAAACGCCAAAGCGGAGACGCCCCCTGGGAAGGTCCGATTCCAGGAGGAAGGGCGAGTTTTTTCCAAGTTCCGGCCGGTTGCGGCCCAGTATTGTGCAGCGCGTGCGGCGAAGGTCGCGTGGGGAAGTCGAGTCGATAATGGTCAGGTTTCTCTCAGCCGAACTACACGCGCGACGCAACGTCCGGCGGCGCATCATGCTCAGCGGCGCATGCGGCTTGTGCGCGGCCTTCGCGCTGGGAGCTTTCTCCGCGCCCGCGCCCGCGCTGGACTCTGCGGAACAGCGCATGACTTCGCCCACCGCCCAGCTGCCCATGTTCAAGGATCCCCAGACCGCGCTGCGCGCTGGGATCGAGAGCTATCACTCGGGCGCGCGCAGCGCCTCGGTGGAAGCCTTGCGCTATGCCGCCGACGGCGGCGAATCCCTCGCCCAGTGGAAGCTCGCAAAGATGTACGCCGACGGCGACGGCGTGACGCGCGACGACCGCAAGGCTTTCGATTACTTCTCCAGGATCGTCGAGCATTTCACCGACGACGATCCCGATCCGAGCCTGCGTTCCGCCGCCTCCTCGGCTTTCGTCGCCGTGGGACTTTATCTTCGCGAGGGCATAGCGAGCGCCAAGGTGCCCGCCGACCCAGAGCGCGCTTTCGACCTGTTCCGCTATGCAGCGACCTTCTTCAGGAGCGCGGACGCCCAGTATAACGTCGCTCGCATGTATCTCGAGGGATACGGCGTCAAGAAGGACCTGCGCCAGGGCGTGAGCTGGCTGGACCTCGCTGCGCGCAAGGGCCATGTCCAGGCGGAGGCGCTGCTCGGACAGCTCATGTTCACGGGCGTCGCGGGAGGCGTGGGGCAGCGGCCGCGCGGATTGATGTATCTGACGCTGGCGCGCGAGGCCGCGAGCGGCTCGTCCTCGGACCAGTGGATCATCGACTCTCACGACAAGGCCCTGGCCTCGGCCTCCGAGGCGGAGCGCAAGGCCGCCGTGGCGATGCTGGAAAGCTATCTCAAGCGGCGCGAGTGAAGGAAAACATTCTTCTGCGGGGCAGCGTTCTCTGGACAGCGCTAGAAGAAACTCGCAGTAGTTGGACATCCGCCCACGACCGCATGATTTTCGCCCGTCATTGCGAGCGAAGCGAAGCAATCCAGAGCCGCGCCAGCGCCATTTTATAATCAGGCCTGGCGGAAAATACCTCAAACAATTTATCTGGATTGCTTCGTCGCTTACGCTACTCGCAATGACGCCCCTGCCCCTTGGTTTGGAGAGTCGCAAGCACCGCCTTGGTTTTTTCTGGCGCTGCGTAAAATAAAAAAAGCCCCGCCGCGGCGGGGCTTTTTATTTTCTCCAACCGCTTACTGCGCCGCCAGCTTGATTTCCGGATAGGTGCAGCGATCCCCGTTCTTGTCGACGTGGAGATGCTCCGGCGGCTCGACGAAAGGAATGCCGAGCGTGTGCCAGACATCCACCATCGCCTCCACGAGAGAGGCTATGTGCTCGTGGGTGTGGCGCGGCGTCGGGGTGATGCGGAGCCGCTCCGACCCCTTGGCGACGGTCGGGTAATTGATGGGCTGGATGTAAATGTAATGACGATCCAGCAGCATGTCGCTGGCCGCCTTGCAGAGCTGCGCATCGCGCACCATCACGGGCACGATATGCGAGCCGTTCTCGAGCACCGGCAGGCCGGCGGCAGCGAGAGCATGCTTGGTGATATGGGCGGCGCGCTGATGCGCCGTCCGCAGATCGGGCCGCGCCTTGAGCAGGCGCACGGCGGCGCAGGCCGCGGCGGCCACCGCCGGCGGCAGGGCCGTGGTGAATATGAAAGAGGGAGCGTAGCCGCGAATGGCGTCGATGAGGTCGGCGTCGCCGGCGATATAGCCGCCCAGCGTGCCGAATCCCTTGGCCAGCGTCCCTTCGATCACGTCGATCTTGTTCATGACGCCGGCGAGTTCGCAAATGCCGCCGCCGCGCGCGCCGTACATTCCGACCGCGTGAACCTCGTCGATATAGGTCATCGCGCCGTAACGCTCGGCGAGGGCGGCGATTTCCGCCACCGGCGCGATATTGCCGTTCATCGAATAAAGGCTCTCGAAAACGATCAGCTTGGGGCGGTCGCCCGCCGCCTGGAGCAGCTCTTCGAGATGGGCGAGATCGTTGTGCCGGAAAATCTTGGTCTCGGCGCGGGAGCGCTTCACGCCCTCGATCATCGAATTGTGGTTGGAGGCGTCGGAGAGAATCAGGCAACCCGGCAGCAGGCCGGCGATGGTCGAAATGGCCGCGAGGTTGGAAATCCAGCCCGAGGTGAACACCAGCGCCGCTTCCTTGCCGTGCAGATCGGCCAACTCGCGTTCCAGCTCGACGATGGCGTGGCTGGTGCCGGAGATATTGCGCGTTCCGCCGGCTCCGGCGCCGACCTTGCCTGCGGTCTCGATCATCGCGGCGATGACCTCCGGGTGCTGACCCATGCCGAGGTAATCATTCGAGCACCAGACCGTCACGTCTTCCGTTTGCCCGTCCGGGCGGTGCCAGACCGCCTGCGGGAAGGTTTCGACGTCGCGTTCGAGATGGGCGAAGACACGGTAGCGCCGTTCGGAGCGAAGACGGGAGACAGCTGCCTGGAAGTAGCGCCGATAAACCATGCCAAAGTCCTCACTGAGCACGCTTGCGGGTGCGATTCCTGCGCCCCTTGGCCTTTCAGCGCGTTCGGCTGGAACAGAGTCGAGCGCGCTTCGAGCGTCGTTGATCGGGCTTGTTCTTTTCCAAAGACCGCATGGCGGTCTTTGAGAACAGCCGCTGGCCTCAGCGCGCCGGGGATGCGCTCTGGACCCGGACAGGCTGACGGTCTCCCCAGACGTTCAAGCTCTGTCCGAAACATTACATAACCGATCCCGATCAAGAATGCGAGGGCCCTCACATCGTCCCGGCCGGGCAGGTTGTCGCAGAGATAACGATAACTTAAGCCGCGAGGGCTGCCAGAACCCGGGCCCAGGATCGCGCGCCCTTGTGGAACGAGGTGAAGGAGTATTTCTCGTTGGGCGAATGAATGCGGTCGTCTTCCAGAGCAAAGCCGACCATCAGCGCATCCATGTCGAGATCGCGCTTGAAGGCCCCGACGATCGGAATCGATCCCCCGCAGCCGGTGAGAGCGGTCTCGACGCCCCATTCCTCGTCCAGCGCCTGACGCGCCCGCTTGAGCGCCTCCGAACCGAACGGCAGGTTGAGCGCGCCGGACGCCCCCTGCGAAACGAACTCCGCCTTGACGTCGGCTGGCAGGCGCTCGCGCACGAAGGCGCGGAAGCGCTCCAGTATTTTGGTTGGATCCTGCGTCCCGACCAGGCGGAAGGAGAATTTCGCGCTCGCCTGCGCCGGCAGGACGGTCTTGGTTCCCCTGCCGGTGTAGCCGCCGACGATCCCGTTGACGTCGCATGTGGGACGCGCCCAGATCTGCTCCATGACGCTACGGCCTGCCTCGCCGCCGACCGTCGTCAGGCCGATTCCCTCCAGGAAGGCTTTTTCGTCGAAATCGAGCGACCGCCACTGCGAGGCTATGTCCTCAGGCAACGCAGGCACGCCGTCGTAAAAGCCGGGAAGCGCGACTTTTCCTTCCTCGTCGTGCAGATCGGCGATTATTTTCGCGAGCACGTGGATCGGATTGACGACAGGCCCGCCGAACATGCCCGAATGCAGATCGTGGCTCGCCCCGCGAAGAATCACTTCTTCCTGCGCCAGGCCGCGAAGCATGATGGTGATGGCGGGCGTGCGGGCGTTCCACATGCCGGTGTCGCACACGAGGGCGAGCGCGGGTTTCGACAATTCGGCCTTGTGCTGTTGCAGAAACTCCGGCAACGAAGGCGAGCCCGTCTCTTCTTCGCCTTCGAAGAGGAAGGTCACGGCGCATGGCAGGCCGCCGTTCGCCTCGTAAGCGCGACAGGCCTCGACGAAGGTCATCAACTGGCCCTTGTCGTCAGAAGCCCCGCGGGCGACGATTTCCTGCCCCTCTTTGCCTTCCTGCAGCCTCGGCTCGAAGGGATCGGTGGTCCAGAGCTCCAGCGGATCGGCGGGCTGCACGTCATAATGGCCGTAGAACAGCACATGAGGCGCGTCCTTGCGCTTGGCAGGAGCGTGTCCGACGACGATAGGATGTCCCGGCGTGGGCCTGACTTCGGCCTGATATCCGAGGCTCTGGAGCTCGCCGGCGAGCCAGCCGGCCGCGCGAAGGCATTCGCCGGTGTAGGCGGGATCGGTCGAAACCGATTTTATGCGCAGGAAATCGAACAGACGCTCCTTCGAAGCGTCGATGCCTTTGTCGATGGTGGCGAGAACGGCGTCCAGCGTGGCCATAAAGAAGCTCTCCCTTTGGACCGTGACGTTAAAGCAAAACTGGTTAAAAGGCGCGAGCCTTCCGAGCCGAATAATAGAGCGTCGCCTGCTTGGCAAAGGCGCCGCTCGGACGCATTTGCGCACACGTTGGCGTACTTTTGCGATACGAGTGCGCCCGGCCCTATGATCTGAGCGCATTCCGCAAAAGTTGACAGGCTTTTGCGATAGGAATGCGCTCCTGCACGGATATGGAGCGATTTCTTGTCGACCGGACGTTTCCGTCCGGTCGGAAAGCGCTCTAAGAGGATACATAGCGCTTGAGGCCGAGACCCGCAGGTCTATATCCCCGACCTGCGGGGCGCGACGGCGCTCTTTTCCAGCAAAGCGAGACATGAGATGACCATTAAGGCCGGCGACAGAATTCCCGACGTGACTTTCGCGACCATGGGCGAAAACGGCCCCCAGCCGATCAAATCCGCAGACTATTTCAAGGGCCGCAAGGTCGTTCTGTTTTCGGTCCCCGGCGCCTTCACGCCCACCTGCTCCAAAACCCATTTGCCGGGTTTCGTCGCAAAGGTCGACGCCATAAAGGCGCGCGGCGTTGATAGAGTGGCCGTCGTCGCCGTCAACGACGCCTTCGTGCTCGACGCCTGGCTTGAGGCGAGCAACGCCAAGGGCAAGGTCGACGGTCTCGCCGACGGCTCCGCCAATTTCGCGAAGGAAACCGGAACCGAACTCGATCTCGGAGCCGCCGGCTTGGGGCTGCGCTCCAAGCGCTACGCCGCGCTGATCGACGACGGCGTGGTGAAGTGGATCGATATCGAGGACAATTCGAGTTGCGCCACCGTTTCGAGCGCGGAATCGGCGCTCGGAAAGCTGTGATATCGACTTACGGCGGCGCCTTCGGGCGCCGCGGGCCCTTGGAGAGGCGGTCCCCCTCCGGCTATCCCGCCTTACCTTCATCCTCTCTCTTGGTCGTCAACCCGAAGCTGAAGCCCTTGTCGATCTTGGAGATTTCGTCGGCGAGCCTGGCGGAAAGCGTCGGGACGTCCTCCTTCGAGAACAGCGCGTGACGCATGAGGTTTTCCGCATAGGTCTGCCGGCTCTTATATTGGCTGTAGAAGGCGTAGTTCAGTGCGGCGACGCCGGTCACCGTCGTCTGCACGACGGCTGATTTGATCCATTCCTGTCTTTCGGTCACGTCGCCGAAGACGACGGAGAGCGAAGGCCAAAACAATACGAGAAGCGAAGTGACGAGCGAGAGCCAAAAGAAGGTCTTGTTCAGAATCCCATAGCTTCGCGCCTTGATGTAGAGATCGTAGAGCAACAGAAAGCGCTCTTCGGCGCGACGCTTTTGGACCGGATCCGTCTCCGTGTCGACGGCATAGCGCGCATATTTGATCAATAGCTGCGCGGTCATTTGGTTGGGCTTGTAAATTTCGTGAAAAGCCGCCTCTCGATCTGGAAAACCGCGGTCCGACATCTCACGTCTCCTTTGCTACGATTTAAACAAGATCGCTTCGTGCTCTGCGGAAACGATCGCCGCAAAAATCCCTGGCCGGCATCGAGGCCTCGGTCTTTATAAAGCGCCCCACGATACTTGCCTTCGGTTGGGGCGCAAACCGGCTAAAAAGCTTCTGCTTCTTAAACCCGAAGAGCCGGCTCTGTTGCAAACATCTTGATTTTTGCTCCCATTACAATGGCTGCGCCGGCAATCCGACCAGGATGAGAAGGCCTCACCGTCGCGACCGCGTAGGTTGCGAGGCATGGTCGCTTCGTCATAATCAGACTTTGCTCCAAAGCGGGAAGACTTCTCAATTTCCGCCTTACACTTATTAAGATTTTTGTGACATGAACAAAGGGGTGTCGCCACTTCTTACGCGTGGACGCCAATTTGGAGGCAACTGCATTTCTATCCAGGCCTGCTGAAAAACACGCTGATTAGATTCGAGCGCACCCGGAGGAATATGTGGAGTGTTACCGTCGAAGGCGATAACGTCCCAAGGTCTGGGGTTTACGCTTTGTCTATTCCTATTGGCCAGCGTCAACAACTCCGTTTTATAAATACGGCCATTATCGATCCGGTGCGCATCAAGGATTGATTCCATAATATCTTCACCTGTCAAATCAATAAAAGTAGCAGCTGCACTAGAAACGCATACCAATCGTAAACAAATAAAACGTTCTTCTTTCAAACTATCTAGTGCGTATCTTATGTCAGAGTGCAGTTTCGTGTCGAGACCGCTATAGGTTGATCGACCAATTTCGACTCGTGATGAAATGAGATTGATCCTGTTGACGTCGAGAATAGTCGCCCCCCAACGTACAAAGCTACCTGCCGCGCCGTCAACAAAGTTTGCAAACGGACGGATTGGTTCTGCAACGCCGTCGCGCTGCCAATTATAGTAAGATTCGCGCTTGTCGCCGGAGGCGTAAGCAACCACGGCGTTCTGTTGTTCTTTATTCAATGAGCCGAGAATTCGCGGCGGAATACCGTTCCATGTTAATAGCGCAGTCATTTTGTGTCCCGTGCGCCTTTCGGAGCGTCTGCACTCATCGCCTTTCCCTGATCAACCACTCATCCCTGACCAAACGGGCTAAAGCTTCGCATTTTTTATCTCGGCGCCCGCCGTGCAGGGAATAGGCTTCCAGCCTTCCTATTTTTTCAGAGAGAAAATCATGGGCCTCAGCCTTCAACGAGAGGCCTGCCGAAGGCCGTGACCCCAGCGGTCTCTCAAAAGGGCGTGCTTTTTCGGGAAAGACTCGCGTCGCAAAAATCTTGGATTTTGCAACACGCGCTCAATCGGGATGATGGCTGTCGTCGTCGCCTGAGGCGTAATAGCTGGCGTCATGCTGAGTAAGGCCTCCGTCGCTTCGGCGTTCGGGCGTTCGCCAGAACACGAACCAGAGGACGCCTCCCACGATGAAGAGGCCAAGAAACGCGCCCAAAGTGCTTCCTAACCATACGGACACGTCTAAATCTCCTGTGTGAAAAGTTCCAAAAGTCTTGAATTTTACACCGGAGCAGAGCGTGAGCGCCTACGCCGCTCCTACAACTGAACTACTAATCGCCACCGTCACGACATATCGACGAGGCGCCGCTGCATGATCGGCGCACTCGTCATTCCCGCGGACTGGCTTACTTCGCCAGCGCCGCGACGCCCGGCAGCTCCTTGCCTTCCAGCCACTCCAGAAAGGCGCCGCCGGCGGTCGAGACATAAGTGAATTCGGCCGCCGCGCCGGCCTGATTGAGCGCCGAGACCGTGTCTCCCCCGCCCGCGACCGAGAGCAGCTTGCCCTCGCGGGTGAGGCGCGCGGCCGTCTGCGCCACGGCGCTGGTGCCCTCGTCGAAAGGCGGCAGCTCGAAGGCGCCGAAGGGGCCGTTCCAGACCAGGGTTTTGGTCTTGGCGAGCAGGCTTTCGACATGGGCGACCGTCTTGGGGCCGACATCGAGAATCATGTCGTCGGCGCCGACGTGGTCGACGGTCACGAAATGCGCGGGGGCGTGGGCCTCGAATTTCTGCGCGACGGTCACATCCTCGGGAAGGACGATCTCGCATCCCGCGGACTTGGCTTTTGCTATGATGTCGCGGGCGGTATCCAGCAGATCCTTCTCGCACAGCGATTTGCCGACCGCCTTGCCCTGAGCGGCAAGAAATGTGTTGGCCATGCCGCCGCCGATGACGAGATAATCGACCTTGGCCACGAGATTGCCGAGCAGATCGAGCTTGGTCGAAATCTTGGCCCCGCCCACGACCGCCAGCACCGGGCGCTGGGGCTTGCCCAGCGCCTTCTCCAGCGCCTCCAGCTCGGCCTGCATGGCGCGCCCGGCAAAAGACGGAAGCTTATGCGCGAGGCCCTCGGTGGAGGCATGGGCGCGATGGGCCGCGGAAAAGGCGTCGTTGACATAGATGTCGCCGTTTTTCGCCAGCTCGTCGGCGAAACCCGCGTCGTTCTTCTCCTCGCCCTTGTGGAAGCGCGTGTTCTCCAGCAGAGCGACGTCGCCGTTCTTCATCGCCGCGACGGTCTCGGCCGCAGGGGCGCCGATGCAATCCGCCGCGAAAGCGACGCTGCGTCCGAGCAGCTCCTCGAGCGCGCCGGCGACAGGACGCAGGGAGTCTTCCTCGTTCGGCGCGCCCTTGGGCCGGCCGAAATGCGCGAGCAGGACGACTTTGCCGCCCTTGTCGGCGATTTCCCGGATCGTCGGCAGCACCCGCTCGATGCGGGTGGCGTCGGCGACGCGGCCGTTTTCCATCGGCACGTTGAGATCGACGCGCAGCAGCACGCGCTTGCCTTTGACGTCTATGTCGTCGAGGGTTTTGAAAGAGCTCATTTCGGGGCTTTCTCTGTCGCTTTTTCTATTGGCGCCGGCGTCTTGTTTATGGAGTTCGCAATTACGAATCCTGCGCCCCACGTCGTGATAATTGCGGCGATCAGCATCCGCCACGTCGGGAGGCTCGAAGCACGGCCTTTAATTTCAGCAAGTTCGATTTGCGCCTTATCGAGGTCAACCTGCTTTGCGCCGGCGGCTCTGACTTCGGTGACTTCGACCCATCGATCTGAAGTTTGGTTAAGTCCGCTTGCTTAGCGCCAGTCGATAATGTCTCTATGATTTTTGGCTCAAGGCGGGTGAGTATCGCCTCAATGCGATCGACCTTTTCTTCCAGCTTGCCGACGCGCTGCTCGAGCATGGGATCCTCCGGTCCGCCACCGCCGGTATCGTCGGCGGCGCCTGCACGAATAGGAACGCAGTCAAGACAAATTCGGAAAAGCCGGATCGACGATATCGACTAATTCGTCCAGCGCATCGTCGTCGGCCAAGCCGTTAGTGCGGCGGAAGCCGTCGTCCATGGTGTTGACCTCCGCCGCGCATCAAAGTTTTATATCACATTCCCGATTGCGACCGCAGTATCCGTCATGCGGGCCGAGAAACCCCACTCATTGTCGTACCAGGACAGGATCGACACGAGATTGCCGTCGAGGACCTTGGTCTGATCCATGTGGAAGGTGGAAGAAGCCGGATTGTGGTTGAAATCCGAGGAGACCAGCTTCTCGGTCGTGTAGTCGAGCACGCCTTTCAGCGGCCCTTCCGCCGCCGCCTTGATCGCGGCGTTGACCTCGTCCTTCGTGGTCGGGCGTTTGGCGACGAATTTGAGATCGACCGCCGAGACATTCGGGGTCGGCACGCGGATTGCGAAGCCGTCGAGGCGCCCGTTGAGCTCCGGCAGCACGAGGCCGACCGCCTTGGCGGCGCCGGTCGAGGTCGGGATCATGGAGAGAGCCGCGGCGCGGGCGCGATAGAGGTCCTTGTGCAGCGTGTCCAGCGTCGGCTGGTCGCCGGTGTAGGAGTGAATCGTCGTCATGATCCCCTTGTCGATGCCGATCGCGTCATGCAGCACCTTGGCGACGGGGGCCAGACAATTGGTGGTGCAGGAGGCGTTGGAGATGACAAGATGCTCCTTGGCGATCTTCTGATGGTTCACGCCGTAAACCACGGTGAGGTCGGCGCCGTCGCCCGGAGCCGAAACCAGCACGCGCTTTGCGCCGGCGTCGAGCAGCATCTTGGCTTTCTCGCGCGCGGTGAACAGGCCGGTGCATTCCAGCGCAACGTCGATCTGAAAATCCTTATAGGGCAGTTCCGCCGGGTTCTTGATGGCGGTGACCTTGATCGGGCCGCGACCTGCGTCGATCGTGTCGCCCGAAACCGTGACGGTATGCGGGAAGCGGCCATGGACCGAGTCGTAGCGCAACAGATGCGCGTTGGTTTCGACCGGGCCGAGATCGTTGATGGCCACGACTTCGATGTCCGTGCGCCCGGACTCGACGATATAGCGCAGGACATTGCGCCCGATGCGTCCAAATCCGTTGATCGCGACTCTCACGGCCATGGGAATATCTCCTGATGGTGAGCCGCCGACGAGGCTGCGGCGGCCGAGCGCCCGGAACCGCCGAACTCGGCGGACGACGGGTCTGGGCGGAGAGATAACATCTGCCGCCCCTCTGTCAACGCGACGACAACGCGCGCAGGAGGCGTCGCGCCTTGGGATTGGGGCGTTTCATGCTACCAAACGGGCTGCGCCGAATCGCCGGAAGCGATTCAGCCGGCGCGCTCTCCGGCGGGAAATCGCGCCGATTTTTGACAGGAACGCATTCTCATCGCAAAAGCCTGTCAGCTTTTGCGCCGATGCGCGGGCAAGAAGCCGCGCGGCGCGCCGCCCAAGGAAAGATCGCCGCCGATGACGCCATCACCTCCGCCAGACGACCCGCTGTCGCCCGGGCTCGGGGCCGCGCTCTCCCGTCTCGGAAAAGCGCTCGAGGCGCTGGAGCTCGCCGTTGCGAAGCGGCTGGAGGATGAAATGACCCTCGCCGATCTCGAGGAGGAGCTCGCCGTGATGCAGGACGACCGCAGCCGCCTGGCGCTCGACCTCGACGCCGCCCTTGCGCGCGCGATAACGGTCGAGAAGAACCGCGACGAAGTGGTGCGCCGCATCGATCGCGCCAGCGCGAGCGTCGCCGCGGTGCTGGGCGTGGAGCCGCCGCGCGGCGACCGGGAATAACCATGGCGCTCGCAATCGTCACCATCGCCGGACGCACCTACCGCATGGGGTGCGACGAGGGCCAGGAAAAGCGGCTGGAGGAGTTGGCCGCGCTGGTCGACGGCAAGATCGCCGCAATGAAGGGTAGCTTCGGCGAAATCGGGGACCAGCGCATCGTCGTGATGGCGGCGCTTCAGATCGCCGACGAAGCGGCCGACGCGCGCGACCGCGTCGCCGCCCTCGAAGCCGAACTCGCCTCCGCCCGCGCCCATGTCGCAAGCGCGCAGGCCAGGGAAAGCGCTCTGGAGACGCGCCTGGAGCAGGCGCTCGGCGACGCCGCCGGGCGAATCGAGCAGCTGGTCAGGGACCTCTCGCGCGCAGAATCGAACGAAGACTCCGCCGAGATCGGCCTGCCGAGCGATTTTTGACCGTTCAAGGCGCGTCAGGGCGACGTCAATGAGATCCGGAGCGCGTTCGACTGCGTTTGAACCGAACGCGCTCCGGCGCGCTTCCGTCGATTATACTGGATTGGGCTTCAGCGCGTGACGCCCCAGTTTTCGACGCTCTGGTCGCGCTTTGCGCGCTCCAGCCGATCGGCGAGATTCTCGAGCTGATCGTGGCGATTCTGCGCGATTTCGGCCTCGGCCCCGTCCTTGAGAATCGAATCCTTGAGCGCCTGCGTCGCCTGGCGGCCGATTTCCTGAATCCACTGATTCACATTCAGCAGGAACTGGCGCTTGCGGTCGGCCTGCTGCTCTTTGGGCGCCATGTCGTCGTTTTCGAGGGCGATTTCTTTTTTGGTCGCCTCGATATCGGAGTCGAGCGAAGTCTGCTTCTGCTCGAGCGCCGCGATCTGTTCCGGCTTGGCGTTCTCGCCCTTCGCCTTGTCCAGGGCGGCAGTAGTTTCTTTCTTCGCCTTTTCCAGATTCTCGAGGCCGTTTTCGAGCCATCTCGCCTGGATCTTCAACAGGTCGTCCCTGCCCGAATTGCCGCCGAGCGGGAAGTTGTTGGGCAAAGGAAAATAAGGCCCGAGCTTGGCGGCCTGCGCGGGCGCGGCGGCGAAGGCGCCGAGCAAGAGGACGGCGGAAAGCGAAAGCGCTGGCAGGCGGTTCCAGGACGACATTTTTTACTCCCCTCGACGCCGGCGTGTTATCCGCCGCCCCGAAAAGAGGCGGTCCGAGCCGGCTTGTTGGCGCACAAATTGAGCCATCGCCACGCTTCTGGCAAGTGCGGGATTTGGCGTCAGAAGCAGCGCACCTGCGCCTCGGCCTGGGCTCGTCGCAACTCGTCGAGCCGGTCTCGCGCCGTAGCGGTGTTGCGGAACATGCTTCCGATCTGCCCGGCCTGCTGGGAGATGCTCGCGACGGTCTCCGCCGCCACATATTTCTCATAAGGAATGATGGTCGCGATGACGTCAATCGAACAGGAACACTGATCGAGAGCTTGGCGACTGTCTCCATTCGCCTTCATGCAGGCGAAAACATAATCGGCCCGCGCCGATGTCGGGTAGTCGTTGAGGTCGGCGGCCATAGCGGGCGGCGCCGCCACGGCGAAGAGGATGACGAGACGTTTTCGCATTGAGGCGCGATCCATTCGGAGTGCGGCTGCAAATTCCTACAGCGCGAGGCCTCTTCGAACAAGCGGGCCTCCTCTCGGCGGCGCCGGAATTGACCCCGGGGCAAATGATGTATATACCCCTATTGTCATGGCGACCGATCTCGACCCATCCGAACTCCGTGCATGTGCGCAAAGCTGCGCCGCGGCGAATGTGCGCCGGACCAGCCGCACACTGAATCGCCACTATGGCCAGTTCCTGGCGCAAGCCGGACTCGAACCCACCCAATATTCTCTGCTGGTGGCCTGCTCGCTGGCCAGGAGCATAACCGTCAGCAGGCTTGCGGAGGCTCTCGCCATCGAGCGCAGCGCGCTCGCGCGCAACCTCGGCGTCATGGAGAAAGCCGGCCTTGTTCGCGTCGTCCCGGGAGAGGATCGGCGAACCCGGCTCGTGACCCTCACAGAGACCGGGGCGCACAAGCTCGCTGAAGCCCTGCCCTTATGGCGCAAGGCGCAAGCCACGGTGGAAAACAGATTCGGCGCCGATCGGCTGCGCGAACTCCTTTCCGAGCTTCGCGCCCTCGCCCGGGAGCCCGATGAATCACCGGGCGCGTAATCCTTTCGCAGCAAAAGGGGTATATACACAAATGAGAGCGCTTCTGCGATCCTCACAAGCCAGCCTCCCGCCCGGCGCCGCCGGCCTCCGCGAACTCGCGCTCGCCATGGGCGCCGACGACGCCGGGGTCGTCTCGCTCGGCGAGCCCGCACTGGACGAACAGAGGGCCGGGATTCTTCGCCTTTTTCCTTTCGCCAAGTCGCTGGTGTCTTTCGTCGTCAGGATGAATCGGGCGAATATTCGCAGCCCTGCGCGCTCGGTCGCCAATCTCGAATTCCATCACGCCGGCGACGAATGCGACGAAGTCGCCCGCGCCATCGTGCGCGCGCTGGAGGACAAGGGTCGCCAGGCCGGATTTCCTTCGATGGGTTTTCCGATGGAAGCGGACAACTGGCCCGGAAAAATATGGGTGATCTCCCATAAGCCGATCGCCGTCGCCGCGGGGCTTGGCCATATGGGCCTGCATCGCAACGTCATTCACCCGAAATTCGGCAATTTCATCCTGCTCGGAACGGTGGCCGTCGATGTGGAAAGCGAAGCGCCCGCGCGCCCTCTGGAGACCAACCCTTGCCTTTCCTGCAAGCTATGCGTCGCAGCCTGCCCCACCGGCGCCATAGCGCCCGACGGACATTTCGATTTTTCGGCCTGCTACACGCATAATTATCGCGAATTCATGGGCGGCTTCGCCGATTGGACCGAAACCGTCGCCGGGGCTGGAAATGCGAAAAACTACCGCGCCAGGGTGCGCGACTCCGAGACCGTTTCGATGTGGCAGAGCCTCGCTTTCGGGCCCAACTACAAGGCGGCCTATTGCCTCGCCGTCTGCCCCGCGGGCGAGGACGTGATCGGGGCCTATCGCGACGACAAGAAGGGGTTTCTCGAGACCTTCCTCGATCCGCTTCAGGGCAAGCGCGAAACCGTCTATGTGATCCCCGGATCCGACGCCGAAAGCTATGTCGCGAGGCGCTTCCCACACAAAGCCGCCAAGCGCGTCGGCTCGGGCCTGCGTCCGACCAATGTCGATAATTTTCTGGGTTTTCTTCCCGCGCTCTTCCAACGCGGACAGGCCGGGAAGCTCAACGCCTCGTATCATTTCATTTTCACGGGGGAGAGCCGGCGACGCGCGACGGTCGTGATCGCAGACAGGAAACTCCGAATCATCGACGGCCTTGCTGGAGCGCCAGACCTCACGGTTACGGCCGACGCCGCCACATGGATCGCATGTTTGAGAAAAGAGGCGAGCCTGCCGCTGGCGATGCTGCGCTTCAAGATCAGGCTGCGCGGCGATCCTCGTCTGCTTCTCGCTTTTGGACGCTGTTTTCCGGCATAGGGGCGAAACAGCCTCCACGCAGCCTTGAGCGTTTCCAGCCGAAGCGGATGCCGGTTCGGCGTGGGAAACGCGTCAAAAGAAAAACTTGGAGTGCTTTCATGTTTCCGCGAAAGATGAAGGCGCTCCAAGCGTCAATGCGACATCGCTTCTTGATCCCGGGCGCTGGAAAACAGGCTGCGCGCCGCCGCCTCGTCTGCGCGGATCTTCATGGCGTTCTCGATGGCCTGCAGCGAATTGAGTCGAGCGCCTTTGACGCCGCGGGCGTCGACCAGGGCCAGAAAATCGCCGGGCTTGTGCGGGCATCCGCTGCTACCCTGGTATATGCGCAGGCCCTCGGCGGTCGCGATCGCATCTCCGGCGCGCAAGGTAGCGTCGTGCAGCAGCGCCTCGGCCTCGCCGGGATCGGCGCCCTGCGGCGGTTGATCGTAGCAAAAGCCCTTCTTGATCGGACCGGCCGCCGACACGTCGTCGCTATCCTTGCTGGCCAGGGACTGGGGCCTTTTGGAATATTTCTTCTGCGGCGCTTTTTGTTTCGGCGACGCTTTCAGATATTCGAGGCTCGACCGCACTTCCCGTCGCCTCGGCCGCTCCAGGCGCCTCGAAGCCGCGCGAGGCTCCGCCCCCCACTGCTGGCCGCCGCCGCCGAAGGCCCCGAACAGGTCTTCGAGAAAGCCGGCCTGAGCGTCGATCTGGCCGCCCAACAGGAGAAACGCCGACAACGTCAGGGCCTGAAGACATCGTCTCCACGGTGAACGGCTCAAATGAGAAACGCATCTTACTAAAGTATTCTTAGAATATAAGGCTTTCATGGCAGTCTCTCCCAGCCACGACTGCGGAGAATACTTAGTCTTAGTTACACCGTAATTGACGAAGCCAGTCAAATCGGCGCCTGCTCGCTCTCTCAGTGTATTGTTCGGGCGAAAACAAGCGCTTGAACGCTAAAATACGAGACGACGCCAATTCCCGCTCGAAAATGTTTTTGCCGGTAGGCCTGTTCGACGGCGGGATTGACACGCAGCGCGAGCTGAGGCGAAGCTCTATTCAGCCTGGCGCGCCCCTGTCATTCGGGGAATGGCAAGGGAACGCGGCGGTCTTGGCGCGCAACACGTTTTGGGGCTCTGGAGAGAGTTGACCGAGACCGACCGGCCTCAGCGGGACATCGCCTCTCTATCCTTGGCGCTGAAGAGAAGGCTGTGAACGTGCCCGCCGTCGAGGCGGGTCTTCATGGCGTTCTCGATGGCGAGCAGCGAGTTGCGCTGAGAGCCCTTGACGCTCCGGGAGTCGACGAGCGCGAGGAAGTCGTCCGTCTTGTGCGGGCACCCGCCGCCGCCCTGAAAAACCCGCAGGCCCTCGGCGGTCACGATGGTGTCTCCGACGCGCAGGGTCGTGTCGTGCAGCAAAGCCTCTGCCTCGCCGGGATCGACGCCCTGCGGCGGCTTGTCGTAGCAGAAGCCCTTCTTGATCGGTCCCGAGCCCGCCACCTTGTTCTCTCCACCCTTGCGGCCAGCCGCGCGGCGCCGGGAATTCGACGCCTTGGGCAGATAATCCAGGCTCGATTTATAGGCGCGCTGCCGAGGCCGCTCCACGCTCGGCGCCTCGACGGCCCGTTGCTGGCCTCCACCGGCGCCGAAGGCCCCGAAGAACTCTTCGAGAAAGCCGGCCTGCGCCTCGATCTGGCAGCCCAACAGGATGAACGCGGCCAAGGGCAGCGCCCTCACGACACGCGCCGACGAACAGCAAAGGGATTTGATTACCAAATTGTTAGTATACGACAGTTCCATGTCAGTCTCTCGCACCCACGACTGCGGAATATACTTAGTCTCAGTTACGCCATAATTGACGAAGCCAGTCAAATCGGCGCACCCACGCTTTTCAGCGCACTCTTCGGATAAAAACAAGGGCTTGACTGAAAAAGCGGGAGACGCGCCGAATCTGTCCTCGCAATTTTTTTTCACGACGGGCGCTCGCACGCCTGTACAGGGGCGGAACTAGCGCGCTTCCCGTGAAAATCGACGGGTTTTCGCGATAAGAACTGCAAATTCCCCTGACGACGCCGTTCAGGTGGGAGGCGCCGACAAGCGCGCCCCAAAAAGAAGGCGAAGCGGTTCACGGCAAGAACAGCATGGTTAATCGTTCGCTTTGATGTGTGTTCCACCGGGCTTGGACGAACACGCGCCATGATGAGCCCGCCTCTCAATCGGCTTCGGCGCAGGATTCGAGCCGCCCCGCCGCCAAGCGCGCCGCTTCCGCGCCGGACAGGATGGCGCCATTGAATCCGTGCTCCCCGCCAAAGGCCGAGGAGAGATAGAGCCCCCCGACCGGAGTCCGCGGCGTGCGGGGGAAGCCGGCGACGATGGGGTCTTCGGGAGGCAGGGGCTCAAAGCCGTAAACGGCTCCATCCGGCGTATTGAGATAACCCGCCATCGAATGGGCGTTGAGCATCATCCGATCCGTCACGAGGGACGAAAATCCGGGATAGTCTCTCTCGAGCGCGTCCTGGAAGGCGTCGAGCCAGCGCTCGCGCCGCTCCCCTGCATCCTCGCGGGTGACGTTGCGCCAGTTGTCGAGACGATCGAGGCCGAGCACGCTGACCAGAATCGGCGGGTCGTCCCAAAGGCCAGAATCGACCGCAGTGAAATTGGCGACGGAATAGAGCGGCAGGGCGCCGTTCTCCGGATCGCCGCCCATAGCCCCCGCCCCGTCGCCATATTGAGAGAAGCGCGTGAGCGATTGCGGCAGCACGATCGAAGAATAGTCCTTGAGGCCAACCGTCTCCGGCTTCGCCTTCAGACCGAAATTGGCGCAGAACAGAGAGGTGGAAAGCGGCCTCGCGCCAAACTCGGCTTCCATCAGTTCGCGCGCTTGCGCCGGCAGCAGATCGCCCGCGACCGCCGGAGAGCAATTGGCCATGACCACGCGCGCGTCGAGCGTTTCTTCATCCTCGCCGCTCTTGCGCGCCACATGGCGCACGCGGGCGACGTGGCCTTCCGAGTCGGTTTCGATCGCGGTCGCGAGCCGGCCCAGACGAACCACCCCTCCCGCCTTGGTTATGGCCTTGGCCAGCTTGAGACTGAGCTGGCGCGAGCCGCCCTTGATATAGACCCCTCCGGAGGCGATGTTCGCGCCCTGCGCCAGGGCGTAATAAATCCACCAGGTCCGCGCCGGATCGTCGCCGAAATAGAGAAGATTGGCGCCGAGCGCGCATTTGAGCGCCTCCGCTCCGCCAAAGTCCCGCTCGAAAACCTCGTCGAGCGAATCCTGCCAGCCGCGCGCGGCCGGTTCGATCTCCCAAAGAGCCTTGGCGAATTTGGCCACCGAGCCGGTCTCGCGCGCCTGCCTGATCGTCCAGAGCGAATCGTGGATCTGTTCGACCTCGTTGAGAAAGCTCTTGATGGCCTGGCTCTTGTCGGGAAAACGCGACGCCAGGGCGTCATAGGCGGCGTCGAAGCCGGCCGGCAGAGCGAAATTTTCACCTACCGGGCCGCCCCGCACATTATGCAGCGGCCCGGTGGGCCGCCATTCGATCTCGTCCAGGATTCCGAGTTCGCTCAATACGCCGTGCTTCGGATCGCGCGGGTTTCGCGCATCCGAGGTCTGGTGAAGCGAGGATTCGACTGTGAGATTGCCGACCCTGTAGACGGAGGCGGCTCCTCCCAGGCTGAAGTTGCGCTCCAGCAGACAGACGCTATAGCCGCGCTTTGCGAGCAGCGCGCCGGCGGTGAGCCCGCCCAGCCCCGAGCCGATCACCACGGCGTCGAATTTCTTTCCTGTCGTCATCGGGATCCCCGGAATTTCCGCCGCAGCGATTCGCGGAAAAAAGTTTCTGACTTTTTCGATAAGAATTGGTTCAGTTCGACGATATGGCGCGCTCGCCCGCCGCTCGCATGATCCAGAAAGTCTTATATCCCACATCGCGCCGCCATCGGCCGTGGCGGGCGAAAGAAAGCGCCTCATGCGGGAAAAAGACCGCCAGGCGGCGGCGCGGCTCTAATCGCGTGACCGCATCGCACGAACGGTCAAAGGGCGTCCTTTTGGACGCTCGTCGCATGACGGGCTATGCCGAGCGGAAAGCGCGCTAGAAAGCCATGCCCGGATCGGCCGCCGGAGCCGCTTCGGCCGGAGCCGCTGGCTTTTTCTTCCTCGGGCGCTTGGGTTTCTCGGCTGGGGGAGTCTCGCTTTGAGCGGGATCGAGGGCCGGATCCATCTTCAAGCTTTCGCCGAACACCGGTTCATCGGCCGGACCGATAGGCTGGGCCTCGACGGCGGCCGGCGCTGCGGGCTCCACCTTGCGCGCGCGCCCGCTCCGCTTGTTGGGTTCCGGGGCCGCGGCGGGAGCCGGCGCCGGAGCAGCCGTCGGCGGCTGCTGCGCGACCACTTCCTTGCCGCCCTTACAATCCACCAGCCACACGTCGTAAACCGGGTGCTCGACGCCATGGAGACCGGGGCTGGCCGCAAACATCCAGCCGGAGAACACCCGCTTGATCTCGGGCTTGGCCTCGGTTTTGGAGTCGCGCTTCTGCTCGGGCTTGGTCGCCTGCTCGTCTATTTCGACGAAACTGGTGGTTTGCGGCGTTTCGGTCTGCGGGCGCGTGTTGCAGACCTTTGCGGTCACCTGAAGCGACCCGAACTGCACCGTTTCGTCGATGGCCACGTCAAAATTGATGATGCGCCCTGTCGTCTTGTCGAGACCGGCGAAAATCGCCGTCGGGTGGCGGATGGGATCGGCCGAGACCGGAAAGGCCGCCAACGCGAAAAGCGCGCCGACGACTG
Source organism: Methylocystis heyeri (assembly GCF_004802635.2). Taxonomy (NCBI): domain Bacteria; kingdom Pseudomonadati; phylum Pseudomonadota; class Alphaproteobacteria; order Hyphomicrobiales; family Methylocystaceae; genus Methylocystis; species Methylocystis heyeri. The sequence continues at coordinate 1,724,682 of NZ_CP046052.1, forward strand.
GTCTGCGCCGAAGGAAGGACAAGCCGTAAGGAAAGAGCATCACATCTCCGCGCCGCTGAAACCGCGACAGAAAGAATTGGTCACGCTACAGAAGATGCACGCGAGAAAGGCGATTTGGTGTTCGAGACGCCCGCGGGCGGCGGACCGCCGCCTCTCAGCCTTCGGGACGCCAGGCGTTGTAGTCCCCATAGGCCGGCGGCCGCTGGCCGGAGCTCAGGATCGATCCCGGCGGACGATAGGCCTGGGCGGCGCCGGTCTTGTTCTCCTGGAAGGGGAGCTGCCATTCCTTCGGCTTGTAGTCTTCCTGCGTCGGGGGCGTGTCCACCGTATGATGCAGCCAGCCATACCAGCCGGTCGGCGTCCCGGAGCCCTCGGCGTAGCCCTTGTAGATCACCCAGCGGCGCTCGAAGCCGAGCGCCGGGTCGATCTTCCCGCCTCTGGTGCGGTAGTAGACGTTGCCGAATTCGTCCTCGCCGACGCGCTCGCCATAGAGCAGCGTCCACAGGCCCGTGCTGAGCGTGGCTCGGTTCCACCATGTGAAGAGACGAACGATAAAAGACATGCGCGTCGTGTCCTGTGAGTTCTGCGGCCCTTATCGCGTTTGACGGGCGCGATGTCCAGCGCCGTGAAACCAGCCGGCTTATTTTGGCGAGATGGTCAGGGTTGCGCGCGCGGCCCAGCCCGCCGCGCGGTTCTCGGTGGCGAATTCTCCATATCCCTTGAAATGGACAGCGGCCTGATAGGCCGGCCCAACGGGAAAATTGTACCCGAGCTGCGCGCCGAGTCCGGCGACTCGCGACCTGAAACACCCGACTTCATCGCCTGGGCCGCCGTCGCAGCTCACCTGATTGTAGAGATAACCCACCGGCCCCACGAAAAGATGCTCGGTGAGGTGTTTCGACGCGCCGACGTCGAGATGGAAGTCCACCCCGCTTCGGTATTCGGTGGTCGGATTGATGAGATTATAGGTGAAGCCTGCGACTGCGGAAAATTCAACGCCGCTGACGCTGTCGGAATAGGTATAGCCTCCGCCGGCGTCGACGGCGCCATGGCCGATCCCGAGATTCGCCAACCTCTTTTTATCATAGGCGCCCACGGGCGCGTTGCCGGTGGCGTAGACCATGAAATTGTGGACACCCCGATTCCAGAACAGCGTCGCCTGGGGAGAAAGATCGCCGCCGCCGGTCACCGAGTCGCCGAAGCTCAAGGGCGGAATTGGGTTCGGCGCTCCCATCGCGCCGAATGCAGTGTCGGTTTCGGTCGCCGTGGCGTGACCTACGACGCCGGTGACGCTGAGAGCGGCGCTGGCGTCCAGCGCCGGCAAGGAAAAGCCATAGCTCGGCGTGATGTTGATCTGATTTGTCACGCTCCCGGAATTGGAGGTGACGTCGCCGAGCTGGGTCCCGTCGAGCGCGCCGATGCGGCTGAGCCTCGCCGCGGAAATGCTGGAGCCGGCGTAGCCGGTGCTGTGAAGACCATAGATCGTCACCGACCAGCCCGGCTGGTTGGGGATGGCCGAGAAGCTGTCATAGGTTCCCGGCGTCCAGAAGCTGGAACCGCTTTCATCCCCGAGAGCGGGAGCCGCAGCGCCGCCCGCAAGCGCCAGCCCGGCGAGCTGGCCGCCCAGGAGAAGCGCCCGTCGCGCGTAACGAACAACCCCTCCTCCCCTCCGCCGCATCGGCCCGCCCTCAAATCGCAAAAGCCCGGCGACTCATGCAGAATGCGCCCTCCGAGGTTCGCGCATCCAAATGCGCGCGGCAAGGGCGACGGCGCTAATTGGCGACACGCACGAAGGCTCCGAAAGCGCGCGGTCCGTCGCCGGTGGGAGCTTTGGCGACGATATTCAGCGTCGCTGCGTCGATCGACCATAATTCGTTGGAGAACCAGTTGGTGACGTAAATAAAGGCCCCGTCGCGGCTCGCCGCCACGCTCTCGGGATATTCCCCGACCTTCACCACGCCCAGCGGCTTCAAGCTTTGGGCGTCGAAGACGCTGACGCTCTCGTCATATTGATTCGCGGCGAAGGCGCGGCCCCTGGCGAGTGCGACGCTATAGGGATGACTGCCGACCGCCACATTCGCGATCAGCCTGCGCTCGATGAGGTCGACGACGCTCACGTCGTTCGATTCGACATTGGCGCTATAGGCCCGCCTGCCCTCGGCGTCGATGGTCACGCCGTAGGGGTGCCGCCCCACGGGCACGACGGCGAGCCGGGCGAGGCTCCGGGCGTCGAAAACAACGAGGGCGTTGTCGTCGCGCGCCGCAGCCACGAGCAGCTTTCCGTCGGGCGTCGCGGCGAGGCCTGCGGGCATTGCGCCGATCTCGGCGCGGCGGATCGCCTCGGTCGCCGCGTCGATCTCGATCAGATCGCGCCCATACATGTCGGCGACATAAATTCGCCGCCCGTCCGGCGAGACCGCGACGCCGAGAGGCCCGCCGCCGAGTTCGATCTTCTTGACGACGCGCCGCTCGGCGGCGTCGACGACGGTCAGAAAATGCCCTTCGGGACTGGTGACATAAACGCGGGAGCCGTCCGGGCTCGCAGCGACGCCGGCCGGCTTGCCGCCGATGGGCAGGGTCGCCAGCGGCTTCATCGCCGAAAGCTCGACGATGGTCAGATTGTCGCCGGTCTGGTTGGTCACGAAGGCTTCGTCCGCCAAGGCCGGCGCGGCGGCGAGGCCGATGAGCGCCGAAGCGCCGAGAAGCCGCCCGATCATCGCCGCTCGACCCTGGCTTTCAAATTTGCGAGCCCGCTCCTGAAAAGATCCGTCACCGCCTGAACGGCGATTTCGTCGGTGAATTGCTCGGGCGGATTGCCGCCGGGAAAGGCGCGATAGAAACGGCTCTTCCACTCGACCAGAGACCCGGCGCCCGCGGGAGAAACCTTCAGCGTCGCGGATAGATTGCCGACCGGCAGAACCTTGATGTCGACATGCTCCATCAGATAGCGCAGCGACATGGCGGATTCGTCATATTGCACGAGGCGTTCGTCGATCGCGGCGCCGTTCGCCAGAAACAGGCGCCGTTTTCCAGTTTCCGGCGTATTGCCGCCCTCGCCTTCCGATCTGACGACGCCCGGCAGCCAGCTCGCATCCTGGAAATCGCCCACCACCGCCCAGACCCTGGCCGGAGGAGCGTCGATCTCGATGGCCTCGATCACTTTTTGCGGCGTGGCCCCGTGGCCGAAAGCCGCAAGCGGCGTCAGCGCCGCGAGAGCAATGGCCAGAACCCACGCAAAACGTAAAGGAGACCGAAGTCTCTGCTGGGCCGTCATGGCCGGGACATTGTGAATCCCCTCTCCCCGCGCTCGCGGGCAGAGGGTTAGGGTGAGGGGCCGGGGCAAAAAACACGAGAGGAAAATATTGCCCGCGCCTCTTAGAGCACAATCGCACTCGGGCTTTGGACGCGATGGGCCGGACGAAAAAATGCCCAAGCCCCTCACCCCTGCCCTCTCCCCGCCCGCGGGGAGAGGGAGCCTGTTCCCCTCGGTTCGTACTAAGTTGCGCGTTGCCGCTGCGCTAACGCGCGCCCGCGCAAAACACGAGAACCTTCTATATTGCAGGCGTATTCCGAGGATTTCGCCATTGCTCGGCGCGGATGGCCGGGACAAGCCCGGCCATGACGGGGTTGGCGACTTTCGAGATATGTGCATGCCTTAGCCCGCCAAGGAGGGACTGCGCCCTTCGCCCTGGCGTCGAGAGGCCAGCGCGGCGGCGCTCGCGATCGTGCGGCCGTATTCCTGCGGCCGATCGGAGCCGCTCCCGATTAGTAAGCGGCGACGCGTTCTTATCGCAAGTGCTTATAGGCTTTCGCGAAAACCTCTCGGGCGAGAAGCAATCCGGACTGCGCTCCGGAATGCTTCCCCCTCCTAAGCACAGCTTTCGGCAGATTGGTTCGCGTCATCGCGAGCGCAGCGAAGCGATCCAGAGCCACGCCAACGGCTGGATCGCCACGTCGCTACGCTCCTCGCGATGACGGCGAGAATCGGCCACAAAGCCTTCTTACTTGCCTTCGGCCTTGGCCTTCAGCGCCGCGAGGCCGCTGGTGTAGATGCCGCCGACCGCCTTGAGGGCGGCCTCGTCCGAGAGTTCCGGCGGCGGATCGTTGTTCATGAAGCCGCGATAGAAGGCGCCCTTCCATTCCACCGTGGACTTGCCGCCGTCGGCGGGCGTGACCGTGATGGTGGAGGAATAGTTGTTGACGGGCAGAACCTTGGGGTCCACCTGATCGATCTTGTAGGAGAGCGACATCGCGGCGGCGTCGTATTTGGTCAGGGACTCGTCGATGGTCCCGCCGTTGCTGAGCGTGAGCTTGCGCTTGGCCTGCTCCGGCGTATTGCCGCCGGTCGCCTCGGTCTTGGCGACGCCCGGCAGCCAGTTGATGTCGCCGAAATTGCCGACGATCTCCCAGACCTTGGCGGGCGGAGCGTCGATCTCGATCTTTTCCACGACCTTCTGGCGCGAGGGACCGTGGGCGAGTGCGATTGCGGGAACGAGCGACAGGGCCGCAGCGAGGAAAGCGCGGCGCGGGGCGACGAAAGACATTGATGGGTCTCCAAAGATAGAGAGCTTGTCGCCGCCGGCGGCGGCTCCGGGGCGACATAAAATCGCACCTGAAGCTCCCGTCAAGGCAAAGCGTCGGCTGAAGGCCCGGCGCCGGCCCTCAAAGCGCAAAATTCATCCACAGGCGCCTCTTGCCGAATCCCTGGAGCAAGACCACCATGCTGCAGCGCATTTGAAGAGTTTTCCCCACTATCCACTATTTTAGCAATATATAGAGATCCGAAACTTTTTGGTCACTATATCTTGACGACAGAGACCGGTTCACGCAGTTTGCGGGGGTCCTCGTGACGAAGCGGAGCAGAGTCGGAAACAATCCCAGCCGGACGGGTCGAACCCGCCGCTTTGCCACAAGCCCATCAGCCGTAATGCGTTTCGTTCAGAAGCGTTCCACCGGAACGCCGGTCCGGCCCTCCTGCAAGAGCGGCCGCTAGCCGGCGTCCCTCGGCGCGCTCCCACGCGCGAACCCAGATTTGAGGAATTGAGCCATATGAAGATCGAGCGCCGCTTCACCGCCGCCGGCCAGTCTCCTTACGCGTCGATCGAGTTCCGCACGACGAAAAGCGAGATCAGGAACCCGGATGGATCGGTGGTGTTCTCGCTCGACGGCATCGAGGTCCCGGCGGGCTGGAGCCAGGTCGCCGCCGACGTGCTGGCGCAAAAATACTTCCGCAAGGCGGGCGTGCCGGCCCGGCTCAAGCGGATCGAGGAAAATTCGATCCCCTCTTTCCTGTGGCGCTCCACGGCCGACGCGGAGGCGCTCGCCGCCCTGCCCAAGGACCAGCGCTATGTCTGCGAAACCACGGCGCAGCAGGTGTTCGACCGGCTGGCCGGGGCCTGGACCTATTGGGGCTGGAAGGGCGGCTATTTCGACAGCGAGGAAGACGCCCAGGCCTTCATGGACGAGCTGCGCTACATGCTGGCGAGACAAATGGCCGCGCCCAACTCGCCGCAATGGTTCAACACCGGCCTGCACTGGGCCTATGGCGTCGACGGCCCCGGCCAGGGCCATTTTTATGTGGATTTCGCCAGCGGCAAGCTGGTGAGGTCGAAGAGCGCCTATGAGCATCCGCAGCCGCACGCCTGCTTCATCCAGTCGGTGGAAGACGATCTCGTCAACGACGGCGGCATCATGGATCTGTGGGTGCGCGAGGCCCGCCTGTTCAAATACGGCTCCGGCACCGGCTCCAACTTCTCCCGGCTGCGCGGCGAAAACGAAAAGCTCTCTGGCGGCGGCGCCTCCTCGGGGCTGATGTCCTTCCTCAAGATCGGCGATCGCGCCGCGGGCGCGATCAAATCCGGCGGCACCACCCGCCGCGCCGCCAAAATGGTGGTGGTGGACGTCGATCACCCCGACGTCGAGGCCTTCATCGACTGGAAGGTGAAGGAGGAGGAAAAAGTCGCCTCGCTCGTCGCCGGCTCCAAGATCGTCAAGAAGCACCTCAAGGCGATCCTGCGCGCCTGCGTGAACTGCGAAGGCGCCAACGACGATTGCTTCAACCCCGAGAAAAACCCCGCGCTCAAGCGCGAGATCAAGCTGGCCCGCCGCGAAGACGTGCCGGACAATTTCATCAAGCGCATCATCCAATTCGCCCGCCAGGGCTATAAGGACATCGCCTTTGAAACTTTCGACACCGATTGGGACAGCGAGGCCTATCTCACCGTCTCGGGCCAGAACTCCAACAACACGGTGCGCGTCACCGACGACTTTTTGCGCGCGGTTGAGGAGGATAAAGACTGGGCGCTGATCCGCCGGCTCGACGGCAAGACCGCCAAGACGGTCAAGGCCAAAGACCTCTGGGAGAAGATCGGCTACGCCGCCTGGGCTTCCGCCGATCCCGGCATTCAGTTCCACACCACCATCAACGACTGGCACACCTGCCCGGCCGGCGGCCCGATCCGCGCCTCCAATCCGTGCTCGGAATATATGTTCCTCGACGACACGGCCTGTAACCTCGCCTCGCTCAACCTGCTGCAGTTCCGCGACGAGGCCACCAAGCAGATCGACATCGCAGCCTATGAGCACGCGGTGCGGCTATGGACCGTGGTGCTGGAAATCTCGGTGCTGATGGCGCAGTTCCCCTCGCGCGAGATCGCCCAGCTTTCCTATGACTACCGCACGCTCGGCCTCGGCTACGCCAATGTCGGCGGGCTGCTGATGTCCTCCGGCATCGCCTATGACAGCGCGCAAGGCCGCGCCATCACCGGCGCGCTGTCGGCGATCATGACCGGCGTCGCCTACGCCACATCGGCGGAAATGGCCAGGGAGCTCGGCCCCTTCGCGCGCTTCATGGAAAACCGCGAGGCCATGCTGCGCGTCATCCGCAACCATCGCCGCGCCGCGCTCGGCGAGCATAGCGGCTATGAAAAGCTCTCCATCGCCCCGGTGCCGCTCGACATCGCCGCCTGCCCCGACAAGGCGCTGAACGAGGCCGCCGCCCGCGCCTGGGAGAACGCGCTGCGCCAGGGCGAGCTTCACGGCTATCGCAATGCGCAGGTTTCCGTCGTCGCGCCCACCGGCACCATCGGCCTCGTCATGGATTGCGACACCACCGGCATAGAGCCCGATTTCGCGCTGGTGAAGTTCAAGAAGCTGGCCGGCGGCGGCTATCTCAAGATCGTCAACCGCGCCGTGCCCGAGGCCTTGCGCACGCTCGGCTATAACGAGGCGGAGATCGCCGATATCGAGGCCTATGCGGTCGGCCATGCCAGCCTTTCCAATGCGCCGGCGATCAACACGACGAGCCTGCGCGCGCGCGGCTTCACCGATGAAAAACTCCAGGTGGTGGAAAAGGCGCTCGCCGGCGCCTTCGACATCAAATTCGTCTTCAACAAATGGACTCTCGGCGCCGATTTCCTCAGCTCTGCGCTGAGGGTTTCTCCCGCCGCGCTCGACGACAAGAATTTCGATCTGCTTTCGCATCTCGGGTTCTCGCGCGCGGAGATCGAAGCCGCCAACGTCCATATTTGCGGCGCGATGACGCTGGAGGGCGCGCCCTTCCTCAAGCGCGAGCATTATGCCGTGTTCGACTGCGCCAACCCGTGCGGGCGCACCGGAAAGCGCTATCTCTCGGTCGAATCGCATATCCGCATGATGGCGGCGGCGCAGCCCTTCATCTCGGGCGCGATCTCCAAGACCATCAACATGCCCAATGAGGCAACGATCGAGGATTGCGAGCAGTCCTATCTCTTGTCCTGGCGCCTCGCGCTCAAGGCCAATGCGCTTTATCGCGACGGCTCAAAGCTTTCGCAGCCGCTTTCGGCGCAGCTCATAGCGGGTGATGAAGAAGACGAAGACGCCGGCGACAAGGTCGAGCAGCTGATCGCGGCCAGCGTGCCGGCGCGCGCGGCGCAGGTGGCCGAACGCGTCGTCGAGCGCATCGTCCATCAGCTGGTGCGCGAGCGCGAAAAGCTGCCCGATCGCCGCAAGGGCTACACCCAGAAGGCCGCAGTCGGGGGACATAAGGTCTATCTGCGCACCGGCGAATATGGCGACGGACGCCTCGGCGAAATCTTCATCGACATGCACAAGGAGGGCGCCGCCTTCCGCAGCCTGATGAACAATTTCGCCATCGCCATTTCTCTCGGCCTGCAATATGGCGTGCCGCTCGAAGAATATGTCGACGCCTTCACCTTCACCCGCTTCGAGCCCGCCGGCCCGGTGCAAGGCAACGACATGATCAAGAACGCGACCTCGATTCTCGATTATGTGTTCCGCGAGCTTGCGGTCTCTTATCTCGGCCGCAACGATCTCGCCCATGTCTCGCCCGACGACATCGGCCATGACGTGCTCGGCAAGGGCGAGCATGAGGGCAAGGCGCCGGAAGCCGCCTCCGTCGTCTCGCGCGGGCTGCTGCGCAACAAGGCCGACCGGCTGACGCTGGTGAACCGCGCCGATGCGACGCCGCCGATGGCCCATGCTTCCAGCGGCGCCCTGGCGCTGAAATCGGAGCTCGCCCGTGAGATCGAAGAATCCACTAACCCTTTTGATGATGATAACGATCCCACGACGGGAGGCTTAGCTTTCTCGAGGGACGTCGAGTGGAGCAAACCCTCGCTTAGTGCGAGGAGAGATCAGGCTCGTATGAAGGGTTACGTTGGCGAAGCCTGCCCGGAATGTGGTAACTTTACGCTGGTTCGTAATGGCACATGCCTGAAATGCGATACATGCGGGGGAACGACCGGCTGCTCCTGATGCGGAGGAGCCGGCAGTGTCACACCCCACCGACTATAAAGTCGCTCCCAAAAGCTTTGCGCGTCTCGCAGCAGACGCCGAGTCCTTGCGGAAATTACTCGGGGCTGACCATCGCCCCGAGTTCAAGGTGTGGCAAGCAATTGAGTTCTTAGAAAGAACGGAGTTACCCAACAAAGGCGTTTTGACGGTTCACACATTTAATGCTCCGCTTGGCTACGCGCCCGCTAGAGTGAAATACAAACCTCTGCGTCTCTTCATTGATCGAGATGTGAAGGAAGCAGCGCTTCTTGGTTTCCCGTTCGAAAAATACGTTGTCGCCCATGAAATAGCCCACATAGTAGAGCACGATAACACTGCGAAAGCTTTTTCTTCCAGCGAAGCCGAACGCCTCAAGGCTTGGCCAAAAGAAGAGTTAGCTGAATGGCAGGCAGACACCTTCGCTGATAACCTACTAGTGCCATGGAAATATTTGTTTTCTTTTCGTTTCGATATTAACGCCATCGCGTCCGCCTGCAACGTCGAGCGGAAAGTGGTGGAACGCCAGATCGCCGCATTGAAGGCTGAGAAGCGATATGTTTGTCAGGAGTGCCCGAAATGCGGCTGCTTTACGCTGGCGCGCAAAGGTAATGCGCTAAAATGTGAAACTTGCGGAAATGAGTTGGATACCCCTAACGCTGGAGGAGTTCGATGAAGCAGCCAGGACTTGATGATCGCCATAGAGACAAAGACGGTCAAATCCATCGCAAAAGAAGTGATACTCTTGTCGGTACGCTAAGGAAGATTTACGGTGAAGGGTTTGCAAAAGACTTTAGGTCTGATGCTCAACTCAAAACGGTCCTTAAAAAAGAGCAGGTATCGTCTCTCGACGAATTGCTGAAGAACAAACCTTAGATTAGGCGCGAGCTGATCAAGCCGAAGAGCGGATGAAGGGCTATGTCGGCGAAGCCTGCCCCGAATGCGCGAATTTTACCCTGGTGCGCAACGGGACGTGCCTGAAGTGCGAGACCTGCGGCAGCACGACGGGGTGTAATTGAGGGGGCAAGCGTGCGGCCAAGCAAGACGTCTGATTGCTTGGCTTATCGAACTGCGGGACAAGGGGATCGGGCCGACGCTCGATCCCGAGACATACGAGGCGACCGCGGGCGGGAGGGCATAAGACGTCAAGTCATCTAAATACCTTAAGTCCTAGCGCCTTGTAGATCCGAGTTGATTGTGCAAACAACATCAAGACATCAGCTCTCCCGAGGGGTCGACGATGCGATACAGCGTTTCTAATCTGACACAACTGCCGAAGCGCTAAACAGAAAAACTCCTTATTTCCAAAAATAGCTCCGAACGCGTCACTCCAGTTGTTTTTTTGTGCAATAATGCTCTCCAAATGCGAGAAGTCAGCGTAATGTATTAGTCCATAAACGGACCGCCCGTCTTGGCGATCCTTCGCCTGAAGAGCTTGCCATTCGTCCCGGAGCTTAGGTGGAACACGCCTCTTGACCCAAGCATCACCATCCAGCGCAGATAGTTTTGCTTCGATAGCATACCGTAAAGATAGCTCTAAGTTAGTAAGCACCTCGTTGTGTCGGGGATCCAATACAGCACCCGGATCGCCATCTTCTATTGCGACAGGCAGAGGAGCGACAGCGAATTCAAATTGAAATCCGGCCGCGCATATTACATCGCCGTATTCCTCGCGGGGAAAAGCAATCAGCCCTGGATGCAATCCGGCTTCGACGGCCGCAGCATCGCGGGCTTCCGCATCCGCGCTTTCGTCCGCTTCGATCCCAAAACCGAGTTCCTCTCGGAATAATTCAGCGACCGGTTCATCAAAAGGCTGACTATAATGCGCGGCATCGCTAATGCGGGCCAAGCGGGCGAATCCAGTGACCGAAATCCCCAGCGCCCCCTCCAGTGCCCAAGGTCGGTTGAAAGCTCCCAATTTTCCGGCAATCCTACTCTCCCATAAACTTCTCCCCGTTTCGGCTGAAAAGGGCGCAATTGCAAGGGAGGCTGCGCGGGAGTATTTCGATAACGCCTCTACTTCTGGACAAATATAGGTTCCAAATTGCTTGGCCGACGTCGATAGCCGCTCCATTTCCTTCAGATGAGCAGACGCAAGATTTGATATGTTCGCGAACCTCTCTACTTCTGGGATAACAGGGGCTTGGAATTGCTTAGCAAATGCCGATAAGCGATCCATTTCTTTAAGATGTGCAGACGCAATATCCGCCATCTTCGTCAGCCCCTCTAATTCTGGCATAACAGGGGGGCTGAATTGCTTCACCAGCGCCGATAAGCGTTCTATTTCATTGAGATGGGTAGAGTTCATAGAACCTAGCAGTGGATTGATCGCTGACTTGTTAATCAGTCGGAGCGAGTCACTGCCGTCTAAAGGTGAGCCGATTTTTGGGATAACGTCGTCGGACATCTGCACCGCGCTGGTCGGAATGGCGAAGCCAGATAACCATGGCTGCGCACGATGGCAACAAAGTACCTCTCGGTGAAATGTTGCTTCTCTTCACACCTTCGCCTCCCTACACCCCCGTCAAACACACCAGCTTAACCTCCGGCCGGGAGGCGATGAGCAGCGTCGTCTGGCGGAAATGCAATTTTCCGCGCAACGGATGGGTAAAACAGCGTTCTCCGCCTTCGCGGCCGAGCACATCCTGATCGCGCCAAAGCGAAGCAAACAGCGCGCTTTGATCCGAGAGGCGGTCGACCAGCGCGCCCATCGCCGGATCATTGGGGCGGCGGTTGAAATCGGCGCGAAACTCAGCCGCAAGACGCCGCGCGCGCTCGGCCCAATCGCCGATGAGGCGCGGGGCGAGCGGCGAAAGAAACACGAAAGCGAGCAGGTTGCGCTCGGATGAAGCCTCATCGAGCCAGCCGGTGAAGAGATCGGCGGCGGCCCCATTCCAGGCCCGCGCCGTCCAGACCGCGTCGAGCAGATAGGCCGGCCCGGCAAATTGTGCAGGCAGCTCCAGCAATTCTGCGGGCAGATCGGGCAGGGCCGCAGCCGGGGCGCTGGGATCGCGTTTTCCCGCAAGATCGAACAGCGAGGCCCGTTCCGCCGGGGTGAGGCTCAACGCCTTCGCTATGCGCGACAGCGCCGCGACGGAGGCGTTCACCTCCCTGCCTTGTTCGAGCCAGGTGACCCAGGTCACGCTGATCCCGGCTGCTTCGGCCAGTTCCTCCCGCCGCATTCCGGGCGTGCGGCGACGCGTTGCAGCCCCGGCCGGGGGCGACATGCGCTCACGATGGGCGCGAAGAAAAGCGCCGAGCAGGCGCCAGCGGTCGGTTCTCTCCATGGCGCTTATTATACCAGGATAATCGCTCATCTTTTACCGGTAGAAATTCCGGCCATCATGGCGGGAGAAACCCTTTTCACGGAGCCGATCATGACCCGCCAAAGCCAGACCGAAGTCGTCGCCAGCCAATTCGGACCGCGCGCAGAGGCCTATCTCGCCAGCGCCGTTCACGCCTCCGGCCAGGACCTCGATTCTTTGGAGCAGCGCGTCGGGCCGCGCCCGGAGGCGATCGCGCTCGACATGGGTTGCGGCGGCGGCCATGTGAGTTTTCGGCTGGCCCCTTTGGTGAAGAAAGTCGTCGCCTATGACCTCTCCCCCGACATGCTGGCGACTGTGACGGAGGAAGCCCTGCGTCGCGGGCTGCAGAACATCGTGACCAAACAGGGCGCGGCGGAAGACCTGCCCTGCCCTTCGGAATCATTCGATGTAGCCGCGACCCGCTTTTCCGCCCATCATTGGCGCGATCTGCCCGCCGGCCTCGTGCAGATGCACCGCGTGTTGAAACCCGGCGGCATGGCGATCTTCATCGACACCATCGCGCCCGAAGACCCGCTGCTCGACACCTGGTTGCAAGCCCTCGAATTGCTGCGCGACCCCTCCCATGTGCGCAATCCCTCGCTTGACGACTGGCGCGCCATGCTGGCGAAGGCGGGATTTTTCGTGGAGGAGACGACACAATTTCGCATCCGCCTGGAGTTTGCCTCCTGGGTCTCGCGCATGAACACGCCGGCGGTTCATGTCGAGGCGATACGCTCGCTGCAACGGCGCGCGCCGGCGGAGGTGGTGGATTATTTTGTCATCGAGGCGGATGGCAGTTTTGAGCTGGACACAGCAATGATCGTGGCGATGAAGGAATAATATGGTTTTGAGGGAATCGCGCCGCCTTCATCCTGAGGCGCTTTTGCAGACCGCAAAGAGCCTCGAAGGATGTTTTAGGAACCGCGGCGGCCCGCCCTTCGAGACGCCCGCTCCGCGGGCTCCTCAGGGCGGGGGAGTTGGTTTCCCGACCCCGCCTTTCGCCCACAACGTCATCGCGAGGAGCGCAAGCGACGAAGCAGTCCAGAACCATGTTAATCCCCCTGGATCGCCACCCGCTTCGCTTTTCGCTCGCGGTCGCGATGACTGCGAGCCCAATGGAAACCCGCATGAAAAAAACCTTCGCTCTTCTTTTCTTGTTCTCCATGCCGCATGCGGCGGAAGCCCGCGAGCTCTGCACCGTCTTCGCCGACGCCGAGACGGGAAAGGTCTTCTTCAAGCGCGGCGAACATTGCGACCAGCGCGTCACGCCGGCCTCGTCGTTCAAGATCGCGATCAGCCTGATGGGCTTTGATTCAGGATTTCTGAAAGACGAGCATTCGCCCAGACTCCCCTTCAAGCAAGGCTATCCCGATTGGAGGCCGAGCTGGCGCGAGGCGACCGACCCGGCGAAATGGATGAAAGAATCCGTCGTGTGGTTCTCCCAGCAAATCACGCAAGCTCTGGGGCCGGAGCGGTTCGCAAAATATGTGAGGGATTTTGGCTACGGCAATGAGGACGCCTCGGGCGACGCCGGCAAGGATAACGGCCTGACCCGGGCCTGGCTCAGCTCCTCGCTGAAAATCTCTCCGCTGGAGCAGATCGCCTTCCTTGAAAAAATCGTCAATCGCCGGCTTCCTGTGAGCGCTTCGGCCTATGAGATGACCGGCAAAATCACGCTCATCGACGCGCCTCCCGCCGGATGGGAATTGCATGGCAAGACAGGATCGGGCGCTCCTGTCTTGCCCGGCGGCGCGCAGGATGAGGCTCACTTCTATGGCTGGTTCGTCGGCTGGGGGATTAAAGGCCAACGCAAAATTGTGTTCGCGCGCCTCACTCAGGATGAAAAACGAGAGGCGGAATCTTCGGGTTTGCGCGCACGCGACGGCTTGCTGAAGGAACTCCCGTCCATATTAAACAGCCAATCCGACTGACGGCCGGACCGTCTTTGCGAGGAGCGCAGCGACGCGGCGATCCAGGGTCGTATCGATCGTCATGGATCGCCGCTCGCTCCGCCTTTGGCTCGCGGTCGCGATGATGTCGCTAATAAATGCACAACTTGTATTATTTAATGTTTTACATTATGTTTTTCGCGTAGACCAATTTTTAGGGAGGAGATTTCCCATGCGCGGTTTCCGTCCTCTTGCGCTCGCTTTTTTGGCGTCCTTCGCCGCCGCAGGTTGCAGTCCGGTTTCCGCCGCCCTGCATGATCCCCAGACACTGCCGGCCCTGCCGCAGGACCCGCGCATCCATTACCAACCCGGCGCCGCGCCTTACGCGACGGCGGTGGCTGCGCTCCTGCCGCAAGCGGCGGCAACCATCGAGGCCGTGCAAGGGCGGCCATTCGGCAAGCCCTTCACCGTCACGGTCTTCGCCGACGACGACGCCTATGCCGCGGCCAACGGACTTGGAACACCCAAGGCGCGCGGCGTCACCTTCTTCGATCGCGTGACGCTCTCGCCCGCCCTCTGGCGCGAGGACTCCGCATACCTCGAGGCCGACCTGACGCATGAGCTTTCACATGAGCACTTGCACAGCAATCTCAGCGCAGCTGACTATTTCGCCATTCCGGTCTGGTTCGTCGAAGGACTGGCGGTGATGGCCTCCGGGGGCGGCGGCGCGCAGCGCGTCTCGACGCGGGAGGCCGAGCGCGCCATTGCGCAGGGCCGTTTCATCGACACTCCGGACGAAGCCAATGTTTTCGCCAATTTCAGCCTCGCTCCGCCGCGCGGCTCCGAGAAAGACGAGAATGTCGCGCGCATGCATCTGGCTTACAGACAGGCCAGCCTCTTCGTCGTCTTTCTTCGCGAGGAAAAGCCCGAGGCGTTCAAAGCCTTAATGAACCGATTGTTCGAGGGCGAGCGCTTCAGACAGGCCTTCGACGCGAGCTACGCCGAAAGCCTCGCCGCCGCGCGCGCCCGCTTCATAGCCAAAACGATCGCCGGGACCGGCGCGCCTGGGAGCAGCCCAAAAGGCGGCCTCCCGGCGCCGGCTACCCCGATTTGATGTTTGCGTGACCAACCGCCGCGCAAATTCTCACTTGCGAAAGAGCGCCGAACGGCTAGCCTGAACGAGCAGCGAAGAGGCGAGGGATTTTTCCGCCCGCGAAAGTTTGTTGGCGATTCATGACTTTTTCCACTGTCGCCCAACTGCGCCGTCGGGTTGGCTTGCCGGGTTCGCAAGCGAAGATTCTGGAGGCCCAAATATGCATCTCTTCCTACGCAAGCTTTTCGCCGAATTTCTGGGAACCTTTTGGCTCGTCTTCGGCGGCTGCGGCAGCGCGCTGATCTCTGCGGGCTTTCCACAGCTCGGCATCGGCTTCACGGGCGTTTCGCTCGCCTTCGGCCTCACCGTGCTGACCGGAGCCTACGCCTTCGGTCCCGTTTCGGGCGGCCACTTCAATCCGGCTGTGTCTCTGGGCCTTGCGACGGCCGGCCGCTTCTCCTGGAAAGAGCTCGGACCCTATTGGCTGGTCCAGCTTCTCGGCGCGACAGCCGCGGCCTTCGTTCTGCTCAAGATCTGCGAGGGCAATATCGATTTTTCGCTCGCCAACGGCTTCGCGGCCAATGGCTATGACGAGCACTCTCCCAACGGTTATGCCCTGCAATCCGCCTTTCTGGTGGAGGTCGTGCTGACGGCCTTCTTCCTGCTGGTCATTCTCGGGGCCACGGAAAGCCGGGCGGCGGCCGGATTCGCTCCCATCGCCATCGGACTCGCCCTGACGCTGATCCATCTCGTGGATATTCCGGTCACCAACGCCTCCGTCAATCCGGCGCGCTCGACCAGCCAGGCGCTGTTCGTCGGCGGCTGGGCGCTGCAACAGCTGTGGCTGTTCTGGGCCGCTCCGCTGCTCGGCGGTCTGCTCGGCGGGCTCATCCATCGCTTCGCGCTGGCCGATAAGGACTGATACGAAACCCGCTCGATTAGAACGGCAGTTCGTATTCTTGGCCGCAAAAATCTATGCCGATCGGCGATTTTTGCGGCGGTCGCTTCTGCGGATCAGGAAGCGATCTCGCGGAATCCGTGTGATGTGCGCATTACCGCGCAGGGTTAGCGAACGCCTCCGTCCCAACCGGGTCGGAGGCGAAATCGTTTTCGGAGGCGATTGCCAAACTGCACAAAAAAATGCACCTTCGCGGCCCGCTTCAGAGCGCATTTTTCGAAAAAGTCAGCGGACTTTTTCGATCAGACGCTCCGCGTCTTCATGTGACGCTAAGGCCAGGAGGTTTCGTCGATGGCGGCGCGCTCGATAATGACAAGAACAATGCGGTCCGCTCTCGCCGCCCTCGCTCTCTTCGCCGCCGCACCCGGTGCGGCGCTCGCCGCCGGCTGGCATTATTACGATCCCGAATGCCCGATCTCGCTCGGCGGAAAGTCGATGAAATTCGTGGCGATGCAGCCGAAGCGAAACATCGACCGGGTCTGCGATGCGCTCGGAGACGTCGGCTCCACCGTCATCGCACTGGACGCGCCAGATCCCGAGCTACGCGAGATGCTCTGGGACATTCGCGTGCTGCGGGACAGCGGCCGCCCGGACGGGGAGGAAAATATCGAAGCGGATACGGTGTTCAAACTGCCGCCGGAAAAGTACCGCAACGGCATGGTGAACTTCGACTATAGCTTTGCCGCCGCTGATAAATATATTTTGCTCGTGAGGGTGAAGAGCGACGACGGCGCCAGGGAATATGTCGGTCGCCATCATTTCACCGTGGGCCTGCTCGACAACGCCGATCTATACGCTTATGCAGGCTTCGGACTTTTTGTGGCCGCAGTCGGCGGCGGCTTCGCCTATGTCAAGCTTCGCAAGCGAAAGAGCGCCGCGTCGGCTTGAGCTTGAAACGGCGCCCGGAAACCGCCGCGCGGTTTCCGGGGCCTGAACTGTCGGGTCTTAGCCCAGGCTCATCGTGATCTGATGGATGACGACGAGGAAGAAAACGGCAATGCCGACGACGACGGCGACGCCTTTGGCGAGTTCCACAGGAGAATGGGCAGCCTTCATGTGAGTTCCCCCAATTTATTGCAGCGGTCTTGGTTGTTAGCCGCAGGGAAATGCTGCCCCTTCGAAGAGTAACGTGCAATAAAGCTCGGCTGCGTCACTATTACGCGCCACAGTAAATCATTGTTATACAATGCACTTCTAAGCAACTCCCGCCCGCAGCAAAATGCCGCGCCCAAGTAATTTTGAGATTCTTGTCAATAAAGACAGCGCCGCTTTATTTAAATATAAGACGCATCCCATGAGATTTTTCGACAAGAAACCGGCGAGAATCCAATCTCTCCAATGACTTTCGCGCAGCCGTCCCGGACGGCGCACCCCCCCGACGATCGCAGACGCGGGACAGCCCTATGAATTCGCGCCATTTTTCGAAGAAGAAGCGCTCGATCGCGGCCGTTTCGGCACGTTCTGTAGCGGGTTCGGTTCAAACGCAGTCGAACGCGCTCCAAATCTCATTGCCGGAGCATGTTCTTTTCCAAAACCCGCTTCGCACTTTTTGGGAACATGCTCTAATAGCAGATATAGACCCAGCCGCCCTTGCGGAAATCCCAGTTCCAGCAGGCGCCCCAGCCCCAATAGGTATAGGCGCCCAGTTCGGGATGCCACACCAGGCGGTCATGCGGCCGGCAGTCTGCAACGCGCCGGCGTCCGTGACGGCAACCCGCGTCGGCCTGGGTCGCAACGCCGAGCGCGCCGGCGAATGCAAGGAGAACGGCGAACCTGCGCAACATTTTGGAATCCTCGAACCGACCAAGGCCAACATATCTTCCGGGCATTCGATTGGGAACCGGAGGGGGCGGCGGGACGACGGCCAATGGCGCCTCGAGCCCGTCGTGGTAAAAATAGCACAGTCACGGAAATAGTCCCCGCCGCCGCCCCCGGGCGCCGAGGGGTTCGTTGACACGCCGGCAGGTCTGAATCATCGTCTTTCTGTTTTGCACGCGACGAATCGGCAGTTGTTATAACCCGGCGAATCGGCAGTCCGCAAAATATTCACAGCAGGGAAGCGGGAATGTATCAGCGTGGCGGATCTCTTTTAATTCTCGCCGGCTTCGCCGCGCTGTTTTGCCAGCCGGCAGCGGCCGCCGACCTGCCTTCGGTCAAAGCGCCGCCCTCCGCCCCGCCTGCAGCCTTCACCTGGACCGGCCTCTACATCGGCGCCGATTTCGGCTACACATGGTCCCCGAGCCGATCGATCAACGCCGTCTCCGCGAATATCTACGACAAGTCGTTCGCGGGCTGGGGAGCTGCCTCGGCCCTCAGCGCATCGGGGGTCGTCAATTCCAATCTCGACGGGTTCTTCACCGGCGGCGGCATAGGCTATAATTGGCAGTTCGCCGACCGCTGGGTCGCGCGGATCGAGGCCGATCTGCAAGGCTACGGCGTGCGCGGCGGCGGCGGCCTCGCCAATTATGTTCCAGCCCCAACTCCCGCCTTTTTTGCGGTCACCGGAGCCAAGCTCAACCGCAATCTCGAATATTTTGGAACAGTGCGCGGCGCCCTGGGTTATACGGTGCTGCCCAACCTGCTGGTCTACGCGACAGGCGGCCTCGCCTATGGCGGAATCAACGAGAGCGCCACTTTCGGGCAGAATCTCGTCCCCTCGCTGTTCCCCTCCGACACAGCCAAAGGCGCCTCGTTCGAAAACCGCGCCGGCTGGACCGCGGGCGTCGGCGTCGAATATGCGCTCACGCGAAACCTGAGCGCGAAGCTCGAATATCTTTATTACGACCTCGGCTCCATGGGGCTGACCAACGCCAACATCAGTCCGATTTCGTTCCAGGGCGCGCTGATGGGAGCCCAGCGCGTCGCCGACGCCACCTCGGTTTCGACAAGGTTCGACGGCCATGTGGTGCGCGCCGGCCTGAATTATCGCTTCGACTGGAGCGAGCCTCAAACCGCGGGCTCCGGCGCGACGCCGCTGCTGGCGGAGCCCAAATTCGCTGCGGCTCCAGCGCCCGCGTTTGGCGACTGGAATGTTCTTCTGACCCAATATACCTGGGCCATGGGCCTCAACGGGAACGTGACCGCGAAAGGCCAAACCCTGGGAGTCGATTATTCGTTCATCGACTTCCTGGACAAAGTCAGCACCTTTCCGCTCGCCTTTTCCGGCCGGATCGACGCCAGCAACGGACCGGTCAGCTTTTACGGCGATCTGATCTGGATGCAGATGCGAACCTCCGGTTCCTCGACGCAATTGCGCTCGCCTTTCGCGGAAATCGGCGTCGCCGCCAACGCCGACACTCGTACGAAGTTGACGCTGGCGATCGCCGAAGTCGGCGCCGGCTATGAGGTTGCGCGCTGGAAATTCTTCGGCGCGCCGAATTCCTTCACCGCATTGGACGCCTATGCCGGCCTGCGCTACTGGTTCTTGAACACGAATATGCGGCTCGACATCGTCGGCGCCGCCAACGCCCAGCTTCTCGGCCTCGATCAATTGGGCGCCTGGGCGATCGCCAAATCCGGCGATATCCAGTGGATCGACCCTGTGATCGGCGGACGTCTGCGCCATGAATTCGCGCCCGGCGAGCAGTTCCAATTGCGCGGCGACATCGGCGGCTTCGGCGCCGGCAGCAAATTCAGCTGGCAAGTCTACGGCGGCTATAGCCATGATTTCGAGTTCTGCGGCCTGAAGCTCACCAGCTCGATCGGCTATCGCGCCCTCAGCGTCGACTATTCGCAAACGATCAAGGGCCAGCCGAGCGGCTTGAACGCTATTCTGCATGGCCCGGTGACCAGCATCAGCCTGCGACTCTGATTTTAAACTCCGCTCGACCGGAGCGGCGTTTTGAAGTCCGTGCCGCAGAAAGCCACGATCTTGCGGCGAAGCGGATAACCCGCTTCTCGACGCCGTCGCGAGGGCGCGATCCAGGGCCTGCGAAACCGAACGCGCAGAGGCCCGCCGCCTGCTGCGCCTCACCAATCGGCTTGCACGCGCATCAGCACAGTGTTGGGATGCGCGCCGTTGAGATAGGCGCGATCCCAGGGCGCGGTGAGATGAAGCACCCGCGTCCAGTTCATCATCACGCGGAAACCCGGATCGGGATACCAGTTCAGGCCGAGGGTGAAGTCCTGCTCGCGCCCCCCCAGCACGCCGGAATTTCCGATCATCTTCTGTAAAGCCGGATTGCCCTGTGCGAAGGCAAGGACGTTGGCGAAATAAGAGCCGGCGTAAGCGCCGTTGTCGAGGTTGATCGCGCTTGTCCTCGCAGCGAGTTCCCACGCGCCCCAACCGCCGGCGCTCAGCGGATTGTTGATCTTGATCTGGCCGAAGGTCGCGGGATTGAGGCCGTCGACCTGATAGGCGGCGGCGCGCGATTCCCCCGTCAGATACCAGGTCCCGTAGACATAATAGCCGTTGAAATCGACTCTCGAGCCCCCGGGCGCGTAATTTCCCGCCGCATTGGCGGTGAGGATGGCCAGATTGTCGCGGTCGAAGCGCGCGCCGAGATATTCGGCCTGCAACGACGCCGGCCCGTAGGAGGCCACGAACTCCGCGCCGAACAACCGCGCATCCCGAACGCATTTCCCTGCGACCGCGGGGTTGCCGTAAAACGAAACCGCTCCGCAGGAGAGATCCGGCGCGCCGAGCAGATTCTCGTTTAATATATTGCTTTCGGTTTTCACGCCGACGCCTGGAGAAAGCAGGCCGTCGTTGGCGGCGGTCGAGTCGTTGGGCCGATGGAAGCGCCCGCTGACCCCGAAATGCAGCAGGCGGCGGTCGTCCATAATCGGCGCATAGGTCGCCCTGCCGGCGATGTCGACATATTGCCCGCCGCCGGTCGCGACCCAATTGGCGGTTTCCGGAACTCCGAAGACAACCGGCGTCCCATCGGCGGGAGCGAGAGAGCTTTCGACCGTGCTCGTCGTGAAGACGCCGACCTTGATGCTCCAATTGGCACCGTGAGTGAGCGCGGCAAAGCCGATGTGATGCAGGGGGCCTGAAAACAGCAGCGCCCGCTCGAGAAAGTCGGTGGTGTTTTTCGACTGCGTCCATTCCAGGCCTTGCGGCTCGAAGAACTGGCCGACCTGCAAAACCAGCGGATTGAGATAACGCCAGGCGATATAGGCGTCGCGGATGCCACCGACGACGCCGACCTTGGTCGTGTTGCCGGCGGTGAAGTCATATTGGAATTTGTAGTTCCAATATTCGAGCGCCTTGCCTTCGACCTCGAGTCTCGCCTGGCGGAAATTCGCCACGCTGCTGTATCCCTGTTCCGGCATGGTCGAGCCGCCGCCATCGACCAGAATGCGTCCTCCGATCTTGAAGCTGTTGGCGTGATCCGGCGTCTCGATCATCAACCCGCGCGAGAGGTTGACCAGCAGCGGCAGGGGTGCGGGAGCGACAGTCGTCCCGGCAGCGCTCTTTGCCGGCGCCTCGCTTTGCGACGCGGGCTCTGACGGACGACGGACGAGCCGCGCCGGGGCGGGCTTCTTGCCTGCGCTTTTGGTCCGCAGGGCGTCGAGTTCGGCTTTTAGCGCGCGCGTTTCCGCCTCATTGGCGTCGAGGCGCGCCTTCAATAGCCTGACGGTTTCGGCAAGGTCTTCGGCATGAACCGCCGGCGGCGAAATTGCGCCCAGCGCGCAGGCCGCCCCCCCGATCAGAAATGCTTGCGATAAATTACGACGCGCCATCAGAGCTCCAATTCCGCCCTGCGCGCCGCCTTTCCAACCGCGCTTCGCCGGCGCCCCAGAACGATTCCATGAAAGGCATTTTAATCATTTATTTAGGATAAATCGAGGACCGCGCGCGGGCGCCGCTTCGCCCCAGCGGCATGAAAATCATGTGAATGACGGTGAAAAAAGGCTAAGGTGGAGCAAGCGCCGGCGAGAAAAACCAGATCATCAGAGCTCAGGCGCATTCCATCGCAGGAAGTCCATCGCCTTTTAAGGCGGCGCGCTTGGGGGGAGGATCGTCTTGAACGCCGAGAGTTACCGTTATTTCCTGTCATACAGCGGAGTGAAGCTGCCACTGAAACTTCTGTCCCCCCTGAATCCGGAAGAACTCGAAAACCGGAACACCTATTTTCGGGCTCTCTACGACTCGTCCGACCGGATCGTTTGCTGCGAAAAGCTCGTTTATGGCGAGGTCGAGCTCGAGCATCGTTACGAATACGGACCCGGCGGCGCGCTGGCCCGGGCGCAGATCCGCATGGGGGACGACGACCCCACCGAAATTCTGTTCGACGAAAACGGCTCACAGCTGAAGGCTTGAGAGATTTCCGGCGTCGCATGGCCTTCACATTCATCCACGCAGCCGATCTTCACATCGACAGTCCGCTCGCCGGCCTCGGCGTCAAGGACCGCTCCATCGCCGCCCTGTTCGCCCGGGCGGGACGGCGGGCGGTCGAGGCGCTGATCGACGAAACCATCGCCGCCAAAGCTTCCTTCCTGCTCGTCTGCGGCGATATTTTCGACGGGGATTGGAAAGACGCGACGACGGGACTTTTCTTCATTCGCCAGCTCGGGCGGCTGGAGCAGGCGGGAATCGCCACATTCATCGTGAACGGCAATCACGACGCCGCCAGCCTGATGTCGAGATCCCTGCCCTATCCGGAAAGCGCCAAAGTTTTTTCCGCGCGGGCGGCGCAATCGCATCGAATCGAAGAACTGCGCGTCTGCCTGCACGGCCGTAGCTTTCCGGAAAGGCTGGTCGCGAAGGATTTCCTCTCTTCCTATCCGCCGCGCCATGAAGGCTATTTCAATATCGGGCTCCTGCACACAGCGCTCGATGGGGCCCGCGGACATGAATCCTATGCGCCCTGCACGGTCGAGGATCTCGCGCGCTTCGGCTACGATTATTGGGCTCTCGGCCATGTCCATGCGGCCGAGGAGGTTTGTCGCGATCCGTGGGTCGTCTATCCGGGAAATATCCAGGGCCGCAACGTGCGCGAGACGGGCGCCAAGGGCGCCATGCGCGTCACCGTTTCCGACGGCCGCGTGGTCGAAGCGCAGCGCATTGCGCTCGACGCGGCGCGCTGGGCAAGCGCCAGCGTCGATGTCGCCGGCTGCGAAGACGAGGCGGAAATTTCAGCGCGCATGGAGGCGCAGCTCGCCATGGAATATTCAGGCGCCGAAGGGCGTCCGCTCGCGGCGCGTCTGACGCTGCGGGGAGAAACTCCGCTTCACGCGCGGCTGGTCGCGCGCAGGGAGGAGCTCGAGGAGGAAGCGCGCGCCATCGCTTTTCGCATTTCGGGCGAGCTTTGGGTCGAGCGGCTCAAGCTCGACACCCGCCCGCGAGCGGCCCCGCGCTGCGCCGATCCGGAAGGCGATGCTCTCGATGTCGAAGCGCTCATCGCCGCCGCTTCGGAAGACCCGGAATTTTCGGCAGTTCTCGCTGAACTTACGGCGCAGATCGCAGAAAAACTGCCGCCCGCCTTACGCGAAGGCGCGCCGCGAAACCCCGAAGGATTGGCGCAACTCGCCCTGGAGGCGCGCGACCGGCTGCTCGGCGAATTGCGTTCGGGAAGCGGCGAGCCATGAGATTCGAACGACTGCTTCTGGAGCGCTACGGCCCCTTCACCGATCGCGCGCTCGAGTTGCGGCCGCAGGCGCGGCTTCATGTCGTGGTGGGCGCCAACGAAGCCGGCAAGACCTCCACCCTCAACGCCATCGGCGATTTTCTGTTCGGCTTCGGCCACACCACCGCCTATGATTTCCTGCACGACAAAACTTCGTTGCGCATCGGCGCGCAGTTGCGTCTCGCGGATGGGTCACAGCTTGCGCTGCGACGGCGCAAAGGCGCCAAAAACACGCTGCTGGACGAGAACGACGGTCCGCTCGCCGCCGATCCGCTGGCGCCTTTGCTCGGTTCGGTCACGCGCGAGATTTTCTTTTCCGAATTCGGTCTGACCTCGGAGTCGCTGCGCGCGGGCGGGCGGGAGCTTCTGCGCGCAGGCGGGCGTCTCGCCGAAACGCTCGCCGCCTCCTCGGCGCAGCTCTCGGCGCTGGCGCAGCTGCGCGCGCGGCTTTCCGCCGAGGCGGAGGAACTCTTCGGTCCGCGCCGCTCCCGCAAGCCGTTCTATGACGCCTACGACCAATACAAGGACGCCGAGACGCATCTGCGCGACGCGATCGTCACCGCCGAGGCGCTCGAGGCCTCACGGCGCGCCGTCGATGAAGCCAAAGAGAAACGCGGGACTCTCACGGCGGAACATGAACGCATAGGCCGGGAGCTGGCGCTCCTGCACCGCAGCCAGCGCACCCGCCCCAAGCTGTCGCGCATCGCAATCCTTCGCGAACAGCTCGCAGGCCTCGCCGACCTGCCGGAAATCGAGGCCGAGACCCTCTCCCGGTGGCGCAGGGCGCAGGACGAGGCGACGCAGATCGAGAAGGACCTCGCGCAGGTGCAGGCGGAAGACGCCGCGGCGGGCGCCGAGGCCGCCGCGCTCGACGTCGACGAGACTCTGCTGGAACAAGGCGAGCACATAGAAAGATTGCGGCAGGATCTCGGCGCCGTGCTCAAGCACGAAGAAGACCTGCCGAAGCGGCTCGCCGAGGCGCGCGGCGCACGCGAAGACCTGCGCAAAGCCGCGGCGGAGCTCGGCCTCGCCGACGAGGAGCAACTGCTGGGCAGCCAGCCGACCGCCCCGCAACTGGCGCTGGTGCGCGAACTCGTCGGCCAGCGCGTCGCCGCCGAACGCGCGCTGTGCGAAGCCGAAGCGGCGCGGGGCCTCGCGCGGCGCGAACTCGAGGAACTCGAATCCGAGGTCGCCGGTCTCGAGGCGGCGACCGATCCGGCGCCGCTATCACAGCGGTTGAGCGTTTTCGCCGACATTCCCGCCGACGCCGACCGGCTGCGGCGAAGCGAGGCGGCCCTGGCGCATGAGCGGAGAACGCTCGAAGAGGAAGCGGACCGCCTGGACCCGCCCGGAGGCGACCCGCAGCAACTCGCCCGGCGCATATTGCCGGACGCGCTCCAGATCGAGGCCTCCCGGCGGCTTTTCGCGCAGCTCGACGAAGAGGAAAAACAGGCTGCGGCGCGCGCCGGGGATCTCGCTGCTTCATTGCAGCGGATAGAAGAAGAGATCGCGCAGCTCTCCCTCGCCGGCGCGATGGCGACGCGCGAGGAACTCGGCGAAGAGCGCCGGCGCCGCGACGAGCTTTTTCAGAGACTCGGGCTCGCGCTCGATAAAAACGAATCCACGCGGCGTGAATGTTTTTCCGCCGTAGGCGAAGCCATTCGCTCGGTCGACGCCGCGGCGGACATTCTTCTGGCCGACGCGGATCGCTCCGCCCGTTATGAATCCGCGCGCGAAAGGCGCGGGCGCCAGCTGCTGGAGAACAAGTCGGCGCAGGCCGCGCGAGAAGAGGTCGCGAGGCGCCGGGAGGAGGCGCTGCAATCCTGGGCGGAACTCTGGGCGCCGAGCGGCGTGAGCCCCAAGCCTCCCCGGAATATGGCGCGCTGGCTGGAGCGCGTCGAAGACATGCTGAAGCGCCGCGCCGACATAGAACAGCGTGCGCATGAAAACGAGGCCTTGAGGCAAAAGTTGGAGAGCTGCGCCAGCGGGCTCAGGCGGCTTTTGAACGACATGACCGGGGACGGCGACGACCCTTCGCCCGTCGAAGCGCTCTACCGGCTGGCGCGCGCGGCGCTCGACCGGCGGCAAGCGGCATGGAGCGAAACCCGCGCCAGCGTCGCTGTGCGGGACAAGGCGCGCAAAACCGCGGAGAAAGCGGAGCGCGATCTCGCGGGGGCCACGGCCGAAGCCGCAAACGTAAGGCAAGCCTGGCCAGCCGCCCTCGCGCCAGTCGGCCTCGACGGCGCGGCGACGCCGAAGCAGGCGGAGGCCGCCCTCGCCATATGGCAGAGCGTGCCGGCCCGGAAGGACAGGCTGAGCGATCTCGATCATCGCATCCACGCCATGCAGCGGGACATCGCCGCTTTCGAGCAAAAGACCGCGGCGCTGGTCGAGCGGGCCGCGCCCGATCTGCGCGGCCGCCCGCGGCGCGATGCGCTCGATATTCTCTACTTCAAACTCGGCGATGCGCGACGCGCGCGCGACAAGCGCGAAGATCTGCGCACGGCCGCCCGGCGCAGGGACAGCAAACGCGCCGAGTTGCTGCAGCATAGCGCCACGGCGCAGCGCGTCGTCGGAGAGGCTCGCGCCGCCCTGGCTCTGGAAGAGAACGCCGCGCTGACGCCTTGTTTCGTGCGCCTGGAAAGCCGCTTTTCCCTGCGCGACGAACTCGATCGCGCCCTGCGCGACCTTTGCGAGAGCGCCGACGGCCTGGAGGAGGCCGCACTACGCGACGAACAGGCCAATGTTGAATTCGGCATGCTGGACGGCGCCATCGAGCGTCAGAAGATCGACGCGCGGCAAACCCTGGACGACCTCCAGCGCGCCGCCGCCGCGCAGCACGAGGCCGAAAAGGCTCTCGAAACCCTCTCGGCCGGCCGCGATGCGGCGGGAGCCGCCCTGGAAAGGGCGGAAGCGGGCGTCCGGCTCGGCGAAATCGCCACCCGCTGGCTGGTGCGCGCCGCTGCGGCTCGCCTCGCCGCCCAAACCATCGAGCGTCATCGCGCCGCCGTGCAGAACCCGCTGCTGAAACGGGCCTCGGAACTCTTCTCGATCGCAACGGACCGGGCCTATGCTTCGCTCGGCGCCGATTTCGACGAGAACGACGCCCCGTCGCTCATAGGCATACGGGAGAACGGCGCCCGCGTGCCGGTGTCGGGCATGAGCGAGGGCGCGCGCGACCAGCTCTTTCTCTCCTTGCGCCTCGCTTTGCTGGAGCTGCGGGCCGCCGAGCCGCTGCCCTTTATCGGCGACGATCTGCTGGCGAGCTTCGACGAGCGGAGAACCGCATGCGCACTGGGCCTTCTGGCCGAATTCGGCCGCAAGCGGCAGGCGATCCTCTTCACTCATCATCGCCATGTCGCGGAGATCGCGCAGCGGCTCCCCGGCGCCGATATCGACGTGGTCGAATTTTAGCCTTCGTCCAGCTCTAGCCCGGGGTGTCCGAGCGAAGAAAGGGTTGAGTCATGTCGCCCGGATTTCTGCGCCACCTTCAGGAAAACTGGCCGGGCGCGCTCGCGATGTTGGGCCTGGCGCTCTACCTTCCCATCGCGCTGGCGACCGGCGTTTTCTACACCAACCAGCGCTGGATCAGGCGCGGTGAATCGCCCCGCGAATATTGGGGCTGGATTGCGCATTTTACGGCCTTGCTGCTGGCTGTCTCAGCAGCGATAGTCGGCTCCTATCTGCTGAAACCATGAGCCCGACCGGCGCCATATATTCCGGACATCGAACCGGTTCCGGGCGCGGGACGCATAACGCTTCGCTCTATCGCCGCGAATCCGCTACAATGCGGCGCTTCCGCGCGGCGGCGGAGCTGAATCGAGATGAAATCGCCACCGATCGAGTGGGCGCACAACCTAGCCACATCACGACAGGATTGGCTTAAAGGAGAACAGCCGCATGACCGCCAACAAGATCGACGCCCTTCTGGCGCTGCGCAGCGAAGGGCGGCTCTTGGTTGGGCGAGACCGCATCAAGCTGCTCGAGGCGGTCGCCGAACACGGCAGCATCACCAAGGCCGCCAAAATCGCGGGCTTCAGCTACAAGACCGCCTGGGACGCCGTGGACGCCATCAACAATCTGCTGCCGAGCCCGGCCTTCGTGACCAAGGCCGGGGGCCGCAGCGGCGGCGGCGCCATGGTCACGGAGGAAGGCAGGCGTCTCATCGAAACCTTCCACCGGCTGGAGGAGCGCATGTCGCGCATCTCCTCGCTGATCGCTCAGGAAGGCCTCGCCGGCCACGACGAATTCGCGCTCTGGAGCCTCGGCATCAAAATCTCCACCCGCAACGTCTTCCAGACCGAGGTCGTCTCGGTGCGGCGCTGGCCGGTCGACGTCGAGGTGACGCTGAAAATCTCCGGTGAGATCGTCATCCACGCCATCGTGACCAATGAGGCGACCGAGGAATTGGAGCTCGTCCCCGGCCGCCGCGCGCTCGCGCTGGTGAAATCTTCTTTCGTGAGCCTCGAACCCTTCGACCCCGAGAAACCCGCCGGCCGCAACCGGTTCAAGGGAGTTGTGCGGCGGCGCATCGACGCCGAGCGCAATTGCGAGGTGCTGCTCGACATCGGCGGCGGCAAGACCATGACCGCCGTCATCGCGCGCCAGACCGCCGAAGACATGCAACTTTCCGAAGGCGTGGAGGCGGTGGCGAGCTTCAGCCCCGCCAATGTGATCCTCGCGGTCGACTGATCCGCGGGGCGGCGACCCGGCGTCGCCGGTCCGACGCAACGCTATGTAAAAAAGTTACATTTTTACCACAGCGGACGCCAAATTCGTCCGATAGGCTTAAATTTCAACATTTTCTGCTCGTTGCGCAGGCGCCCGTTCATTGACAGGCCGTCTGGGGGCGTCTTTACTTATCGTTATGTATTACGGAGATACGACGATGAGGCGGAAGGCGCAGCGTCTTCACACCCCCAGCCGCAGATCAGTCTTGCTCGGCGCTCTCGCCGCCTCGGCCGCCTTCACTCGCCCCGCCGGCGCGCAAACGGCCACATTGCAGGTCGTGACCAGCTTTCCAGAGGAATTGACGATCCGCTACGAGGAGGAGTTCGAAAAGCTCCACCCGGACGCGCATATCCAATTCGTCTGGAAGCAAACGCGCGACGCCCTCGATTATCTCGTCAAGCCGGACCAGAGCGGCGCCGATGTCTATTGGGCGCCCTCCCCCAATAATTTCTTCATGCTGCGCGAGCGCTCGGCGTTTCGCAAAATCGCGGTGGACCGCGCTGCGCTGCCCGGGAAACTGCAGGATCTGCAGCTCTCCGATCCGGACGGCTATTTCGAGGCCTACGACGTCGCAGGCTACGGGATCGTGACGAATCCGGCCCTGCTGAAGCAGCGCGGGCTCGACGCGCCCCGAAGCTGGCGCGATCTCGCCTCGCCAGCCTACAGCGGCCAGATCGTCATGCCGAACGCCGCCAAGGTGGGCTTTTCTCCGGCCCTCTACGACATCGTTCTGCAATCGGAAGGCTGGGACAAGGGCTGGGCGCTGCTCAGCGAAATCGCCGCCAATGCGCAACTGCTCGACGCCGGCCATTTGCCGACCCGGGACGTCACCGACGGCCGCGCGCCGCTCGGTCTCTCTATAGACTTCTTCGCCTCGCAGGCCCGCGCGAACGGGCTCGCCGTCGATTTCGTCTATCCGGCGAAAACCGCCTTTCTGCCCGCCCATGTGGCGATCACGGCCTCGACCAAACGCCCCGATCTCGCCAAAGCTTTCGTGGATTTCCTGCTGTCCAACCAGGGCCAGAGGCTGATGATGGAGAATGGCAGCTCGCGCCATCCCGCCCGGCCAGACGCCTACGTCGACAAGCCCGCCGCGCTGGTGGATCCCTTTACGCTGCCGAAAGGCGCCATCGCCGCCTATGATCTCGAGATAGGGAGGCGCAGGCCGGGACTGGTCGTCAGCCTGTTTGATATTTTAATTACAGAGCGGCGCGAGAAAACCGCCGCCCTGTGGCGAGAGCTTCATGCGGCGGAGCTGAAGCACTCCGGCGAGGCGACGCCTCCGGCCCTGGCCGAAGCGCGTCGTCTCGCCGGTTTTGTTCCGGTTTCCGCACGAGACGCGGCCAATCCGTCATTCCTCGAAAGCTACGCCGCGCGGGACAAGATCGATCCCGCGATTACGCAGAAATGGCGCTCGGAAATCGACGCCGCTCACGCCAAGGCGAAGGAGCTTCTGGCGGGAGCCGCGCTGTGAGAAGGCTTCTCGCCGTTGGCGCGCTGATCGTTCTGACCGGGGCCGGGAGATTTGAAAATCCGATCCTGAGCGGCGAGGCCTTCAACCAACCTTTCGCGACCCTGGGCGGCGCGCAAATCGAGACCTTCCACAAGGGAAGCGGCGTCTTCCGCCAGGCCTGGGTCATCGGTCCGTCGCAGGATCATCCGGACTTCGAAGGGTTGGGGCCGCTATATAATCGGCTGTCCTGCATAGCCTGCCACGCCAGGAACGGGCGCGGCGCGGCGCCTGAGGATGCGGGCGGAGTCGCCCGGTCTATGGTGCTGCGGCTCTCCGTTCCGGGCGCCGACGCTCATGGCGGTCCTGCCCCCCATCCCGCCTATGGCGGCCAGCTCAACCCGGAAGGCGTACCCGGCGTCCCCGGAGAAGGCCGCGCGGTTCTGTCCTACGCGTTTTTCGAGACTGCGCTCGCGGACGGAACGGCCGTCCCGATGCGCCGCCCGCGGGTCGCGGTCACCGATCTCGCCTACGGGCCTCTGGGCGCTTCGGCGATGACCTCGCTGCGCAACGCCCCGCCCGTTTTCGGCTTGGGCCTTCTGGAGGCCGTGCCCGAGAAACAGATTGTCGAAGGGACGAAAAACGGGGGCAAGGCCAATTACGTTTTCGACGTCGCGTCCGGCGCCGTGAAGCTCGGGCGATTCGGCCTCAAGGCCAATCAGCCCAGCCTGGAACAACAGATCGCCGGGGCTTTCGCCGAGGATATCGGGATCAGCTCGAGCCTCTTTCCGGGAGCGACCTGCACCGGGGCTGAAACCGCCTGCCTCGCGGCCGCAAAAAACGACCGCAATATCGAGCTTTCCAGAGCGCAACTCGACGCGGTTCTTCTCTACATCCGGGCGCTGGCCCCTCCCGCGCGGCGCGGCGCGGAGGACGCTGGCGTGAGACAGGGCGAAGCGCTCTTTGCGGCCAGCGGCTGCTCCGCTTGTCATCGCGAAAGCTTCACGCTCGCCGCCCTTTCGTCGCTGCCCGGGGTGGAGGGCGAAGAAATTCATCCCTACACCGACCTGCTGCTGCACGACATGGGCGAAGATCTCGCCGACGGCCGCCCCGACTTCCTCGCCGGCCCGCGCGAGTGGCGCACGCCGCCGCTGTGGGGCCTCGGCCTCGCCGGAAAGTTCGGCGACGGCGGCGACTATCTGCACGACGGCCGCGCCCGCAGCCTCACGGAGGCCATCCTCTGGCACGGGGGCGAGGCACAGGCGGCGGCAAGCGCCTTTCGCAAGCTCTCCAGCGGCGAACGCGAGGCGCTGCTCGCCTTTCTCAATTCACTCTGAAACTGCACTCCAGGGGCTGAGCGCATGAAAATGCTCAAACGTACTACGATTCTGGCCAAAAGCTTGAGCTTGGCTTTCATTTCCGGCGGCGCCGTCGCGCAGGAAGCGCTGCCCGACATCGACATCGGTCAAACTCAGCCGTTCCAGCTCGGCCAAAGCGCGGTGGGCGAACAGAAGGGCGCCGTCACGCTGCGGCCCGACGAGAACAAGAACGCGGACAACGGTCCCGCCCCGCGCCAGAAGACCGATAACTACGGCGGCGTCTCGATCAGCAACCGCCAGACCGAAACCTTCGCGACCGAAACCCTCGATCAGGCGGTCAATCTCGCCGCCGGCGTCAACAGCAACACCACCGGCTCTGCGCGCAACGAGCAAAACATTTATGTGCGCGGCTTCGACCGCTGGCAGGTTCCGATCACCGTCGACGGGATCAGGGTCTATCTGCCGCAGGACAATCGGCTCGATTTCGCCCGCTTCGACACGCCCAACATCGCCGCGATCGAGATTTCCAAGGGCTATGTGTCGGTGCTCGACGGACCGGGAGCGATGGGCGGCCTCATCAATATCGTCACGCGCAAGCCGACCAAGGAAATCGACATCGACGCCCGCTCGCGGTTGGATTTCGGCCGCGACGGCACCTATGAAGGCGTGATGAACTCGGCCTATGTCGGCACGAAGCAGCAGGGCTATTACGCTCAGCTCAGCGGCGTGTGGCGCGACGAAAAAGGATGGATGCTGCCGGACAGCTTCCAGTCGACCAACGTCCAGGGCTGGGGTTTCCGCAACCAGACCGGAACATATGACTGGAACCTGAGCGCGCGAGTCGCTCTGACGCCCAACGCAACCGACGAATATTCGCTCACCTTCAATCATCAGGAGGGCAAGAAGGGCGCGCCCCTGAATGTCGTGGACCCGCTTTCCGCGCAAAAATACTGGACCTGGCCCTTCTGGAACACCCAGAGCCTCTACTTCCTGTCCAACACCAAGGTCGGCGACGCCTCCTATGTGAAGCTCAAGGGCTATTGGAACACGTTCGACAACAGCCTCGACTCCTATAGCAACATCTACATGAACCTGCAGAACACCCCTGCGGCGTTCAACAGCGTCTATAACGACTATGCGCTCGGCACGGCGATCGAGGCCGGAACCGAAATCGCCGGCGTCGACACTCTCAAGACGAGTCTCGAATACCGCCTCGACGGCCACCATCCTTCCCAGCAGTATTTCGCTTTCAAGGGGATCTCGAGCTGCATCCCCAATGTCGTCTGCTATACCCAGCCGACCACGACGTCGCTGGAAGACGTCTATTCGATCGCGCTGGAGAACACTTACCATCCGATCCCGCAGATCGACTTGGTGCAAGGCTTCAGCTACGACTGGCGTCACCTGCGCCAGGCGCAGGACTTCAACTCGAACCTTCCCTCAAAAACGTCGCCCTACCCGTTCGGAGTCGTCAACTATCCCGTCAACGACGGCACCGCCCCCAACTTCCAGGGCGCTGCGGTCTATCGTTACAACGACACCGACAACGTGCATTTCAACGTCTCCGATCGCGAACGCTTCCCCACTTTGTTCGAGCGCTTCAGCACGCAGTTCGGCGGCGCGACCTCCAATCCCGCTCTCGCGCCCGAGCGCGCGATCAACTTCGATCTCGGCTGGGCCAGCAATTTCGCGCCGCGCAGCAAGATCACGGTCGACGTCTACTACGACATCATCCGCAATCTGATTCAGTCCGTGCCGGTTCCGCAATACGGCGCCGGCGTCACGCAAAGCCAGAATGTCGGCGACGGCCAATATTTCGGCGGCGAAATCACCGCCGATTACGCCGTGCGGGACGATCTGTCGATCGGCGGCAATCTCTCGGTCGAACACAGGCATGTCTACGCGCCCTATATTCTGAACTTCCAGCCAATCGGCGTGCCGGACCTCAAAATA
Organism: Methylocystis heyeri; assembly: GCF_004802635.2. Taxonomy (NCBI): domain Bacteria; kingdom Pseudomonadati; phylum Pseudomonadota; class Alphaproteobacteria; order Hyphomicrobiales; family Methylocystaceae; genus Methylocystis; species Methylocystis heyeri. The sequence continues at coordinate 1,757,723 of NZ_CP046052.1, forward strand.
CTGACCTTCGTCGGCTATCGTCCCATCGAAGGGCTGACGCTTACGCCGAGCATCGAATACAGCGGCTCGCGCTGGACGGTGACGGACATCGGCCTGCCCTATTATTACCGCACCGGCGCCTTCGTGAAGGTCAACGCCAATGTGGAATATCAGGTGAACAAAAATCTCAAGATTTCCGCCGGCGTGCGCAATCTCTTCGATACGGGCTACACCTTCACCTGGGGCTATCCCGAACCGGGCCGAAGCCTCTACCTCGGCGTGAAAGCGACGTTCTGACGCCTCTGCCGCCGCGCGGGGAGCAGTCTCCGCGCGGCGCATTGCGGAGCAGGCGCTCGCATTTGGTCCGGTTTTCGCTTGCCCGAGGATATGCCGATCCTGCGCGCAAAAGAGCAGCCGCCCCACGCCGTCACGACGCTCGATGCGCGCGTGCTGCGCCATGACGCCCATTACGGACTTTCGACTCTGTTCATCGGCGACGGCGAGCTGCGCGTTCCTCTGGTCGAGGCTCCCATCGGCGCCGGCATTCGAATCGCCATCGACGCACGCGACGTCTCCATCGCCCTTTCACGGCCGATGGATGTTTCGATCACCAATCGCCTGCCGGGAACCATAGTGGAGGTCGCGCCCTTGCAGCTTCCCTTCGTGCGCGTCGCTTTCGATCTCGGCTCGGTGCGGCTCTACGCGCTCGTCACCAGCGAATCTGTCGAGCGCCTGGCGCTGGAGCCGGGCCTGCGCGCATGGGCGATGATCAAGACGGTGGCGGTGGGCGAAGGCGCAGTCTTTTCCGATCGGCTTCCCCGGCCGCGCCGCTGGCCTCGCGCGGTTCCGGGAAAGCCGGAACCGACCGGGCGATAGGCCTTCTCCGCCCGAACTAAAATTGCCTTCCCGGCGGAGCGGGAACGCAATGCAGGATCGCGATCTCGTCGCCGTCGTCGTATCTGAGCTCGCCGCGTTTCACATCCAGCGTGTTGCGCGATTTCTTCTCCGCGCAAGGATGTTTGCTCCCGCTCTGCAGACAGGCGCGATCCTGACCGAAAGTCACGACATCCTTATCCACCGAAAGGACATAGGTGACCTTCTGCTTTTCGCCGAAGGCGTCGGGACCCGAGATATAAGATTCGCCGTTCTGATACTCTTCGGCGACCCCCTGCCCCCACATCAGCTGCATGAAGCGGCGGTTCGTGTCGACGTCGACCATGACGGTCTGGTTGGTGCGCGCGCAATCGAGGTGAATTTCCTCAGCGAGGGCGAGTCGTCCTGAAAGCAGGAGAAACGCTATTATCAGACTGGCGTTCGTCCTCATCGGCTCCGTTCCTCCTGCGCCGCCGGTTATCTGTTGTCCAGTTCCGACTTGATTTCCTTGCAGCTTTCGACCTGGGCGGGTGTCGCGAACCAATAGGTCATGTTGCAGAGCGCCTGGTATCGGCTGGAAACGAAAAAGGACCAGAGATAGTAGCAGCAGAACAAGCCGATCAGAGCCGCGAGCCATAGATTGACGCTGCGTTTTTCCATAGGACCGTTTCCTCAAGGGGCGTCCGCCCCGAATTTTACGGATTTTTGCGACCGAAATACGCCTCGACGGCAATCATCCCGGGGCCATGATTCCACAGGCGCGGAACGCGCGCCAAGTGCAATTTTCTTCGCGGTGACGGGGTTTGTGTTCGGCCCGGTTGGCCTTTTTCCAGAGCATTCGCCGTCAACGGCGCCATAAAAACAGAACGAAGCAACAATAGAGTATCATTTGAAAGACGCCAAGTATTTAGAACTCAATGCAACAGGAAACCCGCTGATCTCTCACAGCCCTTCGGTTCCGATTTCCTCAATTTCAGGCTCGGCACATGCCGTCAATGCCGCCTCGATGAGGGCGTCCACTTGAGTGTCAATCTTGGCGAGAGCTGTAATAGCCTCATCGAGTTTCCGTGCTTCTTTCGCTTCACGCAAGTATTCTTTTATGTTGCCGGCCGCAAACGATATTTGCCAGGGCAGCGCCTCCAACGCGCTCATGTTCACCTCCTTAATTCCGCTGAATACCTTGATATGGTGAGCTTTGAAGGAACTTGCGTCAAGAGATTGACATTTCCATTCTGGGTTCAGTCGAGCGTCTGTCGAAACCGGCTGATGGCGAGGGTCATGGCCGCGAGAGTGAAGAGCGCGAGAGCGCCGGTGTCCGTCGAAAGATCTGAAAAGCCCGAACCTTTCAGCATTACGGATCGCACGATGCGCAGATAATGGGTCAGCGGCAGAATCGCGCCGATATCCTGCGCCCAATCCGGCATGCCGCGAAAGGGAAAGAGAAATCCCGAGAGCAGCATGCTCGGCAGGAAAAACATGAAGGACATTTGAAACGCCTGCATCTGGTTGCTGGCGATGGTTGAAAATGTGTAACCGATCGAAAGATTGGCGACGATGAACAGGAGCGTCAGGGGAATGAGCGTCGCCAGCGAGCCCATGATCGGCACATGAAAGAACAGGGTGGCGACGAGCAGGATGATCGTCATCTGAACGGCGCCCACCGCGACATAGGGCAATATCTTGCCGAGCATGATCTCCACGGGCCGCACCGGCATCGAAAGGAGAGTCTCCATGGTGCCGCGTTCGATTTCCTTCGTGACCGAGAGACTGGTGTAGATCAGCATGGTCATGGTCAATATGGTGCCGATCAGGCCCGGCACGATATTGCGCCGCGCTTCCGCGGCCGGGTTGTAACGCGCCTGCACCCGCAATTCGAACGGCGCCGCGCCCTGGGCGAGCCTTGCGAGGGGCCCGGTCAGCTCCCGGCTTAGCGCGCCCGCCATTGCGCCATTGGCGCCGGCGACGGCGCCCACCGTCGCCGTGGGGTCGGTGGCGTCGGCGATGAGCAGCACGGCGGGCCTGTCCCCATGCACGAGGCGACGGTCGAAGTCCGCGGGAATTTCTATGATGAACTGCACCTCGTTGGAACGGATCATGCGATCCGCGTCTTCTTCGCTTTTTGCTGCGCGCTTGATCGCGAAATAATCGGTCATGCGCAAGGCCGCCGCTACGCTGCGCGCGAGCGGTCCGTCGTCCTGGACCAGGAGCGCCGTCGGCAAATGCTTGGGATCGGTGTTGATCGCATAGCCGAACAGCATCAGCTGCATCAGCGGAATGAACACGATCATCGCCATGGTGCCGCGGTCCCGGCGCAGCTGGAGAAACTCCTTCAGAAAAACCGCATAGAGGCGCTGAAGCGCGGCGCGATAGCCGGTAAGCGGCGCTCCCGCCCCGCTCATAGCGGCGCTCCCCCGGCGCGGATCATCAGATCGATGAACACGTCTTCGAGAGTCGCCTCGCCCGGCGTCCAGCGCTGCGGCGCCCCTGCGCCGAATTGTTGCGCAATATTGGCCAGCAGCGCGGCGTCGCGCCCAGAGACATGCAGCGCGGAGCCGAACAGGGCCGCCATTTCGACGCCGGGCGTTTTTTGCAGTTTCTGCGATAGCTCATCGAGCTGCGGCCCCGTGACGACATAGGTCGTCAGCCCCGCATCGGCGATGATCTCGCCGATCGTCCCGGTGACGAGCAGGCGTCCGCCGGCGATATAGGCGATCCTGTGGCAGCGTTCGGCCTCGTCCATATAATGGGTGGAGACCAGCACCGTCAGCCCGCGCGCGGCGAGGTGGTGGATCTCGTCCCAGAAATCGCGGCGCGCCTTGGGGTCGACGCCGGCGGTAGGCTCGTCGAGCAGCAGCAGGGCGGGATCGGGCAGAGTGCAGGCTCCGAGCGCCAGGCGCTGTTTCCAGCCGCCCGAGAGTTCGGCGGCGAGCTGGCCTGCGCGATCAAGCAGGCCCAGCCGTTTCAGCGCGGCGGCCGCGGCGGCGACCGGATCGGCGAGTCCGTAGATGCGGGCGACGAACTCCAGATTCTCGCGAATGGTGAGATCGGCGTAGAGCGAGAATTTCTGAGTCATATAGCCGACCCGCCGCTTGATCTCGTCCTGCTGGGTCAGGATGTCGTAGCCGAGGCACGAGCCGCGTCCGGCGTCGGGGGTCAAAAGCCCGCACAGCATGCGGATCGTCGTGGTCTTGCCGCTGCCGTTGGGGCCGAGGAAGCCATAGATCATGCCGCGTTCGACGCGCATGGAAAGATTGTCGACGACCTTCCTGGTTCCAAAGACCTTGGTCAGCCCTTCGACCTCTATGACGACGTCTGGGGCGGGCGCGCTCATTTCGCCGCCTGCGCCAGGGGATAGATGCGCAAAGGCAGGCCGAGCGGCAGCTCGGTCGCTGCGCCCTCCATGCGCGCCTCGATCTTGAACACCAGCTTCTGCCGTTCGTCGTCGCTGAAGATCACAGGCGGGGTGAATTCTTCGCGCCCGGATATATAGAAAATTTTGGCGTACAGATTGTCGGCGCAGCCGTCGCAGGCCACGCGCACGCGCCCGCCGAGCCTGAACCGGGCGAGGCGCGCCTGCGGCGCATAAAAGCGCGCCTTACGGTTTTCCGGCGGAAGCAGGCTCAACACCGGCTGGCCGGCCGTCACCGTCTCCCCGCGCCTGAAAAACACCTCCTGCACCACGCCCGCCGCCGGCGCATGGACCCTTTGGCGCTCGATGCGGATTTTGATCTGATTGAGCGCGGAGCCGGCCTGCTGCATCGCGGCCTCGGCGGCCCTGATCTCCTGGGTGCGGCCGGTGAGCAAGGCGGCGTCGACCTGGCGCTCTGCCTCCTTGAGGTTGGCCTCGTCGCGCGAGAGCGCCATCTGGGCGTTGTCCAAGGTGGCCTTGGAGACGTCCTTTTGCGCATAGAGGATCTTCTGGCGTTCGAAATTCTGCTGCGAGAGAAGCAGCTCGGCTTTTCTGCGCTCGACCGTCGCCTCCAGCACCGCGACCTGCTGCGGCCGGTTGAGCGCGGCCTGGAGATTTTCGAGCTGGGCCCGCATCTGCGAGATGCGGTCGGCGGCCTCGCGCCGCTGGGCCTCCAGCAGCGGGGTTTCCATCTCAAAGAGGAGAGCCCCGGCAGCAACCTGATCGCCGGACTCGACCGAGAGGGCGCCGAGCCGCTCGCCCTCGATGGGGCCGATGTAAAGCAGATCGCCCTCGACATAGCCGAGATAGGCGCCGTCCTCGGGGCGGGCGCCGCCGAAGACGAACCACAGGATCGCAAGACCGAGGACAACCGCGGCGGCGGCGCGCTTCATGGCGTTCGCTCCCTCGCGACGGCCCGCAAGGCCTCCGCCAGCCCGGTAATAAAGGCGAATCGGCGGCCGCGCTATCGGCGCCCGTCTTTTCAGCGCAGCGCCCGCCCCCGGTTTTGGCGCAGGCGGCAAAAAAGGGCTATGTTCCGGCGCAAAGAGGCCGGAAAAGGTCGGCGCCGCCGCCGTCCGGTCCGCTCAACGCCGCCAAGAGGGAGAAATCATGGGCTCTGAGATCACGGAACTGCCGCCGCGCGAGGGAATGGATTACGATGTGGTCATCGTCGGGGCGGGACCCTCTGGCCTCGCGGCCGCGATTCGCCTAAAACAGATTTCTCCCGATCTTTCCGTCGTCGTGATCGAAAAAGGCTCCGAGCCCGGCGCGCATATTCTTTCCGGCGCGGTGATCGACCCTGTGGGCCTCGACCGCCTGCTGCCCGACTGGCGCAACAATGACGCCTGCCCGCTGAAAACGCAGGTGCACGAAGACAATTTCTTTGTCTTCACCGAGACCGGCGCGATCCGCCTGCCCAATTTCCTTATGCCGAAGCTGATGAACAACCACGGCAATTTCGTGGGCTCGCTCGGCAATGTGGTGCGCTTCCTCGCCAGCGAGGCGGAAAACCTCGGGGTCGAAATCTACCCGGGCTTCGCCGGCGCCGAAATCCTCTACGGCGACAGCGGGGAAGTGCTGGGCGTCGCGACCGGCGACATGGGCATCGCCAAGGACGGCCATATCAAGGACAGTTTTACCCGCGGCATGGAGCTGCGCGGCAAATACACGATCTTCGCCGAGGGCGCGCGCGGCTCGCTGACCAAGCAGATCCTCGCCAAATATGATCTCTGCGCCAAATCCGAGCCGCAGAAATTCGGCATCGGCTTCAAGGAGCTGTGGCGCATCCCCAAGGACAAGCACAAGGCGGGCCTGGTGCAGCACAGCTTCGGCTGGCCGCTCGATCCCGACACCGGCGGCGGCTCCTTCCTCTACCACTTCGACGAGGATCTGGTTTCGATCGGCTTCGTCGTCCATCTCAACTATTCCAATCCCACCCTTTCTCCCTTCGACGAATTCCAGCGCTTCAAGGCCCATCCCAAGGTCGCGGCGATGCTGGAGGGCGGCGAACGCCTTTCCTACGGCGCCCGCGCGCTGACCGAAGGCGGCTGGCAGAGCGTGCCGAAGCTCGCCTTCCCCGGCGGCGCGCTGGTCGGCTGCACGGCGGGCTTCATGAACGTCCCGCGCATCAAGGGCTCGCACAACGCCATCCTCTCCGGCGTCTTCGCCGCCGAAGCCGCGGCCAAAGCGCTCGCGGACGGGCGCGCCCATGACGAGCTGACCGATTATGACGCTGGCTGGAGGAATTCCGAGATCGGGCGCGACCTCAAGCCGGTGCGCAACGTCAAGCCGCTGTGGTCGACCTATGGCACCTATATCGGCGCGCCGCTCGGCGGGCTCGACATGTGGACCAACGAACTGTTCGGCTTTTCCTTCTTCGGCACGCTGGCGCACGGCAAGCCCGACTACGCCGCGCTGAAGCCGCTCGCAGAGATCACGCCGAAGGTCTATCAAAAGCTCTCGGCAAAGACGGTGTTCGACAAGCTGTCGTCGGTCTTCGTCTCAAACACGAACCACGAAGAAGACCAGCCGGCGCATCTCAAGCTCACCGACCCGACCATTCCGATCGCCCAGAACCTGCCGCGCTACGGCGAGCCGGCGCGGCTCTATTGCCCGGCGGGAGTCTATGAGGTGGTCTATGGCGACGAAGCCGCCAAGGCCGATCCCCGCTTCGTCATCAATGCGCAGAACTGCGTCCACTGCAAAACCTGCGACATCAAGGACCCGGCGCAGAACATCACCTGGGTTCCGCCCGAAGGCGGCGGCGGCCCCAATTATCCCAACATGTAACGCTGCGAGACTTTGCGCCCCGGCACTTCCGGGGCGCGAATGTTTTTGGGTAGGCCAAGGGGCGGCGGGCGGCGGGTTTTATTAGAGCACGTTCCCAAAAAGTGCGAAGCGATTTTTTGGAAAAGAACATGCTCCGTCAATGAGATTTGGAGCGCGTTCGACTTTGTTTAAACCAAACGCGCTCTAGCCGCCTGCGCCGGACGAACCGGCGCTTACTTTAATTATTGCCGACCGTCGTCAGGGACCCGACGTTGCCCGCATTGCCGTTGACGGTATTGTCCTGATAGGTCTGCACAATTGCGGAGCCAGAGATATTATAGCCCGTGTTGTTCCAGGTGATGATCGAGCGGCGCAGCGCCGCGAGCGCTCCCGGCCCCGACACGGAGAGCCCCGTGCCGTTGCCGGAGAAGATCGTGTCCGAAACCATCGCCTGAAACGACTCGCCATAGGCTATGATCGCGATTTGTAATCCTATGCCGTTGTTGAAGAGTTTGACGTTGCTGATGTTGCCCTGAAGCACGTTGGGGAAGCTGTTCATGGTTATGCCGGCGACGCCATTGTTCTGGATTACCGTGTCGGAAATTAAATATTTAACGGCGTTGAAGTTTCCGGTGAAGTTTATGCCATATTGCGTAAAGTTCTGGATGAAGCAGTTCTTTATGGTCAGACTGCCGACAGTATAGGCATTGACGCCGCCATAGGCTCCGCCGACGCCGTCGATGCTGAGGCCCCGCAGCGTGACATTGGCTTGCGGCGCATTGATTGCGATCGCGATCTGCCCCGAAGCGGCTCCCGTTCCCGCCGTACCCACGCCGTCGTTGATGACGGAAACCGATTTGGTGATCGTCAGCGGGCCGTAGGAGGCGGAATCGTGAATCAGAATATCCCCGCCATCGGGGCCGAGCGCATTGTCGTGAGCATATTGGAAGTGCCGACAGGGCGCGGTCAGGCTGCCGCAGCCCGGGGCGTCGGCGCCAGAGCCGCTGACCCAGACCGCGATGGAGCCCGAGGCTCTGGCCGTACCGTTGAGCGGGACAACGATCAAGGCGGCGACAAAGTAATTCTTCAGCATGTCAATTACCTCGAAGAGGCTGCGCAGAAAAAGCCGCATTACACGAACCTAACCCGAGTCGGAGCTTTTGTCCTATATCTTTATATGTCTGAACAGGATTTCGCGTGGATGCCCGCCTCGCGAGCGCAGATGAAGTCCTGCTCCCGCGCTTCGAGAAGCTTGCTCCCCCTGCCCGGCGGGATTAGCCTCGCATCATGTTCGAAGCAAAATTCCAGACCTTCGCCGACGCCAGCCATAGCGACGCCAGCGAGCCCCGCCTCAAATCTCTTCGCGCCAAATTCGCCGAAGAAAACCTCGACGGTTTTCTGGTCCCGCGCGCCGACGAGCACCAGAACGAATATGTCGCGCCCTGCGCCGAGCGCCTGGCCTGGCTGACCGGCTTTTCCGGTTCGGCGGGTTTCGCCGTCGTTCTGCAGGATGAGGCGGCGATCTTCGTCGACGGGCGCTATGTCCTGCAAGTGCGCGGCGAGATCGACGACAAGCTCTTTGCGCCGCTGGATATCGCGGAAATCCAGCCGGCGCGCTGGCTGGCCGAACACGCCGCCAAGGGCGCACGGATCGGCTACGATCCTCTGGTTCACACCTGCGCCCAGATCGAGCGTTTCACCAAAGCGCTGGAGGGCAAGGACGTTGCGCTGGTCGCCGTGGAACGCAATCCGATCGACGCGGTCTGGGACGATAGGCCGCCTGCGCCGCAGGGACAGATTTCGGTCTATCCCGCGCGCCACGCCGGCGCCAGCGTCAAATCCAAGCTCGCGCTGATCCGCAAGAAAATGGAAGGCGTCGACGCGCTGCTGCTTTCCGATCCGCATTCGCTGGCCTGGGCTTTCAACATTCGCGGCGCCGATGTGGCCCATACGCCGATTGCGCTGGCCTTCGCGCTCCTGCCCGCGGACGGAACCCCGACGCTCTATGCAGATGAGGCGAAGCTTTCCCACAAAGTGAAAGCGGCGCTGGAGAAATTCTTGAGCGTTGCGCCGCCTCAGCATTTGGCTGAAGATTTGCGCGAAGCGGGCGCCAGGGGCGAGACCATATTGTTCGATAGCGCGACCGCGCCGGCGAAGCTGGTCGAAGCCCTGCGCGCAGCGGGCGGGAAAGCCAAGCTCGCCGACGATCCGATAGCGCTGCCCAAGGCGATCAAGAATGAGGCCGAGCTCGCCGGCATGCGCGAAGCGCATATTCGCGACGGCGCGGCTCTGACGCGATTCCTCGCCTGGTTCGAGGAGGAAGCGCTCAAAGGCAAGCTCACGGAAATTTCCGCAGCCGAGGCGCTCGAGACTTTCCGGCGCGAAGGCGGGGAGCTGCGTGACATTTCCTTTCCCACCATTTCCGCCTTCGGGCCTCACGCCGCGATCCCGCATTACCGGGTCAGCGAGAGCAGCAATCTAAAGATCGGGCGCGGGGTCTATCTGGTCGATTCCGGCGCGCAATATCTCGACGGCACCACCGACGTCACCCGGACTGTCGTCGTCGGCCGCGCCTCGAAACAATTGCGCGATCATTTCACCCGCGTTCTCAAGGGGCATATCGCCATCGCGCGCGCAGTGTTTCCAAAGGGCGTCTCCGGCTCGCAATTGGATGCTTTCGCGCGGCGCCATCTGTGGGAGGCGGGCCTCGATTTCGACCATGGCGTCGGCCATGGCGTCGGCGTCTATCTCTCGGTGCATGAGGGGCCGCAGCGCATCAGCAAATTCGGCTCTACGTCGCTGGAGCCGGGCATGATCCTCTCCAACGAGCCCGGCTATTATCGCGCGGGCGAATATGGCATTCGGCTCGAGAATCTCGTCGTCGTCGAACCGCGCGAGATAAAGGGCGGCGAGCGCGAGATGCGCGGCTTCGAAACCATCACGCTCGCGCCCTTCGATCTCAACTGCATCGAGCCATCGCTGCTGACGGAGGAAGAAGCCGCCTGGCTAGACGCCTATCACGCGAACGTGCGCAAGACGCTGTCGCCGCTGATCGACGCCAAGACGCGACGCTGGCTGAGGAATGCGACGAGAAAGGTGTGGGAATAAAGGCTCCGCCTGATCAATTGGCGGCATCGCAAGCGAAGCGATCCAGGCCCGAGCGCCCCTTCTGGATCGCCGCGTCGCTGCGCTCCTCGCGATGACCATACAATTCAATCAGAAAGAAACGGTGTGAAGTGACCAGCATCGACTTCTGGTATGAATTCGCCAGCACCTATTCCTACCCTGCGGCGATGCGGGTTGAGGCTCTGGCGGCGGCGCGCGGAGTTGCGGTGACGTGGCGGCCGTTTTTGCTGGGGCCGATCTTTGTGGCGCAGGGCTGGCGCGACTCGCCCTTCAACATCTACCCCGCCAAGGGCCGCTACATGTGGCGCGACATGGAGCGCATTTGCGCTTCAATGGGCTTGCCGCTGGTCCGGCCGGATCCCTTTCCGCAGCATAGCCTGCTCACCGCGCGCATCGCATTGGTTCTCGGCGACGATGAGAGGCCGGCGTTTTCGCGCAAGGTCTACCGCGCCGAATTCGGCGAAGGCCGGCCGATCGCCGAGCCCGCCACGCTCGCGCCGATCCTCGATGGGCTGGGCCTCGACGCCGACGATGTTCTCGTCCGCGCGCAGAACCCCGACAATAAAGAACGCCTGAAGCTCCAAAGCGCACGCGCGATCGAGATCGGCCTGCCCGGCGCGCCCTGCCTCGTCACTGTCGATGGCGAGGTATTCTGGGGCAATGACCGGCTCGAAGACGGGCTGGATTGGGCCCTGCGCCGATAACCCCTCCTCCGCATAAGGCCCGCCGCTATTGCGGCGGGGTGCGGGAAGGCTTGCCGTCGGCGCCGGTGAAGGGAAACAGGCCCGACTGAAAACATTGAGTCATGTGCGAGGCCTTGGCGATCGCCTGGTCGCCCTGGGCCTTGGGCATGGTTTCCCGAACGCTTTCGGTGAAAAGCTGCAGCCAGCGGGCGAAATGCTCCGGCTCGACCGGAAGATTGACATGTACGCCGAAAGGATGGCCGTCGTAGCGCTCGGTGCGGAGCAAGGACTTCGACCAGAAGTTGGCGACGATGTCGCGGTGTTTTTCGAGGTCGTGGATCGTATCGGCGAAGATCGGGCCGAGCAGGGGATCGGCCGCTCCTTTTTCGTAAAAGACCCTCACGCATTCCTTTATCGCGTCTTCCACCGCGGCGCATTCGGCCGCGTCTTCCACCGGCGGAAACTCAAATTGCATTCTATCCTCCTGCGCGCGATTGCGCTCCCCGACAAGCAAATCCTGCGCCGCGGAAAACACCCTTATTTTTCAATGAGATTTGTCTCATTGTTCGACGCATTGTCGTTTTCTTTACAGCTTTGGCCGGCCGGCTCAGTTATATTGTCGTCAATATAGCTTTTTTGGCTGGGAGAGGCGCGCCAAAGGACCACAGAATTGCATAAGCGGTTATAATCAAAGGACTGCCGCATCTGGCTCGGCGCTTGCTTGCACAAAATCGCCAGGCGGTTCTTGCTCGCAAAACCATTGCGAGCCGCGGTCGCCCGCTTGAAATTTCAGGTTGAAGCGGTTTTCCGAAAAATGGTCTGCGACCACATCGGGAGCTTGCTTTCCATGGAGACCAGACCGATGCGCGACGGGACCATATTTCGCCTTTTCGCCCAGCCGAGCCGCCCCCTGGCGATCGTGCTCGGAACAAATGAAATCGCATCGGCGGTCGCCGTACGGCTCGCCTGGGACGGTTATTTCGTCGTTCTCAGCCATGATCCGCATCCGCCCGTGATCCGACGCGGCATGGCCTTTCATGACGCCCTCTACGACGATATGGCGAAGGTCGACGGCATCGAGGGCCGGCGCGCGGAGAGCCTTCTCGACATCGCCGTGCTGCTCGGGCAGCCCGGCTGCGTGGCGGTGACGCCGCTGCAGCTCACTGAATTGATGGCGATGCGCGCGCTCGACGCTCTGATCGACGCGCGCATGCAAAAATATCAGGCGACGCCCGACCTGCGGCGCATCGCCCGCGCGACCGTGGGACTCGGCCCCAGCTTCGTCGCCGGCGTAAATTGCGATGTCGCGGTCGAAACCCATCCGCAGGCGACCGGAAGCCTTCTGAGCGCGGGAGCGACCCGCGCGGCGGACCATGTCGCGCGCCGGTTGGGCGGAGCCGGGGCTGAGCGCTTCATTTATTCCGACCGCAGCGGGCCTTGGCGCACGCCGCTCGACATCGGCGCCAGAATATTCAAAGGTTATGTGATCGGTCATCTCGACGGCATGCCCATGCGCGCGCCGATGGACGGTTTTCTGCGCGGCGTGGCGCGAGACGGCGCGGAAATTCCTTATGGCGTCAAAATCGCCGAACTGGACCCGCGAGGCCGCAGCGCCGAATGGACCGGCACGGACGAACGCGGGAGAGCCATCGCCGACGCGACGGCGGGGGCGCTGCGGAGTCGTATCGCTCCGCGCCTGTCTTCAAATGCGATCGCCGAATAGCAAGAGGACTTATGGCGACGAAACCGTCGGAGAAACCATCGCTTCTTCCCAGCGCGGAGACGAAGGCCCCTGCCCTGATCGAAGTGACGTTGAACTTTCCGAACGGCGGGAGATTATCGCCTGAAGACATCATGCTGATCGAGGCCGTGCGCAAGCAGCGCTCCATCCTCGGCGCCAGCCGTGCGACCGGCGTTTCCTATCGCAAATGCTGGCTCGTCGTGGACGCTATGAATCGCACTTTCGAGACCCCCGTATTTGCGACTTTTCCCGGGCGTCGCGGCGGCGGCGCCGAGCTGACGCCTTTCGGCGAACGCCTCGTGGCGCTCTACGGCTCCATTACCCGTCGCGCCGGGAACGCCGCTGCTCCCGCGCTGGATGAGTTGTCATCCGCGCTCGATCCGGCGTTTCAGCGCTAGCTGGAGCATGTTCCCAATAAGTGCGAAGCGGTTTTTTAGAAAAGGACTGCTCCATCAAGGAGATTCGGAGCGCGTTCGACTGCGGACTTCGGTGCGCCTCCATAGCACCCGCCACGCCATGCCCGGCACAAAAGGAAAGCGCGGCGTCGCCGCCGCGCTCTCTGTGTCTTTGCGCCGCCTGCCGGCGAGCGCCGATCGACCGCTGCCTATCAGGGCGTGACGGAGAAGCCCGGAAGAACCTGGGTGCCTTCGATCTGAACCGCCTGCAAATCCTCCGGCTGGAGCCCGACGGCCTTCAGGATGGTCGGAGCGACCTGCATGGTCGTCACCGGCGTGGTCACGACCCCGGGGCGCAGAAGCGGATTGGACAGAAGCAGCATCACATTGGTGTCGTCATGCGCAAAGCCGCCATGTTCCGCCTGCTTCTTGCTGCTGCCGGTGTAGGTGACTCCGACATTCGGCGCGACGATGATGTCGGGCGTGCGCGGGTCGCCGTAGGGCGGCAGGCCCGGCGCGTTGAACAGCTGCGAGAGCGCCGGACCAGAGAAGATCTGGCCGATGCCGGCGATATTGTTCGAGGCCGGCGACTGCGACTCGAGCAGGGCGACCGCGCCCGGAACCGAGCAAGCAGCGCTGCTGTTGTTCAGCCAGATCAGCGAAACGTCATCCTCGGTCGGACCGATGCCGTTGCTCGAGGGCGACTCGGACGCAGGCAGGCAGCCGGCGGTGTCCAGAATCGTGGCGGGCGAGGTCGTGACCGGTCCGTTCGTGGTGATTTCCGTGAAGCGCGGATTGTCCACGGGGCTCTGGCCGTGTTTCGCCGTAATCACGATCATCGTGTTCAGCAAGGAATTCGTGGCCTTCAGCGCGCCGATCATCTGGCCGATCGCGCTGTCCACGAACTGGATCTCGCTGAGCAGAGCGGGCGTGGGCGTGCCGGCATTGTCGAGATAACCGCCCTTGACCTTGGGATTCAGAGTCTTCTCGATGAGCTTCTGGCCGATGCTGACCGACTGGAAATTCATTCCGAACAGATTGGGGTAGAGCGCGTGGCGCGAGCCGTCATGCGTCGTGCGGTTGATCTGGTTGAGGATCGCGTTGACCTTCAGCTGATCGTAGCACTGGATGTTCTGGAAGCTGACGGTGTAGTCGGCGCTCGATCCCACCGCGGTCTGGTCGGGAAGCGGGCTGCAGCTGAGGCCGCTCGCGGTGGTGACGCCCGGCAGGGAAACCGGAATCGAGTTGATCTCGGGCGAATAGAAGTCGTCGAGATTGCCGCCGTTGCCGGGGCCCGCCACCGACGAATAGGACGGATGCTTGTCGGCCCAGGCGGTATAGCCGCCGGCCGCCTTGATCACGCCGAAAATCGTGTTGGTCCGCACGAAGTTCCAGGGATAGACCGGCTGGCAGTTGTCGGCCGGATCGCGCGGAAGCTTGTTGGGATCGATCGAGGCGATGCCGCCGTCGCCGCCGGTAGGCCCGACGCCGTTGAGATAGGCCTGATTTATGTCGATGCCTTCCTCATATTCGGTGGTCGTGCCGGTCGGAACCTGATTGGGCTTGCAGCTTCCGGCCTGGACGCCGTTGCCGGTCGTGACGGCCGGGGGCTGCAGGGAGCGGTCATAGGCCACGTCGTAGAAGGCGCCCACGGTGCGGGGCGAGCCGCCGCTCACGATGGCCATCAGCCCCGGGAAAGAATCCGACGGGCGGGGAGTCGAAGCGTCGAGATAATTGACGCCGGTCGCCTTGAGGCTCGCGAGATGGGGGCAATAGGGCTGGCCGTTGTTCACGGACGGAAGACCGCTGGCGCAGTTGATGAAATCCAGCGAATGCATGCCGTCGATGCTGATCAGCAGAACGTGGCGCACCAGACCGCTGCTGTAGTTCGGCGAATTCTGAGCAAGGCTCGGCGTCGTTCCGGCCAGGGCCGGTCCCACGCTGGTCGAGGCCAATGCCGCCGCCGTGACGGAGGCGAGCAGACGATTCTTCATTTTGGACGGTCTCCCTATTGAAAACAGTTTCAATCGGGAGCGCATGTCTCACCACAGCATTACAGCGAGATGACAGGAACAGGAAAAAAGCAGAGAAAATAAATCCTTGTCCCGCCGTCCAAATTAAATGTATCGGCTCCCGATCCTGTGCGGGCCGCGTTTTGGGAGATCGCGGCGCTCTAAAAGGCCGAAAGGCTCAGGGGTTGTATGTCTCGCTTTGGGAGGTCGCCTCGCCATGGGAGCCATGGCTCGACGAGAGACGCTCGCCGAGCGCGAAAGCCACCGTGGACGCCACGAAGGTCAGGTGAATCCCCATGTAGAAATAGAGATCCCGGTCGGAGGTCTCGGACAGATCCATGAAGGCTTCGAGCAATTTGATCGCCGAGATGGCGACGATGGTCGAAAGGAGCTTCAGCTTGAGCTGCGAGAAATCGATGCTCCCCATCCAATCGGGCCAGCCGGAGAATTCCGTTTTTGAAACGCGGGAGACGAAATTTTCGTAGACCGAGACCGAAACAAGAACGAGAAGCGCGCCCGTGAGCGTGACGTCGATGATGTTCAATATTTCCAAGGTTACATGGTCGCTCTCATCTTTCGCCAGAATGGCGACGACGGTCAAGGTCTTCTTGGCCGCATTCACCATCAGCGCCGCGAGACACAAGGTCATCATGACGAGAAAAGGCGCGAGCAGCCAGCGCGACATCAGAAGATAATATTCGAACAGACGTTTCAGCATCGGCCGCAGGCTTTGCTCAAGGTGGGATCAGGCGGGGCACATTGCATGCGAGGCTTTACCTTAGCGTAAACCGCAAGGGTTGAAAGCCTTTTGCGGCGGCGAGCCCGAAAAGGTCGCGGGATGCAATCAGGCGACCGTCCGTGCGAAACCTTCGCGGATTTCGGCTTCCTTGAGCTTGCGCCCGATGAAAACCAGCTTGGAACGGCGCTTTTCATCCGCCCGCCACTCGCGCTGCAAATCGCCGTCCAGGATCATGTGCACGCCCTGGAACACGAAGCGGCGGGGCTCGTTCGTGAAAGCTATGATGCCCTTGCAGCGCAGAATATCGGGCCCGTCGCGCTGTGTCAGCTCGTTCAGCCAGGGCACGAAACGCTCTGGATCGACCTCGCCGCCATGCTCGATCGCGACGGTCTGGATGTCTTCGTCGTGATAGGCCTTCAAGGCGTGGCTGTGTTCTTTGTGGCTGTGTTCTTCATGGCCATGATCTTCGTGGTCGTGATGATGATGATCGTGGCCGCATTCGGGGCCGCACTCGTGATCGTGGTCATGATGATGGCGATGCCCGTGATCGTGGTCGTGATCATGCTCTTCGACGACAAGAAAATTCGGCTCGATTTCGAGAATGCGGTCGAGTTCGAAGGCGTTCTGATCCAGCACGGCGCTCAGCGGCACGTCGGCCTTTACGGCGCGCAGCAGCCGGGCGTAAGGATTGACCCCGCGGATGCGCGCCTCGACTTCCTCCAGTTCTTCCGGCGTCACGAGATCGGTCTTGTTGAGCACGATCACATCGGCGAAGGCGATCTGGTTCTTGGCCTCGGGCGCGTCCTTGAGGCGGTCGAGCAGCCATTTGGCGTCCGCCAGCGTCACCACCGCGTCGAGCCGGGCCGCGTCTTTCACGTCGGCATCGACGAAAAAGGTTTGCGCCACCGGAGCCGGATCGGCGAGCCCCGTGGTTTCGACGATGATCGCGTCGAATTTGCCGCGCCGGCGCATCAGCCCTTCTATGATGCGGATGAGATCGCCACGGACGGTGCAGCAGATGCAGCCGTTGTTCATTTCGAAGATTTCTTCATCGGCGCCGACGACGAGGTCGTTGTCGATCCCGATCTCGCCGAATTCATTGACGATCACCGCATAACGCCGCCCATGCTGTTCGGTGAGGATGCGGTTCAGCAGCGTGGTCTTGCCGGCGCCGAGATAGCCGGTGATGACGGTCACGGGGATCCTGTCGGTCAAATCGATCTTCTCCATTGCGGGACCGGCGGGCCCTGGGCTCTCGCGGGCGACGCGCGAGCCTTCCCGTCACCGCCCCAGCGCTTTCACCAGCTCTCTTACATTATGGAGCATCATAGCGATATAGTCCGGCGCGGGGCCTCCCGCCGGCGAAAGCGCATCCGAATAGAGCGCCCCGCCCATCCTGGCGCCGGAATCGGCCGAGATCGACCGCGCGAGGCGCGGATCTACGACATTCTCCAGAAATACGGCTGCGACTTTTTCCTTCCGGGCCGCATCCACTATTCGGGCGACATCCTTGGCGCTCGGCTCGGACTCGGTCGAAAGCCCCTCCGGCGCTATGAATTCTACGCCATAACGGGCGGAGAAATAGCCGAAGGCGTCATGGGTCGAGACGACACGGCGACGGTCGGCAGGGATCGCCCCGAGCTCGCGTCTGATCTCGGCGTCGAGCGCCTCGAGCTCTTTGAGATATTGCGCCGCATTGGCGTCATATAGCGCCGCGCGCCCGGGGTCTGCGGCGGCGAGGCCGTCGCGGATATTCACCAAATAGCGGCGCGCATTGCCGACATCCTGCCAGGCGTGGGGGTCCGGCGCGCCTTCCAGCTCTCGCGGCGTGACGCCTGCGCTCGCGACGACGACCCGGGCCTTCGTCCCCGAGGCCTTTATGAGCCGGTCGAGCCAGCCCTCGAAGCCGAGGCCGTTGACGAAGACGAGCTTGGCGCGCTGGAGCTTTTTGCCGTCGGCCGGCGTCGGTTCGTAGACATGGGCGTCGCCGTCCGGGCCGACGATCGTCGAAAGCGAAACCGCGGAGCCCCCTACCTGCTTCACGAAATCCCCAAGGATCGAGAAGCTGGCGACGACCGGGATCGGCTCCTCGCCGCCGAGGGCGCGGCTGAAGGGCGCCAAGGCGGCCCCTGCGATCAGTGCGCGACGGGTCAGGCTCATGATCACCTTTCGAGATGGCGGCGCGGCCGGCGCAGGCGCATCAGCCCGCCGGCGCCGCCGAAGCCCAGGGAAAAGAAATAGATCGCGCCCGCCGCGAGGATGATGGCGGGACCGGCCGGAGCCCCCGACCCGAACGAAAAAACCAGCCCCGCATAGCTCGAAAGCGCCCCGAGCGCCGCGGCGAGCGGAAGGGCCGCCGCAAGATCGCGGGTCCAGAGCCGCGCCGCGGCGGCCGGAAGCATGATGATTCCCACCGCCATGAGCGTGCCGAGAGCATGAAACCCAGCCACGAGATTGAGCACGACCAGAGCCAGAAACAAAAAGGGAATCGTCTCCCCCAGCCCGCTCGCGCAGCGCAGGAACAGAGGATCGAGCGTGTCGAGCGCCAGCGCCCGGAAAAAGAACGCCAGCGTGAAGAGCGTCAGCGTCGCCACCCCAGCGAGCAGGAGCAGGGCCGCGTTGTCGAGCGCCAGCGCCGAACCGAACAGCACATGCAGGAGATCGACGTTGGAGCCCTTCAACGAAACGATGCTGACACCGAGCGCCAGCGACACGAGATAGAAGGCCGCGAGCGAAGCGTCCTCGCGCAAGGCGGTGAAACGCGCGGCAGCGCCCGCCGCGAGCGCGACGACCAGCCCGGCGACGAGGCCGCCGATGGTCATGGCCGGCAGCGAAAGGCCCGCGACGAGATAACCGAGCGCCGCTCCGGGAAGAATCGCGTGGGAAAGCGCATCCCCGGCCAGCGACATGCGCCGCAGGACGAGAAACACGCCGAGAGGCGCGCCCGAAATGGCGAGGGCGATGGAGCCGACCAGCGCCCGGCGCATGAAGGCGTAGTCGAGAAAGGGCGCGATCAGCAGATCAGAAAGCATTGGCGCGCCTCGCTTCTCCGCTGTCGCGGCCGCAAACGGGCGCGGCTTCGTCCAAGGCCTCGACCATGCCGCGCGCCCGGGCGAGATTCTCGCTCGTCAGCGCCTCCGCGGTCGCGCCCCAGAACACGGGCTCCCGCGCAATCAGCAGGGTTTGGGGAAAGACGCGCCGGACGAGTTCGTAATCATGCAGCACCGCGACGACGGTGCGGCCTTCGTCGCGCCAATGGCCGATAAGATGCAGGAGATCCTCCGTCGTCGCCTCGTCAACCGCGCCGAACGGCTCGTCCAGCAGAATCGCCTGCTGGTCCTCGACGATCAGCCGCGCGAACAGCGCGCGCTGCATCTGGCCGCCCGAGAGCGTGTCGAGCCCCCGGCTCTCGAAGCCTTCCAGCCGAACTGCGGCGAGCGCCGCGCTCACCCGCTCCCGCTCGGCCTGATCCAGGCGGCCGAACAATCCTTTGCGCCGCAGGGCGCCGAGGCTCACGAAGTCCAGGACGTCGATCGGAAAGGAACGGTCGATCTCCATCGCCTGGGGCAGATATGCGATGTCGCGGGGGCCGAGCCCGCCGCGGTCTATGCGCCCCCCGAGCAGCGGGATGAGCCCGGCGATTCCCTTGAGCAGGGTCGACTTGCCGGCGCCGTTGGGGCCGCAGACGGCCAGCAGGGCGCCGGCCGGTATGAGTCCGGTGAGATGATGCACGGCGGGGTGACGGTCGTAACCCAGCGTCACATCGGCAAGGCGAATGGGTGCAGCCGCTTGCATCAGCTCATCGCCCAAAAAACGGCGGCCCAAAGAAGCGCGACGACGATCGCCGCGTGAAACAGCCGCTCGAGACCGGAACGCCCGAGAGCCGATATGCGCGGCTCCGCGCGCCCGGGAATCGCGGCTGGGCGATGACGGGCGTGGTCGTGAGCATGGGCGGTGGTCGGCGGCGAATGGCTCATGCGGAATGTTATAATATAACCGCCAGACGCCGCCAAGCGCCGCGGTTTTGGCGGCCCTGATCCGGCATTTGAGCCCCAAAACCCTAATTCCGGATGGACACCGCGGCCCGATTCTGTTAAGCCGGCTGCTACGGATCAGGCGCTCCGTCAGCGCCCGGTTTACTGTTCCCTCCATTCTAGCCCCCGGCCGCAACACGCCGGCCGCTGCAACCAAGGATCGCTTCGTGCAAGTTCTCGTTCGCGACAACAATGTCGACCAAGCTCTCAAGGCGCTGAAGAAGAAGATGCAGCGCGAAGGCATCTTCCGCGAAATGAAGCTGCGTGGGCATTATGAGAAGCCGTCCGAGAAGCGCGCCCGCGAAAAGGCGGAGGCCGTGCGCCGCGCCCGCAAGCTCGCCCGCAAGAAGCTGCAGCGCGAAGGCCTTCTGCCCATGAAGGCGAAGCCGGCTTTCGGCGCCGCCCGTTGACGATTGATTAAGCCTACGGGTCCAAATATCGCGTCATCGGACCGCTTGGCCTGACGAGCCGCGCCGGGGCGAATCGGTTTTATGGATATCGTTGGGGAGGTTCAGTCGGCATGGGCGAGAGTTTGTTGGCGGCCGGCCGCAGATTTCCCCAGCTCGCCCTGCTCGGCGCCGGCGCCCTCGCGGCGCTCGCGCTGGCGGGATGCGAGACCGCCGGCGGCATTCGGCCGCCCGGGCGCGGCATAGCCGAGGTCTCGGACACCGATCCCAAGGCGGCCTCGGCCAATATCGAATCTCTCTCGGACGTCATCAGGCGCAATCCTTCCAGCGCCGAAGCCTATAATACCCGCGGCGTCGCCTATGCGCGCACCGGCCGCTTCCCGGAAGCGATCGACGACTTCACCCATTCGATCCAGCTCTCCCCCAACAACGCGGCGGCCTACACCAATCGCGCCCTGGCCTATCGCCAGACCAAGCGCGACGATCTCGCGCGGATAGACTTCGATCGCGCCATCTCCGCCAATCCGAATCACGCGCCGGCCTATATCGGCCGCGCCAATCTCTTGCGCGCGCAGGGCAGTCTGGATCAGGCGCTCGCCGATCTCGACGCCGCCATCCGTCTGAACCCCGAAAACGCGCAGGCTTTCCATGCGCGCGGCCTGATACACCAGAAACGCGGCGACAACGCCCGCGCCGTCAGCGACTTCGACAACGCCATCGACCGCGATCCCTTCGCCGCGGCGCCCTATCAGGCGCGCGGAGAAAGCCTCGTGAATCTGGGCAAATACGACAAGGCGATCGAAGACTTCAACGCCGCCCTCAATGTCGACAGCAAGAGCGCGGTCGCCTGGGCCTGGCTCGGTCTGGCCTATGACCGCAGCGGCAATCGGGCCAAGGCTCAGGAATCCTACCAGCGCTCGCTCAATCTCGATCCGAACCAGCCCATCGCCCGGCAGGGCGCGCACGGCTGACGGCCGTTCTCCCCCGCGGAGAGGCGGCGCGTCGCGCAAAAACACCTCCTCATTCCGCGCGGCGCGCGCGAAGCCACTCCACCGCTGCGGCAACGGCGAGCACGAACACGCATCCGGCCGCCGCGCTCAAGGTCTCGAACTTCGCCTCCTCCAGGCCCATATGGCTCCATATGGCGTCGCTCGCCGCCATCTCGCCTGCAACCCAGCCCAAAACGCCCGCGCCGGCCCAGACCAGCGCAGGGAAGCGCTCGAGCACCTTGAGCAAGGCGCCCGCGCCGAACACGACGATGGGCACCGATACGGTGAGGCCGAAAACGATCAGCTCCATGCGCCCCTGCGCGGCCGCGGCGATGGCGATCACATTGTCGAGAGACATCACCGCATCGGCGACCACGATGGCCGTGACGGCGCCCCAGAGATCTGTTTTTGCCTCGACGCCCGAGTGGTCGGTTTCGTCGACCAGCAGCTTTATGGCTACGCCCAGCAGCAGCAGTCCGCCGATGACCTTGAGCAGCGGCGCCGCCATGAGCTGGACAATGACGAGCGTGAAGATGATGCGCAGAACAACGCCGCCGAGCGCGCCGAGGATCACGCCCCAACGGCGCGTCTGCGGGGGAAGATGGCGACACGCCAGCGCGATCAATATGGCGTTGTCCCCCGAAAGCAGAATATTGATCCAGATAATCTCGAGGATTTCCAAGGCAAACTGGCTGTAGCCGGACATCTATGGTTTTCCGTTTCGAACGGGGCCTTCGCCGGCTGCCCGCAGTCCGTGGGTAGAAAGAAACGACCGGCGCACGCTACGGCGCTCATCCGCCAGACGGGTCTTCCGTCGAGGAGAAATCACAAGGTTGAGCGCATTCAGAAGTCGATCGGGCGGCGGGTCGGAGTTGAACTCTACCGACCGCCAGCGCGATTTCTCGTTTTCGCGATCCCGAAGAGCGTCCCTGGACGCCAGACCACGCGACACGCCGGGAGAGCGCAGAAAGACGTCCAGAGCCGTTTAATATTACTGCTTTTGCTGCGCCAGCGAAAGGAGGTCCCGCAAAACGGAGCTCTTCTGGGCTGCTTGACAAAGTTTCAAAGCTCCGAAAAGCTGCATGTTGCGTTGAGACGCACCCAGCGCCCGACGCCATTAACGCCCGAAGAGGCGAAACACGGGAGGAAGTCATGGGTTACCTCATTCCGGGAGTGATGATCGCGATCGTCGTCGGCGGCGCTCTCATCCTGATGCGCAAGTCGTCCTGATCGGCAGCGAGCGGCTTTCCCTCTAGCCGCAGCACCCGCGTCGAACGATAGGAGCCGTCAGCGTTCCGCCCGCTGGCGGTCTCTTTATTTTCAGGCCACGGAATGCCGCCGAATGGCGAAACGATTTTCCCCTACACCACCAGCAGCGCTTTGCCGTCGTCGCCGCTCACGCGCAGATCCAGCATCTGGCCCGGCGGCAGGCCGGGGGTGTGTGCGAGGGTGAAATCCTCCGCGCGGGCGGCGCCGCCCCGCTCGGTCAAAAGGCGCAGCGTCTTGCCATGCTGAGCGGAAAGATGCGCCTTCCGCCGCTCTTCCCCCAACGCGCGCAGCCGCGCGGCGCGCTCCTTTATCTCCTCGCTGCGCACGGGAGGCATTCGCGCCGCCGGAGTCTGCGGACGGGATGAAAAAGGAAAGACGTGAAGATGCGTCAATCCGCACTCTTCCACGAGGTCGAGCGTGCGTCGGAACATCGCTTCGGTCTCGGTGGGGAATCCGACGATGAAATCGGCGCCGAAAACGATGTCGGGCCGCATCGCGCGCAGTTCCTCGCAAAAGCGAACCGCCTCGCTGCTGGAATGGCGTCGCTTCATCCGCTTCAGAATCAGATCGTCGCCTGCCTGCAGGGAGAGATGCAGATGAGGCATCAGCCGTTTTTCCTCCGCGATGGCCGCGACGAGATCGGGGTCGGCCTCGATGCAGTCGATGGAGGAAATGCGCAGACGCTCGAGTTCAGGCAATTCCTTCAGCAGCAGTCGCACCAGACGCCCCAGCGTGACGCCGTCGCCAAGGTCTGCGCCATAGGAGGTGAGGTCTACCCCGGTCAGAACGATCTCCCGCTTGCCCGCTTCCAGCAGTCCTCGCGCGCCTTGAAGAACCTCCGGCGGCGGCGCCGAGCGCGAAGGACCGCGACCGAACGGAATGACGCAGAAGGTGCAGCGATGGTCGCAGCCGTTCTGGACCGAAAGAAAACCGCGCGTGCCTTCGCTCGCGGTGGCGGCGCGGGCGGCGCTCCAAGCGCTGCTCTCGCCGGCGTTGAGGCTCTTGTCGGCGTTGGCGATGACCCGCGCGACCCCCTCCAGCCCGGCGAAATCCGAAGGCGCGATGGTGGCGGCGCAGCCGGTCACGATAATTTTGGCGTCGGGCCGCTCGCGGTGCAGGCGGCGGATGCTCTGGCGCGCCTGACGCGAGGATTCGGCGGTGACGGCGCAGGTGTTCACGATCACGAGATCGCTCTCGCCCGCGGCGCGGGCCTGGCGCGCCAGCTCCTCGGATTCGACGATGTTCAGCCGGCAGCCGAAAGTGACGACGTCGACCGCCGGCGCGGACGCCTTCACGCGGCGCATTCCTCGAACATGGAGGCGTCGAGTTCGGTCTCGAATTCGAATTCGACGGGGCCGGTCATCAGGACGTGATCGTCCTCGCCCCAGGCTATGGCGAGATCGCCGCCCGGCAGCTTTACGACCGCCTTGCGCCCCGCCCGCCCGGTGCGGGCCGCAGCGACGACAGTGGCGCAGGCGGCGGAGCCGCAAGCCCTGGTGACGCCCGTGCCGCGCTCCCAGACCCGCAGCAGGATCGTCTCGCCGGTAAGAAGCTGGGCGAAGGAAATATTGGCGCGTTCGGGAAAAAGCGGATGGCGCTCCAGCGCCGGACCGAGCGTTTCCAGATCCACCGCAGCCGCGTCCGGGACGAAGAACACCGCATGGGGATTGCCCATGTTGACGGCGCAAAAGAAGTTCGGCGCGCCCTGGACCTTAGGCTCCACCATTACGGCCGTGGTGTCGGCGACATCGCGCGAAAGAGGAATCTCGCGCGCGGCGAGTCGCGGGCGCCCCATGTCTATGGTGAAGACCGTCTCGGCCTCGCGCCGGCTTCGAACCGGCCCGGCGTCGGTCTCGAGCAGCAGCCGCTCCGGGCCGCCGTTGCGGGCGAGCGCATAGGCGACGCAGCGGGTTCCGTTGCCGCATGCGGCGGAAAGCGAGCCGTCGATATTGTAGATTCGCATGGCCGCGTCGGCGCCCTCGCCGCGAGGGTCGTGCAACACCATGAGCTGATCGAATTTCAGGCCGGGCTGTCGCGCGATGGCGCGCGCCTCCTGGGGCTCCAGGACGATGTCCGAGCCGCGCAGATCCAGCACCAGGATTTCATTTCCGATTCCGTTCATGCGCAGGATCGGACGACGGTCGAGCTTATGGGTCATTGCCCGTGTTTGTTGATTTGCCGGTGAAAACGTCAAGCCGCTCCTGTATAGAAGAAGCGCCCCCCGCGCGCCAGAGTGGGGGAAAGACATAAGGACGCATCAATGGGCTTTCTCGACGAGTTCAACGATTTTCGGTCCACTTTGCGCCGTCTCGCGGGCCACTGGCGTTTCGTCGGCGCGCTGCTGCTTTTGCTCTCGGTCGGCGCGTTTTTCGTGCAAAAGAAATTCTTCCCCGCTGCCCCCGCCCCCACGACCGCGGCCGGCCCCGAAAAGCCGGAAGAGAAGTCGGCTCCGACCGACAAGGGCGAAGCGGAATCGCCAGCGGAAAGCGTGCAGAGCCAGATGGTCGAGGTGCCCGCGCGCCCGGTTCTCATGATCAAGGGCGAGGGCAAATGGGACGACGCCGCCAAAGTGCTCAGCGACGGCATAGGAAAAGTGACCGAAGCGGCCCGGAAGGCCGGACTGGCGGCGAGCGGCCGCCCCCTCGCGGTCTTCACCAAGACCGACGACAACGGGTTCCAGTTCCAGGCCATGCTGCCTTTGGCCAAGGCCCCGGACGGCAAGACAAAGCTCGCCGAGGGGATCGAGATCGGCTCCTCGCCCGACGGCAAGGCGCTCAAATTCGAGCACCGCGGCTCCTATGACGAGATCGACGCCACCTATGAGGCGATCACCGCCTATCTCGACGAGAAAGGCCTCGACACCAAGAATCTGTTCATCGAGGAATATCTGACTGACCTCAACCCCGCCGAAGACGCCAATGTCGACGTCGACATTTATGTCTTTGTGAAGTGAGGCGATGGCCTGCAGCCGGGACGCGGCGATTTTATAAGCTGCCAGTCTGCTCTTATTTCAGACTGGCGGCATAGGTTGTGCTACGAGATAATAGACTTCTTGTTCGTTCCGATTACTCTACGGACAAACACCTAGCGTCGCGCAGAGAACGCCGGCGACGCCTTCCTGCAACATGTAAAATCTAAAGACTGGATGCTCGCCCGGCAAAACA
Organism: Methylocystis heyeri; assembly: GCF_004802635.2. NCBI lineage: Bacteria > Pseudomonadati > Pseudomonadota > Alphaproteobacteria > Hyphomicrobiales > Methylocystaceae > Methylocystis > Methylocystis heyeri. Next base: position 1,783,312 of record NZ_CP046052.1, read on the forward strand.
AACTTCGTGATGGGCTCGGCGAGAGCCATCCCGTCTTCGCTGTTGGTCAGGATCACGAGACCGTCTCCAGTTTTTGCCGATGCAATGGCGAAGGCTCTGTAACCGGGATTGTTGCCCCACTGAAAAATCAGAGTGTCGTTTGCAGTCTGCTCAATCCCCCAACCGAGGCCCCAACTGAGGTGAAGGCTCTCATCGACCGGAACCGCGGATGCCAAAGTGGTCCTGATCAGATTCTTGTCGGCGACAACTTCGGCAATAAAACGCCCATAATCCTTTGCGCTGGTATAGAGCGTCGCCGGCGCAATCGGCTCGGAGAACGTCAAGGTGGAGTTATCTTGGCCGTTGTCGCCGCGCTGAAAATGCCCCTCGAATTCTGATCGCCAAACATAACTGCTGTCGTTCATGGCGAGTGGCCGGAGCGCGTAGCTGTCCATCAACACATCCAACCGAGTTCGCGTGATAGCCTCGACAGCGCGTTGCAATAGCACGTAACCCTCTCCTGAGTATTGCCAATGACTACCAGGCGTAAAGTCAAACCCCAGTGGACCGTCGCTCCAATTTGGAAGGCCGGACGTGTGGTTTAGGAGCATTCGCACCGTTGTGACGCTCAACCGCGGATCGGTAACCGGACTGGTTTTGGCGTCAAAGTTTGACAGGAACGGATAGGGCCGGGAAAAATATCCTTGCGGCAGGTAACGCATTACAGGGGCGTCAAGGTCAATTTTTCCCTGTTGCGCCATTTTGAGAACGACATAGGCGAATACGGGTTTGCTCAAAGACGCGGCTTGAAAGATGCTATTCGAGTCTATCGGCGAAAGGCCTCGGCAGGCTGAAGCGGTCTCGGTTTGCTCAACTTTTCCCGCCCTGACGACTGCGACCGCGACGCCGCAAATATTGTGTTTTTCAGCAAGAAATTTCAGAACTTCGCCAAGGCCCGCCGCAGGCTTCAATTCTGGAATTGAAGTGCAGGCCTGAAGCAAGGAAAGCGTCAAAAAAGACAATGATATGCGCGGGAAGGACCCGAGCAATCGGGAAAAAAACGCCAGGCTCAAGAACGTGAGCTCGCATACTTTGTTCCGCAAGAAGAATCCTCATATCAGTAGCGTGTTTTGGTATATTCGTTGCCGCACTGGGTCGAAATGCAGCTTGCTGGGATGCTGACTTGCACTCGTGCAGATCAACGACTTGGTGGAGCCGGAGGAGTTGCGGCGTTCTCCTGCCCATCCTCCGTCGTTTTCTCGGACCTGTATTCGAGAATATCGCCTGGTTGGCAGTCGAGAACTTCGCAGATCTTCTCCAGCGTATCGAAGCGCACGCCCTTCACCTTGCCGGATTTCAGCAGGCTGACATTCTGTTCGGCGATTCCGATCCTGGCGGCGAGATCGCGCGAACGCATCTTGCGCTTGGCCAGCATGACATCGAGATTGACGATTATCGGCATGGTCAGACGAACTGCGCGTGGTCGTCCGCGATCTCGGCTGCGCTCTTTTGTATATGCGCGAGCGTCAGCAGAACGAGCAGCAGCAACAAAATCGCGAGATCGTCGGGCTGGATGAATATATTTAATATGCGCTGCCGCTGACCCGGCGGGAAATGCAGCGTGAGGATCACGGAAACAAGCGGCCGCGTAAAAATCGCCAGCGCCTGCGCCGCGATGCCGAAAGTGGCGAGCCGCCGCAGCCATTTCGTGGCCGCGAGCGAGAAGATTTCGCCCTCGAGATAGAAGCTGAACAGACGCCAGGCGCTGTAGCAGGCGTAAGCGACGAACAGCCAGATGACGAGGTTGACCCCGAAGGCGCCCGCCTGCTGCCAGGCGCCGATTTCGGATAGATCCCTTTGCAAGAGCCGGCCATAACCAGCGTTGATCGCCGAAAGATCCGACCAGTACCTCGCCTGAAGAAAGATCACCCACAACGCATAGACGATCGCGGCGTAACGGGCGCCTTGGCAGATCCAACCGATCTTTTCCCGCAGGACTTGTTGGCTCTGCAAGGGTGCGAGAATGTCGGGGTCACGCATGGCCATTGGTTTCTCCTTTTGCAATGGCTTCATATTGACAAACTATTTTTTCATGTCAAACATTAAATTATAGATAGAGGATGATATGAGGCAATGATGCGCCCGCTTCTGGCTCTTCCCCTGTTGCTCGCAGTCTCCGCCTGCAATGGCCCGTCGATCGCCACCCAATGGAAGCTGCGCAACTTCAATATTGCGACAGCCGATCTGGCGCAGACCCGATTTGCGCTCGGCGGTCCGCCCTGGACCATGGCGACGCCGGAGAGGGCCACGCTCGAAGTGAGATATTGGCGCGACGGCGACGACGAATCCGAGGCGAGGACAGTGGCCTTGCGGTTGCAGAAAGCGGCGCATCCTTCAGATGTCGAAGCGCTTGAAAAGGCGGGCGGACCGCAATCGCTCGCCGTTATCGAGCTTACGCCCGCGAGTCTCGCGGCGGCGCGCGCCGCGCAGCAGGAGACGGCGCGCCTCAAAGCGGAGGGCGCGAAAACGCGCGGCCGCATTCACCTTGCCGGAAATCTCGGTTGCCGGCGCGAGGATATTGCTGCCGGCCCCATCCCGATCGATGTTTTCATCCACGCTGACGACGAAACCGGCTGGCTGCCTCTCAATTCCGGGCTCGACGTCCGCCAGAGCGCCAAAGACGAAACCGAACTGAATGAATTTCTCCCGCCCTGCCCCGGACGTCAGGCGAGAACGCGTTGAAAGCGCAAGGATGTTGCAGCTTTGCAACATGCGGCGAGAATCACGAGCCTTTGAACCAGAGCCGGTCCAAATTCCCGATTTTCCGCTAAAGTCGTTCCAAACAGCAGCTGGAGGGCGCTGCGAGAGAACCAAAAACGGTTTTTCGCCTGAGGCTGCTTCGACTCTCGGGAATGTGATCGCCTCATCCACATTCGGGCGATTTGGTCAGAAGGCAGAGCGATCCAGGGCGCGTTCAGCAAAAGCCGATGTGCTTTTGCGGCAAGGATGCGCTCCAACCATTCGAAGCGGCGAGATTTGCGTCGATCGAAATGCGCACTAGGGGCTGGACCATGTATTGGGCGTTCGACTGGGTCTGGGGACTGCCTCTGCTCGTCATCACGATCACTTTTCATATTTACATGTTCGTAATGATGGAAAAGAAGCTGATCCGCCGCCCGCGCGGGCGCAGGGTGCTGCGGAGCCTCCCCGAGTATATTGCGCCTTTGGCCCTGATCGGATTGGGCGCGGCGCTGCTTCACGGGATCGAGGCGAGCGCCTGGGCCGCGCTTTATGTGCTGGTCGGCGCCCTCCCGGATCCCGGCGAAGCCATTCTTTATTCACTGAACGCAATCACGAGCTATGGCCACGCGGAGATTTTTCTTGCACAAAGGTGGCGACTGCTCGGCGCGATCGAGGCGATGAACGGCCTTATTCTGTTCGGATTGACGACGGCCTTCCTGTATGCGGCGATCGGAGTGGCTCGCGCCCCTGCGCAAAGTTAGGCGAGATCGCGGCTCGTATGTAACTGGTGAGTATCGGAATGACGGCTTCGCAGACCCCCAGATTTTCATTCCTTGCCGCGGCTTTCGCCATGTTGCTGCTGTCGGCCTGTTCCTCCACCGACAGAGGAAAGCCGGCGCCGGCAGCAGAATGGCGCAAGGCGACCGTTCTCGGCATTCCGAACGGGCGATTTTACGTCGACGAACCGGCGGCGATGGCGGCGGAGCAGCAACGCGCGCTGGTCCGCGAGGCGAAACTGAACGGCGTCCCCCGGGGCGGAACCCTGCCCACGGCGAATATGCTGGCGCTCTCGGGCGGCGGCGACAATGGCGCCTTCGGGGCCGGCCTGTTGGTCGGCTGGACGGCGCATGGCGATCGGCCGCAGTTCAAACTGGTCACGGGCGTGAGCACCGGCGCGCTGATCGCGCCTTTCGCTTTCCTCGGTCCGGAATACGACGAGCCGCTGACCGACGTTTATACCCATATCGACGCCGCCATGGTCTATGAAAAGCGCTTCGCCCCCTTCGCGGCGCTGGCGCAGGATGCGCTGTCCGACAGTCACCCGCTCTACGAGACGATCTCGCGCCATATCGACGCGACGGTTCTCGCCAGGATCGCGGCCGAATACGACAAAGGGCGGATACTGCTTCTGCAGACCACCGATCTCGACGCCGGCCGCCCCGTGCTCTGGAACATCGGCGCCATTGCGGCGACCGGCCGCCCGGAAGCGCTTGATCTCGTAAGGCATATCATGCTTGCGTCCGCCTCGATTCCCGCGGCTTTCCCGCCCGTGATGTTCGATGTGGAAGCCGAAGGCGTCTCCTACCAGGAAATGCACGTCGACGGCGGCGCCGTCAGCCAGGCCTTTCTCGTCCCGCCGACTCTCAATACCCGCGCAGTGCTGGAGAAAGCCGGCTATCGGAGAAAAGGCGTCAACTCCTACATCATCCGCAACGGCCGCCTGAACACCACCTGGAGCGACGTGGAAAAAAACACGCTCACCATCGCCGGGAAAGCGGTGTCGACGCTCATCAATTACAATGGCGTCGGGGATCTCTATCGCATGTATATGGTCACCATGCGCGCCGGCGGAACCTATAACCTCGCCTATATGGAAGACGACTTCCAGGCGCCGCATCCCGAGGATTTCGATCCGACCTATATGAGGGCGCTTTACCGCTACGGCTATGACAAGGCGGCGAAGGGCTATCCCTGGGAACATGCGCCGCCCGGATTCCAGAAAAGCGAGAAGTAACTTTCGCCGCCCGTTCGGCTGCAGGTCCGCCGCGGTCAGGCTGGCTTGCGCCGCGGGCGTCCGGCGCTCATTTTCGCAAAAGCAGACATGCTTTTGCGATAAAAATCCGCGCCAACGATATGATCGGGAGCGATTTCTCATCGACCGGACGAGTCCATCGGGTCGGGAGACGCGCCAGGCGCGATAACCGCAAGATCGCAACCCCGGAGGCCCCATGCCGATTTACGCTTACGCTTGCTCGGATTGCTCGCATCAATTCGAAACTCTGGTCCGCTCGGATGAGACGCCCGCCTGCCCCAAATGCGGAGGCGAGAAGCTGGAGCGGCAGATGTCCCTCATCGCAAAACCCGCTCCGGGCGGGCCGAGCGACGCCGCGGGCGCGCCGGCGAGCTGCGCGGCGATGAACGGCGGAGCGCCGTGCGGCGCGGGCTGCCCTGCCTTCGGCGACGCCGCCTGAGCCATACGCCGGGGACACAGTCCCGAATTTTCGGTTTGCATGACGCGTTCGGCGGTTGACAAGGCGCGCAATAATGGGATGCTACCGGCGCAAGAAGCCTGCGCCGCGCGCAGCTTGGCGCCTCGCGTGGGGCGTTCAGAAGATCATTTGCTTACGCCAGAAGCTTTGGCGGTATCAAGAGGAGAACATCCATTCGCCGTCCAGTGAAGAGCTCTGCGGCCCCCACCAAGGAAGGCCCCAGAATTAACAGGGAGATTCGCGCGCGAGAAGTGCGACTGATCGATTCCGAAGGAAAAAACCACGGCATTGTCCCGTTCCTCGACGCCCTGGGCCTAGCCGAGGAAGGGGGGCTGGATCTCGTCGAAATCGATCCGAATTCGCAGCCGCCGGTTTGCAAAATTCTTGATTATGGCCGTTTTCGTTTCCTTGAACAGAAGCGCGCAGCCGAAGCGCGCAAGAAGCAGAAGATCGTCGAGGTCAAGGAAATAAAGCTTCGCCCCGGCATCGACGACCACGACTACGACACCAAGATGAAGGCGGCCCGCCGCTTCTTCGAGGAAGGCGACAAGGTCAAAGTCACCTTGCGCTTCCGTGGCCGCGAAATCGCCCACCAGGACCTCGGCTACCGTCTGATGACGAGGGTCAAGGCCGAAACCGCCTCCATCGCCAAGGTCGAACTCGAGCCCTCGATGGAAGGACGGCAAATGATCATGGTCCTGTCGCCGCGCTAGGGCGCATTCTTTTCGCGGGAGCCGATATGCTCCTGCGACAGGAGTGCGCTCCAACTGTCTGATCCGGCGCGATTTCTGATCGATCGGACGATCCCGTCCGATCGGAAAGCGCGCTAGAGCGCATTCCGCAAATGCTGATATGCTTTTGCGATAGGAATGCGCTCCAACTGTCTGATCCGGCGCGATTTCTGATCGATCGGACGATCCCGTCCGATCGGAAAGCGCGCTAGGCGCCGGGACGCTGCTTTCGGCGGCGTTGGAGCGGACGGCGCCTCACTCTGGCTGGCGATTTATGTCGAACCCTGGTTCCCACAGGCCTCATTGGCGGCGCGCCGCGGTTCTGGCCACTCTGCTGGCGCTGTCGACCAGCTCCGCCGCCCGCGCGCAGCTCGCACTTCCGGGAGCGGTCGCGCCTGCGGAAGAGGGCTCGGTCGCAGTCGGCGTCGAGACGCAGGCCAAGCCCGCACAAAAGAAGCGCCCGAGGGCCTCCTCCGAGGGGGCCTCGGGGCCGGCTATCGCGCCGAAGCCGCCGAGCGAGGACAGCGTCGCCGGCAAGCAGCTGTGGCTGGACGGATCGCGCAGCCTGATCGAATTGCAGCGCCCGGCCGGCGAACTCCAGGTCGCCAAGCTGACGTTGAGCGGCGACAGCATCACCCGTTCGGGCGAAAGCTGCCGCGTGGACGTCGCAGGCACGCCGCTGAAGCTGTCGCCGCGAGAAAACCAGGGCGGACTGCGACGTTATCAGGTCGATTTCCCGGCCTGCCCCTTCACGCTGGAGGTGCTGGACGGCGCCGTTCTCGTCGTCAACGAAGGCGGCGCCTGCGAACTGAAGGCCGCCGATTGCCGGGCCGACCCCAATGGCCTCTGGGGCGTGCCGGGAGCCGAACTGACCGACCCCAAGCGCGCTGCCGAAATGCTCAACCAGCGCGCCCGGGTTGAAAAGACCGTCCGCGCCGATTTCCAGGCCCTTTACGACAAGAACAAAACCGACAAGATCGTCCGCAAACTGCTCGTGCGCGAGCAGGCGGGCTTTTCCTCGCGCCGCGAGGAAATATGCCGCAGCTACGCTCAGGAGTCCGACTTCGGCTATTGCGCGTTGCGCGTCACCGAAGCGCGGGCGCTTACGCTCGGCACGCAGCTCGCCACCGGCGTCAAGCTGCCGGCCAATCTTGCCGCGGACGACCAGCCTGCCCCGCGCAAGCCGGGCCGCAGCAAGAGATAGCCGAGCCCCCCGCCGCCTCGCCGCATAATCCGGGAAAACCTCGTTCTGCGATTGGCCCGCGGATCGCATCGCTTGGCCGCTGCAAGCCCGACTCGCGCCGCGGGATTGGTTCAGAGGGCGAGCGCCCTTTATCTCAAGGGATCGAGCCCCAGCCTGATTGAAGGAAGCGGGACCCATGTCGTCGAACGAACTCGGCCGGGCGGCCAGCCCCTATCTTCAACAGCACGCGGCCAATCCGGTGCACTGGCGGATGTGGACCCCGGCGGCTTTAGAGGAAGCCAGGGAACAGCGCAAACCGATACTGCTGTCGATCGGCTACGCGGCCTGCCATTGGTGTCACGTCATGGCCCATGAAAGCTTCGAGGACCCCGCGACCGCCGCCGTGATGAACGACCTCTTCGTCAACATCAAGGTGGACCGCGAGGAAAGGCCGGATATCGACCACATCTATATGTCCTCGCTCCAGGCCTTCGGCCTGCAAGGCGGCTGGCCGCTGACGATGTTCCTCACGCCGGAGGGCGAGGCCTTTTGGGGCGGGACCTATTTTCCCAAGGTCGCGCAATATGGCAGGCCCGATTTTGTGACGGTCATGAAAACCGTCTCGCAGACATTCCGCGCCGAGCCGGACAAAATCGCCCACAATGCGGCGGCGGTCCGCAAAAGCCTGGCCCAGGCGGCGCTGGCCGCCCGCAGCGAAAAGACCGAAATCGCCCCCCGCGCTCTCGACGAGCTTGCGCCCCGCGTCGCGGGGCTGATCGATTCCCGCAACGGCGGCCTGCGAGGCGCGCCTAAATTTCCCAACGCTCCGATATTGGAGTTTCTGTGGCGAGCCGGGCGGAGGCTGAGAGATAGCTTCTATCTGGAGCTGGTGAAGCTGACCCTGACGCGCATGTCGGAAGGCGGCCTGTTCGATCATCTCGGCGGCGGCTACGCCCGCTACTCCACGGACGAGAGATGGCTCGTCCCCCATTTCGAAAAGATGCTCTACGACAACGCCCAGATATTGGAGCTCCTCGCCCTGTGCCATCGCGACTCGGGCGACGTAATTTTCCGCACGCGGGCGCGAGAAACGGTGGCTTGGCTGCGGCGAGAGATGACGCATCCGGAAGGGGCGTTTTGCGCCAGCCTCGACGCCGACAGCGAGGGAGAAGAAGGCAAGTTCTACGTCTGGACCACGGATGAGCTGAAGGAGATTCTCGACGAGGACGACGCCCGTTTCTTCGGCCTCGTCTATGACGCTGCGAGCGGCGGCAATTGGACCGACGACCACGGCCGAACCGTCGTCATCCTGAACCAGCTCGATGCGACGTCCCCGTCGCCGCAGGAAGAAGCGCGGCTCGCGCCCTTGCGCAAGAAGCTGTTCGAGGCGCGGGAAAAACGTATCCGCCCCGGTCTCGACGACAAGATCATGGCCGACTGGAACGGGCTCATGATCGCGGCGCTGATCAATGCGGCCACGCTCTTCGATGAACCCGAGTGGATCGGCCTCGCAGCGCGAGCCTATGATTTCATCGTCGGCGCCATGAGCTATTCTGACGAGGCTGGCGACATCCGCCTCGCCCACAGCTGGCGCGCCGGCGTTTCCGTCCGCCCGGGAATGGCGCTCGATTATGCAGCTATGATCCGCGCCGCCCTCGCGCTTCACGAAACCCGCAATTGGGTCGGGCGCCGCGAACGGGACTACCTCGCTGACGCAATCGCCTGGGCGAGATCGCTCGAAGCTCGCCACCGCGACGCCCGAACGGGGCTCCTCACCATGGCCGCGAGCGACGCGAGCGATGTCTTGGTTCGGCTCGCTCCCACCGCCGACGACGCCATTCCAAACGCGCATCCTCTATATCTCACAGCGCTCGTGCGGCTTGCGGGCTTTACCGGGGACGCGGGCTGGATCAAGCGCGCGGATGAATTATTCGCGGCCGTGGGCCCTTCGGCGCAGACCAATCTGCTCGCCCACGCCGGCATCCTGAACGCCCTGGATTTCCGCCTCGGCGTGAAGGAGATCGTCACGGCCGGCCCAAAGCGGCAGGAGCTTTACGAGACAGCGCTCGGCGCGCCCTTCCCTGAGCGCATCGTCATCGATATCGATCGCCCCGAGCTGCTTCCTGCCGAGAGCCCGAGGCGGGCGCAAGCGGATTCGGCCGGCGAGGCCGCGGCCTTCGTCTGCGCCGGCGGCGCCTGTTCCGCGCCGATCACAGACAAGCGGGATTTGCTCGATAGACTCGAACGGCCTGTTTCTTAGGGCCAGGATCGGCCCCTTATTCAATGCGCCTGGTCGAGATAGGCGAGAATTTCCGCCAGGCTGAAATCCGTCCTGCCGGAGAAATGGCGAATAATCGACTCTATTCTCGGCAAGTCCTGCGGGCCTTCGAGGTCGAGCCTCACCTTGGGACACGCGAGTTCCGGCGGAGCGGTCAAGCTCAGGGGCCGGTACACTCGGCTGTTCTGGCGCAGGAAAGCCGGCCCTTCCCGGCGCTGCTCGGGCGATGCGCGGGTTCCCGCCTCCTCGAGCGCGGCAGTGGTGAAACCGTCTATTTCCATCCCCTTGGGCCAGGTTTGGGTGAGCGTGTTGCCGATCCAGTCGAGCATGCCGTCCGTCATTTGCAGCAGATTCGCGACCTGATCCACCAGCGCGGGGTCGATCAGAGGATTGCGGGCGTCGATCATGACCCCGCCCTTGGCGCCGGTCGCCTTGAGGGAGCCAAGGAGACGACCCAGCAGATCGTCGCGCGGACCGCTTTCGCAGACGGTCCCGCGCGCCTCGCAGTAATCGCGTATCGGCTGGTCTTCCGGCTCGTCGCTGGTCGTAACGACGACGCCGGCGAGCTTATCGACGCCCGAAAGCCGGTCCAGCAATAGGCCGAGCAGAGGCTTCCCTTCCGCCGGCGACAATATCGCTGTTTCCCGGCCGTCGCAGGTCAGGGTTGCGGAAACTATGGCGAGAACATTCATCGGCGCGCCCTCCTATTCCGCCGGGCGATGCACGACATTGGCGGTGAGAAAATCCCCTGCCGCCATAACGCCGTCGTCGTCCATCGCATGGCCGAGGCCGGGCCGGCGCATGGTTTTGACCGGAACGCCCTCGCCTTTGAGGAACTCCCGCGTCGCCATCATGCCGCCGATCGGCGCGATCGGGTCGGCGTCGCCATGGATCAAGAGCACGGGCGGCCTGGAGCCTATCGCCAGGTTTTCTCCGCCGTGAAACAGGCCGGAGAAGGAAACGATGGCCGCGAGAGGCTTCGCGCGCCTCAGTCCGACGTGCAAAGCCAGCGTCGCTCCATGCGAAAAGCCGACAAGCGCAAGGTGGTTGTCGGGCAATCGACATTTGGCGAGCATGTCGTCGAGAAAAGCGTCGAAAAGAGGCCCGGTGGTTTCTAGCGCCCGTTTGAGGCCCGCGGGATCCAAATCCGTGGCGTCGAACCATTGCCGCCCTCCCGCAGCGGCCGGAAAGGGCGCCTCCGCGGCGACAAAATCCGCCTTCGGCATGGTCGGAGCCCAGTTCAGCGCCTGATCGATGATCGCCGCGCCGTCGCCGCCCGGACCATGAAGCAAAACTACGACATAGGCCGGCTTGCCGCAGGACAACGCTGCAATCTTGGGCCCTTCGACAACCGCGGCCATGCCCCAAGTCTCCTCGATCGACGATTCCTTGACCATCGCTATGCAAAGCCGCTGCCGAGGGACCGCGCCGGCTTTGGCTTTGAACATGCATGGAAGCGGAGAAATTCCGGCCGTTCGCACAAATGGACGATCGGCTCCCTGGAAGCGCGCTGCATGACGGATAAGACGGAATGGGTCGTCTGGAACGGCTCGCTGGGCGTTCTCGATCGGGTCGCGATCGGCCATATCGAGCATGGCGCCGAAGGCAGACGAGCCTGTCTCGCCCCACCCTATGACATGGTAGGGCCGTTCGATCTCGATGAACTCGAAACGCAAGGGCGGATCGCCTTCGGCGCCTGTTTCGTTATGTCCAACGAGAGATGGAAACAGGATCAGGTCGACCTTCGGATCGAGGGCCAGGAAAAACGCCGGGCCATATTCGCGAGGCTGGATTTCGACGACGAGGAAGAGGAGCGCCGCGAGACTCTCGGCCTGCCGAGCGAAGGGCCGATCACGGCGTCGGACATCAATGCGGCCTTCCGAAAGCTGGCGAAAACCGCGCATCCCGACGCCGGCGGCAGCAATGAGCATTACCGCCGCATCGCGGAAGCGCGCGACGCGCTGCTCGACCAATATGCCGACAGGGTTTAGGGCGCTTTACCCGCCTTTGCGGATCAAGAGCCCCTTGGACGGATCGTAAGCCCAAATCGCGCCGATCAGGAACAGGCTGGTGTACGCCAGCAGAGCCGCGCACGAGTCCCAGGCCATCTTCTGATAGAAGGCGAAGCGTATCAGCTCCACCGCATGGGTGAAGGGATTTACTGCGCAGAAGTAATAGAGCCAGGGGCTCGCCTCCTGCACCCGCCAGAGCGGATAGAGCGCGGAAGACGCAAAGAACATCGGAAAAATCACGAAGTTCATCACCCCGGCGAAGTTCTCGAGCTGCTTGATGAGCGACGACAGCAGCATGCCGAGCGCGCCGAGCATGAGGCCCGACAGCGCCAGCGCCGGCAGCACCGTGACATAGCCCCATTTGGTCGGCGGCTCGATCTCCCAGAAATAGGCGATCAGCAGATAGGCGTAGACCTGGAGAATGGAGACGCAAACGCCCGCAAAGAGCTTGGCGCCGAGCAGGAACCAGCGCGGGAACGGCGAGACCAGCAGCGTGCGCATATTGCCCATCTCGCGGTCGTAGACCATCGACAGCGAGGACTGCATGCCGTTGAAAAGCTGGATCATCGCCATCAGGCCCGGCGTGATGTAGACCTCATAGAGAACATAGGTCTCGTAGGGCGGGATGATCGAAATCCCCAGCACCGAGCGAAACCCGGCGGCGAAGATGAACAGCCACACCAGCGGCCGCACCAGCGCGGAAACGAAGCGCTCGCGCTGATGCAGAAAGCGCAGCGCCTCGCGCCACACCACGCCGCCGAGGCAGATGGCGTATTGGGCGGAGGTGAAGGCGGGAAGGCTGCGCGAGCCGGCGGCTGAGGAGCTGGAGCTGGTCATTTTCCCCTTTAAAATTTGTTATTGCCGCGAACCATCAGCGCCGGGCAGCGTGGCGCACGCCGCCAAACCCGTCATGCCCGCGCTTGTCGCGGGCATCCACGGAAACACCCGCTCATATCGAGCGCTTGCGTGATTTCCCAGCGTAGATGACCGGGACAAGCCCGGTCATGACGGGGTTGTTATTGATCAAGCCGTCGAGCGCGGTGTGCGTATCAAAGCTCCTCAGTCCGTGCTTGGCCCAGACGGCGCGGACCTGCTCGTCCGAGGCAAATTCACCGCGCTCCGCCTGCGCGAAGGATGCCGCGAACGAAGCTTCCTCATCGGCGCTTAATGGTACGACCGATTGCTCCTTCAACCCTACCCCTCCCCTCCCGACGTCAGCCGCTCAAAAGCCTCGCCAACGCCCGCCGCGCCCTGCGCCGCGACGATATCGGCGGCGGAGCCCTTGGCCAGCGCCCTGCCCTTATGCAGCACGACGACATCATCCTGCGGCTCGATCTCGTCGATGAGATGCGTGGTCCACAGCACGGCAAGGCCCTCGCGCTTCACGAGGTCGCGCACATGGGCGAGAATGTCGGCACGCGCCTTGATGTCGAGGCCGACGGTGGGCTCGTCGAGCAGCAGCAGGCGCGGTCCGTGCAACAAAGCGCGGGCGATTTCGATGCGCCGCATCTGCCCGCCGGAAAGCGCGCGCGCCTTGTCCTTGCCGCGCTCCGCCAGCCCCGCCCGCGCCAGAGCCGCCTCGGCGAGACGCTTGCCCTCGACCGGGCCGATTCCATGCAGCGCGGCGTGGTAAGCCAAGTTCTGCATCACGCTCAGTTCGAGGTCGAGCGTGCGCGCCTGAAACACGACGCCGAGCCGGCGCAACGCTTCGCCGGGCTGGCGCGCAATGTCGTAGCCGAAAATCTCGACCGAGCCGCCGCGTGCGGCGTAAAGGCCGGTCACGAGCGAAAACAGCGTGCTTTTGCCGGCGCCGTTGAGCCCGAGCAGCGCGGTGAACGAGCCGCTTTCGATGTTGAAGCTCACATCGTCGAGCGCCTTGCGGACGCCATAGGAATGCGAAAGATTCTTGAGCGCCAGAGCCGGCGCCTCGGCGCTCATTTGCCCGCCACCACGACGCCCCACGGGAACTGGCCGACCGGAATGGACTTCACCACCTTGAGGCTTGCGACGTCGATGACCGAAACATCGTTGGACACGCCATTGGCGGTGAGCAGATATTTTTCGTCGGGCGTGAAGGCGAGATGCCAGACCCGCTGGCCGACCAGCAGATATTTTTCAATCCTTTTGGTCTCGGCGTCGATCACGGCGACACGATTGGCCGGGCCCAGCGCAACGAAAGCGCGCTTGCCGTCCTTGGTGAAGGAAATGCCGATCGGCTGGATCGCCTCTTTGGTGAGCCCCGGAATTTGGAAGGAAATCTTTTGCTTGGCCTCGCGTTTCTCGGGGTCGATCACCGAGATCGTGCCGCCGACCTCCGAGGAAACCCAAAGCTCCGAGCCGTCGGCCTTGTACTGAGCAAAACGCGGACGCGCATCGACCAGAATATTGGCGACGATCTGCTTCGTCTGCGTATCGATCATATGCGCCATATTGGTGGTTTCGGAGGTGTTGACGAGCGTCTTGCCGTCGGGACTGACCGCCATGCCCTCGGGCTCGACGCCCACCGGCACATCGCCGATCTGGCGCTTGGTCTGCGCGTCGATCATGGTGACGAGATTGTCGTTCTCGTTCGAGACATAGACCGTCTTGCCGTCGGGGCTCAGCGCCATCAGCTCGGGATCGGGACCCGAGGGCAACTTGCCGGTGATCTGGAGCGTCTTGGTGTCGAGCACCTGAATGGCGTCGTCGTCGCCGGCGCAGATGAAAAGCTCCGAGCCGTCTTTGGTGAGTTCGACTCCCCGCGGACGCCGTCCGACCTTAATGGTCTGGACCGCCTCCAGCTTATCGGTGTCGATGACGGTTATGCTGTTGCCTTTCTCATTGCTCACATAAGCGAGAAAGGCGTTGGCGGGCGTCGCGGAAAAAAACGCCATAGCGCCAAGCAGAGACAGGATATTCTTAGTGGTCATTGCAGCCTGCATTTCGTTTCCGGCTTGTCGAGGCCGAGCGTGTCGAGCTCGCTGGTCTGGTGCAAAAAGCCCTCTTGCGGCGATACCGAGACGACCATGCGCCCGTCCGAGAGAAGGATCGGCTGGCGCAGCTGCTGGTTCCAGCCCCGCAGGGAAAGGCGCACGCCCTTGAAGGCCGCGATCAAAAAATCGGGCCCGGCGAGATAGGCGCGCAGTTTTTGCGGATCATCGGAGCCGGTGCGCGTCGCGGCCTCGCCGATCATGCGCATGGCGAGCCAGGCGTTGTTGTCCCGGGCGTTCATGATGCGGCGAAAGCGCTGCATGAAGCGGTTCTGCAACTGCTGTGCGCCCCATTGTTCATGGGCGCCGTCCCAACTCGTCGGAACGAGACCGGCCGAACCCGCCACGGGCCGCGCGTCCCAGTTGCGATAAGGCAGATAGCCGGCAAAAACCTCGCTTTCGTCCGCCGCGATCAGCACGTCATAGGCGGGCGCGCCCTGCGTGAGGACAGGCATCTGCCGCTGCGTCTGCACCGAACCGGAATCGCTCCGCCGTCCGCCGCCGGTATCCTCATAGACCCGCTCTTCCACGATTTTTGCGCCGAATTTCTTGGCCGCGGCGCGATAGGCCTGCGCCAGAAGTTCATCGGCCGGATGCGAACCCTTGATCAGCAGCCAGCGGCTCCATTTCTTCCAGACGAGATATTGCGCCAACCCGTCGGCCAGCATGGCGCGGGATGGCGTGACATGGATCACATCGGCTCGGCAGCTGTCCTCGCGCAGGCTTTCGTCGGGAGCCGAGACATTGAAGAGCAGCCCGCCCGTCGCCCTGGCGCGGTCGGCGGCGGCAAGGAGACGCGGCGCGTCGAGATCGGCGATGACGAGCCGCGCGCCTTTCTCGATGAGCTTGTCGAGCGCCGCGCCGGCGTCGTCGCCCTCCTGCAGCAGGGCGTCGATGGTCTCGAAAGTCTGGCCGGTGAATTTGCCCGTGGTGTTGTCGTCGTCCGCGCCCATGAGGGCGCCGGCGAGAACGTCGTCCGCGGCGGGGATATCCAGTATCGAGATGGTTTCGCGAGAATGGGTCTGCCGCAGCACCCCGACCTTCACGGTCAACGGGTCTGCCGCAAAAGCGGCGGCGGAAACGCAGAGGCCGAGCAGAACGAGGAGCGCGCGCATGCCTCTTTCTTGCAGGCTTCGCACGCGAGGATCAACGGGAATTATTGCAAAGATGCGGAACGGCGCCGCCTGCAGTTCAGCGCCGCCCCAACTCAAACCTTTAGAAGAAAGAACCGAGAATCGCGCCTCCAAGCGCAAATACTACCGTGCTGGCGAGAAGCGCGGGAAAGCCCAGCACCGCCCCGCCGACAATGGCCCCGAGAACGGCGCCTGCGCCGCCAAACAACATGACCTTCTGGGAGATTTCGCCTTCGCCAAGTTGAGTGCTCATGAAAGATCTCCTTTTGCGTTTCCAGGACCTTCCGCGGCGCAAGCCGACAGCTGACGCCAGCGGATTCGTCCACGCGCCTGTTATATTCTTTGGCGCGCGCGAGGCATGACGCCTTGCAGCTGTAAAAACTACGCCGAGCGCGTCAAATCGCCATGCGATAAACCGTCGCATGAGAAAACAATTATTGGCTTAATTCTCAAACTCGTGAGTTCTATGCTTGGAGTTATTAGAATATGAGACTCGTCGCGCAGCCGTCTGCGCCGCTCGCCTTCGGCGCGTCCTCGCCGTGCTTGAAAGCATGGCGGCGCAAAGAGCGCCCGGACGCCGCCCGAGCCCGCCTGCGTGGCGTCGGAGCGGAGGCTGCTTTAAAAAACCTTTGATGCGCCGCCCCGATTTCCGCAGGAGAAGCTCTGCGGACACGGTAGGGACGCACGGGTGACAAGAAATCGAGCGACAACATCAGCGCGACCGCTGTCGGTTCCACCGGAAAGCGCGCTAAGAAACTGTCCGCTTTTGAGAAGCGCCGCCCGGCGATGTCATGCTGCAGGCGGCAGGACCACTAGAGTCTTTCCGGTTCAGATTGAACCGGAAAGACTCTAGAACTCTTTGTTTAAACGTGTTTTCTTCACGCGAACCGGTATCCGCTTCGCTCGAAAACACTCTAGGATATGCGAACGAATGCCGACAAGCGATTCCCCCCGCCCACTGCTTGGCCGCAAGGTCTCGCTGGTTCACCCGGCCTGGCACAGCTGCGGGACATATCGCGTGGTTTTGGGCCAGATTGCCGCCTACCGCGCATTGGGAGCCGAAGTCTTTCCCATCGCCATCGGCACGGACCCCGGCTACGTCCCTGAGCGTCGCTGGATATGGCGGGATTTCTTGAGATCGACGCCCGAGCTCGACGACGGACCGCGCTATTTTGGGGGGACGCCCTTTCGAGCCATGCTGGAGCCGAAGTTCCTCGGGGAAGTGCTGTGGCCTTACCTCCATGGCGATCAGGCGATCATCCGCACCGGCTTCGCCGAGCGCTCCGCCCTGTCGCCGGAAGCGGAACGGCAGTCATACGATCTGGTTCACTGCAACCATTTCTTCCTGATGCCCGTAGCCGAACGTCTCGCCCGCGGCGAAGCCCGGGTGTTGCTCGACAGCCACGACCTGCAGGCGCGCCAGTTCGCGCTGATGAACGAGCGAATGCCCTGGCTGAAGCCGCATGTGAGCTATGAGACGATGCTCGCGGAGGAACTCGCCTATATGCGCAGGGCCGATCTGCTCATCCACCTCAATGCGCGGGAGGACGAGGAATTCCGCGCGATGCTGCCGGAAAAGACCCATGCCCTGCTTTATCCGGCGGTGCCCGAGGCGCCGACAGGACCGGGCGGACCGGACGTCGTTTTGGTCGCGAGCAACAATTCGGCCAATGTCGAAAGCGTGATCTGGTTCCTGCGCGAAGTCGCCCCTCTGGCTGAAGGCGTGGCGGTGAAGATCGTCGGCAACGTCGACGCGGGGGTGCGGTCCCGCGCGGCTGCTCTCTTCGAACGCTACCGCAGCTGGTTTCTCGGCCGGGTCCAGGACCCCGCCGCGGTTTATGCAAGCGCGCGCCTGGCTTTGCTGCCGACGATCAGCGGCCACGGCCTTTCGATCAAGACCGTCGAAGCGATGGCGAGCGGGCTTCCCCTGATCGCCACCACGCTCGCGTTGCGCGGCATGGGCGAGCAGGCGCTGTCCCTCCCGGGCATAGTCGTCGCGGACCAGCCGCAGGCCTTCGCGCGCGCGTTGCAGACAGCAGCCGCCGCTGCGCCACCGAGCGCGCGGGAACGCGAAAACGCCGCTTCGCGCGCCTATTATCAGGCGCATTTTTCCGCAGAAGCGTACCGCCGCAATCTCGTCGGGCTTATCGCGCCGCTCCTCGGGAAAACCGGCGCGCTTTCCGCTCGAACGGAGTCGTTCGAGCGATAGGAAATCGCGCCAGATCAATGCATGTGAGCGCATTCTCATCGCAAAAGCGTCCCGACTTTTGCGGAATGCGGGCGCGTGCGCTTTCCGCTCGAACGGAGTCGTTCGAGCGATAGGAAATCGCGCCAGATCAATGCATGTGAGCGCATTCTCATCGCAAAAGCGTCCCGACTTTTGCGGAATGCGCGCGCGTGCGCTTTCCGCTCGAACGGAGTCGTTCGAGCGATGAGAAATCGGGCGCGCCCCGGTTCAGGCGGCGTCCAGTCGCTGCAGTAATTCCTCCAGCGCCTCGATGTCGGCCGGCTTGGTGAAATGGTCGTCGAAACCGGCCTGCCGGCTGCGGGCGACGTCCTCTTCCTGTCCCCAGCCGCTGAGCGCGACCAGGTTCAAGGCCCGGCCTTCCGGACACTCGCGTATTCTCGCAGCCGTCTCGTAGCCGTTCATATGCGGCATGCCCAGATCGAGAAAGACCAGTTCGGGCTTGAACTGCGGGATCTGTTCCAGCCCCTCGGCGCCGCTGTAGGCGGCGCGCGCCGTCGCGCCGAAGGTCTCCAGCAGCAGCACGAGACTGTCGGCGACGTCGTGATCGTCGTCGATCACGAGAACGCGCCGAGGAGACCGGCTATCCTTTGGCACCACCTTGTCGCTCATCGGTTCTCTCTCGAAAACATTGAATAGGGGGAACCGAACGATGAATTCGCTGCCCCGCCCAGGCCCGTCGCTGTAAGCCTCGATCTCGCCGCCATGTAGTTGTACCAGCTTGCGCGCCAGAGCCAACCCGATGCCCAGCCCCCCCGGGCGCGCCCGAGCGTGCGATCGACCTGCGTGAAGATTTCGAACAGGCGGGGGAGCATCTCGGGCGGCACGCCCGCGCCGTTATCGCGGACGCTCACCACGGCTTCCTCGCCCCTGCGTTCCGCAGTCAGCTCGATGCGGCCGCCCGATTCGGTGTATTTTGCGGCGTTGTTGAGCAGATTGGCGAAGACCTGCGTCAGTCTCGTGGGGTCGGCGTCGAGCAGCATGGCCTCCGGCGGCAATCTGATCTGCAGCACGAGGCCGGCCGAATCGATGAGAGGACGGCTCGTATCGATCGCGTCGCGAAGGACGGAGGCCAAATCGACCGCTTCCTTGCGAAGGAGAATCTTGCCTCGGCTTATGCGCGATATCTCCAGCAGGTCGTCCACCAGCCGCACCAGATGGAAAATCTGCCGTTCCATCATGGCGAGCAGGGCGCGTTTACGCTCGTTCGTCGCCGCATCCGCGTCGTCCGCCTTGCGCATGAAATGCATGGCGTTGCTGATCGGCGCCAGCGGATTGCGCAACTCATGGGCGAGCGTCGCCAGAAATTCGTCCTTTTGACGGTCGGCGTCGCGCAGGGCCTGCAGCACCCGATTGCGCTCGGTGACGTCGCGCGCCACCACCTGCACGGCCGGCCTGCCCCGCCATCTGGTGGGACCGGTCGCGGTCTCCACGTCCAGAGGCGTCCCGTTCAATTTGCGCCAGCGGTGATTTATCAGCGGTTGGACGCGGCTTTCCTCGAGCACGCTTCTCATGCGCTCGACCACCAGATCATGATAGACGGGATCGACTATGTCGAAGGGCGTCAGGCCCAGGATCTCGTCGCCGCTCGCCGCGCCGAGAAGCCGCGCCGCCGCCTGGTTGGCGTAGACATATCTCCCTTCCAGCAGCACCATGATGGCGTCGGGATTGAGCTCCGCGAGCGCGCGAAACAGTTCCTCGTTTTCCCGAAGCGCTTCGGCGTCGTGCTTGCGCTGTGTCCGGTCGGCGACCACTGCGACGGCCCCCACCGGCAGGCCGTCCTCACCACGGATCGGACTTGCTGAAATCTCCGCGCACCAGCGTCTCCCGCTGGGAAGAAGCACCTCGATCTCCTCGGGAGCGATCTCCCCGTTCTGCGCCACCGCGCGCTGCATCGGCAGCTCACTGAAGGCGAGTTCGCGCCCGTCCTTGAAATAGCGGATGCTTCTGCGGCTCGGGTCCGGAGCCGGCGACGAGATGGCGTCCTCGGAATCGCAGATTTCAAGCAGCGAATAAAGAGTGGGGTTGCCGAACACGACTTCGCATCCGGGATCGTTCGAGTAACCGATCCCGATCGGCGCGGCGCACATCACCGCCTGGAGCCTCCTTTCCGCCTCCATCAGCCTCTGCTGCGCTCGCTTATCATCGCCGATCTCGCGATTGATCGACGCATAGCCGACGGGCGCGCCGTCCCTTCCGGTCAGCGTGAAAACCGAGCGCTGCATCCAAACCGGCTCGCCGGTCTCGAAATTGCGGAAGCGGATTTCAGTCTCTCTGCGCCCTTCGCCGGCCGCGCTCAAGTCATCTTCATGACGAACGGAAGACCGGTCTTCGGGAAAGAAAAACTCCTCGAGCGGAATGTTTTTCGCCTCGTCGAGGCTCTTCAGACCCAGCATTCTCATACCGGCCGGGTTCAGAAATGACAGCGAGCGGTCGAGGTTCCAGATGGCGATGAATTCATCGCACTGTTCGGCCAGGAACAGGAACAGGCACGCCTGCTCTTCGGGGAGCCTGCTGGATGTCGGGTTATCCGGCGCGTCGCCAGAGCAACCGGGCTGCGCTTCGTCTGAAAAGCAAACGCGGCTCCCGCCCCCGTCGCCCCTTCCCGGGGCGAGGCCAACGGCCCTGAAACCCGTATTCGGATGCGATCCGGTTTCCCGCGGACGCTCGCGCCGCTTTTGGGCGCCGTAGGCCTCCGCAAGGAGAATAGAGCAGAACACGCCCCCAAAGCCGTTGGCGACAGGGATCGGACCGATGCGCAGATCTCGTCTGGGGGAGCCGGGGTTCGCCCCCATGTGGCAGGACGCCGTCGCGGGCTCGCCCGAGTTCAGAACCTTTTCGATCACAGGCGCCAGGTTTTTCCAGAGGTCGGGGAGAACCTCGGCGAGAGGCCTGCCGAGCCAGGCCTCGTCCGCTCCGCCCATCGCCTCCTTGCCCGCGTCGTTGAAAAGCAGTGCAAGATCCGGCCCCCAGCAGATCAATAACGGATAGGTCGAGTTGAGGCAGAGGCTGACAGCGGCGCAGAGGCCCTGAGGCCAGAACGCGGGCGCCCCGAGGGGAGTATTCGCCCAATCGGCGCCCCTCATGCTGGCGGCGACATCCCCGCCGCCGAAAAAGTATCCGGGATATGAAAAACTCTGCGCTGCGGTCTCCATGACCCGCTCCTGCAATAAACCGAATTCAGAGCAAAAAAGCATGAGACTGTGGGAATGCAGCTTGGCGCTTTTGATTGCCCTGATGCTTCGGAGGCCCGCGAACGAACCTCCCGCACAGCCCGCCAAATCCGGGCCCGGATTGAGAAAATCATTTCCTTCTATAAGATTAGCTGCAGCGACGAAGGCTTGCAACCTCGAGCGCGCAAATATTGGGAAAAGCTGAGAAAAAAATAGCCGCTCAGCGGCTCGCCGACGTTCACGCCCTCCCTTCCAGAAGCCGCGCGGCCGCCGCTCTCGCCTCGTCGGTGATGGTCGCTCCGGCGAGCATGCGGGCGATCTCCTCGCGGCGTTCCGCTTCCTGGAGCAGCGTCACCATCGTCGAAACCCGGTTCTCCCCGGCGGCGGCCTCGCCGACCGCGCCCTTGGCGATGCGAAGATGCCGCGAGGCCTTGGCTGCGACCTGCGGGGCATGAGTGACCGCCAGAACCTGCACCCGCGCGCCGAGCCGCGCCAGGCGCCGGCCGATGGCGTCCGCGACGGCGCCTCCGACGCCCGTATCGATCTCGTCGAACACCAGCGTCGGGGCCGAGCCGCGATCCGCGAGCACCACCTTGAGCGCAAGGAGAAAGCGCGCCAGTTCGCCGCCCGAGGCGACTTTGACCATAGGCCCCGGCCGCGAGCCCGGATTGGTCTGCACCCAGAATTCGGCGCGATCGATTCCTTCGGACGTGCGGTTTTCGGGGTCGCTCGCGATCTCGGTGCGAAAATGGGCCCCCTCGAGCTTCAGAGGCTTCAGCTCCGCATCCACCAGCGCATCGAGCTTCTTCGCCGCCTCGCGGCGCGCCTTCGACAGCGCCTGCGCCGCGGCGTCATAGTCGGCCCTGGCGGCCTCCGCCTTTTCCTGGAGCAGAGCCAGCCGCGTCTCGGAAGCGTCCAGCGCGGCGATTTCCAGGGCGAAGCGCTCGGCGAGCCGCGGCAGTTCCGCGACGCTCACATGATGCTTGCGGGCGCAGGCGCGCAAGGCGAACAGGCGCTCTTCAAGCGTCTCCAACTCGCGCGGATCGAAATTGCTCTGCTCCAGAGCGCTTTCGACGGCCTCTTCGGCGAAGGAAAGGGCGTCGACGGCGGCCGCGAGCGCGCGAAGGGGAGGCTCCAGCAAGTCAGGGGCCTGCGCCG
This sequence comes from Methylocystis heyeri, assembly GCF_004802635.2. Classification (NCBI taxonomy): domain Bacteria; kingdom Pseudomonadati; phylum Pseudomonadota; class Alphaproteobacteria; order Hyphomicrobiales; family Methylocystaceae; genus Methylocystis; species Methylocystis heyeri. Next base: position 1,805,404 of record NZ_CP046052.1, read on the forward strand.
CGCGGCGCTCCAGGCGCCGGGCCGCCTGCGCGATGTGGCCCGCCGGGGAATTGTCGCCGGAAAAGGCGCCGAGCGCGTCCCTCAGATCGACCGCGACTTTTTCCGCGCGCTGCATCGACTGCCGGCGTTCGGCGAGGCGCTCCTCCTCGCCGTCCTCCGGCGCCAGCTTGTCGAGCTCTTCGTGGGCGTGGCGCAGATAATCGGCGTCCGCCCGAGCCTTGGCGACCCTCGACTCTTCGTCCTCCAGCGCGTGACGCGCCGCATGCATGGCGTCATGCAGCGCCCGCACCTCCCCCGCCTCGCGCAAGAGTCCGCCATGGGCGTCGACGAGCTCGCGATGCGCGGAGGAATCGACCATCGCCCGCTCGTCGTGCTGGCAGTGGATCTCCACGAGCTCCCGGCCGATGACGCGCAACCCCTGCGCGCTGATCGGCTGATCGTTGACGAAGGCGCGGGTGCGCCCGTCGACCGACTGGATACGGCGCAGAATGAGTTCGCCCTGCGCCTCGAGGCCGAGTTCGCGAGCCGCGAGATTGGCGGGGTGGTCGGGAGAAAGATCGAAGACGGCTGAAACCTGCCCCTGAGGCCTGCCGGCGCGAACCAGGGAAGCGTCGCCGCGCCCGCCCAGCGCCAGCACGAAAGCGTCGAGCAATATCGATTTGCCCGCTCCGGTTTCGCCGGTGAGCGTCGTCAGCCCGCGCTCGAATTCGAGGTCGAGCGCGTCGATGAGCACGATGTCGCGAATTGAAAGCCGAACTAGCATGAGCCCCAGCGTCAACGGATCGGCGCTCTTTTACGCGATTTTGCGTCCGAGCGCATTCGCCAAACCGAAGCGTCCGCGCATAAAACGCAAGCTTCACAATTTCGTTCAAAAAGCTTCACCCAAGCCCGTCAAGTTCCGCCCGCCGCCGAATCCGGCGGATTGATATTCCTTGGGGGAGCCACATGCGTTCGCTTTTCACCCGTTTCCTGAAGACTACCGCCCTTGCGCTGATCGGCGCAGCGGCAGTTTCCGCCGCCGCGACGGCCAGGGAACTCCAGTCGCCGATGAGCCAGTTCGGCCACCTCGACCACGTTTTCGTGATCATGATGGAGAACGAGGCCGACACCGACATCCTCGGCAACGCCAACGCGCCTTTCATCAACGCCTATGCGCGCTTCGCCAACCGTGCGACCAATTACTTCGCCGTCGGCCATCCCAGCGCGCCCAACTACCTTGAAATCGTCGGCGGCTCGAACTTCGGCCTCAACGAAGACTATTGGCCCAAGTGGTCCGGCATCGGCTGCGTCGATAACGCTCCGGGCAGCACCGGCTGCCAGAACGCCTTCACCCCGGTTTCGGGCGTCGGCGTGGACAACGCCGTGGTCGCAACCACGAAGACTGCCAGCGACTGCAACGGCCAGCTGACTGTCACCGGAACGGCCGCGCCGAACAACTGCGCGCTGTATGACTATCCGGCCACGAACTTCACGCCGAAGACGATCGCGCACCAGCTGGTTCAGAACGGCTTGACCTGGAAGACCTATCAGGAGAGCCTGCCCTCCCTCGTTCCCGGCGCTTTCGGCGTGAACTATTCGGACGGCGAATTCTCGAGCCTGAGCCCCGTCGCGGTCTTCGGACCGGGCCCGATCCAGAAGCTCTATGCCGTCAAGCACAACCCCTTCGCCTATTTCCTGGACATCGAGACCGGCTCCAACCCGGCCCTGAGCATGAACCAGGTGGTCGATTTCTCGGGCCCCAACGGCCTGTGGGCGGACATGCAGACCGAGCACGGAATGCCGAACCTCGCCTTCATCGTCCCGAATCAGTGCCATGACATGCACGGCGGCGTTTCGGGCGGCACGCCGATCTGCTCGACCAAGACGACGGATGAAGCCAACCTCCTCATGCAGGAGAGCGACGCTGCGCTCGCCAAGATCGTCACCGGCATCACCTCTTCGCCGGCCTGGCGCAAGGGCCGCAACGCCATCGTCGTGGTTTGGGACGAGAACGACTACGAAAACCTCGCCAATCGCGTGATCTTCCTCGTCGAGACCAACTACGCCGCCAACGGCTTCGTGAGCACCACGCCTTACGACCACTATTCGCTGCTGCGCACGCTCGAAGCCGGCTTCGGCCTGCCCTGCCTCAATCACGCCTGCGACAAGACCTCGCTGGTCATGAACGAGCTCTTCGGCTTCCGCCAGCAGAGCCACCACTAAAAATTCTGCGAGCGGCGGGGTCACACTCCGCCGCTCGTGAGCTTTCGATACTCGTCGTTCACGGCCTGCTGCAGTTCTTTCCAAACCGGATTGATGCGCACCTCAGGCCCCCAATTGTAGAGCGCCTTGGCCACATCGGCGACGGTCTCGTTGATCGGCTCGCTCCCGCCCTCCTCCATCTCCATCGAAAAAAGCTTCGGCGGCGCAGCAGCCCGCCAGCTGTCCCAGTGCTCGTTGGAATAATCGGAGACGCCGCGTTGCGCCGCGAGAAGGCCGGGCGTGAATTTTGAAAAGCGTCCGTGCAGCGGCCCATCCTCCGGTTCGCCGAGGTAGGCCTCTCGCACAGCGAAGTAACGCAGGTGCTGAATTTCATGCGCGAGGCAACAGGCCATCCTCGCGTCGCTCATCTTCGGATCGTAATAGATTTTGATGCTTCCGTCGGGAAAAGCCTCCCCTTCGGCGGTGAAGCTTTGCCCGAGACAATCGAAAATGCGCGTCTCCGGGCTTAAAACCGCCTTGCCCGGATCATGACCGAACTCGAGCGCAAGCTCATGAAGCTTTGCGCTCTTTTTCAGGAAATCTTCGCTTTCTGCGGGACGCCGCAGCGGCTCAGGAATATGGGTCTGAAAATCCGCATCATGCGTGATGATCCACTCGAATTCCGGATAGGCGTCCGCGATATGCTCCCACCACCGGCGCCCGTCATGCAGCCGGCGCGACAGGTCGTTGACCCTTATCCGGCCGAAAACGCCCGGATGCGCGTTCAGACCCATAGCGACCGCGCCGATCATCGCCCGGCCGAGTCCCGGCCGCAGGGAATTTATCTCCTCGAACACAAGCGTCGGCGGATCGTATTTTTGCGCAAGCAGCAGCGCGACGCCGGAAGCCTCGGGATCATGAGGCAGCGTAATCATTTTACTGGAAGTCGAAGCGGCGATCTCGCAAAAGCCGTCTCCATATTTTTTGGAGCGGACATATAAGCCGAGCCCGCGCAAATTCGCGGAGATGGCGGCGGCGATGGCGTCGTTCGGCGAAACCTCGTTCCGCCCCCCTCCGCCGCCGCGCGTCAACCAGCGCCATATTCCGAGCTTCATCGCCTTCCGCCGGGTCTCCAGTTAGGGGACGAGATGTTCGAGTTCCGGTAGAAGGACGACGCTCTCCTGCTCGTTCGGGTCGGTGCGCGCGACCACCGCGACCGCGACCTCGGTCTTGCTCGAGTTCATCGGCATGTGCGGCACATTGGGGGCGATGTAAACGAAATCCCCCGCGCGGGACTCGACCTTGTGCTCCAGCCGCTCGCCATAATAGGTCGTCGCCTCGCCGCTGATCATATAGATGCCGGTCTCATGAGATTCGTGCAGGTGCGGCTTCGCCCGCGCCCCCGGCGGTATGGTCAGCAGCTCGAGATAAAGGCCTTTGGAACCGACCGATTCGGCGGAAATCCCGGGGGCGAAGGTAAGCCCCTGCTTGCCTCTCACGACTTCGGCGCCCCTTACGAGAGCGAAGGGCTTCGAGGCTTTCGCGGCGTTCTGTTCGGGCATGATCGTCTCCATATTCGACCAGGAGAATATGGAGTTCAAACCATCGGGGCAATGGAGACATCGAGAGGGATCAGTCGGCGCAGGCCGACGCCGATCCCTGCACGGCCTCAGCAGGTTTGGAGCGCCTCTTCACAAACGCTCGACGCGCCGCTGCGAAAAGAATGCGCTCCAACTCCATGACTGAAACCATTTTTTCAGGAAGAGCTAGAGGCTGACGTTGACCGCGATCGGCGTGGTCACGCCATTTGCGGGCATGGGGATCGTGCCCAGGTTCTGCTGAGTCTTGCCGGGCTTCGCGCCGTTTTTGTCGCTCGCCTTGACCGTGTAGGCGATGCCCATTTGCGGGCCCGCATTGGCCCAGTTGTAGGGAACGGTCACCGTGCAGGTGAAACCGGCGCCGTTATTGGTGATCGTGGCGGGGGCGGAGGCCTGTTGCGAACCACTGTGGATCAGAAGATTCACCACGCTGCCAATGCTCGCGAGATTCGGGGAGACGCCGCCGGCCAAGGGCGAAGCGGACTGATAGAGCAGGCCCGTGCACATCGCGACGCCATTGGCGCTGACGGCTTGATTGAACGTGCCCGTGATTGTGAGGACCACAACCCCGTTCGCGGTTCCCGCCATGGCGGCCGAAGCCGCGAGCGCGCCGCAAGACAAAGCCAAGGCCATAATCCGAAGCTTGAATTTCATCAATTTTCCTCCCAATCAGACGATCGTGATCCAAATGCGGGCGAACCAATGTTGCGCCACCGAAAAGACCACGAACACAAGCAGCCGCCGCATCCGTGAAGCTTCCGGCAGAATCAGCGCCAGCAAGCCTTGGCCGGCGACTTTTCTAAACATTTCTTAATAGTTGTCACCGCCTCGCTTGAGCCTTTCCCCAGGAAAGAGCGGATCGGTCTGCAAGAAAAGCGTGCTCGACCAAGGGCACAGCCAACGCCTTCAGCCGGGTTGGACCGAACCCGCCGCAAAACCGCCGGCCGGGTCGAGGCGAAAGAAAAGGCGCTGCCAACGTAGCGGCTGCGCCTATGGACGGCTTTGACGAGAATGCGCGCGGTCTGGGGGAATCTTTTCGAGCGCTTCTATGCGAACCGAGCGCGCCGCCAGGATATCAGCCCGGGCGAAGCGTCTTCGTGATTTTCGACATCCAGGAATCGGTGTGTTCCTCCGGCGTCAGCCCGTCGTTCTTCAGCAGAGCGAGAGCGTCCCCGTACCACTGGGAATCCGGGAAATTATGGCCGAGGATCGCCGCCGCGGTCTGCGCCTCGTTGGCGACGCCCATGCCGAGATAGGCTTCGGTAAGCCGGTAGAGCGCCTCCTCGGTGTGACGCGTGGTCTGGTATTTGCCGAGCACGGTGTGAAAGCGGTTGATCGCGGCGGGATAGTTCTTGCGGGTCAGATAGAAGCGGCCGACCTGCATCTCCTTGGCGGCGAGCTGATCGCGCGCGACCTGAATCTTGGTCTTCGCGTCGGAGGCGTATTCGGAATTCGGGAATTTCTCGACCAGGGCGGTAAAGGCCTGCAAGGCTTTCTCGGCGTTGGTCTGGTCCTGCATCACGCTGGTGATCTGATTGTAATAGGCCATGCCCGCGATGTAATACATATAGGGCGTGTCGGGGGATTTAGGATAAAGCCCGACATATCGCGTCGCGGAAGCCACCGCATCGTCGTAGGCCGGCTTCTGAAACTGCGAATAGGCAGCCATGACCAGAGCTTTGCGCGACCATTGCGAGAAGGGATATTGCTTCTCCAGCTCGCCGAATTTCTTGGCTGCGCCTTCGTAGTCGTGTTTTTCCAGCTTGGCGAGGCCAAGATTATACATATCCTCGGCCGGAACGTCTTCCTTGACCTCGGTCTTGTATTTCTCTCCGCCGCCCGTAAACAGATTGGTGACCGGATCAAGCAGATCCGCGCGCGCGCCGCCTGCAGCCGACGCAAGAAAGAAAACGGCCGGCAAGACGCTAAAACGGATCGGGCGAAACAGAACGGTCATCTCAAGCCTCTCACGGCGTTCCGGGCGTTCCTCGCCCCCTTTAAGTCTTCCGAAGCTTTAGCCCAAAGACCGGGCGGGCGCCAATGGCGCGCTTTTCCCGCCCGACCGAACAAAATCGCGCCCCAATCTGTCGCTCGAGGCCGAAGCAGGCTGTCAAAAAACGAACTTCCTCTGGCGATATTATGGCGAGCGGCCAAGTCAGAGCCTGGCCGGTTCAACTTCGGGAAGCGTGTTGGAGCGCCTTTCGCCCCGTGTTGCGACAAAGGCGCCCGGCGTCGTCATCAGACGCTCGACCAACCGGAAATTGAGCCCGTGGCCGCCGCGATAGGAACGGAACACGCCCGCGACGGGCGCCCCCGCGAGCGCCAGATCGCCTACGACGTCCAGCATCTTGTGACGCACGGGCTCGTCGGGGAAGCGCATGCCTTGCGGATTGAGCACTCGGGAGCCGTCCAGCACAAGGCTGTTCTCCAGCGAGGCGCCTAAAGCCAGCCCTTGCCGCCACAGCCGCTCGGCGTCCTGCACGAAGCCGAAGCTGCGCGCAGAGGCGAGTTCGCGCTCGAAGACCTCGGCGGACAGGGACAGCGCCAGCCGCTGCCGGCCGATGGGGCCGGGAAAAGCGATCTCGACGTCGAGATGGAGTTCCTCGTCATCGGATGGGGAAAGCTCCGCCCAGCCCGCGCCGTCGCTCACCCGGACGGTTTTCAGGATTTTTATGCCCCGGCGCGGGGCGGCGAGGCGCACGAGGCCCGCCTCCAGGATCGCGGCGACGAAATCCCGCGCGGAGCCGTCCATCGCGGGCGCCTCCGGCCCGTCTATCTCTATCAGGGCGTTGTCGACGCCCATGCCCGAAAGGGCGGCCAGCAAATGCTCGACTGTCGATACGCGGACGGACCCGCTGCATATTTCTGTGCGCAACTGCGTCGCGCCGACATTGGACCAGCAGGCCGGAATCTGCCGCACCTCCCCTGCGACGGCGAAAGCGATCCCGACGTCCGCGCCCGCGGGAGAAATGCGCAGCCTGGCAGGGCGGTCGCCATGGGCGCCGCGCCCAGACAGGGCGATGGATTTGCCGAGCGTGGTCTGCCGCCTGCGGGTGTCGAAACGGGGCTTCATCGGGTCTTTGCGTTCCTGGGGTCGTCGGCGCGCTCGGCGAATTCATCGCTCGAAAGGAATCACGCGAAAGACCGACGGTTGGAGCGCGTTCCTTTCGCAAGAGTCGCAAACTTCTGCGGATTGCGCCCTAAAGGTCGGTATTTGGATAATAAACCGGCCCCTGCCCGCGCTCCAGTCACGCTTTGCGACAGATTGTTACAGCCCGCCTCGTCGATGCGCCTCATTTGCGCCGGGTCGGTTCAAAAGCCGCCGCGCCTTCCTCAAATGCAAAAAGACCCGCCGGAGCGGGTCTTTTCCAAAGCTGTTGCAGCTTTATCAGTTGTTGGCCTGACGACGCAGGAAGGCCGGAATTTCAAGATGATCCTCCTCCACGCTGCGCGGCATGGGGGCGCGGCGGCCGTGCTGATCGAGCCCAGCCTGCGGGCCGCTGGCAGGAAGCGCGCTGGCGCTCGGCCGCTTGGCGTATTCGATATGCGCCGGCGACGGTTGCGCATGCGGATGCTCCGCGCGCCCATATCCGGGAGCCGCCTGCGGCGCGGCGAGATTGCGCGCGGGCTGCGGAGCCTGGGCGTGCTGCAAGGCCTCTTCCTGGCGGCTGGCGCCGAAGGAGGCGAGCCGCTCGAAGATCGACTTGCGGCGGGCGTCGGCCACCGGAACCTCGCCACGGGCCTGCCGCAACTGCTCCTGCCCCGGACGAGGGAAATCCTCGATCTGCGGCATGCGCGGCGCGCGCATCGGCTGCTCGGGAGCCGGCGGGATATAGGGCGCCTGAGCTTCTTCCTGATAGTGGCGAGAGTGCTCCCGCGCCGGTTCGGCATAAGCCTGGCGAGCGGGAACCGGCTCGATATAGACGCCGTGCGGCGCGGAGACCTCGCGGACAGGCTCCGCATATTGGGCGGCGTCCGGATAATGCGCTTCCTGGTAATAGGCCTGCGCCGGGGGTTCGGCGGCCGGCTGATATGCGGGAGCCGCGGGCGCCTGAGCCGCAGCCTCCGCCACGGCGGCGGCCGCCGCCTGCGTCTGCCGGGCCTGCTGCGCAAGCTGCGTGCGCAGGCGTTCGGCGGCCTGCTCGGCGACGCGAGCCTCGTTGAGGCCCGAATCCTGGACCGTGATCGCCGCCGGATCGATCCCGGTCGCGACCACCGAAACGCGGATGACGCCTTCGAGGGAGGAATCGAAGGTCGCGCCGAGGATGATGTTGGCTTCCTCATCGACCTCCTGACGAATGCGGCTGGCCGCCTCGTCGACTTCGTAAAGGGTGAGGTCGTTGCCGCCGGTGATGGAGATCAGCAGTCCGCGCGCGCCCTTCATCGAAACTTCGTCGAGCAGCGGATTGGCGATAGCCGCTTCCGCCGACAGGATCGCACGCCGGTCGCCGGTCGCTTCGCCCGTGCCCATCATCGCCTTGCCCATGCCGCGCATGATCGAGCGCACGTCGGCGAAGTCGAGATTGATGAGGCCTTCCTTCACCATGAGGTCGGTGACGGAGGCGACGCCCGAATACAGCACCTGATCGGCCATCGCGAAGGCGTCGGCGAAGGTCGTCTTCTCGTTCGCGATGCGGAACAGGTTCTGGTTCGGAATCACGATCAGCGTGTCGACGCATTTCTGCAGTTCGGCGATGCCGCTGTCGGCGATGCGCAAGCGGCGCTGGCCCTCGAAATGGAAGGGCTTGGTCACGACGCCGACCGTGAGGATTCCCATCTCGCGCGCGATGGTGGCGATGACCGGAGCCGCACCCGTGCCGGTGCCGCCGCCCATGCCGGCGGTGACGAAGCACATATGGGCGCCGGTAAGATGCTCGCGGATTTCTTCACGCGCTTCTTCCGCCGCGGCGCGGCCGACCTCGGGCTGCGCTCCCGCGCCGAGGCCCTCGGTGACCTGTAGGCCCATCTGAATGATGCGCTCGGCGCGAGAGGACATGAGCGCCTGGGCGTCGGTGTTGGCGACCAGGAAATCGACGCCGGACAAGCCCGAAGCAATCATGTTGTTGACCGCGTTGCAACCGCCGCCTCCAACGCCGCACACCATGATGCGGGGCTTCAATTCCCTTAGTTCGGGAGCCTTCAGATTGATCGTCATACTTCAAGCCTTTCGATTCTCTGGATGCGCTGCTGCGTCACTGTCTGTTCTCGCCGGCCCGCCAGGCCGCCTTGTTCCCGGTTTTCCGCGTCTTAGAAACTTTCCATCAGCCACCGCCCCACCCGCGACATGTATCCGTTGGAAGCGGTCGCCAGCCGTTGCTCCCGATAGGGTTCGAAATACTCGCGGCCCGCCACCTGCGGATAGACGAAAAGTCCTGCTGCTGCGGCAAAGGCGGGACTGCGCGCCGCTTCCGGCAATCCTTCGACGCCGAGCGGGCGGCCGACACGGACCTGCCCGCCGATGATTCGGCGCACCGCCTCGGGCGCGCCGGTAAGCTGACAGGCGCCGCCCGTGAGGACGACGCGCCGCCCGGAACTCGAACCAAAGCCCGCGCGCGCAAGGCGATCGCGCAGAAACTCCAGCGTCTCCTCGACGCGCGGCCGGATGATGCGCACGAGATGCGACTTCGGCGCATGAACCGGATGTTCGCCGTCTTCGCCCACATGGGCGAAGGTGATGGTCTCCCGCTCGTCCGAAGGCGAGGAAATCGCCGCGCCGTGAAAGGTCTTCAGCCTTTCCGCGTCGGACAGCCGCGCGTTGAGCCCGCGCGCGATATCCATGGTGATGTGGTTGCCGCCGAGCGTTATGGCGTCCACATGCTGGAGCCCGCCGCCCTGGAACACCGCCGCGGAGGTCGAGCCCGCGCCCATGTCGATCAGCACCACGCCCATTTCCACTTCGTCCGGCTCCAGCACGGAAAGCCCCGCGGCATAAGGAGCGGCGGCGACCGCCTCGGCCAGGAGATGGCCGCGCTCCACGGCGAAGACGAGATTGCGCGCCGCCGCCTGGTCGCAGGTGACGACGTGTAGCGCGGCGCCGAGCTCCTCGCCGATCATGTTCTTGGGCTCGCGCACGCCGGGCACGCCGTCGAGCGAGAATCCCGTAGGCAGCGAATGGATCGCCACCCGGCCCCGCGTCATGGGATGTATCGCCGAGGCTTCGAGGACGCGGTGCACGTCCGACTCGGCCACCTGACGGCCTCCGATGACGGTTTTGGCCGTGAAATGCTGCGAGGACAGGCGCCCGCCCGAAGCGGTGACGATCACCTGGTCGATCTGCAGGCCCGCCATGCGCTCCGCGGCGTCGACAGTCTGGCGGATGGCGCTTTCCGCTTCGTCCATGTCGACGACGAGGCCGGCCTTGACCCCGCGCGAGCGCTGGTGCCCGATGCCCAAGATGCGCGCGCGATGCGTGCGCCATTGCCCCGCCGGCGTATCGCGTTCGGGAGTGAGCCGAGCGATAAGGCAGGCGACCTTGGAGCTGCCGATGTCCAGCGCCGCCACCGTCGCCGAGCGGCGCGGGGCAAGCTGCTTCATCCGCGATGGAACCATCTGGTTCTTCATGTGTGCCCGCCACTCTTTACTGGTTTACGCGGAGCCGCTGCGGCTCGGGCCGCGGCGCCGTCCTCCGTCAAGCGAACCGCGACGCGGCCCGGCATGCGCAGGTCGATCGAAAGAATATCCTTGTCGAGAATGCGCGCCTCGCGCTGGAGACGCGTCAGCGTCCCGACCGCGGCGCCCGGATCGCGCTCCGGCAACTTGATTTCAACTCCGTTGTTCGTCATCAGCGACCAGCGTCGGCCGGAGACCAGAACGCCCGCCTTGATTCGGCTCGCGATATCTCCGAGCCCTTCCCGCAGCGCCTTGTATTCCGGCAGGCGCTTCTCGGCGCCCTCCCCGACCACGAACGGCAGCCCCAGAAAACGATCGTCGCTGAGTTCGTCGATCACGGTGCCGTCCGCTGCGATCACCGCGACTTTGCCGTCGCGCTGCCAGAGAGCGTTGGGCTCGCGCTCCTCCAGGGCGATCACGAGGCGATCGGGATAGAACTTCAGCACCCGCACGCTCTTCACGAGCGGGAGCTGTATGAGCCGCCGCCTCACTTCGGCGGCGTCGAGCAGCAGCAGCGACTTGCGCGGATCGATATGGGCGGCGGCGAGAATCTCCTGTTCGCGCAGGCGCTGCTGACCGGAAATCGTCACCGCGTCGATGGGAAAGCCTATCGCGCGCGCGACTATGTCCGCGGGGTCGCCGCCCTGCGCGACCAGCGCGGCGTAGCTTCCGTTATGCACCACCGCCGTCCAGCCGACGCCTCCGAAGAGGATCGCTAGGCCGAGCGTGCCGACGCCCGGCAACGCGGCGAAAGCCGTGAGTCGATCCAGCGCGCTCGGACCCTCGCGCCGCGCCGGCGCGGCGGGCGCAGCTTCAGGCTGCGGCTGCTGCGGGGGCCGAAAGCGAGGCGCCGGCCGGGGCTGAAAAGGATTGAGCGGAAGCTGCGCCCCGACCGCGCCGGCAGGGCGCAGCAAGGCCGGCCAGAGCAGCGAGTAAAGCTGCTCTTTCAGCGATCGCAGGAAGCGTCTTCCACCATCCATCGAACCAGCTCGCCGAACGAAAAACCTGCATGGGCCGCCATTTCTGGCACGAGCGAGGTCTCGGTCATCCCGGGCTGGGTGTTGACCTCCAGAACGACGAGTTGGCCGGAGCCGTCCGGTCGATCGTCGTAACGGAAATCTGCGCGGCTTACGCCGCGGCACCCGAGAGCACTGTGAGCCTCAAGCGCCAACTCTTGGACTTTTTGGTAAATATTCGGTTTAACATTTGCCGGCAAAATGTGTTTTGAGCCGCCCGCGGCATATTTGGCCTCATAGTCGTACCAGCCGCCGTCGGCCGCCACGATCTCGATCACGCCGAGGGCGCGATCGCCCATCACGGCGCAGGTAAGTTCGCGTCCCGCAATAAATTCTTCCGCAAGCATGAGGTCGCCGTGGCGCCAGTCGGAACGCGTCAGCTCCTGCGGCGGATGCTCCTGACCCTCCCGGACGATGAACACCCCGAAGGACGACCCTTCCGAAACCGGCTTCAAGACATAAGGGGTGGGCAGAACGTGAGACTTCGCGGCCTCGAGCCGGCGCACGACGCGGCCCTTGGGGACCGGCACGCCCGCCGCCGCCATGACCGTCTTCGCGACCTCCTTCTGCATCGCCACGGAAGAAGCCAGCACTCCCGAATGGGTGTAGGGAATGCGCAGCAGCTCGAGCACCCCCTGGATGACGCCGTCCTCGCCGAAGCGCCCGTGCAGCGCGTTGAAGGCGACATCGGGTTGGAGCTCGGCCAGGACCTGTGCGGCGTCATGTCCCACATCGACGCGGGTGACGCGGAAGCCCTCCCCTTCCAGGGCCTTGGCGCAGGCCTCGCCGGAGCGCAAGGAGACAGGGCGTTCGGCGGAGAGCCCGCCCATGAGCACCGCTATATGTCTGGACACTTTTGCAAGCCTTTCTGCATTCGGGGCAAAAGCGAATCTGTCCGGAAAAGCTGGCGCATTTTTCCGGCGGAATTCGGCGCCGCCCGAGGAATTTGGCGGTTTTGTCGCCCATGTTTCGAAAAAAGCCGAAACGGCGACGCGCTCCGGCTCGCGGAACGGTCCCGCACCTTATAGTTCCCAAATGGTTAACGAAGCGCCTTCAATCCGCCGATTTGGCCGGCTGTTCGGATTGAAGGATTGATTGACAAGCTGCGCCGGACGGCCTCATTGCAGTTGCGTTTTCGAGCTCGCGGATCAACACATGACCCTCCATATACGCGCCGCGCGACCGGGCGAAGCGGCTCTGGTCCTCTCCTTTGTTAAAGAGCTTGCCGAATTCGAAAGCCTTTCGGCCGAGGTCGACGCCACCGAGGAGATGATCGCGGCCGCCCTGTTCGGCCCCTCGCCGGCCGCCTTTTGCCTGATCGCCGAATGGGCCGGCGAGCCGGCGGGATTCGCCATTTATTTCAATAGTTTTTCTTCATTTCGCGGCCGCCGGGGCGTCTATCTCGAAGATATTTTCGTGCGCCCGTCCCATCGTGGCCGCGGCATTGGCAAGGCCTTTCTGGAGCATATCGCCCGCCTCTGCGTCGCCAATGGCTGGGCGCGGTTCGAATGGGCGGTGCTCGATTGGAACGAGCACGCCATCGAATTCTACCGTAGTTGCGGGGCCACGCTGCTGGACGAATGGAAGATTTGCCGCGTGACCGGCGACGCCTTGCTGGGACTGGCCGGGAGGAGCGGGCAGTCGGAGGATTGACTCACGCCGGTTTTCCGATCCGCTTGATCTCCCAGCGCAGTTCGACGCCGCTCGTCGCCAGCACCCGCGCCCGCACCTCTTCGCCCAGCCCCTCAATGTCGGCCGCCGTCGCATTGCCGCGGTTCAGCAGGAAATTGCAGTGCATTTCGCTGACCTGGGCGTCGCCCTTGACGAGGCCGCGGCAGCCTGCGGCGTCGATCAACTGCCAGGCCTTGTGGCCGGGCGGATTGGCGAAGGTGGAGCCGCCGGTTTTTTCGCGGATCGGCTGGGAGGCTTCGCGCGCCGCGGTGATGCGGTCCATCTCGGCCAGGATCGCGGCCGGATCGCCCGGCCGGCCCTGAAAGGTCGCGCCGGTAAAGACAACGTCGGCGGGGGCCCCGCAGTGGCGATAGGAAAACCCCATCTCGGCGTTGGAGAATTTCACCTTCTCGCCGCTTCGCGTCACGCCATGCGCTTCGACCAGCGCATCTTTGGTCTCCCCGCCATGCGCGCCGGCGTTCATGCGCAGCGCGCCGCCGATGCAGCCCGGAATGCCGCGGTAAAAAGCAAGGCCGTCGATCCCCGCCTCCGCCGCCGCGCGCGCGGCTTTAACATCAGGGACCGCCGCTCCGACGCGAAGGCGGCTGTCTTCCAGAACTTCGATCCCGCCAAAACCCTTGGCCGAAAGCCTGATCACCGCGCCGTCGACCCCCCCGTCGCGCACGATGAGATTGGAGCCGAGACCGATGACCGTCACCGGGATTTCAGCCGGAAGACAGCTGAGAAAACCGGCGAGATCGTCCTCGTCGGCCGGCATGAACAGGAGTTGCGCCGGTCCGCCGACGCGAAACCAGGTATAGGGCGCCAGCGGCTCGTCGAAGCGGACGCTCCCGCGCAGTTGCATCAGGAGCGGCGAAAGCTTGGCGGCGAGGTGGGGAACGGTCATGGGGATTCTTTAAAGCTCGCTGATGTAGATGACCCGCACACCGTGATTTGAACGGATGCGGCGGTCGTTCGTCACGAAGATTTCGCATTTGGTCGTGGCTGCGGCGTGGAAATGGATGGCGTCGATCAGTCTCATTCCCTGACTTGCGCCGAGCCGGCCAGCCTCGATCAGCGCCTCCAGATTCACTGGCTGGATATCAAAAGCGTCCTCCTGGAAGAAGAGGCGTTCATAACCTTGCTCGAGCTCTCGGCTTCCCTGCCGAAAGGCCCCGAAGAGACATTCAGCGACGCCTATCTCGCTTGTGACGAGGCAGGCGTTTCGCTCGATCAGCGCATACCAGAGGTCCGCCACCTTGGTCTGGAATTCGGGGTGGCCTTCCACGAAATAGATGATGGCGTTGGTGTCGAAATAGGCGCGAGAGACACTGTGCGCTGAAAAATCAGTCATCGCCGCGGATTTGGCGAATGTTTGCGTCGATTTCCTCGATGGTTTTTGGCCCCAGCAGACGTGCGCCTATTCCTTGTAGCTCCTTCAAGCGCCGAATGCGCTCCTCGGCCGCGGGGCGTGTCTCTTTCTGCACGATGCGCGGAAGGAATTGCTTCAGCGTCTCCTCAACAAGATACGAACGCGAGCGACGCGTAAGCCGCGCCGCCTCGTCGAGTATTTTGCGCGTATCGTCGGAGAGACGAACGGAAGTGGGGGAAGGCTGTGCGGCGTGTTTCATAACGGCGCCAAGATCGACTAGGATGTAGTCCAATGTACTCTCTTTTGTGATAGTGTCAATTCGGCCGATATCGCATGCGCGCGCCGACCAGGCTTTGCGCGCACTGCTATAGATTGATCCACCCCCGCGCTTCCAGGTTGAACATTTTGAGCTGCTGCCGGTTTGGTGGACAGCTGGTTAAGCTAATGCGACCTTCCGCTCGAACTCAACCGGGCTGAGATAGCCGATGGTCGAGTGACGGCGGACGGTGTTGTAGAAGCGCTCGATATAATCAAACACATCTGCCCTGGCCTCGTCGCGCGTCCGGTAGATTTTCCTGGCGACGCGCTCGGTTTTCATCGACGAGAAGAACGACTCCATCGCCGCATTGTCCCAGACGTTGCCGGATCGGCTCATCGAACAGGTGACGCCGTTGTCGGCCATCAGGCGCTGGAAGTGGTCGCTGGTGTATTGGCTGCCCTGGTCGGAGTGGTGCAGCAAGGCGTCTGGCCTGCCGCGTCGCCAGATCGCCATGATCAGGGCGTCCGCCACCAATTGCGCGGTCATCTCGGCCTTCATGGACCAGCCGACAACACGCCGCGAGAACAAGTCGATGACAGCGGCGACATACAGCCAGCCCTCTGCCGTCCAGATGTAGGTGAAGTCGGCGATCCACCTCTGGTTCGGCCGCTCGGCGACGAACTGGCGGTCCAGAACATTCGGCGCCACGGCGTCGGCGAGCCGCTGACCGCCGTCTTTGGGCAAGCCACGCCGGCGAGGCCGCGCCCGCAAGGCGTTTTCCTGCATCAAGCGCTCGATCTTATGCAGTCCGCAGCAAAAGCCGTCAGCCAGAACATCCCGCCAGACCCGGCGTGCGCCATAGGTTCTGGCGCTGGCGACAAAGCTCGCCCGGATGGAGGCCGTCATCTCCTCATCAAGCTTGTCGCGAGCGCTCGGTCCGCGCTTGAGCCAGGCGTGAAAACCCGACCGGGAGACATCCAGCGCTTTGCAGAGCCACGCCACCGGCCAGATCGAACGGTGCTTTGCGATAAAAGCGAACCTCATTTCGCTTCCCTCGCAAAGAAGGCCGCGGCCTTTTTTAGGATGTCGCGCTCCGCCCGCAGCTTGGTGACTTCGCGCCGCAGGCGCTCGATTTCAAGCTGCTCGGGCTTCATCTGCCCCTGACCAGGAAAGGCGGCGGCCGGATCAGCCGCCAATTCCTTCACCCAACGCCGCAGCATGTTCTCGTGCAGTTCCAGATCCCGCGCCGCCTGCGCAACGCTTACGCCGCGCTCGCGCACCAAACGGACCGCTTCGACCTTGAACTCCCGGCTGAACTGACGCCGTTCCATGCTCCACCTCCGGTTCCGTAAAACACCTTATCTCGGTGTCCACCAAACCGGCAGCAGCTCATTTAACCCCAAACTAGCATTACAGTTGCGCTTTCAGGTGGGCGTGCCTCGCCTGGGCTTGATGGGCTCTTCGCCAAAGCGACCAAGCGATAACGCACTCTGGTCGGATGCGCTTTCGAGCCAGTCGCGTTGCGATGCGGCGGATTTCCTGGATGGACCAGCGGATAAGCGACGGGCAGGTCAGCTTTGAAGCGAGTTGGGCGTCGTCGCCTTGCGCCGCATCGTTTTTGGGGGCGACGCGACCGCGTTGGCGTGAACGCGGATTGCCGCCATCATGGCGAAGGCGAGCATGACCAGCGACACGTGACGACGCCAACCATGCCAGGAGCGCGTCTCATTGTGATCGAGGCCGAGTTCGTTCTTCGTCGTTTCGAAACTGTCTTCGATCGCCCAACGATGCCCTTCGATGTTCGCCAGTCTTTCGATCGATGTTCCGGTCGGCGCCCATGTCGTGAAGAAGGCGAGATCGCCATCGGCGATTTTGCGCCGGATCAGAAGACCGCGCGTCCATGCCTGCCCGGCGAGCGCCTCGTTGTATTCGCCAGCGTCCAGATCGGCGAGTTCGAGATAGGCCCAGTCGTGAAAGCGCTCGCCTTTCGTGCCCGCGCCCGCCGAAAGACGCCGCCACGCGGTGGCTGGCGAACCATTGGCGATCTCCTTTGCTGTTCCGGCGATGGCCTGGGGCTTGCCCCAAGAGCGAAACGAGTCGTTGGATTTCACGCCGAGCACATAGCCCTTGCCGGCGCGTCGCAGCGCCGTCTCGATCTCGCCGACGCCATAGACAGTGTCGGCGGCGACGAAGGAGAAGGGAACTTTCGCCGCGATGGCGCGCTCGATCATGACGCGCGCCAACGCCGGCTTGGTCGCAAAGCCGCCAGACGCGCTGTCGAGGATCTCCTGTGGAACATGCGCCTTGGCCATGCGCTCCGGATCGTCCGTCCAGCTTTTGGGCAGATACAATTCGCGGTCGATGAAGGCATGTCCGCGCGGCGTGACATAGCAGGCGAAGACGCCGATCTGGCAGTTCGTGATCTTGCCCGCAGAACCCGTGTATTGCCGCGCGACGCCACAGGACGCCTTGCCCTGTTTCAGGAACCCCGTCTCGTCGACGACGAAAACCGCGTCGTCATCGGCCAGGGTTTCGAGCGCGTAATCGCGCACGACGTCGCGCAACGCATCCGCGTCCCAACGTCCGCGGCCAAGGATCGCTTGTTGTCGCCACGGCCCCGGATCGCCGGCCGCCTCGGCGCGCATCCAACCGGTCTTGCGGCGCTCCTCCCCGAGCAAGCCCTCCAGAAAATTCTCCGCCGAGAGGGCCACGCGCGCCTGGGCGAAAAGCGGCCGCATCCGACGCTTCACATCCCGCAACGACGACGCCCACAGCTCCAGAGTCGCCTCGATCGAAGCTCCCCACATCCCACGACCCCCATGACGAATCATGGTGATCCAAGGAGTCTGAAATCAGCCGTAAACGCAACTGTAATGCTAGGGCCTGTTGAGAATCAGGATTCCCATTTTGGTGGAAGGATGATTCAAGCTCCGAAAGGAGTTTGCAATGCCCCGATTCTGTCTGACGGACGGCCAATGGTCGAAGCTGGAGCCCTTTTGTCTTGGCAAGCCCTCCGATCCCGGCCGGACCGGGAGCGATGGGCGATTGTTTTTAGAGGCGATCTTGTGGATTGCGCGCACGGGCAGCCCCTGGCGCGATCTGCCTCCCGCCTTCGGCAAGTGGAACACCGTGTTCAAACGCTTTCGCGATTGGGTGAAGGCCGATGTGTTCAAGCGGATGTTTGACGCCGTGTCGGACGATCCAGACATGGAATACGCCATGATCGACGCCACCATCGTCAAGGTCCACCGCCATGGACAGGGCGCAAAAGGGGGACTCAGGGCCAGGCCATAGGCAAATCCAAAGGCGGCTGGACCACCAAAATCCTCGCGCTCACCGACGCGCTCGGCAATTTGGTCCGCTTCGTTCTGCTGCCGGGGCAACGCTTCGACACGGTCGGCGTCGCGCCTTTGATCGAGGGCGTCGAATTTGGCGCGCTGCTCGCCGACAAGGCCTTCGACAGCGACTGGATCGTCGCCGAACTGAACGAGCGCGGCGCGCAAATCGTCATCTCCCAACATCCAAGACGAAACGCGCCTCTCGCCATCGACATCGAGCTTTACAAAGCCCGTCACCTCATCGAAAACTTCTTCGGCAAACTCAAGGAGTTCAAGCGGATCGCCCTGCGCGCCGACAAAACCGATCAAAGCTTCACAGCCATGATCCGCCTCGCCGCCGCGCTCATCAATTCGCGATGAATCTCAACAAGCCCTAAGCCGGCTCGCCGAATATTCCTGAGCAATCTTTCGCCCTCCGGCGCCTGCTCGCGGCCGCCGCTGCTGGTGTTGTCGAGGAATTTCATGTTCCGTTATCTTCGCCCTATCTCCTTCATCCTCGTCCCGCCCATCGTCGTCTTCGCCATCGGCCTCCATCTTCACACTCATGGACTCCCTATCGCGGGAGCTCACACGATGTTGAGGGCCGCCACTCCGAAATGGGCATCCTACGCAATCGACGCCGTGTTTTGGGGCGGGACGACCGCTTTGAGCGCAGCCGCGGCAAGCCTTTTTTGCGTCGTGCTGGGCGCGCTCTTCGCCAGCCGCTCGCGCAACGCGCTGGTCGCCGCCTTTCGCTTTTGCCGGAGCGTCGTTCCCGTCGCCATGATGCTGACGACGGCTGGCTTCGGCGCAGCGATCTTCGGCGGCGTGGTTTGCGTCTTCGCCCTGCCCCAAGCACGTGCGCGCTTGCTGATTTACATCGCTGCGCTCGCGCTCGCGGGTCTTTACGGCGTCTATCGCGGGTTGTGCGGGCTGGCCGCAGCGTTGCGGGCGTTTCCAGCTGCAACCCTTCGAGCAGCTCGGTCGCGCTGTCAGCCTCGAGGAAGCGCCGCGGCTTTGGGCGGATGTGCGAACGCTCGCCGCCAAAGTCGGAACGCGATGCCCCGATCGGATCGTGGTGGGACTTCTGGGCGGGCCGTTTGCGACCGCATGTCCGTTGAGGCTCATGCCGGAGGACAAGGTTGTCGAGGGCCGTACGCTCTATTTGCCGCTGCCGACGCTGCTATTGCTCAGCCCCGGCCAATTCGGGTCCGTCGTGGCCCATGAGCTCGCGCACTTCGCCGGCGAGGATACGGAATATTCCCTTCGCATCGCGCCAAACTACGCCTCGATGAGCAGGAGCCTTTCCGCCTTTTCCGGCGACGCGCCGGATGACGATAAGCGTTCCCCGCTCTCAACGCTTTTCGTGACGCTGCCGGCGATCTTCCAGGGCGTTCTGCTGATTGATCTGTTCCATGGCGCGGTGCAACGCTGGAGCCGCGCTCGCGAGCTGGAAGCGGACGCCGCCGCAAGCAAGCTGTTCGGCCCCGAAGTCGTGGCGACGGCGCTTCTGCGCTTCTGCGCTTTCGCGCCCCTCCTCGGCAAGGCTTTACAGCAAATCGTCGAGGAGGGCGCCGAGTCCGAAGATCTCGTACGAGATTTCGCCAAGGCCATTCGCGAAGCGCCGGCGCAGGATGCACAGGCTCTGCTCTCTGTGGAGACGCCACATCCTTTCGACTCGCATCCGCCAATGTCGGCGCGCATCGAGGCGCTGGGCTTGAAAGCGGATGAAGCGCTTTTGGACCAAGCCGGCGCGCGCGCGCCGGAAGATTTTGAGGTAACGCTGATCGACGCCTTCGCAGACGCCCCCGCGCTGTCGCGTCGGCTGACGGCGGATGTCTTTGCGAAGTTCCGCCAAGAGCGCGCGATGATCGTATCGCAGTTAAGGGAGAATACTCAAAAGCCGGTCGAGACGTGGGAATTCAGCGAGGGGCCGACAGGCCTTCTGAGCCTTCTCAATGGCCACGCGTTTGCGGGCATGATGCTGGCTGCGATTGGTTTCGCTATGTTGGCAGGGCTATGGATGAGGCCCGACCACAGAGAGAATTGGGTAGTGATATCTGGGGCCGTGGCCATGTTTGTCGCCGGCGTCCTCTATGTGTTTTATGCGCGTCGGCCTTTCGGCGACACCGACGAGCCGTTCTTCCAGATCGCCGAGGACTCATGCCAATTTCGCGATCTCGAAACCACCCTGCCCTGGAACGACGTCGAGGATTTAAGCGCAGTGGAGAACAACGGCCTTTCGGTCGCATTCCTCCTTAAGGAGGAAGCTCAATTTCGACCGGCGCAGTCAAGCGGCAAGCGTACCCGCTACGATGCGGAAAAACGCACGATTGTGATGCGCGTCAAGAAGATTCAGGGATGGAAGCCGCAAGCGTTTGTAGAGGAAATCGGCCATGCGCTGCGATCATCCCGCGCGCGCTCAGCTTTGAAGCTGTTCGGGACAGACACTGCGTGACACTGGAAGGCGCCGGAATTTGCGTCTGAACTGAGATTCATTCAGCGTATTCCGCATCAGATCCGCCGCATCCACTCAGACACGCCAAAACTCGACGGCCTCTTTGGGCAGTGCGGCGAGAACACGATCGAATTCCGTCTCATTCACATTCTTGCGTAGCGCTGTCGCGACATCTCTGATCGCCGTGTCGGGCGAAAAATTGTGGTCGGCTCGAAGTGATTTAACCTCTGCGGTCATCCGTTCACGGCTCTCGAACGCAAGCTTCGGCTCGTTGATATCCCATTCGGAAACGAAGATCGCTCGCAGGACGGGCGGCAGGACATCAGCAAACTTCAGCGCATCGGCGACATCGAGCCGCCGACGGAAAACTTGAAGAACGCCTTGCGTCATCGTGTAGATTTGGTTCCGAGTCGTTAGACCCGACTCGCTGATCGCGTCGCGAAGGAACCGTTCGAACTCCTCCGAAGCGTGCTGGTATTCCATAGGCATCGGCATTGGAATTTCTCCAATACTGGAAACCAACCGGGCGATTGCGCGCTGGAGCGCGTTCGGTTTGAACGCAGTCGAGCGCGCTCCAAATCTCATTGACGGAGCATGTTCTTTTCCAAAAACCGTTTCGCACTTTTTGGGAACATGCTCTAAAGCCTCGCCTCACCCCTTCGCTTCCAATTGCTCCGGAAGCGCATAGGCCCATTGAGTGATGTTGCCGGCGCCGAGGCACACCACATAATCGCCGGGCGCGACGATCTCGCGGATCATCGCCGGCAACACTTCCGGCGACGGCAGGCCGACGGCGCGGCGATGGCCATGGGCCTTGATCGCCGAAACCAGCGCGTCGCGATCGACGCCCTCGATCTTCTGTTCGCCGGCGGGATAGACATCCGAAATAATGACGGCGTCCGCGTCGTTGAAACAGGTCGCGAACTGATCGAACAAAGATTGCAGGCGGCTATAGCGATGCGGCTGCATCACCGCGACCACCTTGCCCTTGGTGGAGGCGCGCGCCGCGCGCAGCACCGCGGCGATTTCCACCGGATGATGGCCATAGTCGTCGAAGATGGAAACCCCGTTCCACTCTCCCGTCTTGGTGAAGCGGCGCTTGACGCCGCCAAAGCCCGCGAGCGCCTTTCTGATCTGCTCCGGCGAGAGGCCGAGCTGATAGGCGACGGTGATCGCGGCGGTCGCATTCAGCGCATTGTGGTGGCCCGGCATGGGCAGCAGAAGATTTTCGAGATAGGTCGCCTGAGAAGTCTTGCGGTCGCGCAACAGCACATTGAAGCGTGATACGCCGCCTTCCAGATTGACGTCCATCAGCCGCACATCGGCCTGGGGATTTTCGCCATAGGTATAGACGCGGCGATCCGCGATGCGTCCGACGAGCTCCTGCACCGTGGGATGGTCGAGGCACATCACCGCAAAGCCGTAGAACGGCAGGTTCTCGACGAATTGCAGAAAGGCGTCCTTGATCGCGTCGAAGGTCTGGAAGTGGTCGAGATGCTCGGGATCGATATTGGTGACGATGGCGACGTCGGCGGGCAGCTTGAGAAAGGTGCCGTCGCTTTCATCGGCCTCGACCACCATCCAGTCGCCGGCGCCGAGGCGGGCGTTGGTGCCATAGGCGTTGATGATGCCGCCATTGATGACGGTGGGATCGAGGCCGCCGGCGTCGAGCAGAGTGGCGACCAGCGAGGTGGTGGTGGTCTTGCCGTGGGTGCCCGCTATGGCGACGCATTGCTTCAGCCGCATCAGCTCGGCGAGCATTTCGGCGCGGCGGACGACCGGCAGGCGGCGCTCGCGCGCGGCGACGAGTTCGGGATTGTCGCGCTTGATCGCAGTTGAGACGACGACGACGGCGGCCTCGCCCAGCCATTTTGCGTCATGGCCGATATGAATCGTAGCGCCCTTGTCGACCAATCGCTTCACATTGGCGTTTTCGGAAGCGTCCGAACCCTGGACCGTGTAGCCGAGATTGAGCAGCACCTCGGCGATGCCCGACATGCCGATGCCGCCGATGCCGACGAAATGAATGGGGCCGAGTTCGCGCGGCAGTTTCATATATCTCTCCAGGAAATTCACGGCGGAACGGGATCGCGGCGCGAATCGATTCGGGATGCGGCTACCTTAAGCCCTTCCCCTCCGGGAGCGCATTCCCCAAAAGCTGGCATGCTCTTGCGAAAGAATTACGCCCTAAGCTTTTGTTTTGATGCGCTTCCTACGCCGAACCGGGGCCGCTTCGGCTGGAGGCGCTCACATCTAGACCGCCGGTTTTGATTCAGCCAGGACCAAACGCGCTCCGGCCGTCTTCTCCACGAGATCGGCGAGTCGTTCCGCCGCGTCGGCGACGCCCGCCTTCCTGGCGTTTTCGCCGCCCCTGCGCAACGCCTCGGGATCGGCGAGAAACTGCATCAGACGCTCGGTGAGGTAGCGCGGGGTGAAGTTCTCCTGCCGCACGACCTCGGCCCCGCCGACGGATTGAAGCACGGCGGCGTTGTTGGCCTGGTCCTGGTCGAGCGCATGGGGCAGCGGCACCAGGATCGACGCGCGCCCTATGGCCGCCAGCTCCGAAACCGTGGAGGCCCCCGAACGCGCGATCACGAGCTGCGCCTGCGCTATGCGATGGGGCAGATCGGAAAAGAAGGGCGCGATCTCCGGCGCAACGCCGGCGCGCTCATAGACGCCGCTCACGCGGGCGATATCCTCCTGCCGCGTCTGCTGCACGATGACGAGCCGCGCGCGCAATTCCTCGGGCAGCGCCGCAACGGCCGCCGGCACGATATCCGACATCACGCGCGCACCCTGCGAACCGCCGGTCACAAGCAGGCGCAAGCAGCCATTGGCTTCGGGGTAAGGTTCCGACATGGCCGCGATGGCGTTGGGCCGCAGCGGGTTGCCGGTGACGACGATCTTCCCGCGCCATGACTCGGGAACGCCGCCGAGCGGAAAGCCCGCGGCGATGGCGTCGACCCGGCCGGCCAAAAAGCGGTTGGCTTTGCCCATCACGCCATTGGCTTCATGCAGCACGGTCGGCGTGCGCAGGAGCCATGCGGCGACGAGCGGCGGCACGGTGGGATAACCGCCAAAGCCGATGACGGCGCGGGGCTGGAGCCGGCGGACGAGCGCGAGTGACTGAACGACCCCGAGGCCGAGACGCGCCACTGCGCTGGCCCGAGCCAGCGGCGAGCCGCCCCGCGGCGTCGCCGAATGAATAGTGTGCATCGCCCGCGCGGGAAAACTATCGCCGTAGCGCAGCGCCCTTTCGTCGGTGACGAGTTCCACAGGAACGCCGCGCCGGCTCAGCACGTGCGCCAGCGCCTCCGCGGGGAAGAGGTGACCGCCGGTGCCTCCGGCGGCGAGCAATACGGGGCCGAGGCTCATGTCGGCGCCCCCACGGGGCCGTAGGGACCGTTATGCGCAACCGCCCCGGATCGCCCATCCGCCTGCTGCGTGAGGGCGTGGGAATGCCGACGCCGGCGCGTCACCGCAAGCAGGAAACCCATTTCGATCGCAAGCGAGATCAACGACGAGCCGCCATAGGACACGAAAGGCAAGGTCATGCCCTTGGCGGGCATCAACTGGAGATTCACCATCATATTTATGCAGCTCTGCAGGCCGAACAGCATGACGAGCCCGGCGCTGGCGAAGCGGCAAAAGGGATCGTCGTTGCGCGCGGCCGAGAACAGCGTGCGCAGCACGATGAAAGCGAAGAGGGCGACGAGCGCGAGACAGACGACGACGCCGAACTCCTCGCCGATCACTGCGAATACATAGTCGGTGTGCGAATCCGGCAGGATGCGCTTGATGGTTCCTTCTCCCGGGCCCTTGCCGAACCAGGAACCGGAGATGAAGCTTTCAAGCGCGGTTTCGGCCTGGAAATTGGTCGGCACGCCGGCCGTCACCGATGGCGGCGGCTCCAGAAAGGTCTGAATGCGGGCGTGAACGTGAGGCACGAATTTATAGGCGAGCAGCGCCGAGGCCGCGCCCGCCCCGCCGATGCCCACCACCCACATCCAATGGAGGCCGGCCATGAAGTAGAGAATGGCCCACACCATCGAAAGCAGCATGGTCTGGCCGAAGTCGGGCTGCATCACCAGGGGAGCGATGGTCAGCGGAAAGAGCAGAAGCGCCAACCAATTGCCCGGAACGTCCTTGCGGCGGGCTCCTTCCGAAAAAGCCCAGGCGACCAGCACGACGAAGGCCGGCTTCAGGAACTCCGAGGGCTGCACCCCCAGGATCCAACGGCGCGCGCCCTTGACCTCCTGGCCGTAGAATATCGTGCCGATGACCAGCGCCAGAAACACGACATACATCACCAGCGCCGCACGGCGGATATGGCGCGGCGAGAGCAGCGAAACGCCGAACATCACGATCAGCGCCGGCAACAGGAACAGGGCCTGCCGGTTTACGAAATAGAAGGTGTGGAGATGGAGCCGCTCGGCCTCGGGCGGGCTTCCCGCCATCGAGAATACGAGGCCGCCGACAATGATCATCGCGATGGCTGCGAGCAGCCAGCGGTCTATTGTCCAGGCCCAATCGGAAAGCGGCGTTCGTCGCGCGCGCGAAATCATGGGTTTTCTCCGTGGTCGGACGCGATTTCCAGGGCGAGTTTCCGGAACAGATCTCCGCGGGCCTCGAAATTGGCGAATTGGTCATAAGAGGCGCAGGCCGGCGAAAGCAGCACGACCGGCTCCGGTCCGGCGCTGCGAGCGGCGTCGCGCGCGGCGCACTGGATCGCGGTTTGCAGCGTGACGCAGCGCTCGAAGGGAACATCGCCGCCCAGCGTCGCGGCGAATTGCTCGGTCGCCTCGCCGATGAGATAGGCCCTGGCGATGCGCGGAAAGAAAGGGCGCAGTTCCTCTATGCCGCCTTCCTTGGGCTTGCCGCCGAGGATCCAGTAGATCTCGTCGTAGCTCGCGAGCGCCTTGGCGGCTGCGTCGGCGTTGGTGGCCTTGCTGTCGTTCACATAGACGACATTGCCCTTGCGCGCCGCTTCCTCCATGCGATGCGGCAACCCCGGATAGCTGAGGAGGCCGCGAGCGATCTCGTCGTCGTCGAGACCGAGCTCCCAGCATGCGGCTGCGGCGAAAGCGGCATTCTGGGCGTTATGGGCGCCGCGCAGCGCGCGGGCGCCGGCGAGGGCGCCGATCTCCTCCGCCTCCTGCGGCTCATGGCCGGCTTCGCGAAACATGATCTTGCCGCCCTCGACATAAAATCCCCAATCGAGAACGCGCTGGGCGGATACGGGAGCGACGCGCTGGCCCGGCTTCGCCCGTTCGGTCAGGCGGGCGCCGATGGCGTGGCAGAAGGCGTCGTCGACCCCGACCAGCGCAATCTCCGCGCCCGCGACCAGCCGCTCCTTCACCGCGGCGTAATTTTCCATGGAGCCGTGCCGGTCGATATGGTCGGGCGTGAGGTTGATGAGCACGCCCACGGTGGGGGCCAGCGACGGCGTGAGGTCGATCTGGAAGGACGAGCATTCGACCACATGGATGCGGTCGTCGGCCGGCGGCTCCAGCGAAAGTATCGGCACGCCGATATTGCCGCCGAGCTGCACGTCGCGTCCCGCCTCCCGCAGAATATGGGCGATGAGCGCGGTCGTGGTCGATTTGCCGTTGGTGCCGGTGATCGCCACGAAAGGCGCCCCGCCCGCGCGGCTTTCCCGCTCCCGGCAAAAAAGCTCTATGTCCCCGATAATCTCGATCCCTGCGGCCCTGGCGCACTCCACCGTCCAATGGGGAACGGGATGAGTCAGCGGCACGCCCGGGGCGAGGATCAAAGCGTCGAACTGCGTCCAATCGGCGCCGCGGATATCCTCGACGCGAATACTCTCCGCCAGGGCCTTTGCGCGGCCGGCTTCGCCGTCGTCCCAGGCGGTGACGGAGGCGCCTCCGGCCGTCAGCGCATGGGCGGTGGCGAGGCCCGAGCCGCCGAGGCCGAACAAGGCGACGCTTCTACCCTTGAAGACGCTCACAGGGGTCATGATCACCTCAGCTTCAAAGTGGAGAGGCCGATCAGCGCGAGCACAAAGGCGATGATCCAGAAACGGATCACGATTTGCGGCTCTTTCCAGCCCTTTTGCTCGAAATGATGGTGGATCGGCGCCATCAGGAAGATGCGCCTTCCGGTCATTTTGAAATAGCCGACCTGGATGATCACCGAAGCGCCTTCCAGCACGAAAAGGCCGCCCACGATGGCGAGCACGAACTCCTGCTTGACCGAAACGGCTATCGCGCCGAGCAGTCCGCCGAGGGCGAGCGAGCCGGTGTCTCCCATGAAAATCTGCGCGGGCGGCGCATTGAACCACAAAAAGCCGAGGCCTGCGCCGATCAGGGCCGAGCAGACGATGGTGAGTTCGCCGACCCCGGTGACGTGATTGACGCCGAGATAGTTCGAGAAGATCGAATTGCCGACGAGATAGGCGAAAATCGCAAAGGTTCCGGCGGCGATCATGGAAGGCACGATGGCGAGGCCGTCGAGACCGTCGGTGAGATTGACGCAATTGCCCGCGGACACGATCACGAAGGCCCCGAAGGGAATGAAGAACCAGCCGAGATTGAGCAGGAAGCCCTTGAGCATGGGCACGGCGAGCTTCGTCGTGTCGTCGGTTCCGGCGAGCATCAGGGCGTAGCAGGCCGAGCCGGCGATCAGGAACTCCAGCAGCAGCCTCATGCGGCCGGAAAAGCCCTTGTGGGATTGCTTCGAGACCTTGAGATAATCGTCGTAAAAGCCGATGCCGCCGAAGGAGACGGTCACGAACAGCACGATCCAGACATAAGGGTTCTTCAGATTGGCCCAAAGCAATGTGCTGACGACCAGCCCGGAAAGGATCATCAGCCCGCCCATGGTGGGCGTGCCTTTCTTGGTGAGGAGGTGCGAGGCCGGGCCGTCCTCGCGGATCGGCTGGCCCTTGCCCTGCTTGATGCGCAGCGCGGCGATGATTCCCGGCCCGAACAAAAACACGAAATACAACGCCGTCGCCGCCGCGCAGGCCGCGCGGAAGGTGATGTAGCGGAAGATGTTCAGCGGTCCGAAGATATGGGAGAGTTCCGCGAGCAGCGTGAGCATTTGTATGGGGGTCCTTAACTTGCGTTCGCGGTGGAAGCGGATTTCTTGCGCAAGGCCGCTACGATTTGGCCCATGCGCGAACCATTGGAGCCTTTCACCATCACGACGTCGCCGGGACGGAGCGCCGCGACGACCAGCTCTTCGAGCTCCGACGCCGTGCGGCGATGCGCGCCCCGCATCCGCTCCGGCGCGTCGTAATAGGCGCGCGCCATGTCGGGGCCGGCGGTGAAGGCGAGATCGACTCCGGCGCGCGAGAGATCGTCGGCCAGTTCGGCGTGCAGCTCGCCGGAATGCGGTCCAAGCTCGAGCATGTCGCCCAGCACCGCGATGCGCCTTCCGCCCGACCCGACCCAAGCGGATTTGAGCAGTTCGAGCGCGGCGCGCATGGAGGTCGGGTTGGCGTTGTAGCTCTCGTCGATGAGCGTGATTTCCCCGCCTTCGACGGCGAGCTGCTCGCGAAGCCCGCGGCCTGTCGGAGGAGTGAAATCCTCCAGCGCCGCCGCCGCTTCATCGAGATCGACGTCGAACACATGCGCCGTGAGCAGCACTGCAAGCGCGTTTTGCGCCATGTGGAGGCCGGGCGCATTGATGCGGAAGTCGACGCGACGGCCGAAGACGCGCGCCTCCGCGACGCCCATCGAGCCGACGGTCTTGTAGCCGATCAGCCGGGCGTCGGAGCTTTCATGCCCGCCGAAGGTGAAGACATGCGCGGCGGGAGACGCCGCCGCGGCCCTGGCGAGACGGTCATAGGTTTCGTCGTCGCGATTGATGACCGCGACGCCGCCCTCGAGAACGCCGCCGAACACTTCCGCCTTGGCGTCGGCGATCTGCTCGATGTTCTCGAAATGCTGGAGATGCACCGCGGCGACGCGCGTCACCACCGCGACATGAGGCTTCACCTGCTCCACCAGCCCGGCAATCTCGCCGGCGTGGTTCATGCCGAGCTCAAAAACGCCGAAGCGCGTCGCGGCATGCATTCTCGCGAGCGAGAGCGGCACGCCCCACTGATTGTTGTAGGAGGCGGCGGAGGCGTGAGTCGCGCCGAAGCGCGAGAATGCGACCCTGGCCATTTCCTTGGTGGAAGTCTTGCCGACCGACCCCGTGATCGCCGCGACATAGGCCCCCGAACGCGCCCGGGCGGAAGCGCCGAGGCGTTCCAGCGCGGCCTGCACGTCTTTGACCACATAGAGCGGCCCCGCATCGGACAATTCGCGCGCATGGGCTTCGTCGACGACAGCCGCCGCGGCGCCCTTTTCATGCGCTGCACGCACGAACTCATGACCGTCGCGGGCCTCGCCCTTGATGGCCAGGAAGAGATCGCCCTTCTGCAACGTGCGCGTGTCGATCGAGACGCCGCCGATTTCGCGCGGAACGCCTCCGCCGCTCAATCGCGCATTGAGCGCCCCGAAAAGGGCGAGGCCGGTCCATAAGGGTTCCTGGATCATGAAGCATATTCCTGAAGGGCCGCCTTCACGGTCGCATGATCGGAGAAGGGGATCGTGACTTGTCCCACGATCTGGCCGGTTTCGTGGCCTTTGCCGGCGACGACCAGAACGTCGCCCGCGCGCAACTGCGCGACGCCGGCGAAAATCGCTTCACGGCGGTCGCCGATTTCCTCAACCGTCGCCGCGCCCTGTGCGCTTTCGGCGCCGGCCAGTATCGCCGCGCGGATCGAGGCGGCGTCCTCGCTGCGCGGATTGTCGTCGGTGACGATGACGACATCCGCCTTGCGCGCGGCGATCCCGCCCATCAGCGGGCGCTTGCCGCGATCGCGGTCGCCGCCGCAGCCGAACACCACGATCACGCGCCCTTTGGCGAGCGGGCGCACCGTAGCCAGCACCTTTTCCAGCGCATCGGGCTTATGGGCGTAATCGATGAAAACCGGCGCGTCCAGCCGCTTGCCCGCCAGCTCCAGCCGGCCGGGGGCGCCCTGCAGCTTTTCGAGCGCCGCCAAAACGCGGGCGGGCGCGCCGCCGCAGGCTATGGCGAGGCCGGCCGCGACCAGCGCATTTGCGGTCTGGAACGCTCCCGCGAGCGGCAACTCCACGCTGTAGTCGACGCCGGCGCAGCGCAGGCGCAAGCCGGTTGAAAAAGCGCGCTGATCGGCTTCGAGGAGCGTAATGCCGTCGCCGTTTGCGCCGACGCCGAAAGCTTTGAGCCCCGTGGCCTCGATAATGGCGCGAATGCGCGACGCCGCGTCGCTGTCGGCGTCGTAGACCGCCGTGCGGCCTGGCTCCAGCAGCGTGTCGAACAGCCGCGCCTTGGCCGCGAAATAATCTTCCATGTCGCGGTGATGATCGAGGTGATCGCGCGAGAAATTCGTGAAGGCGGCCGCAGTCAGCCTGACGCCGTCGAGCCGGCGCTGGTCGATCCCGAGGGACGACGCCTCCATGGCGAGATGGGTGACGCCTCTTCCTGCGAGTTCGTCGAGCGTGCGATGCAACTCCACAGGGCCCGGCGTGGTCAGAGAACCATAATGCGCGCCCGTATCGTCAACCACGCCGACCGTGCCGAGCGAAGCCGACCGCGCGCCGAGCTGGAGCCATATCTGGCGCAGAAAGGCGACAACCGATGTCTTGCCGCTGGTGCCCGTGACCGCGGCGATGGTTTCGGGCTGGCGCGGATAGAACCTCGCCGCCGCATGGGCGAGCGCAGCCCGCACGTCCGGAACGACGATCAGCGGCAAGCCGCATTGCGCCTCGCGCGGGGCGACCACGGCGACGGCGCCGCGCGCCTTGGCGTCGGCGACGAAGGAAAGCCCGTCCCCGGCAAAGCCCGGAATGGCGAAGAAAACAAAACCCTCGCGGATCTGGCGGCTATCCGCGCTCAGCCCGGCGATCCCGAGATCGCAAAGGCCGGCGTCGAGCGCCGCATCCGCGAGGAGTTCGCCAAGCTTCATCAATGTCCTCCGCCGCCCGATGCGGGCTGGTTTACATAGCCGAAGCCCATTCTGGCCAGCAGCGGGAAAGGCTCCTTGGGCGGATCGAAACGCGGTTGCAGATCGAGCATCGGGCCGACGCGCTCGATGATCTTGCCGGTGACGGTTCCGGAGTTATAGGCCGCAGTCGCGTAGCCGCCCGTCTCGGGCAGGCCCTGCGGCTCGTCCATGAGCGTCATAAAGAGATATTTGGGCTTGTCCGCGGGCGCGACCGCCATGAATGTGGTGAAGAGGCGGTTCTTGGCGTAATGGCCGTTGACGACCTTTTCGGCCGTTCCGGTCTTGCCGCCCACGAAATAGCCGGGGACGTCGACCTTCTTGGCGGTGCCGATTTCGGCGTTGCGGCGCATCAGAAAGCGCATCGCCTCGCTGGTCTCGGGCTTGATGACGCGCGGCGCGTCCTTCCTCGCCTCTTCCTCGTTGCGCTTCAGGAATGTGGGCGTGATGAGATAGCCGCCGTTCATCAGCGCGCCGACCGCCATCATCGCCTGCAGCGGCGCGACCGCGAGACCGTGGCCGAAGGCGATGGTCATGGTGTTGAGCTCGCCCCAGTTTTTAGGCACGATCGGCTCGGCGCTTTCGGGAAGCTCCGTGCGCATGCGCGTCAACTGGCCCATCTTGCGCAGAAAGGCCTTGTGCTTCTCGACGCCCTGCCCCAGCGCCATGCGCGCGGTGCCGACGTTCGACGAATAGGTGAATACTTCCGTGACGCTCAGCGCGCGGTTCTGCGCGTGATAATCGTGAATTTTGAATCGGCCGAAAGTGAGCGCGCTGCGGGCGTCCAGGTGCGTGTTGAGATTGACCTTGCCGCTGTCCAGCGCCATGGCGATGGTCAAGGCCTTGAAGGTCGAGCCCATCTCGTAGACGCCGACGTTGAGGCGATTGATGAGATTGGCGTCGCGGACGTCCGGCGGGCTGTTGGGGTCGTAATCCGGATAGGACGCCATGGCGACGATCTCGCCGGTGTTGACGTCCATTATGACGCTGGCGCCCGCCTTGGCCTTGAAGTGCTCGACCCCTTTGACGACTTCATCGCGCAGGGCGTGGGTCGCCTTCACGTCGAGCGACAGGGCGATCGGCTGCAGATCGTCGCGCGCAAGGCTGAATCCCGCGCCATGGAGATCGGCGAGCCCCTGGCCGTCGATATATTTCTCGATGCCCGCGATGCCGGCGTTGTCGATATTGGCGAAGCCCAGCACATGAGCGCCGAGCGGCCCGTTGGGATAGACGCGCTTGTTCTCGGCGAGCAGTCCCACGCCGGGAAGGCCGAGGTGAAACACCTCGTCGCGCTGATGCGGCGTGACCTCGCGCTTGACCCAGACGAAGCCCTTTTTAGAGCCGAGACGCTCGCGCAGCTCCTTGGCGTCGACCTGAGGCAACGCTGCGGTGAGAAGCTCCGTGGCCTCGTCCTTGTCGATCAGCCGGCGGGGTTCGGCGAAGACCGACATGGTTTTGACGTCGGTCGCCAGGATTTCCCCGTTGCGGTCCAGAAGATCGGGCCGGGAGGCGGCCACGGCCTCGGCGGCGGCGCGGCGCAGGTTCGCCGGATCGGGTTTGAATCCGAGATAGACCAGGCGACCGCCGATGATCGCATAAAGGCCGAGGAAGGCTATCGCCACCAGCCGGATGCGCGACGTGCTCGTTGAGAGGCTCGTCGAGAAGGCGACCCTCGAAAAATCGCGCAGCCGCGCTCCGACGCTCTTGCCCTTCCGGGGCCTCGCGTCGGGGGCGGTCGCCTGCGGCGCCTCAAAAAAATCGCCTGTGTGCATGGTCATCTTGGGTGTCCGGCGGTCTGCGGCTTCGTGCTTCCCTTGGATTCTTTGGCGCTACCTTTCGGCGTCGTCGGCGCGGCGCCCGGATCGGCGGGCGGCGTGCTGTCGAGCCCCAGCGCGTCGATCTTGTTGGCGATAGCGTCGACGTGAACGCCCCGCTCGGGCAGGGAGCGCGCCGTGACGATCTTGTCCACCGTGAGCGGCTGAAGATCGAGGTAGCGGTCGGCGAGCTGCTGGATGCGCTCGGGCCGGGTGAGGAAGGCCCATTCGGCGCGCAGCACGCCGATGGCGTCGCGCTCCGCCTTGATTTCGAGTCTGGTTTTCGCGATCTGCTCGGCGCGGTAGCTCGTCTGATATTTGATCGAATAGGCGTAGAGCGCGGACCCGACTAACGTCAGAATCGCGGCGATATTGAGAAAGCGCAGCATCTATTCGCCCCTCCCCTCGGCTTGGGACGGCAGGCGCGCGAGACGCAGCAGTTTGTCCTCGGCCTCGCGCGGCGTGGCGCCCGTCCGCACGCCGTAGCGCAGCTTGGCCGAGCGGGCGCGCGGATTGGCGGCGATCTCCTCAGGCCCCGGCGCTATGGGCTGACGCCCCTTGCAAACGAAGGTCGCGGCCGGCGGCGCGCGCTCGCCGGGCAGCCGGCGCGAACCGGTTTCCCCGCGCCCGCCCCGCTCGCTGAAGAAGAGCTTCACGATGCGGTCTTCGAGCGAATGGAAAGTCACCACGGCCAGAACGCCCCCCTCGCACAGCGCGCGCTCGGCGGCGTGAAGGGCGGCGACGAGCTCGCCGAGTTCGTCGTTCACCGCAATCCGCAGGGCCTGGAAGCTTCTGGTGGCCGGATGAATGTCGCCGGGCCGGCCCGGGGCGACGCGCTCGATCATCGAGGCGAGCTGCCGCGTCGTCGTGAAAGGCGTGCTCTGGCGGTCGTGAACAATGGCCCGGGCGATGCGGCGGGAAGCGCGCTCTTCGCCATAGTAGTAGAGGATATCGGCGAGGTCTTCCTCGTCCGCCTCGTTGACGATGTCGGCGGCGCTACGGCCCTGGCCCTCCATCCTCATGTCGAGCGGCCCGTCGCTGCGGAAGGAAAATCCCCTCTCCGCCTGATCGAATTGCATGGAGGAGACGCCGATGTCGAAAACCGCGCCATCGAGCGGCAAGAAGCCCCTGGCCTCCGCGATTTCCTCCAGTTCGGAGAAACGCGCTTCCGCGAGGATGAGACGGCCCCCGCTCTGCGCGACCAGGGCGCCGCCCTCCCGGATTGCGGTGGGGTCGCGGTCGAGAGCGAGGACACGCGTTCCCGGGATTTCCAGTATGGCGCGCGTATAGCCGCCGGCGCCGAAGGTGCCGTCGAGATAGCGTCCCCCGTCGCGAGGCGCCAGCGCCGCAACCGCTTCGCGCATCAGCACCGGAACATGGCGGGCGTCGGCGCCGTTCATGAAACTGCTCCTCGAGGAGAATGTAATCCCGGCTCCCGGCGCTGGACGAGGCTTCGACCGTCTCCATCGCTTCGCCATATGCTCGCAACGACGGAGCGCCCGTCCATCGAGCGCGCGCGGAACAAGCGCGCGGCGTCCCGGCGAGGGCGGGGCTTGGAACCCGGATAGCGGCGGGGCGGTCAGGGGCAAGATTAAAGCCAGGGGCGTCGAAACGGAAACGGCCGCCGCCGCGCCAATTCGGCAACCATGTTCCATTAAGCTTTGTTAGTGTTAAGACCGGGTTTACAGGATTTCGAGAATGAATCGGTTCGAGAGACCGCCGGAGGGCGCAGAAATGGGGAAATTCAAACCGTTGCGAACAGGTTTGGCTCTGGCCCTGCTGGCCGCCCCGGCCCTGGCCGAATCGATTTCGATCAAACTCGCGCCTGGAGAGACCGCCGGATTCACGCTGCAGGAGAACCCCACCACCGGCTATGTCTGGCGCCTGGATCCGGATAAGAGCCAGAACGCCGGCGTGGTCCGGCTCGACGATCTCGGCTTCTCGCCTCCCCAGCAGAAACCCGGCGCCCCGCCGATCGTCGGCGCCCCCGGCGTCCATAAATGGTCCGTGATCGCGCTGGCTTCGGGTCAGGCCAAACTGGTCCTTGTGCTGGAACGGCCCTGGGAGAAGGGAAAGGCCCCGGCGCAGACGCAAGAGGTGGACGCCAGCGTGAAGTGAGGGCGCAACCCAGTCCCCTCTCCCCGCGCACCGCGGGGAGAGGGTTAGGGTGAGGGGCCGGGGTAAAAAGAGCGAGAGGAAAACGCTTGCGCGGAATCCGTCTGTTCGAGCGCAATCGAAGCCGTGATCTGCGCGCCTACCAGACGCAGGCCGAAGAAAAGCTCTGGCGCAGATTGCGCGGCCGCCAGTTAGCAGGCTGGAAATTCGTGCGGCAGCATCCGATCGGCCCCTATTTCGGTGATTTCGTATGTCGGGAGCGCAAGCTGATTGTCGAGGTCGACGGCGCGACTCACTCCAGCGACGAAGAAATCGCCTATGACGCCCGGCGCACTACGTTCCTCGAGGAAGCCGGCTACCGCGTCCTGCGGATCAACAACATTGACGTTTCTCAATCTCTCGAAAGCGTCTGCGATACGATTCTAGCCGCATTGGAGCGTGATTGAAAAAAGCCCCAAGCCCCTCACCCTAACCCTCTCCCCGCGCACCGCGGGGAGAGGGTATCCGCCCGCGCCGCCGGGCCAAATTTCGACGTGAAAAGAGCCAGCCGGCCTGTAAGCCGGGTTTTGTATGGCGAGGCAAGGTTTCCCTCAGGCCTCGCGTGACGACCATTCATCTGGGACGGCCGTTGCCGGCCGCCTCTGGCGACCAACCCGGGCGACGGGCCCGGAGACGGGCTGAAGGCTTGCGCCCTCTGTCGCCCCTATTCGGTCTTGCTCCCGGCGGGGCTTGCCATGCCTCGGACGTTGCCGTCCGAGCGGTGCGCTCTTACCGCACCTTTTCACCCTTACCGCGTCCTGCGCGGCGGTTCGATTTCTGTGGCGCTTTCCCTGGGGTCGCCCCCGCCGGACATTATCCGGCGCCGTGTCTCCGTGGAGCCCGGACTTTCCTCTCCCTTGCGGCAGCGGTCATCCGGCCGGCTGGCTCTCATGGGATAGGGAGCCGGGGCGAGAACGTCAAGCGGCGCGCCGCAGCTTTCCCCGGCGCGGCGTCGAACTAGCTATTTTGACGGGGCTGGCCGACCGGGTTTCTCAAGACCCCTTTTTTGCGAGGAAGGCCGTCATGAATTTCCGTCGCTATTTGACTTCCATAGGCTTGGCTCTCGCCTTGCTCGCCGCGCCAGCCTCCGCCCAGCCGCAGCAAAGCCATCTCGACATGGCGATCGCCGAAACCCAAAAGGCGATCCATTACGGCACCGAGCCCCACCACGGCTCGTCCTTCATCCAGCATATCGACAACGCGATCGATCATGCGGTGATGGCGCAAAAAGCCCACCCCAACATGCACATAAAGAAAGCCATCCTCTATCTGCGTCACGGTCGCAGAATCGTCGACGGCAGCCATTGGCCGAGCATTTTGCACAAGGGCGCCACCCAGGCGACCAAGGCGCTCGGACAGCTCAAGGCCGCGAAATAGTATCGCAACCACCCTCGCCGCTCGCGATTCCGCCGTGCTAAACCGCAGGCCATGAGCGACACGGGCGGCGGAGCGAAGATCGTCGAGGTTCTGCTGCCGGTGGCGGTGGATCAGACCTATAGCTATTTCGCGCCGCCGGGCCTCGATCTCGCGCCCGGAGACAGCGTGAAGGTTCCGCTGGGCGCGCGCGACGCCTATGGCGTCGTTTGGGAAGCGGCGCCGGCGCCGGCAGCGATCGGCAATCTCAAGAGCGTGATTTCGCGCTACGACCGGCCGCCGCTCTCGCAACGCATGCGGGATTTTCTCGATTGGCTGGCGCGCTGGACCCTGACCCCGCGCGGCATGGCGCTTCGCCTCGCCACCCGCGCCGCCGAGGACGCCGCCCCGGACGCGCCCCGCCTGCTCTACCGCACCACAGGCAAGCAGCCTCAACGCCCCACTCAAACCAGGGCGCGCGTGCTGAAAACCGCCGAGGGCGGCATGACCTTCGCCAAAAAGGCGCTGATGGAGGCCGCCTCCTGCTCCGGCGGCGTCATCGACGCCCTCGTCGACGAAGGGGCGCTCGAAACCGTGACGGCGCCCCCCGCGCCCGTCGCCGAGCCGCTCGACGCCTTGTTCGGCGCGCCCAGGCTGGAGCCCAGGCAGGCTGAGGCGGCCGAGGCCCTCAGGGAAGCGGTTTTCGCCCGCGGCTATCGGCCTTTCCTGCTCGAAGGCGTCACCGGCTCCGGCAAGACCGAAGTCTATTTCGAGGCCATCGCCGCCGCTCTGCAAAACGGCGGACAGGCGCTGGTCATGATGCCGGAAATCGCGCTGACCAAGCAGTTCCTGGAGCGCTTCGCCGCGCGCTTCGGCGCGCCGCCGGCGGAATGGCACTCCGGCGTCACGCCGCGCAGGCGCGCGCGCATCTGGCGCGCTGCCGCGGAAGGCGAGGTCAAGGTCGTCGTCGGCGCGCGGTCGGCGCTGTTTCTTCCCTTTTGCGACCTGCGTCTCATCGTGGTCGACGAAGAACATGAAGGCGCCTACAAGCAGGACGAGGTGGTCTCTTATCATGCGCGCGATATGGCCGTGGTGCGCGCGCGCATCGAGCAAGCGGCGATCGTGCTCGCCTCCGCCACGCCTTCGATCGAGACGCGAGTCAACGCCGCCAGCGGCCGCTATGTCCGGCTGCATCTCGACGCGCGCGCCGGCGCCCGGCCGATGCCGGCGCTCGACGCCATAGACATGCGCGTCGCAGGCCCGGACAAGCATCGCTGGATCGCGCCGCGACTCGCTATGGCGGTGGGCGAAACCGTCGCTCGGGGCGAACAGGCGCTGCTTTTCCTCAATCGGCGCGGCTATGCTCCGCTCACTTTGTGCCGCCATTGCGGCCACAGGTTCCGCTGCCGCAATTGCGACGCCTGGCTGGTGGAGCACCGCTTCCGCCGCGCGCTGGTCTGCCACCATTGCGGCCATATGGAGCGCCGGCCCGACGCCTGCCCCGAATGCGAGGCGGAGGATTCCCTCACCGCCTGCGGACCGGGCGTCGAAAGACTGGCCGAGGAGGCGGCTATGCTCTTTCCCGACGCCCGCACGCTGGTGTTGTCGTCCGATTTTCCCGGCGGCGCGGAACGGCTGCGGCGCGAGATCGAAGAGATCGCGAGCGGCGCCTTCGACATCGTGATCGGCACCCAGCTCGTCGCCAAGGGCCATAATTTCCCCTATCTGACGCTCGTCGGCGTGGTCGACGCCGATCTCGGCCTCGGCAGCGGCGACCCGCGTGCGGCCGAGCGCACATTCCAACTGCTCGCTCAGGTGACCGGCCGCGCCGGACGCGGCGACAAGCCCGGCAGGGCCCTGCTCCAGACCTTTCAGCCCGAGCATCCGGTGATCCGTGCGCTGCTTTCGGGCGACGCCGAGGCTTTTTACGCTCAGGAGATCGCGCTGCGCGAACGCGCGGGACTGCCGCCCTTCGGCCGGCTCGCGGCGCTGATCGTTTCCGCGAAGGAGTCCGCGCTCGCGGAAAGCCATGCGCGAGCGCTGGCGCGCGCGGCGCAAAGCCTGCCGCCGACGCCGCGTTACCGCGTCGCGGCGCTGGGCGGCCTCCCTGAGGAAAACGAGATCCTCGTGCTCGGCCCGGCCGAAGCGCCGATCGCGCTCGTGCGCGGACGCTTTCGCTGGCGCCTGCTGATCAAGGCCCCGCGCAGCGCCGATCTGCAGGGCTTTTTGCGCGACATGCTGGCGGCGGGACCCAAGGAGCGCGGCGGCGTGCGCGTGCAGGTCGACGTCGACCCGCAAAGCTTTTTGTGAGCTGATCCCTCTCCCCGCGCCGCGACCGCCAACGCGGGGAGAAGGAGCGGTAACGGGAGTGGAAGCAAAAAAAATGCGGCCCGGGGAAACCGAGCCGCAGGTCAAGGAGCGGGCGTCGGGGGGATGACGCCTCGGGAAGCAAAGAAAAACTGGTAAGAATATCGGCCCTGGAGCCATAATCCCGCGCGTGAAACCCGGATTAGCGGATCATCCTGACCGTTTGACCCATATTGGTCTCTCTCTCGGTGCCGCCCTGGGGAGCGATCAATTCGGGAATCCAGGTCAAGGCGATCACGACGAAGACGACGATGCCGATGATCGCCATCAGGACTTTTCCGATTTCGGAATTGTGGTGGACTGCAAGGGGCATGGACAGCCTCGTTACCGTTATATCCGCCGCACCGTGCGGCTCTATTGGCAGCTAGCGGAGTCTCATGCGCAGGCAATGGCCTGTCTCAAAATTTCATCCATACAAAAAAGCCGCGCCGGAAATGCCGACGCGGCTGAAACAAGACTCGGTCTACATCCGGCTCAACGGATCATCCTGACGGTGCTTCCAGGATCCGACCCGCCGGGTCCGCCCTGCGGCGCCATGAGTTCCGGCACCCAAGTCAAGGCGACCATCACGAAAGCGACGACGCCGATGATGGCGAGGGCGACCTTGCCCAATTCGGAATTGTGGTGGACTGCCATCGACATGCGAAAATCCTCCCCGAACTCGAATGCTCAGGCCCCGATGGCCCGGACAGAGAGAATAATACTCCGATCACAGACTGCGACAATAGGTCGCGTCAAAAAAGTTTGACTTCACCTAAGCCATAGACATTACCCGCCGCCCACCACCCGCATCACCACGCGCGCGGTATAGTCCACCATCGGCACGATGCGGGCGTAATTGAGCCGCGTCGGCCCGATGACGCCGAGGGCGCCGACGATCCTTCTATTGGCGTCCCGCAGCGGGGCTGCGATCATCGAGGAGCCCGACAGCGAAAACAGCTTGTTTTCGGAGCCGATGAAAATGCGCACGCCCTCGCCCTCCTCGGCGCGCTCCAGGAGGTCGATGACCTCGGTCTGGGTCTCGAGATCGGCGAACAGCAGGCGGATGCGCTCCAGCTCCTCCATGGCCGTGAGGTCTTCGAGCAGATGGGCCTGCCCGCGCACGATGAGCTGGCGCCCCGATCCGCCCCAGCTCGCAAGCCCCGCATCGACCAGCCGCGCGGTCAGCGTGTCCAGCTCCGCCTGGGCGGCGGCGCGCGCCCCTTCGACCTGCGCCCGCGCTTCCGCCAGCGTGCGTCCCTTGATTCTGGCGTTGAGGTAGTTTTCGGCCTCGACAAGCGCCGAAGCGGGCAAATCGCGGGGAACCGGCAGAACCCGGTTCTCCACCGCGCCGTCCTCGGCGACGAGAATGGCCAGCACCCGCTCGGGCTCCAGCCGCACGAAGTCGATCTGCTTCAGGCGCGCGTCGTTCTTGCCGGCCACGACCACGCCGGCGACCCGGGTAAGGCCCGAAAGCAGGCTGGTGGCCTCCGTCAGCACGCCCTCGAGGTCCCGGTCCTTGGAGGCGGCCTCGACCTGAGACTTGATCTGGGCGCGCTCTTCTGCCTCGAGGTCGCCGACCTGGAGCAGCGAATCGACAAAAAAGCGCAAGCCCAGTTCGGTGGGCAGGCGACCGGCGCTGATATGAGGCGCGTAGACGAGGCCGAGCTCCTCCAGATCCTGCATCACATTGCGGATCGAAGCCGGGGAGAGCGACATCGGCAGCAGGCGAGAGAGGTGGCGCGAGCCCACCGGCTCGCCCGAAGCCAGGTAGCTGTCGACGATCTGGCGGAAAATCTCCCGTGAGCGGTCGCCGAGCTGGGGAAGGTTGGAGGGGGTTATGCGTGGCGGCATGGCTATCATCCCGCCACAATAACGCATCGGCGCGAGAACGGGAGAGGGTCCGAAGGCGTCGACCCCGCCCGGTACGGAGCCGAAGCTTCCTTTCCGAAGAGGCCGTTAATTCAGGCTGAAGACTTCACCCCAGCCGTAGGAGCCGCCTTGCATCGTCATGCCGTACAGGGCTCCGGACTTGCCGATGGCGAAGCCGAGAGGCGTCGATCCGTCTTGCCCTCCAGTGGAATTGAAGGAATGCAGGACGGTTTCATTCCATTGCGCCGGGCCCTGCTGCGGCGGCGACAGCATGTAGGCGACGCCCATGCCCCACCTGCCGCCGCCAACGGTCGTCCCGTACAAATTACCGCTGGCGTCGAAGACCAGACGGCCAAACGGCCGGGACCCATAGGGGGCCGTGTGGGTTTGCGTGACCGGGAAAGAATAGAGGATGGCCTCGCTCCACTGCGTTTGACCAGCCGCGGGCGGCGTCAGCCTGAACACCGTGCCCTGGTTCGCGGGGCCTCCATTCGCGGTCACGCCATAGAGCGCGCCCGAAGAGTCGATGATCAAATCGCCTTGCGGTCCCGCGCCGTCATTGGCCAGGCCGCCCTGGAAACCGTAGATCGACGTCAGAACCCATTGCGCCGGAGCACAGACGCCGCAGTTGGTCGGCGGCGGCGGCGGCGTCAATCTGAACACTGCGCCGCATCCCTGCGCCGCTCCCAAGCCGCAGTTCACGGCGCCGCCCAAAGTGGTGGAGCCATAGATCGCTCCCGAGGCGTCGAAAACGAGGCCCCCGGCAGGCGAGCCGCCGTCCGCGCCTCCGGTGAAATTATAAAGGACGGTGACGCCGCATCTCCGTGAACTGCTGCCCGCCGGACTGGAACAGTCGATGCTTCCATGGGCGTTCGGCGTCACCTTGTAGATCATGCCGTAGCCATGGGACCCGCCGTTCTGCGCCACGCCATAAAGCGCGCCGTCCGGTCCCAGCGCCAGATAGAGGGGGTAGTCTTGGCCATATATCGTATCCGTCCATGCGGCGAGGACGGTCATGCTCCACTGGGCCTGTCCGGCCTGTGGCGGGGCGAGCTTATAGACCACGCTGCACGGGATCTGGCCGCCGCCCTCGGCGATCCCGTAAATCGCTCCGCTCCGATCCGTCACGATTTCGCCGGGATAAGCTCCCTTGCAACCGCCCGGCGCTTGGGGGAATTGATACAGAATTGTCTCCGTCCAGGGGCCGACGCCCGACGCCGGCGGCGTGAGCTTGAACACCGCGCCACAGCCCATCCCGGCGCAACCGCCCCACACGCCGCCCTGGGCCGTTGCGCCATAAAGCGAACCGTCATCCGCGGCGATCAGACCGGCGACATACGGCGTTGCCCCGTCATTGGCGGCCGAGCCTTGAAAATAATGCAGAATGGTCTCGGTAGTCGGGACTTTTGGCCTGACCGCGCCAGCCCTGGTCGAGGTTGCGACACTCGCCGACGGCCCGGCTTCCTCCGCCCTAGCCGCGTGAGCGGCGAAAATTGCGCAGGCGACATACACCGCGCGGAAAAACAGCGAACAAATCATGTTGGACGGCTCCAATCGACGTATTCGAGAGGTGGGGCAGTAGCTTAAGTATGCGTGGAGTCACACTTTTTTTGCAAGCTTGCCCACGGTTTACGCTCCGCGTCGCGCTGGAACCGCGCGTCGCCTAGATTGCGCCGGCGCCTCCCCTGCCCTAAGACAAGGCTCCGAAAGCGGCGCGCCCCAAAAGAGATCCAACCGTGTTCAAGACCCCGACCGACACGCTCAGCGAATTGCGCTGTGAGATCGACCGTATCGACCTCGCCATGCACAAGCTGCTGATGCAGCGCGGCGAGATCATCGACCGGCTGATCGAGGTCAAGCGCGCGCAGGGCGGCGGCTGCGCCTTCCGCCCCGACCGCGAAGCCCAGATGATGCGTGCGCTGGTCGAGCGCCACCAGGGCCTGCTGCCGCTCGACGCGGTCGAAGGAATCTGGCGCATCATCGTCTCCACCTTCACTTATGTTCAGGCGCATTATTCCGTTCACGCCGACGACTCGGGCGGGGACGCGCAAATGCGGGACAGCGCGCGCTTTCACTTCGGCTTCACCGTGCCTTACGTTCCGCATCACGGGGCGGTGGCGGTGATCGAGGCGGTGGAACGCTCCGGCGGCGATCTCGGGGTGCTGCGCTCGGCCGGCGGCAGCGGCGACGGAGCCTGGTGGCTGCGCCTCGTCGGAGACGCCGCTCCGAAGATCATCGCGCGCCTGCCCTTCGTCGAACGACCCGATCACCCCGCCGGACTGCCCGTCTTCGTGGTGGCGAAGCCTGCCGCCGAACTGGGGCCGCAGGACATCGCGCTTCATTCGGTCTCGCTGGCGCAATGGAGCCACGCCGCGCCCGCCGCCATCGCTGCGGCGCAGGGCGAGATCCTCGCCAGCGCTCCCAAATCCGGCGGCTATGCGCTGCTCGTGGCGGCCCCCGCCGCCATCGGCGAAGGCGGCCTCGTGCGCGAACTCGCCAACGCCGGAGTCGTGGGCGCGAGAGTCGAATCCGTGGGCGGCCACGCCGCGCGTTTCGAGATGAACGAGGCCCGCGCCGGCGTCTTTGCGCCGAAAAGCTGAATTTCCCCAACTTCGATCCGAGAATCACAAACAGGACTTTGCGCCATGACCAGACCCGCGCCACGGGCCGAATTGATGAACATCGACGCTTACGTGCCCGGCAAGAGCGCGGCGTCCCATGTCCTCGGCGGCGCGCGCGTCTATAAGCTCTCCGCCAACGAGACTCCGCTCGGTCCCTCTCCCCGCGCAGTGGAGGCGGTGCGCGATCTCGCGCCGCAGATCGCCGATTATCCGGAAGGCTCTTCAAGCCTGCTGCGCCAGGCCATCGGCGAGCGCCACGGCCTCGATCCCGCCCGCATCATCGCGGGAGCCGGCTCCGACCAGATTCTCGAACTGCTCGCGATCGCCTATCTCGGGCGAGGCGACGAGGGCGTCTACAGCCAATACGGCTTCCTCGAATATAAGATCGTCATCATCGCCGCCGGCGCGACGCCCAAAATCGCGCCGGAGGACAATTACACCGCCAATGTCGACGCGATTCTGGAGCAGGTGACAGAGAAGACCAAGATCGTCTTTCTCGCCAACCCCAACAATCCCACCGGAACCTATCTTCCGGCGAGGGAAGTCGCGCGACTCGCCGACGCCCTGCCGCCGCAGGTGCTCCTGGT
Organism: Methylocystis heyeri; assembly: GCF_004802635.2. Classification (NCBI taxonomy): domain Bacteria; kingdom Pseudomonadati; phylum Pseudomonadota; class Alphaproteobacteria; order Hyphomicrobiales; family Methylocystaceae; genus Methylocystis; species Methylocystis heyeri. The sequence continues at coordinate 1,848,629 of NZ_CP046052.1, forward strand.
GCTCGACGCCGCCTATGCGGAATATGTGCAGGCCGAGGATTACGAGGCCGGCGTCGCGCTGGCCTCGGCGCGCGAGAATGTCGTCATGACCCGCACCTTCTCGAAGATCTATGGCCTTGCGGGCCTGCGCCTCGGCTGGGGCTACGGCCCGAAGCATGTGATCGATGCGCTGGAGCGCATCCGCTCGCCCTTCAATGTTTCGAGCCCCGCCTCCGCCGCCGGAATAGCGGCGCTGCAGGACCGCGAGCACATCGCCGCCGCCGTGGCCCATAACGCCAAATGGCTGCCGTGGCTCTCGCAGAACATCTCGGCGCTGGGCCTCGACGTGCTGCCGAGCGCGGGAAACTTCATCGCCATCCGTTTTCCTGAACAGAACGGCCTGCGCGCGGCCGACGCCGATAAATATCTCACCGGGCGCGGACTCATCCTGCGCGCGATCGGCGCCTATGGAATGCCGCAGTTTCTGCGCCTGACCGTCGGGCCTGATGAAGCCAATGAGCGCGTGGTAGCGGCGCTGAAGGACTTTATGAAAGGCGCGAGATGAGCCTGACCGAGCCGCTCTTCAAGAAACTCTGCCTCATCGGCCTCGGTCTCATCGGCTCGTCGATCGCCAGGGCCGCGCGGGCTTCCAGGGCCGTGCAGGAAATCTCCGCGCTCGACGCCTCGCCGCAGGTGCTGGCGCGGGTGCGGGAGCTCGGCATAGCCGACGACGCCGGCGGCGATATGGAGCGCGCCTTGAAGGGCGCCGATCTCGTTATACTGTGCGTTCCGGTCGGCGTCATCGGCGCGGTCGCAAAGACGGTCGCGCCCTATCTCGAAACCGGCGCGGTGCTCTCCGACGTCGGATCGGTCAAGGGCTCGGTCGTCGCCCAGATCGCGCCGCATGTGCCGCATGGCGTGCATTTCATTCCCGCCCATCCGCTCGCCGGCACGGAATATTCCGGTCCCGACGCGGGGTTTGCGACGCTGTTTCAAAATCGCTGGTGCATTCTCACGCCCGCCAGGGCGGGAGGCGACGCTGTCGAGGCGACGGCCGAATTCTGGAAAAGGCTCGGCGCCAAGGTCGAAACCATGACGACCGAGCACCACGACCTCGCGCTCGCGGTCACGAGCCATCTGCCGCATCTGATTGCTTTCAATATCGTCGGCACGGCGGCGCATCTCGAACAGGTCACGCAGTCGGAGGTCATCAAATTCTCCGCCTCCGGCTTTCGCGACTTCACCCGCATCGCGGCCTCCGACCCCACGATGTGGCGAGACATCTTCCTCAACAACCGGGAAGCCGTGCTCGAAATGCTGTCGCGCTTCAACGCCGATCTCGATGCGCTGCGCAGCATGATCGAGAAGGGCGACGGACAAGGTCTGTTCGATCTTTTCACCCGCACCCGTGCGATCAGACGCGGCATTGTGGAACAGGGCCAGGACACCGCGGCGCCGGACTTCGGCCGCACCCATTAAAAAGCGCTAAGCCAGCGGGCTTTCGCGCGCGCCTCGCGCTTTCCACAGTTGCGCGAGGAAGCCTTCCATTCGCGCCGCAATGGTCCTAATTATGCCGCCTTTCCGCCGCATCACTTGACGCATAAAGCGTTGTGCGCGAAGGAAAATCAACGCAATCGCCGAGGCGGTTGCGGTCGGTTTCGCGCGCTTGGAGAGCTGCGAAGAAAGCGATGATGACGGCCAGGACTCCGCCGGCGAAAAAGCCTCCCGAGGATAAGGTTCTCGCCTTGCGTTCCGCCTTGCGCGCGGCGCCGAAAAAACGCGCGGCGACTCCGCGCAGCCCGCTCAAGGCCGCGGTCGCGCAATTGCGTTCAGATCTGCTCGCCTTTCGCGCCAAGGGATACAGCGGCGCGGAACTCGCCGAGGTCATGCGCGAGCACGGCTTCGAAATCTCCGCACGTACATTGATGAAATATATGGCCGAATTCGCGCCGCGCAGGCCTGTCAAAAAGAAGAAGCCGCCGCCCGCTCCGACTGCGCGCGAGACGAAGGCCGCCTCTGCGCCGGCGCCGACGCCGCGCGTCACGCAACGCGCCGAACCGGCGCGCGCGTCGCTTCTCATTGCCGCTCCTCCCTCCATGCCGATGCGAAGGCGACAGGCGAGCGATGTTCTCGGCCATCGGTTCGACGAAGACGTCTAACGCTCCTTTCGCCCGAACGGAGTCGTTCGAACGACAAGCATCGCAACGAGCCGAACGAAGAGTTTTCCCGAGGCGCCCGACAGGAAAGGTTCAACCGGCATGGCGACCGCCCCCAAAACGACAAGATTCCGGACGCCCGCGTCGCTGGACACGATAAAGCGCGTCGCGATGATCGCCAATGAAAAGGGCGGCGTCGGCAAATCCGTGTTCACCCGAACGCTGGTGGATTATCTGCGCTCAAAGGGCAAACGCGTCGCCGCCTACGACGCTGACGGCAGCGTCGGCGCCACGGTGCGCGTGCTCGGAACGCGCGGCGAAAACGGGGCTATCGAACGCGAGCAGGATCCCGTCGCCGGCGTCGGCTATTACAACGGCCGCGCAGAGAATGAGCGCAACATACTGCTCGATTCGATCGAAACGGGCGAAGCGCTCTATATCCACGATCTCGCCGGAGGCCTGCTGGCCGATCTCACCCGCATCGTCGACAGCGGCGAAGGGCTCGACGGACTCATCGACGCTTTCGAGGCGCATGGCTACCGGCTTACGGTGTTCCATGTCGTTTCGCCGGACGTGGGCGCCGCGCAGTCTGTGGCCCGCTGGCTCAGTCTCGTGGGAGACCGGGCCGACCATGTAGCGGTCATCAATCTCAAACACGGAAAACCGCCGGGGGATTTTCCTTTCTGGTACGGCTTCGTCGACGCGAAGGGCGAGGCGAAAGGCGGCAAGACGCGCAAAGCGCTGCTCGACGCCGGCGGCGTCGAAATCGAGTTTCCCGCCCTGCCCTCGGGCACATTCGCCAAGCTCGACGCCGAGAACATTCGTTTTACGCGCGCCGAGAAGGCGGGAATCCTCTCGATTACCGAGCGCGCGCATATCGCGAAGTTCCTTCGCGATTTCGGCGAAAATCTCACCCCCGCCTTGCCGTTTCTAGGGTTTCAGATCGAGCAGTAGGCCGGCGCCCATGGCGCTCGCCACCCTTCACGGCGCGGCGAGGAAACGCATTCCGCCCGACCTCAATAATAATTGTGATGGTGGTGGTGATGGTAGCGCCGCCAGTGATGATGGTGATGATGGTGGTGGTGACGCCAACGCCAATGGTGATGGTGGTGGTGATGATGGTGGGGATAATAATAATATTGGGCGAGCTGCATCTCGGCGTCCCGCTCCTGGGACTTCGAGGCGTGCAAGGAGTCGGCGGCGTCGAGCAGCGCGACCGCATTGGGAATAGGCTGCAACAGCTCGGCATATGAGCGGGGCGTAAAAAGTTCTTCCACTTCTTTTGCCTGGGCCGCCCCGACCGCTCCGGCGGCCAAAGCCGTCACGGCGCCCACCAGGCCAACAGTGCTCGTTTTCATCGATTCCTCCTCGAAAGAAACATGCGTGCAATCAGATAGCGCGACTGCACGCCGGTTCTACGTCTTTGTTCGCCCCGAGACGCTACAGCAAAAGCGGCGCAAATCACAATTTGGTCCAAACGCGGGGGCTCTTGCCCCGCGCTCCAGCCGGCATATGATCGCGCGACTGGATCCGGGGAAAGAAAAATGACCTCTGCGCCGCAGCAGGAACAGGTTACGGCGGCGGTTCTCGTGATTGGGGACGAGATACTCTCCGGCCGCACGCAGGACGCCAACAGCCACTATATCGCGAATTATCTCGCTCGGGTCGGGGTCGATCTTCGCGAGATAAGGGTTGTTCCCGACTTGGAGGAAGAAATCGTCGGGGCCGTAAATGCGCTGCGCGCCCGCTATGATTACGTCTTTACGACGGGAGGCATCGGGCCGACCCACGACGACATCACCGCCGACGCCATGGCGAAGGCTTTCGCCGTCGGCATTGAGGAAAACCCCGCCGCCATCGCCATGCTGCTGGAGCGGATAAGGCCCGACCAGCTCAACGAAGCGCGCCGACGGATGGCGCGGATTCCTCTGGGCGCGGAGCTGATCGAAAACGCCATATCGAAAGCGCCCGGCTTCATGATCGGCAATGTGATCGTCATGGCCGGCGTGCCGGTCATCATGCAGGCCATGCTCGACGCGGTGGCGCTGAAGCTCAGGACCGGCGCGCGGGTGCTGGTGGAGACCGTCGACGCGGGTTCTATCCCCGAGGGGCGCTACGCCAGGGAGCTGGGGGCGCTGGCGGAGGCGTGGCCGCAGGTGAGCATCGGCTCCTATCCGCATTTCTCCAGCGACGGCGTCCGCAATCAGATCGTCCTGCGCTCACGCGATTCCGAACCACTGGCCTTGGCCAAGGAAGCCGTGCTAGCCATGCTCACGGGAAAGACCAACGACCGGCCCCCGGGGTGCTGATGGAAAACCGCAAGATTCTCGCGCTCTCCTGGGACGCCTTCCATGCCGACACCCGCGCGCTGGCCGGCCGCCTCGCGAACCGGGGCGGCTTTTCCGCCATTGCGGCGGTGACGCGCGGCGGCCTGTTCCCCGCCGGAGTGATCGCGCGCGAACTCGGCATCAGGGTGGTCGATACTGTCTGCGTCGCGAGCTACCATGAGGAAACCGAGCGCGGAGAACTCGCAGTGCTGAAGCCGCCGTCGCCCGAGCTTACCGCCCGCCCGAGCTCCGAAGTGCTCATCATCGACGATCTGGTCGATACGGGCGCAACCGCGAAGCTCCTGCGCGAAATGCTGCCGCAGGCCTATTTCGCCACCGTCTACGCCAAGCCGCAGGGACTTCCGCTGGTGGATGCTTTCGTGCGCGAAGTAGCGCAGGACACCTGGATATATTTCCCCTGGGACACCGGCCTGAGCTTCCAGGCTCCCATCGCCAAGGCGAAGAGCTAGCCCGTCCAGGGCGGCTGCCGCCCCGGCAGCCGCGATTTGCCGCCTGAGCACTCCACCCAGCCCGCCCTTTCGAGGTTGCTTAGTGACAAGCACTGAAATCCACGTCCGCATCAGTCTCAACCGCAACTTTGCGACGATGAGCCATGCGCTCGTGCGTTCATTGGCCAGGAACGCTCGTTTTCCCGGCGACTGGCGGGTGATCTTCACCGTCAGCCTCGACACCGCCGAGGATTTTTCGAGCCCGCTGTTGAGCTGGGCGAAGGACTATCCGGTGGAATTCCGATGGGTCGACCGGGATTTGTTCGAGTCCTACAGTTATGTCGGCACGCGTCTCCAATGCATCCTGCATGAGCACACCGCCGACGTTGCGCTGATCATGGATGCGGATCTGTTGTCGGTTGGGCCGTTGACGGATCTGATCGAGACGGCGGCGGCGACCGAGGCGGTCATCGCCAGGCCCGCCTGGGGGCCTCCGCACGACGTCGATCTCGGCGCGATGCTGGAAAGCCGCGGGCTGCCGGCGACGGGACACAAGATTATCTACAGCGGATATCCGGTGGCGACGCCGCTGAAATATTCCCCCGCCTATTTCAGTTTCGGGAATGTGGCTCTCTCTCGCGATATGGCGCGGCACATGTCCCGGACCTTCGCCGAAGACATCGCCTTCGTCGGAAGTCGCTACGACAGTTTCTTCAACGACCAGATAGCCTTGTGCCTCAACATAAACCGGAACGGCTACGCGCATCAGGAGATGGACGTAAAATTCAACATGGCCAACGGCGGAACCGAACCTTTTCCGGTGATGGCTTCTCCCGAAGCCGCCACCTTCTATGCGAACCGCGTCAACGCCATGCTGGACCGCCGGATAATCCACTATGCGATCAAATCCCATGAATTCGACAAGAACCGCGAGCTCGACGGCTGGGATAATCTGGTCGGCTTCTGCGCCAAAACAGATATCCGCGGCGTGATGAACGTCCTGTTGCAGACGGGTTTCCGGGAAATCCTCTGAAACAACGGAACACAGGCGAGGCGGCTGTTCGGGACAGCCTCCCCCGAACCTTACTTATGCGGGACCGGAACCCACCATTGGAGCCATTTCGGTTCGCGCGCCGTGCCGATGGACGCGAGATATTTCGCGATATTGGAGGCGTCCTGCAAGGTGGCGCCCGTGCCCGCGAAAGACCTCATGCCGCCTTCCCTGGCGTCGCCCCACATGGCGCTGCTGACGTCGCCGGCCTCCGTGTGCTGGATGTTCGGCCCCATGCCGCCCGCGCCATTGCCGCCATGGCATCCATAGCAGTTGAAACGCAGCCAGGCCCTGCGGCCTTCTCCAACGGCGTCGAGAGCATGGGCCGAACCCAGCGAAGACGCGATCATCCCAAATGCGACGTAGAAGCTGATTGTGCGCATTAAACAATCCTCCAGGCGCAAGAGCGCCGAGTTTGAACACAGCCGAATTTATTTCTCAGGCCATTGATTACGCAGGCTTCACCGAAAACCGCTTCGCGCTTTTCGTGAACGGGCTAATGATTGTCGCGCGGCGAAGCATCCGCCGCCCGCTCCGCTTTCGGCGGAGAACCGACCGTGGGAATTCCGTAGTCTTTCAGGATCGTCGCGATCTCGGCCTCGTGGCGGTCGAGCGCTTCCTGGAGCCGGTCTTTAAGAACGGCGTCGGATTTTCTGACCCCGATGGACATAGGGAACACGAAAGTCTGGTCGGGCGATTTGGGATCGTCGAGAACGGCCTCGACCCCAAGCTCGCTTCCATGCGCTTTTGCGAAATAGCCCCCGAAGGGCCCCCAGACGAAGGCGACGTCGATCCCTCCGTCCACTACGGCTTTGACGATTTCGCCCTGGGGCGAGCCCGTCTCTTCCTCCGACCACATCGGAAAGGGCGTGATATTCTTATTGGCGCCGCGCCGTGAAAGCGCTACGGCCGGCGGCGTGGTCGCGCCTTCATTGCCGACCAGTTGTAATCCGATACGCGCTTTTTGCAGCCAGGCGTCGTCGAAGGACGAGAAGCGTCTGTCGTCGCCGGATCTCATCACCACGACATAGCTCGATGAGAAATATGGGCGCGTCGTCGCAACCAGAGACAGACCGTTGGGAACGCTGATGACCGCATCGCACCGATTTATCAGCAGGGTGCGGCCCAGAAATCCCTTGTGCTCGGCGAACCAGAAATAATCGAGCTCCATATGGAGGTCGTCGGCCAGAATCTGCGCGATCTTATTCTCGAAACCCTCCCGGGCCTTATTGGAATAAGGCAGATTTCCCGGATCGGCGCAGACCGTCAGCCTTGTTTTGGACTCTGGCGACCCATCTCCTCCATAAGCCGACGACGCAAGGAGCGCCGCAGAGCCGATGGCGGCGATGACGCCGGCCAAGGCGTTGTGAATTTGCAGCATGGCGCGTTGCCTCATGTGAAAATTAAAAGACCCCGTTATGAGCCGCCGCGTCGGGCGCGGCGGCGTCGATGGCTCAGGGGAGCTTGAACACATGGACAAAGCCGGTGGTCGGAGCAGTCGCCGCCGCGCCGACCGTATGCGCCGAAACGACATGATGAGGAGCGGCCGAAGTCGCGTTCTCCCCTTCCGCGTCCCCCGCATAGGATTTCGCCATTTTCGTCTGCGGCGAAACCGTCGCGGAGGACTCGCCCGATGAAATCGCCGGACACGGGCCGCTGCCCGAAAATGCGCCGTTGAGACGTCCGAGCCCGGTGGTGATGGCGACTCTCTGCTTGCCGTCGCTTCCGGTGAAAGTGATCGGCGCCGACGTCACGCCGCATTCGAGAATGGCGGAGAACAGCTCGACGCCGGTATTGGCGTCGACGGCTTTGAACTTCTTATCGAGAGTGCCGTAGAAGACGACATTGCCCGCTGTGACCAGCGCGCCGCCAAAGACCGGCGTGTTTTCCTTGATGGTCCATTTGCGCTGGCCTTTGACCGGATCAAAGGCGACGAACTCGCCGAGATTGGGCTCGATGGCGCCCTGCGCGTCCTTGTGAGGCACGATGCCGACATCGGCGCCGGTGAACGGCGTCCCGGCGATATAGTTCACCCTGAGCGGCTCGTAGTTCATGCACATATTGTGCGCGCCGAAGTAAAAGAGGCCGGTGACGGGCGAAAAAGCCGAATATTCCCAGTCCTTCGCGCCGAAAGCCGACGGACAGATGTAGTCGGTCCTCTGGCCTTCCTGGGTGAGCTTGGAGGAAACAACGTTCGGATAACCGGTGTTGAGATCGATGCCGGTCGCCCAGTTGGCGTCGCTGAAGGGATTCGCGCTGACCAGCTGCCCGGTCGCGGCGTCGAGAATATAGGCGAAGCCGTCCTTGTTGAAATGGACGACAACGCGGCGCAACGCGCCGCCGGCGCCGAGCGGGAGATCCACGACGGTGCTTTCGTTGACCGCGTCATAATCCCAATTGTCCCAGGGCACGAGCTGATAGACCCATTTCGCCTTGCCGGTATCGGCGTCACGGGCGAAGATGGAGGCCGCCCATTTATTGTCGCCCGGCGTTCCCGGCGAGAGCTGCCGCATCGTCGGATTGAAGGTGCCGGGCTGCGAAGTTCCGTAGAAAACCGTGTTGGTGTCGGGATCATGGGTGATCCACGCCCAGGACGTTCCTCCGCCCTGCTTCCAGAGCGAACCGGGCCATGTCGTCGTCCCGAGATTTGCCCCCTTGTCCTTTTGGAACCAGGGTTTGGTGGACGAATCGATCAGCACGTCGGCGTCGGGCCCGGTGGCGTAGGCCTGCCACGCCAGCTTGCCGGTCGCGAGGTTCAGGGCCCGCACCGAACCGCGCACGCCCATTTCGGATCCCGAACTGCCGAAAATGACCTTGTCGTTGGCGATAATCGGAGCCGTGTTCAGCGTTTCGCCAGTCCAGGGATCGGCGACCTTGACCTTCCAGACCTCCTTGCCGGTCGAGGCGTCGACCGCAACGACATGGCCGTCCAGCAGGGTGTAGACGACGACGCCCTTGCCGTTGACGACGCCATAGGCGCCGCCGCGGTTGACGACGTCGCAGCAGGTCAGGCCTTTGGAGAATTGCGCCGCGTTACCGGCGTAGATCCAGTTCTGCGAGTGCGACGACAGGTCGACCGAAATCAGATTGTTCGGGAACGGCGTGACGATATAGAGCGTGTTTCCGACGACGAGAGGACTGCCCTGATGGCTGTTCTTGACGCCGGTAGGGTAGGAAAACTCCTCGGTCAGTCCGCCTGCATTCGCTGCGGTGATTTCCTTCAGGCCGCTATACCGGGTTCCCTGCTGCGTGCCGCCCGCGGTCCACCACTCGGCCCCGGTCTGGGGAGGCGCCGCCTGCGCCGCCGCGGAGCCAGCCCAAACGCCGCCGACGAAGACAGAAAGGGCGAGGACAGATATGTCGAGACAGCCTTTGGCGGCCCGGCGCAAGCCGGTTAAATTTTTCGTTTGCATGGCGTAGCGATTATTCATCCGTTCAAGCCCTCTCATGGGATCCAGAATAAACCCGGCGGTCGCCCTCATTACTGGGGCCGGTCAAAGCATAAATCTCATAGTTAACCAGCAGTTGAAGAAACAATGTAGTAACACTCTAGAAACAATGTTTCTGGTCTATGAGCAGAATGCGGCATTAATGCGACGCTAGAGCTACTAACATCTGGTAAAAATTGACGTATTTTTGACAATTTCCGATTTCGACTTCGTGCTGTATCGCCAGGTCTATCAGGCGTTTCAGGCCCGAAGCGCTATGCACGAAAAAAGGCGCGCCGCCCGGCCTCGGACAGCGCGCCAAATGCTGAGACTATATAGCGTGGCTTACCGGGCCGAAGGGAAGCCCAGCCAAGCGCTCGCTTTGGGCGAATAGCGCTTCAGCAGCGCCTCGATCGCCAGAACCGCGACGAGCGACAGGCCGAGCGTCGGCAGCAGCACGCCGAGGACGACCGCCACGGCGATAACGAAAGGCGCGAGGCGCGGCGGAGAGGAAAGCGCCGGCGGCGCGCCCAGCACGCCCTGCGGCCGGCGACGCCACCACATCAGCGCGCCGGAAACGACCAGCACGAGATAGCCGATCGCCGTGAGCAGGCCGAGCAGCTGGTTGAACCAGCCGAAGAGCTGGCCCTCATGCGCGGCGATGCCGACGCCGAGCACGCGATCGAGCAGCGGACGTTCTGAGAACGAGCTCTCCTTGATCTGTTCGAAGCTCTTGGGGTCGAACTCCAGCGTCGTGCGCAGCGGCCGGTTCTGCGCGTCCGAACGCACCACCCAGTTGGGCCGTTTCGGCGAGGGCGGAGAAACATACACCGGGTCGGCGAGCTTCAGCGGCAGGACCTGGGCCGCGATTTCATCGAAGCCCGCGATCGACGGCCGCATTCCGCCGTGGCCGGCGTGACCCGCCGCGCGATGTTCCGCGTGCTCGTCCTCTGCGGCGGGCGGCGCGTTGCGGAACTCCGCCATCCTGCCCGTCTGCTCCGAAGCCGGTCCCGTGGTCCAGTCCTGCCGCACCTCATGCTGCTGGCCGATGCTGCGCGCATATTTGAAACCCTCGCCCCAGACCTTGGTCCATGGCAGCGCCGTGATGAGGAAGAACATGGCGAAGAAAGAAAGCCAAACGCCGGTTACGGCGTGAAGGTCGCGCAGAAAGACGCGCCCGCCAGCCGAAAGCCGCGGATAGAGGACCCCCGCAAGACCATTGTGCGAGCGCGGCCACCACAGATACAGCCCTGTGATCACCATTATGATCGCCCACGCCCCCGCGAGCTCAACCGCAATCGCCCCCGGCTCGCCGATCAGCAATTCGCCGTGAATGTCGTGCATCAGCGTGGTCAGACGGCTTTTTTCCGCCTCCGTCTTCATGATCTCCAGCGTATCGGGCCGCACCAGCACGCGCAGTTCGCGCCCTTCCGCTGTCATCAGCCGCACCCGCGCGGCGTCGGTCGGATCGCTGCGCAGCTCCAGCGCTTTCAGCCGCGCGCCGGGATTGGCTTTGAGCGCGGCCTCGACCTGCTGGTCGAGCGTCTTCGCTTCGCCTGCAAGCTCGAGACGATCGTAGGGCCGGTCAAAGAACGCGTCGATCTGCGGCTTGAACAGATAGACCCCGCCGGAAAGGCACAGCACCACAATGAACGGCAGGCAGAACAGCCCGGCATAGAAATGCCAGCGCCACACCACGCGGTAGGCGGCGCCGAAATTCGCGGCCGGATCAGCTCCGGCCAAGGGACGAACAATCGCATTCATCGCTTCTCTCCTGTTACCGGAACCGGAATTCCTGTTCGGCGGTGAAAGACCCGCCGGGCGGCGGAGGGGTTTGGATCGACGACAGGATCTTGCCGACCGCCGCGACCAGCGCGGGGTTCGAGGCGTGTTTGACGGTATGGGAAACAACCCTGCCCGATGCGCCGACGGTAAAGGCCACTGTCACCACGCCGGATTCCTGCGAGGCGATTTTCGGCGTGTGCCGCCTGATCTCGGCAGCCAGCGTCTTCGCATAGGCCTTGCGCGGCATTTCGTAGGCCTTGGCCCGTCCCCCCACATGCATCTTGGCCTTGCCGGCGTGAGCCGGCGCGGTCGGCGTCGCGCTGTCTGCGGGCGGCGCCGGCTTCGAGGTTTCGGCGGGCTCCGCGGCCGGCGGAACGCCCTGGCCGGTTTCGGCCCAGGCGGATGTGGCGAAGACCAGCGCCGCGAGACCCAACGCCAGATGTTTCATTTTATCCCTCTCCAGAACCAATGGTTTGTTCCGCCCCCGGGCCCGCTGAATGCGGGCCCGGGGAAGCCTGAAATCATCTTGCATGGAGTCCGGAGCTCGTTCCGGGCGCGTCGGCGCCGGCGAGCGTCGTTCCCCCGCCCGGATTGCCCGGTCCCCCGATGTCGTATTTCACGCCGAGGAAGTAGGTGCGCTCGGGATAGGGGTTTGGATTGACCACATATTTCCAGCGCCCGATGTTGTCGATGCCGGCTGTGGCGGTCCAATTCGGCGCAAATTTGTAGGTCACCTTCGCGTCGAAAACGAGATATTCGCTGTCCGTCGTGCCATAGGTATTGTGGTTGAAATCGGTATTAGCGAGCGAAACGAAGGAGCCGGTCGCATAGCGCACGCCGCCCGCGAAGGTCCATTTATCGTCTGGCGAGTAGCTCCCCACAGCGCGGATGCGGATGCGCGGCACGCGCGGAACCTGCATGCCGTCGTACCAGGGCTGCGCCTTATCTGCCAGCGTCTTGGAATCGGTGAATGTGGCGCTGGCGTTGAAATTGAGCCCTCGCCAATACACGTCCTTCATATCCACCGCGCCCTCGACGCCGCGGAAGCGCACTTGGTCGATGTTGTATTGCTGCGTCAGGGGTATGCCGGTGTAAAAGGCGGTCTGGCTGGCGATGAAGTTCCAGCGATCGTCCTCGAACAGGCTGACGCGCGGGACCACGAGCCCGACCTTGCCGCCAAAAGCGTCGGCCCAATGATATTCGCCGGTGAGATCGTAAACGGTCGAGGACTCGGGTTGGAGATTGGGGTTGTTCACGAGAATTGAGTTCGGGCCGCTGATGGCCTGGAACAATTCGCTGACCGTCGGGAAGCGATAATTGCGCCCGAACGCGGCGCGCAGCAGGAATTCCGGCGTGACCTGATATTCCAGCGCCGCCTTGGGTTCGAAGGCGCCCTTGTCGGATTCAGGCGAATAGAGCGGCGCCTTGCCGAGCGTATTGTTCACGCCGCCGAAGGCGCTCCAGAAATCCCCGCGCGCGCCGGTCGTGAGCCGCCATTGTGGCGCGAACTTCCACTCGTCCTGGATATAGAGGCCGTTGGTCTGGGTCTTGCCGTAGTTCACCGCCTGGATGTCGTAATAATAGTTCGACATCCATACGTCGGTGTTGGTCTGCACGGTGTTGAGCGAATAGACGTCGGCGTGCCCGCCGAAGGATATGATGTGCCGGCCGAAGAGATCGAGGTCGGGACGGTAGATGAAGCGCGCGTCGAAGGTGCGCCAGAAATTGCCGCCCTGATTGACGTTCGAGCCGGTGGGATTGATCGACCAGCTCGTCACGCCCTTGGTGGAGACCGAGGGAATGAAGCCATAGGCGGAAGCCGTGTTCGAATAATCGCGCAGGAAATTATACTGCGTAGCGACGAGATCGTAATCGAACAGGCCTTTGGTGTCGCTCTTCAGCTCGGCCGCCTGCATCAGATGCGAGGCGTTGGAATGAGACGGATTGAGGCCCGAAAGCCCATAGTAGCCGTAAGGGCCGAGGTTGATCTGCGTGCCCTTGCCGAGATTGTAGAGCGGAACCCCGCTGGTCGTGGTCATGAAGGGGTTGACGAAGGTGTTGTCCACCAGCGACCAGAACCCGATCTGATAGGTGAGCCGCGTCGTCGGCGAGAAATCATAGGCCAGCTTGACCTTGCCCATGTGCTGCTCGCTGTGGTCGGCGCCCGCCGATCCCCCGATGAGATTGAGGTTGCCGTTCTGGTCGGCCGCGAACTGCCCGCCAAAGGCGCCGAGCAATCCGTTCTTGCCGGGGCTCGTGTTGAAGGTGTTCATGGAAAAGGTCTGGGCCTGCCCCTGTGCGTCGAGCCGGTCGTAGGTGACCCAATAGGAGAAGTCGTTGATGCGGTCGCCGACCGCTATATTCATGTCCCCGGAAAGATTGGTCGAATTTTCCAGGAACCAGCCGAAAGGCTGCACCGCGCCGGTGCCGGAGAAATGCGCCTCGAAACTCTCCGGCATACGGGTCGTGATCGTATAGACGCCGCTGACCGAATTGCCTGGATAAAGCGCCGAAAACGGCCCGGCGATCACGTCGATGCGTTCTATTTCCGTGGGCGAGACCATGCCCCAGCGCGGCGGATAGGCGTAGCTGTTGCCGAGGTAGTTGGACAACAGCACGCCATCGGCGAAGACCATGGTGCGGGCGCTGTCCTGCGGATTGTTGACCCGCCCCTCCACCGTGGCGTTGCGGTCGCCGATGTAACGCTCGCGCACCAGCACGCTCGGGAGATATTTGAAGGTCTCCGCGGTGGTCATGACATTGACGGTCTTTTCTATCTCCTCTCGCGTCGCCGAACTGACGTCGGCGACATGGGCGACGCTTTCCGGCAGGTAGGAGCCGCTGAACGGCTTGCCGGTGTGGCCGAGGCTGTCGGCCTGCCCCGGAGCGGAGGGCGGCGGAGCGGCGCCCACGACCGGAGCCGGCGGCGGAGCGGCCGCGCCGACGTCGATGGTCGGCAGCGCCTCCTGGGCGTGAGAGGGAACGACGAAAGACAAGGCGAGCGCGACAGCGGAAGCGCTGCGCAGAAGACAAGTGCGGTGCATTACGGAAACTCCCCGCGCCGCGTGCAAGGCGGCGCCCCCATAAGGCCGTCAGGCCCGCGCGCGCTCGAGCGCACCGCCGCGAGAGCCGACAAGGCCCCCGCGATGAAAATGCGCTACAGCAGTTTGATGATGCGCGATTATCCCGCTCTGACGATTGCGCTCGAGCAGAAACCGCGCAAAGCGCGCCGCGGCCGTTCGGACCCCGGATTTTTTCTTTTGATTGGATGATCGGATCGGACCCCGCGAGAATGCGCCGCTCTCGTCGCGCCTTGCGGAATGCATTCCAGGCGGACGCGGTTCTGGTCGCTGAACGATTCCGTTCGGCGGAACCGGCGCCGGGCGTGCGGCTCGGCGTATCTCAGGGGAAGATTGGGCTCAGGCGAGGGCCGGCGGCGCTCTCGGCTGATGCGCACGGGCGCTGGACGGAGAAGAAGGCGCCAGCGATTGCGGCGGCGGGCCCAGCGTGACTGCGGCGCGTTCGCCGAGAACATGGGCGACGGCGGCAAAGGTGAAAGCGGTGAGGAGGCTCGCCGCGCAGAACGGGCACGACAGGCAATCGTGCTTGTGCTCGCCTGAGGTATTGCCCTGGTCGCCGCTGTGATTGACGCAATGCTGCGCAACCGCGGCGCCATCCATGGGCGTCATCGGTCCGGAGACAGAAGCTCCGCCAGCCGCGGTCTGAACGACCAGCGCCAGCACTAGGAACCACGTCCTGAACCAGAAACCACGCATCAGCGTAAGAGCCCATCCACGAAGCAAAAAAACCTAGCGGCTTAGCTCGGCTGTTGCAATCGCTGGGACGGGCTCTCTTCACTTTTCGCTAGCATGTGTCCCGCCGGCCACATCGGCCGCGCGACGGTCGCGGCGGCCTCAGGGCTGCGGACGCGGGGTGGTCGCCACCATGGGAGGCATGTGAGGCAGCGTCACCTCGGGCTGACGCCCCGTGAGCGATTTCAGGAAATCGGCGATCTTGCCGGATTCCTCGTCGCTGAGCTGAACCCCGAGCTGGGCGTCCGCCATCACTTCGACGGCCTTTTTCAGATCCCAGACCCGCCCGCTGTGGAAATAGGGCGGGTTCAGCTCGACATTGCGCAGCTCCTGCACGCGGAACACGTATTTATCGGCCAGATTCTTGGTGATCGCGTAACGGCCCCAGTCGTCGGTCGGGAGAATTTCCGGCCCCGGATTGTGAACGACGCCAAAACGTTCGAAGCTCGCGCCGCCGAGATTGACCCCGTTGTGGCAGCCCGAGCAGCCCTTATCCACGAAGAGCTTGAGCCCCGCCTTCTGGGATTCGCCGAGCGCGGCGTCGTCGCCCTTGAGCCAAAGATCGAAAGGCGCGCCCGGGGTGATCAGGGTCGTCTCGAACACGGCGATGGCGCGGGCGGCATTGTCGTAGGTGACCGGATTGGGATCGCCGGGGAAAGCTTTGTTGAAGGCGTCGACATAGCCGGGCACGCCCTTGAGGAACTCCACCGCATGCGCCTTGGCGGGATTCGCGTCCGCGGGATTGAAAATGGTCGGCCCGCCGCGCGTTTTCTGCATGGCGCCGGGGAAGGCCATCACGGAACGCAGCACCTGGTCCTTGAGATCGGAGGCGCGTCCGTCGAAGAACAGGGTCTTGTTGAAGACGGCGTTGAGCACCGTCTGGGATTTGCGGCCTGCGAGCTGCCAGCTTCGCGCGGTGGAGGAAGCGCGGCCGTCTCCGCCGCCCATGCCGAGATCATGGCAGGCGCTGCAGGAAAGCTCGTGGCTTTCCGAGATGCGGGGGTCGAAATAGAGCATCTTGCCGAGCGCCAGCTTTTCCGGGGTCGACGGCTCGCCCGGAAGCTGAGGCGCCGTGTCCGGGATCGGCTCGAAAAGTTTCTTTGCGGAATCGCGGAGAGAATCGTCGGCGAGCGCCGGGCCGGCGGCGAGAACGGCGAGAAGGGACGCAAGCAGCGGAAAACGCATTTTCATAGGCGCCTCGGTTCGAGTCGGCTTTGCACAGCTTCACATTACCACAGCCGCGCCGAGCCGCGCCAAGCGCCATAGCCGCGGGCGGAGGGTTTTTTGTCGGACTGCGGCAAGGGGTCGCCTCGCGTTCGGCCTCACGCGCCGCGCCACGCACCCAAAATCCGGTTTTTCCTTTGCCGGACCCGACCTCGGTTCCGCCCGGGGCGGCGACTTGCCAGCGGCGCCCGGGCGTGGCAGACAGCCAATCTCCCCATGGCTTCGCTTTGTTCGCCTGCTGGTGTCCGTGGGGCGTGGAGGCGTCATGGAGCGGAGAAGTTTTCTTGCGTTGGCCGCTGCGAGCTTGGCGTCGCCCTCTTTTGAAGCCTCGGCGCAGCCGGCGGCGGTTGGTTCGAGCGGCATCGAAGACGCCATAGCGGAATTCCTTCGGCTTCCCGGATCGAAAAGCTTCCTCATTCGCAGCGCCCGCCAATGCGCCCGCGTGGACAGAAGCTACAATCCCGACCATCAGATGTTTGTCGGCAGCGCCGTCAAAACCTTTATCCTGGCCGAATTCCTGCGGCGCGTCGAGGCGGGAGAACTTTCCGAAAACCAGCAGATCCCCATCGACGACGGCATCCGCTCGCTGGACAGCCCGGTCTTCCTGAATCTCACCGGCTCCACGCGTGCGGCCGACGTGCTGGAGGCCATGATCTCCCACAGCGACAATACCGCGACGGATGCGGCCATGGCTGCAGCGGGGGTCGCCAACGTCCGCCAATTCATAGCGTCGGCCGGACTCACCCAGACGATCGTTCCCGACTCCACGCGCATCATGTTCTCATATCTGGCTGGCGCCCCTTATGGCGTGGACATGGGCTGGGCGGGAATGCAGCAGATCGCGGCGGGCCACTACTTCGGCCCGTTGCGCTCGCCGCTCAACATGCAGGAAACCATGATGAGCACGGCGTCCGAGATGGTGTCGTATTACCAGCGCGCCCTCTCAGGCCAGTTTTTCACACAGAAGACGACCCTTTCCGAGTTCCGCCGCATACAGGCGACCGCCGACGCCATAGCGCGGATCGTGCCCGACGGCGTCAAGGGCTACGCCAAGGGCGGCAGCATCAATTGGGACCCCTTCCACGCTCTGTGCGTCCCGGGTCAGATGGTCGTGAACAACGAGCCCATAACCTTCTGCTTCACGTTGAACTGGATCGGCGCCGAGGCGGACGTTCAGGCGCGCTTCGGCGCGGCCCTCGCAAAAATTCTCGGCTATGCGGCGCAAATGTGCTGAGCCTCGGCCCGCCGAGCGCGGGCGCTGGTCGGATTGACCGGCCTCTCCCGCAAGTGTGAAAATAACGCAAGCGCCGGCTGCAGAAAGCCGCGGGAAAACGACAAGGCCGCCAAGGCCCGAGGGAGGATGCGGATGTCCGACAAAGTCTATCCTGTGCCGGAGGAATGGAAGGCGGACGCCGCCATAGACGAAAAGAAATATGACGAGCTCTACGCCCGCTCGCTGAATGATCCGGAGGGCTTCTGGCGCGAGCAGGGCCGGAGGATCGACTGGATTTCGCCCTACACCAAAGTCAAGCACACCAGCTTCGAGCCGCATTACGTCTCGATCAGATGGTTCGAGGACGGCGCCACCAATGTCGCGATGAACTGCATCGACAGGCATTTGCGCGACCGCGCCGAGCAGACCGCGATCATCTGGGAGGGCGACGATCCTTCGGTTTCGCGCCATGTCACCTACCGCGAGCTTCACGAACAGGTCTGCCGCTTCGCCAATGTGCTGAAAAAACACGGGGCCAAGCGCGGCGACCGCATCACCATCTACCTTCCGATGATCCCCGAGGCGGCCTACGCCATGCTCGCCTGCGCGCGGATCGGAGCGGTTCACTCGGTGGTCTTCGCAGGCTTTTCCCCCGAGGCGCTCGCCGGACGCATCGAGGATGCGGAATCCCAGATTATCATCACCGCCGACGAAGGACTGCGCGGCGGCAAGCGCGTGCCGCTCAAGGCCAATGTCGACGCCGCGCTGGAGAAGGTCTCCGTAAAGACGGTGCTGGTGGTCACGCGCACGGGCGGGGAAGTCGATATGGAGCGCGGCCGCGACTTCCGCTACGAGGACGAGTGGAAGACGGTTTCGCCCTACTGCCCCTATGCCGAGATGAATGCGGAAGACCCGCTGTTCATCCTTTATACATCAGGCTCCACCGGAAAGCCCAAGGGCGTGGTGCATACGACCGGCGGCTATCTCGTGCACGCCGCGCTCAGCCACGAGCTCGTGTTCGATTATCGCGAGGGCGACGTCTACTGGTGCACGGCCGACGTCGGCTGGGTGACGGGCCACAGCTATATCGTCTACGGCCCGCTGGCCAACGGCGCGACCACGGTGATGTTCGAAGGCGTGCCGACCTATCCTTCGCCGTCGCGCTTCTGGGAGGCGATCGACAAGCACAAGGTCAGCATCTTCTACACCGCGCCGACCGCGATCCGCTCGCTGATGGCGGCGGGCGAGGCGCCGGTGCAGAAGGCGAGCCGCGCCTCGCTGCGGCTGCTCGGCTCGGTGGGCGAACCGATCAATCCCGAGGCCTGGGAGTGGTATCACCGGGTCGTCGGCGACGGCCGCTGCCCCATCGTCGACACCTGGTGGCAGACCGAAACCGGCGGCATATTGATCGCCCCCCTGCCCGGCGCGACCGCGCTCAAGCCGGGCTCCGCCACCAAACCCTTCTTCGGGGTTTTCCCGGAGATCGTGGACGCGGCCGGCGCCGTGCTCACCGGCGCCTGCGAGGGCAATCTCGTCATCGCGGATTCCTGGCCGGGACAGGCGCGCACGCTTTACGGCGATCACGACCGCTTCTCCCAGACCTATTTCCACGCCTATCCCGGCAAATATTTCACCGGCGACGGCGCCCGGCGCGACGCCGACGGCTACTATTGGATCACCGGCCGCGTCGACGACGTCATCAATGTCTCCGGCCATCGCATGGGCACGGCGGAGGTCGAAAGCGCGCTGGTCGCCCATGAAAAAGTCTGCGAGGCCGCGGTCGTCGGCTTCCCTCACGACATCAAGGGCCAGGGCATCTACGCCTATGTGACGCTGAACGACGACGCCGATCCCAGCGAGCATCTGCGCAAGGAGCTGGTCGCGTGGGTGCGCCAGGAGATCGGCCCCATAGCGACGCCGGACGTGATCCATTTCTCGCCGGGCCTGCCCAAGACGCGCTCGGGCAAGATCATGCGCCGCATCCTGCGCAAGATCGCCGAAGGCGAGTTCGGCGCGCTCGGGGACACCTCGACCCTCGCCGATCCCGGCGTGGTCGGCGAGCTGATCAAAACCCGAGGGGCGTGAAGGACGGCGCGCGGGGACGAAGGGAGCATCCCTCGGGGAGAGGGGGCGGATAGTAACGGCCAATTAACGCGCGCTGGCACCCCGAAGTCGAAGCCCTGCCGGCTTGCTGATCCCCCGGCTTGCGGCTACCTATGGCGAGCATGCTACTCTGAGTCGGCTCGAGCGGCTCGGTTGTAGCTGTGGCCGGGCCAGCCAAGAGACGCATGCGGACGTGGCGAAATCGGTAGACGCAAGGGACTTAAAATCCCTCGGCCATTGGCTGTGCGGGTTCGAGTCCCGCCGTCCGCACCATTCGCTTCGCTATCCCGCCCGAGAAGCCGACCCGCAGGGGGCTTGCCCAGAGGCGGGCGATCATATAGCAGGCGTCGAGGGACCAAAGGAACGGCGATGCCGCTCCAGCTAAACCCGCGGGAACAGCGATATGAGCCAGAAGCCGATCAATTTCCGACATCTTTCGACTCTGGTCGCGGTGGCGATCCTCGTCGGCACAGAACTCGTCGGCGCTTCCTGGGCCGCCGGATGGGCGCTCGGCGGCCTGTTCCAGCTCGATCCCCTGGTCAGCCGCGCTTTCGAGGCGATCTTTGCGCTCGCCGGTTTCGTGGGCCTCTACTTCTTCATGCGCACAGCCGTCAAGAACGAGCCCATCAGGGGCTGAACAGCAAAGACGCGCCAATCCCCGTTGATGTCACAGCAGCGCAACCCCGTGCGCCGAGGCGCCGCCCGTTTCGGGGGCGGCGCTTTTTTTATTGTTTGCGAGGACTTCCATCCGGGCGCCAGCGCTTCCGGTCGTCGCCGAAAGGATTGCGACACAAACAGATTTGCCTTTTCTTTGGACCCGATATCGGCGAAAACAACTCTTGATTGACGGGTGCGCGCGCCTACCCGGGACTTGAGCTAAGCTATTGTTCTGCTTGCAGCAAGACCCGAGGGGCTGGAAACGCCGGCGGCGTTCGAGGAAGCCGCGGAGGCGTTCACGCGCAGGACTGGCCGAGGTCCGCTTGCGCCGCCGGAATGCGCGCAGTCTCCCTCGCCCTTTCCTTGGTTCGCCGCGTCGCTGGAGAGCCGTGCATGTTGTCTACGCTGAGCCAGTGGCTCTTCAACACCGCCGGGTTGGAGCCGCATGGATACTGCCTGCTCTGGGAACCGGGACTGATCTGGCTATATGCGGCCTCCGATACAATGATCGCGCTGGCCTATTTCTCCATTCCGCTCAGTCTCGCGATCATTGGAAAGCACCGCGGCGATCTCGTCTTCAGGCCGTTATTGGGGCTGTTCGCAGCTTTCATCCTGCTTTGCGGCACCAGCCACTGGCTCGATCTTCTGACCCTGTGGACTCCCCTCTACAGTCTCCTCGGGCTCATCAAAGCCGCGACCGCGATCACCTCCGTCATCACCGCCTACGCGCTGTGGCGCGGGCTTCCGAATTTTCTCGCCCTTCCCTCCTTCGAGCAGCTGCGCCGGGCCAATGTCGCGTTGCGCGCCAGCGAAGAACGCCTGGCCCATGCGCAGAAATTGGAGGCGATAGGGCAGCTGACCGGCGGCATAGCCCATGATTTCAACAATGTCCTCCAGGTCATCAGCGGCTCTCTGAGCGTGATCGAGCGCAAATTGGCTCAAAACCGCGACGCCGATATAGCGCCGTCGCTGGAGGCGATAAAAAGAGCGTCCAACACCGCCACGAACCTCGTCGCGCGGATGCTGGCGTTCTCGCGACGGCAGACGCTGGCTCCGCGCGAGATCGAGCCGGACAGGCTAGTCGCGGGCATGGAGGAAATGCTGCGCCGGACGCTCGGGCCGGAGATCCGGCTCGATCTGCGCCCGCTGCGCTGTCGCTCCAATGTGACCTGCGATCCGTCCCAGCTCGAGAGCGCTCTGCTCAATCTGGCGATCAACGCCCGGGACGCCATGCCGCAAGGCGGAACCCTCAGGATATCGACCGCCGATCGAAACCCGCCGGCCGATATCGCAGACTCCGACGTGCCGCCAGGCGACTATGTCGAGATCGAGGTGGAGGACAACGGCGCCGGCATGAGCCGGGAAGTTCTGGATCGGGCTTTCGAACCCTATTTCACGACCAAACCCGTCGGCAGAGGCACCGGCCTCGGCCTCTCGCAGATCTATGGCTTCGTGAGGCAATCAGGCGGGTTGATGCGTATCGAAAGCGAGCCCGGAAAAGGAACTTCGGTTCGAATTTATCTTCCCGGACATGCGCCCACGGCGTGCCTGCAGGCCGGAAGCGCGCCGCCCTCAGCCGAAAGCTTCGATCACTGCGGCTCGCGCGCTCGCGGAAAAGCGCTCGTCGTGGAGGATCAGCCGGAGGTCCGCTCCCAGGTGGTCGACGCGCTTCAGGAGATGGGTTACGCCGTCTGCGAAGCCCCGGACGGCATAACCGGTTTGAAAATGCTCGAAGCCGCCGGCGAATTGAATCTGCTGGTCAGCGACGTAGGCCTTCCCGGCATGAGCGGGGGCCAGTTGGCCGAGATCGCCCACGCCGCCAGGCCGGCGCTGCCGATCCTGCTCATTACGGGCTATGCGGGCGCATCGCTGGAAAAGCTTGAAATTGCGCCGAACATGGATGTTCTGAGGAAGCCTTTCACCCTCGATCAATTCTCGGCCAGCGTCCGGGCGCTCACGCAAGCGAAGGCCTCCGTGGGATAAGCCGGCCGACCATATGAACGCCCACCCCGCGAGCCCGTCAACCTCCTGTCCCAGCTACCGGTTCCAGCCGGACCTCGGCTTGACCGCGCCGTGTAATCGCCGCAATTTTATTAAGATTCCCCGGCCAAAGTAGGTTTCGGGGGGTCGCGCCTCCTTTTTTGAAAAACGGGCCCCTCCCGCCTCGCCCGCAATAAGCTCCAAGGAAACGCCAAATGACGGACCATCCGGATCGCCGCGCTTTTCTCAAGGCCGCCGCCGCCACCGGCGCGCTCGGCGCCGTCGCGGGGGCCCATGCCGAGCCGCTGATCAACGCCAGCGGAATCAAGCTCGGCGATGCGACGCCCTTCTCCTATGAGACGCTGAAGGCCGAGGCGGCGCGGCTGATCAAGGAGCCCTATCGCGCGCCCGCGATTCCCAATCCCGAGATCACGAGCAGGATCGACTACGAAGCCTGGGGCAAGATCACCTACAACACCGACCATGCGCTGTTTGCAGCCGGCCCCGAGCGCTTCCCGCTCGAATTCTTCCACCTCGGCATGTTCTTCAAAAAGGCTGTGCGCATACATCAGGTCGAGGGCGGCCAGGCGCGCGAGATCCTCTATGATCCGAGCTATTTCAACATGCCCGAGGATTCGGTGGCCCGCCAGCTGTCGCCCGGCGCGGGCTTCGCCGGCTTTCGCATTCAGGAGTCGAAGGACGGCCCGCTGGACTGGAAGAAGAACGACTGGGTCGCGTTCCTCGGCGCCTCCTATTTCCGCGCCATAGGCGAATTGCGCCAATACGGACTTTCGGCGCGCGGCGTCGCGCTCGACACCTGGGTCGCCGGACGCCCGGAGGAGTTTCCCGACTTCACCCATATTTACGTCGGCCCGGAGACCGAGGACGGCGTGGTGCTGCACGCGCTGCTCGAAGGGCCGCATATCGTCGGCGCCTATCGCTTCCTGATGACGCGGGGCAAGGGCGTCGTCATGGACATCGACTGCAAGCTGCATCTGCGCGGAGATTTCGTGCGCTTCGGCATAGCGCCGCTGACCTCGATGTATTGGTTCTCGGAAACGCGCAAGCCCACCGCGGTCGACTGGCGCCCGGAGGTGCACGACTCCGACGGTCTTTCGATGTGGACCGGAACGGGCGAACGGCTGTGGCGCCCGCTCAACAATCCCGCGCATGTGATCGCTTCCGCCTTCGGCGACAACAACCCCAAGGGCTGGGGCCTGATGCAGCGCGACCGCAATTACGACCATTATCTCGACAACGTGTTCTACGACCGCCGTCCCAGCGTCTGGGTGGAGCCTAAAGGCGATTGGGGCAAGGGCGCGATCCATCTCGTCGAAATCCCGACCGACGACGAAATTCACGACAACATCGTCGCGGTCTGGGTCCCCGAAAAGCCCGCCGTTCCGGGGGCCGAATTCGAGTTTTCCTACCGCCTGCACTGGCTCGCCGACGAACCCTACCCCGCCCCGCTCGCCCGCTGCGTGGCGACGCGGCTCGGCAATGGCGGCCAGCCGGGCAAACCGCGCCCAAAGGGCGTGCGCAAATTCATGGTGGAGTTCCTCGGCGGGCAGCTCGAAAAACTCCCCTTCGGCGTGAAGCCCGAGCCCGTGCTGTGGGCCTCGCGGGGAAGCTTCTCCTATATCTACACCGAGGCGGTGTTCGACGGCGTGCCCGGCCATTGGCGCGCGCAGTTCGATCTCACCGTAGACGGAACGGAACCGGTCGAGATGCGGCTGCACCTCAAGGTCGGCGACAACATCGTGTCTGAGGACTGGCTATACCAGTATCATCCGTTTTAGCGATGACATTCGGCGTTGCGGCGGCGCATTTGATTGCGATTGAAATGCACGCCGCAATGTCTAAGCAACGTCAGCCGATATCCGGCTTAAAAGCGAAACGCTCCGAGAAAATAGTCCGGCTGCTTGGGTGAACATGGCGCGTCGAGCGGCGTAGGGAAGACCTCCTGGCTGGGCTCGAAGCTGTAGCGCGCGCGGCTCGCGAAGGAAACTTCGAGAACGTCAGGCAGCGGGATATTGGCCAGCAGGTTGAAAGGCATGCAGTTATTTGCGTGCACATGCGTAACGGCGAAAATTCGGCTCAGCTTCTCGAACACTCTTTTTGCACGAAAATAGAAATGCGGAGACAGCAACTGCGAGAGATTGTGGAACTCGCAGACGATCTGCGCGTGTTTGGCCAGAAGCTCATCCGGCGTCGTGTCGAAGACCTCCCATTCCCATCCTTCGATGTCGATTTTGAGGAACAGGTCCGGCTTGTCGGTCTTTGAAAACTCCGCCACTAGCGCGCTCAAAGATTGCGTGTCCGCGCCGGAATGCGCGGTTATCATCTTGCGATGGAAGCGCAGGAGTGAATGCGCCGATGGTGCGCGCTCGACCGAATGGTCGAATTGTTCGACTGGAACGCCGGCCTGCGCCATGGCTAGATCCCAAGTGTCGTCGTCGCATACCCCAAAGGAGAAAGCGTGCGTCAACTCTTCGAGATCGTCGATTTGCACATAGCCGCCGTCACCCGCGGAACCGATCCGTATTTTTGAAAATCCTACGACTTTCTGCGGTTCGAGCAGGCGCAAAGTCGCGCGCAGTTCCTCTTGCAGCACGATGGTTGCGCCAGCCGAGGTCTGGCTGAAATGCGGAGCCAGAATGTCTTTTATCTCGATCAGGCGGGCCCGCAATTCTTCGTAACGCCATTGGGCGTCGTTCACCGACTGAGGGAAAGTCTTGCGGCGGAATAAATCGTATTTTTTACGGAGTTCACCGAGCGTGGCCATTGAGTTCCTTCCGCTCGTGCGAATGGGATCAATTCGAACGCCGAGCCTAGCGCATTCCATTTCTGCTATATCAAAGCCCCGTTCCAAGCAACACTGCCAGATTAGCCGAACGATTGTCACTTGACCACCCAAGTCCAAGACCTCGCTTCGTCCGGCGGCCGACCGGGCGATCCTTGTATTCATCTCAAAACGAGACAAAGATCGCTCTATTGCGCGAGCGTCGGTTCCATTGCTATGTCAGCGAAATCGGCCGCAAGCCCTGCGCTTGGGCGCCCACGGCGGGGAATCAAGCAATGCGCAGCGAGAACGACCGGCTGAAAGATTATATCTCGGTCGTCATCCACGCCGAAGACCGGGAACATGTCGTCGCCCCGCCCCGGCAGACGACCCACCCGCTGGAGACGGCGAAGCGCTTCCTTGCTCAGAAAGCGAAAGAATTCTACTGGACCGCGACGCGGCTGGTCGGCCTCGGCTATCTCCACGACGGCAGCACGAATCTGCGCGTCTGGCGGCGCGCCCTGCAAAAATTTCTGGCCGCGCATCCCTCCAGCGCCGCCACGCCGGCGCCGGGGCGGCGATTCTTCATCGACGTGACCCA
Source organism: Methylocystis heyeri (assembly GCF_004802635.2). Lineage (NCBI taxonomy): Bacteria > Pseudomonadati > Pseudomonadota > Alphaproteobacteria > Hyphomicrobiales > Methylocystaceae > Methylocystis > Methylocystis heyeri. Next base: position 1,874,176 of record NZ_CP046052.1, read on the forward strand.
GCTTTTGCTGACGGAACGCATCACCGGCATTCAGCGCGTGGCCCTCGAGGTCTGCCTCTCTGCGATGCGCCAAGGCGGCGTTCCCGTGTTTCTGCACGACGGCCACGCCTGGGCCTGCCTCATCGCGGGACAGCCGCCTAGGCCCGTCGAGATCGCCCCCGGAGACAAGTTGATCCTCGCCGGGGCCTGGTGGGCCGCGCCCGCGCAAACGGCTGCGGTCATCGAGGCTTTTTCGCAGAAGGGCGGGTCGACGGTCACCATCCTGTTCGATCTCTTCCCGCTGCTCTATCGCGAGATTTGCAGCAATGTGGAAAACTTCGTGGTCTGGTTCGACAGGATAGTCCTCGCCTCCGACGCCGTCGTCTGCATATCGCAGGCGGTCGCCGACGAGTTGATCGAACTCATGTCGCAACAGAAGCGCCCCTTCAAACCCGGTCTCAGGCTGGGCTGGCAGGGGCTCGGCGCCGATTTTTCGAGCGGCGCCGACGAACAGCCATCGCAGCAGGCGCTTTCGATCTCTGAAGGGAAGACGCCCTTTTTCCTCGGCGTGAGCACTCTGGAGCCGCGCAAGGGCTATGCGATCGCGCTCGATGCATTCGACAAGCTTTGGCGCGAAGGCGCCGATGCGAGTTACGTCATCGTCGGCCGCGAGGGCTGGCTCGTCTCCGCGCTGAAACGGCGCATTCTCTCCCACCCCGAATATGGACGGCGGCTGTTCTGGCTCGACAATGCCGGCGACGCCGATCTGCGCCAGCTCTATAGCAGCGCCCATGCGCTCGTTTTCGCCAGCATCGCCGAAGGATACGGCCTCGCGCTCGCAGAAGCGGCCCATTACGGCCTGCCCGCAATAGTCAGTGATATTCCCGTGTTTCGGGAGATTGCGGGCGATTCCGCCGCCTACTTCCAACTCGGCGACGCCGACATGCTGGCTCTGCGCCTGCGCGAAGCCCTCGCCGCGCCCAAAACCGCGCCGGCGATTCCAATCGTGAGCTGGCGCGAGGCGACCGAGAACCTCTTGGCGATGATCGAAAGCGACGCCTATCAATATGGACAGCTGAGCGCGCGGCTCTAAATTGCGCTCAGGCCCGCCATTGCGAGCCGAAGGCGAAGCACTCCAGAGTCGCGATAATTGCCCTGGATTGCTTCGTCGCTGACGCTCCTCGCAATGACCGCGCTGGCGTAATCGGCGTTGTTGAGCAATTAGCGCCGGCTCATTCTATCGGGACGTCGTAGCTTTCGGGGTTCTTTTCCGCCCTGTAGGCGAAATGCCACCACTCGCGCGGATAGTTTTCGAAACCGTGGCGGCGCATCAGCGCAACGAGCGACGCGCGATGCGCGCGAGCGACGCCGGGAACGCGAGCGTCGGTCCAGGAGCGCCGGTCGAAGAAATCGAAGGGCGCGCCGAAATCCCAGCCCTTGACGCCGATATCGACGGCGAGGCCTGTCGAATGGGTGGATTGCTCGGCGATATAGCCCTGCGCGAAGAGCGACCGCTTGTCGATATTGGGATAATGGGCGCTCTTGGCGGCCTCGTCGGGATTCTTCGACCACTCCATGAACGCCGCGACCGCGCGTCTCGGACGATAGCAATCGTAAACCACCAGATCCAATCCCCTGCGGCGCGCCTCCGCCTGAGCGGCTTTGAGGGCCCTGGCTGCCTCCGCTCTGAGCCAGCACTGCGCTGCGCCATAGCCGGGCACGGGACGGCCGGTGAAATTATCCGCTCCGGCGTAACGCATCTCCTGGATCACGCCCGGCGCCGCATCGGCCAACCGCACGAAGCCCGGCGGCGGCTCGGCCGCGAACGCCGGGGACAGGAGAAGCAGAGATTTCAGAGCCACACTGGCGACGATTGAACCGGTCGCGGGCCTCATCTCGTAAAAGATCCCCGCCGTTGGTCAAGCCTTGGGCTTTGCGGCGCCGCCATGCGCCGCAGACCAGGCCACCGGATCGGCGATGAATTTCTCGACTTCGTTCAGCGCCGCATCCGAGAAATACCGATGCGCGCGCGCGACGTCGAGAATATCGCGCCAGGTGGCGAGCCAGTGCAGCGTCACGCCCATCGCCTGAAGCTCTTCCAGGGCGCCTTTGAAAATATCATAGAAGAAGAACACAAAGACGTGATCGCAGGTCTGGCCCGCATCGCGCAGCGCCGCGACGAAGTCTTTCTTGGAGCCGCCGTCGGTCGCCAGATCCTCCACGAGAAGCGCCCGGCCCTGGTCGTGAAGATCGCCCTCGATGCGGGCGTTGCGCCCGAAACCCTTGGGCTTCTTGCGCACATATTGCATCGGCAGCATCAATTCGTCCGCAATCCAGGCGGCGTAAGGGATGCCGGCCGTCTCCCCTCCCGCGACGACGTCGAGCGATTCATAGCCGATGTCGCGCTCGATCGCTCCGACCGCAAAATCCACCAGTCTGCGCCGCAGGCGCGGATAGGAGATGATCTTTCGCATGTCGATGTAGACCGGAGAGGCCCAGCCCGCCGTGGTTATGAAAGGCTTGTCGACGTTGACCAGCACCGCCTGCACCTCGATCAGGGATTTGGCGGTCTCTATGGCGGCGAACTGGCGATCTGCAGATGCGGACATGGCGTGAGGCGTCCCTGGCATAGAATCTAAAGCCCCTCGTCTATAGGCTTTTCTGGGACCGAGAGGAAATCGCCGGCCCCGGCGTTAACCTTTCTGCGGGGACAAAGCTAAATTTGACAGTGAATCGCTACATCCTGTAAAGGAGGCAATCTTTTGTTAATGCATGACGCGCAGCTTGAGCGCCATACGCCCTGGACCGCCTCAAAAGCGCCGGCGAAATGGTTCCAGCGCCAGGCAGCCTCGCAACGAAGAGAGACTTCGATGCCAAAGCTCAGTTCGTGCAAGCGTGCGCTCATCATCGGCCTCCTCGTGGTCGCGGCGGATTGCGCCTGCGCCAAGCCGATCGTCACCGTCCAGAATACGGCCGCCACCCCGGCCGACATGCTCGGCGCCCCCGAGCCGGAAAGCGCGGTGGACGGCTATCAGCACGAAGCCTTGATGGCGACCATGGTCTGCTCGATTCTCTATGGGGCAAAACGCTTCGTTCGCGCATCCTTTTCCCGCGCCGTGAACGGCGGCGGAACCCCGGGATCGAAACGGCGCATCCTGCTTTAAACAGTCGTACCGGCTCAGGCTGAAAGCTAATGAAGGCCGCCGCGGCCTCTCTCCCCGCATGGCCTGCCGGATGCGCACATCGGAAACCGGCCAGTCCCCGCTGGACCGGGATTGTCCCGCTCATCGACGCCAAGCTGCGGCGCAATCTTCGGAATCGCCTTCAATCCTCGTGTTTGGCGCCTTCGCGTGACGCCGACGCCTGACGAGGAACCAGACGCTCGCTACAGGCGACGCACAATTTCGCGGGAAACCTCAATGTCCCGGCGTGAACGGCCGGGACAAGCCCCAAGACGATCCCTGGAGATGTGTGACTCGCCCTTGGCCCCATGGCTGAGGTCTACGCCGGCGGCGCCTCTTTGCGCTTTGCCGCCACCATAGCGGCGGTTTGGCCGAACAACACATGCCGCTCTTCGTCGGTAAAGCCGGTGCGCTCGCGCTGAAGATGCTTGCCGGCCTCGTAAGCCCGCTGCACCGCCGGCCGCGCGGCTATGGTTTCGAACCAGCGCTTGAGATTTGGAAAATCGCCGAGATTCTGTCCCTGCGCCTCATGCGGAACAATCCAGGGATAGACCGCCATGTCGGCGATGGAGTAATCGCCCGCGACGAAGGGCGCCTGGGCCAGACGGCGGTCGAGCACGCCGTAGAGCCGGTTGGTTTCGTTCACATAACGGTTGATGGCGTAAGGAATGCGCTCGGGCGAATAGCGCGCAAAATGATGGTTCTGTCCCGCCATCGGCCCCAGGCCTCCCACCTGCCAGAACAGCCATTGCAACACACGGAAGCGCGCACGGGTCTCGCTTGGGAGGAATTGGCCTGTTTTTTCCGCGAGATAAATCAATATGGCGCCCGATTCGAACAGCGAGAGCGGCCCGTCCTTGTCGGCAGGTTCGTCGTCGACAATGGCGGGCATCCGATTATTGGGCGAAATCTCCAGAAACTCGGGCTTGAACTGCTCTCCCTTGCCTATGTCGACAGGCGCGATGCGATAGGGAACGCCCGCTTCCTCCAGAAAAATCGTGATCTTGTGCCCGTTGGGAGTCGGCCAGTAATACAGCGAGATCATGTGCGCCTCCTGCCTGCAAAGAGAGAAATAGCGCATGACGGGCTTCAAAGCACTCCCTGTTCTGAAGCTGCGCAATTTTTTCGTCGGAACATTTAGTCTCTATTGCAATGTCTCGGCAGAAATAAAAACTATTCTTTCACGAAGAGACCGAAATTCCTTCCCCGATAAAAAAGACACCCTTCGAGCCACGCGGGCGAGGACAGGGAATTTCTTTATTCATATGCGGACAAGACGCCCAGGGGGCTGCTTTAACGCTAAAATAACCCTGTGATGGAATTCTCCCATTCGGCCTTTCGACGCCAAGGAGCCTCCATTTTCATGACCAGCGTCTTTTCGCCCTGGCCCGAGAACGCCGCCGCCGATTTCGGCCGACGCCCGCTCAAATTGCGGCACAACCTCGCGGACAGCCCCCTTTTCTCAGACGAAGCGCTGATCAGGCTCATCGAAGCCACCCCGAGAAAAAACTATCACGTCAACACCATGCCGTGCGATTCCAACGACCCGCATCTGTGGCGCGAAGGCGATATGACGGGGCTTTCCGGCAGCGAGGTGCTCGCCGCCGTGGCCAGGGGCGCGCTCTGGGTGCATCTGCAGCGGACGCAGGAGACGGACGACGCCTACCGAGTCCTGCTCGACGCCGCCTTCGAGGAGATCGAGCGCAACGCGCCGGGCTTCAAGAGCTTCAAGCGCTCGATGAGCGTGCTCGTCTCCTCGCCTCGCATGAACGTCGCCTATCACGCCGATGTGCCGGGTCAGAGCCTGTGGCAGGTTCGCGGCCGCAAGCGGGTCTGGATCTATCCCGCCCGCGCGCCCTTCCTGCCGCGCCGCGCCATCGAGAACATCGTGCTGCGACGCGCGAGCGACACCGACCTGCCCTTCGACGCATCGTTCGAGCCGCACGCCGAAAGCTATCTGATGGAGCCCGGCGACATGGCGACATGGCCGCGCAATTCCCCCCATCGCGTGGTCAACGAGGATTGCGTCAACGTCTCGTTCACGACCGAGCACTGGACGCGAGAACTCGCGGCCGGTTACGTCGCGGATTACGCCAACGGCCTGCTGCGTCCATGGTGCGGCGGCCGCGATCTCTCACGCGAGACCCGGGGACCCGTATTCCTGGCCAAGGCGGCGCTCGCGAGCGGCCACAAATTCATCCGCCGCTTCGCCGACCGCGGGACTCCGCTCACGGTGGATTTTCGCGTCGCACCCGAAGCCGAGCGCGGCTTCACGGACGTTCCGCCTTATGCCCTCTCCAAATAGCCTGTCCTCGTCCCGCCCCCAAATTTGCATCGAGGTCGCGGCGACGCCCGCGGCGATAACGGCGCTGGCCGACGATTGGAGACGACTCGAGACAGAAACTCCGGAAGCTTCCGGCTTTCAGAATTACGATTGGTGCAACGCCTGGATGGAGGCCGCGGCGTCCTACGGCGACCGCCGCGCCTTCCGCGTCTTGTGCCTGCGCGAAAGCGGAAGACTCGTAATGCTGTGGCCGCTGCAGATCGAAAAATTCTTCGGCGTGCGCGTCGCACGCTGGCTCGGCGAGCCGATGACCCAGTATGGAGACGCGCTGGCGTCGCCGGGAGCCGACCGCGACCGGTGGCTCGGAAGCGCGCTCGAGGAAATGTCGCGCTGGCGCGACGTCGACCTTTTCGCGCTTACCCGCATGCGCGCGGACGGCGTGCTGGCGAATGCGGGGCTGAAAGCTACGCCCTATGGCGAAACGCTTGCCGCGCCTTTTGTCGATCTGCGCGAAGCGGAGAAAAAGAGGCCGGGCAAAAGCGCGGCGAGGCGCGCGCGGATGCTTGCGGCCCTTGGAGAATTGCGCCTCGAAGAAGCGCGCGCGCCCCGGGAGCGCCTTGAAATCACGCGCCATGCGTTGATCTTGAAGCGCGATTGGCTGCGCGCCAAGGGCTTTATCAGCGCGGGACTCTCACATCCGGCGACCGCCGCTTTTCTGGAGAGGTTTTCGCAGATCGACGCCTCGCGCATTCACGCGCTCGAGATCGGCGGAGAGCCCGGCGCGATCGACATCGGCTTCGTGTCGCGCGATGCTTATCGCTCGCTGATCGGCGCTTACGACCCTCGCTTCGCCCAGGGCGCGCCGGGCCACGCGCTGAGTGAGCGGTTGATCGAATATTTCACGCGCGAAGGATACGCCTCATACGACTTCCTGGCGCCTGCCGATCCCTACAAGCTCGCCTTCGCCAGCGGCCAGATAGCGTTGTTCGCTCATTTCAACGCCCGCAACCCTGCGGGGGAAGCCGCCGGATTTGTGTTGAAATGGCTCAGGCCCGCAGCAAAGCGCCTGCTCGCGAAGGTTAATGCGGTCGTTCCGCTGCGCGTCGTCAGGAATGGCGCCCTCTCCAGGTAGAGGACGGACCAGCGCGGCGAGAACCGCGCCGATCACGGGGTAGCAGTTCTCCCGACCCGAACGGAGCCGCTCGGGTTATGAGCGAGAGGCCACCAGAGGCTGGGCGCCGCGGGAACCGAGCACCACGACGCGCGCGCCGACCGGCGTCTTCTGATAGAGGTCCATCACATCCTGGTTGATCATGCGGATGCAGCCGGAGGACTCGCTGTGGCCGATCGACGAGGGCTCGTTCGTGCCATGGATGCGGAACAGAGTATCTTTGTCGCCTTGCCAGAGATACATGGCGCGGGCGCCGAGCGGGTTCGACGGGCCGCCGTGCATCCCGACCCCGCTCTGCAGCTCGACGACCGTTCTCTTGAGGTCGGGCCTGCGCTCGATCATTTCCTTGGGCGGATACCAGTCCGGCCACTCCTGCTTGCTCTTGATGGTCGCCTCGCCGGACCAGACGAAGCCCTCGCGTCCGACGCCCACGCCGTAACGGGTCGCCTTGCCGCCCTCCTCCACATGATAGAGGTAGTGGTTGGCGGGATCGATCACGATCGTGCCCGGCGCTTCCCTCGTCACATAGGTCACGCTCTTGCGCACAAAGGCGGGGTTGACCTGCCCGGTCTTCACCGCGGGAACGGTGAACTGCCCGTCTTTCACCTCGCCATATGTGGTCTTGAAGTCACCCGCCTCGGCGACGACGGGAGGGGCGGCGGGAGGCGCCGCCGCCGGCGCCAGAGCGAGGGCGTTGATGGCGGGAGCCGGCTTGACAGAGGCGCAACCGGCGAGGCCGGCGGCGGCGGAAATGGAGGCTCCGGCGATCAGGCGGCGACGGGTAAGAAAAACCATTTGGGAACCATCTCGAGTGGGGGAGAGCAATGCGACGATACCACGGAAAAACCGCATTGAGGCTCACGATTTCAGTAAAGTTTTAACTATCCCAAGGATTCCAGCGGCGCCTCGCCCGAGCGAGCGCCGGGCCGAGAACGCCCTCAACTTTCGCGCAATGGGCTCCGGGTGTAGCCTCGCCCGTTCATTCGCTGGAGGGGCCAAATGATTCCGCGTTATGCGAAAATCTTTCTCGTCGCCTGCGTCGGCGCGTTGCTGCTGCTCGTCGGCCTCGACAATATCTTCGATTACGGGACCAATTTCGCGGCCGTGCAGCATATTCTGTCCATGGATACGGAGCCGCCCGATTCGGCCTTTCAATGGCGGGCCATCCATAGCGGGCTGCTCCACCATGTCGCCTATGATTTCATCATGGCGGCCGAACTCGGCGCAGGAGCGCTATGTCTCGCCGGCGCGCTGAAACTGCTCCGGGCCAGAGGCGACAGCGCCTCCGCCTTCAACGCCGACAAGGATCTCGCCATCGGCGGGCTGACGGCGGGGATCGCGATCTATTTCTTCGGCTTCATGACGATCGGCGGCGAATGGTTCCAGATGTGGCGTTCCCAAGGATGGAACATGCAGGAAGCCGCCTTCAGGTTCGTCGGCGGCGTCGGCCTCATCCTGCTGTTCGTGTCGCAACCGGATTCGGACTGAGCCATGAGCGCACTCGGCAAGAGTGAAGCCGTCGTCGCGGCGGCGCAGGAGTTGGAACGGCTCGGCCTCAATCGGGGCTCGGCCGGCAATGTCTCTCTGCGCGACGGCGACGCCATGCGGATCACGCCGAGCGGCGTCCCCAGCGGCAGGCTTGCGCCGCAGGACATTGCGCGCATGGCGCTCCAGGGTCCCGACGGCGCCTTTGAGGGTCCCCTGCCTCCGTCCAGCGAATGGCGCTTTCACAGGGACATTTATATTGCCCGCCCGGACGTCGGCGCCGTCGTCCATATGCACTCGCCCTACGCCACCACTCTCGCGATCCTGCGACGCGAAATTCCCGCCGCACATTACATGATCGCGGCCTTCGGCGGGCCGACCGTCCGCTGCACCGATTACGCCCCCTATGGCACCGCGGAGCTTTCCGCGCTCGCCGTGGCGGGGTTGGGCCAGCAGCACGGGGTTCTGCTCGGCAATCACGGCGCCATCGTCACGGCGGGGGAACTCGAAAAGGCGCTTTGGCGCGCGGGCGAACTCGAGCAACTCGCCCAGGTCTACTACCTCGCCTCGCTCGCCGGAGCGCCCGTGATCCTGCCGGACGAGGAGATCATGCGCACGGTCGAGCGTTTCAAAAGCTACGGCCCCAAAGACAAAGGAGCATAGCGTAAACGCAGCCGGATGTATTAGAAGCACGGTAAGCGGCGGCCGGCGCCGCACCCGTGTTTCAGAGGGAAAAATGCGCAGGATCTTTTCAGGCGTGATCGCCGCATTTCTGGCGTCGAACTACGGAACCGGCCCCTTCCCCGCTCAGGCGGCCACGTTCGAGACGGCGGCCGGCGCCCATTATGCGCATGGAGCCTCGGGAGCCGCTCCCGCCGCAAGGCAAGTAACGCTGAAGGAACTGCCCAACGCCGCCGCAGCCAGTCTCGCCGGCTTCAAGAAGACGCTGCGTCCGCGCACGGCTTTGCCTCAAAGCTATTTGGCCTGGATAAAGGCCGAGGCTGCGCGCCCGAGCGCCCATCCGGCGCCGGTCACGCTGACGTCCGCGCCGCAGTCGTCCTTCCCCGGCGCTCGAAACGTGCGGCCGGACACGCCGGCTGCGGCCGTCAGCTTCGACGGGGACTCGGAAAACGCAGCCTGCAGCAATCTGATTCCGGCGGATCAGGCTCTCGCCGTGGGGGATGGCCCCAGCCCGGTGGTGCAGGCCGTCAACGCCTGCCTCTCGGTCTGGAGTCCCGGCGGGCAACGGCTGCTCGGCCCCAAGTCTCTATCGGATTTTTTTGGCCTGCCTGCAGGCTCCTTCGTGTTCGACCCGCGCGCCCTTTACGATTTTTATAATCATCGCTTCATCGTCGTCGCCGTGGACAGCGATTACGCCAATGTGAACAATTACGACATCGCGGTCAGCGCCGCAGACGACCCGACCGGCGCCTGGTACACATACCGGATACCCGTGCAGAGCCAGACCGGCGCGGTTGCGGATTTCCCTCGCCTCGGACAAGACCGGGCGGCGGCCTATCCCATAAGCTCGGGAACACCCTACCCGGGCGCGATCTATCTGGCGTCAAACCTGTTCTCCAACTTCGGCGCCTACCCTTACCTCGGGGAGGAATGGCTGATTCTGCCCAAAGCGGCGATGTACAACGGCCAGGATTTCAAATTCTACGTATTCAGCGGCATGCTCGACGGCGGGAACCCCACCGACAGCACCCAGCCCTTGAACGTCTGGAGCCAGCATGAAAATCCCCGCGCCGAGTTTCTGATCGGATCGCATAATTTCTTCTGCCTCGCTGCCTGCAACGGCCTGACGCTCTGGGCTATCTCCAATCCGTTCGGCTGGGTGTCCGGCGGGCCAAACCCGGAACTGTCCAGCGTCGCCGTCAGCACCTCGGACGACTACGCGCAGCCTCCGCCGGCGGGACAGCCGGGCGCCCCCAACTCCATCGACGCCGGCGACCTGCGCATTTCCGGGGAGGCGAGCTATTTCGCGGGTTCGATCTACGCCGCGCTTTCCTCCGCCAACGGCGCCGGCGGCGTCATGTCGATGCTTTTTCGCGTGCAACCCATCCTCAACAGCAACGACGGCGCAAATTGCACCGGCGCATATGTCAATTTGTGCCCCCGGATCACCGGAGCCTCGCTGCTGAACGAGACGCTTCTCAATTTCGGCGGAGCGACCGCCGCCTATTATCCGGCGTCGCAACCCGATCTCGAAGGCAATGTGACGACGGTCTATACTTACAGCGACGACAAGACCTATCCCGGCCTCGCCTATATCTCGCAGCGGCCGACGCAGGACATCGGCAGCTTCGCCGATACGGGGGCCTTTCTGGCGCCCGGACAGGCCGCCTATCTGCAGGGATATTGGGGCCGCTACAACGCAGTCGCACCGGCGGGCGTCGCCTATGTTCCCGGAGCCGGCCATGCTCCGGTGGCGCCCGGCGTCGCTTTTTCGGGGATGTATGCGGCCGCCGACGGCAATTGGGGAACGAGGATCGGATACGCCAAATTTTCCGGTCCCGCCCAGCCCTGAAAACCTTTCCGCCGCGGCTTAAACGCAACGCGGTCGCCGCGCTGCTATTCCCGGAAAGCGCCCAGCTTTTCAGGATAGAGCGCGCCGAGCCCGCTCTCGCTCGCCTCGCAGACCCCTCGCTCGGTGATCAGCGCCGTGACAAAGCGCGACGGCGTGACATCGAAGCCGAAATTGCGCGCCGGGGAACCCTTAGGGGTCAGGCGCACCTCGACGATATCGCCATTTTCCGCTTGCCCCGAAATATGCGTAACCTCGCGCGGCGAGCGTTCCTCGATAGGTATATCCTTCACGCCGTCCCTGATGCTCCAATCCACCGTCGAACCGGGAAGCGCGACGTAAAAGGGCACGCCGTTCTCATGCGCGGCGAGCGCCTTGAGATAAGTGCCGATTTTGTTGCAGACGTCGCCCGCGCGCGTCGTACGGTCGCTGCCCACGATGACGAGATCGACCATGCCGTGCTGCATCAGATGGCCGCCTGCGTTGTCGGCGACGACAGTATGCGCGACGCCTTCATTGAGCAGTTCAAAAGCGGTCAGACTCGCGCCCTGGTTCCTCGGCCGCGTTTCGTCGACATAGACATGCAGCGCGACGCCTGCTCGCGCGGCCTTGTAGATCGGCGCTAGCGCCGTGCCCCAATCGACGGCGCAAAGCCAGCCGGCGTTGCAGTGGGTGAGAATGTTCACCGTGTCGCCCGCCTTGCGCGCGGCGACGCCGGCGATGATCGCTGCGCCGTTGACTCCGATAGCCTCGCAGCAAGCCTCGTCCTCCTCGGCGATCCTCGCTGCTTCGGCGTAGGCGAGCGCGGAGCGTTCGCTCAATGGCGCGGCAAGAAGCAGAGAACTCACCCGATCGAGCGCCCAGCGCAGATTGACCGCGGTGGGACGCGTCGCCAGAAGCTCCGCGCGAGCGGCTTCTATATATGAATCGCCGACGTTCTCCCGGGCCGCAAGCGCGAGACCATAGGCGCCCGTAGCGCCGATGAGCGGCGCTCCGCGCACGATCATGTCCGCGATGGCCCGCGCCGCTTCGCCTGCAGAAGCGAGCGTGCGCGTCGCAAACCGGTGAGGCAGCAAAGTCTGGTCGACGACATGGACGCGCCGTCCATCGGCGTCGAGCCAGATAGTCTTGTAATCGCGTCCTTCGATGCGCATGAACCCGGCCTTTAAAAATCATCCGCCGCAAACCCGGCGCAGGCCGTATACCTCAAATTTTCACGAGCCGCTTCTCGAGAGGCGCACGGGGCCGAACAGGCTCGCCGCGGCCCGCCGGAGTTTGCGCTAGCGGTTCAACTTCCTCTTAATAACTTTCGCGTAATCCTTATCCTGCAACGTCAAAGTTGCAGAAGTACAAACAATTGCAACGCCACACCGGATAAAATCATGAAAAACCTTGTTTCCCAGTTCGCCAAGGACGAAACCGGCGCCACCGCTATCGAATACGGCCTGATCGCATCGCTGATCTCCATTGTCGCCATCGCCGCGTTCAACGCGGTAGGCACCAATCTGCAGAACAAATTCACCAAAATCGCGAACAACCTTAATTAAAAGGAGAGCTCCACTGCGCGCAGCGCTAGCCGCCTGCCCGGGACAAGGAGAAGTTTTTCTGAGTTCACTGAAACCTCTACCGCAAAAGCGGTTCATCTTGTTCCGGCGGGCGCAAGCTTGGGTTCTGTGCTCGGATCCTCTAAAGTTTTTGGCGCCTTTTGAAAGGCTCTTCTCGATTATATTTTAGGCTTACATCCGGGAATAATTGCGCCGCCCGCCTTCCCGCCGGACGCGAACAATGAAATCATCCGCGCGTCTGCGTTGTAAACCTACGCACTCGCACCAGCTTGCGCGCAGCGTCTCCCTCATGGTCCGATAGCGGTCGCTGGTATGGGAAGGCGCTGGCGATGCTCAAGTTGGAAAACCCTCTGGCTTTCGAACCGGTTTCTTCCGTCTGCGCGTTGGTCGGGAACGATCCGGGACTCGTTGAAGGAGCGATCGCTTCGCTCCCGGTGGAATCCCTGAAGGAATTCATCCTTGTGGGGCCGCAGCCGCTTGCTCCTACGGCGAGAAGGCGCAACTGCAAAAAACATCTCGTCATCGAGCTCACGCCGGAAAATGTCGGATCCGCACGCGAATGCCTCGGAGGCATGCCAAACGGCTGCTTCGTCCTGCCCGTAGACGACTGCGGTTCGGATTTCGTGAGCGCGCTGGGAGAAGGAAGCTGGATCGCCGCGCCTGTGTCGCCGGCCGAAGTCTCCCGACGTTTACAGGATAAACTGAATTTTTTTTCTTTGTGCCGCGACTTGAGCATTCCGGCTCCGTCGACGGTGGCCCTGCCGGATTTCAAATCGGCCGATTTCGACGAACTCGGCCGCCGCCTTGGCCTTCCCGTGGTTTTCAGGCCCGAAGGCCGCAACCCGCCTTTGCGCCTTGCGATCATCCATACTCCTAGCGAATTCAAACGCTGGGCGGGGGGCATTGCGTCACGACGCGCCCGCTTCGTGGCGCAATCCTATGCGCCGGGGCAGGACGCCGGCATTAGCGCGCTCGCCGGAAAAGGCGCGATCCTGCGCTACGCCATTCGATTTCCCGAACAGCGTCGAATCCGTTTTGTTCGAGACGACCGAATTCTCGATTACGCAAAGCGGATAGTCGCAGAAACCGGCTACTCCGGCTTTTTCGCGATCGACTTTCGCTTTCGCGTCAACGGCGGCGTTCAGGCGCTGGGATTCAAGCCGGGAACATGGGCCACCATGAACGCCTCGACCTGGCGGGGCCTGAATTTCATCCGTGCGGCTTTCGAAATCGCTCATGGAGGCGCGTCGAACGAGCCTGCGCTTTTGAGTGACGGGGCGGCGCCGCGCACAGGCCTCGAAGTCCTCAAGACGGCCTTGCGCGGATCGCTGCAGGGCGAACGATTCAGCGTCGACCAGAAGCGCATCATCCGTCACTACCTGTGGCTGGATCGCTAGGGCGTTTCCAGCCGAAGCGGATGTCGGTTGGGCGTTGGAAACGCGTCAAAACAAAAGCTTGGAGCGTATTCGTGTTTCCGAGAAACATGAAAAGGCTCCAGCCCGCCTTCCCCCCTATGAATGCGATTCATTTTCCCAGCGCCGCAACGGCCCGGCCAGAGGCTGCTTTCGCCCGTTTTTTCGGGAACTTCCCCGGCCATGCTCCTCTGGCTTGCTCTTGGAAAGACGATAATTAATCTTACCTACAAGCCCAACGCCGCGACGCCCTGGGCCGAACGGCAGCCAGTTTATCGGGAAAGCGGAGCGCGGCCGGGACGTTGAGAGGCGGGAGCGGGAGCCATGACGGACGGAGTGCAGATCCAACTTACGCTTAGCAATGAAGAGGCGGCGGCTCTTCACGATATGCTCGACCGCCATCTCAGCACGCTGCAATATCTCGAAAAAAACCAGCCGCAAAACGTCTCGGATCAGGTGGAGTTGGAGAAGCAGTCCGTTATCCATCTCATAATGGCGATAGACAGCTCGATGCGCCGGGGATCCATGCAGTAGGGCGCAGGCCTGTGCTGCGCTCTGCCCGGGACGACGACGCATCAGGACCCGCGATGACGCGGCCCCGTGGAGCTTCAGCGACGCGGGCGCCCCATAGGATAGCCGTAGGCTTTTTCGCGCCGCTGTTGGGACAGACCGTAGGCTCCGAATGCGCGATTGTGGGTATTTGCCGATCCGCCCTGCTGGACGCCTCCCTGGACGGATCGAGAGCCGCCGAGATAGCCGGAGCCGACGCTGCCTCCGGAATATTGGCCACTCGATTGGGCGAAGGAGACGCCCGGAAAGACGAGCGCGAGGCTAAGGGCCGCCGCTAGGGTCGATCTGCGCCGCATAGTTCCATCTCCATGGCTCAAGGATAGAGCATGCGGCGAGGCGACGCCGAGCGCTCCGCCATTCATGATATGGTCGCAGCCATGGTTTGCGAGCGCGGCGGCAGAATTCGAGCGGCCAGACAGGAGAGGGAAGTCTGCGGCGGGAAGCCCAAGGCCGGGCGAATCAAAATATATCCGCCATTCGGCGGCGCGCCGCCGGCGCCTCAGTGCTCCAGTCGGGAGCTGGCGAACTGCGGCTCTTCGCCGCCGGAAAGGAGCCGCTCCGAAGTCTCGGCCACATTGAGCCAGACGAGATGGCCTTCGTGATCGCCCTTTTCTTTGAGCTGGGCCGCGCGCTCGCGCGCATTGGCCGGAGCATCGGATTTCAGGCGGCGCGAGAGCGCCCTTGCGTGGATTTCAATCGCCTGTTCGAGCGAAACGTTCATAAGACTCACCGGTTGCACTGACCCGTTGCATCCACCTGCAAGATAGCACACTGATTTATCGTGGCAACAATGCCAAGACGCCGCATCCTTCGCAGCCTCGGTCTGAAGCGCATCGGCGCGGGAAACGCATGGCTCGGGCGCTAGCCCTGCTTTCTCAGCTTCCTCGCCACCCTGCGCAGGTAATAGAGCGCGGGCCCCCTCATTTCGATTTTCGAAATCAGGCATTTTCCGCGTGAGGCGTCGAGCTGCAGCACCCGGTCGATAAACTCCGAAAGCGCCCGTTCGGCGTTCATCTCGTTCTTCTCCAGCAACTCCGCGGCGAAGCTATACATTCGCGAAGCTGACTCCTCCCCCCGGCCCTGTGTCATCGGCTCCTCGAAGCATGTTCGAGGCCCCTCCCGCATTCGCCGACGCCGCCGCTTGGCCTCGCGCCGCCCCAAGCATCGAAAGAAGCGAATTTTCCTCGAGAGAAGCCTGTCGGCCCCTGTGGAATGCGTCCGAGAGGCCTATATCGAGCTTATGCGTTCCGCTGGAAACGCCGAGGAAAGATGATGGCGATTTGTAACGGCTTGTTGAACAAAGCCGCGGCGTCGGCGCCGAAACCGGACCCCGCCGAAATAAATGACGACCGGCGTCATTTGGCCACATTGCGCATGACGGCCCAGCGAACTATTTGATGTGTATTCCTCCTTGAGAACCTCGAAGACTGCCCGGCCTCGCGCCGGGCTTCTCTTTTCCCGGGCGAGGCGAAGTCCCGCCCGGACGCCTGCGGCCGAGATCCCAGGGCGAAGCTCCACCGATTGATTCAGCCTCGTTGCGGGAGCATTCTCCGCCCCCATGTGCGGACGTTTCACCCAGAGCCTTTCCTGGGCTCAATTGCGCCAACTGGCCGATCTCGTCGGGCAGCCGCGAAACTTGCGGCCCCGCTTCAATATTGCGCCCACTACGCAGATCGAAGTCATTCGCGCGGCGCCCGGGGGAGCGGAATTGATCCCCATGCGCTGGGGCCTGATCCCTTCCTGGTGGAGGAAGCCCTTGAGGGAACTGCCCTCGAACTTCAACGCGCGCATCGAAACGGCAGCCGAAAAACCGATGTTCCGCGCCGCCTTTGCTTCGCGGCGCTGCATCATTCCGGCGACCGGCTTTTACGAATGGACCGGAAAAGCGGGGCAAAAAACGCCGCACTATTTCTCCGCCGCGGACGGCGCGCCTCTGGCTCTCGCCGGGCTTTGGGAAAGCTGGCGCGATCCGGAAAGCGGAGAAAACATCCTCTCCGCAACCATCATCGTCGGTCCGGCCAGCGCATGGATGCAGCCCTATCACGATCGCATGCCGATCATGCTGGAGTGGACCGAGGCCGTACGGTGGCTCCATGGTTCCGATCCCGCCTCGCTGCTTCAGGAAGCGCAGGGAAAAATCGCTTTGCAGGAATGGATTGTATCAAAGGGCGTCAACGCCGCCGGAGCGAACGATGGCGATTCGACGCTGATCGAGCCGGCCCAGACTCTGTTCGCAAGCATGGACAAGGCCGTTTCCTGATTTTCTTCTCCATGCGAAACTGGCCGCGCAAAACGAGCCGCCTCTCCTTTGAAAACGCGCAACGCCCGAGGCGAACGGCCCGCGCCGCTCTGCGGAACCGCGAGGAATGAAGATGACCGAAACAAGCAACGCCGAGGCGGACGGCCGCGACGAGAAGGGGTTCGTCGAAGCCTTCGCCCCACGGCTGATCGAGGCGCTCAGGAGCGGATACTCGATCGCAGATTTCAAGACGGACGTCGTCGCGGGATTCAGCGTCGCAGTGGTGAGCCTCCCTCTGGCGATGGCGCTCGCAGTCGCCTCGGGCCTGTCGCCGTCCGCGGGCCTGTCCGCGGCGATAGTCGGCGGATTCATCACCTCTCTGCTGGGCGGGAGCAGCTATCAGATCGGCGGCCCCGCTACGGCTTTTGTCGCGCTGGTGGCGAAAACCGTGGAGAGTCACGGCGTCCAGGGGCTGCTCGCCGCGACGATCATGGCGGGGCTGATATTGCTCGCCCTGGGCTATATGAGGTTCGGCTCCTATATAAAATACCTGCCGCACTCGGTTCCCGTGGGTTTCACGGCGGGCGTCGCGGTCATTCTCCTCGCCAGCCAGGCCCGCGATTTTCTAGGGCTCGAGATCGCTCACGAGCCCGCCGGTTTTCTGCCCAAACTCGAAGCGATATCGGGGAATCTCGGCGGCGTTCATTTTCAGAGCCTGCTGCTCGCCTGCGCCACTCTCGCCTTCGTCGTCTACCAACGCAAGCGCCAGGCGTGGTGGGGCGGGATGCTGACGACCATTGCGGCGGGCGCCGCCGTGGCCTGGCTTCTGGGCCTCGACGTCGGCACCATCGGCTCGCGCTATGGCGGAATTCCCGACGCGGCCCTGAAGGCTGCGGCCCCCGGCGTCAGTCTGGCGACGCTACTGGAGCTCACGCCGACCGCCATTGCGATTGCGACGCTGAGCGCCATCGAATCGCTGCTTTCGGCCGTCGTCGCCGACGGCATGACCGGCGAACGGCACAACTCCAACGCCGAATTGGTGGCGCAGGGCTGGGCCAATGTCTTTTGCGGCTTTTTTGGCGGCGTCAGCTCCGCCGGCGCCCTGACCCGCACCGCGACGAACATTCGGGCAGGGGCGAAAACCCCTCTCGCCGGAATATCGTGCGCGCTCTTTCTGCTGTTGTTCGTCTCCATCGCGGCGCCGCTCGCAGCGCATATTCCGCTGCCGACGCTCGCGGCCGTCCTTGTCGTAATCGCCTGGGACATGATCGACCGCAAAGCGATTTTGTCGATATTCCGGCGCGACAAGGAAGAAGCGCTGCTTCTTTGCGTGACTCTGCTGCTGACGGTGTTCCGCGACGCGACCGAAGGCATAGCGGTCGGCGTTTCCTTCGGCTCCCTGCTGTTCATGCACAGAATGGCGGAATACGTCGAATGGCAGATTCGGGCGAGCCAGCCGTTGACGCAGGGGACCAAAGGACCGCAAGGCGCGCCCTCGGCGGCGGGACGAAGCGAAGGCGCGCTGGTCTATCGCTTCGAAGGCCCGCTCTTCTTCGGGGTCGCCTCGACCATTTTCGACGCGCTCGAGCGCATTTCGCCCCCGCCGTCGTCCTATGTGATCGACTTCCACATGGTGCCGTTCATCGACGGCTCCGCCGCGGAATCCTTTCTCGCTTTTGCCGAGAAGGCTCACGAACAAGGACGACGCGTCGTCGTCGCCGGAGCGGCCAGGAACGTGCGGCGCAAGCTGATCGCCAACCAGCCTTCGAGGCGAATCATCGAATTCAGCATGGACGAGGAGCCCTCGGTCGCCGCTCCGCAGCCGCCGACCCGTTCCGCCGGAATTCCGGCGGGCCAGGCGGAGCAGATCCAGCTCTTGGCGCCGAATCGGGAGTGAGGGAACCGCTATATTCGTCTCGATCAAAGGACCGATCGCGCCGCCGCCATCGGTCTTCGCGCGCGTTGGGACAGCGCAAGTTCACATCGCGGGGGGAGCCGAACAGTAGCTCCAATATCCTCTGGTTTTGCTTGCGCTGGTCCAATACCAGCACAGCTCCGGCGAAGGCGCTTTGGGCGCGCTTCCCACGACGGCGACAGCGATGATCGCGCCGATCGTCACGCCGGCGACGACGTTGCCCCAGTACCAGGGACGAACCGCCGGGATCGGGCGAACCGGAGCGACCACGACGGCGCGCCTCGGCGCCGCCACGACAGGGCGCCTGCCGATATGGCCATGCGCCGGATAATGACCAGGGCCTCGAACACCATGGCCGGGATGGCGAAAACCGCCGTGAGCCGGATAGTGAGCAGGGCCACGAACGCCATGTCCGGGACCGCCAAAACCGCCGCCGCCATGTCCGGGATGGCCGAAACCGCCGCGCGCCGGATAGTGAGCGGGCCTGCCGGGACGAGCTTCGGCGCTGCTCGAGAACCCGGTGGAATTGTCCAAGCCGATCGTCAACACGATAAATACGCAAAAAGACGCCAGAAGCCGTTTGCACAAGCTTGCAGCCGAAAAACCAAAACCCGACAGAGAGCTTTCCTTCGTCATCGTTGTCGAACTCCCGACCATTCTGAAGAAAGGCGAGAGATAGCGACACTCATCGGCGCTGTATTGCCATTTCGCGCCACCGCCGGATTATTTGCATTCAAACTCGGATAACCGGGTGAACGCGCCAGACCGCCGCTCGCCGGGCGGGTCGATGGTGGGAGCGACAGAACCGGCTCCGCGCCGTCGCATGCGACGACGCGGCTTTCAACGTGGATCAGGCCCCCAGTTGCGGTCCCCAGTCAATTCAGGAATGAGGGGGCCCCCTCATCTCCTTCAGCGCCTCTTCAATGCGACGCCATGTCTGCGCTTCCTCGCGGCGTCCTTCTTTCTCCAGCGTTGCGGCTTTCTGGGCCGCCTCGGCTATCGCCTTGTCGCCATGCGCTTCGTAGAGCTGGCGGGCGTATTCGGGGATTGAGGCCTGTTCCATCTTCATGGTCTCTCCCGGCTTTGTGGAGCATGTCCCCTGGAAGCGGTTTCTCGAAAGGAACATCCCCGTCCAAACAGGTCGATCGCGCTCCGCTCAAATCGCACGGAGGGGCGTCACCCCCTAAATTGGAGCGCTACGCCCGGAAATCACCCTGGACCCGCCTGGGGACAGCGCGACCTCAGCCCGTCATCTGATCAGCTTCGGCGCGCCCGTGTAGTTCGCATTGGCGGCGCATCCCGTCTGGACGGTGAAAAATATGTCCTGCGTGGCCCATGAACCCGTGTTGATGGAACCCGAATAGGGGGTGTCCTCCCAGGCGTGAGTGTTGGTCGTCGTAGCGGTTCCGCTGATCGCACACGGCAGGATCTGCATGATCTTCGGCGCAGCCTTGGGCGAATACATGTTGACCCCGTTGACGAACAGATTGCGCGACTGCGTCGCGTCCGCCGTGCTGTAGATCACCGGCGTCGCAGTTTTAGTGTATGTCGTTCCGTTGATCTTCGTTCCGGAGGAGACGCAGGAAACGATCGAATTCGAAGACGAATTGACCATGCCCGGACCGCAGCCATCGGAATAGACCGTCATCGTAAGATAGGCCTTATCATAGGCCGACCCCATCGTGACGGCGCTGTTGATCGCACCCGCGACCATTGCGCCGCCCGACAGGAATTGCGCGGTGGTGGAGCCCGTCCCTCGCCCGGAGAGCGCGCTCTGATTGACCGGCTGGTAAATATAGGACGCCAGTTTGGTGTCGCCGGTGGTTCCGACGTTGTGGATGTAGATATCGACCTGCTTCCAATACCAACCATAGGCGGCGGTCAGCGAAAAGCTGACATTCGAAGCAGTTTGGGGCGAGCCGATCGAAGCCGTCGCCGTGGCGCCCACGGAAATCGAATTTATTTGCGCGAGCTTCATGAAACTCGTCGGAACCAGTGCGGTCGCCGTGCCCGTGACGGAGCCGTCGGAATTGTTCGTCCAGGAAACCGAAACATTGGAGAGCAGAGAACCGGCCGTATCGTTGGTTCTCATAAGAGCGCTCGCGCCGGTATTGCCGGTCGCAGCCGCCAAAGTCGCCGCGTCCAAAGCCTGCTGCAGCTGCGATTTTGCGCGCCCCACGCGCATATAATCGACAGCGCCGCCAATGGTCAGAAGGACCGGCAGAAGCGCCAAGGCAAACATGATGATCACGGCGCCGCTTTCGTTCCTCAGGGCGCCGCCGGCCCTTCCTGTCTTCGTTACGTCGTCACAGCGAAAAATGCGCATCTCGGTTCGCCCCAATTCGTAAAAACCAACGCAAAAGTGAACGCCTCCCGATTAAGAAAACTTGAGTCCGATACAAAACCGGCGAGGTTTTGCGCGGGAAAAATTCACCGAAAATGCGCAATCCTGTATGATTTGGAAATCAGGCCGACGAAAACCGGTTAATTAATATTCTCCGGAATGCTAAGCGATCCTTGAAAACAGCGTGCTGGTCCAGTGAAGTATGGAAGCGCATGGGACCACGTTTGAACCGATCGCGCGCGAGCGTGGGGGAAGCGAGAGTCGTTCGACTGCGGGCCGCGAAATATTTTTGGAAGCCGCCAGACTTCAACGGAGGCGCATCGCCGCAAGCAGGTCGGGGGGATGAATTTGGTGCGTCCCGTTGAAACTAAAAGCGGACCGACGAGCGAAATGATCCAAAAAAATGTAGTTCAATGCGCATTGGCGCTCGACCGGCGGCCACGACGTCTGCCGTCGCCGCCGGCGCAAGCATGCCCTTGGGACTTACATCCCTTCCTCGATCGCAGGCAGGGCGAGCCTCGCCTTGGCGACCATCAGACCGAAGTTGACGGTGTTGCGGCAGATGAACACCGCGACATAGTCATTGTATTTCCGGCCACGCATGAAGACGTGGATCAGATTGTCGCTGTTGACAATGATTTCCTGGAAATAGTGGCGGCTGGTTTCGACGCCGCGCGCCTTCTTGAACAGCGCTTCGATCGCCGTCACATTCGGGCCCTGGAACAGATCGGCCGTCGCCGCCGCGACGAGGTCGAGGACCGCGGCGGGATGGGAATCGACGGTTCTCACGCCGAGCAGGAGCCCGGAGCCGATATCGACGAAACCGGCGGCGACGCATTCCGGAATGTTGGTGATAGCCTTCGAGATTGCATCGTCAAGCGAACCGGCCATTTTATTATCCTTTCTGGGGTTGGGGGGGTTGAAGGTTGGCGGGATAGAGGGGCGTGGGAAGGTTGCGGCGCTTAGCTTCGCGTTCTCACGGCTTCTTCGAAGGTTGCAAGGAATTCTTCCTGCTCCTTCGTCTTCACATACTCCGGGTTGAGGCTTCGAAGATGTGAAATCGCTTCGCTTGCTGACATGCCGCCGCCCTCGATGAGGCAAGAGGCCAGAATCGTACCGGTACGCCCAACTCCCTGCAGGCAATGCACCAGGAGCACGCGGCCGGATTCCATCAGCTTTCGCATCCGATTCAGAAGAATCAGAGTGCTTTCGATAGTCGGAGCCTTTCCGTCGGGGATAGGCAAATGCACGTTGTCGAGGCCTCGCAGAAGCAGTGGGCCCTGCGGCAGGTTCGTCTCCGTGAGCGTAATCAGCGTGGTTACGCCGGCGTCTTTGATGAGATCGAGTTCGTAGGCGACGTCATGGACCGCCCCGGGCCGCGGCGCGCCGGCGAGGCGCCCCTCGACGACCCAATGAAACCCCAACGGCCCGCGCGCCGACGTAGGCGGCTTTTTCGGAAGCAGGTTCAACCACGCCGTATGCCTCGGCGTCTCCACTTGCTCCGCGGCCGGCACAGGCTGGTCGACCGCGGCGGTTTCGGCGATTAGGGCCTTGTGCAGATCCAGCGAGCGCATCGCCGGCTCCGGCAGGGGCGGCGGCGGAGGCGCGTCTTCGGCGAGGGTCTCTGGCGTTGCGTCGGGCGCAGGAACGGCGCAGCTTCCCGTGGTCACGAATCGCTGGACGATGGGGTTTGTGGACGCGAAAAACTGCTCGGTCGGGGAATATTCCTGGATGCGGCCTCCCGCAAGCAGGATAATGCCCTGCGCAACGCTGCGCGCTTCTTTCTGATTGTGCAAAACCACCAGAATCGCCATCTGGCGCGAGATGGCTTTGAGGAGTTGGAGCAGATCCGCGGCCTCTTCATCGGCGAGTCCGCTCGTCGGCTCGTCGATCATGAGCAATGCCGGCCTCGCGGCGGCTTCGCTCAGAATAGCGACCTTGCGCTGAAGAAGCGGCTCGAGATCCACGAACGGCTGATCCAGATGCTCGACCACGTCGCCGGCCTGGAAGTGCTCGAGCCATTCGAGAATTTTCTCCCGCTGGGAGTCTGCGGTCAGATTGGGATCGGAGACGTGAAATAGCAGGCTTTCCAGCGCCGGCCGCTGCGTCATCTCGATGCGCTGTTTGACCAGGGCCGGCGCATTGCCGGCCGAGATATACTCGCCGAGATACAAGGCTTCGCCCCAGGAAGAGAAGATTTCGTTCCTCGCGAAAAGCCCTGCAGCGGAACGCAGCAGAGTGGATTTGCCGGTGCCGGCGGGTCCCATGAGGACCGTGACTCCGCGCGCAGGTATTGTGAGCGTGATGTCGGCGAGAACCACTTTGGCTCCGAAGGCGACGCCATAGCCGCGGCATGTGAGCGTCTCGCTTCCCAGGAACTCCGCATATGCGCCGCCGTCGAATACGCGCTTGACCGTCGCCGGCCGCGAGTCGATCGCGACCTCGGAGCCGACCTCGAGTTCAACATTGAGGGCCAGTTCGACGCCCTCTGGAGAAACATTGTTTATTCTTGCGAAGTGTTCGACGCCCGTCGCAAGTTTCACCAGCGCCAGTTGACGTATAGGGACAACGCGCGCGTTCTTGCGCCGATCGCTTTTGCCGGTCGCTCTTTGGTCGACATGCCAGGCCAGCCTCTGGGCGATGCGGACGCTTTTCGCATCCGATAATTCGAGCCGGGCGATGATCGAATCGCCTTCCTCTCGCTCCACAAAGGCGACGAATCGCCCGAGCCCTTTGG
Organism: Methylocystis heyeri; assembly: GCF_004802635.2. Classification (NCBI taxonomy): domain Bacteria; kingdom Pseudomonadati; phylum Pseudomonadota; class Alphaproteobacteria; order Hyphomicrobiales; family Methylocystaceae; genus Methylocystis; species Methylocystis heyeri. Next base: position 1,897,589 of record NZ_CP046052.1, read on the forward strand.
CGTAAACGACCAGTTTTTCGCCTGCCTGGGGCTTTTCGGCGCAGGAAAAATGCACTTCCCGCGTCGACATAGCGGAAATCTTGCACGTAAATTCGTCGCCCGACGGCACCATGAAACGGGCGGGAATGTCGACTGGAGCCGGCGCATCGCCCTCGGATGGGGGAAAAACAGGACCGGCCAAATTTTGCTGCGTCATGGACGCCCACCCGCCTTAGCTTTAGTGCTTGAATGCGAAAGCCATTTAAGTCGCGAACCGTTGACACTCGATTAATTGCCCGGCCGCCCAACGGGTTAGCGTGATAAGAATCGCGTCTTGGTTATTTTTTGGAATCACCCGCTTTTAGCTTATTTCAACGCATAGGCGGCATGCGACTACATGTCGCCACCACCGATACACTCTCAAGGGACCGAACAACTTTTAAAACATCGTGTATAAACTCCAAACACAGCAATACATTTACCGCCAAGATCGCCACAAATTGATAACTACGAATTTATTACGCGGTTGCATAGCGGCAGTTCTATGTAATTGTTTGATCGACGCATTGGCGGCGGACTGGCTGAATCGAAACGCATCGAAGCAGCCCAGTCACAAGCGAACACGAGGGTTGATATGGCTACGCTGTTCTCTGCCGAAACGTGGTCCAGCCGTCTCGCGAGCGCTCAACGGCGGGGCCGAAGGCGCCGGCTTTCGCCTCGTGTACTAGCCCAGTGAGCGGCCGAAAGGCAACCTATCGACGCGAACCGATCGCGCCCTGTCCTCATAACGGCCACCTCGATGAACGGAACGAAGAAATCAGATAACAGGACCGTCAATCCAGGCGGCGACGCGGCGTCCTCTTCTCAGAACGCTACGCGCCATCGTCACTGGCTAGCCGATCTGTTTCCAGCGCCGGTGGAAAAGGCGAAGCCGACAAAGCCGGCGCCGCATGACTCCTCAGCTCCCGACGAGTCGGCCCTGGCGGCCCGCATACAGAATGTCGTGGAGAGACCGCACGCCCCTCCGGCGCGGCCGCCGAGAATTGCGCAAATCGAGCCGGTTCCCGTCATCCCCGCCGATGATGAGGAGGATGAGGACGCGGACGCGTATGTCGAGCCGCGGCCGGCGGCTCCGGAAACAGTAAAGGCGCCCGCCGAAGCCGGCGCTCCGCAGCCGCAGGCGGCGCGTCACGAGTTCGAAACACCCGAACCCGCTCCGGCGCCTCTCGCCCAGGAGGCGACTCTCGCCGTCTCCGCCCCGGCCATCGAACCCCGGCCGACGGTTCCAGAAGCGGCCCAGGAGCCCGCGGCGCCCGCCCCGCAACCGCAGGCGGCGTCGATCCACGAATTCGAAGTCTTCCAAACCGCACCGGCGCCCGCCGCCGCTCCGGCCATCGAACCCCGGCCGACAGTTCCGGAAGCGGCCCGGGAGCCCGCGGCGCCCGCCCCGCAGCCGCAGGCGGCGTCGATCCACGAATTCGAAGTCTTCCAAACCGCACCGACGCCCGCCGCCGCTCCGGCCATCGAACCCCGGCCGACGGTTCCGGAAGCGGCCCGGGAGCCCGCGGCGCCCGCCCCGCAGCCGCAGGCGGCGTCTGTCCACGAATTCGAAGTCTTCCAAACCGCACCGGTCCCCGCCGCCGCTCCGGCCATCGAACCCCGGCCGGCGGTTCCGGAAACGGCTTGGGAGCCCGCGGCGCCCATGGCTATCCAGCCGCGAGCGACGCCAGTCGACGCTTTCGCGGCGTTGGCAGCCGCTCCGCCTGTCGCCGAGGAGATGGCGCCGCTCGATGTCGCGGCTCACGTCGAACCGAAGCCGATCGTTGCGGAAGCCCCAGAGGAGCTGGCTCAGACCCTCGCTCATCAACTGCAGCCAGCTGCGCCGATCGAAGACTTCGCAGTCGCGACGCACGCCGTCGCGGAGGCGCCGGCCGCCGGCTTCGCTGACGTCGAACCCGAGCCAGAGCCAGAGGCTCCGGAAGCCTGGGAAGAGCCTGCCCCAGCCCCCGTTCCGCAGCCGCCGGCCGCGCCGCAACTGGAACAGGCTTCAGTTGAGGATTTCGAAGAATTCGAGCCCGTTGCGGAGACGGCGCCGGCCGCCGCCGCCGCGGACATCGAGACGGAATCGACGATTCTGGAAGCTTTGGAGGAGCCCGTCGCGGCGCTTCCTCCGCAGCCGCCGATCGCTTCGCAACCGCAAGCGGCCACGGTTCGGGAGCTTCAGAAATTCGTGGCGGAGGCGATAGTCCAGACCGGCGCCGACAACGCCCGGCGCGACGCCGGCCAAGCTCTGCCAGATCCGGCTTTTCCCCACCCCGCAGAGGAGATCCCGCCGACCATGGCTCCCCAGCCGCATGTGACGACGCAGCCACATGCGCAAGCATCCGAGAGCCTCCCGCCAATCACGGCGACACCAGTCCACGCCGAGATAAAGACGGCGCCGGAAAAGGTCGCTCCCGCCAGGCAAGAACCACCGCCCTCCTCAAAACCCAATTCCGAAGGTTCGGCTCCGCAGTCGCGGACGAATCCGGCTCCCCTCTCTCCAGCAAGAAAACAGGAGAACATGATGTCCAGAGTCGATGAAATCCATCAAGTGCTGCACAAGCTGTCGACTCAGTCGCTCGGCGTGGAAGGCAGCGCGCTGATCTCCGAAGACGGATTGATGATCGCAAGCGCGCTCGGAGAAAACATGGAAGAGTCGCGCGTCGCCGGCATCACCGCCACGCTGCTCAGCCTCGGCGGTCGCGCCTCGGCGGAATTCAAACGCGGCTCCGTTCAGGAGGTGATCGTGCGCGGCGACCACGGTTACGCCGTTCTCATCGGCGCCGGACGCGGCACGCTTCTGCTCGCTCTGACCGACGAAACCAGCAAGCTGGGCCTCGTCTTCTTCGATATGCGCGAAGCGGTGGCGAAACTGCAGAACGTCCTGTAATCGGCTCCCCGCTTCCCCCATCCCGCCAACGAAACAACCGACCGAAGGAATCTAATGAGCAACATCACTCTCTATGACGACGGCGTTCACCGAAACGTCCTCCTCGAGGATTTCGACGCGGGCGGCCTGGCTGTGCAAGCGAACCAGCATGTGATCGTGCACGGCTCCGCCGGCATGATTCTCGATCCCGGCGGCCACAAGGTCTACAGCAAGGTGCTCAGCGGCACTTTCACGGTCCTTGCGGGCGCGAGGCTCACTCACATCTTTCTGTCGCACCAGGACCCGGACATCGTCGCGGCCGTCAACGGATGGCTCATGACGACAGACGCGACGGCTTACATCTCCGAGCTGTGGACGCGCTTCGTGCCGCATTTCGGCGTCGACAGCATGGTCTCCGATCGTTTGAAGCCCATTCCGGACCCGGGCATGGTCTTCGATCTCGACGGCAGTCCCATCATCGCCGTGCCGGCGCATTTCATGCACAGCGAGGGCAACTTCCAGATCTACGATCCGGTCGCCAAGATCCTGTACACCGGAGATCTCGGCGCTTCGATCGGAGCCAGCTATCGCGAAGTTCCCGATTTCGACGCGCATATGCAGTATATGGCCGGATTCCACAGGCGATACATGGTGGCGAACCGCATCAATCGCGCCTGGGCCGACATGGTGCGGCCGCTCGATATCGAGATCATCGCTCCTCAGCATGGCGCCCTCTTCAGGGGCAAGGAGATGGTCAACAAGTTCATCGACTGGGTCGGAGATCTGCAGTGCGGCGTCGATATCATCACGCCGGCGTTCAAGATACCGGCCGCGTAAAACCGCTCCACATGCGGCGCATTTGCGCCGCAAGTCCGCAAGCCTGCTGCTGGGACCGCTCCAATGGTCGCGACCACAATCACGGCGCCTCGCCTGCGCCAGAGACGCCTTGTCGGGGAGGATGATCCGGCTTGGTTCACTCTCCTGCTGGTCGCGGCCGGGGCGATCGCCTGCTCCTGGTCGGCTGCGATGTGGCTGAGGTTCGCAAACGTCGCGCCCTTCTCCTCGGAGCCGCGAGTCGCGATCCCGGAGGCCGGCGACAATCCGGCGACGGTAATGCGCGGGCCTCTCCGGGAGTGGAGAGCCGCGCGCTCCCGGCCCGTGGTAAGCGCAGGAGGGGATGCGAGCAAGCCTGCCGCCGGGAGCGCCGCGCCGCCGGCGCCCGAAGCATCCGTGCGCGCGCCCTTTCCGCTGGTCATGGGCGTGCCCCGGATATTGCGCCAGGGCGTAAAATCGTCCGAGCCGAACGCCGCCCCCTGCGCGCAGGACAATGCGGAGGCGGCGAGGCGACCCTGCCCGCGGCGTTAAAACGCATTGCGATCGAACCCGGAATTGCCGCCGAGGCCAAACTCGACCATTGCGCGAAATCGCCATTGGGGCGACATTGCGGATTCGACAAACGAGGCGAAGGGGGCCGCTCGCGCGGAACCACAAGTCTTGCGAAAAATCCGCTCCGCGCAAGCGCAGAGCCCGAACACGCTGGGGTAAAGCAATGGTCTTGGCGATTGCGGTTTCGCTCATCGCAATTATCGCCCTAATGCGAGCAGGATATTCGTTGGGCGTGCGCGCCGGATCATCCGAGCGCGCCCGACTTCGGGCGCTGCTCGGGCAAGCAATGGCCGGCAAGCCCCTCCCCGCGCCGCGCAAGGACGAAGGCGAAACTCCGCCGACCGCAGCGGAGTCGGCCGCTGAGCCCGACCCGATCTCGAGGGATCTCGCGATATTCAAGATCGGCCACGGAGAAAGGCGCGACCTGACGCAGTTGCTCGACCGCGTGTGCTCCGCGGGACGATTCGAATCCGCTCTCCTGAGCAGCGAGGAAGGATTTTCGCTTGCTGCGAGCAGCGGCGCGGGAGACACCGACGATCTCGCAGCGTCGCTCGCAAGACTGGCGTTCGCGATCGATCAGGCCGCCAACAAGGAAGGCCAGGCTCCCACGGCCTTTCTGATCCGCGACGCCCGCGACGATTTGATGCTGTGCCGGATGTTCCAACTCCGAGGCCAACGCTTGTTCTTTACGACGCGGTCCCGTAATTCGAGAACCACCTCATGGGATCTCGATACGGTGGTCCCTAAGATCGAAGAAGCCCTCGAGCCCGGCCCGGCGCCGGACACTTAAAAAATCCGTGCGAGAATTCGCGCCGAATGCTTATGATTCGAAATGGCGAAAGCCGCCCGCGTTTCGCAAAAAAGCTGTTTAGTTTACGGAACCTACAGCTTGTTTGTATAAGGCGTGAACCCAAAGAAATTTCGCCGGCCTTCCTGGAGTGCGGTGTCCATCATGTCCCATACGGTCTTCCTACGCTATTACTCGAGTGACAAGGCTGTCGCGGAGATCCTGTGCGACCACCTGGAAAAGGGAGGACTTCCGGTTTGGATGGCGCCGCGAGACATTTCGCCCTCCATGGGCTGGAATGAGCAGATCCTCAGCGCCGTCGACGCAGCCGATGTCGCGCTGCTCCTTTATTCCAGCAAGATGGCGGCCATCTCGCAAATCGAGAGGGAACTGAGCCGCGCCGTCGCAAACGGCGGCGTGGTCGTCGTCGCGTCCCTGGACGAAACCTCTCCCACAGCCGAACTTTCGCCTCTGGTTTCCGAAGAGAATTGGCTTCCGGTCTGGAAGCCGCCGTTCGAATCTCACCTCGACGAAATCGCCCGCGTTGTCGTGGCGGCGATAGAATCGAAGGCCGCCGGAGTGAAATTCGCCCCCCCCATTCAGCGGCCCGAGACGATCCCCAGCCCCGCGCCCGCGACGACGGAAGAGCCGAATTACGAAGGCAAAGACGTCACAGCCGCCGCGCTGGAAGCTCCCCCCTCCCCGCCGCCCTACGAGGCGGAAGCGAAGTTGGACGCGGCGGAGATCATCGAACCGACTCCCCAGCCGCAAACTCCACCCGCTTCCATTCCGTCCTTCCGAGCGGCGATGCTCGACGCCATCGACTCCATCGAGCCGGTTGCGGAACCGGAACCCGCCATCGCCCCGACCATGTTCGAGCCGATAGCCGCCGCCGAAGAAGCCGCGGCGGCAGTCGAACCGAGCCCTTCTCCCGTCCCCGCCCCGCGCGTCGTCGAAGTGGAAGTGGACGAGGCGATCTTCGCCGAACTGAAACCCTACCCCGAGACCGCGTCCCCGGCCGCCAAATCGAAATTCGACCCGCCGTTCGCCGTGGCCTCGGCGCCCGAACCGGAGACGCTTCTCCTCAAAGACCCTGCGCCGGTTCAGGACAAGCCGGCTCCGGGGTTCGATTGGCGCGCAAAACTCCTCGACGCGAAGATCGGCGCCGGCGTGCTGTGCGGCCTGGCGCTTCTGCTGGTCGCGTTTCATTTCCTTGGATCGAAGCACGAGAACAAAGCGCCGCCGCCGCCGGCGAGATCCTCGATCAAGGCCCCGGCCAAAGCCGCGCGGCTGCCCGACGAACCATCCAAAGCAGACCTCGCCGCCACCCATGGTGCGCCGGACAAGCCGGTTGCTCCAAGAGCGGCAGGCGAAGGGAAATAAGAAGCGGCGCGCCGTAGGCGCCCGCTCCCTCTCGACAGCCCGTTTCACGCGGATACTGAACTGGAGGAAGCGGAGCGCCCGCCGGCTTTGCAATTCTTTTGGCGGCCTCGATTCGGCGTCGGACCGCGCCTGTGCGCGTTTCCGCGTTGTGAACGCCGATCGAACATCCGCGGGACTCTTCTTTCGATTGTAGGACTGTCGGCGCTGCCATGTTCCGTTATCCGCGCCAACGGCAGGGCGCAAACTGCCCTGTGAATTCAAATAAATTCAAATCATTAAATGGTCGGAGTGGCGGGATTCGAACCCACGACCCCTTGTCCCCCAGACAAGTGCGCTAACCGGGCTGCGCTACACTCCGACTTCGCCGTCCTTATAGAGCGCGGCGTTGGCGCTGGCAACGGCGTTCGAAGGATTTTCTCGCGCCCCTATTAATGGGCGCAGGCCACGTGCTGCGCGCCGCCGAAGACTTCCCTCGCCGGCGTTGCGCATTGCAGCGAAAAGATCGTACCGGCGTTGGAGGCGCCGCCGCCGTTGGCGACGCCATAGATTGCGGCGCCGAGGCCGAAATGAAGCGTGCTGACGGTCAGGCCGCCATAGGGGGCGGCGCCGTCCGCGCCGCCGGTGAAGGCGTAGAGCACTTGCTCGGCCCAGCGATTGCTCGGAGCGGCCGGCGGCGTGACTTTGAACAGGGCGCCGCAGCCGGAGCCGCCGCAGCCGGTTCCGCCGCCTGCCCGGCTCGCGCCATAGAGCGCGCCGCCGAACAGGACCAAGGGAGAGAACAGCTGGGCGCCGTCCTGCCCGCCGGCGAAGCTGTGGAGCACTGTCTCCACCCACAGGGTCGAAGGCGGAACCGGAGGCGTCAGCGAAAAGACGGCGCCCTGGTTGGATGCGCCGCCCGACGATGTCGTCCCATAGAAGGTCCCCGAGGCGTCATCCAGGGTGAGACTGGCGTAAGGCCCGGCGCCGTCGCTCCCGCCGAAGGCGTGGAGCACGGTCTCGCACCAGCGATTGGGGGATACGGGCGTGCAATTGGCGCCGGGCGGCGTCAGCTTGAACACGACCCCGGCGCCGCCGGAGCCGCCAGCCGACGCCGTGCCGTAGATCGCTCCGCCGGCGCCCGCGACCAAAGACGAGTAGGGACTGCCGCCGTCGGCTCCGCCAGTGAAGTTGTAGAGCGTCGAGACAGTCCACTGCCCGCCCGTAGAGGCTGGCGGCGTGAGCTTGTATATAGCGCCGACTCCATTCCTTCCGCCGGTGGTCGCGGCGCCGACGAGCCCTCCGGCGCCATCCCATATCAGCGCCCCGTAGGGGTTCGCGCCGGTGGATTGCGCGAAGTCGAAAATCCTGGCGTAGCTCCACTGGGTCGAGGGCGGAACCGGCGGGGACAGCTTGAAAGCGACGCCGAAGCCGTTCGCGCCTCCCACGGCTGTCACGCCATAGAGGGCTCCGCTCAAATCACGGAGGAGTCCCGCTATGGGAACGGCGCCGTCTGCGCCCGAAAAGGTGTAAAGGACGCTCTCGGTCCACTGGGTCTTTCCGAAGCCCGGCGGCGTCAATTTGAACGCCACGCCGGCGAAATGCGCGCCGCCGCCGGTCGCTGTCCCATAAAGCGCGCCGTTGCTGTCGGCCAGCAGCGAGACATATTGTGGAGCGCCGCCGTCGGCTCCCCCTGTAAAGCTGTAGAGCGTGCCCTCGCTGAGCGGTGCAGGCGGCCAACTCTGACCAAAGGCCTCGACGCTCGCCCCGGCGAACAGAACAGACATCAGCGACAGGCAGGCGCTGGATTTGAAATTCGCCCGGATCTTCATTTGTTTCCCCATGAACGGCTTGAAAATATCCCGTAAGAGCCGCGGCCGACCGGGCGGCGTCACTGCGCACAGGCGGCATGCTGCGCCCCGCCGAAGACCTCCCTCGCCGGCTGGGCGCATTGCAGCGAAAAGACCGTGCCGTAGTTCGAGGCTCCGCCCCACAGCGCGACGCCATAAAGGGCGGAGCCGAGGCCGAAATGAAGCGGGCTGAGGGTCAGGCCGCCGATCGGGAAGGCGCCATCGACGCCGGCGTTGAAACGATAGAGGATGTTCTCGTTCCACTGCATGCTGGGAGCGGCCGGCGGCGTGAGCCGGAATGCCGCCCCGCAACCGAGGCCGCTACAATCGCCGCCGGCCCCGTTTTGCGTCACGCCATAAAGCGCGCCGCCGACCAGGATAAGGGGAGAGCTGGGAAAAGCGCCGTCCTGCCCGCCGGCGAAGCTGTGCAACACCGTCTCCAGCCACTGGGTCGAAGGTGGTTTGGGCGGCGTCAGCGAAAAGGCGACGCCCTTGTTATAGGCCCCTCCGAAAAAGGCCGTCCCGTAGAAAGTCCCGAACGAATCCAGTGTGAGGCCTGCAGTTGGAGCGCCTCCGTCGTTCCCGCCCGAGAAACTATAGAGCACGGTTTCGCACCACAGATTTGGTGATGCAGGAGCGCAATTGGCCCCGGACGGCGTCAGCTTGAACACGACGCCACCGCCGCCGGAGCCGCCGTTCTGGGCCGTGCCATAGACCGCGCCGCTGTTGTCGGCGAGGAGGGTTGACGAGGGGACGCCGCCATCGGCGCCGCCGGTGAAGTTGTAAAGCGCCGCCCCGCTCCACGGATTGCCGGGAGAACTCGGCGGCGTGAGCTTGTAAACCGCGCCACTGGCGTTTGTTCCGCCGGCGGTTGCGGTGCCGATGAGCGCCCCGGCTCCATCGATTATGGGCGCGTTGTAAAGGCTCCCGCCGGTCGCCTGGTTGAAATCGTAAATCTTGGTGTAGGTCCACTTCGTCGAAGGGCTGATCGGCGGGGCCAGTTTGAAGGCGACGCCGAGGTTGTTCGCGCCTCCATAACTGGTCACGCCATAGAGCGCGCCGCTCGAATCTCTCGCCAGCCCCGCAAAGGGAAAAGCGCCGTCGAGCCCGGAGAAACTGTAAAGGACGGTTTCGGTCCAATGCGCCGCTCCGAAACCCGGCGGCGTCAGCTTGAACACGACGCCGTTGTTGGTTCCGCCGCCGCCCGAAGTCGTCCCGTAGAGCGCGCCGCCGCCGTCCGGCAACAGCTTGACTTGCGCCGGGTTGCCGCCGTCGGCGCCGTTGGTGAAGCTGTAGAGCTTCGCCTCGCTGAGCGGCGCGGGCGGCCAGCTCTGGCCAAAGGCCGGCGCCGCGCCGGCGACGAGGAACGCCATCAGCGACGAACGAGCCGCTGATTTGCCAATCGCCCGGATATTCATTCCCATTCCTATCCAACATTGCGCAAAATCGGCGCGACTTCGCTCGAAGCACCCCGGTCCGTATCCCTTACGAACCTCGAGGCGAAGCTGTTACTGTCGGGAGTGAAAGGAGTCTTCCGAATCCGTGCGCGGGCCCGTCCCCTCGCGTGCAGCCGACATGCTGCGCCCCGCCGAAGACCTCCCTCGCCGGCTTGGCCCATTGCAAAATCAGCTTGGGAACCGTGTGCCGACCTGACGCTTCGGCCAACGAGCGGCGTCCCCCAGAAGGCTACCGCTTCGCCAGCAGCAGCAGGCGGCGGCACTCGGCGAGATCGGCCAGCGCCAGCCTCAGCTGGCGGATGTCGTCTTCGCCGAGCTGAGGGGCGTGCTCCATCAGCGGGCCGGCGACGGCCGGCAGGCGAACAGGCGGAGGCGGCGGCGGCGGAGCGGAATGGAACGGCTCGGGCTCAGGCTCCGGCTCGGGTTCCCGGCGCGGGACAGCTGCGATCTCCGTCGCCGCGGGCTCGAACTGCGGCTCCATGAGTTTTTCCATTGGCTCGGGCGGCGGCGCCTCCGGCCGATCCTCTCCACGGGCCTCGAGTCCGGAGGCCCCCGGCTGGAAGCGCCCCTCGCGCAGGCTTTCGATCACGGCCCGGGCGCCCTGCTCCTTGAGGATGCGCTGTACGCCCTTGATGGTGTAGCCCTGGCCATAGAGCAGATGGCGCAGCGCCATAACGAGCTCGACGTCGCGGGGACGGTAATAACGCCGGCCTCCGGCGCGCTTGAGCGGCTCGAGCTCCTTGAAACGCGTCTCCCAGAAGCGCAGCACATGCGGCGGCAGATCCAGACTCTCGGCCACCTCTCCTATGGTGCGAAAACCCTGCTCCTTCTGTTCCGACACGCGCGCCGCTCCAGCCCTGCTTCGATTCCCATCTTATACGCCCGCCGGGCGGGAATTTTTAGGGCGATTGCGACGACGGGGGCACAAGTTATGCGTGCCGGTCGACAAAGCCGCGAGGCCCGCCTGCTCTCAAAGCGCAAACAGGGGCCGGGCCATGAGCGGGCTGAAACGGATCGGGGCGCGAAATCGCCTGCCGACGGTAGCGTGGCTGCAGCGTTCGTGAGCTGGACGGATCGTCGCCGAGGGCCTAGTTTTCGCCGCCCGGTTCGAGCCCGGGCCGAACTGGAGCGTCATTAGATGTCGAATTTGAAAGCCTTCGCCGCCTCGGCGATCATTTCCTCCGTCTTCGGTCTCGGCGCGACAGGCCAGGCGAGCGCATCCGTTTCCGCGTGGGTCTCGGGCGCGGGACAGGATGTCTCCGGCTGCGGCGCGCAGACCTCTCCCTGCCGCACCTTCCAATATGTGCACGACAATATTCTGGGCCCGAGCGGCGGCGACATCCTGGTGCGCGACTCCGGCTCTTTCGGGCCGCTCAGCATCACCAAGCCGGTGTCTGTGATCAACGACGGCGTCGGCACGGCGGGAACCGGCGCACCCTCGGGCCAGATCGCCATCTCCATCAACACCACGGGAAATGTCCTGCTCAAGGGCCTGACCATCGACGGCGTCAGCGGAGCCTATGGCGGGGTCAATGTCGCGGCCGCCGGCAGCGTGACGATCACGAACTGCCTCGTGCAGAATTTCTCCCATTACGGCATCCAGATCTACACAAATTTTGGAGCGACGAGGTTCTCGATTCTGGACACGCTCGTGCAGAACAACGGCGTGGACGGGATTTACGTGAACACCTATGCCGGCACGCTTCAAGGCGCCATCGGCAACGCTAGGATTCTCAACAACGGAACAGGAATCGAGGCGACCGGAGGGACGACCCAGTTCACGGTCGCCGACTCGCTGATTTCCGGCAACGCCTCGGGGCTTCACATCAGCGGCTACAGCACGCTCGTGGCGCTGCGCCACTCCAGCATCACCTGGAACACGGTCGGCTACTACACCACGCAAGCGGTGACCCAGACCTACGGCGACAATATGATCACGGGCAACGGCGGCAACACGGGAACGCTCCAAACCGTTGGGAGCAATTGACGCTGAAGGGAGGTTTGGCTCAATCTCTTATCAGGAGACTTTATTCATGTTCCAATTTACCGCCCGCGCCGCTCTCGCGGCGACATTTACGCTCCTTGGCTTTCAAGCGCCCGCCCAGGCGGGCTCCGCCATTGCGGCCTGGGTCTCCGGCTCGGGACAGGATATCGCCGGCTGCGGGCCGCAGGCCTCGCCCTGCCGCACTTTCCAATATGTTCACGACAATATCCTCGGCTCCGGCGGCGGCGATATTCTGGTGCGCGACTCCGGCTCTTTCGGGCCGCTCAGCATCACCAAGCCGGTGTCGGTGATCAACGACGGCGTCGGCACGGCGGGAACAGGCGCCCCATCCGGCCAGGTTGCGATCTCCATCAACGCGCCGGGCGCCAATGTGGTGCTGCGGGGGCTGAGCGTCGACGGCGTCGGCGGAGCCTATGGCGGCGTCGGCGTGGTGGCTGTGGGGAACCTCACCGTGAAGGATTCGTTCATTCAGAACTTCACCCAGTTCGGGGTGGCTTTCTCAGAAAACTACGTCACGGTAAAGTTCTCGATGTCGAACACCACAATCCAGAACATCGGCGTGTACGGCATCGCCCTGAACAACTTCGGCGGCTCGCTCCAGGCCAATATCAGCGGCTCCCACATCTTCAACAACGGGACAGGGCTCTTTCTCGACAGTGTGGCGCCATGCCAGGCCCTGATCACAGATACGATCATATCCGGCAACGGCACAGGAATTTACGTGAACGGAGCAGGCAGCATGGCCCTGCTGCGTCGTTCCGCCATCACCTGGAACGGAACCGGCTACAAGATTATCAACAACGGCTCCATCATGAGCTATCAGGACAACTCGATCTACGGCAACGCGACCTTGAGCGGAACCTTGCAGACGATCCAGAGCAACTGAGCCGCCGGAACCTCAAGACGCGCACCCGGCCCGCGGCGGGATTCGATTTCGCGCCAAAAAGCCTTTCGACTTTTTTTCGCAATCCTTCTAAGACTGCGCCAGCCGAAAAACCTGCCGCTCGAGCCTCACATGGAAGACTGGTTCCACTTTCCCCACCACGCGCCCGCGATCGAACACCGCATCACCCGTGAGAACGCCACGGGCCTGCGCAACTGGCTGTTCGCGATCGCGGCGCTCGTCTTCGCCATGGTTCTGCTCGGCGGCGCGACGCGGCTGACCGAATCGGGTCTCTCGATCACTCAGTGGAAACCGGTCACCGGCGTTATTCCTCCGCTTTCGGAAAAGGATTGGCTCGACGCCTTCGAGCAATACAAAGAGATCCCGCAATTCAAGCAGCTCTTCCCGGACATGGACCTCGCGGGCTTCAAGGTGATCTACGCCTGGGAGTGGACGCACCGGCTGCTGGGACGGCTGATCGGGCTCGTATTCGTCGTCGGCTTCGCCTGGTTCTGGATCAGGGATCGCATCCCTCAGGGCTATAAGCCCAAGCTCTTCGCAATTCTCGCCCTTGGCGGGCTTCAGGGCGTCGTCGGATGGTGGATGGTCAGTTCCGGCCTCGTCAATCGCGTCGAGGTGGCGCAGGAAAGACTGGCGATTCATCTGCTGCTGGCGGCTGCGCTGTTCTCCGCCTGCATCTGGATCGCGGGCGGGCTCGGCCCGCGGGCGCCCTCGTCAGTCCTTCACGGCGACGGCCCCCGCATGCGCTTCGTCTCCCGCCTCGCGCTCGGCATAGTCTTCGTGCAACTCGGGCTGGGCGCGCTGGTGGCGGGCCTGCGCGCTGGCTTCATCGACAACACCTGGCCGCTGATGGAGGGTGGGTTCTCGCCCTCGATCGAGACGCTGTTCAGCATCGATCCCTGGTGGCGCAATTTCCTCGATAACCCGATCCTGGTGCAGTTTCTTCACCGCCTGACCGCCTATGTGCTGCTCGCGCTGACCCTGCTGCATATGATCGACGCGCTGAGCAACGCCAAAGGCAAGGCCAGGACCGGCGCAATCATCGTGTTCGGTCATGTTGTGCTGCAGGCTTCGCTCGGGATCGCCACTCTGGTGATGATCGGCCCGGAATGGCTGGGCGCGCCCCATATTGCGCTTGCGCTCGCCCATCAGGCCGTCGGTTTCGGCGTGCTCGCGGTCACGACCCTGGAGGCGAGAAGGCTCGGCGAAGCGGCGTCCTGAAGCGTTTTCCGGCCGGCGTGGTTACATTAAAAAAAGCGTTCGACTGCCGCCGAACGCTTTTATCTCTTTTGGAAGGGCTGAAAAGTGCGGCGGGCCGGGCCGCGGCCGGATTTTTCGAATTGGGCTTACCGCGCGACGCCTGCCGCTGCGGCGGCGTCCTTGACCTCGTCCAGCGTGACGTAGCCTTTCTTGTCCTTGTCGATCTGGTCGAAATGCTTGGCTACCCGGGGCATGCCCAGCTTGGCCTCGTCGAGCGTCAGCTTGCCGTCGCCGTTCTTATCCGCCATCTTGAAACGGCTTTCGATTTGCGACGTGCGTGGGTCCGATTGCTGGGCGAAGACGGCGCCGGTCGCGCCAATCGCGGCGCCGAACAGGGCCGCGCGCAAAAACTTGCGAGAGTGCAAGGGGGACTATCCTCTACGCTGGCGAGACCGCGAGATCCGCGCTTCAGGCTTCATCATTTCCATATAATCAGCTCCGTCGCAGCCGTGCAAGCGACCTCTTCAGCGAAAGCCCCTGATATCCCTGCCGCACAGCCGCTCGGGCTCAACAGATCTCATCATCTTCGCTGCTGGCGGCATGCCGGAGGTTGAATTACATTGCGCCGCGGCGGGCGCCGGATTCTCCTGGCGCGACATTCCGCCCGCACAACCCCTCGCTCGCGACGGCGCGTTTGCTGCGAAACCGGTGGAAAATGCGGCGATGAACCAAGAAAGCAAGGAATCGACGAAGCTCAAGCGGCTGAACGCCACTTTCGTCGAAATCGCGATCCATCTCGGCTTTGTCGGTTTTCTGGTCTATTGGGCCTATCTCCTGGTGCGGCCCTTCATCCCGATCGGGGTCTGGGCGGTCGTTCTGGCGACTGCGCTCTACCCGAGCTACCGGCGGCTCAAAATGCTTCTGGGCGGGGGCAAGCCCGGCGAACGCTGGGCTGCGGCCCTGATTACGCTGGCGGGCCTTTTGATCGTGCTCGGCCCCTCCACCTGGCTCGGCCTCGGCATGCTGGAGGGCTCCAAGGCGCTGATCCAGCGCATCGAAAGCGGCGGGATCAATATTCCGCCGCCCTCGGCGGAGGTGAAGAGCTGGCCCTTGATCGGCCCCTCGCTGTTCGATTTCTGGCAACTCGCCTTCACCAATCTCAGCGGCGCCGTAGCCCATATCCTCCCCCAGCTGCGGCCCGCGGGCGAAGTCATGCTGGAAATGGTGAGCAGCGCCGGCGCAGGGACGTTGAAATTCATTGTTTCGGTGGTGCTCATGGGCTTCCTTCTGATCGGCGGCCCCGGCGTGGTGGCTGCGGTCAATATGCTCGCGCGGCGGATCGATCCCGCCTATGGCGAACGCTTCGTCGCACTGTCCGGCGCGACAATCCGAGCGGTTTCGAGCGGCGTGATAGGCATCTCGTTGCTGCAGGCGGTGATAGGCGGGCTCGGCATGTGGCTGTTCGGCGTGCCGTTCGCAAGCCTGCTGACGCTGGCGATACTGGTGCTGGGCATCGTCCAGCTCGGCCCGTTCCTGGTCGCCGCGCCCGTGGTCGTGTGGGCCTGGATGACGCTCGCGCCGCCCGCCGCCATTGGCCTCACCATATGCATGTCGGTCACCTATCTCATCGAAGCTGCGCTGAAGCCTTTCGTTCTCGCTCATGGGCTCACCACGCCGACGCTCGTGATTTTCATCGGCGTCGTGGGCGGCATTCTGGAACATGGCGTCGCCGGGCTGTTCGCGGGTCCTATCGTGCTCGCTGTGGCCTGGGAATTCGCCAAAGCCTGGGCTCTGGACGAAGATCTCGCGTTGGACGCCGTGGCCCCTGAAGAACTTGCGCAGGACCTGACCCTTCCCGCCCCGAAACCGTAGAGAATGAGGGGGGCTGCGCCCCCCTCGCCCTAAAGACTTCCCGCTCGGGCGCGTTCCGGGCGGCGCTCTCTTGCCAAAGTAGACGACCGGTCATATTGTAGCGCCATGAGCCGACGTGACCCCAATGAACTGCGAGCAAAACTTCTCGATCACGGCGTGTCCCTGCTGATGCAGCAGGGCTATCACGGCGTCGGCCTGCAACAGCTGGTGCAGAGCGCCGGCGTGCCCAAGGGCTCCTTCTATAACTATTTTGAAAGCAAGGAGGCGTTCGGCGCCGAAGTCGTGACGCATTACATCGACCCCTTCATCCGCCAGCTCGACGGCCACCTGCAAAAGCGCGAGGTCAAGGCCGCCGACGCGCTGAGGGCCTATTTCGACGAACTGATCGCGGAAACCGAACGGCGCGACTTCAAGGGCGGCTGCCTGCTGGGCAATCTCATGGGCGAGATCGGCGACACCAGCGAATTGTGCCGGACCTCGCTGCGCGAAGCGGTCCACCGCTACCGCGACAAGCTTCGCGAAGGAATCTCCCGCGCCCAGGAGGAAGGCGGCTTTCGCAAAGACCTGGATGCGAAGGAAATGGCCGATCTCACCGTCGACCTCTGGCAAGGCGCCCTTCTGCGCATGAAGATCGAGCGCAATGTGCGACCGCTCGTGCAGTTCTGCGATTTCCTGTTCCAGGCCTATTTCAAGGCTTAGGCCTTTGCGCTTCGTCGAGACGACCGATCATCCCAGGAGGAAAAAATGCCTAAATTCATCATCGAGCGCGAGATTCCGGGAGCAGGCCAGCTCACGGCGGCCGATTTACAGGCGGTGTCGCAAAAGTCCTGCTCGGTTCTGCGCGAGCTCGGGCCCGGCGTACAATGGGTCGAAAGCTATGTCACCGACGACAAGGTCTATTGCGTCTATATCGCAAACGACGAAGCGCTGATCCGGAAACATGCGGAAATGGGCGGCTTTCCCGCAAACCGGATCAGCGAGGTCAAAGCGATCATCGACCCCGCCACCGCCTGACGGGCCGAAATATCCGGCCCGAGCGCCAATCCCATCTCCGGAGCGTCTCTCCCGAAAGCGGCGCCCCGGCGTCACCGCGCGATAGTCCTTTATAGCCGCCGACCTTCCGCCCTCCGACAGCTATCCTCGCGCCGAGGATGTCAGCATGGTTCAGGCCAGGGTAAAGACGGCTACGGTTCCCCGGGAATCTCGGTTCAGCCCCCGGCTGACCGCTTCGCTCGACGCCGCGCGCGCCTGCGCCGCCTTCTATGTCGTTGCGCATCATGTCGCCAACGCCACAGGACATTCTCGCGGGATTTTCATGTTCGGCCAGGAGGCGGTCCTGGTATTCTTTCTTCTCAGCGGCTTCGTGATATTCGCCAACGAACGCGACCGGGCCCTGCGCCCCCGGGGCTTTTATCTGCGCCGCCTCCGCAGGATCTACCCCGCTCTTCTCGTGGCCATGGCCGCATCGACCGTCGTCGCCGTCGACAATGGCGCATTGGCGCGCAGTTTCCGTTGGAGCGAGTTGCTCGGCTCCCTGTTCGCGCTTCAGGACAATACTGCGCTCAAGCCGGGCGTCATCGTCGAGCCCTATCTCGGCAACGATCCGCTCTGGTCCCTCTCCTACGAGCTCGCCTTCTACGCCGTCTTCCCGTTTGCGCTTAGGCTTTGGACGATCTCGAAGGACGGAGCGGGCCATCTCATAGGCGCGCTGTCTTGCGCGTCCTATGTCGCCTACGCTCTGGCCCCCAACCACTGGTCGCTGGTCGGCGCCTATTTTCTCGTCTGGTGGGGCGGCGCGATGGCCGCGAACGCCTATCTCGAAGGGGAACGCTCTTTCCTCGCCATGAGGCCGGCGATCGGCTGGCTCGCGGCCCTGTGCGCGACCGCGGCGCTGACGGCCCTGCTTTCGGGAGAGTTCAAGAGCTTCAGCTATTATCCCGGCCTGCCGTTGCGACATTTCCTCGTCGCGCTGCTCATGTTGGCGCTCTTCTTCGGACCGATCGGAAAATCACTGTCGCAGATCGCCCCCCGGCTCAAAGGTTCGGCCGCTTTTCTGGCTTCGATCTCGTACGGGGTCTATGTCTTGCACTATCCGCTTCTGATCCAGTCGAAACGCGCCGGAACGACTTTCGGCTGGCTTTCCATGGCGGCCCTGCTGCTGATATCGTCCTGTTTCGCGGACCGCTGGCTGAGCCGCGCTCTTCCCCGCGCTCCGGTCGACTAGGCCCTTCGGGCTCCGCGACGAGAGGAGGAAAGCAGATGAGACGAAACTTTCTGGCTGCTGCGGCCCTCGCGGCCGCCTCCCTGGCGCCGATGAAAGGTTACGCGCAGGAGCGGGTTTGCCCCCAGTTCCTGGCTCAATATTGCGTCGAGCGGGACGACGGCGCCAAGGAAACCCGCATGACCAACCCGTGCTTTGCAGAGCGGGACCACGTCAAGGTCGTGCATCCCGGCCCGTGCAAAAAAGATTAGCCCCTCAGGCCGCGGCCTTGCGGCTGGCCGACAGCCGCAAGCCCTTGGCCGCCGCGTCGAACATTGCGCCGAGCTGCCCCAGGGGCTGCGACGCTGGCGGATATGCGGCGTCTTCCTTGATCCCCGCCCACCGCGCTTCCTGCGCCAGGAGCTTTTTCAGGCTGCGTTCGTTCGCCCACCACAGGAACAGGCAGAGCGCGGCGACCGCTCCGAGCGCGGTCCAGGGTTCCTGCGCGTGCGGAAACACGGGCGGAAGGTCGGGCACGCATTCCTGTGCATAGGAGCAGGCTTCAGCCCAATCCTGAAACCATTGGGAAAAGGATTCCATCGTGACCTCGTTTTGAATTTGCGCGACGCCGCATATTGAGAGCGGCAGGCTGCACCCGTGGCCGCACTACAATTGGGCGCGGGCGTCAGGGGGAGATCGCGGAGTCTGGCGGTCAGCCGATGAGCAACCCGCATTGGCTACAAGCCAAATCGCGTATCGCGAAACGAAAGATATTGCGACGCACAAATTTGACAAGCGTCAATTTTGTGCAGGCCACCCCCGACGCCTGCCTCCCCCCGCAATGATCACATAATATCAATGGCTTCATCGGTCGACGGGGCGCCGATTTTGCGGCGCGGCAAAGTGTCGCTGAAGCTCCCGGGAAAACTAAAAATCTCACCGCCGCGCGGACTTCGGCTTAACCGCGTGAGCAATGTTTACGCCAGCGCCTGATTGCTCCTTGCCAAAAACGCTCTAGCTTATGAATGACCCGGCCATCGTGACCGCGGTCAAACTCGAGTTTTGAGGCGTCGCCATGACTTCTTGCAACCTTCGAATTTTCGGCCTTTCGGCGATCGCGATCGCAGTTCTCACCCAGACCGCGCTTGCCGCGCCGGTGCGCAGCCCGGCTGCGGTGCGTTCCGGACCAGGGCCGGCATATCCCGTCATAGCGCAGATTCCCGCCAGGGCGGATGTCCAGATTCTGACTTGCGCGGAAGGCTGGCAGCGGCTGTGGTGCCAGGTCCAGTATGGCGATGTGACCGGCTGGGTGAAGGGCATCAACCTCGCCCCGGACGGAAACGGCGGCAAGGTCTGGGTCGCGCCGGTGATGACCAACGACATTGCAAATCTGCGCAAGGGCCCCGGCGTGAACTGGCCGGTCGTGGCCGAGATTCCCGCCAATGTCACGGTGGACATGCATCATTGCGCGCAGGGCTGGCATACCGGCTGGTGCAAGGTCTCCTATCAGGGCCTGACCGGCTATGTGAACGCAGTGCTGCTGCAGCGCCAGGGCCAATATCAGTAAAGCCCGGCGCGGGCCAGACAGCGGGCCGCCGGGGCGATCCGCTCCATTTTGCCGATGGTTCCGTTCGCATGCGGCCCTCGCGGCCCGGACCACAGGGCTGGAGCGCATTCTTATCGCAAAAGCATGTCTATTTTTGCGGAATGCGCTCGAGCTTTACTTTCCGGCGACAATCTCATGCACATGAACGTCCCGGCCGGAGTGGTTGAGAAGAATATCCTTCACAACCTTCTCCTCGGATGCGCTTTGCGTCCGCACCCATAGCAGCAGGCCGCCATGGGCGATCTGCTCATGAAGATAATCCGCATGCCGCTTCTCGATGAAATCGCTCAGCACGCCGCCGAGGAAACCGCCGACCTCCGCGCCTATCAATCCCGTGCCGAGCGTGACCGCCAAAGCGCCCCCGGAAGCGAAGATCGCCCCGCCCACCGCCAGAGCGCCGATGGACGCGAGGGCGCCGAGCGCCGCTCCCGTCGCGGCGTGAACCGAGTCCGTCGAGCGATATGAAATCCGGGGAGCCTTGGCGTCGTCTTCCAGCTCCTCGACGCGTTCATATCTATGACCGAGCTTCTCGACGACCGCCTTTTCTCCGGCGAGAAGCGTCAACCGCTCGCGCGGGAAGCCGTTCTGAAGCAATTCGGCGGTGGCGGCGTCGAGCGCCTCGGCGGTTTCGAAAACCCCTACCGCCTCGCGCACGAGACCGGTCTGCTGTTCCTGGCTCACCATCGGCGTTCCTTTCGCGCATCGACTCTGCGGCGATTCTCTACCAGAGCCGCGCATAAAGGAAGAGGCGGCGAACAACGCTCGCCGCCCCTCGCCCTGGTTCGTCCTCCCGCCCTTTGAAAAGACGGGCTTACGGCCTTCGCTACATATCCATTTCCTGGACGTTCCAGTCCACGGTCGGGATATTGGGCAGTTCGTGGCCGTCGTCGACGCCGATCTCCTCGGCGATCACCTTATTGAGCTTTTCGTTCATCGCCATGATCAGCGCGGCGTTGGCCGCCCGATCGACGGCGAGGTTCTTCATCTCGCCGGGGTCGGCGTCGAGATCGAACAGCTCGACGTCGTTCCATTTGTAGAGTTCGTCCAGCGTCTTCGGCTTGTTGTGGTCGAGCGGCGCGAAATAGCGGCTGAATTTGTAGCGTCCGTCGAATACGGTGCGCAGGTTGCCGCGCTTTTTCAGATCGGGCAGATAGCGAGCCTTGGCCAATTCGACGATGGTCTTCTTTCCCGCCGCCTTGGCTTCGACGTTCATACGCACGAGTTCCGCGTCGTTGGTCATGAGGCCGCTATAGGTGAACAATGCGCCGTCGCGCACGGAATTGAGGCCGGCGGAGCGCGGGTTGGAAAGCGCGGACGAAAAGTCCTTGCCCGGCAGATCGCGCCCGGCGGCCTCGCCCCGCTTTTCCGCATTCGCGCCGGCCAGCGCGAGCAGCGAAGGCGCGAGGTCGATGTGGCTCGTCAGGGCGCGGCAGTCCTGCCCACCCTTCACATCGGGATGCACGACGAAAAACGGCAGATGAATGCCCTCCTCATAGGCGAAAGGCCCCTTGCCATGCAGGCCATGGGCGCCCGCCGCCTCGCCATGATCGGAGGTGAAGACGATGATGGTGTCCTCGGCGAGACCCAGCGCGTCGAGTTCCGCCAGTATGACGCTGATCTGCTGGTCCACGTTGCGGATGCAATTGAGATAGTAGTCGTTGAAGCGGCGCCAGCGGTCCTTCTCCATCGGGATATGGCCGAGAACATAATCCCACACCTTGATGTATTCGGCATGGGCCCCGGGCCTGTCCGGCGAATCGAGGGACTGGAGGAGGCTCGACGGCAGCGGCTGGTCCCAGCTCGCTTTATAGAGGGGATGGTCCGGCGCGCGCGCCGCATGGAACATGAGCTTCCCCGTATCCTGGATCGACTGGCCGGGAAGATCGGTGTTGAAATACATGATGTCATGCGGATTGACGAGACCGACAGTGAGGAACCACGGCTTGCCTTCGCCGCTCAAGGGCTGGCCCTTGCGCCGCAGCCACGTAACCGCGCTCGCCGCGATCAGATTGTCGAATTGATAGCCCCCGAGCGTATGGCCGATCATATCGCCGGGCGAATAGTAATCCGAGAAGCCGTATTTCTCCATTTCGTCCGTCAGGAGATCGCGGGCCTCTTCCACGTTGAACTCGCGGCTGAGATGCCACTTGCCCTTATAGGCGGTGTGATAGCCTTGCTTCCTCAGCATATGTCCGATGGTCGGGATCTTGGTCGAAAGGCTCTTCATGTAGGGCACATCGACATTTTCGAACATGCCGCTGTTGGGCGTCGTCAGGCCCGTCATCATCACGCTGCGCGAAGAGGTGCACATCGTCGCAGGGCAGTAATGCTCATGGAAGGTCACGCCCTTGGCCATGAGCCGCTCATGCCCGGGAAGGCTGTAGCCCGCCGGCCATTTGGTGCGGTAACGCTCCTGATCGGTGAAAATGAACAGGATGTTGGGCTGTTTGCCATAGCGCCGCAGCACGGCGGGCGCTGCGACCTTGCTCGCCGCCGCCTTGACCCTGCCCTTCGGCGCGGCGTCCGCCGGGACCGGGCCTGTCATAGCGGCCCCGAGAGCGCCGGCGGCGCCGGCCAGAACATCCCGTCTCGACTTCATTTCCAGATCTCCATAACCATTTGATTTTTGTAGCGACGGCGCCTTCTGGACGGCCATCGGTCGCAAGGCGCGCTCCGCGGCCCTCGCTATTCCCTGCGCCCTCTTAACGCGACGAAATATCTGTGTATTGCCATTTTGCGCCGGGCGGGTTCTTTTATTCGCAATATCGAAGACATAGGGCCGCTCGCGAAGCCTCGGCGACGCATCGAGGAAAAACCGCCCCCTCGCGCAATGTTGTTCTCGAGAGGAAAACTCGCTTTCCAAAATGACCGACCGCGCCGCGATACGCTCCAGCGTGCTGCACATGCTTCCCCTCGTCTTCGATCAACGGGGCGGCGCGCTCTCGCTCGCTTACAGACGGGCCGGGCTCGATCAATCTGCAATCGAGGGTCGCAAGCCGATCATCGCTCGCGCGCAGGCGTTGACCGCCCTCAGCGTCTCGGGCAGGCTGCTGGGCGACGAAGCCATCTCCCTTACTTGCGCGCTGGCCGCGGACCCAGCCCGCCTCGGCCTCATCGGCCGAACGCTCATCGCCGGAGCGACCCTGCGCCAATGTCTGGAAGCCCATGCGCGCGCCTTGCCGACTTTCCAGGGGGAGACCGACATCAGGCTCGCCGTGCGCGGGGAAGACGCTTTCCTCTCCCTTCATCTCACGGGCGCCGACCCCGAGATGGCGAGATTTCTCTACGAAGGCGCCTTTGCTTTCAATATCGCGACGATCCGCTCGGTGATGGGAGCCTCCTGGACGCCTCGATTCGTCCAAATGCCCCATCGCGCGCCCCATAAGACGGCTCCTTTCGAAGAGTTTTTCGGGTCGCCGATTAGATTCGGCGCAGGCGCGTCCGCCGTGATCAAGTTTCCCGCAAGCGATCTCGACGCCAGGGTGAAGCCTTCGACTTCCGCGGAGCCCGAGTGGAAGTCCTTCGAGCGGGAAAAGGGCGAGATAGACGCGTTTGCGCTCGGAGACGACCAACTGGTGGAAGCGCTCGAGAACATCATCGACGTCATGATGATGACCGGCAAAATTTCCCTCCCCGCAGCCGCGAGCGCGCTGGGCCTTTCGACGCGCAACGCACAACGCCGGCTGTCCCGGCTGGGGACGAGCTTCGAGGAGCTGACCGAAGGGCGTCGCCGAAAGCGCGCCATCGAATTGCTGGGCGACTCCAGCTTGCGGATCGCAGAAGTAGCGCTGGCCCTGGGCTACTCCGACTCGGCTCATTTCATCCGCGCCTTCGGCAAATGGTTCGGCGCCCCGCCTTCGATGTTGAGGAGCAGCCTGCTTTGAAAGCATTCGGGCGCGAGAAGACGACTGATATGCGCCAGGAAAACCGAACCGCGCCGTTTGGACCGGAAAAAATGCTCACCGGCGTGGCGGCGATCATGTCCGCCGCCCTCGCGCTGCGGCCGGGTGCGTTTCCCTATGACGAAGCGGCCATGGGCGCGCTGCTGGTGGGCCTCGCCGCCATCAGTTCGGCGGCGTTCAACGATATCGTGAAAATCGAGGCCGCCCGGGGCCATTCGCTGCGTCTTCGGGATATCCCCGATATTCTGGATGACTCCGCGCCGATCCTGGTCTTTCCCGTCGCGACCGCCATCGGCGTCTATTGCGCGGGCAAACTCGGTGTGGCCTGGCCGACCATCATCAACTGGACCATGGCGTCGAGCGTCGGCTTTGTCTTCGCGCTCGGCTTCTTCTCGCGCTACGCCGTGGATGGCGACATCGGCCGGGCGCTGGCGAGAGCGGCCTCATGGACGACGCTGGGCGGCGCCCTATACGGCGCCAAGCTCCTCTCGTGAACGGGACTCCGGCCGAACCGCGCGTTTGGCCGCCAGCATCGCCTCGATTTGCTCGACCCGGATCGGCTTTACGAAATGGCGGTCGAAACCCGCCTGCGCCGCGCTTTTGCGGTCTTCCTCCCTGCCCCATCCCGTGAGCGCGGCGAGAGCCACCTTGTCGCCGCCGGGAGTTTGCCGGATCTTTCGCGCCGTTTCGCAGCCGTCCATTTCCGGCATGCCGATGTCGATGAAAGCGACGTCCGGCCTGAAAGCGGAAAAGACCTCGAGCGCAGCCGCGCCGCTATAGACGGCGCGCGCTTCCGCACCCAGCGACTCCAGCAACATGACCAGAATATCCGCAACCTCGGGCGCGTCGTCCACGACGAGAACGCGCTGCACTTCGCGCGGGCGAGAGACCGCGCTTTCCACGATCCGCTCCGAAATTCTCGGCGAAACGGCCAATAAAGGCAGCCGCATTATGAATTCGGCGCCGCATCCCTGCCCCTCGCTGGAGCCCTCGATCGTTCCCCCGTGCATCTCTACGAGGTTGCGCACCAGCGCAAGACCGACGCCCACGCCGCCCTGCGTATGGAGTTCCGCACTCGGCGATTGCGTGAAAAGATCGAACACACGCGGAAGCATTTCGGCTGTGATGCCGATGCCGTTGTCGCGCACGCTTATCTCGCAAACATCTGCGTTACGGCGCGCAGCAAGGTCGATGCGCCCGCCCGGCGGCGTGTATTTCGCGGCGTTGATCAGGAGATTGGCCAGCGCCTGAACAAGACGCACGGAATCGCCTTCGACGATCATCGGCCGCTCGTCGACCGACACGGTCAGTCTATGCCCGGCCTGATCTATGACCGGCGCACTCGTCTGGAGCGCCTGCCGCACGACTTCGCCGAGATCGACCAGGGTTTTTCGGAGTTCGATTTTTCCTGCCGTGATACGGGAGACTTCGAGCAGATCGTCGACAAGTCGAATGAGATGATCGGTCTGCCGCTCCAGAATGTCGATCAGCCGGCGAGTGTCGCTGTCCGGCATGGAAAGCGCGCTTTCCCGCCTCTTCAACACATGAACGGCGTTGCGGATCGGAGCCAGCGGATTGCGCAACTCGTGAGAGAGTATGGCGAGAAACTCGTCGCGGCGGCGGCTTGCGTCGGACAGCGCCTGTTCGGCCGCCTTCCGCTCCGTGATGTCCTGCGCGACGCCGATCAGCCGCACAGGTTCGCCGGATTCATCGCGTTCGACCCGCCCGCGCTCCAGAGACCAGGACATTCCGCCGCAGGGACGCTTCACTCTCACTTCGCTTTCATAGCGTCCGGTCTCGCTCGTCAGCGCGGCGTGTAGATTGGCGATGAATCTCTCTTTGTCGTCGTCGTGTACGCCGGCCAGCACCGTCTCGATGGTCCTGGCTGGACCGTCCCGCTGCGGGCGCCCGCCAAGGTCCGCGCACTGGAATCTTTGAATCTCGTCACGCTGAATATCCCAATCGAATGAGATCATCGAAGCGGCGTCCAGCGCCAGTTGCAGGCGAAGCCTGTTTCGCCGCGCAGCCTCGTCGGCATCCTTCAACTCGCTTATGTCCTGAGAAAAGACGATGACGCCGGCTACTTCGCCGGCCGGCCCGCGCCAGGGGCATATCCGCCAGCGCAGCCACTGGACCGAGCCGTCCGCATGGAGGATTCGATCCGCTTCCGCCTCCAGTGTTTCGCCTGCCAGCGCGCGGCGGTGGATCGCCCTGAAATGTTCGGGAGCGTCGGGATATATTTCGTAGTGCGAACGGCCTTCCAGGGGGCCTACAAGGCCGTAATCGACCAACCAGCGCCTGCTCGCCGAAATATATCGCATGTCACGGTCAAACATCGCGACCGCGAACGGCGCATGCTCCAGGAACGCCCTGATTTGTGACTTGTCCATAAACCGCCGTCATTGTGAGCGCGCCAGGAAGAAGTCTCCTGCTCGCGTAAGCGCATGAATCAGCTTACGAGAAACAGCCGCCGAGTGGCAAGAATATGCAAAAGGATAGTCAATTCTTGATCATCTCGATCCGGCTCGACGCTCGCCCCTGCTCCACTACGAGGAGCGTAGCGCCCGCGCCGGCGCGCGTCAGAGTCGCCCGTCCGCCGTTGAAAGAAAAGCCCAATTTCTCGCCTTTATTCGAGAACCGCACCTTGCTCGGTTCGAAATAGTGGTACCTCCAAAAAAAACCGACGGCGACATAACCGGCTATCGTGACCTCGGCTGTTTCACTGCTTCCGGCGCTGCGCCACGCGCCGTCCAGGGCGGGCTTTCGAGGGGCCGGTTGCGGAACGCTCGAAGGGACGAAAGCAGCCGCGCAACAGATCAAACGGCGTCGATCGATCAGGGCGGCCATCTCGTGTTCCTCCAAATCACGTGCCGAAACGGCGCAGGAAAAAGCTTTTGGCGAGTTGGGCCGAGAGACCGTAGGCGATCACTATGGCGGCGAGAACAGGCCAGTAAGCCGCCGGCAGCGGCGTAAACGCAAGCGCCTCTCCGGCCCGCGTGAATGGAAGAACGACGCCGATGGCGCAGACGAGAACGGACATAGCGACAAGCGCCGCACTGGGGCGGCTTTGGAAAAAAGGAATTTTCGCCGTGCGGATGATGTGGACGATCAGCGTCTGGGTCAACAGCGATTCGACAAACCATCCCGTTTGAAACAGAGCCGGATTGTTCAGTCCGTCGAAGAAACTTATGAGAATATAGAACGTGACATAGTCGAAGATCGAGCTGACCGGGCCGATCGCGAGCATGAATTTGAAGAGATTGTCGATGTCCCATTTACGCGGACGTTCGAGGTAGTCGTCGTCGACGTTGTCGGTCGGAATCGCGGTCTGGGAGAAATCGTAAAGCAGGTTGTTGGTGAGCACCTGAACCGGGAGCATCGGCAGGAAGGGCAGGAAAACGCTGGCGCCGAGCACGCTGAAGATAGTCCCGAAATTCGAGCTGGCTCCCATCTTGATATATTTTACGATGTTGCCGAAAACCTTGCGCCCTTCGATGACGCCGCGCTTCAGCACGCTCAGGCTCTTGTCGAGCAGAATGATGTCGGCGGACTCCCTCGCGATATCCACGGCGGTATCCACCGAAATGCCGACGTCGGCGGCCTTCAGCGCCGGGCCGTCGTTCACGCCGTCGCCCAGGTAGCCGACCACATGGCCGCGCGCATGCAGCGCACGAATGACCCTGGCCTTCTGGTCGGGAGAAACCTTGGCGAAAACAGTGACGCTCTCGACGAGTTCGACCAGCGCGGCGTCATCCATCGCCTCCACCTCGGCGCCGAGGGCGACCCGCTCGACGGCGAGCCCGACCTCACGGCATATCTTGCGCGTGACGATCTCGTTGTCGCCGGTGAGAATCTTGACGGCGACGCCGCATCGCGCAAGCTCGCCGAGCGCCGCCGCGGCGTCTTCCTTGGGCGGATCGAGAAAAGCGACGAAGCCCTGAAGCGTGAGCCCTCGCTCATCTGCAACGGAATAGGATTTCTTCGGCTGCGCTATGTCTTTGGTCGCCACCGCGATGACGCGCAAGCCGTCTTCGTTCAGCGCGCGCGCCCTCGCACGAGCGGCGTCGAGACCCGCCGCAGTCATGGCGCTTACTTTCCCGGAAAGCTCGTAATAGGCGCAGATCGGGAGCACCTCCTCCACCGCGCCTTTGCAGATGAGAAGACGCCTTTGCTTCGCGCGCGGCAGAAACAGCGAAAAGAAGCTTTCGCCTCTCGGCGCCGCGCCGGAAAGCGCGACGGAAAGACGCCGGCGCGCGAAGTCGAAAGGAATCTCGTCGATGAGGGCGTAATCGCGAGCGGGACGCAAATTCTCGCCGAGGCGCACATGTTCCAGCACGGCGTCGTCGAGCAGATTTTTGAGACCCGACTGAAAATGGCTGCTGAGCCAGGCATATTCGAGCACACGCTCGCTGCTCGCGCCGGCAAGGTCGAGACTTAAGCTCAGCACCACGCGGTTTTGCGTCAGCGTGCCCGTCTTGTCCGTGCAAAGGACGTCCATGGCGCCGAAATTCTGTATTGCGTTGAGGCGTTTGACGATGACGCGGCCCTTCGACATTTCGATCGCGCCTTTGGCGAGATTGACCGTCACGATCATCGGCAGGAGTTCGGGGGTGAGACCCACCGCGACTGCGACCGAGAAAAGCATCGCTTCGCCCCAGTCTCCTTTGGCGAGCCCGTTGATGAGGAACACGGTCGGGGCCATCACCAGCATGAAGCGGATCATAAGCCAGATGAATCGGTTCACGCCCTTGTCGAAGCTGGTGGGTTCGCGCCGCTTTGCAATCTTGTCCGCGAGCCGGCCGAAACAGGTCGCAGCGCCCGTGTGCACCACCATCGCCGTAGCGAAGCCGCTGACGACGCTCGCGCCCATCAGGCAGAGATTGGGCGTTTCGAAAGGATCTCGCTCATCCGTCCCGCAGGACGCGGCGCTTTTTTCGACCGGCATCCCCTCGCCGGTCAGGGCCGACTGATTGAGGAAAAGCTCCTTCGACGACAGCAGGCGCAGGTCGGCGGGAATCATATCGCCTGCCGAAAGGCGCACCACGTCGCCGGGAACCAGCCGCTCGAAAGGAACTTCGCTATAGACGCCCGTCCCCTCTTCCCGGTCCCGCCGCTTGACCGTGGCCATGCTCGTCACCATGGAACGCAGGCGCGCGGCCGCGTCGTTGGAGCGGTGTTCCTGCACGAAGGCCATCAAGGTGGCCAGCAACACGATCAGCAAAACCACCACGGACGAATGGATGTCGCCCAGCAGCCAGGACGCGGCGGCGAGCGCCGCCAGCAGAGCATTGAGCGGATTTCCGGCGCGCTCCAGAAACTCCCGCAGCAGAGAGGGCGGCTTTTCCTGAGCGACGAGATTCGGGCCGTGAAGGGATAGACGCTTCTCGGCGTCGTTCTCGCTCAGCCCCTCCGGCGAAGAGGACAGCCGTGCAAACAGCCCCTCTTCGTCCATGCGACTCGCCGAAATCAACTCGGTGGAGAGTTCGGGATCGACCCGCGCGACGGAAGCTCCTCGCGCCGGGGACAAATCGAGAAAACCGAGACAAAAGCGTAGGATGTTGGTCATTCTGGCGCCCCGGCTCCGGATTGATGTTACGTGAGCCGTGAGACCGGCGCCAGCCCTCGTCTGCGTGCCGTGGGACGCCGTTCGTCGATCCACCCCGACCTAAGTGTTCTCTTTTTGTTCTTGTCATTCTCCCTGCTCCGATCTAGGCTGAAGTCCCAAAGACGTTTCAAGGAGAGGCGGATGCTTCGAGGCGATGCGCTAAGAGAGCGGTTTGAAAAGCGCCTATGGTCGAGGCCGATTTCACATGCCGCCGAAATTGGCGACGACGGGCTGATCCTCGGAGCGGGAACGATACTCGCTCGAATGACGCGCGACGCCTTCGGCGCGCCCCGCCTCGCTGTCGAAGAAGATGAAGACCGCATATTCGCGCTACTCGCGGCGGCGCATGGCCGTCCCGCATCCCCGGAGTTGTGGCGCCATCTGGAAGGGGCCTCGGATTACTGGCGGCGCGGCGAAAAGGCCCTCGCCAATATCCGCCTGGCCTATGCCGCCCTCCCTCGGCTCGAGGACCGCGCCGACGCCTATCGGCTCTTTCTCGCCGAGGAGCTGCTTGATAGCGGCATGGCGCCCGGCGCCTTGATGAAGGGGCTTGGGGTCGAGCCGCCAACTCGCGGCTTTGTGAAATACGACTCCAACCAGCCGCGGGTTCCTGCCGGCAATGGCAGAGAGAGCGGTAGATGGGGTTCGGCCGGCGGCTCCGGGCAGGACAATAAGACTCCGGCGCATGGCGTGGCGCCAGCGGCGACGCAGAATCCGGCCTCGGCGCAAATCCTTGCTCAAGCAGCGGCGGGGAGCGCGGAAATTTCCAGCGCCGCGCGCGGTGTTGGAACGCTCGCGCAGGGCCTGTTCGAGGCGGTCGAGAGCAGCGCCTTTCTCGCAGGGCTCGGAAGATTGGTCGCGGCGGCGGGCGGTCCGGCGATCACGCTCGGCGCAATTCTCATCCCAACGCCAGCCGGCCGCGCATCGGAAGGCAATATCCCCGGCGAGCCTGATCTTCACTATTCATTCGACGAACCGGCGGGAAGGCTGCATTTATATCGAGAGGGCGAGAACGGCCGGGAAACCGTCGCTGACGCCTCTCTGGGCGCACATGGCATTTTCGTCGACGACGAAACCGACGTTCCCATCGCGCGTTACGTCAAAGGCGCCGTTGTTTTCGATGCGGATTCGCTCTCCTCCGTGCATGCGGATCGGGCCGCCGAGAAATCCAAGAACGAGCCGAAGCTTTGTCCCGATCCGGGCCCAGATGACCCGCACGGAGCATCCGAGCGCGCCTAGGCCTATCAAGAGCAGATCAGCCGCCTGAACAACCCGCAGCGGCCTCTATTACGCGGCGAGGCTGGCAAGCTTTTCAACCCGACGACAAAAAGGATGGTCGCTTTTGACGACTGCCGCGAAAGCGACGGAACCATGATCGAGGCCAAGGGGCCGGGCTTTGCTAAAATGCTCGGAGGAAAGTTCATGGCCAAAAGACTTAAAAAAAGGTGGTTGGGTCAGGCTGAGCGCCAAATGGGCGCCGCCGGATCGCGCGATGTCGAATGGGACTTCGCCGAGGCCAAGGCCGCCAAAACTGCGCGAAGGTGGTTCGCCCGGAAATATCGAAAGATCAAAGTCAAAGTCGTACCTGGGGAGCTGTGGTCATGACCCATCCAATAGGCATAGAAATCGAGGACGAAAGCAAAGATTTTTTCATCGGCGCCGACTGGGAAGCGCGCGCCGAGACGCCGGAGGCGCTTGCCGCGCGTTTCCTGCGCATGATCGATTCCTTGAAAGAAATCGACCCCGTTTTCAGCCTTTGGACCTGCGGCACGCAGCGTCCCGAGAACCTCGAGGAAGCCCGGGACCGCTACGCCGCGGAAATCGCAGCGGGGATCATGCGGGACGACTGGAAGGAGCCCATTCCTGAAATGGGTTATTTGTTCGGCGCATTTACCCGCAACACGCCCGAGGCGCGCGCCTTCGACGTGACATGCAGGGCGGGGTCTTACGTCAAAGAGGTCTTTGGAAATAGCGTGACTCTCTCGACCGACGTCGAGATCGGCTCCCGGCCCGATGCGGACGTCGTAAGCCACCGGATCTTTCGCGCCGCTCTGCTTGCGGTCGTCGACGCCTGGGACCCCGTCATGGCGAACGCCACCTCACACCCGCTCGTCGAAGCAACCGAGTCAGACTCATATTTCGCGCCCGCGTGGATTCAGTATCTCTGTCCATGGCTCGCAGAAAAAATCACGCCTCCTTCTACAGTCCTTGCGGAGCGTCTGCCCAATGGCGGGCTGCTGATGAGCGCGACCACCGAGACCTTCGACGTCGACAATCCCGCCCATATGGCCGCCGCCCGAGACATGGCGAAGGCCATGGCCCCGCTCGACCGGCTTCCGTGGCCATCGAAGGGTTGATCCGGCGAGAGGAGGCCACAAATCGGGACATGGCTAAATCAACCGGATTTTCGATTGCAAAAGTGTTCGCGTCCTTATCTCAACCGGCGCGCCGACTGCGTCGCGAGCAGCCAGGGTCGGACGTTGCAGCTCGGCGCCCGGGCGATTGCCAAATTCCCCGCCGCGAGGCAGGCTCGGCCACATGGAGCTTCAGTGGATCGACGATTTTCTGGCCCTGTGCCAGACACGCAATTTCACCCGCGCGGCCGAGGCGCGCTGCACCACCCAGCCGGCCTATAGCCGGCGCGTGCAAAAGCTGGAGGAATGGCTGGGCGCGCCCCTGTTTTACAGGGAGTCCCGGCCCGTGAGCCTGACCCCCGCGGGCGAAGCCTTTCTTTCCCGCGCCCATCGCCTGCGCGAAGAAATCTTCGACGCCCGCCGCGCCGTGCTGACCGCGTCGAGCCATTTCAGGAAATCGCTTCGCATATACACCACCAACACCCTGGCCTCGGCTTTCCTCTGCCCGTGGCTCGGAATGCAAGACCTTAAAAGCTACTCGCTGATCGTCGCCTCCATCGCCGGCTGTCTCGAAGCCGTGCGGCGGGGGCACGCCGATATCTGCCTCATTCCGCATTTTGGCGGCGCGGAGGAAATAGCGGGCCTGAAAACCGAAGAGGCCGGCGAAGACCGTCTGGTCCTGATGCAATCGCCCTCCGCCGCAAATAAGGTTCGGCTCGAAAACGGCAAGCTCTGCGGCCCGGTGATGGTCTATACGCCCGGGACGGCCTATGGCGCCCGCGTGGCGGCCATGCTGGAGGCGTATGGCGTCGAGATATCCGAAGCCCCGGTCTGCGAAAGCGCCTCGGCCGAGGCCCTGCTCGCGCAGGCGAAGGCGGGGCTCGGCGCAGCCTTCGTTCCGGCGATGCTCGCCGGCCCCAATCTCGAGCGTTGCGCGGTCCCGGAGTTCTTCGACCTCCCGTACAAGATCGTAGCCTTGCGGCGCTGACGGCTCTCCCGGACGATGCTGGAAAGGCATCGAACCATCCAAACCCGCTATTGGCCACGGGCTCGCGAAAGCTTTATGGCTTACAGGGAGCCAAGCCCGCGAGGAAGCGATGTCCAGGAACACAAAAAACATGCGGTTGCGAGAGCGGGGTTCCGACACCCGCGCCCTGCGCATGCTGCCGCGCGAGGTAAAGCTGCTCGACGCTCCCGGCGGCGAGCGCGAAGGGCTATGCGAATTCGAAGTGACTTCCGGCAACGCCGCCTGGCGCGAGGGCGAGCATTTTTATCTCACCAGGGCGCAGGCTCGAACGGCCTACGCTTCGGCCGGGTGAAAAGCGAAAGCGAGCGAGCTTGGCCCTGCAATGATCGGCGCCGCCACCGGAGCGTTAAAAGCACCCGTTCGCTTTGAGCTCGACCAGCATCGGCGCGCAGGGGTCGCCTTGCGCCTCCTCATGATGGCGATGGCGACGCATATGTTCCCATTCCTCGGGCTCGACGCCTTCGCGCTCCATCTCCTCGCGTCTCCACTCGCGCTCCTCTTCGCGATTGCGATCACGCGCCTGCTGGGCGCGCACGCAATCGCGATAGTTCGTTTCCAACGCCAGACAGAAGGGAACATTGGGGCCAGCCTTGGCCGGGCCAGCGAGAACCGCTCCGAGGATCAATATGGAAAATACGGCAGGACGCATTTGGGCACCTTTACAGCGAGCGCGCGGAAGTCCCGCGTCGCGTAAAATCATCTGGTTGCGATTAACTTTTGCTGAACGCCCGCTCCGACGACCCCGCTGGCGAAAAACCGTCAGGCTCCGCCAGATCCTCCTTTCGATCCACGTCCCTCAACACGCCCTCGTCCTCGACCTCGACGCCTATGACGCCCTCGGACTCTGCGAGAATCCGCCGGGCGCCCTCGTCGCCGGATAGTGCGAGGGCGCGGGCGAAAAGGCTCCGCCCAAGCAACGCCGGATTGCCGCGCCGTCCACGAAAGAAAGGAACGACCGCAGCGCAGCCCGGCGCGGCTTCGAAGGCCGCTATCAAGCGATCCACGGTTTCTCCTGTCACCAGGGGCATGTCGCCAGGCAATATCAGCGCGCCGGCGCAATCGCCCGCGGCCATGAGTCCCGCGCGCAGCGACGAGGCCATGCCGCTCTCGTGATCGGGATTATGGGTAAAGCTCAGGGAAAGCCCCGCGAGCGCGCCCTCCACGCTCTCGCGCGCGAAGCCGGTGACCACGACAATTGGGCGCGCCCGCGAGCCGAGCAGAGTCCGCGCCGCGTGGCGCACCAGCGCCTCGCCCCTGAATGGCGCGACGAGCTTGCCGTCGGCTCCGCCGAAACGGGCGCCGCGTCCCGCGGCCAGCACTATCCCGGCGACGCTCAACTCACCCCCGCGTTTGGGCTTCTGCGCGCAGCGGCTTGCGCTGCTGAGCCATTACGATTTCCGCCATGATGGCGACGGCGATCTCGGCCGGGCTCAGCGCGCCGATGTCGAGCCCGATCGGCGCATGCAGGCGCCCCAGCGCTCGCGCGTCGACGCCTTGCGCCGCGAGACGCTCCATCCGTCGGGCGTGACTGGCGACAGAGCCGAGCGCTCCGACATAGAAACATTCCGAAGCGAGCGCGACACGCAGCGCGGCGTCGTCGATGCGGGGATTGTGGCTGAGCGCCGCCACTGCAGTGAAACGGTCCAGCCCCAGCATGGGCAACGCCTCCTCCGGCCAGCTCGCGATCAACGTCATGCCCGGGAAGCGCTCAGGCGCGGCGAAGGCCGCGCGCGGATCGATTATCGCCACATCGAATCCGGCCAGACGGCCCATGGGCGCGAGCGCCTGCCCCACATGCACCGCGCCGACGATGACGAGCCGCGTAGGCGGACGATGCACATAGGCGAAAATCCGCTCGCCCTCGATCTCGACAATACCGCTCCCCCCCCGAGCCAGGCTTTCGAGAAGAGCCGGCGGCCCGCCGGAGTCTCGCCGCAGAAAAGTGGGCGCGCCGCCGTCGAGCGCCGTGGCGAGGAGACAAGCGCGGCGCGAGCCGTGCTCCTCCCGCATCGCAGCTAAGAGATCGGCATGGGCGGGCCCGAGCTTTTCGATATGGACGCTGATGACTCCGCCGCAGGGCAATCCGGCGCGCCAGGCAGTCTCGTCGGCGACGCCGAATTTGAGGAGACGCGGCGCGCCGCTCTCGATGGCGTCCAGCGCCGCAATCACCACGTCGGCTTCGACACAGCCCCCCGAAACGGAGCCGAAGAATGCGCCGCTTTCGTCGACGACGAGATGGGAGCCGAGGGGTCTCGGCGCCGAGCCGAAGGTTTCGACCACCGTCGCCAGCGCCGCCCCGCGACCCTCCCGCGCCCAGCCTTCCGCCTGAAGCAGAATTCGAGAC
This sequence comes from Methylocystis heyeri, assembly GCF_004802635.2. Lineage (NCBI taxonomy): Bacteria > Pseudomonadati > Pseudomonadota > Alphaproteobacteria > Hyphomicrobiales > Methylocystaceae > Methylocystis > Methylocystis heyeri. The sequence goes on from NZ_CP046052.1 coordinate 1,932,337, forward strand.
TCGTCCGTAAGCATTTGGTCGTCCATCGGCTATGAAGTAGCCCGAGCCAGGCCGGATTCCAAGCAAAGCGGAATAGTCCGCCACGCCAGGTCCCTCCTACGGCTTCCGCGAGATCGCTTCGCGATCCGCACCAGCGACCGCCGCAAAAATCACCGATCGGCATCGATTTTTGCGGCGAACGAATACGAAATGCCGCTACATTCGAGCGGATTTCCCATCACTCCGCGGCTTCGCGCAGGAGCTGACCGAGGTCGTCGATCGCCGCCGGTTTGACGAGATGGCGGTCGAATCCCGCCTCGTGCGTGCGCTGGCGCTGCTCGGCCTGGCCCCAGCCGGTGAGGGCCGCGATCATCGCTTTCTTGCCTTGCGGCAAGGCCCGGATGCGTCGCGCGGTTTCAATGCCGTCCATGTCCTTCATACCGAGATCCAGGATCACCAGATCCGGCGAAAGCTCCTTCACCGCCTCGAGCGCGGCGCGCCCGTCATATACGACCCGCGCCACCGCGCCGAACTCCTTCAGCATGAGCCCGAGCGAGTCGGCCGCGTCGCGATTGTCGTCCGCGACCACGACCCGCAGCGAGGCCAAAGGTGCAGGGGTCGCCGGGCGCGGCTCTTTAAGGGCCTCGGACGAAGCCTGCATCAGGGGCAGCCTCACGATGAACTCGGCGCCGGCGCCCTCGCCGGCGCTCCGCGCCTCGACCGCGCCGCCGTGCTGCTCGGCGAGGCTGCGCACAAGCGAGAGCCCGATGCCTAGCCCTCCCTGCGTCCGATGCCTAGGTCCGTCCCCACGGGCGAAAAGATCGAACACCCGGGGCAGCATCTCCGCGCTGATGCCGACGCCGTCGTCCTTCACGCTCACGATCGCCTGGCCGTCCTCACGCCGGGCGCGGAGCGCAATGGCGCCCCCGGGGGGCGTGTATTTGGCGGCGTTGTCGATCAGATTGGCGAACACCTGCGTGAGACGAACGGGATCGGCCAGAAAACAGATGGGTTCATCCGGCAGATCGAGAACGAACTCATGGCCCCCGGCCTCCATCGCAGGCGCGCTCGTCTCCGCCGCCTGCCGCAACACAGCCGCGAGTTCGACAGGCTCCTTGTGCAATTCGATGACGCCGCGGTTGATGCGCGAAATCTCCAGAAGATCGTCGACGAGCCGCACCAGATGATCGGTCTGCCGGCGCATAATCTCCAAGAGCCCCGGCAGGCGCGCAGCGCCGCTCCCTTCCGCGAGATATCTCTCCTGCAGATAGACGGCGTTGCGGATCGGGGCCAGCGGATTGCGCAGCTCATGAGCGAGCGTCGCGAGAAACTCGTCCTTGCGGCGATCGGCTTCGAGCAACATCTCGGCGTATTCCCGCTGCTTCTGCTCGGCGCGGCGGCGTTCGGTCGTATCCGACACGCGCACGGCGCAGAGCGAGGAGCCGGGCGCGCCGAAGGGCATGAAAAAAGCATCGAGCCATCGGTTCAGAGCCTTCGACTCGCCCTCGTGATGCACCCGCTCGCGCCGAAGCGCGGCCTCGCCCACGGCGCAGAGCCATTCATCCTCGATGGAGAAAAGCTCCCGGCCGCGCCGTCCGACGATGGAGACGCCCGCAACGTCGACGATGCGGAGATAGGCCGGGTTGGCCTCCAGGAAACGGAAATCCTGCACGCGATCGGCCTCGCCGACGATCGCTTCGAGAATGCAGTACCCTTCATCGATGGACTCGAACAGGGCGCGGTATTTTTCTTCGGACTCTCGCTGCGCCCGTTCCGCCCTGGCGCGTTCGGCGGCGGCCCAGATGCGCGCAGCGGCCTCGCCCACGAGTTCGCGCTCCGACTCGCTCCATCTGCGCGGCGCGACGCTGTCGACCCCGAAGGCTCCAACCCACTCGCCGTTACGGATCAGCGTGGCGCCGATGAAGGCTCGCGCGCCGAAATGTCTGAAGGCCTCGCGTTCGGGCTCAGAAAAACGCGGGTCGAGGTCGCAGTCGTCGCTCCATACCATTTCCCCGCGGCGGCACGCCTCGATCATCGTGCGGCCGAATATGGCGACCGGGCCGCGGCCCTGCATCTGGGCGCTGCCTCGGGCGTGGCTCTCCCTGAAAATGAATTCCTCGCCCGAGATCTGGACATAGGCCGCGCGGTCGGCGTCGATGTGGCGCGCAAGCATTTCACACGCTGTCTGAGTGATTTCCTGGGGCTCATCGAGACCGCGCAGAGCATCGGTGAGCTCGAGAAGAAAAGCTTGCCGCGCCTCCCTCTCGCGCAACTTGTCTTCTGCGAGCTTGCGATGGGTCACATTCGCGTGGCGGAGCAGCGCGCCACCCGGAACAGCGTTTATCCGCGTCGCATGAAGCGTAAACCAACGCTCCTCTCCGGGGCTGTGGCAGGGATAGGCCATGGTGAAGGCCTCGGTCGCGCCGGCCAGCACGCTCTCCAGCCCATCGAGGGCCTGCCTGGCGTAACGATCGCCATTGAGACTGGCCTTGCGACAAACCTCGAGATAAGCGGAGCCTTCGCCGGCAAGGCCGGCGGCCCCGTTGCGGCGTGCGAATTCGCGCCACGCTTCATTGACGCACACGATCACGCCCGCATCGTCTATGATGGCGGCGTGCTCAGGGAGCGCGTTCAACAAACCGCGTATGAAACTATCCGGCTCGGCCTGCATCGCCACCGACGCTCCATCCCGGGCGGAAAATCGGCGGATCATGGGCTTGGTGAGACTGCAATGCAAGCACGATTTTCTTTAATTTCAGCAATGTATGAAGGGAACCTAAGGCGCTCATTTTTAAAGCGCAGGAGGCCACGCCCCGAACCGCATCGTTCCGTCGCTGCGGTTCTTTGAAAATCCGACAGGTCTGCGCCTCCATCGCCGGCTCATCTCTCCGTCGCCTGCGCGAGCCCGCCGGGCGCGGGGGCCGGTCCCTCGCGCAGGCTTCGCGCGCATGGCAACCACAGATGAACCGTCGCTCCCGCGCCATCCATCGTGTCTATCTTCAGCGCTCCGCCGGATTGGGCGGCAAAGCCCCGGGCGATGGCGAGGCCGAGGCCCGTGCCCTCGCCTTCCGGCTTGGTGGTGAAGAAGGGCTCGCAGGCTCTGGCCAACACCTCGGGATTCATTCCCCTGCCGGTGTCCGAAACCGAAATTCGAACATAGGCGCCCGCCTGCAGCCAGCCCCGAAAGAATTCATCGTCCTCCTCGACCGTCTCGCGCATGGCGAAGATGGTGAGCGTTCCCTGTCCTTCCATCGCGTCGCGCGCATTGGTCGCAAGATTTATCAACACTGTTTCGAGCTGCTGCCTGTCCGCGAGAAGGCGGGGCAAAGGCGCATTGACCTCCATCCTGACATCCACGCCCGGGCCGATCGTATGCGCGAGTATCTCCCCCAGGGCGGAGAAAAGCGCGCCGGCGTCGACCGCCTCGCTGCGCAATTCCGTGCGCCGCGCGAAAGAAAGCAGCCGCCGGGTGATGTTGGCCCCCCTTCCAGCCGCCTCCGACATGGTGGCCGCAAGATGACGGGCTTTGGCGGCGTCGTCGGGCGCCCGCTCGATCAGCCGGGCCGAACTCTGCACGACTTGCAGCACATTGTTGAAATCATGCGCCACCCCGCCAGCGAGCTGACCCAGCGCTTCGAGGCGTTGCGCATGGGCGAGCCGCGTGAGAGCCTGCCTGTGCATCGCCTCCTTTTCGAGCGCCGCCCGGGCCTCCGTCCGGGCCGCAGCTATCGCGCCGGCGCCGGCGCCGATGAGCGCGAGCAGGCCCAAGGCGGAAAGCGCGTAGAAGTGCAAGGTCTCCCGCCATGAGGCCTCCGCAGCCGTAGCGCGGCGGCTGTCCAGCCGACGAGTCTGCTCGGCGTCGAACGCCAGGACCGTTTCGCGCAGCTGGTCCATCAGCGACCTGCCTATGCCGGATTCGACCCGGGCGATCGCATCGGCGCGGCGGCCGCTGCGCATCGACGCGACGGTAATCTGCATCTCCGACATTTTTTGCGCCGCGAGCCGGTTCAATTCTGCGACGCCCGATTGTTCGAGATCGTCTCCCGTAGAAAGCTCGGCGAGCCGGGCCAGGCTCTCGTCCATCGACTTTCGGCCGGACTCGAAAGGCTTCAGGAATTCGGGTTTTTCAGTGAGCAGAAAGCCCCGCTGACTGCTCTCGGCGTCCTGCAGAAGCGAGAGAAGCTTGTGCGCCTCGAGCAACACCGTTTGCGTATGGTCGCGCCAACGATCGGCCTCCGCGCTTTCCGCAGAACTGCGCAAGCCGCTCAAGACCACCACGCCCACGAGCAGCCCAAGACCGGCCACGCCCGCGATAAGCAGGGAAAGCCTTCTCATGCGCCGTTTTCCTCGTTCGGATCGCCGGGCGAAGGCCGCTGCGCAATGCGAGATGCTGATCGGGCGAGCATTAGAGCGGTTGCCTTTGCGTCCGCCTACGCTCTTCTCCGCCGCGCGAAGAAAAAGGCAGGCCACGCCCCCTGTAGTAATTGTCGCGCATCGTGGACTGCGGCGCAACCCGCGTTAACCGAAACTTCGGTAAAAGCGGCGAGCGACGAGGATATGCGGCCGCCGCGCGATCGTTCTTGCGGGAGCCGCAGTCGTTTGAGCTGCGCCTGCGGGACTGCTTTCAGTCTTTACGCCGGGGAATCTCGACGCCTCCGATATTCACGGAGCCCTCACGCAGCTCGACGGCCGGCGATGGCGTCGGCAGTTTCAGCACGATGCTTTGGAGCCTCGCGTTTTCCTGCGCGAGCGCCGTCTTCTCGAGTTCCAGCTTCTCGAGCTTACGACGAAGTTCGCGCCCGATCTCGGGCGTATCCATTTCTTCGCGCGCGCGCTTCATCCGCTTCGACAGCAGGACCCTGATCTGCTGCTGCTTGCAACGCTCCATCATTTCGCTTCCGTCAAACAGGCGGCGGCTGGCCTCGTCGTAGCCGAGGCACGCCAGACGATAGATCAGCTGCTGGGTCAGCGCGCCTCTGAAATAGCCCCCATGCACATCCACGCGCAGGAAAGGCGGCGCCAGCGGAGACCACAGAAACAGCAGCCAGATGTGCTGGAGGTATGAAATGCGCGCTCTGGCGTCGCCGGCCTTGCAATTCAACGCCGTGGTGAGAAGCCCTTTGGGCGGAGTCCCCTCGACATAATCGGTGCAGTCGAAATAGGTGAAGGCTTCGGCGACCTCGGCGGGATCGAACCCTCTGCGCATATTGGCGCGGCTCCGGCGCCGCGTCTGGCCCGCAAGCCAGGCCAGCGTTTCATCTCCGACACGCAGGCGGTCCAAGAGGGGTCCGCGTTCCAACGGGCCGAATTCCTCCGATAAAATTTCGGCATTGCCCAGACGATATCCGAAAGTGCGCTTTTTGGTCGGAAAGGAAAAGTAATTCGCCGCGGTGGAAATCATGCGCAGCACTTCATCGCCTTCGTTGCTGAACAGATAGGCCTCGCGGAAACGATGCAGCGAGGAAGAAAGGAAATTGGCGCGGTCGGCCAACAAGGTTTCACCCGGAATGTCGGGCGACGCGAGAACAAAGCGCATCAGCGTGAAAACATTGCCGATCTTTCCCGATACCGTCGGCTCGGCCTCCCGGCGGCCGGTCGCCGCCCCGCCGACGCGCGGAGCCCCTGAAAGGGTGGTGGTTATGACTTCGGGGTCGAATACATCCGAAAGCACGCGTATCGCGCTGGTGACGACGAAGCCGCCCATGCTGTGGCCGATGAAGGAGAGAGCGACGCGCTTGCGCCTGGCTCTCTTCTCTTCGTCCTCCCCATCCACGAGTTTGGTCGCTTCGGCGTCGATCTGGCGAATGATCTCGACAAGATCAGGAACCGCATAGTTGGTCGCGCGGTAAACATCCCGGAAGTAGACGATCGCCCGCAGCGCTATGAGCGTCACGATCACGCCGATCAAAGCCAGAGCAAACGCAGTCAGGAAATTCGGCAGCAGAAAGAGCGCGCCGGCTATATGCGCTAGCAGGACGACCGTAGCGAAGACGAGCAGGCCGCGGACGAACAGGGGCATGGCTTCGAAGCTGCTGGCGATGACGCTCGCGATCATTTTTTCCGAGGGCCAGCGATAGCCGACGCAAACGATCTTGCGGCCGCTTTTCATGATCTCGTCGTCTTCTTCGACGGCCTTCAGCGCCGCGCCGAAGAAATCGAGCGCTTCATCGCGGGAATTATTGAAGCCATGCACCATCACGACGAGATTGGTCTCGGCGCCGGGGTCGGGATCGGACAGCAGCTTGCGCGCGATTTCCGCCACGGATTCGTCGGTGGGGCGAAGCTCGAAGCCCCGCGGCGCCGGCCCCTCCCTCGCGGCTCGTTCTTCGACATTCTGGGGTGCGGAACTCTCGATGAAATAGAAAGAGACGTCTTCGGCCCCGATCTCCCGAGCATAAATGCGAAAGTCGGGCGTCTTGGCGTCGTCTGCTTTCTCGGTTCCTTCGGCAATCTTGTTCATCGCAAAGCATCCATAAAAAAGCGCCGCGAAGCGTAAACTCCGCGGCGACATGATGGTTCCGAAAAAAACGCCGCCGGGGTCAGGCGGCGGCGCTTTTCAATTTAGTGATTGCCGTGGGGGCTGCCCCAGCCGGTGCAAGGATCCCAGGAGATGCCGGTTTTGGCTTCGATCCAGGCCGGATCGTAGCCGCTGCCGAAGCCGTTGAAGTTCTTCGTCGGACCGCAGATGCCGCTGTTGACGTCGGTGACATATTTGTTCAGCGTGTTCTGCGAGGCGAGATTGTAGATATTGGTCAGGCCTGCGAGGCTGCTGCTCCAGAAGAAACTGGCGCGATTGACGATACCCGCCACCAGCGGGCTCGCCACGCTGGTGCCGCCGACAGAGGTCCAGCCGCCCACGAGGGACGTATTGTAAATCCACACCCCGTCAAGATACGGGTCGGCGATGGCGGCGAGATCGGGCACGCCGCGGCCTGAGCCCACAACCGCCGCGATGCCGTCCTGATAGCTCGGCCTCGGTTCATAGGCGCTGATCCCGCCGCCGGTGCCGTCGCGCATGTTCGCGCCATAGACAGCGTAGGGATCGTGCCAGGCGATTTCGCTTTCGAAAGCGCCGGTGGTCTGGTCCCGGATGATCGAAGTGCCGCCGACGCCGAAGACGTTCGGCGAGGCGGAAGGATATTCGACGCCGGGGCTATCGCCCGAAGAGGCGAAATAGGCCACGTTCGCGGCGGTGTAGAGCGAGTCATAGGTGTTCTCGCCGGAGAATTCGAACGCGCCATAGCTCATCGAAATCTCGCCGCCGCCGGCCGCCTGGACGCATTTCGCCGCCACGGCCACGGCGTTGTTGAGATCTGCGAAAGAGGAGGAAGCGGCCTCGACGAGGTAGATCTTGGCGCTTGGCGCCATCGCATGGGCCATCTGGATATCGAGCGCGGCCTCGACGCTCCAGCCGGTCGTGTCCGTCGCCGGCTTCGACCCGTTCGCGCAGCCGCTGGCGGGGTTGCCGGTGCCGTAGATCACGGTGAAGTCTGCCGCCGCAAGGCCGAACTGAGCGATATATTTATTGAGGTCGCTCGCGGCCTGGGGATAATCGAAGGCGTCGACGAGAGCGATCGCTTTCGAGCCGCCCGTCGTCACGGTGGTCACGACATTGGGATTGCAACCCGAGGCCACGGTGACGAGCCGGTAGATGCAGGCGAGCGAGGCCGGCGTCTCGATCAGATAGTTCGGATAGGGCGGGCCCGAAGCGGAGGCCGGCTGAACATTTGCCTGCGCCGAGACGCGCAAATGGGTGCTAAAATGGCCAGGCTTGGGGGTATTCGAGAGCGGGCTCAAGAACTTGGGCGCCGCGGCCTGCGGCGCGGACAAATACGGCGCGCTTACGGCCGCGGTTTCGGCCAACGTCGGACCCGACGCCGCGATCATCGCCGCAGCACAGGTTCCGCAAAATAGCTTTATCTTACCAAGCATCAAAACACCTCCCGAATGGGTCATTATTGCTTGCCGGCAAACGTCTCCAACGCAAGCCGAGCAGTGACGAAATCGCGCGGATCGGCGCGGTTTCTCAACCGGCAGATTCTACGCTGTTAGCCGGGGATCGCGCAATCCCACGCCCCGCTGAAGCCGCATCCGGCTTAACAAAAGCTTGCGCCGCCACCTCAGGAATATGCCCGTCGCGAGTTGCCGCGGAGGCCTCGAGCGCCTAGAATCGCCAGAAATCCTGCGCGGAGAAAAACCATGCCCACCATTTCCGTCAACGGACAGACCCGCGAGGTCGAGGCCGAAGACGACACCCCGCTTTTGTGGGTTCTGCGCGAGAATCTCGGGCTGACGGGAACCAAATACGGCTGCGGCATAGCGCAATGCGGCGCCTGCACCGTGCATATCGACGGCGAAGCCGTGCGCTCTTGCTCGGTTCCGCTCTCCGAGGCCGTGGGCAAAAAGATCGCGACCATCGAGGGGCTCGCGGAAGGCGGCGTGCTGCACAGGGTGCAAAAGGCCTGGATCGAGCACGACGTCCCGCAATGCGGCTACTGCCAAAGCGGCATGATCATGGCCGTCGTTGCGCTACTGAAAGAAAAGCCGCAACCGACCGACGCGGACATCGACGCCGCCATCACCAACATCTGCCGCTGCGGCACGTTCCAGCAGGTCCGCGCGGCGATCCACGCCGCCGCTAAAGCTTGAAGGCCAAAGCCATGACTGAGCGACGCTCCTTCGTTCCTGCGCCCGACCGGCGCTCTTTCATCATCGGCGCCGCCGCAGCCGGCGGCGGACTGGCGCTCGGACTTCGTCTGCCTTTCAGCCCGGCGCACGCCGCAACCTCGCCCGAGGTCAACGCATGGGTGGCCATCAAGCCCGACGAGACCGTGGCGGTGCGCGTCGTCCGCTCCGAGATGGGACAAGGCACGCTCACCGGCCTCGCTCAGCTCGTGGCCGAGGAGCTCGACTGCGATTGGTCGAAAGTGACGACGGAATATCCGACCCCCGGCGAAAGCGCGGCGCGGGGACGCCCCTGGGGCGAGTTCATGACAGGCGGCAGCCGCGGCATTCGCGCCTCCCAGGATTATGTGCGCAAGGGCGCCGCCGCCGCCCGGGCCATGTTGATCGAGGCCGCCGCGCAGGAATGGAAAGTTTCGGCCGACGAATGCTCGGTCTCCAATGGCGTCATCGCGCATAAAGCCTCCGGGCGCTCCACGACCTACGGCAAGGTTGCGGACGCCGCCGCGAAAATCCCCGTCCCCAGCGGCGTAAGCCTCAAGGACCCGAGCAAATGGACCATCGCCGGCAAGGGCTTGAAGCGGCTCGACACCGCCGACAAGACCACCGGGAAAATGATCTACGGCATAGATTTTTCGCTGCCGGGAATGCTCCACGCCGCAATAAAGGACTGCCCGGTTTTCGGGGGCAGGCTCAAGAGCTTCGACGAGAGCAAGATCGCCGGCTTCAAAGGCGTGAAAAAGGTCATGAGGGTTGGGGAAACCGCCGTCGCCGTCATCGCCGACAGCTGGTGGCGCGCCAAAACCGCCCTCGACGCCTTGCCGATCGAATGGGATGAAGGCCCCAACGCCAGATCGAGCAGCGAGAGCGTCGCCGCCTGGCTGAAAGAAGGGTTGGACTACGCGCAGCCCGCCGTCGTCGGCAATAGCGTAGGCGACGCCCGGGGAGCGCTGGCCAAGGCCGCAAAGACCTATGAAGCCGTCTACGCCTATCCGCACCAGAATCATGCGGCTATGGAGCCGCTGAACGCCACCGCGCTCTACACGGACGAGAAATGCGAGGTCTGGACCGGAACCCAGAACGGCGAGGCGGCGTTCACCGCCGTAATGTCCGCCTCGGGCCTGCCCGCGGAAAAATGCGAGGTCCATAAGCTGATGCTGGGCGGCGGCTTCGGCCGCCGGGGCTTCACCGATTATGTCGAGCAGGCGGTGCTGATCGCCAAGCAAATGCCCGGCGCGCCGATCAAGCTTCTATGGTCGCGGGAAGAGGACATGGCGCACGGCAAATACCATCCCGTGACCCAGTGCAAGCTGACCGCCTCCTTCGATGACAAGAAAAACCTGACCGGCCTTCGCCTGCGCATCTCGGGCCAATCGATCTTCTCCGTGGTGCGGCCGGAAATAGTGAAAAACGGCCTCGATCCAGCCGTATTCCAGGGCTTCGCGCCGAGCGGCGACGCGGCGCTGGGTTATGATTTCCCGAATTTTCTGGCCGACCACTCGATGCGCAACCCTTCCACGCCGCCAGGATGGTGGCGCGGGGTCAACGTCAACCAAAACGTCATCTACCTCGAATGTTTCATGGACGAACTCGCCCATGAGGTCGGAGAGGACCCGGTGGCGTTCCGCCGCAAATTCCTGGGCAAGAGCCCGAAGCATCTCGCCGTCTTGAACGCCGTGGCCGAGCGCATCGGCTGGGAGAGGCCGGCGCCGAAAGGCGTCTATCGCGGGATAGCGGTCGCCATGGGCTATGGCAGCTATGTCGCCGGCGCCGCGGAAATTTCGCTGAGCGACGACGGCGCGGTCAAGGTCCGCCGCATCGTCGCGGCGACAGATCCGGGCTATGCCGTCAATCCGGCGCAGATCGAGCGCCAGGTCGCGGGTTCTTTCGTCTATGGCCTCTCGGGGCTGTTCTATGGCGGCATAACCATCAAGGACGGGCGCGCGGTCGAGCGCAATTTCGACGATTATCCCTCGATGCGCATCCGTGAAATGCCGCAGGTCGAGACCATCGTCATGCCGAGCGGAGGCTTTTGGGGCGGCGTCGGCGAGCCGACCATCTGCGTCGCGGCCCCGGCCGTGCTGAACGCCTATTTCGCCGCCACGGGCAAGCGCATCCGCTCGGCGCCTTTGAAGAACGCCGGCATAGCGATGGCGTAGCTTCCTTGAGCTACATAATCGTGGCGAGATCCGACCGCACAACTCGCCCACATCGCCGCCCGATGAATGCGCGTTCGGGCGGGCGCAGCTTGCATGGCCGAGGAATACCCGTATAACTTGCGGATCTGCTTGATAAGCAAACCCGTTCACTGGGTTGAACGAGCCGCTCCGATCCGTTGTCGGGCGCCGCCGCGAGCTTCTGGAACAGGAAGATGGGTTTTTATCCAAATATTCGACAGGCCCGGGCCGAACTGAAGGACAGCCTGGAGGCGGCCCGCGTTTTGAGGCGCGAGATAGCTCTGACAATTTCATCGCAGCGACGGGAAAACCGCGAAACCATTCGTAAGAGCCGCGAGCTCGTGGACGACTCCATGCGCCTGCTGCGAGAGCTGCACAAACTGGGTATCTGAGCCCCTTATCTGATCTCCTGCCTGCCGGCCTTCAGCGCCTCGGCGATAGCCTGTTCGACGTCGCCGACCTCCTCCACGATCTCGGCGAAGGGAATGTCGTCGGCGAGACATTTATCCATAAGATCCGCGAGCAGTCTTTCAGATGGCGGATCGAGCGGCTCCGCCCGCCGGAGGCGCTCGGCGACGAACTGTTCGAATATGGTTTTCGCGCGATTGCTCACCGTCCTGAGGATGGGCCGGCACGGGCTCGCGTCAAGCCCCAAGACGGAATCTAGACGAGGCGCGTTCCCCAATACTGAGAAAAATGCGCGCGTTCGGTCATCTGATGCGATTGCGCGTCGGCGCACCCATGAGAAAGCCCGGCCAGGGGCCCAGCCGGGCTTTCCTTGATCGAAGCTCGAACGGCGGGAAAACCGGGGGCGCCGCTCTACCGCCCGACCAAACATTAGAGCGCGTTCGGTTTAAACGCGGTCGAACGCACTCCAAATCTCATTGACGGAGCATGTTCTTTTCCAAAAACCGCTTCGCACTTTTTGGGAACATGCTCTAAGACGCCGATTTCGCTCGAAACGATCAGACCGCGCCAGAGCGCCCGATCCAACCTACAAGAAGAGCCAGACAGGCCCTTCCAACTCTATTTCCAAAGTCCAGAAAATATCCGCCATCAGTAGACATATAATATTACATCGCCAACATAAAGGCAACTTAGTACTTGTACAGAAACTATCTTAGGTATTTATACATATGCATTCAAGACGTGATTGCCGTGACAGGCGACCATGATCCAGCTTTTACTTGCAACTCCCTCGGCGACACCCCATGGCGACGCTCACTGGCGTAAAAGAGCGCGCAAGCATGAAGCGCTCGGTCCTGTCGGCGCCATTGCAGGGAATAAAAAACCCGGCCGCACGTAGCAGCCGGGCTTGGTCGTCCGGGATGGCGGCGCGCAGCGACGCCGATTCAACTCAGTATTTGGCGAGAACCGGAGCCGGAGCGCCCACATTGAAGTGGTAGTTCACGCCGAGGCGGACCGTGTTGAACTGCGGATGACGGTTGTAGCCGTAGTTCCAGCCCCAGCCGCCCTGAACGCCGCCAGCCGACAGATCGGTGTAGAGATACTCGATCTTGGCCGACCAGTTCGGCAGGAACAGCCATTCCGCGCCGCCGCCGGCGGTCCAGCCGGTGCGGGTGTTGCTCTGGTTGAACACCTGAACGCCGCCATAGGCGAAGCCGCCCGTGCCGTAGAGCAGCAGGGTCGGGGTGACGAGGTAGCCGACGCGGCCACGCACGGTGCCGAACCACGGCAGGCCGATGTTGCCGCCGTTGCCGGTGACGAGAGGCGTGAGGACGCCAGCGGAGCCCCTCAGGCCAGCGTAGGGGCTGTTATAGACGCCCGCGTAGTTGCCCTGGTTGCCGCCGGTGATGCTGGTGCCCTGGATGTCGGCTTCGACGCCGGCCAGGAACTGGCCGAACTGATAGTTGTAGCCGACCTGGCCGCCGCCGATCACGCCGCCGGTGTTGCGGCCGGTCGTGCCGCCGCCCGGGAGGAAGAACAGGTTCGGGGTGCCCGCGACCACCGAGCCGAGGCCGTAGCCCGGATCGGAATAAGGCAGATAGCTGTTGTTGCCACCGCCGGCGCCCCAGCCTCCGCCGATGTTCAGACCGGCGTAGAAGCCGGTCCAGAGCGGCGGCGGCGGCGGCGGCGGAACGTAAACCGGAGCGGCTTTGCGGGACGGCAGATCCGCAGCGAAGGCGCTGGCGGAGAGCGCCAGAGCTCCCGCTGTCGCCAGGAGAAGCTTTTTCATCACAAACCCCCTTCAACTCAACTCATCGCCCGCAACGGAGCGTCTCGAACGATGCGCCAACTTATTTCCGGAAAGGCGACCATTTGGTTAAGAAGGCGAGGAGATAAAAACAATTAGCGCTAATCACAGAGCATTTTCTTGACCTATGTTGCATTTTTACCACATAGGCGACCGCGACATCCGGGGAGCCGCCTGGATAAAACGGCGCTTCGAGCGCTTGATCCTACCGCTATGCATCTCGGAGCATCCAACACGGCCGGCGCAAAAAACCCGGCCGCACGACGCGGCCGGGTCCTGTCAAACCCGGGCGGCGAAACGCCGCCATGAGGCTTTTCTCAGTATTTGGCGAGGACCGGAGCCGGCGCAGCCGCATTGAAGTGGTAGTTCACGCCGAGGCGGACCGTGTTGAACTGCGGATGATTGTTGTAGCCGTAGTTCCAGCCCCAGCCGCCCTGAACGCCGCCAGCCGACAGATCGGTGTAGAGATACTCGATCTTGGCCGACCAGTTCGGCAGGAACAGCCATTCCGCGCCGCCGCCGGCGGTCCAGCCGGTGCGGGTGTTGCTCTGGTTGAACACCTGAACGCCGCCATAGGCGAAGCCGCCCGTGCCGTAGAGCAGCAGGGTCGGGGTGACGAGGTAGCCGACGCGGCCACGCACGGTGCCGAACCACGGCAGGCCGACGTTGCCGCCGTTGCCGGTGACGAGAGGCGTGAGGACGCCAGCGGAGCCCCTCAGGCCAGCGTAGGGGCTGTTATAGACGCCCGCGTAGTTGCCCTGGTTGCCGCCGGTGATGCTGGTGCCCTGGATGTCGGCTTCGACGCCGGCCAGGAACTGGCCGAACTGATAGTTGTAGCCGACCTGGCCGCCGCCGATCACGCCGCCGGTGTTACGGCCGGTCGTGCCGCCGCCCGGGAGGAAGAACAGGTTCGGGGTGCCCGCGACCACCGAGCCGAGGCCGTAGCCCGGATCGGAATAGGGCAGATAGCTGTTGTTGCCGCCACCGGCGCTCCAACCGCCGCCAATGTTCAGACCGCCGTAGAAACCCGTCCAGAGCGGCGGCGGCGGCGGCGGCGGAACGTAAACCGGAGCGGCCTTGCGGGACGGCAAATCCGCAGCGAAAGCGCCGGCGGCGGAAAGCGCCAGAGCGCCCGCGGCCGCCAACAGGACCGACTTCTTCATGATAACCCCCTTCAATATGTTCATCATCGCACGCAACGGAGCGTTTCGAACGATAGCGGGAGAATATGCGCGGACCGCCCCGATGCAAGGCGGAGCGCGGGTTTATTAAGCCGTTTCTCGTGATTTAGGGACTTTTCGGCCAGCGCGTGACTTATTTGCCACAGTTGAAAAAATTAGACAAAATCGTGACAAAGCCTGCGTCGGCTTTACAATCCCAAACGTTGTGCATTTAAAATCACAGAGAAAGCCCGGCCGCAAAGCCGGGCTCCCCTCTGTTCGGGTTCGGACGGACTGTCCCCTTTCCGCCCTCGACCCGACTCAGAACTTGGCCAGCACGGGTTGGTTCCCGCCGAAATTGAAATGCCAGTTGACGCCCAGCCGAACGGTGTTGAACTGCGGGTGGATATGGTAGCCGTAGTTCCAGCCCCAGCCGCCGGTGGTCCCGCCCGAACTGAGGTCGGTGTAGAGATATTCGATCTTGGCCGACCAGTTTGGCATGAACATCCATTCGACGCCGCCGCCCGCGGACCAACCGGTACGCGTATTGCTGATCCAGCCCGCGTTCACTTCGCCATAAGCGAAACCGCCTGTGCCGTAGATCAGCAGGGTCGGGGTGACGAGATAGCCGAGACGGCCGCGCACCGTGCCGAACCAGGGCAGCGACTCGGAACTCGGCAGGAAGCCTGCGCCGGCCCCGAAGGACGCGCCCGGGATGAACGGGCTGCCGAAAGGCGACGCCGAGCCGAAGAGGAACAGAGCCGCATTGTTGTTGTCGCGGCTGATGCTCGTGCCCTGGAAGTCGGTCTCGACGCCGAGCAGGAATGAGTTCCACTGAAAGTTGTAGCCGACCTGCCCGCCGCCCACGACGCCGCTCGCCGTATTGTTGTTGGCCCAACCCCAATTATTGTTGTTGTTGTTGGCGCTCCACCCCCCGCCGATGTTCACGCCGGCGTAGAAACCGTTCCAGGTCAGCACCGGGGGTGGCGGGGCGTAGGCCGGCGCCTCCTTGCGCAAGGGCAAGTCGGCGGCGAGCGCCGGCGCGGCGGCTAGGGCCAGCGCGACGACCGTTGCTCCTAACAGCGTCTTTTTCATGTTAATTCCCTCGTAACAGGTATAATCGCCCGCAAACCGGAGCGTTTCGAACGATGCACAAAGGTTATTCATTAGCTTTCCATGCGCAATAGCGCTGATGTATACCAAGTCACAGTTTGCTGTGCTACGATATCTTTTGCAGGCGTCCGTGCTAAATTCGCAACATCGGTAGTAATACGTATAGCAATACGTATAAATACGCATATAAAATGCATTACACAAACAAATCAACGTGTGCCGAGCGTCTTCGCGGCCAACCCCGGCGCATCGCCCCAGACGCTCCTGCCCTCGCCGTAATGGCGTATAAAATAGCCCGCGCTTGATTCGTTCGTAAGGAGCGGGCCCAATGCCAATCCAGAATCCGTTTCGCCTCGCCGCCGGGAGAATGCCGTCGACCTTGGCGCTGATCCTCGTCCTCGCCCTACCCAATAACGTGGCGCGCGCGGGGAATTACGAGTTCCTCGCGGCGCCGCAGACGGATCTCAACCGCGTGTTCCGACTGGATAAGACCACGGGAGAGGTCGGAGCTTGCCAATATGGCCTCAAGGAAGGCCAGACCATCGGCGTGACCCTGTGCTATCCGCCGGGCGAAGGCGCCAAGGCGGGGGCGCCGGGGGAATATGCGCTCGTATCCTCGCGTCACACCGGCGAAGGCGGAGTGTTCCGAGTCGATATGCGCACCGGAACGATGTCGATCTGCTTCGTCTATAACGAGACTTCGGTAGCCTGCACGCCTCCGGCGAAGTGAATTGCTTGGCCCCCGGCGCCGGCTTGCCTCGGGTCGTCCTGCAACTTTAACCGGTCGGGACTCCGGAAGGATTCTCGACCGCCCGGAACGCGCCAAGCCACGGCGGCGTTGAGACAGGGGAAAAGCCCCTTTCGGCGGGCCCGGACGCCGCTCATGGAACCAAGAGCAAAACCGCACTTCCACAACACGCCCGGCCTGCGCCGCATCAAGGTCGGCGTCAAGAAATTCATGTGCGTCGTCGATCTGCCGCCCTTCGACCATCCGCACATCTTCGTCGACATGGGAACGGAAGACGAGTCCGTCTGTCCCTATTGCTCGACCGTTTTCGCTTGCGACGGCGCGCTATCCGCGCCCTGCGACCCGCCCGAGTGCGAATATAAATTGGAGCCGGAGACCGATTTTTCCGGCCCGGCGCCGGACGTCGAAATCGGCGAAGGTTATCTCCCCTGCCCGCCCGGGGCGCCGCGGTCACCTGACGCCGCCATGCAAACCCACGCTTCCCGGACGCCCCGACTGGAATCGCGCCCCGCTGGAAAACGAGCCGTTTAAGGCCTCGCGCGCTCTGATTACGCCGCGTTGCGGGTCTCGGCCGGGCCTGGCTCAAGGCCGCCGGGCCACGCGCCAAAAGGAAACGCTCCAGCAAGCCGGAGGCCCTGACATGCAAGCGCTGCTTTTCATCCTGGCCATGTGCGCGGCCCTGTCCAGCGCGTCGGCCGACTCCCCTCGCGCCCCCGCGGCCATCGCTTTCGAGCAAAAGCCGGGCGCACGACTTCCACTGGAAGCGAGGTTGCGCGACCAGAACGACGTTTCGCTTCGCGTTTCGGACCTCTTCGAAGGAAAGCCGCTCATCCTTGCGCTCGGCTATTTTCGCTGCAAAAGTTTTTGCCCCGTGCTTCGTGCGGATCTCCTCGAAACGCTCCGTCGCTCGGATCTTGAAGCGGGACGCGACTATTCCCTGGCTTTCGTCAGCATAGATCCTTCGGAAACCCCATCCGATGCGCGCGAGGCGAAGGATGCGGACATCATGCGCTGGCCCGCGCCCGGCGCCGAAAGGTGGCGGTTTCTCACGAGCGACGCCGCATCCCTGCGGGCCTTAGCCGACAGCGTCGGCTTTCGGGTGAGTTTCGATGAAAAAAAGGTCAGATTCGTCCACCCGGTGGGCGTCGTTTTCATTACCAGAGACGGACGCGTGTCGAATTATCTGACCGGCGTCGGCTACGATCCAATCGGCGTGCGCGGAGCCCTGGCGCGCGCTTCGGCGGAAGTGATTGCTGGCAAACAGTCGCTGATCAATCTGCTTTGTTACGAATATGACGCCTCGACCGGCGGTTACACGCTCGCTGTTACGCGCCTTCTTCGCGGAGGGGCGATTCTGACGATCGGGCTCCTCGGCGCAATGATCTATCGCTCCATGCGCGGAGAGGTTCCGCGCGCATAGATTTCTTTCGGCAAGGTCATCCGCCAGAGGCCAAACGCCGGCGGGGTTGGGAAGGAGCCCTTTCGAATCGCCGCCGCGTCCTCGTCCCGCTTGCGGGGCGAGGACGCCACACTCTAAGACAGCGGAAGCTACGCGCCTTTCGAAATCAACGCTGCTGCCACGGACGCATCAGACCCATCACCGTGGCGCTGAGGCTACCGCCGGTGAGGATGAGAGTCGCGCCGAGCGCCAAGAGTGCGCACAGGTTGAGCGTGAGATCCGCGGGACTTCCCGCAACCGCAATGATTCCAAGCACCACTGCGGCAAGACCTGCGAGCGCCTGAATGCCGGCAGAACCGGACGCCATCTCGCTCGCCAGCAATTCTCCGCCCGCTTCGCGCGCTTCCGCGGGACTCGCCGTCACGCTCGACTGCTGGATCGTGCTATCCGCTCGAACCGAGGCGCGACGCAGCACATAGAGATGCCACACCGCGTTGCTGCTGAGCACCAACGCTGTGCCAAAAGCGATGACCGCGACAGGCAGAAGCACCCCGGCGTTTATGCCCAGCAAGGCAAGCACTCCGAGCACGATCCCGGTGGCGCCGACGAGGAACACCGAGGTGAGGCTGCTGCCGCCGAACTGGTCGATCGGAATGGCTCGGACACCCGCGGGAAAGATAATCGAAGCGTATTCGGACAACATTGTCCCGCCCTGGATGAGCAGCGCAATGCCAAATACGATCGTGGCGATCGCGGTCATGAGAGGCGCATGAATGCCCACGAGTCCCACCACCGCCAGAACGATCGTGGCGACCCCGCCTACCGCGTCGACCAGCCCGCCATAGGCGGCGCTCTCGCGATACACGGCCTCTCTTCTCGATGTTAACGTCATAGCGCCTTCTCCCTGGGTTGACGCATCAGCGTCATCACCTCGCGCCAGTTAGTCGCGAAGACCGCAGGGACAAGTCGGAGTCCTACTAGCGTCGAGGAGAAATTTTAAACGGCGCCTTCGCGCCAAGGCCGCGCTATTGCGCGGCCCTGGCGTGATGTCGCTGATTCAGGAATTAACTCAGAGCAGCGGATCCCCGATGAGAGATTGCTCCGGATCGGCCCTGCGGCACGGCATTCTCGCATTGTGATTGACGCGCGGCGCGCGAGATCTGCGCGTTTCGCCGGCAGATTCGATCGAACGCCGCGCTTCAGGGTGCTCATGCAGGAACATGCGCAGAACGACGAGCAAGTCCGCCGCGAGCCGCGCAGCGCCGAGGTCGCGCGCAACGCGAATATCGCTGATGATGAGTTCGCGCACGGTTTCGGCGCCCCATTTCAAATTCAACTCATACGCAGAAAGCTTCGCACGATGCGCTTCCGTCGGACCCGCGCCCAATATTAGCTCATCCAGGACTAGACCCGCGAAATCCTTGCACTCGTTAAGCGAAATCATAGCCGCGCTCCACTCTCTGCAACCCCCGCAACTCCCTTGCGTTTGAAGAAGATACTAGGTCGGCGGCGACGCTGTAATTGTGTCGTCTACGTAAGACGTTTAAAAAACTACAACCTCCTTCTCGGGCGTCCCCGGGCGTCTCGCGATCCTCAATTAGGGCTCGGACGCAGGGCGGCAAATGATTATTTTCCTTGTTCTCCCGG
Organism: Methylocystis heyeri; assembly: GCF_004802635.2. Lineage (NCBI taxonomy): Bacteria > Pseudomonadati > Pseudomonadota > Alphaproteobacteria > Hyphomicrobiales > Methylocystaceae > Methylocystis > Methylocystis heyeri. The sequence continues at coordinate 1,951,457 of NZ_CP046052.1, forward strand.
CGCTTTCACGAGCCGAGAAGGATTACGCATGGTGACCAGCTCTTCAGCCATTGTCGGATGCAAGGCCATGGCCGCGTCGAAATCGCTCTTCTTCGCGCGCATCTTCATGGAGATCGCAATGAGCTGCGCCATCTCCCCCGCCTCCGGGCCAAGAATGTGCGCGCCCACGACCCGTTCGCTGGCGCAGTCGACCAGAAGCTTCATGAAAACCCTTTCCGCGCGCCCGGACAGCGTCGCCTTCATCGGGCGGAACGAGGTCTCATAGACCGCAAGCTCTCCGTAACGGCGCAGGGCTTCTTCCTCCGAGCAGCCGACGGTCCCTATCTCCGGCGTTGTGAATACGGCGCTGGGCACGAGATCGTAGTCCACCTTGACTTCCCGCCCGCCGAATTGCGTATCCGCGAAGGCGTGCCCCTCACGGATGGCGACGGGCGTGAGGTTGATGCGGTCTGTGACGTCTCCGACCGCGAAAATCGACTCTACGCTGGTTCTCGAAAACGAATCGACGCAGACCGCGCCATTCTTTTGCAGCCGCACGCCGGCGGCGACGAGGCCCAGCCCAGCTGTGGCCGGGGCGCGACCCGTCGCCGCGAGTGCCGCGTCGAACTCACCCGATTGGCCGTTCGCAAATTCGACGGTGAGGCCGCCGGGCGCACGGCGCAGGCTTTTGGGCGTAACGCCGGGCAGCATAGCGACCCCGCTTTGTGCAAGGGCCTCGGCGAGCAGACGGCGCAAATCATGATCGAAGCCGCGAAGCGGGAGATCGGCCCTGAAGCTCATCACCACGCTGGCTCCCAGCCGCGCGAAGATGGCGGCGAATTCCACCGCTATGTAGCCCGAGCCAATGACGAGAAGCCGCCGTGGAAACTCGGGAAGGTCGAAAATCTCGTTGGAGGTGAGCGCCAGCTCCATGCCTGGAATGTCGACGCTCGTGGGCGCGCCGCCTGTGGCGATCAGAATTTTCCCGGCGCTTATATGCCTCCCGTCGGCAAGGCGAACGGCGTGGGGTCCGTCGACCACGGCTCGCTGGCCAATGATCGCAACGCCTGCCCTGGCGAGATTTTCGGCGTAAATCCTCTCGAGCCGTGTAATCTCCTTCTCCTTGGCTGCGACGAGTTCGCCCCATTCGAAAGAGGGCTCGTCGAGGCTCCAGCCGAAACCTTTCGCGTCCTCGAATTCGTCGCGGAAGCGGCTGGCCAGCACATAGAGCTTTTTCGGCACGCAGCCCCGGATGACGCAGGTGCCGCCAACCCGGAACGCCTCCGCTACGGCGACCCGCGCGCCATGGCTCGCGGCGATTCTCGCCGCCCGCACGCCTCCGGATCCCGCCCCGATGACGAAGAGGTCATAGTCGTATCCGGTCATGGCGGCGTCCTTTTCGCGGCGATCTGCGGTTCTCGGTTTGGGTTAGCTGCGCGCGCTCCTCGCATCAATAAAGAAAAGGCGACTCTGCGGGAGTTTTCGCGACAAGGCACAAAAGGCGCAGAATAGCCGAGTGCGCAAGCAAACGACAATCAAAATGGCACCCTACGAAATGCATATATATTAGGCGCCAGAGCCCAATAATGTGACAGTCTTGCAACAGCTGGGAACAAAAGCGAAGGCTGAACCAACTCCTAGTCCGCAAAAGGGTTTTAGTCTGGAATTCAAGGAGTAGTATCGGGGTATGGATTCTGCGCATTTCGTCCGCAGTTTCATGAAGGAGTTGGTTATGAAGAAACAAGCATCCCTCATTGCGCTGGCGCTTGCCTGTTCTGCGGGCGCCGCGCTCGCCGCCGATCTGCCGATGCGCAAAGAGGCTCCCGCCTATGTTCCGCCGCCGCCGGTTCTCACCTGGGCTGGCTTGTACGGCGGCGCCAATCTCGGCGGCAGCTGGGGTTCCAGGGCCGGCAACTCGGGAGGCGTCTCCGGGGGCATCGAGGGCGGCTATAACTTCCAGTTCAATTCGTTTGTCGTCGGCGTCGAAGCCGATTTCCAGGGCACAAGCATCAGCGGCGGCACGCGCGGCGCATACACCTTCGGCTATCTGGCCACGGCGCTCAACCGCATCGGCTTGCCCTGGTTCGGCACCATCCGTGGTCGCGCCGGCTATCTCGTGACGCCTACCTTGTTGGTCTACGGCACGGGCGGCTTCGCCTACGGCCAGGTCGACGCCCAGGCCTGGACCAACAACCCCACCGGCTGGACGGCCGGCGGCGGCGTCGAATGGATGTTCATGCCGAACTGGTCCGCCAAGGTCGAATATCTCTACACCGACCTCTCGGGCGGCAACGCTACCGGCGGCTATGGCTTCAACTTCGGCTACCACTACCATCCGCAGTTTAACACGGTCCGCGCCGGCCTCAATTATCACTTCAATTTTGGCCAGCCCGCGCCGGTCATCGCCTCCTACTGAGGCGATCGACAGCAAAAGAAGTAAAAAAGCCCGGCATCTCCAGCCGGGCTTTTTTCTTTGGGGGAGGATGGACGAGCCTCAGTCAGGAACTCCATCGTCCGGCTTTTTCAATTTTAACCGCCCGCTTGGCCCAGCGTGCGTACGCCATGCGCGCTGGCGACCACCACGGCGCTGGCCATGCCGAGAAAAAGCCCATGCTCCACCACCCCCGGGATGGCGACCAGCCGCGCAGCGAGCGCCTCGGGGTCCGGCAGGGCGCCGAAGCCGCAATCCAGAATGAAATGGCCGCCATCGCTGACAAAAGGCGCTTCGCCGCGACGCCGCATATCTACCGGACCGGAAAGCCCCAGTTCCCTCGCCGCCGCTTCCACCTGCAGTTGCGTTGCGCGCGCGCCGAAGCGATCGATCTCGACCGGCAGCGGGAAACGCCCGAGCGTTTCCACATGTTTGCTCTCATCCGCGATGACCACCATGCGTGTGGAGGCCGCCGCGACGATTTTTTCGCGCAGAAGCGCGCCGCCGCCACCCTTGATCAACCGCAACGAGTCGTCGAACTCATCGGCGCCGTCGACCGTAAGGTCGAGCTGCGGCAACTCATCGAGCGTTGCGAGCGCTATGCCGAGGCTCTGCGCCTGCAAGCGGGTGCGCTCTGAGGTGGGAACACAAACCACCTTGAAGCCGGCGCGGACCTTCGCGCCGAGAAGATCGACAAAATGCGCGGCGGTGGAGCCCGTGCCGAGGCCGAGCCTCATGCCTGGGGCGACGAAATCGAGCGCCAGCTCTGCGGCGGCGCGTTTAAGCTCTTCAGCGGACTGGATCATGAGAAAATTAGTATCGCGACTGCCACGCCCCGAAAAGAGGATAAGAACGATTTCGCTCACGTGATCGACCGAGGGGCCGCCGCCCTGGCGTTTGGCTTAGCACCCCCCGCACCCCGGCTGCGGAAATTACGCAAAATTTCGCTGGATAAGGGCCTTTCTGTCACGAATCTGGCCCAGCTTCCATTGCCAGGTTGAAAGCGGAGATCGCGCAAGCGAGTCGCTCCATGAGGGCCGGCGGCACGAAGATAGCGATTTCAGCGCTAGGATCGGCCTCATCGCCCTGATCCTCACGAATTTCTATTGCGAGGAATCCTCCGTGTCTTCGGCTGGAAAATAGCGATAGCCGGGGCGGACCGTCAAAACTAAGGTTTAGCGCTCCTGCAAGCCGCATGGCTTCCCCGCTATGTCTGATGGACGCCAAGGCGTCCCGAGAGTTGAAAATCAATGTAGCGCTTGAGCTTCGCTGGCCGGGCTTTGCCCGATCTCGCCCACCGAAAAAGGCGGCTGGCCTCGCAGGAGACCAGCCGCAGTTTCCGCGCAGGGAGGCAGGAGGAGGACGCGCGCGGAAGGGAAAACTTTGACATGGCGCGATTATGATGTTTATAAACCGCTTGTCAAATGTTTTTATCTCGCTGTCTATTCGGCACAGGAAATTTGAAAATCACGCCATGGATATATCGCGCGAAAAAATCCTCGATCGCATCTCCGAGCGTCTGGCCGAGCTCAAAATTACCGAGAACGAGGCCTCCAGCCGCGCGGGGCTCGAGCGCACTTTTCTCAGCCAGATCCGACGCAGCTCCACACGATGGCCGCGCGTCGACAATCTTCAGCGCATCTGCGACGCGCTCGGGCTGCGCACCTACTGGGTCACTACCGGCCTCGGCCCTCGGCTCATCGGCGACAGGGACTTCGGCGCGGACGTCGCCGAAGCGCCGATGGGCTCCTGGGTCGCCGCCACCGGCTTTTCCGAGCCCACTGCGGTGGAGCGCGGCGAAAACCCTTATCTACCCGTGCCGGGGCTGCCGCCAGGAGATTATCTCGCGCTTCGGGTCGTCGGCGATTCGATGAATCTCGTCGCGCCCGAAGGATCAGTCATCATCGTTGATCGCGCCGACACTTTATTGCAGCCGCGGCGCTTTTATGTCTTCGCCACGCCCGACCATGCCGAAGCGACCTTCAAGCGCTGGATGAGCCGACCCGACAGGCTCGAGCCTTATTCCACCAATCCGGCCCACGAGGCGATTTACCTCGATGCGCCTCCCACGGTTATCGGGCGCGTCCGCAAAGTGATGATGGATCTCTAAATGCGCCGATAGCTCGGCGCAAAAGCTGCAGCCTTCCAATTTTTGCGCCGCCCAAACCGCGCCAAGCCGATTGGCGCGGTCCCGCTTGTTTGCTGTTTCTCGTTCCCCCAACGGCCGAACGGCGAAAAACGCTGGGCCGGCGAATCCCGACCGCAACCCTGGAGCGATTTTTATATCTCTTCCACCTTGACGCGATTTAAAAACATCATAAGCTGGTCCTCACCCTCAATTCGGGGAGCGCCATGAAACCCGCCATCCTGAACTTTCTCGCCCGCCTCGACGGGCGCCTATCCATCGCGCTGGATCCCCAAGAGCGCATCCGCCTCATCGATGACGAACGCCATCGCGTCGACCGCGCGGAGCGCGCGCTCAGCGAATGGTCTGCGAGAGAAAGCAATTGTCCCGCGCCCACGCGCTTTTCCGCCTTTGACCTTGCGATTCTACATGGGGAGCTGACCCTGCGCATGGAGCGCGCCTGCGAAGACGAGACGGCGTTCGTTCCGTCATTTTCAGGAAAGCCCGAGGGCGCGACGGACTGAAGGAACTCAAAGGCTCCGCGCGCTCGGCTCATTCCCCGGCCGGGCGGAGAGAGATCGCTCGACGCCTTGGCGAGGTCGCCTGTGAGAGACGCTCGAGCGCGCAAGCAGCCAGATCAACTCAAACCCGGAAAATCCAGATGAACCGCAGAGCGCAAAGGCTGAGCGCCGCCCGCAATTCGGCGCCGCAGGGAAGCGACGGCTGCGAGTTGCCGCGCAAGGGACTGCGCGCAGCCGGCAAGATCGATATCGTTCACGCCGAGGTTGACGACCCGGTGGACCCCCGGCGGCGGCGGCGCGTCGCGGTCAACGCCAAAATCGACATTCTGGAATATGAAGCCCGGCGCAAGAGGATATCGCCCGCGGCCTTCGAGGCCGGACGCTATATCGACGCGGTCCTGGAGCTCGCCTCCGGCCGGCGCACCGCCCGCGACTTCGGCCAGAGGAACCCGGCGCCCTTCTCCTCTTTCTCGCTGCAACACGCCCTGGCGGGCCGCATCGACGCCGCGCGATCGGCGCAGGCGCTCAAAGACTCTATCGCGCAGGAAGTCGGCGCCAGCGCGGCCAGGGTCGTGACGCTGATCATCGGCGAGGGGCTCTGCTTTCGGGAGATCGCCAGACGCGACGCTTTCGCCGCCGGCAAGAACCGGGAAGCGCCGCCGACCCGAAAAGGGCGCGATTGCGAGCGCGCCGCCGGCAAGATCGCCCAAACCTTTCGCGATACGCTCGAAACTCTGGCTCGCGCCTGGGAAAAGAACGGGCGCCCGTGAACCTGTGACGCTTTTCACGCATTCGGACGGAACTATCTGTTGAGAAAGGGAGTCGCGAGCGCCATCGACGACCCGAATTCCTCCTGAAGAGACTTCGCGAAATGGGCCAAGCCGCTATCGTAATCAAACGCGCCTATGAGGCGCCGAGCAAGAGCGACGGCCTGCGTGTGCTGGTCGATCGCCTTTGGCCCCGCGGATTGAAACGCGAAGACGCGGCGATCGACGCCTGGCTCAAGGATGTCGCGCCGAGCGACGGCCTGCGCCGCTGGTATAAACATGATCCGAAAAAATGGACCGAGTTCAGAAGGCGCTATCTCGCCGAGCTTCGTGACAGCGTCGCGCTCGCGGAACTGCGCGCCATGCGCAGTCAGGGCGATAAACTCACCCTGCTCTTCGCCGCGAAGGACGCGGAACGTAACAACGCCGCAGCGCTTCGCGAGGCGCTGGAAAATGGCGTTCGCCGGCGTTGATCGCATGGACCTGCGCGCCAATATCTCAGTCATCAGCATGAAAGCTTGAGAAAGGCCCAGACATGCCAAGAACGGGACTTCATCCGGGACTAGAGATGCGCGCAGATCTCTTATCCACGCGCATCATGGATCTCAGACGCAAGATGAAGAGAGACACCGGGGTCGCACGGGTCGACGACCGCATGGAAATCGAACAGCTGGAACGACGCCGCAGGGCGCTGGAGCAGCGGCTTTCCCAGCTCGACCGCGAAGGCGACACCTATTTCGCAGGCTTCAAATCAGCGATGGCGCAGGTCGCCTTCGATACAACATGCTCCTTCGACGCCTTCATGCGCCGGCTCGACGCCAATTACCGGCGACGGCCCCAGTGACGCCCCTTGCCAGGAAGAGCGCCTCGCTCGATACTTGATCTATGCAGGACTGCGGAGCGCCAGCGATGAGCTTGTCAGGCAAGACCTTTACCGTCACCCGAACGGAACAGGAGTGGCGGGAACGCCTCACGCCGGAGCAATATGAGGTGATGCGCCGCCATGGCACCGAGCGGCCTGGAAGCTGCGCCCTGACTTACGAGAAGCGCGCCGGGACATTTTCATGCGCCGGCTGCGGTCAGCCGCTCTTCGTCTCGACCCGCAAATTTGAAAGCGGCTCCGGCTGGCCGAGTTTCTTCGAGCCATTGATCGGCTCGCTGGAGGCTACTCAGGATCGTAGCCACGGCATGGTTCGAACCGAGGTCCAATGCAGCCAGTGCGGGTCTCATCTCGGACATGTCTTCAACGACGGCCCGCCGCCGACGGGCCTGCGCTATTGCATCAACGGCGTAGCTTTGATTTTCACGCCGGAGTGAGCGCGGGCTCTCCTTGTGCGGCTCAGCCCCGGGCCGATCAATTCCCCTCGCCGCTGAAACTCGCGGGCAGGGCCATGATTTCTATGCCTTCGTCCAGCAGAGCCTTGGCCTCGGCGAAGGTGGCCTTTCCACGAATCGCGCGGGCGCTGGCCTCGCCGTCCTGAATCTTGCGCACCTCGGACGGGAATCGCTCCCCGACATCCTCCGTCGCAGAAACGATTTTCTCGCGAAGTTCGCGAATGGCGCCGCGCAACTGGGCGTCGCGTTCATCCAGCAGCGCAACCTCGCGCGCCGCCTCGGCCTGGCGCTCGTCTTCCCCGCTCTGGACTTGCCGAGCGCCGGCGCCGCGCAGGATGTTCGGAGCCATCGGAGCCTTGGCGATCTTGCTCGACTGGCAAAAAGGACAATGCACTGAGCCGGCGGCTTCCTGGGCGTCGAAAGCCGCACTGTCCCGGAACCAGCCGTCGAACTCATGCCCTTTGTCGCAAATCAGCGAATAATGGATCACTTTTTCGTCTCTCCAGCGGCAAGCAGCGGATCGAGTCCACCCTCGCTGTCCAGTTGATAGAGGTCGTCGCACCCTCCGATATGCCGCCCGTCGATGAAGATCTGGGGCACGCTGGTCCGCCCGCCGGCAAGTTCCGTCATCCGGGCCCGGCCCGCGCGGTCGCCATCCACTCGAATCTCCTCGAAGGCAACTTTCTTCTTCTCTAGCAGGGCCTTAGCCGCCAAGCAGTAGGGGCAGGTAGAGGTTGTGTAGATGACGATGAGGGCCATGTCGAATCCGAGGTTAAAAGCCTCTAATACAACAAATTATGGCGCTGTCACGGTCCTTGCGAAAACAAGCAGGTCGACCCGTGCGGCGCCTGCCTTCAGAAGCGCCCGCGCGGCCGCATTTGCCGTGGCTCCCGTGGTGAGCACGTCGTCGACGAGGACCAAATTGAGCCCGGAAATCCTCGCGGCCGCCAGAGGGGCGACGCGAAAGGCGCCCGCGAGATTGGCGGCCCGCTGGCTACGCGAGAGCCCGACCTGAGGCTGCGTAAGCTTCACCCGCTCCAGCGCCGCCACATCGACCGGGGTCCCGCTTTCCCGCGAGACGAACCGCGCGAGTTCGGCGGCCTGATTGTAGCGTCGCTCGACGAGTCGCAGCCTATGCAGCGGCATGGGCAATATGAGCGCGGCGTCGCCAAGCAGCTCCGCCCCAGCCCGCGCCATCCACCGGCCCATGGGCTCCGCCAGTTCCAGCCGGTCATGGAACTTGAGGCGCGAGACCAGAACTTGCGCCGCGCCGCCATAAAGCGCGACGGCGCGCGCCCGTCGAAAGACCGGAGGATAGGCCGCTGCCTCGGCCGATATCATCCCTTCCCGGGCCCCTTCCTCGCGCTCGAAGGGCGCGCCTAGTCTTTCGCAAAAGGGGCGCTCGATAAAAGACATTTCTCGCCAGCAGCGGGCGCAGAGCCCGCCCTGCGACCCGACCGCCTCCCGGCAGACGAGGCAGGCTGGAGGGTAGGCGACGTCTAGCAGCCCTCCGCAGGCGGCGCGGACGCTTGCGAGCAATGTGTTCAGCGCGGACTCCGCCATTGAAAAAAGATAACAGTCGAAATGGAGGCCGACAAACTTTTTCTCTGGATCGCACACGCGCGCTCCGGGTTCCTTTTCCAACGGCCCGAGACGACGCCCGCCCCCTGCGCGCGGGCCGCCTCTATGCAGCTAGAAAAAAATCGGCGTTCTTGCGCTTGCGCCCGAGCCGGAAACGGCGCCGGGCGACCCTATGTGGTTTTACGTACAGGCGAACGCCGCGATCCGACGCCGCGGTCCACCAGCAAAGCTTCCGCCATGCCCTTCCACAACTACGCGTGGCTCACCACGCTTATCGACACTTCCTTCGCCAGTCGCTTCCTGGTCGACGCACAAGGAACGATCGTTCACGCCAATGCCGCCGCCGAGGCCCTCTTCGGCTATGAACATGGCGAGTTCGCCGGTAAGCCCATCGACATCCTCTTCTCGCCCGAGGCCGACGAGTTGGTGCGGTCGAACCTGGATCGGCCCATGCGCGTCATGATCGGCGACGACCGCGAACTCCGGGGTCGCCGGAAGGAGGGAACCGACCTTATCCTGCGCGTCGGGGTCACTCCGATTCAGACCGTTTCGGAAAACTACGTCTCGGTCACTGTTTTCGACGTAACGCAATATAAGAAGATCGAAAGCGAGCTGCGCTTTCGCACCCGCCAGCTCGAAGAAATCAACAGCCGACTCTCCCGTTTCGCCTATGTCGCGGCGCATGATCTGCAAGAGCCCCTGCGAAAGATCGCTTCGTTCTCCGATCTTCTCAAGATCGCGGTCGCCGACGACGACCCCGCGACCGCTAAATATGCATGCGAAGTCGTGCATAATTCGGCGCTGCGGGCGCGAGGCCTGGTCGAGGGGCTGCTTGAATATTGCTCGGATATTTCCGCGATACTCAAGCTTGAATTCATCAATGTCGGCGCCGAGATCGAACAGGTGGAAGGAGATTTTTCCGAGCTTATCAAAGCCACGGGCGCACGGATCGAAAACAGGATTCAGGATGGCTTGAAGGTGCGCGCCGACCGGGCGCAGTTCACGCGCATGATGTCGAACATGCTCTCGAACTCCATTAAATTCCACAAGGAGGGCGAGAATCCGATCATCAGGATCTGCGCCTGCCAAAAGGACGGCGAGATCCGGCTTTCGGTCAACGACAACGGAATCGGCTTCGAACCCAGATACGCCGAGACGATTTTCGAGCCCTTCCTGCGCCTCCAGCCCGGGAAAGAGTTTCCAGGCAACGGCATCGGCCTCGCCGCGGTCAAATCCATTTGCGACCGCCACGGCTGGACGATCAAGGCAGAGTCTGCGCCTGGGCGCGGCGCGACTTTCCGCGTCAGCATTCCGGAATCCCTGGCCCTGGAAGCCAGGACGTTAGTCAGTGCGTCAGGCCGGAGCGAGGAGCAAATTAGTTTCGCTGCGGGCGACGCCGTCGATCGCGCGCAGCGTGGAAAGCACTGAATCGAACTCGGCGAGGTCCCGCACCTCTATTTCGGCGACGAGATCGAAGGCGCCGTTGGTGCTGTAAAGCTCTCCGATCTGCGGCAATCCGCGCAACGCCTTGGCGACGCGGCGCGTGTTCTTGCCCGAAACCTCGATCAGCGCGATGGCGCGAATCCTTTCGCTTTCGGCGAACGGCTTTACCCGAACCGTAAAGCCCAGGATGACGCCTGAGGCCAAGAGCCGGTCGAGCCTGTTCTGCACAGTGCCGCGCGAGACGCCAAGCAAGAGCGCGAGCTTCGACAGCGGCGCGCGGCCGTCGATCCTCAGCTCGGCTATAAGTCGGCGATCGAGGTCGTCCATGGCTTTCTCTTGCGATATGCTCGAATGATATGGCGAATTGCGCAAAAGGACATCGCATTTGATAAAGGATTGCCATTTTTCTTGATCGCCCGCCTTTCTATCCTCGGAGCTCTCAGGCGAGGAAGGCTGAAATGGCTGTCTTTCTGGACGCGCACGACGTCGCTGCAATCGTGAACGAGACAGGCCTGGAGAGTTTCTGGCTGCGCCTCCATGACTATCTGCGCCACGACTTTCTGCGTTGGGAGGAGTTCGACAAATCGCCGCGCAGCGCCTGCCATTTCCCCAGCGGCGTGATAGAACTCATGCCCGCCTCCGATCACGCGGCCTATGCGTTCAAATTCGTAAACGGGCATCCCGGCAACACCCGGCGAGGATTGCAAACGGTCGTGGCCTTCGGCGCGCTCGCAGACGTCGAAACCGGCTATCCGCTTCTTCTCGCCGATATGACTCTGGCGACGGCTTTCCGCACCGGGGCCGCCTCGGCGCTCGCAGCGCGCAGTCTTGCGCGCCCGGATAGCCGGACGATGGCGATCATCGGACTTGGGGCGCAATCGGAATTTCAGGCATGCGCCTTTCGGGTCATCATGGGCGTCGACAATTTGCGCATTTTCGACATCGACCCTCGAGCCGCGGAAAAATTCGCGCGCAACATGGCGCGCTTCGATGTTTCCATTATCCGCTGCAGCAGCGCGGAAGAGGCGACTGTCGACGCAGATATCGTCACAACGATTACCGCCGATAAGAAGCGCGCGACGGTGCTCTCAGGCAACATGATCGGCGCAGGCGCGCATATCAACGCCTTGGGCGGCGATTGTCCGGGAAAGACCGAAATCTCGCGCGACCTCCTGCTGCGTTCCAATATTTTTGTCGAATATGCGCCGCAGACGCGGCTAGAAGGGGAGATCCAACAGCTTGCGCCCGATCACCCGGTCACGGAAATCTGGGAGACGATCTCCGGCGCAAAGCCCGGTCGCCGATCGGAGAGGGAGATCACTTTGTTCGACGGCGTCGGCTTCGCGGTAGAGGATTTTTCGGTGCTTCGCCTGCTGATGGATCTATCGCGGGAGACCGGCGTCGGACAAACTATCGAACTCGTGGCCGAACTGGCCGACCCCAAGAATCTTTTCGGCCTTCTGCAGTTGCGAAACAACGAGCGGCGCTACGCCTGAAAGGAGAACCTCATCGATGACCGCGCAAGCGATGAAACGCGCCGCAGCTCCGCTCCTGCTCGAGCCGGCGCCGCAGGGCGCCGCTCCCGCTCTGGCCACGGAGGGCATACTGATGTGCGCGCCGGACCACTTCGGCGTGGACTACGTCATCAATCCCTGGATGGAGCGCCAGATCGGCAAAGCCGAGCGGGAGCTGGCCGAATTGCAATGGAAGTATCTCGCTGAGCAGCTTTCCGCCAGAGCGAGATTGCGCTTCATTGCCCCGCAGGCCGGCGCGCCGGACATGGTCTTCACCGCCAACGCCGGCCTCGCCTTCGCGGGCATGGTTATCGTCAGCCGCTTCCGCGCGCCGGAACGCCGGCCCGAGGAACGGTGGTTTCGCGAGTGGTTCCGAAAAGAAGGATTCAAGGAGGCTCCCTGGCCGGAGGACATCGCGTTCGAAGGCGCGGGCGACGCATTGTTCGACCGTGCGCAGCCCCTGATCTGGTGCGGCCATGGCTGGCGAACGAGCAAGGAAGCTCCGGCGCTGATCGAGAATATCCTCGGACGATCGACAGTAGGGCTGCGTCTCGTCGACCCGCGCTTCTATCATCTCGACACCTGCTTTTGCCCGCTGCCGGGCGGTTGGCTGCTTTATTATCCGCAGGCCTTCGATCACGACTCGCAACAAAAGATTGCGACTCTCGCGGGAGAGGAAAAGCTCATCCCTGTCAGCGAAGAGGATGCGATGTTCTTCGCATGCAATGCGGTGGAGGCTCGAGGAGCCGTGTTCCTGAACGACGCGACCCAAGCCTTGCAGAGACGGTTGCACGAAGCCGGATTTACGCCGGTTCTCACGCCGCTGTCGGAGTTCTTCAAAGCGGGCGGCGCAGCCAAATGCCTGACGCTCAAATTGGATGAAAGATAAGAAGAGCCCGGCGCGTGGCCGGGCTCCAGGCTATGTCTCCGCTTGAAGCGATTTCGGGTCGTTCGAACGCGCTCCAAAACTTATTGAAGGAGCATGTTCTTTTCCAAAAACCGCTTCGCACTTTTTGGGAACATGCTCTAATAGCAGCCGCAGTAACCGTAACCGGTCGAATAAGTGGGGTAGCCGGCGTAGCCATAGGCGCCGTAACCGGGATAGGCGTAGCCGTAGTCATAGGAGGGATAGGTAGCGGCGGCGCCGAGCACGGTCCCGCCGAGCAGTCCGGCTGCAAACGGCCAGCCCCAGCCGCCGCCATAGCCGCGGCCGTAGCCGCCATAGCCCCAGCCGCGACCGTAGCCGCCATAGCCCCAACCTCGGCCATAGCCGCCATAGCCCCAGCCGCGACCCCAACCGGCATGACCCCAGCCGGCATGGCCCCAGCCGCCTCGGCCCCAGCCGCCGCCCCAACCGGCGTGACCCCAGCCGCCTCGACCCCAACCGCCTCCGCCCCAGCCGGCGTGACCCCAGCCGCCGCTCCAGCGGGCTTCAGCGGGCGTGGAGGCGTAAATCGTGCTCGCGACAATCAGCGCTGCCGTGGCGCTCGAAAGAACTACGCGCAGTCTTTGCATTGCTGTTCTCCTTCGAAGGCAGAGTGTTCGCCGAGGCGAGACTCTCTGCCGCCCCAACGCCCGCGGGGAGGGATAGTTCCGGTCGTCGAAGTCGCAGCGCAACTCCTTCTCCGAGCATGCTCTGCCGTCGGAAGCGAAGGCGTGAGGCCAAATTCCCCTGACTCCCCCCGCCTGCACACGGCGGCGCTCGCGGTGAAAACCTGCGTCCCCTCGAGTAGGCCGCCGGCCCCCTTGCCCCTTCTCGGCCACAAATTTCGCGAAATGGCCGCGATAAAGCCCAAGCGCGGCCCCGATGCTCTGGTTGAAGGAAGCTGCGGCGTGGCCCGCGCGCCAGTTCGATTAAGCTCAAAATGACGAAGCGAGATTCAGCATTCGTTAGCTAAGTCGAAAGGCTTGCGTGGGAAAATCATTTCGGGTTGGGAGAATGAAAAAGGGTCTTAGCGTGCCTAGTGGTCTTGTAGCGTTCCAGAGCCGCCGCATTTCGCTGAACATTTCTTCCCGCACGATCCCTGCGGCCGGCGCCGTCGCTTTCGGCGTTCTCGCCGCCGCCTGGGGCCTTCAGCCGGACGAAAGAGGCGACGCTCAAAAGTTAAGAGACACGGCGGCGGCCACCGAGTCCGCCGCAGCGGCTTCCACCACCGGATGGTCCGGCGGCATTCTCGTCAATCTGCGCGCCGCAGCGCGCACCAAAACGACGGCCGCCCTGTCCGAGACTCTGCCGACTCCCTGGGCGGCGGGTAAATCCGAGCTGAGGCTGAGCTCGAGCCGGGAAAGGCCGGAGATACAGGAACCGCCGGCGATAATAGCGCGCCTTGAACCGGCTGCGCCGGAGTTTCCGCTGCCGCCGCAAAGGTCCGAAGAACATCAGGCGCTGGAAGCGCCAGCCGTTCAGACCGAGGCGCCGCAGCCGCCGCGCCGCCCCAACGGCCTGCCGCAGGCGGCCAGTCTCCCCGCCGCTGCGCCGCCGATGCGCTCTGCCGGCCGGCAAATGCGCCAGGCCGCGGCCGCCATCCGCCCTGCCCCGGCGGAGGACAACCGCTCTTTCATCGAGAAAATCTTCGGCGGGTTCGGCGAGCAGAATCAGCCCCAGCAGCAACAGGCGCCGGGCCGCTCGCTCGCCTATGCAGCGCCGGAGAGCGAAATGCGCGGCGGCGTGACCAGCATCGCGCGTAGCGCAGCGTTGCCCACAGCCCAGCGCTACGATCGCTATACCGCCATCTACGATATCTCGGCTCATACCGTCTACCTACCCAGCGGCCAGCGGCTGGAAGCGCATTCGGGCCTCGGCCAGAGGATCGACGATCCACGCTTCGTGCATGAGAGAATGCATGGCGCGACCCCGCCGAACGTCTATGAGCTGACCCTGCGCGAAGCGCTGTTCCACGGCGTGCAGGCGTTGCGCCTCACGCCCGTCGGCGGGCAGACGGTCTATGGACGCTCGGGCCTGCTGGCCCACACCTATATGTTGGGGCCGAACGGCGACTCCAACGGATGCGTGTCCTTCAGGGATTACAGCGCCTTTCTGCGCGCCTATCAAAACGGCGAGATAAAGCGCCTCGCCGTGGTCGCCCGGCTTTAATAAGACTGTCTCGTCTGCGGCGCTGGTCAGGCCGGGCCTCTTCTCTCCAGTCCTGCGCCGGAGAAGCCCAGCCTGCTCCCGGGCCGCCTCCCAAAGACGGGCCCCCGCCCGTCGTTTTGGAATTTCAACGGTCTTTTGCAATGCTGCGCTTGCTTGCGCAGCGCCGGGCGCGAATTTGCTCCAAACGGGCGTGAGGCCCCACCCAGCAAGGAGCAAGGCAATGAGATTACCGGCATCGGCGATGGCGGCGGCGGCGGCCTTCCTGTTGATCAGCGCGGCGCTGGCCCAAAGCGCAAACACCGGTTCGAGCGGGGCCGCCAACGACAACACCGGGGCCAGCCCCAATCAGAGCCAGATGAACAGCTCCAGCGACACCCAGAAGTCGCGCGGCGCGAGCAAGACGCCGAGCAACGCTTATGGCTACAGCGGCAAGCATCACGCCAAACACCACGGAAACAACACGGTCTCGGCCACCTATTGATCGGCCGGACCGCGAGGACGCCGGCTCCTCAACCGTGGTGTAGCGCGCCGGCGCCCAGGCCTTGCCTGATCGGAGAATTAGGGTGGACAATCGATATTCCAAATTACCAGGAGCGCCGATGCGCGTGTCGCCGATACTTGCCGCTCTGTTTCTGGCCCTCTCGTGCGCGCATGCCGAGACCCTTCACGATCTGGCGGGAAACTGGCGCCTGGAACGGCTGAGCGGCGCGGCGGATTTCGATCGAACCAAGACGCGTTTGCAGATCGCCGCCGACGGCGCGGTTTCGACGACGGTGGGCTGCAACCGCGCCTCAGGCAAGGCCAGGATCGAAGGCGATAAAGTAAGCTTCGGCCACCTCGCCGCCACGCGGATGGCCTGCCCGCCGGAACTCGCCGGCCTGGAGTTCAAATATTTTGCGGCCCTCGAAGCGGCTCGCAGCCTCCGGCTCGAAGATTCGCTGCTGGCGCTGCTGAACGAGAGAGGCGAGGAGATCGCCGCGTTTATCCGGCAATAAAAAGCTTTCCCGCCTGCGGCGCATCGTCGAAAGAGCGAAAGCGCATCAGGCGGGTAAGCGGAACGATCGACCTGTCTGCTGATCAGCAGGCGACGTAGACGCGCTGATAGCCGACGAAGTTGCCCCATGCGTCATAAACCGGGGAACGAGCCCGACAGCTGCGCGCGGGACGGACCGGATAAGCGGGATAACCGGAGTAGGCCGGATAGCCATAGTAGCCGGGGTAAGCCGAAGAAGCGGCGCCCGCAGCGATCGCGCCCAACGCCATGCCTCCGACGACGCCCGCGGCGACTGCGCCCGCGCTGGGGCCGCCGCCCCATCCGCCACAGCCCCAGCCGTTGCACCAGGCTGCAGCCGGCGTCGAGGCGAGGACGGTCGAGCCCAGCGTCGCCGCAACGAGGCCGGTTGTGAGTATCTTTTTGAATCTGTTCATGCCCTGCCTCCGAAGTGAACCCGGCGCGGCGATCGCGGGCCGGGCTGTAAGGAAGAACGCCTTAGCTTGGCCATGGTTCCAAATTATGGCGAAGTTCACGCCGCGGACCGCGGCGAATTGATTGGGGTCCGGTCGCGAGCCAGACTGGGAAACCCGGGACCGTGTTGCTCGCCGCCAGCATAAAAACACCTGCCGAATGAATGCGCAATGAACCGGCAGGAGGCGCTCCAGGTTGGGCGGGGTCGAAAAGCCGGGCCTGTCTTTCGGGCGTCCAACCCGATTGAAATATTCCGGCAGCGAACTCTCTACGCACAGTCTGCGACAGTCGGAAGGACTGCCGCACGAGAACCCGCTCCGCGGGTGGGACGAGGGATCGAAATGCCAAAAGCCGAAATGGAATTCGTCGACATTGCCGGAGCCTCGCTTGCGGTTTCGCGGATCGGGCTCGGCACATGGTCGATCGGCGGCTGGATGTGGGGAGGAAGCGACGAGGCGGAAGCGATCGGCGCGATTCACGAAGCGATGGACCGCGGCGTCAACCTCATAGACACGGCGCCCGTCTACGGCTTCGGCCATGCCGAGGAGATCGTCGGAAAGGCGCTGAAACAGGGCGGAAGGCGCGAGCGGGCGGTTATCGCGACCAAGGCGGGTCTGGAATGGAAAGACGGCAGGCCGTTCCGCAACGCGAGGCGAGAACGAATCTTGAAGGAAATCGACGATTCGCTGCGACGCCTGCAGACCGACGTCATCGACATTTATCAGGTGCATTGGCCCGACCCTGAAACGCCTACCGCCGAAACCGCGGGCGTCATGGCGGAGCTTTATCGCGCCGGCAAAATCAGAGCGGTCGGGGTGAGCAATTTCAGCCCGGAGCAAATGGAGGAATTTTCCGCCGTCGCGCCGCTTCATACGGTTCAGCCGCCCTACAATCTCTTCGAGCGCGGAGCCGAGCGCGACATTCTGCCCTACGCCAAGAGAAAAGGACTGACGGCCTTCGCATATGGCGCAATCTGCCGCGGGCTCCTCTCGGGACAAATAACCCGGGACACGCAGTTTTCGGGCGACGATCTGCGCAACCGAGACCCGAAGTTCCAGCCCGATCGCCGGCCGCAATATATCGCCGCGGTGGAAAGACTCGCGCGCTTCGCCCGCGAGGCCTACGGCAAGGAGGTCATCCACCTCGCGCTGCGCTGGGCTCTCGATCGCGGCGACAACATCGTCGCGCTCTGGGGAGCGCGCAAGCGAGGCCAACTCGCCCCTATCGACGGCGTGATGGGTTGGCGACTGGACGCCGGCGCCATGGCGGAAATCGATCGGATAATCGAAGAAACGGTTACATCTCCCGTAGGCCCCGAGTTCATGGCGCCGCCCTGAGCGGGCGCCGTCGCCGGCATAGTCGCGCGTTTGGCTCGCCCTCGCGCCGTCCGCGCCGGTAAGCGCCGCTTTTCCTGCGCCGGCTTCGCCCCTTTGGCGTCGGCCGTGGGCATGACCGGATGGCCGAAAATCAGTCGCCAGCGACGGAACAAGCGAGATTTCCGGCCGTTATTCATGAAAGCGCTGTGGGCATGCGTCCGCGGGAGGCCTTCATGGACTCGGTGATCTATCTGGTTGGGCTCGTGGTGGTGGTTCTCGCCATTCTGTCGTTCCTGGGCCTGCGCTAGAGCGCATTTTCCCGAAATTCCGCTCCAACTCTTTGACCTGGCGCACTTTTTTTGGTCCGCCGGACCATTCCGTCCGATCGGAAGGCGCGCCAGCGGAAGGACAACGCCATGATCGAAGCGGTTCAGACTTCCACCGGTCCGGTCAGGACCGACGCGGCCGCGCGCGAGATCCCGGCCCAGGCTCAGGTCCAGCCCGCGGCGGCGACGCCGCCCGCTGATTGGGGAGCCATAGCCGCCGGAACGGCGGTGTCCTGCGCGGTCGTTTTCGTAATGGCCTTTTTCAGCGCCGGCATCGGACTCTCGCTCTCCTCCGCCTATTCGGGGGAGAACCCGCTGCAACATTATCTCGCGCTTGCGCTTTGGCTGTTGTGGGTCAGCGTTTCGAGTTTCGCGCTCGGGGGCTATGTCAGCGGCCGGCTGCGGGCGCGCTCCCTCGTCGCCGACCCGGAAGAAGCCGAAATGCGCGACGGCATGCATGGCCTCTCCGCCTGGGGCGCGGCGATGGTCATTCTCGCCTTCGCCTCCGCCTCTTCTCTCTACCACATCGGGAAAATCGGCGCGGATCTGGTCTCGCAGGCCGGCTCCGGCGGCGAGGCGGTCAATCCGGCCGACTATCAGGCGAGCAGCCTGTTGCGCGGGGACGGAACCGCTTCCACCGCCGCCATTCAGGCGCCTGCGCACAGGGGCGGCGCCGCCCCCGCGCAGGGCCCCGGAGGGTTCGCATCGGGTCAGACCGCCGTCGGTTTGGATGCGGCTTCGAGAGAGACGGTCAGAGACGCATTCCGGAAGGCCTTCGCCACCGGTGAAATGACCCCGGCCGACCGCTCCTACGTCGTCAATGTCATATCCGCGCAAACAGGAATCGGCGCGCAGGAGGCGGCCCGGCGCGTCGACGCCGCGACCCAGGAGCTGAAAAGCGATCACGACAAGACGAAGCAGCTGGAGGAGAAGGCGCGCAAGATCGGGGTGTTGCTCAGCTTCATCTCTGCGGCCGCCATGCTCATCGGCGCGGGCGCGGCTTTCGGCGGGGCGGCGCTCGGCGGTCGCCACCGCGACGACGGGCTTCATTTGCGCCGTGTTCTGAGCTGGAGGCTTTAAGGCGCCCAAACTCACCCCGGGAGGCGAATATGATGCGCTCGATTCTGCTGTGGCTGCTCGGTGTGCCGATTCCCATCATCATCCTGCTGGCGCTCTGGAGATGACCGAGAGCCGGCGTCCGCGCCCCTGCCCCTCCGAAGACGAAAAAGCCGGGCGGAGGAGCGGACCATTCGGCTAGCAGGTCAGCCGAGCGACTGGACATTGTCCTGCAATCCGCGAAAATCGTTCCTATTGTCGCGCTATGCGGCCACAGCGTCCGACCGGAGCAATTAATGGGGGAGAAACTCGCCGTCGCCCGCGAAGGCGCCGTAATGCGCATCACCTTCAACCGGCCGGCCAAGAAGAACGCGCTCGACCGCGAGATGTATCTTTCCGCGATCGCCGCCCTGGGCGAGGCGCAGGCGGACGGCGACGTCTCGGCTGTTCTGTTTTGCGGCGCGGGCGGCAATTTCACCGCGGGCAACGATCTTTCCGATTTTCTGGGCGACGAGGCCCGGCTGGAAGAGTTTCCGGCGTTTCGCTTCGTGCTGGCGATCGCGGCCTTCGCCAAGCCCATGGTTGCCGCCGTCGCGGGCGACGCAGTGGGCGTCGGAACGACGATGCTGTTTCACTGCGATTTCGTCTACGCTGCGCCCGGTGCGCGCTTCAAAATGCCCTTCGTCGATCTCGGCCTGCCGCCTGAGGCGGGCGTCAGCCTGCTCGCGCCGCGCCTCTTCGGTCCCGCCAAAGCGGCTCAATACCTCCTGCTGTGCGAAAGCTTCGGGGCCGAAGAAGCCGCGCGCCTCAATCTGGTCAACGCCGTGACGCCGGAAAGCGAGTTGCTTCGGACGGCGATGGAGGCGGCGCAACGCCTGTCGCGCAAGCCGGCGGCGGCGATCGCGGCGGCAAGACGCCTGATGCGCGGCGATCCCCAGGAACTGCGCGCCCGTATGTTCGAAGAAGCCCGAATTTTTGAAGCGGCGCTCAAAACGCCGGAACTGAAGGCCCGGCTCGCTGCCTTCTTTGCTGCGCGCAGGGGATGATAACGCCGCCTCCCCCTCGTTCCCGGAGAAGCGCAAGCCTCGCTTCTCCGGCGGCCCGGCGCCCTGCCCCACAAAAATCCCTTTGCTCCAGAAAATCTGCCCCTTCCGGCTGGACACGGACGCTGCATTTTGTTGACATGCGCGCGCCGATTCCGGCTCTGGCGCGCGGGAATTCCGCCAGCGAAAGGCGCGCGATGGCGTTTTAGCTCGGACCGCAACGTAAAGATCGCGTCAGATTAGAAACTTGAAGCGCATTCTGACCACAGGAGCCCGCTCGGCTTTTGCGCAAATGCGCTCGGGCGCCCAGACGAAGATGCCGCGAATCGGGATTTTGACGCTGAAGGAGTTCTGAATGACCAGGGCCGTGCAAATAAACTCGATAGCCGCTGCGGCTTTGGTCGCGCTACTCGGCGCCGGAGAGGCCATGGCGGCGCAATGCGGCAATGGTCCCGGGGGCTTCGAGTCCTGGAAGCAGCAGTTCGCCAATGAGGCGCGGGCGCAGGGCGTCGGCGGCGCGGGCATAGCGGCCCTGATGAACACCCATTACAACGCCCCGACGATTTCCGCCGACCGCGGCCAGAAGAGCTTTCATCTGTCGCTGGACGCCTTCATGGCCAAGCGCGGCGGCTCGATCATCGTTTCCCGCGGGCGCGCCATGAAGCAGTCTCATGCCGCGCTGTTCAATTCCATCGAGCAGCGCTACGGAGTGCCTCCGGGACCGCTGATAGCGATCTGGGGCATGGAGACGGGTTTCGGCGCCGCGCATGGCAATCAGCATGCGCTCTCCGCCGTCGCGACCCTCGCCTACGACTGCCGCCGGCCCGAATATTTCACCGATCAACTCTACGCCGCGCTGACGCTCATCGATCGTGGGACGCTCTCGGCCAACGCCCGCGGCTCCATGCATGGGGAAATCGGCCAGACCCAGTTTCTGCCCAAGAACATCCTGCATTACGGCAATGGCGGAAATCTCGACAACGCCGGCGACGCATTGATGGCCACGGCGAATTTCCTGAAAGCGCACGGCTGGCGCGCCGGGGCGGGATATCAGCCCGGCGAGCCCAATTTCGCCGCGATCCAGGCCTGGAACGCCGCTGAGGTCTATGAACGGGCCATCGCCATCATCGGGAAGAGAATCGACGGCGGCGAGTGACGTCCGTCAAACTTGCGCGAATTTTTACCGATCGGGCGATTCCGTCCGATCGGAGAGCACGCTGACTTCACCCTATTTTAGTCGTCCGATTGGGAAATCCTATGCACACGCTGAAGACAGATCTTTCGATAGCTCTCGCTCTCATGGCGCTCTCGACGTCCCCCGCAGCCGCTCAAACGGCGCGGGCCACGCCGGAATGGGCGACGCTTCCCGCACCCCAGGTTCCCTATATCTCGACCCAAGGCACGAATACGCCCTGCTATAATTCGCAGTGCATCGTCACATTCCCCGCGGCGCCCGCGGGAAAGCGGCTCGTCGTCACCAGCGTGACCGCCCAGCTCAGCGCCGCCATCAGCGACGTCGTCCTCCTGGAAGGGAACGGGTTCGAAGTGTTTGCAACCAAGTCGAGCCCTTATTCCAATTTTCTGACAGCGAATGTTCTGGATTATTTCGGGCCCGGCGTGGCACCCACCGCGAGGGTCTATTCGGGAAGCGCTCCGTCCAGCCTGAGCATCATCGTTACGATCGCCGGCTACACCGAGGCCCAACCTTGACGGGAGTTCCCGCGGAAAGGCGTCAGTCCCACGCCTCCTGCGGCTCCTGATAGACGCCCAGATTCGCATAATTCACGAGGCGGGAGGCGCGGATCAATATGATCCGCATTTTTTCGCCGGCGCGGTGGCAGATCGAATTGACGAGGTTCATGTCGTGGGGAGCGCCGTATCTGAACTGGCGGCGCACCTGCGCGACGCTGGCCAGGGCTATGACGTCCAGTTCCGCGATAAAGGTCTCAAATCTCCGGCGAAAGGAGGCGTCGAGCTGTTCATAAGCCTCGAGCGCGGAGTGCCGACCCGAGAGCTTGGAGTTCGAGAAATATTCCTGGTAGGTCATGGGCCGCCAGGCGAGGAGATCGTCGAGCAGTTCAGGCATCTGGGGCAATTGCTCCAGCATCATCACCAGTTCGTTGAACAAATTGAGATAGTCGTTCGCGAGCCCCGAAACCGGATTGACCAGCGACTTGCTCTGCAAGGCGGCAACCGCTTCGTCATGCGGGCTGATTGCAGGTTCGATGAGCTGCAAATCGAAAGACATGATTTCCCTCGAGACCAACAGCCCGACTGTGAAACAGGATTTGATAATTTTTTCTTGACGCCCGGCGCCCGCAAGTCCTTCCTCCACCCGGAGAATTTCGCCTGAGAGGGCGCGCGCCCCGAGTCGGCGCGGGGCTGGACGACCAAAATAATCAAGGAGCTGCAGAGCTTTTCCGCGAGCGCGCTGCTTTGAGCCGCTCCTGCAGAGGCCCGTCAACTTCGCGGAACTAAAATTTCCGAACAAAAGATTCTGGTTAAATTTCGCGCCCTTGCGGAACGCCTGCGGCAAAGTTTCTCGAGAAAAACTTTTTCCCCGACAAAAAGCCGCTTGACGGGCGCGGGCTGCTTTGATATAGATTTGACATCGTCAAAAGTTGCGCCCGGACGCCAGAAGTGGCCGACGGGCTTTTTTATGCGCTGGCGCAGCCGCCCCACCAGGAGCTTTTCGCTTCCGTGATTAAACCCGCTGACGACCAGTCTCCAACCGACGACCGGCTCGCCGCCGAACTCAGGACGCTGCGCGAGCTGCAAGCGGCGCTCATGGATAAAGCCTTGGCCGGCGAAGGGCCCGCGGCCGACCGCGTGCTCGCGATCATGGATCGCAGGGCAAAATTGCTGGGGCTTTATTCTCCCCGCCCGGAAAGCGACGCCCCCGATCCGGAAGAGGCGAAACGCCGTCTGCTGGAGAAACTTCATACCATGGCGGAGCGCACAAAGGGCGAAGAGAAGAAGAAATGACGCCGCCGGGCCTGACGCCCGCGACCCATCCATCCGCATCGCAACGACAGAAACGCCCTCCGCCCCATGCTCCACGCCTCCTCTCTCGCTAGCGCGACGGCGAGCGAGCGCGAAGACTTCGTCGCCGAACTCGACGGCGACGAGGCGGTTGCGCTCCCCTATCTGTGGGAGTTCTGGGCGCGGCCGGAGCAGCTCTTGCCGCCGGGCGATTGGGTTTACTGGCTGCCGCTGGGCGGGCGCGGCTTCGGCAAGACCCGCACGGGCGCGGAGGCCGTGCGGCGCTGGGTCAAAACCAACGCCTATGTCAATATCATCGGCGCGACGATGGACGATATGCGCGACGCCATGATCGAGGGCGAATCCGGGCTCCTCGCCGTCTGTCCGCCGCATGAGCGTCCGCGCTACGTCGCCGCGCGCAACTGTCTTGAATGGCCCAATGGCGCGCGTTCGCTGCTGCTCTCGGCCGAGGCCCCGGAGCGGCTGCGCGGCAAGCAGCATATGAAGCTCTGGTGCGACGAACTCGCCGCCTGGCGTTATCCGGAGGCGTTCGATCAGGCCGTTCTCGGCCTGCGCCTCGGGCGCCAGCCCCAAGCCGTCGTCACCACCACGCCGCGACCGACGAAGATCATGCGCGAACTGCTCGCCAACCCGCTTACCGTGACGACGCGCGGCTCGACCTATGACAACATCGCCAATCTCGCGCCGGGTTTCGTCAAGAAAATCATCCGCAAATATGAGGGCTCACGGCTCGGACGGCAGGAGCTCGATGCGGAGCTGCTGCTCGACACGCCGGGTGCGCTGTGGACCCGCGCGCTGATCGAGGCTGCATATCTCGGGCGCGAAGAAGCGCCGCAACTGACGCGCATCGTCGTCGCGATAGACCCGCCCGCGACCAGCGGCGACAACGCCGACGAATGCGGCGTCATCGTCGCGGGACTGTCCGAAGACGGCTGTCCCTGCATTCTCGCCGATCTCGCCAGCCAGGGTGAAACCCCGCTCGGCTGGGCGACCCGCGCGGTCGAAGCCGCGCGCAAATTCGGCGCCGACGCGATCGTCGCCGAGGTGAACAACGGCGGCGACATGGTCGAGACCATCATCCGCCAGATCGACGCCAATATCCGCGTGAAGGCGGTGCGGGCCAGCCGGGGCAAATACGCCCGCGCCGAACCCGTGGCGGCGCTTTATGAGCAAGGCCGGGTGAAACATGTCGGCGTGTTCGCAAAGCTCGAAGATCAGATGTGCCTGATGACGCCTGATTTCGACCGTCGCGCCGCGGGCCTTTCGCCCGACCGCGTCGACGCGCTGGTCTGGGCCGTCACCGAATTATGCCTCTCCGCGCCTGACGGCACGGCGATCATCGATTTCTATCGCCGTCTGACGAAGCCCGCGAACAACTAAAACCGCCATTGCAGCACCGAGCAAAGCCCGCGAACCGCCATGTTCCGGGCTGTGACGCCGCGCGCGCATCTTCGCTCCATTGCACATCCCTTCAATCATGACGAGGCCTGCATATGCCGATGCATCAACTCATGCCGCCCGCAGGCGGCGCAATGACCAAAGTGAATGGACGGCTTTATTCCGCCCAGCCGGGAATGGTGATCGTCGCGCCGGATTTCGACGGCGACTCCCTCGAAGCCGCCGGCTGGATCAAGGTCGCGACCGGCGGGGCCGGAACGAGCGCGCAACGCCCGCGCAATCCGCCGGCCGGCGCGATGTTTCACGATCAGACCCTGGCCAGGAACATCGTCCATGACGGCAAGCACTGGCGCGACCCCGCGACCGGCGCCCTGGTTTGAGGCGAAACGCATGGAGACGCGCGACACCCAATCCGGGCGGCCGTCATGGTCGCTCTCGCCGGAAAATCTTGCCGTCGCCTATGGCCAGGCGCAATTCATGTCCTCGACCGGAGCCCCCAGCGACTCGGGCTGGTTCGGACCGCTCGCGCCGCTCGCTCCCATAGCGCCGCCCGCCGTCGCCGGCCGCGGCTTCGATTTTCCCTCGGGCTATAATATCGCCGTCGGCGCCCGCGCCTTCGAGCCGATCGGCTTTTCCGATCTGCGCGCGCTCGCCGAAACCTATGATCTGCTGCGCCTCGTCATCGAGACGCGCAAGGATCAGATCGAGCGCATGGCCTGGTCGCTGCGCCCACGAGCGGGAACACGCGGCCCGGGGCCCGCGCGTATTGCGGAGCTGACCAGATTTTTCGAGCGGCCCGACGGCGAACATTGCTTCTCCGATTGGCTGCGCATGCTGCTCGAAGATCTCTTCGTCATCGATGCGCCGACGCTGTGGCGCCAGCGCGCGCGCAACGGCGCGCTGGTCGCGCTGCATCCGCTCGACGGCGGCACGATCAAACGCGTCATCGACGATTGGGGCCGCACGCCGCAGTCCTATTTCGACGGCGCCCAATGGGTCTATCCCGTCGCCTATCAGCAAATCCTGAAAGGCTATCCCGCCGTCGATTACACCGCGCGCGACATTTTTTACGCGCCGCGCAATCCGCGCGCGGGCCGCATCTATGGCTTCTCGCCGGTCGAACAGATCGTGATGACCGCGAGCATCGCGCTCAAGCGTCAAACCTTCACCCTCTCGCATTTCACCGAAGGCAATATTCCGGAATCGCTGATCGGCGTGCCCGAAAGCTGGACGCCCGATCAGATCAAAAATTTCCAGGACTATTGGGACGCTTACTTTACCGGCGATCTCGCCGCCCGCAGGCGGGCCAAATTTGTGCCCGGCGGCGTCGCCAAGACATTCATTCAGACCAAGGAGCCGGAGCTCAAGAATCTGTTCGACGAATGGCTGGCGCGCATCGTCTGCTACGCCTTTTCGGTCTCGCCCCAGGCTTTCGTCGCCCATGTCAATCGCGCCACCGGCGAAACCCAAAAGGAGATGGCCGAGGAGGAAGGCCTGTGGCCGGTGCTGATGTGGGTCAAGCGCCTGATCGAGCGCGTGCTGATCGAGGATTTTGGCGAAAGCGAAATCGAATTCGCATGGGGTTCCGACGCTCAGATCGACGCCGAGCAGCAGCAGCGCATTCTGGTGGCTTATGTCGGCTCCGGCATTTTGACCCGCGACGAAGCGCGGCAAAAACTCGGCCTCGCGCCGCTGGAGCGTGATGAAGCGCGCGACGATGCGAGCGCCGACGCGGATGATTTCGGCAAGGCCTAAAATCCCCAGCAGCCGCGCGATGAATGCGGGAGATGGACCTGTGATGCGAGCGGCGCAAGCGCGAGCGGCGAAGACAAAACGGCTCCTCGCGCCAAAGGCGATCAATATGCGCAGGCGATCCCAATACTCGGCCCGGCGGGCGCAGCAGCCGCGGCGCTAGCCGCCGCTCTCAATGGTTGGCGAAGTTCAGCGAGCGGGGATCCTCCCAAACGCAAGCGACCGCCTAAGAAATCGGCTACCCCCATATCCACGCCCGCGACTCCGCCGGAAGAGCCAAAGAACTCCAGGCGTCAAGATGACGACGGAGCCCCAACGCAGCAAAAGCCTAGCTACAAAGTCGGCGCCTCGGATGGCGGTCCGGGCGAGTGGAAGGAGTTCAACGAAGGCCTCTCGCCAGAAGAAGCAGCCTATCAAAAGAAGGTGACTGGCGCTCCCGATGGATTGGTTTACAGTGTCAAAGATCCCGACGTTAAAACCGGTTTCACGCGTTTCGATGGCTACGACCCGGCAACGAATAGTCTGATCGACGCCAAAAATTTCAACAAATGGCCGATAGATAAGAAATTCTCCTACGATGATGTCCTTGAGCAGGCGCGCAGACAAATCAATGCGGCGAAGGGAACGAAGATCGTCTGGAAAGTCGCCTCTCCGGAACGTGCCCAGAAAGTCAGCGATATTCTTGCTGATGGTCGCGTCGTAGACGTCACTGTTGAATTCCTTCCCCCCTAGGAGCAGAAAATGAGCACTTCAGATCCCGACGCCATGGTCATTCAAGCCTCGGGTTTTGGCGAGGCGTTAACGGCACGGCTGTCGATCCAGCGCGCGAAGCAGATCATGCTGGATCTCGAAGCAATCTCGCCATGGCAACGTCCATTCAAGGTGAGCGGACGCACCGAGGAAACCAACCGCATGCCTATCGCGGCAGATCTTTCCGACTTCGACGAAGTGGTGATGCGCGCGCTGCAGAGTTACACGGCTCCTCGCTATTACAACGAGAACGATCCGGATAATTGGGAGCTTACTCCAGACTCCTATTCTCCCCTTGGATTCGCAGAAACATTTTCCGATATTCACTCTGGAAAGGGCTACTGGGACAGCATTTGCCTCCACCTCTACTTTGCAAGCGTCAAGAATCTGGTAGCGAGCAACGACTCAGTCTATGTTCTTAAAGTCCCCTTTTACCAGGAAGATCAGGTTAACCGCGAATGGTCCGATCCAGCCGTCGTCAGACGATTGCTCGACTATTTCATCGACAGCTGCAATTCTGAAAAATGCGTCGTGTACGGAAGACAGCAGAATCGTAGAATTTCCTTAGAAAAAAACATCTATGCGATTGGATGGCTAAACTATACAAGAGACCCCAAGGTTGCAGAGGTCTTCAGAAAAACCGGAAAGGCCGCCCCCTATCGCGCAGGCGTTCTGCTGAAGCTCGGCGACGACGCCTCGGTCCTGTCAGACTCGAAAATCGACGCGGAACTCCTCGAAATAAGCGAAATGCTGTCTGCCGCCGGGGTGTCCCGCTAATCGAAGGCGCCACGCTCGGTGATGGGACCTCTCGCCTAGCGAAAATCTTGAACGAAGGTAACCTGTAAGAAGATGCCCCGCGCAATCCGCGAGCGGGCCGCGTCTATAGCTTCTCTCCGGTCGAACAGATCGTGATGACCGCGAGCATCGCACTCAAGCGTCAAACCTTCACCCTCTCGCATTTCACCGAAGGCAATATTCCTTAAATCGCTGATCGGCGTGCCGGAAAGCTGGACGCCCGATCAGATCAAAAATTTCCTGGACTATTGGGACGCTTACTTCACCGGCGATCTCGCCGCGCACAGGCGCGTCAAATTCGTGCCCGGCGGCGTCGCCAAGACTTTCATCCAAGACGGAGGGAAATCCCCTCTCCCCGTAACGCTATCCCGCGCCCTGAACAAATGGCGCGAGATCGCGCATGAGCGCCCGGAATCCTCCCTGCAAGGAAACAGTAGAATGGCCCCACTCGATATGTTCGTTCCCCTTGTCAAGGCGGACGCCGCGCGTCGTCTCGTCTATGGCGTCGTCACCGCGGAGAAGCCCGACCGCGCCGGCGAGATCTGCGACTATGCGACCACGAAACCCTATTACGAAAAATGGTCGGCCGACTTCCAAAAGGCGAGCGCGGGCAAGTCTCTCGGCAATTTGCGTGCGATGCACGGCAAAATCGCCGCCGGACGCATCGAGCAGATCACATTCGACGACGAAACCAAGCAGATCGAAATCTGCGCCCGGGTCGTAGACGGCGCCGAATGGGCCAAGGTCGAAGCCGGTGTCTATACCGGCTTTTCGCAGGGCGGCGGCTATGTGAAGCGCTGGCCCGACGACCATGACCCAGCTGTCACGCGCTACACCGCGAATCCGGTGGAAATTTCGCTCGTCGACATGCCCTGCCTGCCGGCCGCGACCTTTTCGATGATCAAGGCCGACGGCGTGACCGAAAAGAGAAACTTCGCGCCGCAGGTCGAGCAGGTTTGGATGACCGTCGACGGCAAGACTTTCAGAAAGAAAGCCGAAGCTCTCGCTCATGCCGGCGCGGCGCCGATGATGAGGCTGGTCGAGCGCATGGAGGATGATCTCTCGCGCCGGGCGAAATTCGCGCCGCTGAGGAAAGCGCTCGGCGCCGAGGCTTACGACTCGGCGAGCGCCATCGCCGCGCTCGAAATCATCTTCTCCCTCTTGGAAAAGGAAATCTCCGAGGGGGAGCAGGACGGGGAACAAATCGCCGCGCTCAGGGAGTCCATAGCGCGGCTCAAGGAATTCGTCGTTTCCGAGATCGGCGAGCGGGACGACGAGCCGCTCTACAGCCAAAAGGCCCTGCTCGATATGCTCACGCCCCGCCTCGAAAAGCTGAGCGCGCGGATCGAGGAGATCGGCCGCCAGCCCTCTCCGCCCCCCATGCTCGCCGGCACGCGAGGGGTCGAAAAAGGCGGGGATTCCCGCCTCGACGACATCGCCGGCGCTCTGGCCAAGCTCACTGCCGAAGAACGCGCGGCCTTGCTCATCAAAGCGGCTCAAAAAGACCCCCAGCCGCTGCGTTGAGAGAAGCTCTCGACGCCAGGCGCCGGCGAACTCCCATCCATCCGCGCCTGATACGGCGCCGATCTCTCCCAGGAAAAACCTCATGACCATACAGCAAACCACGCAGGACGTATTGGACGCCATTCGCAAGTCCCAGAGCGCCGCCGTCGCCGATCCACGCCTCTCCGCGCTGGGACTCGAAAAGAGCACTTTCACGCAATCGACCAGCGCGACCTCCGGGCTGACTTCCTACGACCTCGAACCGGGCGCGAAATTTCTCGCGCCGGTGCTGACTCCCCTGCGCAACGAGACGCCTCGCGTTTCCGGCAAAGGCGGCATACAGGCGAATTGGCGCGCCATCACCGCCATCAACGCCACCGGCCTGCGCCTCGGCGTCTCCGGCGGCAACCGCGGCGGCGCGCAGGCGATCAGCACCGCGGATTACTTTGCCTCCTATAAGGGCATCGGCCTCGAAACCAGCGTAGATTTCGAGGCCGAATACGCCGGCCTGGGCTTCGACGACGTGCGCGCCCAGGCCGGCTTGCGTGGCCTGCAGGCCGCGATGATCGGCGAGGAGGCGCTGATCCTCGGCGGCAACGGCTCCATGCCGCTCGGCGTCACCCCGACGCCTACGCTCGCAGCGAGCGCCAACGGGGGCGCGCTCGCCACCGGAACTCTTTCGGTGATCTGCGTCGCGCTGTCCTTCGACGGCTTCGTCAACGGCTCGGTCGGCAATGGGGTGCAGTCGCAGATCACCCGCACCAACGTCGATGGCTCCAGCGACATTTTCGGCGGCGGCGCGGCCCAGAAATCCGCCGGCGCGACTGTATCGGTCACCGGCCCGACCGGCTCCGTCACCGCGACGGTCGCGAATGTGCGCGGGGCTCTCGGCTACGCCTGGTTCTGGGGCGCAGCGGGCGCCGAGGCGCTCGGCGCAATCACCTCGATCAATTCCCTCGCCATAACCGCCAATGCGGCCGGAACCCAGACCGCCGCTTCTCTTCCCGCTGCAGACTGGTCCAACAACGCCCTGGTCTTCGACGGATTGCTGACCATCGCGCTCAAATCGGGCTCCGGCGCCTATGTGTCGGCCCAGCCCACCGGATCGGCAGGCGTCGGCACGCCGCTGACCGCCGACGGCGCCGGCGGCGTGGTGGAGATCGACGCGGCGCTGAAAAGCATGTGGGACACGATCCGCATGTCTCCCGACACGATCTGGGTCAACAGCCAGGAAGCGCTCGATATTTCCCGCAAGATTCTCGCCGGCGGCTCCAGCGCCGCTCAGCGCTTCGTCTTCGACGCCCAGCAGAACGCCATAGGCGGCGGCGTGATGGTGCGCAGCTATCTCAATCGCTTCTCGATGAATGGGGGCCAGGTGCTGGATATCCGGGTGCATCCCAATATGCCCGCCGGCACGATTCTCATGACGGCGCGGAGCATTCCCTATCCGCTCTCGGGCGTCGGCAATGTGTTTCAGATCAGAACGCGGCGGGACTATTATCAGATCGAATGGCCGCTGCGCACGCGCCGCTACGAGTATGGCGTCTATGCCGACGAGGTGCTGCAGCATTACTTCCCGCCGAGCATGGCCGTCATCACCAACATCGCCAACGGCTGACGCCTGTCGTCGTGGCTGCGAACCTTGCGCGACCAGCGCGGGAACGCCTGCCCTGCAACGCCCTTCCCAACAGGACTCCCATGATCTCCATGAAAGCCCCGCCGGGCCTCACCGGCTTTTCTCATGGCGGCATCGCGCTCGCCATCACCCGCGGCCGAATCGAAGTGTCTCCGGAACTGGTGGAAGAACTGCGCGCCCATGGCTTTGCGTTGTCTTCGCCTGCCGCCCTCGGACAGAATGCGCGTAGCGAACTGCTACGCCGCTTTGCCGAAGATGCGCGCAGTTTCGCAGAGGCGCTCGGCGACGACGAACTGCGCGGGCTGACCACGCTGGCGCCGGAAAAGCGCGAAAGGGTTTTCAACGCCATTCGCGCTCTCGCCAGAGAATCAAGCCCGGCCGGCGAAAAAAGCAAGGACTGATCCCATGGCGAATGGCGACCTCGTCCAGCTATCGGCGGCGAAGGCATGGCTCGGGGTCGCCACAAGCGACGACGACGCGCTGCTCGCCTCGCTGATATCGCAAATCAGCCGCGCGATATACAACAGCATCAATCGCTCATTCGTGCTGCCCCGGGATGTGGTGGAGAGCTACGACGGCCATGGGCGCGACGCTCTGCAATTGCGCAACTGGCCGGTGGGTTCGATAGCCGGCCTCACGATCGGCGGCCTCGCCGTGCCGCGGGCGCCCGGCCCCGCGCCGACGGCCGGGTTCGTGCTCGAGGCCGCCGACGACGAGCCGACCGGCGCGATGCAGCAGATTTTCCTGCGCGGCGGCTATCGCTTCCATAAGGGCCGGCAGAATGTCGTGGTGTCCTATCGGACCGGCTACGAGATCCTGGGCGAAACGCGGACCATTCCGCCCATCGCGCCGTTCACGCTCTCCGCATTTGCGCCCTATGGCGCTTTCGCTGTCGACAGCGGCGCTTTTTACGCGAACGGAGCCGGCCTGATCTGCGTGGCGTCGAATCCCGTCGCCGGACAATATACGGTCGACGGGATCGGAACCTATGGCTTCTCGGCCGCGGACGCCGGCGCCGGCGTCGCCCTCTCCTACGGTTACATACCCGCCGACCTCAGCCAATGCGCTCTGGAATGGGTCGCGGAGCGCTACCGCTACAAAGACCGCATCGGCATGGTCAGCAAAAGTCTCGGCGGCCAGGAAACCGCTTCTTTCCGGCTCGAAGCCGTGCCGGCTTTCGTGGCGCAGTCTCTGACCAATTTTCGCCGCATCATAGCCAACTGAAGCGGACCTCATCCGGGTTGGACCAATCCATCCCTCTCGTCGCCTTGCCGGACAAGAAAAATGCTCGACCTCCAATGTGATGGCCTCGATCGGCTCTCGCAGCGCTTCTCGGCCATGCCGCAGGCGATCCGCGCAGCGCTGTCGCAAAAACGCGACGCGCTGGCGCAAAGCGTGCTCGCCAGCGCGCAGGCGAAACTATCTGGCGAGATATTGTCCCTTCGCAGCGGAAGGCTGCACGACTCGTTGCAGACGAACCCGATCGGAGATTTTGGCGCCGCGATATTCTCCGCGGGCGACGTCAAATACGCAGCTGCGCAGGAATATGGCTTCGACGGCGAAGAGACCGTCTCCGCCCATAGTCGCGACATCAGGGAAGCGTTCGGCAAAGCCATCGATCCAAAGTCGATATTCGTGGCCGAGTTCTCTCGGCGCATGCGCCTGCCCGAACGAAGCTATCTGCGATCGTCGCTCGGAGAATTCGAGCAAGATATTCTTCGAGGATTTTCGGAGGCGCTTGAAGAGGTGACGCAATCATGAACATCCCGCGTGAGGCAATCGTGTCGGCTCTCATGGCGAAACTGGGGACGGTCGCCTTTGCCGCTCCCGTCAACGGCAAGACGGGGTTCGCGACCGTCTCGCGCCGGCTCAAATTATGGAGCGACACGCCGAAGTCGCAGCGGCCGGCTCTCTTTGTAACCGAGCATCGCGAACAACAGAGTTGGCAGAGCGAAGCCTTGCCGCCGAAGACGACGCTCTGTTTCGATCTCTTCGTCTATATCGACGCGAGCGACCTCAACACGACGCCAGCCGTTTCACTCAATACGATCATGGACGCCATCGAGGCGGCCTTGAAGCCTGGCCCCGGCGAAGGCGATCGCCAGACGCTCGGCGGACTTGTCTCTCATTGCCGCATCGACGGCCAGATACTCAAAGATCCCGGCGATCTCGACGGCGACGGAATGCTGTGGGCGCCATTGAAGATCCTGGCGCTTTAGGCGCAATCATCCCAGCAGGAAAGAAATCTATGACTGAAGAAAAGGCGCCGCAGACGAGCGCGCTCTCGAATGCCATCGAACAGGAAATCGAACGCTGGTTCGTGGAGACGATCCACAATTCTCAGGTCTCGCGAGCCACCGAAATCTACAACCACATCCGCGAGGCCGTAGGCCAGCTCAAGCCGCGTCTCGTCGCGCTCATCGGGGAACTCTGAATCATGTCCAACAGCTCGATCGCCTTCGGCAGCGGCGTTCTGATCGGCACCACGGCCTCGGGACCCATTCAGTTCGGTTCGTTGCAGGATGTTTCCATCGATTTCAGCTTCTCGACGAAGCAGTTGATGGGACAATTTCAGTTTCCCGTCGCGGTGGCGCGAGGCGCGGGAAAAATTTCCGGCAAGGCGAAATTCGCCAGTATCGACGGGCCGGTCCTAAATCAGATTTTCTTCGGCGCCAGCGCCGGCGCCGGGCAGAAATTGTGGTCTTACAATGAGGGGGCTAATGTCGCCGCCTCCTCCCCCTATGCCGTGAGCGTCGCCAACGCGGCCGCTTTCGATCAGAATCTCGGCGTGGTCTACGCCTCTTCCGGACTGCAGCTCACTCAGGTCGCCAGCTCGCCGGCCGTCGGGCAATACAGCGTCGCCTCGGGCGTCTACACATTCAACGCCGCCGACGCCGGCAAGGCGCTTCTCGTCAGCTACAGCTATACTCAAACCACCGGCGGCTCGAAGGCGGTGATCGCCAACCGGCAGATGGGAATCGCCCCTTCCTTCCAGATCGATTTCTATCAGTGCAACCCCAATGTGACGGGCGCGCAATGGTCCATGCGTCTCTACAATTGCATTTCCTCGAAGCTCAATATGGCGTCGAAGCTCGAGGCCTTCACCATACCGGAAATGGATTTCGAGGCCTTCGCCAACGCGACGAACAACATCGGCGAGCTGAACACCGCCGTCTAAACCGACGATCGACGAAGCCGGCCATCCTCACCCCACGCAATCGCCCAAACGGGCGAAGCCGAGGTCGGCGTGGTCTGGCCAGCATGAGGATCTTCCAGAAAATGACCCCCGATCCAAAAATCAATTGCGACGGCGCAGCGATCGTCGTCCTTGCCGGGCGGGAATGGTTTATTCCCGTTCTTGCGATGCGCCAATCGCGTATCGTCGTGCCTGGCCTGATGCGCCTGATGCCCTTGTTGGCCGAGTTGCAAAGCGGCCGGTCGAGCGCGATGGCGAAGCTCGGAGAAGAGGAATTCGATGTCATCCTCGATATAGTCCACGCGGCGCTGACGCGCGCCTATCCACATCTTACGCGCGACGCCTTCCTCGATTTCGCCATTTCGACTCCGGAATTAATCGGGGCGCTGGGAATAGTCACGCGGCAGACCGGATTCTTCAAGACGGCGGAACCCGGGGAGAAAAATGTGGGGGAAGCTCGTGGGGAGACGCCGGCTCCCCTGAATTCTTCGATCGGTTGATGACGCATTACTGCCAAAGCAGCGGCGAAGCGTGGACCGACCAACTGGAGGCGACGCTCACCTTCCCGCGCTATTTCGCACGGCAGGATTATTGGCGCGACTTTCCCCCGGTCCATGTGCTGCTTCGCGCTATCGCGGTCGGCCTCGGCGCCTACCGGCCGCAGGATCGGGCAACCGAAAAGAAAGACGCTATGGCGACGCTGCGGGCGCTCTTCCCAGGCGGGAAGATTTAGCCCTGATCGGCATGTCTCCGAATGAAGGCGACGTAACGATCCATCCATTTTTGCAGGAATGCGCGGCTGCCTGGTCCGATCTCCCCGTTCTCCTCGAACAGCCCTTCTTTGTTCTGGATGAAAACCTCGGGCTGGCCCAAAGTCGGCGCATCGAGATAGGCGAGCATGACGCGCAGATGCTGCTGAGCTATCGCCGTCCCTATCGCGCCGATGGAAACGCCCATGATCGCAGACGGCTTGCCTGCGAAAGCGCTTCGACCATAGGGCCTGGAAGCGTGGTCTATTGCGTTCTTCAGCACTCCGGAAACGGAGCGATTATATTCCGGCGTCACAAAAAGAAGCCCCTGGGCCGTCGAGATTTCCAGCTTCAGACGCTTGACGGCCTCAGCCTGCCTGTCGTCGTCGTCCTGATTGTAGAGAGGCAGATCGCCGATGGCGGCCTGGCGAAACAGGAACTCCGCCGGCGCCAGCCTTGCGACGCCGTCGGCGAGCTTGCGGTTGAAGGAATTGCGCCGAAGGCTCCCCACGAGCACGGCTATCTCATAACGGCTCATTGCGCAGCCTCCCTGTTCGAAAATCCCAACCCCATATGTCGCGCCGGCTGGAGAAGGCGAGTTCAGCAAGGCGCCTTTCGCTTCAATTTGCGGAGTTCCCATGATCGACGAAGTAACGGTCAAATTCGGCGCGGACGTCGCCGAACTCGAACAAGGAATCGCCAATGTGCAGGGCGCGTTGGGGGTGCTCGCCCCGCAGATCAAAAGCGTCGCGGACGGCCTCGCCGAGGCCGCGCAAAAGTCGGACCCGCTTTCAGGTCATTTCAAAAATGCCGCAGATAGCGTCTCGGGCGATCTCACAAACGCGCTGAAACTCGCAAAAACCGAAATTGCGGGCAAAATCCAAGCCCAGCAGGATGCGCTGGCGCTCAAGAAGACGATCTACGACGGCGAAGTCAGTCTCAAGAACATCACCGAGGAAGAAAAGCTCGAGCTGGTGAAGAAGGCGACCCAGGAGGAATATGAGGCTCAACATGCGCTTTTGCAGAAGGAAGCCGAGCTTTCCGGGCAGAGCCTCGCCCAGAAGGAAGCGGCGCAAAACCGGGTGATCCATCTAGAGGCGACCCATCAAAGGCAACTGCAGCAATTCGCCAATGAATCCGCCCAGCAGCAGGCGCAAATCTGGCAGGATCTTTCCAGTCGCATCGGCCAGAGCATGTCGTCGTCCATCATGGGTCTGCTGCAGCACACCACTACCTTCCGCGAAGCTGCGCGCCAGATCGCCCTCCAGATCACGCAGT
Source organism: Methylocystis heyeri (assembly GCF_004802635.2). Classification (NCBI taxonomy): domain Bacteria; kingdom Pseudomonadati; phylum Pseudomonadota; class Alphaproteobacteria; order Hyphomicrobiales; family Methylocystaceae; genus Methylocystis; species Methylocystis heyeri. Next base: position 1,987,513 of record NZ_CP046052.1, read on the forward strand.
ATTTCGTCAAGTCGGGCGCCGATTGGGTCTCCGAATACGCCATGACGATCGCGCGCAACATTGCGACCCATGTGATGGGCGAGCAGACGATGACCGCGGCGACTCAGGCCGGCGTTGCGGAGCGTTCGGCCAGCGTCGCGGCGGGCTCGATCGCCGATCTCGCCAGCAAGGCTGCGGCCGTGCTCAAAAGCATCATCGCCTCATCCGCGGAAGCTTTCGCCGGCGTTTTCGGCTTCATGGCCCCGCTGCTGGGGCCTGCCGCGGCTGGTCCCGCAGCCGCGGCCCAGGCGACTGTCGCCGGAATGGCCAGCGTCGCGAGCTTCGACATCGGCGCCTGGAGCATCCCAGAAGACCAGCTGGCGATGGTGCACAAGAACGAACTCGTGATGACGGCGAGCCAGGGCGAGGCTTTCCGCAATGTGCTCGACAACGCGGGCGGAAGCGGCAGGGGTTCCGACCTGCAGGTCCATGCCCCCGTGAATTTCCATATTCACGCCGTCGACTCTGAGAACGTCGCGAGATTTTTCCAAAGCAACGGCAAGGAGATCATGCGCGCCATGGCGAAACATGTGCAGGACGGCGCGCATCTCGGCTTGCGCGGGCTGAACCCGGCGTAACGCGCTTATTCTCCACTGGTCGATCCGTTTCTTCCTCACCGCGAAGCGAGACTACCCTCCTCCTCCGAGGAGAAGGAATCCGCGCGCATGATCGAATTGGTCCTCGCATGAGCTTCCCCTACATCGGCGGAATCAACCTCATCCCCGCTTCCGGGGAGTTCGTCTACGACACCGTAGCCTGGTCCGGGCGGCAGCCCGGCGGCGCAATGACGCCGATCAACAGCTACCATGCCCCCGGCGGATCGCGCACGGATGTTACGTTCGCGCTCGATCAGTTGCAGGCTGCCCTGCCCAATTGCACGTCGGTGGCGCTGGTCGTGCAATGGATGGGCAATTCGCTCGACGCCTCGCAGTGCAATGTCTATCCGTCATCCACTTTCATTGGCGGCGGGTTCCAACCCGCTGCGGGCGGGAGCGATTCCTGGCGCGTTTCCGACGTCACTCTGCAGACCAGCGGCCTGATACCCATCAGCCGCCCTGATGGCGTGCATGCGAGCTATGGCGGCACGCCGTCGGATCAATCGGTCGTGCGCTGCCTTCAGGAGATCAAACGACGCGGCCTCGCGGCCTCGCTCTATCTGATGATGAACATGGACGCGGCGGGCCAGCCCTGGCGCGGGCTCGTCACTTACGCGAGCGACATATCAAGCGCAGCCTCCGCAGCGGTGACGTCTTTCCTCGGCTCAGCCGCGATATCGCAGTTCAGCCGCGACACCGCCGATCTCACCGTCCATTATTCTGGAAGCGTCCTGGACTTCACCTATCGCCGCTTCGTGCTGCATTACGCTAATCTGGCGGCTATCGCAGGCGGCGTCTCCGTCTTTGCGATAGGCTCGGAACTGCGTGGGCTGGAGGCGATAAGAGGACCGGCCTGGACCCCTGGTGGCTCGATCGACGCGAGCGGCTGCGCAAAATGGGATTATCCTTTTGTCGCCGGCCTCATAACCCTTGCAAGCGATTGCCGCGCCGTTTTCGATGCGGCAGGATTGACCAAGAATCTGGCCGCGCGCCAGAACCTCGTCGCCTACAGCGCAGACTGGTCGCAATGGACCGGCGTTCAGCACGCAGGCGTCTCAGGAATTTTCCCGCATCTCGACGCTCTCTACGCATCGGCGGACATCGACTTCGTCTCCATAGACAACTACATGCCGCTTTCCGACTGGACCACGGGAGCGGGCGGGCTCGACGCCTTGAACTGGCGGGCTCCCGCGCCCACGACCTGGCCCGTCAGCGCTCCCGGCGCCATCGGCCTAGGCCTGAAGAGCGCGCCCGACATGCACGACAAAGACTATCTGAAGGCCAATATCGAGGGCGGCGAGAAATACCATTTCTGGTACGGCGATTATTCCGCAGCTCCCGGGCTCGACCCCAACGGAACCCTGCAGCAGGTCACCTCTCCGCAAGGCGACAGGCGCGCGCAGGCGCGCAACCCCTATTACGCCGGACAGCAATTGCTCGCCTTCAAGCAATTGCGCTGGTGGTGGAACAACCCGCACCGGGCGGTGTATGACTCCGGGGACGGCGCGGGAGTCGCGCCGCACGGCCCCCAGACGCAATGGGTTCCGCAATCGAAGAGCATCGGCTTTCTCGAATACGGCTTTCCCACCAGCGACCGCAGCGCCAATCAACCCAATATATTCTTCAATCCGCGATCCGTTTCGGGGGGAACGCCGTTCTGGTCGGTTTGGAACGCCGCCAAAACCGCGCCTCTCGTCGACGACTCCCTGACCCTCATCGCCCTGCAGGCCATATGGGAATATTGGACCGTTGACGGCAGGAACGAGACCTCCGCCACGAACCTGCCGATGATCGCAACCGATCTCATGTTCGCCTGGTGCTGGGATGCGCGGCCGCTGCCAGATTTTCCCTTGCGGCAAGACATATGGAGCGACGGCGCCAATTGGCCCAACGGCCATTGGCTCAACGGAAAGTTCCCCGCACTGCCCGCGCCTGCCGCGACGGCGCCGCCGAGCTACGGCCCTTTTCCGACCTTCCCTGAGCTTATCGGGCTCGGCTGGTCGATCGTGCTGAAGCCGAAATTCGCCACGCAAGGACATGACCGCGCATCCGGCAAATCCTCGCGCCGCGCAAAAATGCGATGGCCGATCTATGAGATCGAGCTCAGTTACGACTTTCTGCGCGGCGACGGCACCCAGGAGATGCAGCAAATCTCGGGGTTCTTTGCGGCGCAGCAGGGACAGGCCCAACCCTTCTGGCTCGCGCCGCCCGGGCTCTCCGAGATCGCGGGTCAAGCGATCGGCGTCGGCGACGGCGTCACTACCGCCTTCGCTCTCACCCGCACGACCGGCGGCTTCAGCGAGCCGCTCGCGGGCGTCTCCAGCGTGAGCGCGCTCTATATCGACGGCGTGGCGACGCCCTCTTCCACCTGGAGCCTCTCCAGCGGATATCAGCCGGTCGTGACGCTGGCGAGCGCGCCGTCCCCGGGCTCCGTCATCAGCATGGACGCTTCGGCCTTGTGGCTGTGCCGCTTCAAGGACGAAACGCTCAGCCTCGAGCAATTCGCATACAAGCTGTTCCGCTCCAAAAGCGTGAAACTCGTCACCGTCAAGCTGTGACGCCCGCCGCTATAGCGCAGCCCACGACAACGGAATCCAATGCCTGTGACTCTTCCGATTTTTCCGACCCTCGCTGGACAGGGGTTCGCTGCGCGAAACCCGATCGCCGAGAGCCTGATCGCTCCGCATGATTGCGGCCGCGAGGTCCGCGCCGCGCTTTTTGGCGGGCTCTATGAATTCGAGGTCTCTCTCGATGGTCTTGCCTCGGACAGCGGGACAAATCCAGGCCTCGGGGCGACCTCGCTGCAGGAGATCATGGGTCTTTATCTGCAATGCGCCGGCGGCCTTGGTAATTTTCTCTATGCCGACCCCAACGACAACGCCGCCGTCGATCAACTCATCGCCATCGGCGACGGCTCGACGATGCGATTTCCCTTCATGCGTCGCATTGGAGTAGCTCTCGAGCCGGTCGGATTCGTTACTGGCGTCGCCGAGGTTTCCCTCAACGCCGTCCCCCAACCATCCGGCTGGGCGCTGGATGCTCCAAACCTGCTGCAATTTGCCACCCCGCCGCCGGTCGGCGCCAGCATAGCGACGAGTTTTACCTTCGCCTTTGTTTGTCGCTTCGTCGACGACGAACTCGATTTTGAAAATTTCATGCAGAACCTGTGGGCGGCGAAATCCGTGAAATTCCGCAGCGTGCGCCAGTAGCGCATCCCTTTCGAACATCCATTCGTACGCTTTGCCGCACCTTTATCCCGTCTCGCTTCGCATCGATCGGATCGTCATGAAACAAGCTTCTCCAGCGTTGGTCGCTTTTCTCGCCGAGGCGCGCGGAACCCGGGACTGCGCCATCGCCTTCGCCGAATGCTTCACATTCACGCAGGCGACGGGCGCCGTATTCAGCTACACCAACGCCGACGTTCCCGTGATCTACCGCGGCAAGGTCTTCCTCGCCAACGGGCCTCTCGTTTCCGGGCTAAAATACCGCGCCTCCACGGGCCTCAATGTCGACAGGCAGGAGATCGTCATCGCGGCAAGGCCGGAGGATCTCGCCGGCTGGACGCCTTTACTCGCAGCGCTCCGGGAAGGTTTCTTCGACGGCTGCGTCATCCAGAGGGATCGGGTCTTCTTTTCCGATTTCGTCGGCGGAACCCTGGTCGACGGCGTGACGCTGTTTCACGGGCGATTGTCGACAGTGGACGAAGTAGGCCGCACCAGAGCGCGCATCACTGTGGCGAATGAACTCGTGCTGCTCGACGTGAACATGCCGCGCAATATTTTCGCGCCGACATGCATACACACGCTTTACGATCAAGGCTGCAAGATTCCGTCAGGGGCCTTCTCGACGAATGATGTCGTCGGCTCCGGCTCGACCAGAGCGCTGATCAATTTCGCCGGCGCGCAGGCGGCTCACGCGCAGGGAACGCTCTTGTTCAGCTCGGGAGCGAATTCGGGCCGGCGCTGCGCCGTCAAATCGGTTGTTCCCGGCGTCTCCGTCTCCCTGATTTATCCGCTCCCGACCGCCCCAGCGGCAGGCGATGCGCTCGTCGCCTTCTGGGGCTGCGACCACACTATGGCGACCTGTCAGGCCCGCTTCTCAAATCTCCCGAATTTTCGTGGCTTTCCATTCGTTCCGCCGCCGCAGATGGCCATGTGAGAGCCGGCCCAACGCGCCGGGCTACGTCCTATCGAGAAAGCGAAGCGGAGGCCCCCAATGCGCAACCTCATCGTCGCGGAGGCGCGGTCGTGGATCGGCACGCCCTATCACAATTGCGCCGACATAAAAGGCGTGGGCGTGGATTGCGGCATGCTGCTCGTGCGCGTCTTCGTCGATCTTCAACTGGTCGCGCCCTTCGATCCCCGTCCCTACACCCACGACTGGCACTTGCACCGCGGCGAAGAGCGTTATCTCCAATCTCTGCTCGCCCACGCAAGGCGCATCGACAGCCCGCTGCCCGGCGACGTCATGCTGTTCCGCGTCGGGCGCTGCTACTCGCATGGCGGAATCGTCGCGCAGAGCGATCCGCTGACCATCATCCACGCCTCCTTTCCAGCCAAAATCGTGCTGGAGGAAGCAGTCATGCGGAACGCGCAGATGCGCGAGCGCGCCGCCGAAGCGATCTTCGCCAGCATCATCGGGAAAAACGCATGAGCTTTCTTGCCGCAAAAAAAGCCTCGCCTCAAAGTGCGATGATCTGGCCTACCTATACCGGGCTGCAACTTCAGACTTCGGCCAACGCCATGCCTATTCCGCTGATGTGGGGCATGACGAAGCTGGCCGTGAACATCATCTTCTATGAAAATTTCCAGGCCCATCCGGTCTACACGCCACAGCAGCAGACCGGTAAAGGCGGCGGCAAGGGAGCCGGCGGCGTCGGCTGGCAGCTCAGCGGCTGGACCTATACCGCCGATCTCATGATGGTCTTGTGCGAAGGACCCATCTCCGGGATAGGCCAGGTCTGGCAGGGCCAGGCAATATATGGTTCGGCGTCCTCTGTTTCTGGAGGCGCCTATGGCGGCGCATTGGGATCGGGAGGCTTTACTGTCACGAGCGGGTCTTCTGGGCTCGCCGCGCTCGGCCTTACCCTGTTCGAAGGCGCCTCGCCGCAGGCGACCTGGGGATATCTTTCGGCCAATTATTCCGACAAGGCGCTGGCCTATCCTGGCGCGGCCTATGTCTGCGCCGCCAATTTCGGTCTCGGCTCCAGCGCCAGCATAGGCTCGCTGAATTTCGAGGTTCAGGGGCCGCTTTTCGGCACCGGAGCCAATGGGCTGGACGCCGATCCGGCGCAGGTGATCGCCGATTTTCTGCTCAACCCGCAATATGGCGTCGGCTTTCCCGGCTCCAGCGTCGATGCGACGAGCCTGTTCGGACCCGGCGGAGACTCCTCGGTGCAGAGCTATTGCCGAGCCATGGGCCTGTGCTTCAGCCCGCTGCTCAACCAGATCGAAAGCGCATCCAGCGTGCTGTCGCGCTGGCTCCAGCTCCTCAGCGTCGCGGCCGTATGGTCCGGCGACAGGCTCCGTTTCATTCCATATTGCGACGAGACCGTGGCCGCCAACGGCGTCGAATATGTTCCCAACCTCTCGCCCGTGTACGCTCTGACCGAAGACGATTTGGTCTATGTGTGTGGCGAAGATCCCATCAAGGCCTCCAGGCTCGATCCATTCACCCTGCCGAACTTCCAATGGCTCGAAGCCTTTAACCGCACCGGCCTCACGCCCTCGACCACGGGAATTTTGGAGCCTCAGGGCGAACCCGAATATCAGGCGACTCCGATCGCAGCGCGCGATCAGTCGATGATCGAGCAATTCGGGCTGCGCGTCGGCTCCGCCATCACCGCGCATGAGTTCTGCGATCTCAATGCGGCTGCGGTCGCGGCGCAAACCATCCTGCAGAGGACCTGCTATGTCCGCGCAAGCTATAAATTTGCGCTGTCGTGGGAGTTCTGTCTTCTCGATCCGATGGACATTGTGGCGCTGACCGACGCCAATCTCGGGCTCTCGGGAGAATTGGCGCGCATCGTCGATATCGAAGAAGACGACAGCGGAATGCTGACCATCACGGCTGAGGAGCTCACGATCGGCGTATCCATGCCGGCCTCCAACCCCATCGGCCCCTCCGGTGGCGGCTCGATCAACCGCGGCGTCTCTGCGGCTCCCGTGAATGCGCCTTTGATATTCGAACCACCGCCCGCCCTCACAGGCAACAACGCAGAAATCTGGTTGGGCGCTTCGGGTTCCGGAGCCGATCCTAACTGGGGCGGCTGTACGGTTTGGGCCTCACTGGACGACGTGTCGTATCAGAAGATCGCGAGCATTGCGAACCCGCTGCGCCAGGGTTCGCTGACCGCCGCGCTGTCGTCCGCTTCCGGCTATGATACGGGCGACACTCTCGCAATCGATCTTTCGGAGAGCGGCGGAACGCTCACCACCGCAACCCGAGCGACGGCCGAGGCGGGCCAGACCCTGTGCCTCGTCGACGACGAATTGATCGCCTTCGCCAATGCGACGCCCACGGCGGCGCACAGATACGACCTCTCGGGACTGCCCCGCGGCATGTATGGTTCAGCCCCCGCAACACATGCCATCGGTGCGCCCTTCGCTCGCCTCGACGGCGCATTAGCGAGATATTCGCTGCCCGCCGATTTCATCGGCAAGACAGTGTACCTGAAGTTCCAGAGCTTCAATATCTTCGGCGCGGGAACGCAGGACATTTCCACCTGCTCAACCTACGTCTGCCAGCCGAACGGAAACGGCCGCATCAGCCAGATCGTGCTCAACATCCAGCAGGGCGTAGCACAGGACTGGGGCTTAGTCAGCGCCGCCGCAACACAAAGCGACGAATGGGGAACGATCGGCAGTCCCTGTTATGTGGCCGCCGACCTCGGCGGTCTCAGCGCATAAGCGACGCCCTGGAGTTTTAACAGGTTGCACGCGCTCCGGGCGTGATCGACCGAGCATGTTCTTGTCCAAAAACCGCGTCGCACTTTTTGGGAACATCTGCATCGACCGAGCATGTTCTTGTCCAAAAACCGCGTCGCACTTTTTGGGAACATGCTCTAACCCATCAGGAAGACTCCCACCATGAGCGTGAAAGTCCAGTTGCGGCGCGACAGCGCCGCGAATGTAGCCGCTTTTGTCGGCGCGCAGGGTGAATGCGTCGTCGACACCACCAACAACCGCATCGTCGTTCAGGACGGCGCGACCGCTGGCGGCTTCGCCGCGGCCAAACTATCGGAAGCTCAGACAGTCTCCCGACGCGCGATCGCCGATGCGGATGCTCTATTGCTCGCGAGCGACGCTATCGTGGCGATGACCTCCATCAGCACGACGCGCAATTTCGTTCTACCGTCAGCCGCGGGCTATCCAGCGGGACGCGAACTCACCATCCAGGATGAATCCGGCGCAGTTTCTTCCTCGACTCAAATCATCGTAGCAGCGGCGGGTGGCGACACGATAGCCGGGGTCGCATCGATTGCGCTCGCCATGCCCTACGCCGCGTTGCGCCTGCGCAGCAATGGCGTCAACGGGTGGTTCCTCGCGTGCGGACTTCCAGGTCTTCTCGCCCAGGGGTCGCATGGCGGCGCCGTCGCGGCCAACTGCCTTGAACAGCTTGTCACGCTCTCCGGCGCGACCACCACGCCGTCTCTGCAAATTCCGGCGAACTGCATCCTGCTCGCCGTTTCCAATCATGTCGTGACCGCAATTTCCGGCGCGACTTCCTATAGCTGCGGCACGACCGGCAATCCCACTCAATTCGGCTCCTCGCTCAGCGTGGCGGCCGGCTCCGGGAATGCCGGAATCATCGGTCCCGATCCGTACTATTCGGCGACGCCGATCGTCTACACGGCGGCGGGCGGCAGCTTCACCGGCGGTCAGCTTCGGATGACCGTCCATTATCTCGCGCCGAGCCCTGCAATCGCTTGATGCGAGCCATCCCACCAACGGAGAAATCGAATGACTGATCAGCTCAACATCAACGGCGTTGCGACTCCTGTCCTAGATCCCGGCGGATATGCGCCCGCCTACGCCGCATATTCTCCCACTCCTGCGTCTCTCTTCGTCGGACAGATCAAGATCGCGACGACCGGGGCCGCCGTTGCGCTGCCCTCGCAGGCTCTTCTCAACGGCGTCGTCGTCAAGGCGAAGATCAGCAACGCCGGCAACGGCTTCGTCGGCGCCGCAGGCGTCACGACGACGGACGACGGCACCGGCGCCGGCTATCGCCTCCTGCCCGGCGAAGCCTGGTCCGGCGCGGTGCTCAACGCCTCTTCCATCTATGTCAACGGCACGGCCGGCGACGTCTACTACTACACGGGGAACTGACGATAATGACTGCACCCGCAATCCCTCCCGCCGCTCCCGCGACAGTGACCACAACGCTGGCGCCGAGCCTCAACCTCTCCGACGCTGCGACGAACCTCGCGCGCGCCCAGGCTGCGGTCAACGCCGGCGGCGATATCTATCTGCTCGGCTCCGGCGTCGCCTACCATTCTGCGCCGCTCGTCCTCGGCTCCAACACAAGGCTGCATATCGACCCGCGCCTGACGATCCGGCAGGCGCCGGGGACCAACAAAAACGTCATCCAATCGGCCTGCTACACCAGAGCATGGAGCACGATCACCGGGATTACCTGGTCGTCGTCGACGCCGATGCTCGCCACCATCAATATCGGCGGCGGCTTCACCGCGGCGCACGGTGATTTCATTGTCGTATTCGGCCAGAAAGGCACGACGGACGGCGCTTTCACCGGCAATTTCCGCGTCGTCGACGCGACCGATCCCGCAAACCCGGTGGTGATCCTGCGCCGCATGCCCGCGGCGGCCCCGACCGGGACCATCAAGGCCAAGCTCGGCGATCACGACCTCGGCATTTACGGCGGCACGATCGATTATGATCTCGCCAACAATAGTGGGCCATATGCGGCTTCGGCGGATCTGCACGCCATTGTTCTGTTCGGCGTCGCCAACTCCAACATGGATCACGTCCGCACCCGCAACTCGGGCAAATTCGGAACCTGCATCGCGGCGTCGAACTACTTCGTCGGCCGCGAGTTCGATCATAACGGCGCATCAGATGCGGTGAAGGTCTACGGCCCGACGTTCGACGCCTGGATCGAGGGCGTGCATTCAGACAACGGCGACGACGTGGTGTCGCTGCACACCGAAGAGTCGGCGACTTACGCGTCTTACGACATCTCCGGCGGCGACGTGCTCGGCTGCACGGTCAAAAACGTCAAATCCTATCGCGGCTACAGCGTCGCGCTCTATTCGACCGATCCGGCATGGTACACCGACGACAATATTTTCGACGGCGTGTCCTATCACCCGGCCAACGCGGCCGATTCGCCAAAAACGATGATCCGTCTGCTCGGGCCGAACAGCGGCGCCGCTTATAACGGATCGCTGCTTATACGCGACGTGCAAACTCATGATCGTTTCGCGGCTCAGGCTTTCCTCATCGACGATGCCGGCGGGACCAATAATTTCGACCTCATCACCGTCGAGGACTTATCGACCGACCGGAACGCTACGATCGGTCTGGATCAGGCCCCGGTCGTGATCCAGGGCCATACTGGATCGACCGTAAAGCTGCTGAATTTCCGCCGTTGCAGGTTCTACATGCCAGCGACGGCCGACTACGGCATTTACGTCGGCGCCGGGCAGGTGTTCGGCGAGATCAGCTTCGACGACTGCTACATCACCTGCCCGTCTTCGAGCTACGGCACGCTGTTCTACAACACCACCAGCAGCATCGACAAAATCAACTTCAACAACAACAAAATGGATCAGGGCCGCGCCCTGGCCCGGTTCGTATCGACAATGGGGAATGTCCCGCAGATCGTGGTGAACAACAATTATGTCAACGCGAAAAGCGTGATCGAGTTCTATACCTCGGCGAAGGTTCATATGGCCGGAAATGATGTCGTCGGCATGAGCGGCGCCGGCCTCTATATCCTGGCCGGGAATGTTCACGTCACGGTTTCGAGCGGCGGTGGCAATATTTTCCCTGCCGGAAATCAGGTCTATTCCACGCAGGGAACCAGCGACTTCACCTTCGTCGGGAACTGTGCGGATTTCTCGGTCGATCTGTCGGCGGCCTATGTGCTGCGCTCCGACAGCGTGTTCATCAAAAACACCAACGCCGCGCTCGGAACTCTCGGTTCCGCGGGGCTGGTTACGGGTCACGGAACGGCTTCCGGTTCGTGGATCGCGACCTGGAACACGTCGCTGAATTATTGATGTTTCGCGCCGCCATGGTTTTCGCCGTGGCGGCGATCCTGCCGCGCATCATCATCGAAGGGCCGGCGAGGCGATTATGACCGAGCGCTTGTCTATAGCCGTGTCCTGTCTCGGCGCTGCGGCTTTCCTCGCGTCCATCCTCATCCTCGCATGGGCGATCGAGGACGAGCGCGAGCTACCGCCGATGCGACTCGAAGACAGATCGACCTAGCGCAGACCGGGCGCCCAAATAATGCACTTTGCAAACCAAGGCAAAAAAGATGTCGGATCCCGACAAAAAGACCTGCAAAGCCACCTCAATGGTTGTACGCGCCGACTATTTTTTCTATTGCTCGCTCGACCCTTCTGATGAGTCGATGGAGGGTAGGCAGAATGGGCTGAAACTGGAAAGGTTGGGACTCGCCGAAGCAGAGAATAAAAGTCGGTTGGAACTCTGTCTCCTTTGCGAAAGGGACAATCGCGCGTCTGGCAGCTCGGTTGCCGCCGAGTTGGATTATAAATATTTCCGGCTGAATAGGAACTATAAATGTTTCCTTGGTTCCGAAAATTCGGATACTAGAATCTATCTTATTGATGTCGCTGGCTGCAAGATGCGGAACCATTCCCACCGGGATGATGATCTTATGCTTGTCGTTAACGTCAAGCCATTGAAGCTCCCAAAGTTCTTCGCATCCCCCAGGATAAGGCTCAAGCGCCTCTATCTCAGCGACAACATTTTCTCCGGCCAACTTTATCTGTCTACTTTCAAGCGTTCCTTTAAGTCGGTCATAGCTCTTGGCAATAGGGAAGTAGAGCCCATCTGGGTTGGTAACCAAATGTCCAATCATACTGAAAATCAAAAGATCCAAGGCCGATCTCATGTTATGGATCGCATCGCCTAGGATAAGGGAAATCTGTTCGGGGATGGGGCAATAGGTTTTGATGCTGATGGTGCGTGTTGCGGACTTTGGATCTTGTCTCGCAATCAATCGAAAGGGCTTTTGGGCCATGAAAGCCTCCATTTCCCTGTTAAGATCGTTGACGTGCTGCTTGGCGCGTTCAATCTTTAGTTTTGCGCCATAAGCGACGTCATCTGTCTTCGAGAGCAAGCTAGCACCATGAAAGATATAGAAGTGTTCACCAATGAGGAGATCGAGCAGCGAATGATGGCTGGTATTCGTCGAGCCTTGCACATGCCTCCTACCCCGACAAAAATTATTATCGGGGCGTCGCATCGCGCCAAGGCCCCCGCGAGGGGCTAAAGAGATTCGATCACCTCAAGCCTAGCCGAAAAGCGAAGCTCCTTATAGCCTGCGCTTGTTTCGCTTGAGTTGAATTAGAACTTTGATAGGCAAGCCTCTCACCTGAAACTCCTTTAATGGCACGCTCAGCGCGTTCTGTGTCATCAACTCCGTGGCCAACGCGGTTCGAAAAGTGGGAAGGTTGATACGCCCCGCGCATACCGCGCTTGAAGATGCTGAAGAAGCCCTCAACGGTGTTCGTTGTAATCTTGCCACGAACATATTCGCCGTCACCAGGGTTCCCGTTCATGCGCAGAGAAGGCCTTACCCGGCTTCTTTTGGAACTGCACCTCACCCGTGTGCAGCGTCGAATCCAGAACGATATGCGCCCCTAGGGTTTTCTTGATCGTTGGGATCGTGAGATTGTCGACTTTGATAGAAATGGCGTGGCTTTGATAGAAACGGCGTGTCCGCCGCGCTCAACCATCCTCAAGGCCTTTTGCCCGGTCGCAGCGCCGCGCTTCCCAACCCAGCCCTTGCCATTGGCGAAGACAGTTTCGGTTTGCCGATATAGGTTTCGTCGACTTCAACAGTCTTGTCCTTGCCGTCAAGCGGCTCCGGGTCGCGATCGACCATGGCCTCGCGATTTGTACGCCATGAACCATGTCGTGCGGTAGGAGCCGGGGCCGAGGTTGCGCATGAACTGATGCGCCGAAATGCCTTTCTTGCCGGACGCCATAAGGTGAAAACCTGCCGCTCACTTATGCTGCAGGACATGGCTCGACTCCATGACTCTTCTAACCGTCACCGTGAAATGCTCGCAGCAAGCGCGGCACACGCAGAGATCAGAGCGATGGCCTTTGCCTTCAGGACCCTTAGCCAGATCGACGGTGCCGCAATGGCGCGCAAAATGCGCGCGGGCGGCGGTTTCGTCGGTGAAAATCCTGTCTGTCAGGTTCGTCATTGCCTTAACTATAACGATGAGAACACTAGCGGAACATTGGTGTAATGTAAAGTGCGCAATGCCGCCGTGTCGTGCCTCGGCGCTGCGGCCTTCCTCGCGTCCGTCCTCATCCTCGCCTGGGCGACCGAGCATGAGCCCGAGCCCCCGTCGGTGCGGCTCGATGATCTCCGCACCTGGCCGCCGGCCGCAGGCGCTCGAATCCTACGCCTCGCATCTCGCCGGATTTCTCCTCTGCGCCGCACTGATCCTCGGCGCGATTTCTCTTACCTGATCCAACCCAAGGAAATCGAAATGATCCCATTCGCCGGCGCCGCAAGGCGCATCACGGCCGAAGACGTCGCGCGCGCGGCAGCAAAGCTCAGCTGCGAAACCGCCGCGCTGCGCGCCGTCATGGCGGTCGAAAGCCGCAACTCGGGCTATGACGCCAGGCGCCGTCCGATCATATTGTTCGAGCCCCATGTGTTCTATCGCGTGCTGCCGCAGGGCAAGCGCTTGCTCGCGACCCGCGCCGGCCTCGCCTATCCGCGCTGGGGCCAAAAGCCTTACCCTAAGACCAGCGACGCCAATTACGCCCGGCTCGAAGCCGCCAGCAAAATCGACGAAGAATGCGCGTTCCGCGCGGTCTCGATCGGGCTCGGGCAGATCCTCGGCGAGAACTTCAAAGCCGCCGGCCATGAATCCGCCGTCGCCATGTTCCAGGCCGCCTGCGAAAGCGAGGGCGCGCAGCTCGAGCAGATGGCGAGCTTTATCGAAGCGAGCGACCTCGCCGAGCATTTGCGCAAAAAGGACTGGCGCGCCTTCGCGCTCGGCTACAACGGCCCGGGCGAAAAGCGCAACCATTATGATGCGCTGCTGGCCAAGGCCTATGCGCGGTGGCAACCTCTCGACAAGCCGCGTGAAAAACTCGCCGCCAAGGATCTTCGCCGCGTCGGCTCGCGCACGGTGAAAGGCGCGGATCAGGTCAAGACCGGCCTGACCGGAGCGCTCGCCGCGGTCTCGGCCGCCGGCGCCGTGGTCGCCCAGGCGCAGGATGTCGTCTCTCAGGCCAATGACGCCGTGAACACAGCCGCCAGCGCGGCCCAGAGCAGCGCCCATGCGCTGGATTGGGCGCAGGCGCATTGGCAGGCCCTCGCGCTTCTCATCGCCGCCGCGGCGCTTCTCGCCTTCTTCTGGCGCATCTGGAGCGGGGCGCACGCCGTCACCGCCGCGCGGGTGGACGACGCGCGAACCGGAATCAACGGGAGCATTTGAACCATGCCCATCCCCCTCTTCGCCATCCTTCAAGCCATCGCCAAACTCGCCTGGGGCGCCGCCAATTCCACGCTCGGCCGCGCTCTTCTCCTCGCCGGCCTCGCCTATACGTGGGGCTGCCATTCCGCCAGCAGCGCCTATGAGGCCCGCATCGCCGCCGAGCGCGCCGCGCTGGCGGCCGCACAAGCCAGGGAACTCGCCCGCGAACAGGACGCCACCCGCACGATCGCGCGCGACGCCACCGATCGCGCCGCGGCCGATGCGCTGGAGCAGCGCGCCCTGCAAGCCAAAATCGACGACCTCAGAGCAAAGGACAATCTCGATGTTCCGCCCGCCTCCTATCTCCCGACCGCCCGCGACTCTGGCGCCATTCATGCGCCTCGCCCTTGTCTTGTCGACGACGGCTTTGCTCGCTTCCTGCGCGAGTTCGACTCCGCAGCTCGTTCAAAAGCCGCATCTCCCAGCCGCTCCAAATGATTTTGGCCGCCCGGCCCCGCTGCCGAAGGCGAAAGCCGGCGACGATCTGAAAGTCTTCGCGCTCGAAAACCGCAAGGCTGCCGCCATGGCCAATCGGCGTCTCTCCAATGACGCCGCATTCTACGCCGAGGTGCTGCGCGAATTCGGAGAATGACGCCATGCCGACTCCGGAATGCTATCGCGATATCGGCGCCATCGGCGCGCGCCTCGACGAAATCGAAAAAGCGCGAATCGAGAGAGAAGCAACGATCGAAAGGGCGCGCATAGAGCGCGATGAGCAGATCGACGCCGCTCTGGCTGTGATCAATGAAAAAATGGACTCGATCAACGACGAGCGTCAAAGGCTCATCGGGGTGATCTGGGCTGTCCGCGTCCTGTTCGGCAGCCTCGTCGCGATTGCGATCTACGCCGCGACCAATGGCGTCCCGCAATGGCTCAGGCGTTCCCTTCAATAGCCTCCCCGCCCCGCCGGCCCCGCGCCCGGCGGGGCTTTTTTATTGGATGTTCGGAGCAAAATGGTAATAGTCGGGGGAACTTCCGGAGAGCTGCGGCAATGAGGGCAATCGCCGAATTTTTCAAAAACGCCATCCTGGGCGGACTGCTCGTGATCGTCCCGCTGCTGCTGGTTTGGGGGGTGTTCGCCCAGTCGATCGCGACCGTCGGCAGGCTCGCCGCGCCGATCCTGCGCTTGGCTCCCAAAGCGCTGATCTCCGACACCCCCGAGCACAGAAGCATTCTTGCGGTTCTTCTTCTTATCCTTTTGTCTTTCCTGCTCGGCGCGCTGCTTCGCGCCGCATTGTTCAAACGGCTCTTCGCCTGGATCGAACATCGTTCGCTCGAGCTTCTGCCGGGATACTCCGTGCTGAAAAATCTCCTTTCCGAGGCGGCGCGGCCGGAGTCGTTCGGCGGGTTTCGCCCGGCGATGATCGTCTTTGCGGAGGGAATTCAGCGCCCCGCCTATGTCATCGAGGACTGCCACGACGGCAATTTCACCGTGTTCCTCCCGTCCTCTCCTGCGCCATTCTCCGGAATAGTGCATGTCGTTTCGGCGGATCGCGTCGTGTTTCTCGACGTCACCCTCCCCGAACTCGCCCGCTGCATTGCGCAATATGGAGCCGGCCAGAGCGCCTTGCTGCGACGCAAGTCAGTCGCGCCTGCGCTCCCCTCCTCGCCTCAGAATCGAAGCGGAGACTGATTTCCATCGCGGCCTTTGTGTTTTATCCGAGCGTCGCAAGCTTTCGTCAGGGTCGCGCGCCGTAACCTGAACGCGCTGTCCCCAAACCCGGAGACGGTTTCCATGATCCTTCCGCATTTTCTGCCGGATGAGGATTCCGGAGCGGCCGCGATTGAATATGGTCTGTTCGCTGCGCTGATGTCGATTGTCGCGATATCCATAATGAGCGCAATCGGCAGCGGACTGGCGCTTGCCTTCAACGAGGTCGCCGGCAACCTGATGTAAATTGCGAACCGCGCCGCGCGTCCCCCGCGGCGCACATAAAAAGGCCCGGCTGGCGGGCCGGGCGAGATATCCCTGGAAATTGGACGCCTGCGCCCTTATCTGGCGTGCGCGAGACGCCCGGCAAGCGTCAGTAGCCGGCGCGAAAAAAGAATTTTTCGTCTGCGCATTGCACCTCGCCGATCACCTTATGGGATTTGTTGTCATTGAGATACACCTTGCCGGTCGCGACGCAGTTCTTCTTTCCGTCGCTCCTGTCGTTGAATGTGGCGTGGAAAGCATCGTCCTTCACCGAACCCTCTACGGTGTAGGACAGCGGCGCCCCGGTATCGAACTGCATATTGGTCCGGGCGGTGATGTTGGCGGAAGCGTCGACAGTAACCATCCATTGGCCCTGCGCGCCGTCCGGCCCCACCTCGGTGACATTCCACATCTGGACGTCGGCGTGAGCCGGGCCGGCGCACAGCAAAAAGGCGGACAAAGCCGCTGCAGCATTTCTTTTCACTTTTCTTCCTCCCTCGATCTCGCGCGCATTCCGCAAAAGGCGCCAGGCCTTCGCCACGAGAATGCGCTGCATCATTATGTTTTTTCGCGTCTTTCCCGCTCAAACGAACCCGTCCGAGGGATAGTCGCGGCGGCGAGATTGCACTGCATTTAACCAGTGCGACAGCGCCTTTGCAAAGGGTCGCCCAGCTTTTCGCCGATCGCGGGCCGAACCTGGATTCGCCCGGCGCGGGGCGAGAGCCGGAACCTGCCGGGCAATCGCGCGTTGGAGTGGCACGATGAAAGGCAGCCGCCGGGGTCACGCGCTCGAGTTGGAGGTCGCAGCCGCACTTATGGCGAAGGCTTGCGCGCTCGCGGCGATCTATCTGGCTTTCTTTTCCGGCTCCCCGGCCATCCCCTCCGCGGCGAGCTGGCTCTTTGGAGGCGTACGATGAGCGTCGTCGATCTCTCTCGCCTGCAATTCGCCCTCACCGCGCTTTATCATTTTCTCTTTGTGCCGCTGACGCTGGGTCTTTCGGTGCTCCTCGGCATAATGGAAAGCGTCTATGTCATGACCGGCCGGCGCATCTGGCGCGACATGACGGTTTTCTGGGGCATTCTCTTCGGCATCAATTTCGCCATGGGCGTCGCTACGGGCATCACCATGGAGTTCCAGTTCGGCATGAACTGGTCCTATTATTCCCAATATGTCGGCGATGTCTTCGGCGCGCCCCTGGCCATAGAAGGCTTGATGGCCTTTTTTCTCGAAGCCACTTTCATCGGACTGTTCTTTTTCGGCTGGGACCGCCTCAGCAAGCCCGGACATCTCGCCGTCACCTGGTGCGTCGCCCTTGGCTCCAACTTTTCGGCGCTGTGGATACTGGTGGCCAACGCATGGATGCAGAATCCCGTCGGCAGCCGCTTCAATCCCGACACGGTGCGGATGGAGGTCACGGATTTTCTCGCCGTCATCTTCAATCCGGTGGCCCAGTCGAAATTCGTTCACACCGTCGCCGCGGGCTATGTCACCGGAGCGATGTTCGTGCTCTCGATCGGCGCCTATTATCTACTGCGCGGCCGCCATGTCGAACTCGCCAGAAGATCCATCACGGTAGCCGCTTCGTTCGGCCTCGCGTCGGCCCTTTCGGTCGTCGTTCTGGGCGACGAAAGCGGCTATGTGACGACTCAGAACCAGAAAGCGAAGCTCGCCGCTATCGAGGCCATGTGGCGCACGGAGCCGGCGCCAGCGGCTTTCACCATCTTCGGAATTCCCGATCAGGACAAGCATGAGACGCGCTATGCGCTGGAGGCGCCCTGGGCGCTCGGCCTCATCGCGACACGCTCCCTGACACAGGCCATTCCCGGCATCTTCGACCTCGTCGACGACGCCAAGCTCCGGATCGGCCGCGGCGTCGAGGCCTACCGGGCGATGCTGTCTCTGCAGAGCGATCCCGCGAACCAGGCCGCGCGCAGAACGATCGCCATGCGCCAGCGCGATCTCGGATACGCCATGCTGCTGCGCCGCTACGTCGACGATCCGACCCGCGCGAACGCCGACGACATAAACCGCGCGGCGTGGGACACCATTCCCAATGTGCCGGCGCTGTTCTGGTCCTTCCGCATCATGGTCGCCATCGGCTTTTATTTCATCGCGCTTTTCGCTTACGCCTTCGTTGTGGCCGCGCGGCGGCGGCTCGATCGGCGCAAGGGACTGCTGCGCCTCGCGCTCTGGTCCCTGCCCCTCCCCTGGATCGCTGCGGAACTCGGCTGGATCGTCGCCGAATATGGCCGTCAGCCATGGATCATCGAAGGCGTGCTGCCGACGTTTCTCGCGGCGTCGCCGATAGCGGCCTCCAACATATGGCTGAGCCTCGCCGGCTTCGTCGTTTTCTACACCGCGCTGCTCGTCGTCGATCTCTATCTGCTCGCAAAATACGTCCGCCTGGGGCCGAGCGAGAGCTGGCTCGTTCCCGATCTTGCAACGCGGCTGGCGCCGCCCGGCGGAGTCGAGATGGAGCCGAGGACGCTACATCACCCGAGTCTCGAGAGAATGGAGCCGAAAGGTGCAGGTCCCTCTGGAATATGACACGCTGCGCGTCATCTGGTGGGCGCTGCTGGGCGTCCTGCTGATCGGCTTTGCGGTTTTCGACGGTTTCGACCTCGGAACGGCGATGCTGCTCCCCGTCCTCGGCCGCAACGACGAAGAGCGGCGCATTCTCATCAATTCGGTCGGCCCTGTATGGGAAGGAAACCAGGTCTGGTTCATCCTCGGCGGAGGGGCGTCCTTCGCCGCCTGGCCGCCGGTCTACGCCGCGTCCTTCTCCGGCTTTTACGTCGCCATGTTCCTCACGCTGGTCGCGCTGATCCTGCGGCCGGTGGCGTTCAAGTTCCGGGGCAAGATCGACCGCCCGCTGTGGCGCTCGTTCTGGGATTATGCGCTGTTCGTCGGCGGATTCGTCCCGACATTGATTTTCGGCGTCGCCTTCGGAAATCTGCTGCAGGGCGTTCCCTTCATCATCGAACCCGACATGCGCGCGGTCTACAAGGGCGGCTTCTTTGAATTGCTCAATCCCTTCGCCCTGCTTTGCGGCCTCCTCAGCCTGGCCATGATCGCGATGCACGGCGCAGCATTCCTCTATATGAAGGCGGGCGAGAAAGTCGCCCACCGCGCCGGAGTCGCCGGCTATTACGCCGCGCTGGCGACATTCGCGCTTTTCGCCGTCGGCGGCGTCTGCGCCTGGTTCTTCCTGAGCGGCTACGCCATAACGAGCGAAATCGCTCCCAATGCACCGTCCAACCCTTTGCATAAGACGGTGACGACCGGCGTCGGCTTGTGGATGGAGAACTACCGCGCCCGGCCGTGGATGCTGGCCGCGCCGATCCTCGGCCTCATCGGGCCTCTGGCGGCGGCGAGGCTGCTGCGACTGCAGCGCGAGCGTGTCGCCTTTCTGGCCAGCGCGCTGTCGGTCTCCGGCGTCGTCGCAACAGCGGGCTTCGCCATGTTTCCCTTCATCATGCCGTCTTCTCTGGAGCCGGCCCATAGCCTCACCGTCTGGGACGCCTCCTCCAGCCGGACGACTTTGCTCATCATGCTCATCGCCGTGCTGGTCCTGCTGCCGATCGTGCTCGCCTACACGGCCTGGGTCTATCGCGTGCTCAGGGGCCGGATCGACGCGCGCTTTCTCGAAAAAGGCGGGCACGCCTACTGAGGCGCTGTGCCGCGACAGACCAAGGAGGACGACCACATGTGGTATTTCGCCTGGATATTGGGCCTCGGCCTCGCCTGTTCCTTTGCGATTTTGAACGCCATGTGGCTCGAACTGGACCCCGAATATCAGGCGAGCCTGAGTGCGATTGCAGGCGACGCCGAAGCCCCGGAGACCCCGGAGCCGCCCTCGATCTGACGCGCCACAGCCTTGACCGCCGCACTTTCAACCAAATGCTAACCATTATGCCCTTGCATGGCCGGATCCCCGTCGGCCTGCTTTCACGCGAAAGGGAGACATGCCGCGCCGCCCGGAGCCAAGCAGCGCAATTGCGGCCTGCGTCGCATGGATCCTGTTCTTCCTCGTCGCCGCCGGCTTTTTTTGGCCGCGCGCGCCGGGCCTCGCCTGCATGGGTCTTTCTTTCGCGGGGCTGCTTCATCTTGCGGTGCTGTCATATGAAGAGGTCACGCAGGCGAAATTCGACGAAGATATGAGTCCGATAGAGTTCGAGCATTATTGCGCGCAAGTGCTGCGCGAAATGAAATGGGATGCGCGCGTCACCCAGGCGAGCGGCGACCAGGGCGTCGACATCATCGCGGACAAGCGGGGGCGGCGCATTGTGGTGCAATGCAAGAAATACTCGAAGCCCGTCGGCAACAGGGCGGTGCAGGAGATCGTCGCCGCCATAGCGCATGTAGACGCCGAGCGCGGCGTGGTCGTCGCCACCTGCGACTATACGCCGGCTGCGCAGCGGCTCGCGGCTTCCAACGACGTTCTGCTCCTGCGCCATACCGAGCTGCGCAAAATCGACCGGCTGCTGACGCGGTGAGATGCGCCTCCCGCCCGAGGGCGGAAGGCGCTCGGATGATATCAATAGGAGTGAGCCGGCGGCGCGATCACATTGGCTGCGGCGCCGACCGCCGCGCCTACCACGGTTACCGGCACAGTGACGGGCGCCGTGATCACCTCGAACGGGGTCGGGCCAGGCGTCGAAGGCTCGCCGTTCATGAGAACGGGCGTATAGACATAGCCCATGCGCCCGTCATAGGAGGCCTCGCACCAGCCGCGCGCGCAGCGCTGCATGTCGATGATCGAATTGGCCGGAACCACTTCGATGACGCCGGCATGTGGCGAGGCGTGCGTGCGCAGAGGCGTGGCCCGCGTCACCTGGGCGTCGAATGCGAAAGCCGAAGTTGCGCTTGCGACGAAAGCGATCCCGGCGAGGATGGAAAGCATTTTCGACGACATTTTAATCTCCTGCCAAACATGAACTTCGCATTATGCTCCGCGGTAAGCGCGCCGGAAACAAACACGCATTCCCTTCAACGGATAGCGCGTCGGCCGTGGTGGAGCCCGTTGCAAATAGCCAACGTCCGGCTGGCGATTTGGTTGCAATGACAAGACGCAGATTCGCCTGCGGCATCTGGGCGCGGGAGGACCCGGTTCCATTCGCGCTCGAGCCGATGATGAGCTTGCGACTCGCCGCCGCCGGCGACAAAGCTGAAGCGCCCCCGGCGGCGCTCGCCGAGGGCGCAATTAAAAATCGATTCCCGACTACGCCGATCGCGTCAGTAGGTCGCGACCACCGGCGGTCCCTCTGGCGGAGGAGCGGCTTCGGCCGCAGAGCCGAACGCCGATCCGACCGCAGTGAACGGCGCCGTCAGCAGGTCGAACGGACCGAAGCCCGTCGCGGCGCCCGGGCCGCCGCTGACGATAACTGGCGTATAAACAAAGCCTACGCGCCCGGCGTAGGCAGCCTCGCACCAGCCCCGAACGCAACGCTCCATGTCGAAGGTCGCGTTGGGTGGAATGACCCCAACGACCGCCGCGCGCGGCGAGGGGTGGGTGCGCATCGCTCTGGCTTGTGGCGTCATCGCCTCGAAAGCGAAAGCGGAAGTCGCGCTCGCGGCGAGGACGGCGCCGGCGAGGACCGAAATGATTCTTGGCGGCATTCTCATCTCCCTTTTCAAGCCCCCGGGCGCGGACGCGCAAACAGGCGAACATTGCGGGTCTTGGCGAAGCCTCTTGCCCAAACCCAACGCCCGTGCGGCTGATTGGTTGCAGCCGGCTCCGGCGTAAAAACTGTGGCGCTCAACAAAAAAGGAGGGCTTTTCTCTTGTCAGGACCAAGGCCGGCGCCGCATTCTGGAGCGGCATTCAAGCTATGAAACCGAAGCGGCCGGAGCCGCTCAACTGCGAGCGGGCGGCATGTCGGTCCAGGAACTCTCGAGCAACCACCCCCTGAACTCCGACGCTCTTTCGCGGCCGCCCGAAGCCCACGCCTTGCCGAGGCGCATACTTTGCGTTTTCCCACGCTATGAACCTTCGCTCGGCTCTCTCGAATACGCCTATGACATCACCGGCGCCTTGCGCGCCTTCATGCCTCCACAGGGTTTGCTGGTCATCGCCGCCGCCCTGCCTGCAGGCTGGGAGGTGCGCTTCGTCGACGAAAACATCAGGCCCGCGCGGCGCAGCGATTTCAAATGGGCCGACGCCGTCTTCGTCTCCGGCATGCATGTCCAGCGGCGCCGGATCGACGACATCCGTCGCCGCGCGCATAAACACGGCAAGCCCGCAGTTCTGGGCGGACCTTCGGTTTCCGCCTGCCCCGAACATTATCCGCTCTTCGACTATCTTCATATCGGGGAGCTCGGCGATGCGACGCAGCAGCTTTTCGAGCGCCTTGCGCGCGATTGCTCACGGCCGAAACAACAGATCGCCTTCGTCACCGGAGAACGCACTCCGCTCGATGAATTTCCGATTCCCGCTTACGAGCTCGTGAGCTTCGACAATTATTTCATCGGCTCGATCCAGTTCTCCAGCGGCTGCCCCTATCGCTGCGAGTTCTGCGACATTCCCGGCCTCTACGGCCGAGTGCCGCGATTGAAATCGCCGCAGCGCATCCTGACCGAACTCGACAAGCTGCGCGCCTGCGGCCTCACGACTTCGGTTTATTTCGTCGACGACAATCTCATCGCCAATCGCCGCGCTTTGCGCGAGCTGTTGCCGCCGTTGATCGAATGGCAGGAGAAAAACTCCTTTCCGCTCTCCTTCGCCTTCGAGGCGACGCTGAATATCGCCAAATATGAAGACCTCCTGCAGCAGCTCCGCCTCGCCTGCTTCACCACCATCTTCGTCGGCGTCGAGACGCCGGAGGAAGATGCGCTCGCCGCTATCGACAAAGAACAGAACCTGGCGATGCCGATCGTGGAAGCGGTGCAGCGGCTCAACGCCCATGGACTGGAGGTCGTCGCCGGCATCATCGTCGGCCTCGACACCGACGGTCCCGACACCGCGCAGCGCATCATCGACTTCATCGACCGCTCGCATATTCCGATGCTCACCATAAATCTGTTGCAGGCCCTCCCCAAAACGCCGCTATGGGACCGCCTCGCCGGCGAGAACCGCCTTTGCGACGACGAGACCAGAGAATCGAACGTGGTCTTCAAGCGGTCTTATGAGCAAACTGTCGAGTGCTGGCGCGAATGCCTGCGCTACGCCTATGACCCAGCGCGTCTGTTCGCGCGCTACGAGCTTCTGACCCAGCATGTATTTCCCAACCGGCGCCCACGCCCCCGCCCACCGGGTCAGGTGACGCCGAAGAACATCCGCAATGGCTTCATGATGTTGTTCAAGATCTGCTGGAAGCTGGGGGTCATCGCCGATTATCGGCGCATATTCTGGGCCTACGCCAAGCCGCGCATCAAGCGGGGCCAGATCGCCGACGTCATCAGCGTCGGCATACTCGCCAAACATCTGATCACCTACGCGCGCAAAGCCTGCGCCGGAAAACTCAACGCCTCGAACTATTCGGCGAGGCTGAAGTGACGCGACGGCGACGCGTCGCATAGGGCTCGCCGCCTCGGGCTGAAAATGAAACGCCCAGAAAATCAGGAACGCGCCGCGTCGCCCCGCGTTCTCCAAACCATATCCTCGCGCCGGAGGAAATGGTTTAATGAAAACCGCCCTGACGACGCCCCGCGCGGTCGTGGCGGCGACTATGCTGATTGCTGGGATGGGAAGCGGCGCTTTGGCCCAGACCTCCGTCAGGCCGCTCGACGGGTCCGGGAGCCGCGAGAGCTTCGACTACGGGCCGCCATCGATTCCGAACCCTCCGAGGGCGCAAGCGCAACGCGGCTATGGTTTCAATGCGCCGGCGCTGCGCAACCCGAGTTATTCGATTCCGATCCCGACGGCGCCGCATGTCACGCAGCGTTACCGTCTGCCCATGCCGGTCCTGCAGCGGCCGGCTCATGATTATCGCTTTCCGATGCCGACCCTGCAGCAGCCGGCGCTAAATTTCAACCAACTTCCACCCGGCCAAAGGCAAGAGGCGCCGACGCCCGATCATCATTTGCAGGGCCCGACGCTATGGCGGCGTTTTCAATTTTAGCGCTGCAAGCGCTTCAGCCCAGGCAAACAGATCCTCGGATTGATGTCTCCCAATAGAGCGCTAATTTCCGGTCGACGGCCTCATGAATCGCCCGAGGACCAGCCGTTGCGCGCAGGTGAATCGCCCGCCGCGATAGAGGACAGTCGAATGAGATTTCTGGGCGGATTTTTAGCCGCGCTTTTCATCGTCGCCGCAGCCGCGGCCCTTGTCGGCGCCGCCTACAACGTGGCCGCATCGTCGCCGGACACGCCTCTGGAATACAACATCCTCCACGCGATCATGCGCAACTCGGTCGAGATGCGCGCAGGCGACGATATCCAACGAACATGGACCGAAGAGGAAATCGGCAAGGGATTCGGCGAATATAACGAGATGTGCGTGATCTGCCACGCCGCGCCGGGAAAGGAACGCAGCTCCATAAGCAAGGGCATGCTTCCCCAGCCGCCGCTCCTCGCCGAAGCCGCCAGGACCTGGACCAATTCGCAACTCTTCTGGATCGTCAGAAATGGCGTGCGGATGACGGGCATGCCCTCCTTCGGCGTCACTCACAGCGACGAGCGGATCTGGAACATCGTCGGCTTCATCCGTCGGCTGCCGCAGATGTCTCCTGAGGAATTCCGCGCGATGGAAAGCAAATACAAAGGAATGGAACGGGACGAAGCAGGCCGCGAACATCATTAGCGCGCCCGGCGGATCATCGGGCGACGTCAAGCGCGCCGCGAGGAGGGAGCGATGAATTCGGCGACCGAGGCTGAAATCTGGCCCGATCTTCCTTACGCGCAATGGCGTGACGCTTGCGCGACGCTTCAGCTCTGGACCCAGATCGTCGGCAAGATCCGGCTTTCCCTCACTCCCTGGCTCAACCACTCATGGCATGTGACGCTTTATGTGACCTCCCGCGGCCTCGGCACCTCCCCCATTCCGTTCGATTGCCGCAGCTTCGAGATCTCATTCGATTTCATCGATCACAAGCTGCGCATGGAAACGAGCGACGGGCAGCAATCGGAGCATCCGCTGCGGCCTCAATCGGTGTCGGAGTTCTATTTTGCTGTGCTCGAGGGACTGGCGGAGCTCGGGATAGACGTAAGAATCAACCAGTGGCCCAATGAAGTTCCGCAGCGAATTCGCTTCAGCGCGGACAAGACGCATATCGCCTATGATCCCGAATATGCGCATCGCTTCTGGAGGATCCTGCTGCAGGCTGATCGCGTGTTGAAACTGTTCCGCACCGGCTTCACCGGCAAATGCAGCCCGGTCCATTTCTTCTGGGGCAGCTTCGATCTGGCGGTGACGCGGTTTTCGGGCCGTCGTGCGCCGCTCCATCCCGGCGGCGTTCCAAATCTCCCCGACGAGGTCGCGCGCGAAGCCTATTCTCATGAAGTGAGCAGCGCCGGCTTTTGGCCGGGCGGCGCGCCGCTGGAGTTCCCGGCGTTTTATTCCTACGCCTATCCCGAGCCCGCGGGGTTCCGCGAGACCGTCATCCGCCCCGACGCAGCCTTCTACAGCGAAGAGCTGCGCGAGTTCGTTCTGCCCTATGATGCCGTTCGCGCCGCGACGTCGCCAGAAGAGACGCTGCTCGCTTTTTTGCAAAGCAGCTATGACGCCGCCGCAGCTTGCGGGAACTGGGATCGAAAGGCGCTGGAATGCCTGCCGGGCAGAATAGGCGTTCCAACCCGGCCCGGCTTTCCACCAAATTAGCTGGCGGCTATTTTTCGCCACGCCGGATCAGCGATCCGCCAGAGCCCGCAGTTTGCGAATTGCCTCTTCAGCCTCGCCCTGTCCAAAGCTCCCAAACCCCAAGCGTAATCCCCTGTCGCAGTGAGGCGGCGTTGCAAAGCACCGGGAGGGGAGGAATTTGACGCCACAGGAAGCGCCTTTTTCTTCGATCTCGTCGAGAACGGCCTGATCTCTAAATTTTACCCAAAACGCCAAGCCGCCGTCGGGCGCCTCGAATTCGATGGCGTCGCCAAATGCATTTTGCAGCGATGATGCGAACGCCTCTCGACGCGTACGATATATTTGTAGAGCCTTGCGGGCGTGGCGTCGTAATTCGCCCGATTTGATCAGATCCGCCACGGCGAGCTCGGTTACGGTGTTGCCCTGCCTGTCGACGACAGCCGCCTCGTTGGCGATCGAGCGAACGAAGTCTCTCGGACCCGCCAGATATCCAACGCGAAGCCCGGGCAGCAGCAGTTTCGAAGTCGAGCCGATGTAAATCGTTCGGTGCGGCGCATAACTCGCCATGGGAAGCAGCGGCTGGCTCTGGTAATGGAATTCGTGATCGTAGTCGTCCTCCAGAACCGCAAAACCGAACCGGCCGGCAAGATCGAGCAGTCGCGAGCGACGATCTCCCTTGAGCGAAACCGTGGTCGGGAACTGGTGATGAGGCGTTACGTAAACCACGCGCACCCGGCGTCGCAGACATAGCTGCTCCACCTCCTCCACATCGAGACCGTCCTTATCTATTCTTACCCCGATCACATCGGCGCCGGCCGCCTTGAACGCTTCGCGCGCTGGAGCATAGCTCAGACCCTCGACCAGCACGACGTCTCCGGGAGACAATAAAACCCTGCTGGCCAGAAAAATCCCCATTTGGCTCCCGCGTGTGATGCAAATGTTTTCCGGCGTCGTGACCATTCCACGATGCGTCGAAAGCATCTCCGCGATCAGCTGCCGCAATTCGTTCGACCCCATAGGATCGCCGTAGGTCATGCCCCCGATGCGCGTCGCGCTTTGAAGCGCCGTGCGATAGGCGCTGGCCAAGGAGCTTGTCACCAGCAAGCGATGATCTGGAACGCCGTCGTCAAATGTGACGCAGGAGCTTTCTCGATATACGATTTGGGGCGGTGGAACGGCCCGAAACGAAAAATCCGGCGAACGGGACGGTCCGGCGTCGGCCTCGCCGCGCGCCTTCAAGGATACTGGCTCCGGGAGACGATCGGAAACGAACGTTCCCCGCGTACCGCTCGTTTCGAGCCAACCTTGCGCGATCAGATCGTCATAGGCGAGCACGATCGTCTTGCGATTTACGCCGAGCGCCTCGGCCATCGCGCGCGTGCTCGGCAGGATAGTGCCCGGAAGCAGACGGCCGCGCCTGATGTCCTGGATGAGAGCATGGACGACCTGCAGGTAGATGGGCGTTTCGCTCCGCGGGTCGATTTCTCGGCTGAGACTGAAGTCCCAGGGCCTCAGCATTGGACCCATCCATTTTTCGAAGTTGGCTGTTTCATGTCTCCTCCGCGACAATACCATTGGCGCGCTGAGAAATGTCAACATCACAACCGGGAGGAGACGAAACATGATTCAGCACGACAGTCGCGCGGTGTACAAGACGCTCTTCGGCGTTTTGGGAGGGCTCGCGTTCTTTCTGGTGATCATGCATCAGGCTTCGCAGTATTTCCGATAGTCTTTCGTCCAGGACGCGCAGCTAGAATATCCCGTCATGATGCCGACGCATCTCGTCGATGACAACGACGCCCCTGATGTTGTCATGGCGAACACGGCGGCGGCGCCCGCATGATCTGCGACGCCGCCGCCGTTTTTGCCTCTGGCGATCTCCACTGGACCCTGCGGTTTTCGCAAGTTGGAGGATCTCTCCTTGTCGAAGCCGGATTACGGTCAAGCGCCCGCCCGGATCGGCGGCTCCCGAAAAGAAAACCCGAAATTGGAAAGCACGGCATTGCGCATGTTCGCTCGAATGGCATTCGCTGTCCTGATCGCCTTGGCGCTGAGCTTCGCGGCAAATCGCGTAGCCGCACAGACGCCTGACGAAACCTACAAGGCGCTCGGGCTCGACAAGAGCGCTCCGCCAGACAAGCTCTATGACGCGCTGGTAAAGCGCTACAATGATCCAAGCCAGGGCGCAGGCAAGGGATCGTTGTCGAAGTTTTGGGAGCCGATCCCGATTTCCAAATATCTCGATCCGCGTGACTTCTACCAGCCGCCACAATCGGTGGAAGCGGACGCTACGCGCGCTCAGTGCGTCGAGTGTCATGCCCAATCGACGCCCGGCTGGACTCATAGCTGGCAAAAAAGCGTGCACGGCAATCTCGACGAGATTCGTAAATTGTCGGACTCGGACCCACGCTCATATAAAAAGGGGCTGCTGACCGAGATCGAATCCAATCTGCGCTCGATGGGAGTTCTGAAAGCCGACGAACCGCTCAAGGAAGTCGGCTGCATAGATTGCCATATGAGCGTCAACAAGGAGCATGGCCAGCACAAAACCGAGCTCAAAATGCCGGATGCCGCAGCCTGTGGCCAGTGTCACCTCAAGGAATTTTCGGAGCGTGAATCCGAGCGGGACACCGCCGTCTGGCCGCAAGGGCAATGGGACAAGGGGCATCCCTCACATGCGCTCTCGTTCAAGGCTAATGTGGAGAACGCCGTATGGGCGGCGATGAGCGAGCGGGAGGTAGCGGAAGGCTGCAGTTTCTGCCACACGCCGCAGAACACCTGCAACAGCTGCCATACGCGGCATGAATTCTCGGCGGTCGAGGCGCGCAAGCCGCAGGCCTGCGCCACATGCCACAACGGCGTCGATCACAACGAATTCGAAAACTACCTGCTCTCCAAGCACGGGACGGTGTTCCAGACCCGCGGCGATAAGTGGGACTGGAACGCAAGGCTTTCCGACGCGATGGAAAAGGGCGGCATGAACGCCCCGACCTGCCAGTTTTGCCACATGGAGTATCAGGGCCAATTCAGCCACAACATGGTGCGCAAGGTGCGCTGGGCATTCGAGCCGACGCCCAAGATCGCCGACAATCTGCACCATCCCTGGTTCGAAGACCGCAAGGAAGCCTGGGTCGGCACCTGCTCCAATTGTCATTCGAACAGCTTCTCGCGCGCCTATCTCGAGAACATGGATAAGGGGGTCATGTCGGGCATCGCAATCACGGAAAGATCTCGTTCGGTGCTGTTGAAGCTATATGAGGATGGGCTGCTGCCCCGCCAGAACAGCAACCGTCCCGCGCCGCCGGCTCCGGAAAAGGACGGCCCCGGCGCCTTCTTCCAATTGTTCTGGCAGAAGGGCAACAATCCCTCGGCGGTCGAATATGAATTCGCGGAAATGTGGGAGCACCACAAAATCAAGCACTATAAGGCGCTCGCCCATGCGAATCCCGGCGGCTACACCTATTCCGACGGCTGGTCGCAACTCGTCAAAAGCGCTGCGCGCATAAATGACGAGGACGCCCGGCTGAGAGAGGCGGCGGAAATCCGGGCTGAGCTGAAGCGCATCTCATCGACCAGGCTAGGCGGCCTGCTGGAGCTGAATACGCCGGAGAAACGGGCCATTGCGGGGGCCTTCGGCTTTATCGCTCTGCTCGCCGGCCTCGGTCTGCTGGCGGCTCGGAATCGGCGTAAGATCACGTGAGGAAACCTGCGATCATTTATCCCGCGCCGGGTAGCTCGTCTCGGCGAACGTGGCGGACCGGGATGTTTGCGCCCGCCAGTCTGATCATAATCGGCTTCGCGCTCCTCGGTTGGGCGGGTTGGTCGGACCTGCGGCCGCAACCCTTGCCTTACGAGCAGACGACCACACCGGCGCTTTCTGCTTCCCTCGGCGAGTTCGTCGAAGCGGGCCTCGATTCCACGACGATGACGATGGAGAATATCGAAATCCGCGCGCCGGAGGCGAAGAGCCCGATCGCGACCGGCGCCGTAACGCGCGGCGCCGATCAGCGTCCGACGCCGCTCGGCTGGCGCAATGCAGTGACGGAGCCGGTCTTCTTCACCGATATGGATTCGGCGGACACGGCCAAAGTCTTGGAGGCGATCCGCCAACATGCGCCTGCCGAGGCCGTGGTTTTGGCCTGGTGGGACATGTCCCGCCGCATTCGTTCCCTTGCGGGACGGCGAGCCCCGCTCGACGATCCGCTCGCGCGCGGATTGCTGAGCCCGCGCCCCTGGGCGATCAGCGCCGCCGCCGTCGACGAGGATCAGCGCGCCTATTGGGGTAAGGGCGTCTCCATCGGAGAAGGCGCGGCCTTCGACAAATTCATCGACGCGCTGTTGATGGACGAAGCAAGAGGCGTAGAGGCTTTGGCCGCAATCGCCGGCGGCAGAGAGGCGTTCATTGCGGTGCACTTCTCGGATATATGGAAGGCGGCGGCTTCTCGGCCTGATCTCCTGCCGATCGCCTACCGGGACTTCCCCGGCGGCGACGGCATGCATGGGGTGATGAAAGAGGCGCGCGAATGGATGCGCGAGAACGCAATCGAGGGGGGCTATGCGGTCGAGCCGAGAGGCGGCGCCGTGCGCCTGCATTATTTGCCGCGCAAGGCGGACTCGACGCGATTGCTCGCGCGCCTGCTGCCCTTCTCCACCTCCAACCCACTCAAGCTCGAAGGTCTCGAGCTGGTCTATCAACACAAGGGCTATTGGATTTACAAACTGGCCCCAACCAAGGGCTGAGCAGCGTTGGGCTTCGAGTCTTGCGCGCTTGCATTGGAAAATGGGCGGCGCGCGCGGCGGCCTATTTCCTCGCCACGCTATAGACCACATTGACGGCGATGGCCTCGCTTTGGCCCAGGCCCGCGAGGTTGCGCTCGCGAACGCGATCCAGCGTCGGCGGATCGAGTTGCGCCAGCGTGCCGCGATAGCCGCTGCCCATGGCGATCAGCCACCAATCGGCGGGACTGCTCAAAGGATGTTCTCCATCTTCCGCGACGATCTGCGGATTCCCGACGCCGGCTTGATTCAGCATGTCGCGAAGGCCTTCCGGCGTTGAAATGCGTTCCCAGGGGTTGAAGGTTTTCAGGAGGTCGGGACGCTCCGCACGGACGGCTTCCCAAAAGGCGCCGTTGGCGGGCTCGAACAGCTCCGGTCCCCATGTGGTGATGGCGAGCCGCCCGCCGGGGCGCACCATGCGCCAAAGCTCCCGCGTGGCCGCGACCATGTCGGGCACGAAGAAAATCCCGAACACGCAGACCACGAGGTCGAAACTGGCGTCGGGATAACCGAGGGCCAGCATGTCGCCGGTCTTGAATTCGATATTGGAGAGGCGCCTTTCCCGGGCCTTGGCCTCGCCGAGAGCGACCAGCCGCTCGGCGAGATCGACGGCGATCACTTTTCCTTCGGGTCCAACGGCCTCGCCGGCAGGCAAAGCCGAGCCGCCGCTCCCGCAGCACACATCGAGCACGGTCTCGCCCCGGCGCAGTTCGAGGCGCTCGACCGTGCGTCGCCCGAAGCGATGCCAAAAGGAGCTGACGGGATGATCGAAATAATCCGCCGCGGCGTTATAGGCGGCGGTGGCCCTCGCTTTGGCGGCCTCGAGTTCGTTCATGGAAAAATTCTCGATTGCGGTCACGGGATGTCCGGGGCGAGGCCGAGGACGACATAGAGGATGGCCCCGAGCAGCAGGACGGCGATCCCCGTCAGCGCGACGTTCTGGTCGGAATAGGGCGTCTTTCCCATCATGCGCTTCCGGCGCGTTCATACCATGCGCGCGAGCGGCGGACGATATGGACCACGGAGAGCATGACCGGCACTTCGACCAGCACGCCGACGACCGTCGCGAGCGCCGCGCCGGATTGAAAGCCGAACAGCGCGATGGCGGTTGCAACCGCGAGCTCGAAGAAGTTGCTGGCGCCGATCAGCGCGGAAGGTCCAGCGACGCACCATGATACTCCCAGGGCGCGGTTGGCGAGATAGGCGAGGCCCGCATTCAGATAGACCTGGATCAGGATCGGAACCGCGAGCAGCCCGATGACCAGCGGCTGGCGCACGATCTGTTCGCCCTGCAGGCCAAAGAGAATGACGAGCGTCAGCAGCAGGGCCGCAAGCGACAGCGGGCCGAGCGCGCCCAGCGTCTTCTTCAGCGCGTCCTGCCCGCCCCGCCCCAGCAACGCCTTGCGCCAGAGCTGCGCGGCGACGACAGGCGCGACGATATAGAGCGCGACCGAAAGCAGCAGCGTGTTCCATGGCACGGTGATGGAGGAGAGGCCGAGCAGCAGCGCAACGATCGGGGCGAAAGCGACGATCATGATGCTGTCGTTGAGCGCCACCTGCGACAGCGTGAAATGCGGCTCGCCTTCGACGAGATTGGACCAGACGAACACCATCGCCGTGCAGGGCGCGGCGGCGAGCAGGATCAGCCCGGCGATATAGCTGTCGATCTGATCCGCCGGAAGAAACGGCCGGAAGAAATGCGCGACGAAAAGCCAGCCGAGCAGCGCCATGGAGAAAGGCTTCACCAGCCAGTTGACGCCCACCGTCACCGCAATGCCGCGCCAATGCTCCTTGACCTGCCCCAGCGCGCCGAGATCGATCTTGAGCAGCATCGGGATGATCATGAGCCACACCAGAACCGCGACCGGCAGGTTCACCTCCGCGACCGTGGCCGAGCCGATGGCGCGAAACAGGCCGGGGGCCGTCTGGCCGAGGAGGATGCCGGCAATGATGCAGAGCGCCACCCAGAGGGTGAGATAGCGCTCGAACAGGCCCATGGCGGGAGCGCTCGTCCTCACGGCAGCAGGGGTCGTCGCCGCGTCGCTCATCTCGGTTCGCCTGCTGCCGCGAGCGTCGCGCCTTCCGCCCCGCCGATCTCCCGCAAATGCTTCTGAAGCGCCATTTTATCTAGCCGCGCGAACGGGACCGCGAGCAGCAAAGAGATGCGGTTTTTCAGATAGCGGAAGGCGAGATTGAAGGCGCGCTGTTTCTCGATATCGCTACCTTCGACCGCGGCGGGGTCTTCGATGCCCCAATGGGCGGTTACCGGCTGTCCCGGCCAAAAGGGGCAGGCTTCGCCGGCGGCGTTGTCGCAGACCGTGAACACGAAATCCATTTTCGGCGCGTCGGGGGTCGCAAACTCGTCCCAGCTCTTCGAGCGGAGTCCCTCGGTCGGATAGCCAAATGCGGCGAGAGTCTGGAGCGCATAGGGATTCACGACGCCCTTGGGCTGACTACCGGCCGAAAAGACGTTGAAGCGGCCGGCTCCGTCCTTGCGCAGAATGCCTTCGGCCAGGATCGAACGAGCGGTGTTGCCGGTGCAGAGAAACAGGACGTTATAGACGGGCTCGGACATCATGCAGGCTCCTTCGGGCCGCAGCAGGAAGCATTTGCGGCGCGTTCAGGCTTGGGCGTGCAGCAGCCGCCTTGCGGCGTCGCCGGCGCGCAGCAGGCGCTTTGGTTGCTCCTTGCGGCGTCGAGAACAGAGTCGTCGCCATAGACGACGCTTTCGCCGGTGGTGAGGAAAGCCTCCCACAACAGCCCCTGCGGATCGCTGGTCCAGGATTTTTGCGACTTGGCGTAGCAACAGGCGGTTTCGCCCTCCTCCAGGACGGGCCGGCCGGCGCGCTGCAACCTCGAATAAACCTCGGTCAGTTCGTCGGCGGTCTCGACCTGAATGCCGAGATGGTCGAGTCCTCCCTCCCGGCCGCGCGCGGAAATGGCGAAATTCACCCGCGGGTCGTCGAGCATCCATTTGGCGTAATCGGGCTTGGCGACCGCAGGTTCGGCGTCGAACAGCGTGCTGTAGAAGCGGATGGATTCGGCTAGGTCGTCAACGGACACATGAACATGCAGGCGTTTCATGGCTCTTCTCGGGCTGGCAGTTTGAGGGCTCAGCGCCGCAGGCGGCGGCGTCGCCCCGGCAACAGTTTTCGGTCAGAAAAGCAAGCAGCGCGTTCATGACGGGATAGGCCGCGCAATAGATCAGCGAGCGGCCTTCGCGCCGGAAGGTCACGAGATCGGCGTGCTTGAGCTGGTTGAGGTGGAACGACAGCGTAGCCGCCGGCAGCTCGAGCCGTTCGCCGATCTGGCCGGCGGGCAGCCCTTCCGGCCCCGCCTGCATCAGCAGGCGAAAAATATCGAGCCGGGCCTCATGCGCGAGCGCGCTCAGAGCTGCAATGGCGGGTATCTTTTCCATATTTCCAATATAATGGAAATATTAAAGCGGGTAAAGCCCCCCGCAGCGGTTCAGTTTGAATTTCCGCTTGTGACCCGAAGCGGTCGTTCGCTGTCCGATGCCGTGCCCATTTCAGAAAATGTGCGCGCATCGGTTGTCGGAACGCGCGAAACTCTTGGATCGATCATCTCGAAGCGGCAACCACCGTCGGCGTGCCATCACGCATTCCCCTCGCCCAACCTCTTCCTCTGCTCGCGGAGTTCGGAAAGGTGTTCTGCAAGCGACCTCTGCTGGAAGCTCGGCTCTTCAATGTTTATGCTAATGATTGTAGGAATTGACATTGTCGTCACAAGTGATGCGCTCGTCTTAGACTTAACGCGGGAAAGATGATCGAGGGTCAGATTGATGATTTCCTCAGAAAAATCGTTCCTTATACGAAGAAGTTTTGGCCGCACAACATCTAAGACGGACTGTCCATACTTCTCAGCCTCCTCTTTCAAGGGTATTTTACCTTTGTGAATTACCTCGTTACGAAATTCCGTGGAACCGCGGTCAAGCAACTGCGGTTTCTCGCCGTAGTGGGAAGCCCATTGAAAAATAAAAGACCCAAGTTGGCGTTCAGATTGGGAGGAGACAAGCTTCCAGCACTCAGTAAATACCTCCTCTGATTTCGTATCTCTTAATATAAATACATGTGTAGCAAATTCGAAAAATCGCTCCATGCTTGACGTAAATGACGACACTGCGTCTCGATAATAACCATCTATTATCGCGTTTGCACCTATATCAAAAAGAACCTCAAACTTTTGTTCTTGTAGTAAAATAGTGGATTTATGCCCCTGAACACAGGTTACCTCATAGCAACTATCATCTCGGACCTCAACGCGTTGAAAGTTGAGAGGAGCAACCCATCCTGCCAAGCGCTTCGCGCATTCTACACAGACGATCGCAAGGCGCACGCAGCGGTTTTCCTTCCATAACTCATACGCATTCTGAGAAGCGGACCGCAATGGCCCCTTGAGCATTAGAAAGCGATTTTGATGAATTTCAAACCCTAAAGTAGGACAGATCTAATTTTTCAGTTGTCGCCGTTATGTCCGCTTCTGGCGCGAAGCGGCCGTGTGGCAAGGGCTGCTCCTGACCCAAAAGCGCCCTTCATCGCCCATGCCATTCCCGTCTTCACGTCGCAACCTAGGATTTGGCAGCTTTCTGCGAATGTTACGGCCCATAGGAGCTGGCGATGTCAGTCTGAGTTGAGCATAAGATGGGCTCCAATCTCGCATTCCCGAGCGACGCGTCGATGAGGTTTCCATGGACAAATCCCTCAACGCTTTTGATCTTTCGCCCGAGCAAGGACAGACAGCGTCTCTGCTGCAACGCTTGTTCGGCAGCGCGATCGCAAACCGCTACGTCGATTTTTGCCGCTTGGCCGCAGGTGCCTTTGCCCTCAATGTTTCGAGGCCGATGGCCGCTCACGCACTGCGTGAACTCGAATCCATGCTTCGCCGCGCCCTCGAAGTGCCGATGGAAGCGAGGGCGCTGGAGACTGTCGAGGACGTCAAGAAAATTGCTGAAGCGCGCAAGCAATTGCGGGCGCTCGGATTTGAGGCTCCGATAATCGACCGTGCCGCGAGAGAACTAAAGCCTCGTCTGAACCACAGGCAGCAAATCCAGCAGATCGTATCTCGCCTGGGTCGCGCGCCGGATGGCGACATTGCGAATCTTTGGACTTCTCTGACCGAGAACTTCGGTGTAGCCCACCAACGATCTTTCCACCGTTCGCTACAAGTCGATGACGATTTCCGTGAAAAATATCAACGGCCGTTCGATACTGTTATTCGTGGCATCGCTTTCGCCCTCCAAGGCCGCTATGTCGTCCTCATGCGCCGCGTGGAAGAGTTGGCCACGATGTCAGACCGCGAGCAAGCGGCCAAGTTGTTTGCGAGCGAAATTCCCGGAGCATTGTCGCTCCAACGGCACTTCTTCGATAAGCTGCAGACCGGCGACTGGCTGCCGCATCTCGCGAAGCAGGGCTTGTTTGGTGAGCCGCTAGCCGGACCCGACGAAGGCGCAAGTGGCGGAATGCGCTTTCGCCAATGGCCTGCCGGAAATTACCTCCTGCGCATGGCGAAATCCTCGGACGCCGTAACACGGCGGGCGGTCGCGGAAGCCCTGCGCAAGGTCGGTTCTTCCAAACACCCTGACGTCCAATACGACGGCCTTGAAATCCTGGCGACATTACCGCCCGAGGATTCGGCGCCATTGGCTGACCTCGCGGTGTCGTGGCTTAGCCCTGGCACGAGGAACTGGCCGATGCAGAAGCCGGAAGCGCTAATCAATCAATTGGCCCAAGGCGGACATCGCGAAGCGGCTCTGAAGGTCGCTAGCGCCCTGCTGCAGATTTGGGAACAGAATGGACATTTGGTGACGCACTATGCCCACCACATGTACGAATATCATCTTCCGTCTCTTGTCAGCCCGCTCACGGCATGCGGCGGCGAAGATGCGCTCCGCCTTTTCGCTGATCTCCTGCACAAAGCCGCCCGAATCACCGGAAGGATCGACTCCAGCCATTACTCGATGCGGCCGATTGGCGACGACGAGATGGCGCGGCACGACGTTTACGAGGCGCTTATCACTGCGGTGAGGCGATCCGCGGAAATGCTCATCCAAGAAGATGCAGTGCGCACGCGACGCGCTGTCGAACTCTTGGCCGGTTACGAGCCGAAGATTTTCGTCCGCCTTTATCTGCATGTTCTGGCATCAAATCCGGCGGGGGCGCCAGATCTGGCTACAGCATACTTGACCAATAATTCGTTGATCCAAGCCGGTTGGTGCCGCGATGAATACTCGGGGCTCGCCTTGGCTTGGTTTCCATCCCTTGCTGCCGAGGACCAAGCGAAAGTGCTTGGCGTCATCGACGCGCTGCCGGATAAGTATTTGGAGGCTTGGAAAGCGCGATTTGAAGAGGATACGAAGAAAGTGCCGGTTGCTGACGATGAAAGGAAGTTTCGTGCTGCTACGTTTCAGGATCTAGTCTGGAAATGGCGAGCCGCCTTGCCAGTCGAACGCCAACAGGCGCTCGACCGGATCGTACAAGAACTCGGCGATCCAGACGCGCGGAAGGAGCAGCTCTTTGCACAGCTGGAGAGCCCGCTTCACGGAACCGATTTTTTGTCGCGGCCGATTCCTGAGATCGCAAAATTTCTGCAGACCTGGACTCCGCAAGTCGAGGGTTCAAGCCAAACCGTCACTGCGCTCGCGCAGGAATTACTGATTGCTACCTTTAACAATCCGGAAGCCTATGCCGCCGAGGCCGTGCAATTCGTGGGGCTCAAGCCGGTCTATGTTCGCCACATGCTAGAAGGCCTCGCGATGGCGGCAAACAACCGCCGAAGGTTTGGCTGGGGTGGCGTGCTAAGATTGATTGCGGCTGCCATTGAGCGGCACGACGAGCCGATCGATCCAACAACGCTTTTCGATGGTGACGACCGAGATTGGGGTTGGGCAAGCGTAAAGACAGCCGAATTACTGGCCGCCGGCTTGCGTCAGGGGGCCGAGGGCATCGCGTTCGAGCATGCCACTCAGGTTCGTTCGATCGTTGAAAAGCTCATTCGGATTGCTCCCAATGAGCCCGAGATCGAGGACTTTGAGGAACGATATCGGCGCGACCCGTTCTTCGCGGCCCAAGCGACGCTGCGTGGTTTGGCTGTCGAGCTGTGCATCCTCATGATGTTCTGGCTCAGCAAAGACC
Organism: Methylocystis heyeri; assembly: GCF_004802635.2. Lineage (NCBI taxonomy): Bacteria > Pseudomonadati > Pseudomonadota > Alphaproteobacteria > Hyphomicrobiales > Methylocystaceae > Methylocystis > Methylocystis heyeri. Next base: position 2,025,447 of record NZ_CP046052.1, read on the forward strand.
GGTCGTCACCGTTGGGGGCAGAGCCGGGAAATGCGTTGAGCAATTCGCCCAACGTCCGCGATTTCTTCGTGGGTCAGCTGGCGGATCGCAAGGCGTCCGGCCGTATCCCGCGCGCGGTCATGGGCCGCTACCTGTTCTATCTGTTTTATTTCGGCGAGGACTGGCTCAGGGCCCACCTGGGCTCACTGTTTCCGCAAGAAAATGAAGCTTTGCGCGGCGCGGCTTGGCACGGACATCTAGCGCACGATCAGCAGCCAATCCTCGATCTAGTGCCGGAACTCCGTCTTTGCCTCACCGAAGAGATCGCGCGCCTTGCCGATACCGGCGATCAGCTTGACCGAGAATTCCGCCGGGAACGGTTCGCCGATTACATGATGGTCCTGTATCTTTGGGGCGGTCTTCCTGACGATTTGCTGGAAAGCTTCTGGGAGCAGGCCTCATCCGCGGTCCGTCAACACTGCATGTGGTATTTGGGTACGCAGTTGGACGCTCCTAGTATGCCTGACGCGATGCGTACGCGTGGTTTTGCTTATTGGGAGCGCCGTCTTGATGCCGCTCGGCGCTCCGATAATCCCGATCCTTTTCGCGCCGAGTTAGGCGCCATCGGCCAATGGACGTTCCGCAATCGCATCGATGATCATTGGCTCGCCAATCAGCTATTCGAGATGTTGCACGCCGGCTTTGTGCCCACCGATGCCTTCAGCGTCGTGGACTGGCTCGCGGAGATCGTGCCGCGAGATGTCGACCGCGCGGTTAAGATTTTGTCCGCTTTGCTCAGGAATCCGCGCATCGATCAGTGGGCCTACATGACCCAACAAGTACCCATCCGCACCATCCTCGCCGAGGGCCTTGCGCACGGCACGCAGGAGACCATCAGCAGAGTGCACGAGTTGATCGGCTTCCTATCGTCCGTAAACGAGACCAGCTATATGGATCTTATCCAACCACCCACCGATGAATGAGGCCGCGGCCTGCCTCTTTGGCTCAGAGGCAAGGCAGCGTCGCGGAAGGTCCGCCTTTGGCGCATTGGCGAAATTCGAACTGACCCACTACCGGGCCTCCTAACACCGATTCAATCCGAACCGGTAATTCTCCAAGAGGCGTTGTGGCCCACCCTTCGAGACGCCCGCTGCGCGGGTCTCAGGGTGAGGGACCTGGTTTTTTCGACACGGCCGCGCGGGCAATTTTCCGCGCGGCCGCCGTCGAAAACTTAAGAACGCACTTCGGTGTCTTCCAGCGCTTCCACCACCTCGGCCTCATGCACGGGCGTATGCAATTCGGTCTCGTCCTTGGGCAGCAGATGCCGCGGGAGATAGAATCTGTTGGCGATCAGGGTCGGAATCACCGCCGTGCCGATGATGGCCGCGACCAACGCGGAATATTGGCCTTCGTCGATGATCTTGTTGGACAGGCCGAACAGCGCCGAAATGGTGCCGAAGGTGAGGCCCGAGGCCATCAGCAGGGTCGTGTACATGGCGTCCTTGTGAGGAGCCTTGAAAGCGCGCGCGACCGGATAGACGCTGACCACCTTGGTCGCCATTTCCACCGCGACCAAAGCGATGACCCCGAAAGGCGCCATGATCACCGTCGGGATCGAGACGAAATATCCCGCGCGGATAAAATAGAAAGGCGTCAGCAGGCCCATGGTGATCGCGCGCAGGCGCTTGACCAGCGCAGCGTCGCGCCCGACGCTCCCCGCCAGCGCCATGCCGACCAGATAGGCGGGCAGAACCGCTTCGCTTCCGGCCCAGACCGCCAGCGAGCCCAGCGCCATGAGGCAGAAGAACAGGAACTTGGCCTCGAACTCGGAAGGCTTGCCGCCGAACATCGCATAGGCGCGAGGCGTGATCCTCGGCAGGCCGACGAAGGCGCCCGCCAGCACGGCGGCGAAGAGAAGTGTCTTCCAGGTGAAGGGCGCAAAGACGAGGCCGAGCGTCACCACCGTGCCGAGGTCGGTGATGAAACAGGCGGCGAGAATGGTTTTTCCATATTCGACGCGGTTGAAGCCGAACTCCATCATCACCGTATAGACGACGGCGACCGAAGTGGCCGCAAGGGCGATGCCCGCCAACAGCGCGGGCGAGTTCTCCCAGCCGAGAAGATAATGCGCCGTGGCCCAGCAGCCGACCGACGGAAGCACGAAAGCTGCGACGCCGATAGCGGCGGATTCCTTCCATTTCAGCCGGAAGACGTCGGGGTCGAGCTCGGCGCCGGCGAGGAAGGTGAGCATGATCGCGCCTATGCCCGCCAGGGTCTTCACCCAGTAATCCTGAACGGAGAAGGCGGAATAGGCTCCGAAGGCGGCGAGGATCGACCCCACGACCATGCCGACGAGAATTTCGACGAGCGCCGAAGAAAGACGATATCTATGAGCGATGATGCTGGCCACGAGGGCCAGCCCGAACACCAGCGCAACCTGCGCCCAAATCCCGGCCATGTTGGTTTTCTCCCTATTTGTTCAGCGGACGTCGCTATTTATTGAAAAGGATGAGCGCCGATCGCCCTCGGCGAAGAGACGCGCGCAAGGGCCGGCGCGATCGGAAGCGAAGCCTCCGCGCCGACGGCGCTCTCGCGCCTTCTTTGAAGGCGCGTCGAAGACGATTGAGTTTTTGGGGCGCTGGTTTCGAGGCACAAAAACGGACTCCTGGCGCGAGAATCAACCAGGAGTCATCAGCCCCGAGGGCGGTTAAAGGCGAACTCCATCGCCTTGCACCCATCTAAGCTCAAGTCGCGTCTTTTTGTCAATTTTTTGATGGAGCGATGACTATTCGGTCGGCGATGAGGAGACCTGCACGGCCGCCCCGGCGCTCGTCGTGACCAGTTGAAGCTCCGCCTCCGTCCACACCGCTGTCCCCGTGAATGTCGGCGCCCCAGTGCTGTCCAGCGGCGCCGGCGCGAAGGCAGGGTTGGCATAATTCGCCCTGGGCCGGGTGTAACGCACCTGCCATTGCTGATTTGCCCCGGCCTTTTGCAGGCCGGCAAGCGTCATTTTGGGCCCTGCCTGATCCGCTTTCGTAGCAATGTCGATGTAAGTGCGGCTTACGAGGACATTGCGGGAGCTCGCCAAGGGGGCGCCGTCGTTGCTGGCCAGAATGACCGTGGCGAATTTATTCGTATTGGTCGTCGGGAAGCGCAAGACCTTGAGTCCGGCCGGCGCATTCCTGTCGAAATTGCCGCTGAAGGCTTCGGCTTGGGGCGACGAAACGGTCAGTTGCTGGCGCGCGACATCCTTGATGATCTGCCCGGTGTCCGAGACCAGAGGATTGGTCGGCAAAGTCGTCATATACTTTGCGCTCGCCTGGGTCCCGGGCACGGTTCCATAGGCTTTGCGGATGGCGGAGATATCCGCCCAGCCCGGCTTGGGCAGATATTTCGCCTTGGGCGGCCATTGCCCGGCGTCGTTGGTCCCGTCGGGCGAGTAAGGCGCGTCGACATAGATCGTGATCGGCGATGTGGACGGGGCGATCATGCCGTTGCGGAAGATCAGGCCGGCGGTCCGCATATGATCGAGCTTTTGCCCGTCCTGCCACAACCAGCCGAGATAATTGTTGTAATTGTCCGAGGCGGAATCGGGGTCCCGGGTGAGCGGAAACTCCTCGGCTTCCTTCACGCCCCAGCCATCCGCGCCCATGCCCAGGACGACATTGCTGTCGTCGATATAGAGGTTTCCGCCCTGGGTCGCCGAATACCAGGCGAAAGACGACCAATTGTGCAGGCTGCCATATGCGGCGGTGGCCACCATCATCATGCTGCGATGCATGGTGTCATTGGCCGTGTTGGCAGGGTCGTACCAGTCGAGCATATTGACTTCGCCGATCATCTGCGGCCGATCGACGAAAGCCTTTTGCGACGAAACCTCATATACGAAGTCGTTCAACACCCCTTCCGAAACGCCTTCGGAAGCATATCTGTGGCGTTGGCTGTCGGACCGCGTGAATCCTTCGACCACGAACGGGTCCATATAGGTGTGGTTGTCGCTATGCGACGACAGGTCGTGATCGAGCCTGGCGTCATCCTCGCTGCGCCACAGATTGGAAAAGCTCAGATTGATCGCATAACCGAGCGAAGCGATCTTCTGTTTCATTCGTTGGATGAATTTCTGATCGAGGCCGGTCAGAAAGGCGATAGCCTGCTGCTGTCGCGTGCTGGATCCGTTGACTGCCTGATACAAGTTGGTTCTGCTCTGCCCGCTGAACGCGTACCATGCCGACTGGATTTCGTTGTTGAAATAGATGATGGCGCCGAGGCTGGGCGGGAACGGGACGACCCCGCCGTCCGAATTGACGAGCCCGTCGAAATGATGTGCGTTTGCAAAAAGATAATAGGATGAAGACTCGTTGACGACCTCCATCGTCGCGACTTGCGTATTCTGGCCGTAGGCCAATGCGGAATAGGGGTTGACGTGCGTCAGCAGCGTTCCGACGAACTCCTCGTAGAGACGCGCGCTGCGCTCGTCGATGGCCGGCAGGAATTTCCATTTGTCGAACGTATTTTGCCAATAGCCGTTGCCATAGGTGGAGCCTGTGCCGGCATAGCCGCCGGTATCAATGTTGAACAGGTAATTGCCCCAATTGTTCATCGCAGAAATGGCGTTGCGCCAATTGGCGTCATCGGAGGAGTTGACGCTGTAGATCGCCTGATCGGCGGGCGTGAAGGTTCTGCCGAACTCAATGCTCATCATCAGGTAAATGCCGTTGCGCTGCAGTTCGGCGTTTAGAAAATCGAACCGATCCCATGCTCTCGCGTCGGCGCCGGATGGATAGGCGCGGCTCGTGCCCTGGGGAAATCCATTGCTGTCGTAACCATACGTCGCGAGAGATTCGATCGGCGTCTTACCGCCCTGAGTATTCAAATAATTGTTGTTGTCTTCAGACATCAGCATCTTGTGCCAGCGCACCAGATTGACGCCGCGCGCCGCAAGATTCTTAGCGAAGGCGGCGGCAGTGGCGTGATCGGGGTAGAATTCGACCAGATCCACACCCCAGAAACGCACCTGCTTCCCGCTTGGATCGATAAAGTTCTGGTTCTGGATCGTCAGCTTTGGCAAAGACGCCGGCGTCTGCGCGACCGAGACCCCAGATATAAAACTGAAAGCAAATGAAAAAACAATTCGCGACATGTTTTGCATGATTACTTCTCCGCGTGCGTATGATGCTGCGCGTAATGTAAATGCTACAACATTACTCAAGACGTTAGACTATCAATTCGGGTTGTCAATTGGTCATTTTGGCTCATGTTTTCTACAATTGTATAATTATTATATTTATTCAAATAGATTTCGATATTACAGAGCTATATCATGCTAATTTTAAACAAGCTGCAATTGCGGCAGACGCCTTTAAAGCTAAAACCGACCCGTCCTCGCTCGTGCAACCGCCTCTGCGCCGGACGCGAGACCTTACGCGACGGCCAAACCGGGCTTTGTTTCAGGGCGGGGACATCGGTTCGCAGCGCGGCGCATTCACCGCCGGGACGACGCCTTGGCGGCAGGCCGGTTTTGCGGAGGCCGGGGAGGCGCGGATGACGCCTGAGCCGCGGGCGCGGCGGCGTCTGCGGGCGTTGCGAGCGGGGACGCAAATTCGACGGGGCCGATCTGATCGAGAGCGAGGCGCAACGGCGCATCGGAAATCCGTATCAGCCCTTCGCCCTCCGATTCGAGATCCAGCGTGATCTCTATCGCGGTCGCCATCGCGAAAGCGAGAACGACAATGGTTGCGGATGCAACCCGGTTTCGCGGGCCGGAAAATCCGTAGCTCAGGAATACGACCGAAAGCCAGAACACCATCGTCGCCACGAAAAGCCACTGCACGCCGCCGGCGTCGCCCGAATATCTCAGCCACCGGAACGAGGCGAGCTCGTTGGAAAGGGCAAGCGCGGAAGAACGCAACCAGGTTTCGCGGTCGGTTGCGGGATGCAGATCGAGAAGAGAGACCTGAAGCCGGTTTATGCCCATGCCTTTGCGGGCGTCGTTGGGCTTGAATCCCTCCGCAGCGGCGTGATCGATCCTTTCAATGCCTCTGGCGACGAGGTAGCGCAGCAGTTCCCGGCTCTCTTTCGCCGGCGGACCGTATTTGGCCAGCATGGCGTCGAGCGCCATTATTTTTCCCGCGCTGTTCTCGAGTTCGTTGGCTCTTTTCTCGAAGCTCGAATTGGCCGAGGCGATGATGAGGCCCAGCGTCAAGGTGGAGAGAGCGACCAGCATCTCCCTCGCCTCCTCGATCAGCTCGCGGTTTCGGCCGGCGATCGCGCTTTGAGGCAGAAGGCGCGCGATTATGAAGCCGGCGAGCGCGGCTCCGATGAAACACAGTAAGGCGACAAGGCCGGTTGCGACGGGATTCACGGGAAGCGCCTTCGAGGTGTAACGGATATCGGCGGGCTGCATCGGATTTGCCGGCCGCCTCGATCACGAGTCCGGGCGAAACCTTAAAGCCGCGTAAACCCGTTTCGGAAAGCCGCGCCGCAGCCCCTCGAGACTCATCCTCGCGGCGGATGGGAGAAGACGATCCCCTTGATTTCCTCGATGCGCGCGGGCGATACGCCCTCGACCCTGCGGCTCTCGCCCGATTTTAGGACGATCCGCAGAACGTGGCCGGACTCGCTGTCGTAATCGGGAGCCAAACCGTCGATTTCAGCGAAAGGAAGCGTTTCCCGGCGTTCGAAGCGGCCGAAGAGCGCATCGAAAACGAAGCGTCGGCGGAAAACGAATTCGCGCGCGCCGGCGTCGATTTCGACGAAGCGCGCAGGCATCAGCAAAAAGAAAAGCAATACGAGACCGAAAAGCCAGACATGTTTGTCGCCGGCCCTGTCATAGAAGGCGAAGGCGATCCCGAGCGCAATGGCCAACGCCAGAAAGGTCATCCAGAAATTCGGCCGCGACACCGTCATTGCGTCGGACTGCTTTCCTGAATCGGTCATCTCGCGCCCCTGCGACGAAGAAATCGAAGGGGGTCAGCATAACGCGCCGGGTCCCGAATGGAAGCGGCGAAGGGAGATTGAACCCTGCCGGGGTCGGCGAGGCAAACGCCGGGCGCCGCCCCCGCGTCTGCAGTCCGGGCGTGCCGCTACTGGCAATTCTCCCGGTACCAGCGGCAATTGCCCTCGCCTTCTTCGCCGAGCTCATGCTTGTGCATGCAGGCTTTTCTCAGCTCCTCGCAACGCGCCGATCCATATGCGCCTTCTTCTGGATCAGTTCTGTCGCGGCGCGGCGGCTCCACGACCACCTGCGCAAAGGCCAGGGCCGGCGCCGCCACGCAGGCCGCGAGGGCGAACGCCAGGACATGTTTACGCATCGGCTTTCTCCTGCAATCCCAGCCGCAGGAGATAACCAGCCTTGCTCGGTAATGTTCCATGCCGTTTTTATGTTCCGGCAGACCGGCTTCGAACCGGCGAGGAAAGGATCCGCCGGTCCGCCTGGAACCCCGCCGTCACTCGCTGGTCTTCTTGTCTTTCGCCGCATCCATCAGCCGCTTCTCGTCCTCGGGCGTCAGCTTGGGGCGATCGATCGTCAGCGCGATCTTGTTGATTTTGCCGTTGAAAGCGAAGGGCGGCTGGTAATCGACGTCGTTGACGCCGGTCAGCGTATCCGAGCCGATGTCGAGGCTTTCGTCGAATTGCAGGATGAAGGGGATCGAGCGCTCCATCTTCTGGCTCGCGACTTCCTTGCCGTCGATCTTCAGCACGCCGGTCCCTCCGCGCCCGATGCCGCTGACACTGCCGAACTGGAGCGTGCCTATGCCCAAACCGTCGTATTTGAAATCGAATTCGATCTCGTGATGTCCAGGCGAAAGCTGCGGGCCCTCCCAGCGCTCGCGCTTCAGATCCACGAGATTCCAAAGGAAAACCGGCTTGCCTTTGAGGATGTAGAAGCCATAACCGCCGAAGCGCCCGCCCTGGGTGATGAGCATGCCGTCGCCGCCGCCCTTGGGAACTTCTATGTCGGCCTTGAAGTTGTAGGATGCGTTCAGGATCGACGGGGCGTCGCCGTTGGGAATGCCCGTCATCGGCTCGGTCCAGGCGAACTCGTTTCGGCCGGCGGTGATGCTGGGCTTGGGCGTGATGGCGCGGGCGACGAGCGAATTATCCAGCGGGAAGACCTGATATTTCTTGGCCTCCTGCGTGAACAGCTTTTGAAGCTCCTTCAGCTTCTTGGGGTTCTTCGCGGCGAGGTCCTCGGTCTGGGTCCAGTCGTTGCGGAGGTCGTACAGCTCCCAGGGCAGCGCCATGAGATCCACTGGCGGGGCCAGATTTTCCCATGGGTAGCGGGAGACTTTGGTGCTGGCGATCCAGCCGTCGCTGTAGATGGCGCGGTCGCCCATCATTTCGAAATATTGGGTCTTGTGCCGGCTGGACGCGTCGGCGTTGTTGGCGTCGAAGGTGTACATCAGGCTGACGCCTTCGATCGGAGCCTGCTTGACGCCGTCCACGGTCTCCGGCGCCCTTATATGTGTCGCCTCCAGAATGGTCGGCGCAATGTCGATCATGTGATGAAACTGGTTACGGACGCCGCCCTTGTCCTTGATGACCGCCGGCCATGAGATCGCCATGCCCTGACGCACGCCGCCGAAATGCGAGGCGATCTGCTTGGTCCAGGAGAAGGGCGTATCCAGCGCCCAGGCCCACGGCACCGCCATGTGGTTATAGGTCTGATCGGTGCCCCAGACATCGTAGAAATTTTTCAGCTGTGCTTCGACCGGCGGATTGACGCCGTTGAACATGGCGATTTCATTGGGCGTGCCGATCATCGTGCCTTCGGCGCTGGTGCCGTTGTCGCCTTCGATATAGATGATCAGCGTATTTTCGAGCTTGCCGATATCTTCGACGGCCTGGATCACCCGGCCGATCTCATGGTCGGTATAGGCGGCGTAGGCGGCGAAGACTTCGACCTGCTTGAGGAAGAGTTTCTTCTCGTCCTCGTTCAGGGCTTCCCAGCGCTTCAGCAGTCTGTCCGGCCAATCGGTGAGCTTGGCGTTCTGGGGGATGACCCCAAGCTTCTTCTGGTTCTCGAAGATCTCCTCGCGCAGGGCGTTCCAGCCCTTGTCGAAGAGATGCATATCGCTGATCTTCTTTACCCATTCCGGCGTCGGATGGTGCGGGGCGTGCGTGCCGCCCGGCACGTAATAGACGAAGAAGGGCTGATCGGGCGTCAGCGCGTTCATGCGCTTGATGTAGTCGATGGCGTCGTCCGCCATGGCCGTGGTCAGGTTCCAACCCGGCTTGCCCATGAAGGGATAGATCTGGGTTGTGTTGCGGAAGAGATTGGGCTGCCACTGATTGGTGTCGCCGCCAACGAAGCCGTAGAAATATTCGAAGCCCATGCCGGTGGGCCATTGGTCGAAGGGGCCGGCTTGGCTCGCCTGAAACTCAGGCGTGTTGTGATCCTTACCGAACCAGGAGGTATGGTAGCCGTTGTCCTTCAGGATTCGCCCGATCGTCGCCTTGTCGCGGGTGATGATGGAGTCATAGCCGGGGTAGCCCGTGGCCTGCTCGGCGACGACGCCGAAGCCGGCGGAATGATGGTTGCGCCCGGTGATGAGCGCGGCGCGCGTCGGCGAGCACAGCGCAGTGGAATTGAAATTGGTGTAGCGCAGGCCGCTGTTGGCGATGCGATCCAGCGAAGGCGTCGGGATCACGCCGCCGAATGTGCCCGCGACGCCATAGCCGGCGTCGTCGGTCATGATCAGCAGGACATTGGGCGCGCCCTGGGGCGGCACGACGCGCGGCGGCCAATAGGGCTTTGAGTCTTTGAGCGTCTCGCCGATCTTGCCGCCGAATTTGAAGGGCGGCGGGGGCAGCTGTTTTCCGTCGAGGGTGACGGTGGCGTCGGGCGCCCCGGGCGTCCCATGAATCTGCTGAGCCGAGGCGGCCGTCGATCCGAGATTAAAGGCTATCAATATAACCAGGCCAAATACGCGCATCCTCGCCTCCGAATCTGGTAATGGCGCTATTCTCCGCCGACCCCGCGATATCTGTCAATTAAACGCTTGGTCGTGGGAGGCCCGTCAGGCAGGCGGGCGGCGAGGCGCAGGCTTGTGCGGCCGGGCGGAAGAAGCCACAGTAACGGGACTCCGGAGCCGCGAAGGACTCTTCATGTCGATTGTTTTCCGATTGGCGATCGCCTCTGTTTTCATGTTGATCGCCGTCGTCGCGAAATCGCAGGAGAAAGACTTCGTCGGCTCCGCCGCCTGCGCCCAATGTCACAAGGCCGAGCACGACTTTTGGCTGCAGTCGCAGCACAAAGCCGCCATGCAGGAGCCGACCGACGCGACCACGCTCGGCCGCTTCGACGGCGCGACATTCAAAAAGGACGGCGGCGAAACGCTGTTTTCCAAGAAGGACGGCAAGTTCGTCATCCGCACGGAAGGTCCCGACGGAAAGCCGGCCGATTTCTGGGTCAAATATGTCTTCGGCGTTCATCCGCTCCAGCAATATCTGATCGAGCTTCCCGGCGGGCGGCTGCAGGCCTTCGGAATCGCCTGGGATTCGCGTCCGCCCGAGCAAGGCGGCCAGCGCTGGTTCGATCTCTATCCCGACCGAAAGCTCGCCGCCGGCGATCCCCTGCATTGGACCGGGATCGACCAGAACTGGAATTATCAATGCGCCTGGTGCCACTCCACCAATCTGCGTAAGAATTACGATCCCGGCTCCGGCGCCTTCGCGACGACCTTTTCGGAAATCAGCGTCGGCTGCGAGGCCTGTCACGGGCCCGCAGCCAAGCACATCGCCTGGGCCGCCTCCCCTTCGACGTCTGCGCCAAATCACGGCTTCGCCATCAGCCTCGCGCGCGGGGGCGCGAGCTGGCGCGCCGAGGAAGGCCACGAGACTGCGACGCGGAACGGGCCGCCGGCGAGCGACAAGGAGGCGCTGGCATGCGCCGGCTGTCATGCCCGACGCCAGCAGTTTTCCGACGATCCTTTGGCCGTTACGCGCTTTTTCGACGCCTTCCGCCCGTCGACGCTGGACTCGGGGCTCTATCACACCGACGGCCAGCAAAGGGACGAGGTCTATAATTTCGGCTCCTTCATGCAGAGCCGCATGCATGAGGCCGGCGTCACATGCTCGGATTGTCACAACCCGCATTCGGGTAAATTGCGTCTTTCCGGCAATGCGGTCTGCGGACAGTGCCACGCGGAAAAGACTTTCGATGCGCCCGCGCATCACCATCACACCCAGGGCTCCGCCGGGGCTCAATGCGCAAGCTGCCACATGCCCACGACCAACTATATGATCGTGGATGCGCGGCATGATCACTCCATGCGCATTCCGCGCCCCGATCGCACCGCTTCCCTCGGAACGCCCAACGCCTGCAACCAATGCCATGCCGACAAAAGCCCAGGCTGGGCGGTCGAGGCGCTGAAATCCTGGGGCGCGGGATCAAAGCCGGGCGCGCAGCGCTTCGCGGAAGGCTTTCGCCTCGCCGACGCCAATGGGCCCGGCGCGCAAGGCGCCCTTGCGGGGATTGTCGCCGACCCCGGCCAATCGGGAATCGCGCGGGCCAGCGCCTTGCAGCGCCTCGGCCAGGCGCCGACCGCAGCGGCGCTGGAAACCGCGCGTGGCGCGCTGTCCGACAAGGAGCCGATGGTGCGCGCGGCCGCCGTCGCCGTTCTCGCAGAGGCCGAGCCGGCGACGAGGCGCGAGGCGCTCGCGCCGCTCCTCACCGATCAAACGCGACTCGTGCGCATGGACGCCGCCCGCGCCCTCGCCGGCGCGCCCGAGGCGGGGCTTTCAGACTCCGAACACGCCGCTTTCGACAAGGCGCTCGCCGAATATGAAGCCGGGCAGCGCTTCAACGCCGAGCGGCCGGAAACGCAGGCCAATCTCGGCGCGCTCGCCCTTGCGCGGGGAAACACTGATGCGGCGCGCGCCGCCTATGAAAAAGCGCTGGCGCTCGATCCGACATTCGCGCCCGCCGCAATATCTTTGGCCGAGATCATGCGCGGCGCCGGCGACGAGGCCGGCGCAGAGGTCGCGTTGCGCAAAAGCATCGCGCAAAATCCCGGATCGGGCGCGCTGGCTCATGCCTTGGGCTTGAGCCTGATACGGCAGAAGCGGCTCGGGGAAGCAATGACGAGCCTGGAGCTGGCGGCGCGCCTCGCCCCGGAAGACCCCCGCATGGTCTATGTCTATGGCGTAGCGCTTCATGAAACCGGCGCGGCGGATCAGGCCATCGAGATGCTTTCGCGGGCTCTCGCCGGCCATCCGTTCGACCGCGATATTCTCGCGGCGCTCGCCTCCTATGAAATGGAGGCCGGAAATTACGCCGGCGCCCTGCCCCATGCCGAACGCCTCGCCGAACTGGAGCCGGAGGATCGGTCAATCAAGGACATGGTCGCCGAGTTGAAGGCGATGATCGGAAAAGGGGGGCGGCAGTAGAGGAAATCAGGAATTAAAACGGGCTAAGAAAATCTTCGGCTGTGGCCGGAGCCCTACCTGATGAATTTGATGGCGGCGAGGATAAGACCTGCCAGCGCGAGCTGCGCCACCGCGAGCCCGCGGAGGATGTCGAGTTTGAGATCGGCCACGGCCTCTTTCAGATCGCTTTTCGTCACAAGCTCTTGCCCGGTCGCCTCAGCGAAGGCTTCGGCGACCGCCTTTGCCTGGGCATGCACAGTCGTCACGGTCTTCTCCAGAACGCTCGCAAGTATGCCGCGGATAGTTTCGCGGCGGGAGAGGCCGCCTGAATATGAGACCTCAGCAGGAATTGAAGCGGTGACGCCTCCCGTGTGAAGGGAAAGCTCCTAAAACCGCTTTGCTGTATCACCCCGTGATGCAGGGTCATTGCGGAGATGTATCGCCATGTGATACATAGCCCTGCGGAGCGCGCGGGGAATGATCCGGTCATTCAGGGACGATGCGACAGAGGCTCTCTTCAACGGGCGGCTTCCAAAAGGCTTCCCCGCGGATGTGCTGAAGGTCGCCCGTCGCAAGCTGGCGATGGTCCACGCGGCGGCCCGCCTGGATGACTTGCGCATTCCGCCCGGCAACCGCCTTGAAGCCTTGTCCGGCGATCGGGCCGGGCAATATTCGATCCGCGTGAACGACCGCTGGCGCATCTGCTTTGTCTGGTCGGACGCGGGCGCCGAAAATGTAGAGTTCGTCGATTACCACTGAGCCGTTCCAGGGAGGGGGCTCCAATGGGTAAAAAGATGGAAGTCGTGGAGACGCTCCCGCCCATGCATCCCGGCGAGGTGCTGCGGGAAGAATTCCTGGAGCCGCTCGGCCTCGCCGCCGGCCGCGTGGCCAAGGCCTGCGGCGTTCCGCGCACGCGCATCGAGCGCATCGCCAACGAAGAAACCGGGATAACCGGCGACAGCGCCGCGAGGCTCGCCCGTTTCTTTGGAACCAGCGCCGAGTTCTGGATGAATTTGCAGACGCGCTACGATTTGCAAACGGTCGAGCGCGACGCCGCCGAGGAGCTGGAGAGGATTGCGCCTTTCGAGCCAGGGGCGGCGTGCTGACGCAGCGCGCCAACTGCGCGATCTGCAGCGCGTTAAACGGAATCTTTAATTTAAATGGTGGGCGGCACAGGGATTGAACCTGTGACCCCTCCCGTGTGAAGGGAGTGCTCTCCCGCTGAGCTAGCCGCCCATCGCCATGCGGCGAAGTCCGTTTCGTTTACGTGGCCGGGGGCGGTTTCGTCAAGAGGCTGTGCGCCTTCGAGCCGAAAGTCGGTCAAAATCCTGCCATACGGGAGCTCGACTGTAGGCTGCGGTCCGGCGTCTCCCCCGCTGCAAACAGAACGGCGAATAAACATGCGATCCCTTTTCCTTGCGACTTTTTTGATTCTCGCCGGCCTCGTCGCCCCCATGACGCCGCTCCAGGCCCAGGAGGCGCAAAACCCCCGCTTCAAAGCCGTCGCTTTCGATTATTTCGTCCTGTTCGACGCCAACTCCATCCTGCCCGAGGTCGAGAAGGCTTTTCCCGGCAAGGGGGCGGATTTCGTCAAGCTGTGGCGCTCCAAGCAATTCGAATATTGCTTCCTGCGCTCGCTAACTGGTCGGCACGAAGATTTCTTCAAGGTGACGGAGGACGCTCTGGTCTATGCGGCCAAAGCCATGAAGCTCGACCTGCAGCCGGAGACGCGAACGCGCCTCATGAACGCTTATCTCGCCCTAAAACCCTGGCCCGATGCGCTCGACGCCTTGCAAAAGCTGAAAGCCGCGGGCGTGCGGATCATCACCATCGCGAATTTCAGCCCGAAAATGCTGCAGGCTAATGCGAAAGCCGCGGGGCTCTCCGATCTCTTCGACGAGCTGCTCAGCACCGAGACCAACGCCAGCTTCAAGCCCGAGCCGCGCGCCTATGAACTCGGCGTGAAGAGGCTCGATCTCCGGAAAGACGAAATCCTGTTCGCGGCCTTCGGCGGCTGGGACGCCTATGGAGCCAAGAGCTTCGGATATCCGACCTATTGGGTGAACCGGTTCAACCTGCCGGCCGAGGAACTGGGGCTTCAACCGGACAAGACCTCGCAGGATCTCGCCGGGCTGCTCGCCTTCGTCCTCGGGCGGCCGTAACCGCAGCCAAACCGCCCCCCATTTTGACGCACGCGCCCCGAAGACGTTATGCTGCGCCGCACGCGCGCATGCGCCCGCACAGCAGGAGGCCCGCCATTCCTCTCGCATTCGGCGTCGCCCATCTTTGGACGGTCGATCTCAGCCGCGGAGACTGGCGCGAGCAGAGCCTCGCCGTTCTCAGCGTCGAGGAGCGCGAGCGCGCCCTGCGCTTTCGGCAAGAGAGCGACATGCGCCGCTACGCCGTCGGCCGCGCCGCGCTGCGGACGATTCTCGGAGGCTATCTCTCCACTCCGGCCCATGAGGTCGCCTTGGCCTATGGCCCGCACGGCAAGCCTTCGGTCGCCGGCTCGGGGCCGCGGTTCAGCTTTTCCCACTCGGACGATCTCGCCGTGGCCGCCTTCGCCAGCGACGCCGAACTCGGCGTGGACGTCGAACGGCTGGACCGCGAAGCGGAGGTCGACACTGTCGTCTCCGGTTTTGCATCGAAGCTCGAGCGCGAGGCCTTCGCCGCTCTGCCGGCGGAGGCGCGGCGGCCCGCTTTTTTTCGCTGGTGGACGCGCAAGGAGGCTCTCGCCAAGGCGGCGGGGCTCGGGCTGTCGCTGCCTTTCGAATCTTTCGATGTTTCGATTGCGGCCGGCGATGCGCGACTGCTCTCAACCCGCCTCGCCGAGCTCGGCGGCGCCTGGATGCTGAATGAGTTCGAGCCCGCGCCGGGCTTTATCGGCGCTCTCGCCTCCTATGGCCAGCTGACGAAAATCGAAAGCTTCGCCTTTTAAAAGGCTCACGTCTCGCAGCGCTCGGTCCGCGCAGGCGCCGCATCGATTGCAGGCTCCGACACCGGTCGCCGAACGCCCACGGCGAGGCTGCGCAGCGAATCATAGATCGGCGCCTCGCCGGCGAGAGTCGGCGCGATCATGGCGCAGAAGCAGGAAGCCAGCATCGGCAGAAGCAGAGTAGCGTCCGAGGTCATCTCGGTGACGAGCGCGATCCCGGTGAGCGGCGCCCGCACGACCGCGGTGAAGAAAGCCGCCATGCCGACGACGGCGAACGCGACCGGCTGGATAAAGAGGCCGGAAAACGCAAATTTGCTCGCCTCGCCGAAGATCATTCCGAGCTGCGCACCAAGAACCATCATCGGCGCAAATATGCCCCCCGGAGTCCCGGTGGCGTAGGACGCCGGGCCGAGAGCGAAACGCAGGCAGAAAACCAGACCGAGAGCGGGAAGAGACTGCGCCCCCCACAGGAGTTTCTGGGTGATCGCGTCGCCGCCGCCGACGAGCTGGGGCGCGAACCAGCCTATCGCCCCGATGGCGGCGCCGACCAGCGCCGCAGTCAGCCCCGGCGCAAAGCGGTCGATCTTCCGGGCGAAGGACAAGGCCCCGAGAATCGCCCTGCAATAGATCACCGCGGCGACGCCCGCGAAGGCCCCGAAAAGGAAGTAGAGCGGGCTCGTCAGCGGATCGGCGAAGGCCAGCTCCTCGACGTGAAACTCCGCCGCCGGGCCGAGAATCGCTTGCGATACCCAGATGGCGGTGGCGGAAGCCCCGAGCGCGGCGATGGCGATATGAAGCTCGAACTCGCGCACCAGCTCTTCGAGCACGAAGATCGCGCCCGCCACGGGCGCATTGAAGGCCGCGGCGAGTCCGGCGCCGGCGCCGGAAGCGATCAGGACGCGGCGCAGTTTCCACCGCAGACCGAAATATTCGCCGGAAATATTGGCTATGGAAGCGCCCATCTGCACGCTGGGCCCTTCCCGCCCGAGCGCGAGGCCCGAGCCGATCGCCAGCAGACCGCCGAAGAATTTCACCAATATCAGCCCCGGCGGAGACGGCGGCGCATTGCCATGCAGCACGTTTTCGACATGGGGAATGCCGCTGCCCGAGGCATAAGGCGAAAAGCGCCGCACCAGAAAGGCCGCCGAAGCGGCGGCGGCGGCGCAGATGACGACCGCCAGTGCGAAGCCGACGACGGCGTGCGCATGCGCCCAGAGGAAGAAGGCGTCGCGGAAACGGTCGGCATTGATCAGCAGGAATTTGAACGAGGCGCTGACGAGACCCACGGCCGCGCCGACGAAGAGCGAGGCGGCGGCGATGGCCAGAAGCTCGGCGTCGAACCGGATCCGATACAAGGAGCCGCCGGCCCGCGGCTCGTCTGCTCTGTGGTCGTTCATCGCAGCTCCACGCGCGCGCAGGCGGTAATCCTGGCGTCCCCCCGCCCGTCAATATCCGGCGCTGCTTGGGCCGGGCGCATCAGCCCAGCAGCGCCCTCGCTGCGTCCCAAAGCTCGTCGTAATGAGAGATCACGCGATCGGGGCCCAGCTCGCGCACCGAGGGCAGGCTGTAGCCGAAATCCACCGCCACCACCGGCGCGCCGGCGTTGCGGGCAGTGTCGATGTCGGTCTTGGAATCGCCCACCATCACGGCCCGGGCGGGATCGCCGCCGGCCAGCGCTATGGTTGAGAGCAGGGTGCGACCATCGGGCTTGGAAGTCGCAAAGGTCTCGCGGCCGCAGATGGCCTGAAACAGCGGCGCGACGTCGAGGCGGTCCAGCAGAAGTTTCGCCAGCCGCTCGGTCTTGTTGGTGCAGACGGCGAGGTTGAAGCCCGCCTCCTTGAACCGGCCCAGCGCCGCGCGCGCGCCGGGAAAGAGCCGGGTCTCGTCGTCGATGTGTTCTTCGTAATGGGCGAGGAAATCGTCGACCAGCGGCTGAACGCGCTCTTTCGGCAGCGGCGCCCCGCCGGCGGCGAAGCCGCTCTCGATGAGCGCCCTCGCCCCTGCCCCGACCATCACCCGCGCGACCTCGTTTGCGTGCGGCGGCAGCCCTTCGCGCGCCAGCAGAACATTCAGCGTCGAGATGAGGTCCGGCGCCGTGTCGGCGAGCGTGCCGTCGAGATCGAAGATGATAATGGGGGAAAGGTTGGACATGGCCTGCGGCTTAAACGCCTTGTCGCGACCAAGCAAGCGGAGAACTTCGCGCCTCGCCCTTCGAGACGCCCGCTATCGGGTGAAGATTAAGAGCGTCTGGCGTAGGCACACATTTCTCCCGGAAGCCGTCATGACCGGGCTTCAGGGGAATCGGATGAAGGGCCATCCCTCCCCCTTGCGGGGAGGGCGGAGCGCGCAGCGCGACGGGTGGCGGTAAATAGCGAAAATTACAGCAGAAAGTCACCCTGCGCCGCCGCCTGAAGCGTTGGGCGCATTCTTATCGCAAAAGTCTGTCAACTTCTGCGGAATGCGCCCCGGCGGCGGCCCTCCCCCTCAAGGGGAGGGTAAGCGCCCTTCGCCCAATCGCCCCGCCTGCTGCGGGCCTTACTGCGCCGTCTTCTCCGGCAGGTTCACCCTTATATGCAGTTCGCGCAGCTGCTTGTTGGTGGCCGGAGAAGGCGCGCCCATCAGCGGGTCCTCGGCGCGCTGGTTGAGCGGGAACAAAGTCACCTCGCGCAGGTTTTCCTCGCCGGCCAGCAGCATGACGATGCGGTCGACGCCCGGCGCGATGCCGCCATGCGGCGGGGCGCCATATTGGAAGGCGCGATACATGCCGCCGAATTTTTCGATGAGCACGTCCTCGTCATAGCCCGCGATCTCGAAAGCGCGGCGCATGATGTCGGGACGGTGGTTTCTGATCGCGCCCGAAGACAGCTCGATACCATTGCAGACGATGTCGTACTGCCAGGCATAGATGTTGAGCGGATCTTCCATGTCGAGCGCGTCGAGCCCACCCTGCGGCATGGAGAACGGGTTGTGCGAGAAGTCGATTTTCTTCTCTTCCTCGTTCCACTCGTACATTGGGAAGTCGACGATCCAGCAGAACTCGAACACGTCGGTCTTGGAGAGGCCGAGTTCCGAGCCGATCCGCTGCCGCGCCGCGCCGGCGAGCTTGACCGCGGCGCCCTCCTCGCCCGCCGAGAAGAACACGGCGTCGCCGGCCTTCACGCCGGCCTTGGCGGCGATGGCGGCCTGAGCCTCGGCAGGGATGAATTTGGCGATCGGCCCCTTGCCGGAAAGCGCGCCGTTCTCTTCCTCGAAGATGACATAGCCGAGGCCCGGCGCGCCTTCGCCGCGCGCCCAGTCGTTGAGCTTGTCGAAGAAGCTGCGCGGCTGGCCGGCGGCCCCCGGCGCCGGAATGGCGCGCACGGTCTTGCCCTTGAAGGCCTTGAAGGAGACGTCCTCGCGGGCGAATTCTTCCGAAACGTCGACGATGACCAGCGGATTGCGCAGATCCGGCTTGTCGGAGCCGTATTTGAGCATCGCCTCTTTGTACGGAATGCGCGGGAAGCTCTGCGTCACCGGCTTGCCGCCCGAGAATTCTTCAAACAGCCCGCGCAGCACCGGCTCGATGGCGGAGAAGACGTCCTCCTGGGTGACGAAGCTCATCTCGACGTCGAGCTGATAGAATTCGCCGGGCGAGCGGTCGGCGCGGGCGTCCTCGTCGCGGAAACAGGGCGCGATCTGGAAATAGCGGTCGAACCCAGCGACCATCAGCAGCTGCTTGAACTGCTGCGGCGCCTGCGGCAGCGCATAGAACTTGCCGGGGTGCAGGCGCGAAGGAACCAGAAAGTCCCGCGCGCCCTCGGGCGAGGAGGCGGTCAGGATCGGGGTCTGGAACTCGAAGAAGCCGCCCGCTTTCATGCGGCTGCGCAGGCTGTCGATGATCGCCGAGCGCAGCATGATGTTGCTGTGCAGCTTGTCGCGGCGCAGGTCCAGGAAGCGGTATTTGAGTCGGGTTTCCTCCGGATAGAGCTGATCGCCGAACACCGGCAGCGGCAGCTCGGCGGCCGGGCCGAGAACCTCGATGTCCTTCACATAAACCTCGATCAGGCCCGTGGGCATGTCGCGGTTTTCGGTGCCGGCCGGGCGCAGGCGAGCCTCGCCGTCGAGCCGGACAACCCATTCCGAACGGAGCTTTTCCGCCTGGGCGAAGGCCGGCGAATCGGGATCGACCACGCATTGGGTCACGCCATAGTGGTCGCGCAGGTCGATGAACAGAACGCCGCCGTGGTCGCGGATGCGGTGGCACCAGCCGGAAAGACGGGTCGTATGGCCGGCGTGGGCTTCGCGGAGGTCTCCACATGTGTGCGAGCGGTAACGATGCATTTTTTCAGGTCTTCTCGGCTTGAACGGGGGCGCGCGCGTTTTCGCGCTTTGGCGCGGAACAGCGCATAGAGCGGGCGGCTCTGTCAAGGCGGGGGATGAGGAAAGGGTGGCCTTTACCCTCCCCTCGAGGGCTATCGTATGCACACGTCTCGAAAGTCGCCAGCCCCGTCATGGCCGGGCTTGTGCCGGCCATCCACGCCACGCGACTGATAAAAATTTGAAATATATTGATATTCTCGCGCTTCTGCGAAGCGCTTTCAAGCGGCTGGAGGACGACCGTCGCCATTGCGAAGCGACGCGCAACTTCGCAAGAAACCCCAGCGTCCCGGCGTGGATGGCCGGCACAAGCCCGGCCAAGACGGCTCCCGGGAAAGATCTGTGCATTCGCTAGCCACGCAGGGGGGACGCGCCGCCCACTCTGAGCGATACCGTTTCCCCTTCGCCCCCGCCCTCACCTTTTGAAAAAAGCCTCCGCCGCGGCGCTGGCGGCCTGTTTGGCCTCACGGGCGGCCTCCAGCCGGGCGATTTCCGCCCGCAGGGCTTCGATGCGCTCGTCGATCTCGCGCAAGGAAAGCGTTTCCAGCGGCTGGCCCAGCGCATGGGTCGGCGCGGGGCGGGGTTTGTCGTCGGGGTCTTCGGCCATAAAGTCCTCCCTTGGAATATTGCTACGCGCCGATCAAAGTCAGAGCCTCTCTCGCAAAAAGGCCCCGATGCGCGTGATCGCCGCGCGCCCTTCGGGCACGATGCGGGCGAAGGCCGGCCAGACATGGAACATGCGCGGCCAGACTTCGAGTTCGACATCGACGCCGCCTTCCCGCAGGCGCTCGGCCATCCGCACAGCATCGTCGCGCAAGGCCTCGTCGTCGCCTACAAAAATGAGCGTGGGCGGCAGGCCCCTCGGATCGCCATATAATGGCGAGGCATAGGGCGTGCGGGGGTCCGCCCCGGCGAGATAAAGCCGGGCCGCCTCGGGCATCGTGTCAACCGGGACCATTGGATCGGATGAGCGGTAATCGGCGAGCGATCGGCCGGTGAGCGCGAGATCGGTCCAGGGCGAAAGCGCGACGGCCGCGGCCGGCAAGTGTGAGCCTTCGTCGCGCAAGCGCATCATGGTCGCGAGCGCGAGCCCGCCGCCGGCCGAATCCCCGACAAGCGCCACGCGGCGAGGCTCTGCGCGTTCCGAGGCGAGCCATCTATAGGCCGCCGTCGCATCCTCGATCGCCGCCGGAAACGGATGCTCGGGCGCGAGCCGGTAATCGATGCATATCAATCGGGCGCCCGCCGCGTCGGCGATGCGCCAGGTCAAGTCGCGAAACAATGCGGGAAAGCCGACGAGATAAGAGCCGCCGTGCAGATACAGGATATAGCGATCCGGCCGCGAGCGGGGCGTCGCCACCAATTCGGCCTCGACGCCGCCGGCGTCGATCTGCGTCAGCTCGGTTCCGCGCGGCGGGGACGGCGCGAGGCGCCCATAGAGGGCCACGAGCCGGCGCACATCCTCGATCCGAACGCCCGGCTGCAATCTCTGCCGCATGAACCAGGGCAGGCAGAAGCGGACGATCTCGGCGCGCAAGCTCATTTGCTGGGGTCTTCGGTCACGGCGACGCCTCCACGAAACGCAACTTAAGCAATTGGCGTCTATATAACACGAGAGGCGCCCGGCGCCGGGCGCCCGAAACCCTCCGCACGCACGCGCGGCAATTAGCTACAGTCCCGGAGCCGAGGGAACAAAGACGCGCCCGGCGGATTGTGGTAGAAAGGACTCCCTTCAGCCTTTGCGGCGGCGCGCCGGGCGCGCTTGCATTGAACCAGCCTTTTCGACGGAGCACATCATGGCCTTTGAAGGCGATCCCAATTTAACCGTTCGGCGCGACATCGGCCGGATCATGGAGCACATGCGCGAGCGCTGGGCCTGGTTCGTAGGCTTCGGCGTCATCGCCGCTCTTCTCGGCCTCGGCCTGCTCAGCGCCGCGGGTCTTGCGACGCTCATCTCGGTTTCGCTCATCGCCGCCTTCATGATCCTGATCGGCGGCATAGAGATCACGGTCGGTTTTCAGGCGCCGACTTTCGGCAGCGGCGTCTGGTTCGTGCTGGTCGGCCTCGCCTATATCGTGACCGCGGCCTTCGTGCTGGCGCGGCCGGAACAGGGCGCGGTCGGTCTCACCCTCATGCTCGGCGCGGCGCTGCTCGCCACCGGCCTGCTGCGGATCTATTTCGCCACCCGCCTCCCCGAGGGCCCTCGGCTCTACGTCGCCATCGCGGGCGTGGTGACGACCCTGCTCGGGGTGTTCATCCTGATCGGCTGGCCCGAAAACTCGGCCTATGTGCTCGGGATTTTCCTCGGCGTCGACATGCTGGTCTATGGGGCGAGCTGGCTCAATTTCGGCCTGTTCCTGCGACCGCGCCATCACTAGCGCGTTTTCCGCTCGGACGGACTCGTCCGAGCGATGAGAAATCGCGCCAGCTTCGAATAGCTGGAGCGTATTCTCGTCGTAAAAGTCTGTAAACTTTTACGGAATGCGCTCTAAAGCCCAGCAGGGCCGGCCCCCGCTCGCTCCTTGCTTTCCCGACCTTCCGCCGAGCGGACGTTCCGTCCGCCCGGAAAGCGGCTTTTTCGATCTGGCGCGATTTCTTTTCGAGCGGACGTTCCGTCCGCCCGGAAAGCGCGCTAGACCGCATTCGGTAAAATTCGAAAGGGTTTTGCGTCAGAATGCGTTCCGCATGGCCGGGCGATTCCGGTCGGGCGGCAAAAGCGCGCCGATGCCTCGGCGACGAAAGGCGTAGCGTTGCAGCCAGCGCTCCGGACCCCGAAGAATATGACCAAATGGGCCTATAGTTTTTCCGAAGGTGAGGCCGAAGGTTCGGCCGCAATGGCCGAACTGCTCGGCGGCAAGGGCGCCGGCCTCGCCGAAATGGCCCGCCTCGGCCTGCCGGTCCCGCCCGGCTTCACGCTGACCACAAAGGTGTGCGACTGGTTCTACGCCAACGACGGAGCGCTGCCGCCGGATCTTGGCACCCAGCTGGAAGCCGCGCTGGCGCAGATCGGCCGGGTTGCGGGGCATAGTTTCGACGATCCCGAATGGCCGCTGCTGGTGTCGGTGCGGTCCGGCGCCCGCGTCTCGATGCCGGGCATGATGGACACGGTCCTGAACCTGGGCCTGAACGACAAGACTGTGGGCGCGCTCGCCAGAAAATGCGGCGACGAACGCTTCGCGCTCGATTGCTACCGCCGCTTCATCGAAATGTATTCCTCGGTCGTTCTCGGCGTCGAGCATCATGAATTCGAGGAAGCGCTCGACGCCTATAAGGAGCCGCGCGGCGTCGCCCTGGACGCCGAACTCGGGGCCGCGGACTGGCGCGCCGTGGTCGCCCTCTATCAGCAGATCGTGGCGGAACGCGCCGCAACGGACTTTCCCCAGGACCCCCGCGCTCAGCTCATGGGCGCAATAAAGGCGGTGTTCTCGTCCTGGATGAATCCCCGCGCCGTCAAATATCGCGAGCTGCACAATATTCCCGGCGACTGGGGCACGGCGGTCAATGTGCAGGCGATGGTGTTCGGCAACATGGACGACGAGTCCGCCACCGGCGTCGCCTTCACCCGCAACCCTTCCACCGGCGTGCGCGAGCTTTACGGCGAATTTCTCGCCAACGCCCAGGGCGAGGACGTCGTGGCCGGATTGCGCAATCCGCAGCCGCTGACCGAAACCGCCCGCCTCGCCGCAAAATGCTCTGGCCTTTCGCTGGAAGCCGCCATGCCGGGCGTATTCGCCAGGCTCTGCGACTATGCGCGCAGGCTGGAGGCGCATTACCGCGACATGCAGGACATCGAATTCACGGTCGAGCGCGGCGCCCTCTGGATGCTGCAGACCCGCAGCGGCAAGCGCACCGCCCCCGCCGCCCTCAAGATCGCCGTGGACATGGCCGATGAAGGGCTCATCAGCCGCGCCGACGCCCTGAACCGGATCGACCCCGCCTCGCTCGACCAGCTCCTGCATCCGACCATCGACCCCGAGGCCAAGCGCGCCATTCTGACCAGCGGCCTGCCGGCCTCGCCCGGCGCGGCCTTCGGCGAGATCGTTTTCGACACCAGGGAGGCGGTCCAACTCGCCGGCGAGGGACGCAAGATCATTCTGGTGCGGATGGAGACCAGCCCGGAGGACATCGCCGGAATGCATGCGGCGGAGGGAATCCTCACCGCGCGCGGCGGCATGACCTCCCACGCCGCCGTGGTGGCGCGCGGCATGGGCAAGCCCTGCGTCACCGGCGCGGCGGGCCTGCGCGTCGACTACGAGGAGCAGTGCTTCACCGTCCTCGGCAAGCGCTTCGTCCGCGGCGACAGGATCACCATCGACGGCTCGACCGGCCATGTCATCGCCGGGGCGGTGAAGATGCAGCGCCCCGAGCTGACGGGCGAATTCGCCGTGCTGATGGGATGGGCCGACGCGACGCGGCGCCTGAAAATCCGCGCCAACGCCGAAACGCCCGCCGACGCGCGCCTCGCCCGCAAATTCGGCGCGGAGGGCATCGGCCTCGCCCGCACCGAGCATATGTTCTTCGAAGGCGAGCGCATCCTCGCGGTGCGCGAGATGATCCTCGCCGACGACGCCGAAGGAAGGCGCGCCGCGCTGGCCAAGCTGCTTCCCATGCAGCGCGAGGATTTCAAGGATCTGTTCGAGATCATGGCCGGGCAGCCGGTCACGATCCGCCTGCTCGATCCGCCCCTGCACGAATTCCTGCCCCATAACGACGCCGAGATTTCCAGCGTCGCGGCGGCCATGGGCGCCGATCCCGCAAAACTGCGCAAGCGGGCGCAGGAGCTGTCCGAATTCAACCCCATGCTGGGCTTTCGCGGCGTGCGCCTCGCCGTCACTTTTCCCGAGATCGTGGCCATGCAGGCGCGCGCCATTTTCGAGGCCGCGATCATGGCGGCGATGGAGACCGGCAAGCCGGCCCATATCGAGATCATGGTTCCGCTCGTCTTCACCCGCGCTGAACTCGACTTCGTGAAGAACTGCGTCGAGGCCACGGCCCGCGCGGTCGAGGAAGAGACCGGCGTCAAGCCCGGATATCAGATCGGCGCCATGATAGAACTTCCCCGCGCGGCGCTGCGGGCCGGCGACATCTGCGGCACGGCCGAATTTCTCTCCTTCGGCACCAACGACCTCACCCAGACCGCTCTCGGGATTTCGCGCGACGACGCCGGCGCCTTTCTCGGCCCCTACACCGCAAGAGGCATTCTCCCCGCCGATCCTTTCGTCACCATCGACCAGGAGGGCGTCGGCGAACTGGTCGCCCTCGGCTGCGCCCGTGCGCGCAAAGCCAGGACGGATGTGGCCCTCGGCGTCTGCGGCGAGCATGGCGGCGATCCCGCCTCCATCGCCTTTTTCGACCGGATCGGGGTCGATTACGTCTCCTGCTCGCCCTTCCGCGTGCCGATCGCGAGATTGGCTGCGGCCCAGGCGGCGCTGGGAGGCAAGGCGAGCGATACGACGGCTTGAGGAGCGCGGTCCTTCATCTCCGTCCGAACTTCTGCGCCGCCGCCTTTGGCGCAGGCGAAGATTGAGGCGCGGGCGCAGGCGCCGGGGCCGGCTCCACTGGCCGCGGCTTGCCGACGATCCTCGGGGGCGCCCCGACGCATCGTTGCGTCTTGCCTGACGGCTGTTTCTTCGTCACGCGGGAGGGGCCATAGAAATTGGCGACCTTTTCCCCGGGGTAGAAAGCGCACAGCAGAACCAGCCACAGAGCGTAAGCGGCGCCGAGAAAGAAAACCGCCTCGCCCGTGAGCGCGGCGAGCGGGACATTCCGGTAGACCGCGCTGACCCACCACAGCGCGAGCCCCGCAGCGCAGGCCAGAATATCCGCCAGCAGCGGCCAGCCGGTTCCCCCGAAGTCATGCCGGCGCTTGACGATGCTCGCCAGATTGGCCCAGGCGCAAAAAAAGCCGGCCAGCAGCGACGGCCAAATTTTGTTGAAATGCGCGGCGGCCAGTTGGGGCGTGGGGTCGTCGTCGATGTTCGGCGGAAGAAAGGCCGCGACCGCGAGCTGGACGGCCAGTGTCGAAACCCAGAGCAGAACGAAAGTTCTTCTGCCGATGCGTCCTTCAAAGGAATAGAGCAGCCAGGCGAGATTCACTTTCTTTGACCTTCATCAACGAGGGAGGCCCAGATTGGATTTCAATCAAATTCAGTTCGAATCCAGTGCAACCGCAACCGCATGAGGCGTGCAAGACTACATTTTGTCGCAGATTGAGTCTCGCCCGGATGTCTCAGCGCGTCCGAGGCGGTTCGTGACAGCATACTGCGATCTTGGAGCCGTCAGGGTCCCTGAAATAGGCTCCGTAATAATCCTGGTGATAATGAGGCCTGAGGCCCGGGGCGCCTTCGCAGGTCCCGCCATTGGCGATTGCGGCGGCGTAGCATCTGTCGACGGCGCCTCTGTCCGGCGCCGATAGGGCGATCATCTGCCCGTTGCCGGGATGAGCCTTTTCACCATTATAGGGATAGCCGATCAGCAGCAGGGGCCGCGGCGCCTCCCTGCCCCGCCAGCCGGCCCAGGGCTTCTCGCTCACCTTGAATTTGAGAACGAGATCGAGTTCGTTCAAAACCGCCGAATAAAATGCGAATGAACGCTCGAAGTCGGTTACGCCGATAAAGACGTGCGAGAACATGGCCTCTTTTCATATCGACGGCCTTCGCCGGGACGAAGAATTTCCACAGGGAGCGCGAATTGTCGCTCGCTGCCGATTTGATCGCAACCCCAACGTCTGAGCCCGCCGAGAATGGACGAAAAACTGATCGAGGAACTGACGGCGAAATTTTCCGGGCTTCCGGCGCCGAATAAAACGCGTTTCATCGCGCGGGTGGCCCATTGGGAAACCATTCACGCACGCGTCGCCTATCATGAATATGACGCGAAGGCGGAGGCGCTTCACAAATCTCTCGAGTATCTGCACCGTCTATGCGGCTACCTGATGCATGTTCCGACCCAGGACGAGAGAAACCTCGAGCGCGACCGCTGGTTCATGCAGATGATTTTGCAGCGTGGCGGGCTGCGCGGCGCGCGCGAAATCGAGCGGATTCGAACCTTGCTGCAGGAAGAAGCCCTTGCGGCGATCGACGGTTGACTAACCGATGAAACCGGCCCCATAGGCTGGAAGCAGGAAAACGGGAGACAATCGCCGTGAGGGACTACGAGCTGGTGCTTTATCCCCCGCCGGGCAAGGGCCATCCCTTCCTCGTGGTCGCCTTCACCCCAAATGGTCCCGCCATCGCCCAGGTTTTCGCCACGGCGGAAGAGGCCGAAGATTTCATGAACCGCACCGCGCCGAAAGTGCGGGCCAAGCTGCGGGAAATGGACGAGGACGCCAACAAATCCGGAGCCTGACGGAGACAGGCTGCGCTCAGAGGTTTCGGGACGATGCGACACGTCCCTTCGATCAGCTCGAACGCCGTCGTCCGCCAGACCTCGGGGCCATCCCGTTCGCCCGCCGGCGGACGCCTTGCAATTTAGGCCGTATGATCGGCGGACGGCGCCATGCGGAAAAAGGCGTTCCGCCATGACGCCGCGCGTTTCTTATTCTCTTCGTCCAAAAAGCCGCTCCGCCGGAACAGACTTCCGGTCGAGCGGCGGCTTGCGTCGGGAACCGCTTCAATGGGACGCGGGCCGAGACCCGCGCCGCGCCGTCACGGTTGGATCGGCGTTCTCCGGAAAGCAAAGTCGCGCTGTTCGCTCGGAGCCAGCTTCGTCGTCGTGGCGCCGCGGGCGAGATTGATGGCGTCGATAAACTGCCGCGCGCTGTTTTCCCAGGTGAAGGTGCGGGCGTGCGCGATGGCTGCATCGCGCTCGATCCCGAGCGCTTCCAGCGCCGCCTTTCTGAGATCGGCGTCGAGCGCTCCGGCGCCGCTCGTTCCCACGACATCCAGCGGGCCCGGCGTGGGAAAGGCCGCGACGGGGGCGCCGCAGGCCATGGCCTCGAGCAGCACCATGCCGAAGGTGTCGGTGAGGCTCGGGAAGACGAAAACGTCGCAACTGGCGTAGAGCTTGGCGAGCTCCTGCGAGGTTTTCATGCCGACGAAGCGCGCCTCGGGATATTGCGCCTCGAGCCGCGCGCGCTCGGGTCCGTCGCCGGCCACGAGCTTCGTTCCCGGCAGATCGAGCGACAGAAAGGCGTCGAGGTTCTTTTCGACGGCGAGCCTGCCGGCGTAAAGAAAGATCGGGCGCGGTAGGTCGAGTTCGACGGCGGCGTCGGGACTGAAGGTCTTGTGATCGACCCCGCGCGACCAGCGCAGCATGCGCTTGAAGCCGCGCTCGGTCAGTTCCCGCGCGAGGCTCTGCGTGGAGACCATCGTGCCGGCGCCGGCGTTGTGGAACCAGCGCAGCAGCGCATAGGTCAGGCTGAGCGGCGCACCGATGCGGGCCTGGACATATTCCGGAAAACGGGTGTGGTAGCTGGTCGTGAAACAGCGGCCCTGATCGATGCAGCAGGCTCGCGCGGCGAGCCCGACCGGTCCCTCGGTGGCGATGTGGACGTGATCATATCCCGCATCGAGCCGCCGCTTGACCGCGCGCGGCGTCGCAAAAGCGAGATCGATCTCCGGATAGGTCGGCATCGGCATGGAGTTGAAGTCGCGCGGCGTCACGAAGTCGATCCGCGCGCCGAGTTCGCTCGCCGCGGCGGACATGGACTCCAGCGATCGCACCACGCCGT
Organism: Methylocystis heyeri; assembly: GCF_004802635.2. NCBI lineage: Bacteria > Pseudomonadati > Pseudomonadota > Alphaproteobacteria > Hyphomicrobiales > Methylocystaceae > Methylocystis > Methylocystis heyeri. The sequence goes on from NZ_CP046052.1 coordinate 2,053,757, forward strand.
TCACCTGCGGACGCCAGGCGTCGGTCGCAATCAGGATGCGCATCATGCGGCGGCTTTCGCTGTGAGACGCAGGGGCGCAGGCTGAGCGGGCGCGCGTTCCTCCGCCGTCGTCAGCCAATGCAATATTTCCAGCGTGCCGTCCTCATGCTCGGCGATGGCGGTGCAGCTTTCCACGAAATCGCCGGTGTTGACGTAAAGCTTGCCGTCGATGGTCTTGATGGCGGCGTGATGGATATGGCCGCACACGACGCCGTCGACGCCCCGCCGCGCGGCTTCGGCCACCAGGGTTTTCTCGAAGTCGCCGATGAAGTTGACCGCGTTCTTCACCTTGAGCTTCGCCCAGGCCGAGAACGACCAATAGCCCACGCCGAACATGCGGCGGATACGATTGTAATGCGTGTTGATGAAGATGGCCCATTCATAGGCCCAGTCGCCCAGGAACGCGAGCCAGCGCGCGTTGCGCACCACGATATCGAACTCGTCTCCATGGATGACGAGCAGCTTCTTGCCGTCGGCGGTCTCGTGAACGCCGTTTGCGATCACCTCGACCCCGCCGAAGAACAAGCCGGTGTAATCGCGAGCGAACTCGTCGTGATTGCCGGGCACGTAGATCACGCGGGCGCCCTTGCGCGCCTTGCGCAGCAGCTTCTGCACCACGTCGTTGTGCGACTGCGGCCAATACCAGCCGTTCCTGAGGCGCCAGCCATCGACGATGTCGCCGACGAGATAGATCGTTTCGGCGTCGTTGTGGCGCAGAAAATCCAAAAGAAGCTCGGCCTGGGAGCCTCGCGCGCCAAGATGCAGGTCCGAAAGAAACAGGGTCCGATATTTGGTCGCCGCAGAGTCGTCCATTGCGAAGCTTCCATCTTATTTTGCTGGCCGCAAAACACCAGATTCGCATTGCGGGATCATGACAATGGAAAGCCGGGCGTAGGCCTCAGATGTAAAAGGCGTTTCCCGGGTCCCGCAGCGGCGCTTGTCCGGATCGTCGAGCAATGAGATACGTACGAATACTAATTTTATGCGCAATTACGTAAATTATGCTGGGTTCCTGCGATCACCCAAGGTCGGTCGCTCAGGAATTAAAACCCAATGATACCAGAAATATGCAAAAAACAATACTTCTTTGAACTCGGTGGGGAGACATACAAGCAGATAACGACGACCGTTAAAGACCTCGTATGTCGTTTCGAGTCCGTCGAATATGACAGTCTCGGGATCATACATAAATCATGCGCCTATGATATTCAGACAGACGACATCCGCAAAGTAATAGAGCGCAGAACCGGCGTCGAAATCATCACTCTGGGGGGACGGACATTGAAAATATAGAAGAGTTCGATATTTCGGCCAGGACCGGTTATTATTCCGTCCGGCAACGGACGGAGCGGCGAACGCCATGGGCGTCGAAGGACGCGAGAAACAGAAGATTCTGGAAGCGGGCGCGCTGGCGCTGTCGGGCCAGCTGGGCGCGACCGTGCAGCGGCTTCGCAAGGCGTATAATCTGTCACTTTCGGAGCTTTCCGCGCAATCGGGCGTCGCCAAGTCGATCATCAGCCAGATCGAACGCAACGAGACCAACCCCACCCTCGCCACGATCTGGCGCCTGGCGCAGGCGCTGGACGTCTCGATAGAACGGGTGCTGCAAAGTTCGCAGGACGAGCCCTTTCTGGAAAAAACCAGCCGGGCGGACACGCCGATCCTGGTGTCCGACGACGGCAAATGCCGTCTCGCGATCATCGGCTGGATCAAGACCGTGGAATGGCTGCAGGCCTACGACTTTTTTTCCGAGCCCGGCGGCGTTCTGGAATCCGAGGCGCATCAGCGCGGCTCGGTCGAGAGCCTTTCCGTGCGCGAGGGCGAACTGACCGTCGAGGTGGGCGGCGCGATCGAGTGCGTGAAGGCGGGAGAGACGCTGCGTTATCGTTGCGATCGTCCGCACGTCATACGCAATCTCGGCGAGACGCCGGCCCAGGCGACCATGGTCTGCATCCTGAAAGCCGCGGCGATGGAATGAGTCCCGATCGAAGCCGCTCCGGGCGGCCTTGCTCCAATTGCCTACTTCCTCCTGATTATGGCGCAGGCTGTGCGCCCGCGTTACAAATCCTATGGTGACTTCGAGCGCTCTTCCGCAAAGGCCGACTGGCGTTTTGCGGCGAGAATGCGCTCCAATTCTCAAAGAGGCGCGATTTTTCGTCGCTCGAACGATCGTCCTGCTGGACGCCGGTCGTGCACGACGGGCTATGTCGAGCGGAAAACGCGCCGGTTCGGGTGAACGCAGGGGCGGCCTCTGCTTCTGCCGGTCGCGCAACGCCACGATGTTCTTTCGGGAGGTCTCAATGGACGTAAGTGACAAGGGGTTCCCATCCGCGCCGGCGCAAAGCAAACGCAAATTCCTCAAGAGCTACGGACAGGCGGTCGGCGCCCTCCTCGCCTCGACGGCTCTCAGCATCGGCAGGGCTCGCGCCGAGGTCAATTACAGGCGCTACGAAGGTCCCCATAGCGGAAGCGGCGGCCACTGTTTCCTCGAGGGAACCTCGATACGCACCGTCGACGGCGACCGCAGAATCGAGGATTTGAAGCCCGGCGACCTTCTGCCGACGCTGTTCGGCGGAACGAGGGCCATCCAATGGATCGGGCGCTACTCCCGCCGGAAGACCGATCCCTCCAGGCCCTGGGCGAAGGACTTCCTGCCGGTGCGGATCGCCCGCTCGGCGCTTGCGGAAAACGTTCCCCACGCAGATCTCTATGTGACGCAAGGACACGCCATATTCGTGGACGGCGCGCTCGCGCCGGCGGGCGAGCTCGTCAACGGAGCGACCATCTCCCTGTATGACGCCGCGGAGCGCGACGAGCTGGCGTTCTTCCATATCAAGCTCGATCGGCACGACGTGATCTACGCCGAGGGCGCTCCCGTCGAGAGCCTGCAGAGAGTCGACGAAAATGCGGTGAACTTCGCCGACTATTACAGAATATTCGGCGCGCCGCGGATGGACGAGGCTCTCTGCGCGCCGCTTCTCTCGCTCGACGCCAGAAACGCCGGGTTCAGGACGAAACTCTGGAGCGCGCTCGCCTGGCCGGCTCGTCATGCGAAGCTCGACGAAATCCGCAACCGCCTGGAGCGGCGCTGCGCCTCGCTCGCGCTGGGGCAATCAACTCGATGAACTGCGGGGGCTTCGCGCCCCCGCCCATCCCCGGCCGGCGCCGCGCATCATACATGTCCACCGGGAGTCCTTCTGGTCGGTTTTCCCCCGAGAATCGGTGTCCACTTCGCCCGAACACACAGGGCGCATTCCGCAAAAGCGACGCTTTTGCTAAAGACATGCGCTCCACCCTGTGATCTGGAACGATTTCTTATCGACCGGATGCTTCCATCCGGTCGGAAAACGTTCCAGCCGGCGCGGCGTAAGGCCAATCTCGATGAACTCCCCCGACCAGGATGCGCAGGACCGCAGCGAAGAGCTGCGGCTTTCTCTTCTCATGGCGGCCGTCTACGCGGTCGTCGGGGTCCAGCTTCCATTCTTCCCGCTGTGGCTGCACTCCCGCGGGCTCGGCCCCGCCGAAATCGGCGCCGTTATGGGCGCCCCGCCCGCCTTTCGCACCATTTCGACGCTGGTCGCCTCGCGCCGCGCCGACCGCACCGGGCGTCACGCGCCGATGCTGATCGCTTTTCTGGCCGCCGAAGGACTGGCCTATGCGCTTTTGGCCCTGCTCGACGGCTTTCTGCCCATTCTTGCCGGAGCGCTGCTGCTCGCATTGGCGCAGGGGCCGCTCTATGCGCTCGGCGACGGCATTATTCTGGGAGCGGCGCACCGGCGCAGCTCGGCTGGACGCGCGCAGCTGCATTACTCCTTCGTCCGCGGCTGGGGCTCGGTCTCGATCCTGGTCTGCATGCTGGCGAGCGGGCCTCTCGCCAGCGCCATTCCCAACGCCGCTCTGGCGTGGTTGCTCGCTGCAATCGCTTTCGCGTCGGCCGCGACCGCCTTCCTGGCCTTGCGCGGGCTCGGCGGCGGCAGGAAGCGCGAGCGGCCGGAGACCCCGCCGGAAAAACTGGCAAGGCCCCTGCTCGTCGTGACGATCATAGTCGCCACGGCGATGATCCAGAGCAGCCACGCCATGGTCAATTCCTTCGGCTCGCTGCACTGGAAGGCTTGCGGCCATAGCGAAGCTTTTGTCTCGCTGGCCTGGTCGACCGCACTGGTGACGGAAGCCGGCTTTTTTCTGATGGCCGGGCGCTGGTTCGGCGGAGAGAGCCGGGCGCTGTCCTTTCTGCTTGCGGGCGGCGTCGCCGCGCTGTTGCGATGGCTCGCCATGGCGAGCGATCCCAGCGCCTTCGGCGTCATCGCCGCGCAGGCGCTTCATGGAATCTCCTGCGCGGCGGTGCAGCTCGGCCCCGCCTATCTTTTGGCCTCGCTGTGCGGAGCCGGGCGCTTCGCCCAGGCGCAGGGCTGGCTGGGGGCGGCCAATGCGGCGGCGACGAGCCTCGTCACCTTCAGCTCCGGCCTGCTTTACGAGCGGTTCGGCGAGCTGGGCTATCTCGGCATGGCGGCGCTGGCGACCGCCGGGTTCATGCTGGCGGCCGCAGCGGGATTGGCTTTGCGCGTAAGGCCGAGGGAGGCGGCCGCCTGAGCCTATTTCAGCACCACGACCTTGGTCCCGACCTTCACGCGATTGTAGAGATCGACCACGTCGTTGTTGGTCATGCGGATGCAGCCCGAGGAAACGGCCGCGCCGATGGTGTCCGGCTCGTTGGAGCCGTGGATGCGGTAATTGCTGGAGCCGAGATAGATCGCCCGCGCGCCCAGCGGATTGTCCATGCCGCCTTCCATATGGCGGGGCAGATCCGGCCGGCGCTTCAGCATCTGGGACGGCGGCGTCCAGTCGGGCCACTCGCGCTTGCGGCTCACCGTCTTGACCCCCGACCAGGTGAAACCCTCGCGGCCGACGCCGACGCCATATTCGATCGCCTGCCCGTCGCCGAGCACATAATAGAGCCGGCGCTCCTTGGTGGAGACGACCACCGCGCCCTTCTTATATTCGGGATGCTTCCAGGCCACGACCTGGCGCGGGATCGCCTGCTCGCGAAAAATATTGAGGAAATCGGCCAGCGGCCCGCGATCCAGCGGATTTTGCAGCGCCAGCGCCGGCGACACCAGCAAAGCGGAAAGCGAAAGCGCGGCCCCGAGGCGCGCGACGCCGATGCGGATGTCTCGAATCTTCATGATCCTGCCCCTTTTTGCGACGGCGAAGCTTGTCTTGCCCGAATGCGGCCGAAGCAGGGCGGGATATTTATTTTTCCTTAAGGAGATAGTTGCCGATCAGATAGCGCATCCCGCGCTCCCAGGATTCGTCGGTGTTGCCGCGGATATCGACGCTGCGCGAAAAGAAAGCCGAACCGTCGACCCGGTCCATGTAGAGATTTTCGTTCAGGATCAGATTGCTGACCTTCTGCACCACGCCGAAGGCGGCGATTTCTGCGCCCGCCTCCATGGCCCAGTCGAGCTGGCAACCGTTGCAGCCGGTGATTTTCGAGCTTTGCGCGATCTTCCTCTGCAGCTCTTCGGGTATCGCGACCACCTCATAACGCCCCGAGGCGCTCAGCATCTCGCGAAAAACCTCCTCGATGCGGGCGATTCGCGCCCTTTCCTCCGCGCTGGTCGGCAGCGGCGAGGTGTTGAACATCTCGAAGCCGAAAAAGGCGACCTTGAGCTTTTCCGCCGCGCCGGCCGGCGCAGCAAAAAGAAGAAGAACCGAGAGAAGCAGATTTTGAGCGAGGCGAGCGGTAGGCGTTTTCATCCATCGGTCCTGTTCAGGCGCGCGGTTTGCCATAAAATGAATTCATGAGCGCGATCCCGCAACAACGCATGAGCGCCGAACAGTTTCTGGCCTGGGCGGGCGGCGCCGAGGGCCGTTTCGAGCTCGTCGACGGAGAGGTTCTGGCTCAGGCCGCCGAGAGAGCGATACACGCCAAGATCAAGGGGGCCGCATTCATGACGTTGCAAAACGCCGTGAAGAAAGCGGGGCTTCCCTGCCATGTGCTGCCAGACGGCATAGCCGTGAGGGTGGGCGAGGCGAGCGTGTACGAGCCCGACGCGCAGATCTATTGTGGACCGGAACTGACGCCCGACGCCATTGCAGTCGAGAACCCCATTGTCGTGGGCGAGGGCGAGACGATCCTGACCCGCATCCTCCGCGAAGGATTGGTTTTGCTGGAGCCGCCGGGGTTGAGTTTTGAATTCGCCGAGATTCATGGCGGCTGACGAGGCAATCATTTGGCCGAAAATGCGTCACTGGGTTGAGTTGCTCCCTCTGCTCAACCCAATTGCAGCGCCTTTTCCAGTCCGCGCGATCTGCTCAGGGCGTCGGCGAGCGTGTATTGATCCAGCACCTTGAACCAGGCGCGAAGGGCCTCGCCGAATATATTCTGCAGGCCGCAATTTCCGGTTATCAAGCAGCGTTCGGGAGCGTGGCCTAGGCAGTCGACCAGCGCGAAATCGGTCTCCATCCGCCGCAACACTTCGCCGATGAAAATCTTGTCGGGCTCGACCCCGAGCCGAAGGCCGCCGCCCCGCCCCCGGGTCGAGGTCACCCAGCCGAACTGGGCGAGGCGTTGCGCCACCTTGCGCAAATGGTTTTCGGAGACGTCGTAGGTTTTCGCAATTTTGGGAATGTCGACGCCCTCCTCCCCCGCCGCCGCGAGGAGGATCAGCGTTCGGAAGGCGAGATCGCTATGAATCGTCAAACGCATTGTCATCTCCGCTTGCGACGAACACGCTCCCGCTTTAAAAGAGGTATCGCAAATACCTCTTTTAAAGGGAGCAGCCCGTGTCCACGCTATATGAACGTCTCGGCGGCGAAAAAGCCGTCGACGCCGCCGTCGATATTTTTTACCGCCGCGTGCTCGCCGACGGACGCATCGCCCGTTTCTTCGACACTGTGGATATGGAGCGCCAGGCCGCGAAACAAAAGGCTTTTCTGACCATGGTGTTCGGCGGCCCCGCCAATTACACCGGCAAGGACATGCGCGAAGGTCATAAGCATCTCGTGGAAAAGGGACTCAACGACTCCCATGTCGACGCGGTCCTCGAAAACCTCGCCACCACCCTGCGCCAGCTCAATGTCGGCGAGGCGGAAGTGAAGGAAGTGGTCACGCTCGCCAATTCGGTGCGGGACGACGTTCTCAATCGCTGAAAAAGAGGGCCAGATGTCTCTGTTGTCTTACGGAGACCGGCCCGTAGAGATCGCGGAGGGCGAAACCGTGCTCTCCGCGCTTCTGCGCGCCGGCATAAAGGCTCCGCACGGCTGCCGGGCCGGCGTCTGCCAGGGCTGCGTCCAGCGGGCGCTCCAGGGAGAGCCGCCGGCGCAAGCCCAGGAGGGCCTCAGCGACGCGCAAAAGGCGCAAGGGTTTTTCCTCGCCTGCATATGCGCGCCGAAATCGCCGCTGATCCTCGCGCCGATCGAGAGCTCCAGTCCGCGCCTCGACGCCATCGTGCGATCGATGGATCTGCTCGCGCCGGACATAATGCGGCTGCGCATAGAGCCGGAAGCCGCCTTCCCCTATCGGGCCGGGCAATTTCTGGAGCTCGTCGCCTCCGAGGACCTCAAGCGCTGCTATTCGCTCGCAAGCCACCCCGAAGAAGACCCCTTCCTTGAAATGCACATCCGGCTTCACCCCGACGGGCGCATGAGCCGGCATCTCTCGCAGAACCTTTCCCCCGGCGACCGGATCGAGATCGCAGGCCCGGAAGGAAACTGTTTTTACGAGGGCGTGGAGCCGGACCAGCCCTTGGTGCTGATCGGCGCCGGGACCGGGCTCGCGCCCTTGTGGGGCGTGCTGCGCGACGCGCTGCGGCGCGGCCACCGCGGCCCGATCCGCCTCTATCACGGCGCGCGCGACCGCGAGAGCGCCTATCATGCCGAGGAGATGGAGGTTCTCGCCCGCGCGCGCGAAAATTTCGCCTATCGCCCCTGCGTGCGTGATACCGCCGCCGCTCATGGCGGCGACGTCGCGGCGACTGCGCTGGCCGATGAACAGGCGTCTCTGGCGCATGCCGCGTTTTTTCTCTGCGGCGGCGAGAAACTGGTGGCTCGGCTCAAGCGGGAGCTGTTTTTGGGCGGAGCCAAGCTGAAACACATCCGCGCCGATGTGTTTACGCAGGCCGTTTAGGCCGGCTGTTCACGTTATTCCCTCTCCCCGCTTGCGGGGAGAGGGTTAGGGTGAGGGGCTTGGGCCTTAATCCCACTAAGCAGATCAAGCCTAGCGCCAGCTCGCCATGTTTTCCGTGACTCTCTATTGCCCCAGCCCCTCTCCCCGTAACGGGGCGAGGGAGAAGCGCCTCACTTCACAGCGTAGTCGTCACCCACCAGCCCGCCGCGTTCACTTCACCTCGCGCACCGCGCCCCTGGCGGCGCTGGTGGCCATGGAGGCGTAAGCGCGCAGGGCCTTGGAGACATTGCGCTGGCGATCCTTCTCGGGCGCAAAACCCTTGGCCTGCTGCGCCGCCCGGCGGGCGGAAAGCTCGGCCTCGTCCACCGCGAGCACGATGCTGCGGCCCGGAATGTCGATCTCGATGCGATCGCCGGTCTTCACCAGCGCGATCAGGCCGCCTTCCGCCGCCTCCGGCGAGACATGGCCGATGGAAAGGCCCGAGGTGCCGCCCGAAAAACGCCCGTCGGTGATGAGCGCGCAGGCTTTTCCGAGACCCTTCGATTTCAGATAGCTGGTCGGATAGAGCATTTCCTGCATGCCGGGCCCGCCGCGCGGCCCCTCGTAGCGGATCACCACCACGTCGCCGGCGACGACTTCACCGGTGAGGATCCCTGACACCGCGGCGTCCTGGCTCTCATAGACCCGCGCCGGGCCGGAGAATTTGAGGATGCTTTCGTCGACGCCCGCAGTCTTCACGATGCAGCCGTCGAGGGCGAGATTGCCGGTCAGCACCGCAAGGCCGCCGTCCTTGGAATAGGCATGGGCGGCGTCGCGGATTGCGCCATGGGCGCGGTCGTCGTCCAGCGACTCGAAGCGCCGCTCCTGGCTGAAAGCGGTCTGGGTCGGCACGCCGCCCGGCGCGGCGCGGAAGAAAGTTCTCGCCGTCTCGCTGTTGGTGACGGCGATGTCCCAGCGGGCGATGGCGGCGTCGAGGCTTTCGCTATGCACGGTGGGGCGGTCGCCATGCAGCAGGCCGGCGCGAGAAAGCTCGCCGAGAATGGCGATGATGCCGCCGGCGCGGTGAACGTCCTCGAGATGCACGTCGGGGCGCGACGGCGCGACCTTGCACAGCACCGGCACGCGGCGCGACAGGCGGTCGATATCGGCCATGGTGAAATTCACCTCGGCCTCATTGGCGGCGGCGAGAATATGCAGCACCGTATTGGTCGAGCCGCCCATGGCGATGTCGAGCGCCATCGCATTCTCGAAGGCCTCGAAGGTCGCGATCGAGCGCGGCAACACGGAGGCGTCGTCCTGCTCGTAATAGCGGCGCGCGAGATCGACGATGGCGTGGCCGGCCTCGACGAACAGCCGCTCGCGGTCCTTATGCGTCGCAAGCGCGGTGCCGTTGCCGGGCAGCGCGAGGCCCAGAGCCTCGACGAGGCAGTTCATCGAATTGGCCGTGAACATGCCCGAGCAGGAGCCGCAGGTCGGACAGGCGGAACGCTCGATCGCCGCGACGTCGGCGTCGGAGACGTGGTCGTCCGCAGCGGCCACCATGGCGTCGACGAGGTCGAGCGCGTGGTTCTTGCCGCCGAGCTGGACCTTGCCCGCCTCCATCGGCCCGCCGGAGACAAAAATCACCGGGATGTTCAGCCGCAGCGAGGCCATCAGCATGCCGGGAGTGATCTTGTCGCAATTGGAGATGCAGACCATCGCGTCGGCGCAATGGGCGTTGACCATATATTCCACGCTGTCGGCGATGATCTCGCGCGAGGGCAGAGAATAAAGCATGCCGTCATGGCCCATCGCGATGCCGTCGTCGATGGCGATGGTGTTGAACTCCTTGGCGACGCCGCCGGCCTTCTCGATCTCGCGCGCGACCAGCTGGCCGAGATCCTTCAGATGGACATGGCCGGGCACGAATTGGGTGAAGGAATTGGCGACCGCGATGATGGGCTTGCCGAAATCCTCGTCCTTCATGCCCGTGGCGCGCCAAAGGCCGCGCGCGCCAGCCATATTGCGGCCGTGGGTGGTGGTGCGGGAGCGATAGGGAGGCATTTGCGGTCTCTTCTTCCTGAGCGCGGCGGGCGCATCTAAAAACGTGAAGATGACCTAGCGGAAGGCGGCCCCCGCCGCAACCAGCGACTATGTCCGGGTGGGGCCGCGTTGGGGGCGCCTCGATCACTGCTATCCGAACAGCAGGGCGGTAGCCCTCTCGCGGAGCTGTGACAACCGCACCGACACTATTTGCTCTGGATGCTCTGCAGGAAAGGCGTAATTGACTCGAGGTTAATCTTGGTCTTTACTTGGCTTTCCGCAGATACTACAGACATTTACCGCATTCCACCCGCTTCAAACGAAAGCTCTTTAATTCGTTGCCGCTAGAAGCGGCCAGATTTCCTCGGGGGCATCGTCCCAGCACCAGAAGCTATAACCGGTTAAGCCGATTACTTTCACCCTCGCAATGAACGCTTTAGTTGCATCGATACATTGTTTCTCCGTACCTACCGGTAGATCTCCCAGGACAGAGATGTTCCCAGTTGGCTTGAATCGCTCTTTTAATTGGGTCGCAAGCCCAGCGGACGCGTAATCGTTCATTGATTTTTCAAGTCGCTCGGATACATTCCTGTATTTATAGTACACTTGAGGTAATACATCATTAATTTTATCAATAAATATTGAAAAAGGTAAATCATTATGTAGTGACGGACGATCATGACTTGAGAATGCGAGCTTACCTTGCAAAAGCACATTGAGGCGTTCAACGTACGCTTGCGCCTCGTGTCGGCCGCCCTGAAAACGCGGTGGATGTTTAGTTCGCTCCGCGTCGATTATCAGGCCGGAAAAATTTGCGTCTACAACCCATTCAGCGGCCAGATCAGCTTCAAGCTTGGCATCGCTCTCGGTCTTACAAAACGGGACATGCCAGCCCCATACTGAGATTCCGAGATTTGCACATTCTGTGCGTATCGTTCGCGTAATTTGATGCCTCATATTCGGATCCCTGCCTTGACCTCGGCCAACCCGAATCCAAATCGAGGTGAATCGAGCATCCCTGCATCGCTCAAGGAACAACCTCTCGCCTTCTGCATGCAATATCTTTTTTATATCAACAATGTATATGCTTCTGCCTGTCAAAGACATCACTCTTCATCCTTCCATAAATGACCTTGCGATCATAACCGCACATGATAGTCTTACATGGATTCTTCAGAGGAGTGTTCAAAAATGGCAACGATACTAACAAAAGTACTTAATATTGTTGATGCCATAATCCCGGCAGGACACCCCAACAGACCCGGGAAAAAACTGCTAGTTTCTGGCGTCACAATCCATAACACCGACAACACAAACAAAGGAGCGGATGCAAAAGCTCATTCAAAATTTCTTATAAAAACAGGGTATTACATGTTACAAGGAAAAAAGCATTATGTATCTTGGCATTTCACAGTAGATGACCACGAGATTTATCATCATCTCCCGACTGACGAAATCGGCTGGCATGCTGGCCGAGGCAACACAAAGACTCTTGCAATCGAAATCTGCATGAATGCGGGGATCGATCATAGCGCAGCAAACAAGCGTGCCGCTCAACTGGCCGCCGGATTGCTCCACGACTTTAAGCTTGATATCACGTGCCTTTATTCACACAATCACTGGACCGGTAAAGTCTGCCCAAAATTACTCCTCGACCATCACCACGAGGGAGCGAAGTGGATAGCCTTCAAGGCTCTTGTCGCCGAGGCGGCGGCAGAATTGGCATCCGGAAAGAGGGCGATCTTGAGCAAAGAGCCCGCCCACATAGATCCGAAGCATCTTCATTATACAATAGAGGACGAGACAAACGAGATTGATCATCACAGCCTAATCCTCCCAGAGGAAGATTTGACGAAGTAGCCTCCTCAATCAATTTTGCTCAGCTCATACCGCACTCACAAACTGGGAGGGCTCATTCGCGCGTGCGGCTGAGACTACAGGCGATCCGCCGTGGTCTGAGCTGGCGAGTTGAGCTCTGCCGTCGCCGAACAAGTTGGACGCTATGTTTGGACAGGCCCGGCTCTCGGCAGACAGGCAGGCGGCGGAACTAAAATTTCTGCCGCCCGCTTAAAGCAAAAAAAAGCCCCGACACGCTTACCGCTCAAACGAAAGCCATTGAGCCGCAGCGCCCGCGCCTCTAAGCCGCGTCTCTTTCGATCCCGCGCGCTTGGGGCGCGATTTCCTCGATGCAGCCGGCGATGGCCTCGATCGAGGCGAAGCTCTGGCGCTTCAGCAGGCTGACGGGAAATTCGAGGCCGAAATGCTCTTCGAGCGCCAGCATCACCCGGATCGCTGCGAAGGGGGTCAGTCCGGCGTCATAGAGGTCCGCGGTCGAGGATAAATTCTCGACGGGTTCGTGCAGACGGCCATGTTGCGCGAGCAACTGACGGATAATCTCTTGCATCAGTCCGACTCCTTACATCCGGCTCCGCGCCCTGCGCTTTCTTGCGCCTTCGGCGGACCGGTCCTTGATATCTAGGGAAGGCTAGCGCCGCGCGCCTGAACCGTGAATGAACTGAATAAATTTCTAGGCAATAATGGTTGCCAAAATCTTTATTTGCCACATTTTAGACACCTCTAATCCCCCTGAAAGCTCGGCTTTCCGGGGCTTTGCTCATTGCAATCGAGGCGCCCGCCCCCTATATTCGCTGCCATCGAATTTAGGCCTGACGACTTATTCGCCACCTTTGCCGGCGGCGTCGAAGACTCTCCCGAACTCGATCGACCGGCCCCGCGCATGCGGGCCATCTCCTCTAAAAGATTTTGGGAGACATCCATGGCTACCGGCACTGTCAAATGGTTCAACGCCCAGAAGGGCTACGGCTTCATTCAGCCCGACGACGGCGACAAGGACGTGTTCGTCCATATCAGCGCCGTCGAGCGCGCGGGCCTGCGCGATCTTCGCGAAGGCCAGAAGCTGAGCTATGAAATCGCTCAGGACCGCCGCACCGGCAAATCTTCGGCGGACCAGATCAAGGCGATCTGAACGGCCGAACGGTCAGCGTTTTCAAAGGCCGCCGTCAGGGCGGCCTTTTTGCGTCACGGGCCCGCCCCCGCAATTGCGACGATTTTCCTCAAATCCGCCCGCTTGTTTAGCTATCGAGCACAGCCTATAAGCCCTCGCCCGTCATCGCGAATTAGGCTGCGCGCCGCGGCGGCCGGGCGAACCTCCCGGCAATTTAGATTGGACGCGTTTTCTTAACGCGAAATAGATAACTCTTCGCTGGAAACGCTTCTGCAAAGGCCACATGCCAACGCTCATACACCACCCGCTCTGCCCTCATTCCCGCTTCATCCGGCTGATTCTCAACGAGTATGGCGTCGAGACGCGTTTGATCGAGGAGCGCGCCAGCGAGCGCCGGCCTGAGTTTCTGCGCCTCAACCCCGCCGGACGCACGCCCGTCCTCATCGACGACGATGGGCTCGTGGTCGCGGGGGCTTCCGTCATCGCCGAATATATCGACGAGACCCGCGGAGCCGCAGCCGGTTCCGGAAGGCTGATGCCTCTGGACCTCGCGGAGCGGGTCGAAACCCGCCGGCTGGTCGAATGGTTCAACGTCAAATTCTTCGATGAAGTGAGCAACTGGCTCGTCAACGAGAAGGTCTACAAGCGCTACGCCTCGGCCGAGAACGGCGGCGGCGCGCCTGACATGGACGTGGTCCGGGTGGCGCGCGCCAACGTCAAGCCCCATATGCGCTATGTCGGCTATCTCACCGGCATTCGCAAATGGCTGGCCGGCGACCGCCTCTCTTACGCCGATTTCGCCGCCGCCGCGCACATCTCCTGCGCCGATTATCTCGGCGACGCGCCCTGGGACGAGGACGAAAGCGCCAAGCACTGGTATCAGCGCGTGAAATCGAGGCCCGCCTTCCGGCCGCTCCTCGCCGACCGCGCCCCCGGCATGACGCCGGGCCGCTACTATGCGGAACTGGATTTTTAAAGGAACAAGGCGTTCCGGCGGGCGGCGCGCCATCGGCGCCGCTCCCGCCCCGCGCCGGGCGAGCCCGCCGTCATGCCCCTTGAAGACGCCATTCGCTCGAAGGCGCTGAGCCTCGGCTTCGACGCATGCCGCCTGGCGCCCGCCGACGCTGCGCCGCAGGCGGGCGCAAGGCTGGCGCAATGGCTGGAACAAGGCGCGCATGGCGACATGGCCTGGATGGCGGACACGGCCGAGCGGCGCGCCTCCCCGCGCGCGCTGTGGCCGCAGGCGCGAAGCCTCGTCATGCTAGGCGCAAATTACGGGCCCGAGGGCGATCCGCTGGCCGCCCTGGAGCGCCGGGGCCGCGGCGCGATTTCGGTCTACGCCCGCAATCGCGATTATCACGATCTCGTCAAGGGCCGGCTGAAGCAGCTCGCCGGCTTCATCGTCACGCAGCGCCCCGGGGCTCAGGTGAAGGTCTTCGTCGACACTGCGCCGGTGATGGAGAAGCCGCTGGCGCAGGCTGCGGGGCTGGGCTGGCAGGGCAAGCACACCAACCTCGTCTCCACACGGTTCGGCTCCTGGCTCTTCCTCGGCTCGATCTTCACCGACCTCGAGCTTGCGCCCGATGCGCCTGGCGCGGATCATTGCGGCTCCTGCAGCGCCTGTCTCGACGCCTGTCCGACACAGGCCTTCCCCGCACCCTACCGTTTGGATGCGCGCCGCTGCATCGCCTATCTCACCATCGAGAACAAAGGCCCCATTCCACGGGAATTTCGCGCCGCAATAGGCAATCGCGTCTATGGCTGCGACGATTGCCTCGCCGTCTGCCCCTGGAACAAATTCGCAAAAGCGACCCGCGAGGCCAAGCTCGTCGCGCGCGAGGAACTGGAAAATCCGGCGCTGGCGGAACTCGCCGCACTGGACGACGCGGGCTTTCGGGCGCTGTTCTCCGGCTCGCCGGTCAAACGGCTGGGCCATTCTCGGTTCCTGCGCAATGTGCTGATCGCCATAGGAAACAGCGGCGACGTCGGCCTCGCCCGCCGCGCCGGGGACCTGCTCGATTCCCCCTCCCCGCTGGTTCGCGGCGCCGCGGTCTGGGCGCTGGCCCGGCTCATCGATTCGCAAGCGTTCTCGGCGCTGGCGCAACGCCGCGCGAAAGCCGAAGATGACGCGGATGTTATAGAGGAATGGGCAAAAGAGACACAGTCCGACAAAAATTGAAAGAACCCGTCCGTTTACTTATTGCGTTGCGCAATCAAAGAAAGGCAAGACTGAGCAGAAAGGTGCGTCATGCGCGACGGTCAGCTTGCTCTTCTCCGCTCGGAAGACCCGAGCCTCCGGCTCGGCAGAGCGTCGGTCTACAAGGGCGACGCCCTGCGCGCCTATGACAGCTGGCTCGCGCCGACGGCGATCGTTTCCGACGGACCCTACGGACTCGGCAAATTCCCCGGCGAACCGACCTCTCCGGACGCGCTCGCGGAATGGTATGCGCCCCACGCCGCCGCCTGGGCGCGGCGCGCAAAGCCCGACACGACCCTGTGGTTCTGGAACAGCGAAATCGGCTGGGCCAAGGCCCATCCGGCGCTGGAAATGCACGGCTGGCGCTATGAGGAAACCGTCGTCTGGGACAAGGGCGTCGCGCATATCGCCGGCAATGTGAACTCCCGCACCATTCGCGGCCTGCCCATCGTCACCGAAATCGCGGCGCGCTACACGCGCAGGACCAATCTGCGCTCGGAAGACGGCGCGGAGCTGCCGCTTCAGCAATGGCTGCGCGCGGAATGGCGCCGCTCCGGCCTGCCGCTGGGCCAGGCCAACGCCGCCTGCGGAGTCGCCAACGCCGCCACGCGCAAATATCTCACCGCCTGCGATCTCTGGTATTGCCCGCCCGGCGAGGCCGTGGCGGCGATGGCGGCGTGGTGCGAACGTTTCGGCCCGAAGACTTCGCGGCCCTATTTCTCCATCGACGGGGTCAATCCTCCCAAAGCCGCGCAATGGGACAGGCTGCGACCCAAATGGAACCACGCCCATGCGCTCACCAACGTCTGGCGGGAGCTCCCCGCCCGCGGCGCCGAGCGGGTCGAGCGTCCCGGAGGCAAAGGCGCTTTCCACGCCAACCAGAAGCCGCTTTCGCTGATGACCCGGCAGATCGTGGCCTCCAGCGACCCCGGCGACGTGGTCTGGGAGCCCTTTGGCGGGCTGATGTCCGCGAGCGTCGCCGCCCTGCGCGCCGGCCGCATCGCCCACGCCGCCGAGCCCGACCCGGATTTTTTCGAGGCGGGGGCGGCGCGGCTTCGCGCCGAACTCGGGCGAGACCGGCGCGAGGCGCCGGACCGCGTCGCATCATGAACCGCAGCCGCCTATTCTCTTTTTCGCACAACGCTCATTAGAACCTCCCATGACAGCTTCCGCACGCCGCGCCAACGAAAACCCCGCCGGAGCCGCCTCCGCGCTGTTGACCCGCATCGGCGTGTTCCTGCTTTTCATGGTCTCGCTGCTCGCGCCCATTCTCGCGGGGCAGACGATCTATATCCTGCTGCCGGTGGGGGCGGCGCTGCTGCTGGCCGGCGCCACCGTCTCTCCGGAAACCGGCGAGAAGACCAAATCCCTGCGCGAGATGCTGGCCAAGCCCCCGGTGGTGGGAGCCCTGTTCCTCGTCACCTTCACCGGCCTCTCCCTGACCTGGACGCCGTTTGCGTCCCAGTCCGTGGAGCGTTTCGTCAAGGACGGCGCGACGCTCGCGCTGGTCGCGATCGCCGCCGGCTTTCTGCCGCAGCGCACCCGCACCTGCAATCTCAACCTCCTGCCCATCGGCGTGGCCGCGGCGGCGGCCTCCCTCGCCGCGGCCGGCGCCTTGAGCCTTTGGGCGCGCAAGCAGCTCACCATCGAAGAGCTCATCGACGGAACCGCCCTGGCGCGCTCGGGCGTCGGCCTCTGTCTGCTCATGTGGCCCGCGGCGGGCGCTCTCGCAGTGCGGGGAAGATGGTATCTGGCCGGGGCGCTGACGGCGCTCTCCACGGCGGCGGTTCTTCTTTCGGGCGCGCCCAATGTCGCGCCGGCGCTGATTGCGGGCGGCGCCGTGTTCTTGCTTTCCTTCGGCCGCTCGCGCCGCGTCGCCCGTCCTCTCGGCTCGGTCGCCGCCGCGATCATCGCCCTCGCGCCCATCCTGGCGCTCGCAGTTCACTTCGCGCTCGGCCCCCGCACGCCCGACTTCGCCCGTTCGCTCGACGTCTGGGGGCGGATCGTCGCGACCGACGGACCGCGCACCCTGATCGGACATGGCTTCGGCTCGGCCTTTTACGGCCTCTTCGGGGGTTATCTCGATCCCCGCACGCCCCGAAGCCTGGCGTTCCAGATATGGTTCGATCTCGGCGCGCTGGGGGCCGGCGCCTTCGCGGCCATGGCGGCCAAGGCGTTTTCGCGCATCGGCCCCCTGCGCCCCGCCCTTGCGCCTTTCCTCCTCGCCGGCCTCGGCGCGGGCCTGTCCATCTGCCTGTTGGGTCCCGCGGCGGAACAGCTCTGGGCCTTCACGCTGGCGGGGCTCGACGCCATTGCTTATGTTCTCGTAATCAGGGGCCAGTTCCGCAAGAAACGCCCGCAGGTTCCGACGAGCTGGAGTTCCCCGGCGGAGGAAAAATAGCCGCATTGCGCCCCGGACGGCGCTCGCCCGCCCCAGAAAGAGACTGCAGTCTTCCGACGCGCCATCAGGAGTTTCGCCGAAATTGACCGACGCAGCTACGAGCCTCACTTCATCGGTGACGCCCATCGAGGCCGGAGAGGCGGTCATCAGCGCCGCCTTTATCGAGACCGCCCCGATATTGGCGCTGGCGAACGGCGTCGCGCTGCTCCCCGCGACCGGCAAGCGCGCCGCAGCCCACGCCGATGGAGCCATTCTCTGCACGGCCAGCGACGGGCGGCGCATGGCGACGGGCGGGGACGACGGGCGGCTCGTGGAAGTGGACGCGGCAGGAAACATAAAGGAGATCGCGGACGAGGGCGGCAAATGGATCGACGCCGTGGCGCTGCGCAGCGACGGCGCAATCGCCTGGACCGCAGGACGCGCGGCGCGGGCGCGCGCCGCCTCGGGGGAGACGCGCTCGCTGGATCTGCCCTCGGCCTCGCGCGGGCTCGCCTTCATGCATAAGGGGTATCGGCTCGCCATCGCCCATTACAACGGCGTGAGCCTCTGGTTTCCCGGCGCGCAGGCCAAGCCCGAGACGCTGGAATGGAAAGGCTCCCATCTCGACGTCACCCTTTCGCCGGACGGCCGCTTCCTCATCACCTCGATGCAGGAGAACGCGCTGCACGGCTGGCGGCTCTCCGACAACAAGCACATGCGCATGTCCGGCTATCCCGCCAAGACGCGCTCGCTGTCCTGGTCTCCGGACGGCAAATGGCTGGCGACTTCCGGCGCCGACGCCTGCATTCTGTGGCCGTTCCAGGGCAAGGACGGACCGATGGGCGCAGAACCGCGCGAATGCGGCGTGCGCGCCGGCGTGCAGGCGACGCGGGTCGCCTTCCACCCCACGGCTCTCGTGATCGCGGTCGGTTACGAGGACGGCATGGTGCTGCTGTGCCGCGTGACCGACGGCTCCGAGCTTCTGGTGCGGCGTCCCGACTCCGGCCCCGACGCCAGGATATCCGCGCTGGCCTGGGACGCCCGCGGCGCGCGGCTGCTCTTTGGCGGCGAAAACGGCGCGGCCGGCCTCCTCGCCCTGCCCCAAGCCTGAAAGCCATGGTCCGGCCCGCCGCAAAACTGCTCGCGATCGCCGGCTCGGACCCTTCCGGCGGCGCCGGCGCGCAGGCCGACATCAAAACCTTCTCCGCGCTCGGCGGCTACGGCATGGCGGCCATCACTGCGCTCACCGCGCAGAATACGCAGGGCGTGCTCGCCAGCGTCCCGGTCGCGCCGCAGCTGGTCGCGGCCCAGATCGACGCGATCTTCGCCGACATAGAGGTCGATGCGGTCAAGATCGGCATGCTGGCCCAGGCCGATGTCGCGCATGCGGTCGCCGAGGCTCTCGCGCGGGGCAAGGCTAAAAACATCGTGCTCGATCCGGTGCTGGCGCCGTCGCAGGGCGAAGATTTCTCCTCCGGGGATCTCGCGCCGGCGATCGTCGAAATCCTGCTGCCGATGGCGGCGCTGGTCACGCCCAACCTTGCCGAGGCGGCGGCGCTCACCGCCACGCCGGCCGCGCGCAGCGTGACCGAGATGGAGCGCCAGGCGCGCGCGCTGGTTTCCCTCGGAGCCGGCGCCGCGCTGGTCAAAGGCGGGCATTTGGACGGCGCTCCGGTCGACGTGCTGTTCGCCGCCGGCCAATCGATGCTGTTCGGCGGCGCGCGGGTCGAGACCGGCCAGACCCATGGCACCGGTTGCGCCCTCTCCTCGGCGATAGCGGCCGGGCTGGGCCAAGGCCTCGCGCTGGAACAGGCGGTCGCCCGCGCCAAGACCTGGCTGGAGCACGCCCTCATCGCCGGAGAGGCTTTTCGTCTCGGCCACGGCGCCGGCCCGCCGGATTTCTTCTGGGAGACGCGAGGAGAGCCGGCAGAAGGGCGATAGGACGCCGCCCGTCATGCGGCTTCTCTGGAGGGAAAGGGCCAAGGGAATCGCGAAGTTTTTCCAGGTTAGCCCTTCCGCGAGAGCGCAGCCACGGCTTAACATGAGGCCGCCCTCAACTCCTTGAAGCTCCGAGGCCTCGTGATTTCGCTAAAGACATCGGCGGTCGCCGCCGCAATCCTCTCTGCGTTGCTGTCGTCGCCTCCCGCCGCGCGCGGCGAAGAGGCGGTCGAGACGATCGTGCTGATCCGGCATGGGGAGAAACCGGAAAAAGGACTGGGCCAGCTCAACTGCCGCGGCCTCAATCGCGCGCTGGCGCTGCCTTCCGTGATCGCGAAGGCCTTCGGACGGCCGAGCGCGATTTTCGCGCCCAATCCCTCCCATGAAAAAGACGACGACGGCGTGCCATACGACTATGTGCGGCCGCTCGTCACAGTGGAGCCGACCGCGATTTTCTTCGGGTTGCCCGTCAACGCCAAATTCGGCTACGCCGACATAGCCGGTCTGCAGGCTGCGATCGAACAGCCCGCCTATCGCAACGCCGTCGTGCTCATCGCCTGGGAGCATCATTACGCCGAAGACATGGCGCGCGCGCTTCTTTCCGCCCATGGCGGCGATCCCTCGGTCGTGCCCAAATGGCGCAAGGACGACTTCGACAGCATCTATGTCGTCACCATCGGCGCAGCCAAGGCCGATTTCTCGCACCGGCGCGAAGACCTCGACGGCCAGCCGGACGCCTGTCCGCATTAGGCGAGCACGATTTTTCGGTCACCCTCACCCCGAGGGCCGGCACAGCGCATATCAGCCATTTTATCACGGAGGAAAAAAACAGATGCGGCACAATCTGCTTTTCGCGCCGATCATCGCGCTGGTTCTATGGACTTTCGTCATGTGGGCCTGGCTCTACGCCACCCGCATTCCCGCCATCAGAAAAGGGCGCATAAAACTCATTCCCGAGCAGACCAAGGAAGCCTTCAATGCGCAGATTCCGGCGCAGGCGCGCTGGAAGGCGGACAATTACAATCACCTTCTCGAACAGCCGACGCTCTTCTACGCCGTGACTTTGACTCTCGCCATGCTCGGCGCGGACGATTGGATCAACATCACGCTCGCCTGGAGCTATGTGGCGCTGCGCATCGTCCACAGCCTGGTGCAGGCGACCAGCAACATCATATTGCGGCGGTTCTGGATATTCTTCGCCTCGTCTCTGGTTCTGCTGGCGCTGACTCTGCGCGCTGCGGTGCTGGCTTTTTAGGGCGTCGGGTCAGCGAAATTGATGAGTTTTCAGGCTTCTATTGAAGCGGGCAATTATGGGTCGTGACGATATAAAGCCTCGGCCACATTCTTTGGGTCTCGACGATATTGCAATCGAGACCCATGCGCTCTCTCCATTTCTCCGCCGAGGAGACAGACAAACTCTCGTCCGCGGAGTCGTAGATCAGGTACGAGTCATTGCCGGAGCCGGCTAATCCCCAGCTATCCCACGGAACTACGACGCCATCCTTTTTCATCGCCTCGCGCAGTTGGGTCTGATGCATCGCCGCCCAGACGACGAACAGCGCGCGATCCCTCAGATACGCCGAAGCATAGGCTGCGAAAGGCGTCAAGATCAGCAGCACGACCGCCGCACGAGCGTCGCGCGCCCCTTGCGGCTTCCAGATGCACGCCAGGATGCCGCCAAGAGTGATCAAGAGCAGCGCAGGAAACACGACGAGACCCATTACGAACGCGCCGAAGTCTCTGCTGACGGCGATGAATACCGCCAAGAGCAGCGCCAGAGCCGCCAATATGGTCGCACTATGCGCAAGCAATGAATTGAAAAACTTTCTCATCGCCTGCCTCGCACCTTTAATTTTCGCGCGCCGTTCAATCCGGCCTCGCCGGCGGGGGCGGCGTGTCTCCGTGGCGCCGTGGGATCAGATGGACATGGGCGTGAAAAATCTTCTGCCCTGCGGCGGCTCCGATATTGGAGCCGAAATTGAACCCCTGCACCTCGGGAGCTTCGCGCATGATCGCCTCGCGACAGACGGCGGCGAGCTGGTGCAGGGCCTCGCGCTCCTCGGCGGTGGCCTTGAATATATCCGTCACGTGCCGCTTCGGGATGAGCAGCGTGTGAAGCGGGCGAATCGGAAACCTATCCCTCACGGCGAAGGCCAGTTCGTTTTCGCCTAGAAGGCTGAGCGAATCGACAGAGCAAAAGGGACAGCGATCGCTCGACATTTTTTGCCTCCTGAAAATTTCTTCATAACCGGCTGACGACCTTTGCAGCCGCGATGGCGGGACCGCCTCGCCCATTATAATGCGGCGCGACCCGAGCAGAGGCCTCGCTCGGCGCCGTTCCACCGATGCGGCTGGAAGTCGCATGGAAAAATGCTGTAGCCTGAACGCAACATGGACTCCCGGTTCGCAAAGCCGATCTCGGCGAAGCGAGCGGGGGCGATCGTGGGGATCGTTCAAATCGGCGCTGGCGGCGTCGCATTTAGATGCTTTTGTTTTAACGCGTTTCCCACGCCGAATCGGCATCCGCTTCGGCTGGAGGCGCTCAAATCAAGTGGAAGGGGTGAAGAATGACCCTCGGCAAGAACAGACCGACTCTCGGCGAGAGAATGGTCAGCAGCGTGGCGTGCTTGCTGATAGCGCTGGCCCCGCAGGTCTCCCTGGCGGAGGATCCGGTTCCCGCCCCGGTCCCGAACGCCACGCCCGCCACTCCCCCGGCGCCGGAGGCGCCGGCCCAAAGCCGCTTCACCCAACAGCAGCTCGAGACGCTTCTCGCGCCGATCGCTCTTTATCCCGACGCCCTGCTGGCGCAACTTCTGCCGGCCTCGGCCTATCCCCTCGATATCGTGCAGGCGGCGCGCTGGCTCGAGAGCAACAAGTCCGTCGTCGCAGCGCAGGATTTTTCGGGCGTCGACGCCCAGAACTGGGACCCTTCCGTGAAGGCCATGGCGCGCTTTCCGGAAGTGCTCAGAAAGATGAACGACGATCTCGGCTGGACGACCAATCTGGGCGACGCCATCGTCAACCAGCCCCAGGACGTGGCCAACGTCATTCAGCTCCTGCGCGCAAAGGCGCAAAAGGCCGGGGTTCTGAAAACGACCAGGGAGCAGAAGGTCGCGACCGAGACACAGGGCGGTCGCGAGGTCGTCACGATCCAGTCCCAGGACCCGTCGGTCGTCTATGTCCCTTCTTACGATCCCAACGCGGTCTATCAGCAGCCGGCTTACGACGCGACTGGAGCCGCCGTCGCCGCCGGCCTTTTGACCTTCGGAGCGGCGGTCGCGATCGGCTCCGCCTGGAGCGGCAACTACTGGAACTGGGGGACAGGCGCCTTTTATCCGCCGGTGTGGCCGGGCTATCCCGGCTGGCGTCCGCCCTATGCGGGCTGGCGCCCCGGCCAGCCGGTCGGGGGCGGCATCGGCGCCCGTCCTCCGATCGCGAATGGTCCCTGGCGTCCCGATGGAGGCCGCTACAGGCCGGGCGGACGCCCCCCGGGCGGCATCGGCGGCCGGCCGGGTCTCGGCGGCGGCATCGGCGGCCGGCCGGGTCTCGGCGGGGGGATCGGCGGCCGGCCGGGTCTCGGCGGGGGGATCGGCGGCCGGCCGGGCCTCGGCGGTGGGGTCGGCGGCCGGCCGGGCCTCGGCGGTGGGGTCGGCGGCCGGCCGGGCGCTCGCCCACGGCCGATTGCAAGACCGGCGACCCGTCCCGTCGCCCGTCCACACGCGGGCGGCGCGCGTCGTGGAGCCGCCGCCAGACCTCGCGCCGGGTTCCATCACGGAGCCAGACCCCAGGCAGGGTTCCACCGCGGAGGCTTCGGAGGGGCTCATCGCGGAGGATTTGGCGGAGCTCGCCGTGGCGGCGGCTTTGGAGGGGGCGGATTCCATCGCGGCGGCGGCGGCTTCAGGGGGGGCGGCGGCGGCGGATTCCATCGCGGCGGCGGCGGGGGCGGTTTCAGGGGCGGCGGCGGACGACGGTCGGATCTGAGGCTCAAGCACGGCGTGATGCTGCTGGGGCGCCTTGAAAACGGCCTCGGGGTCTATCGCTTCGTCTATAATGGCGGAGAACGCGCCTATGTCGGCGTGATCGCTCAAGAGGTGCAGGCGGTCATGCCCGAGGCGGTCGCAGTGGGGCGCGACGGATATCTCAGGGTCTTCTACGATCGGTTGGGCGTCGAATTCCAGACCTACGACCATTGGGTCGCGACGGGCGCCCATCTGCCGACCCGGACGCAGAGTCAATAACGGCCGCCGCAATTCAAAGCTGCGGGATTCCTTGAAATGACGCCTACCATCAGAACCTATTCCTGCGCCTGCGGCCGCGTCAAATGCGAGGCCGTCGGCGCGCCGATCTTGAGCGCCGTCTGCTATTGCGCCGATTGTCAGGAAGGCGGCCGCCGCATCGAGGCTCTGCCGGGCGCGGCGCCCGTCCGCGACCCTGACGGCGGCACGCCTTATTTGACCTATCGCGACGACCGCTTTCGCTGCCTCGCCGGAGAAGAGCTGCTGACGGATTACAGGCTGAAGCCGCGATCGCCCACCCGGAGGGTCGTGGCGTCCTGCTGCGACTCCGGTATGTATCTGAAATTCGACCCCGGATTTTGGGTGTCGACCTATCGCCTGAGATATGAGGGCGAACTACCGCCCATAGAGATGAGAACCAACGCCCGGCGCCGAAACCCGGAATACGCGACGCCGACCGACGCGCCGAGCTACCCGGGATTTCCCCTTGGGCTGTTCTGGAGGCTGGCCTCGGCGCGTATCGCGATGCTGCTCGGGCGATAGGCTCGCCGCATCGACCGCCTCACCTGACCTCGACCCTCACCTTTTTCGCCAGCCTCGGCAGCAGCCGGGCCATGTCGCGGCGGCGCAGCGCCACGCAGCCCGCCGTCGCCCCGAGTTCCTCCGTGGCGATGTGAAAGAAAATCGCGCTGCCCCGCCCGCGCACGCGGGGGCTGATGTTGTAGTCGAGCACGCCGATGAAATCATAGAGCCCGTCCTTGCGCCAAAGCTCCTCATGGCTCAGCCGCGAGGAGCCGCGCAGGGGCCGGTTGTAAAGGAAGCTATCGGCGTCGTCGCACCAGATGTCGCTGCGCCGCAGGATGCGGGCCGGCGGCGAGAACTGCGACCGCGAGAATCTTTCCGGCCTGAACAAGGCGAACAGCAGTCGGAAGCTTCCCCTGGGAGTGGCGCCGTCGCCCTCGCGCTTTGCGCCGGTCACGCCTGCGCGCCCAATCGCGCAGGGCAGTGTCAGGGTTCCGCAGCGGAGCCGGCCCCGATGCGGCGAGCCGCAGACGATGCGCGAAACCAGAAGCCGCGCGATCTTCGCGCCAGACCCTTTTGCGATCAAAAGCTTCCTCCCGAGGCTCCCTTGCCCGGCCATGGCCGTGCTTGCGGGAAATAGCATGATTTCGCCGCCGGGGCGGCGAAGGGATCGAAACCGATGGGGCTTTTCCCGCGTTCATGCGACGGGGGCCGGTCCGCCGTGCGGAGGAGAGCCAGCCATGCAACGCCGCGAATTCATCGCCTCAGTCGGAACCGTCGCCGCTTTCGCCGCCGCTTCCCGCGCCTATGCCCAGACCGCGGGAGCCGGGGCGCCGGAGGAGATGCATCCGCCAAAGTTCAAGGCGCTGGAACAGACCAGCATCGAATGCGTCGCCACCGGCAATGATTGCCTGAGGCACTGCTTCGGCATGTTCTCGATGAAAGACACGAGCATGGCCGAATGCGCCGACGCGGCGTTTCAGCTCGTTTCCGCCTGCAACGCGCTCGCGGCGCTCGCCTCGGTCAATTCGTCCCACACCCAGGCTCTCGCCAGGACGGTCGCGCAGGTTTGCGACGACTGCAAAACCCAATGCGACAAGTTTTCGAGGATAGCCGCTTGCGTCGCCTGCGGCGACGCGTGCAAGAAATGCGCGGATGAGTGCCGTAAGGCCTGACTTTTCGGCCGCGAGCGTGAGTGTGGCTCATCCGCGTACGGCTCGAGCCCGCGAGCGCTGGATTGCCGGCGCCAAGGGATGCTATTTTGCCTGCTTGTCAGTTGCAAGGTAGGCGATGGCTCTCTGCGAGGAAAACGGCGCGGCATGTCCGCAGCAAATCAGCGACGAATGGCTGCGGCTGGCGATCGCCGCCGGCGGGATCGGGACCTGGGATTACGACCCCGCCACCGGCTCGACGATAGTCAGCGCCGAAGTGCGTTCGATGTTCGGTTTGGGCGAAAGCCGGCTCGTTACTCCCGAAGCGATCTTTTCAATGCTTGCGGAGGAAGCGCGCGGGAACGCGCGTCAGGCCTTCAGGCGGGCGCTCGATCCCCGGGGCGACGGACATTATCGCGCCGAATACAGGATACGCCGGGCCGACAATGGCGAGGAACGCTGGATCAAATCCATCGGACGGGCTTTCTTTTCCGACGGCAGACTGGTGCGCGTCATCGGAACCTGTCGCGACGTGACGGATGAGGTCTCGACGCAGAGACATCTCGCCGAGAAGACCCGGCTCGCCGAAGAACTCGCCACCATGGGAGCCTGCGTCGCATCGGTGCCCGGCGTCGTCGGCACCATGTACAGAAGCCCCGAGGGCAAGGAATGCTTTCCCTATCTCTCGGCAAAATTCAACGAGGTCTATGGTCTCGATCCCGAAGAGGCGAAGATCGACCTCGCCGCCATCGTCGCGCGGCGTCACCCCGACGACGCGGAACGCTACAGGGCCGCCATCCTCGAATCCGCGCGAAACGGAACAGTGCTTCACCACCAGTTCCGCTGGTTTCACCCGCATAAGGGCATGGTCTGGCTCGAAGTTCAGGGCGCCCCCATGGCGCAGTCGGACGGGGGCTGCGTGTGGCACGGCTATGTCCAGGACATCACCGCCCGCAAACGGGCCGAGGATGAGCTGCGCGCCAGCGAAGCGCGTTTTCGCGCCATTTTCGAAGCCGGCCTGATCGGCGTCTTTTACTGCAACGCGGCGACCGGCGCGGTCACCGACGCCAATGACCGGTTTCTCGAGATGGTCGGTCGCAGCCGCGAGGATCTGGAGGCCGGCGCAATGAATTGGCGAGAACTGACCTCCCCCGCCAATCGCGCCGCGGCGGAGGCCGCTTCGGCGGAGCTGATGCGAACGGGAAAGATCCTTCATCTCGAGTCGGAGGGCCTGCGCACGGACGGCTCCAGAATTCCCGTGCTGGTCGCTTGCGCCCTGCTGGATAAGTCCAGTTGCGAGGCGGTGGCGTTCGTTCTCGACATCAGCGAGCAGAAGCTGAACGAACAGCGGGAAAGAAGACGCCATGCCGACCGACTCGCGACGATGCGCAACCTCGCCGCGGGCATCGCCCACGAAATCAACCAGCCGCTCGCAGCCCTGGGCACATATCTGAAGGCGATGCGCCGGCTGCTGCAAATGCCTCAGGACAAGCGCCCGAGGAGCGTCCTCGAAACGCTCGACAACGCCTCGGCGCAGGTGGCGCGGGCCGGCGCGATCGTTTCGAAAATGCGCTCTTTCATCGCCCATGGCGAGCCGGACCAGTTTCGCCTGAACGCCCACGGGTTGATTCACGAAGCGTTGCATACCACGGCGGCCAATATCGATGCGGCGGGCGTCAAGACGTCGCTCCTGCTCGATGCTACGCAGGATGAAGTTCTGGCCGACAGGACCCAAATGGTCCTCGTCCTGGTGAATCTGATCAGCAACGCCATCGAAGCGATGCGACCCGCATCGAGGCGGGAACTCGTCATTTCGAGCGCCTCGGACGAGAAGGAGATCAGGGTCGACGTCGCCGACACCGGCCCCGGATTGTCGGAAAAGATCAAACCCCATCTGTTCGAGCCCTTCGCCGCGACGAGGCCTAGCGGCATGGGCGTAGGGCTTTCCATCTCGCACGCGATCATCAATGCGCATCACGGCCGCATATGGGCCGAATCGCCGCCCGAAGGCGGCGCCGTTTTCAGCTTCGCCATACCCCTCGCCAATTATCGCGGCGAGGCCGAGGAAGCAGGCGAGACTCCGGTCGAAGGGCGCGCCGCCGACGCTCTGGAGGGCGAAGCGGACAATGTCCCGCGGAACGCTCAAGGACCATGACCGATAGCGAAACAACCGATGTCCTCATTGTGGGCGGCCCCGCATTACGCGCCGCGCTGCTGGAATGTTTCGCCGCGACGGCCGGATTCCAGGCGGCCGAGGCGGCCAGCGCCGGGCAAGCCCTGGAGCGCATGGAGGCGCGGAGTTTCGGCGTCGTGCTCGTGTGCGAAGATCCTGCCGGGGAGGCTTCCGAAGCGCTGCTGCGGTCGGCGCGCGCCTCAGGCTTTTCCGGAGCCGCAATTTTGCTGGCTCATGGATCGGGCGCCGAGGAACGCGGCTTCGACGCCGCCTTCGATCTGCCGGTTCGCTTCAGCCGCCTGATTTCCTGCATTCGGGCCTGCGCGGCGACGCGCGACGCGCCGGTCTCCGGAATAGCCCTGGGAGAGCAGGTCTTTTGCGAAGCGACGCAGACGCTCGCCGGGCCCGAAGGCGCCCGCGCCCTGACCGAAAAGGAAACCGCGATCCTCGCCCGGCTTGCGCGAGCGCAGGGCGGCGTCGTCTCGCGCGACGCGCTGCTGCGCGAAATCTGGGGCTACAATTCTTCCGTCGCCACCCGAACGCTCGAAACCCATATCCACCGACTGCGCCGCAAGATCGAAAAAACCTCCCAGCGCCCCCGGCGCCTGCTGACCGCGCCCGGCGGTTACAGGCTCGCGACAGACTCGCCCGACGAGATGTGATAGGGGTCGAAGCGGATTTCGGGCGCCCGGAGCGGTTATTCGCATATAGGACGGGCGGCGAACCGAGCGACGGGAGAGCGCATGGCCGACGAGATAAACCTGGACGATCTCCTGCATCTGGAGCCCTTCTCGGTTTTCGAGACGTCCGCCCTGCACGAACTTCTTCTGGGCGCGGAGACCCGGCTGCTGCGCGCCGGCGACGTGCTGTTCCGGCGCGGAGACGCCTCCGACGGGGGCTTTCTCCTGACCTCGGGGTCGGCTGCGATCGAGTCGCGCGACCCCGCCAAACCCGCCGAAAAAATCCTGCGGCCGCTGGCGCTGCTGGGAGAGACCGCCCTCATCGCGTCAACGACGCGGCCGATCACGGCGCTTGCGCGCGAACCGTCCGCAGTGCTGAAGATTTCGCGCGCGCTCGTTCACCAGACGCTCGAGAGGCATCCGGCGACCGCGGCGCGGATGCGGCAATTGTTCAGGGACCGGCTGATGCGGCTCGCCCAGAACCTGCAGATTAGCGGCGACGAAACTTAATCCCTCGGCATTCGGTCGGGCGCCTCCAGTTGATTGGCCGGCGAAGAAAACCCCGAGAGACGAAAATCCCTCGGGGTCATGCCCACGCGACAGAACTCGATGAAAACACGCCGGCGGGTTCCGCTCGAAGAGATCGTTCGAGCGAGAGGATTTCACGCCGGCTGCGTCGGTTGAACCGCCTCTTTTTTGCGGCGGTCGCTTCTGCGGATCGCGAAGCGATCTCGCGGAAGCCGGATCATTTTTGCGCGGAGCGCGCTCAGGGCGTCGTTCTGAACGCCACCCGATCGATTTCGGTCGCGGTCATCAGGCTCGCTCTATTTTCACAGTGAAAGTTGAGCGCCTTGCCGTCCGCGGTGTCCACCATGGCGGACTGCCCGGAGGCGACTTCCACGGTCACGCGCGACGGCTTGGCGAGGGGAGGCTCGTCGCTGTAGCTCTCCCAGCTCTCGCCGATCATCATCGTCAGCTTGCAGACGCCGCCAGCGTCAATGAAGTAGGTCACGATATGCTTGCCGCCTTCATTGAGGCTCACAGCGCGCATAGGCTTCAGCGTCAGGGGCGACCACGTTTCCGCCGCATGGAGCGGCGCCACTTCTACGCAGGCAATCGCGCCAGCGAGAGCCAGTTTGAAAATGTGTGCTCCGAACTTCATGGTGCTTCCTTTCATAGTCTTACGACCGAAGCGCTCGTTTGCCTCGATCATAGGGTCCCGCTCTTGCGCGAAGACATGAAGGAACATAGGGGGCCGATGTTGCATTGCAATGAAAAATGGTGCAGTGCGGCAATTTATCGCGTTTTGCTATTGAATTCCCGTTTTATAATAGAACAATCACATAAATGACCTCACCATCAGCGCGATGGCCCGATGTTGGCCGGGCCGTCGCCGAGGGAAGGATTAGAACTCCTGCTTCAATGCCACGAAGAACCCGCGGCGCGGCCCATATTGCGGGGCGAAGACGCCGATCCCGGTTCCGTCGCGCAGTTGATATGCATGGTCGAAGAGGTTGATGACGTCGAAGCGTATCGACAGCGGCTTGCCGAAGACGGCTCCGATTTCGCGCGACAGGCCCAAATTAACCTGGGTATATGGCGAAACATGGGCCGTATTGGCGAAACCGGCCCGCAAGCCCGAGCCGAAGACGAGATCCGCCGAAGCGCGCACGCCCGACAGCACATAGGAAGCCCCGGCCGAGCCGCTCCAGGTCTGGGCGTGGTCGGTATAAATATAATGGCTTGCGATATAGGCGTATTCGTCGGGATCGAACAGGAACTGGTTTGACGACACAAAACGCGCGCGCTGGCGCGCCCAAGCGAGATTGGCGTAGGCGCGCAAATCGCCGCTCTCGTATTTCGCCTTGAACTCGACCCCGGTGTTGTAGGCCCGATCGTAATTGAAGGCGGTCTGAACCAGAGCCTGGCCGAACTGGCCGTCGTCGAGCAGATTTTTCGCCCGCTTGTTGTAGACGTCCAGTCCCGCTTCGAATTCGCGGCTGAATTTCTGCGTCACGCCGCCGTCGAAATAATCCGCGCGCTCGGGCCTTACGGCGCCGGAAAGAGCGATCCCCGGCTGCTGCGTCGTGTTGTTGTAAAGCGCAAGATTGGGCGGCGACGCCAGCGCCTGCGGCGGCGGCGTGAAATAACGCGCATAGCCGACATGGAAGGTCGTGTCTTCCTCGGGCTTGAAAAGAATCGAAGCGCGCGGGCTGAGCTGATTGGCGTCGACATATTGCCACATCTGATCGAAGCGCAGGCCGCCGTTCAACGTCAGATTATCGCGTATCTTCCATTCGTCCTGCGCGTAAACGCCGGCGGTCCAGCCGGTCTTTGCGGCGAGATCATAAACCCCGAAAGGCGCATCAATGGGATTGCCGTCGCCGTCCAGCGGCTCCAGCGACGAACTCGAGACATTGCGCGTGCGCTCTCCGCTGACGACGAAGCCGGCGCGCAGCGTATGGCCGCCGTCGCGACGCCAGGCGCCGTCGCCTTGCAGGCCGTTGACGAGGCTCGCGCGATAGACGTTCGAGGCGACGCCGTTGAAGACCATGTCCCCGATCTGGTCGGGCAGAAAATGCACGGTCGAATAGCGCGAGAACAAGGAAAGCTGTGCGTCGACGTCCCCCGCCGAATGGGTCGCCGCCATCACATTATAGAAATTGCGCTCCACCTGGGTCTCGTTGAGCTTGGCGGAGTTGAACCAGCCGATTCCGAAAGCGGAAAATTGCGGCGCCTGTCCCGGGCTGTTCGGAATCTGAAAATTGGCGACCGAGGTTCCGGTCAAGAAAGTGAGCCGGTTGGCGCCGTCGATGGCGTAGGAGGCATAGCCGAAGAACTTCCCCTGCTGGGTCAGGTCGTGAATCGCCTCATGGCTCGGCGTCGGATTTTCAATGCCGAGGTTGTTTTGCGTCAGCCGCCCGGCGGCGAAGACCTCCCATTGGCCGCTCTTCGCGCCATATTCGAAAGCGCCTTGCCCGGTTCCATGGCTGCCGCCATAGGCCGTGACGCTTCCGTAAGGCGCGGCCGGCGCCTCGCGCGAGACGATATCGACGAGGCCCGCGGTGCGCAGGCCATATTGCGCCGGCAAAGCGCCGGTCACGAGCGACATGGAGCCGATGAAGCCGGTCTCCATCACCTGCCCGAAACCGGCGACGCCGTCCGGCAGCATGACGCCATTGACGCGATATTGCAGATTGGCGTGCTCGTTGCGCACATGAAGATTGCCGCCCGCCGCGGAATCCTGCGTCACGCCGGGAGCCTGAAGCAGAATCTTGTCGAGCGGCGTCTCATTGCCCTGCGGCAAGGACTCGATGTCCTTGCGGTCGAGGGCATAGACATTCGCCCCCTCCTTCGGCAGCAGCCTTTCCAGCGCGGCCGCGCGCGGGTCGGACGCAGCGGCCGGCGTCGGCGGCGGGGTTTGCGCGGGAGCGGGTTCTGCCGGGGCCGGCTTCGCCATGTCGGAGGACGCCGATCCCACCTCGATCGTGGGTAGCGCCTCCTGAGCCGAAGCCGCCCAGTTGCAGCTCGTTAAACCTACCCCTGCGAGGGACAATAGCCGCCAGGCTTTTCGACTTTTCATTGCTTCTTACTCGGAAAATTGGCCAGTGGAGGGTCTATTTAGAAGCATGTTACACCATACATCTGTAGGAATAAGCGAAAGCTGAATCGCCTGACCGACCGCGGCGTCGTGGATTGCTCCGTCTCTCGCTCTTCGATTCATCATTGGCGGCCCCTCGCCGGCTGTTTCAGAGCCAGCATGTTATAACGTTACATGTAACAATATAACATTACAAGAGAGCCGTCCAGCTTCCGGCGCCGGAACGCCGCCGGCGCGAAAAAACTGACGCAGATCGACCGGGGCGGGAGGGTGCAAGGCGCGCCGTGCTAAGAGGGTATGACAAGCTCGAAATCGGGCGAACGCATGCAAACGGAGCGCGCAGGCATGAGTTTCAAGCTGATCATCGGCAACAAGCGATATTCGTCATGGTCGCTGCGGCCGTGGATTCTTTTGAAGGAATTCGGGATTCCGTTCGACGAGGAAGTGGTCCCGCTCTATCGCGACGACTCCAAGGCGAAGCTTCTGGCCTATTCGCCGGCGGGAAAAGTTCCAACGCTCCTGCACGAGGGACGCAGCATATGGGACTCTCTCGCGATCATCGAATATCTGGCCGAGCTTTTCCCTGACCGGCCGATCTGGCCGCGCGAACCCGCCGCCCGCGCCTTTGCCCGATCGCTCGCCTGCGAGATGCATTCGGGGTTTGGCGCCCTGCGCAGCGAATGCCCGACCAATTTCTGCCGCCGGCCCAAGCCGGTCTCACTGTCCGAGGCCGCGCGCGCGGATCTCGCCCGCATCGACGAAGCCTGGCGAGACGCCCGCGCGCGTTTCGGCGAGAGCGGGCCGTTCCTGTTCGGCGCCTTCAGCGCGGCCGACGCCATGTTCGCGCCCGTGGTCATTCGCATCGAAGGCTATGACCTATCCGTTTCTCCGCAAGCCCGCGCCTATATGGAGGCGATAAAGGGGCTTTCCTCATGGAAAGAATGGCTCCGCGAGGGGGCAAGGGAAGAGTGGATTCTGGAGAGGTATGAGCTGTAGTAGCGCAGGCGGCGAAACGCCGGCGCGGTAGAGCGCGCCAGCGGGCCAGAGTGGGCGAGGCGTTGACGACTGTTGCAGACGAAAGAGACGCTCCGAGCAAATGGCAGGCGCGCAAAACAAAATTGTCGCAACAGCTGATTCGTCATTGACGAAAGCGGTTTATGGGTTCACCTTTGTGTCATATCGCGAGCGTGAGGGCAGGCAAGTCAACCCGCCCTTGGCGAGAGGGACCTCGCAAATCGGCGCGATAACAGAGCTCATCCTTTCGAGAGGTAAGCGAGGTGTGCATGACTCCACCGGGTAGCAAGGGGCGGCCTCTCCAGGGTCGCTAAGTCTCGAAGAACTCCACACTGACATTCCAGACACGCCAATATCGATCACACATCTCCGAGCGGGAAGCGGAACGCGAAGGCCAAGCGCGCCACATGCCTGCCGATAGCTGGGTATTCCCAGAGATGTTTCGCAAGGCGAAGTCGTCTCGTCGGCCTCGTAGCGCTCAACGCGCTGCGGGGCCTTCGTCTGTCGGGCGGTCGCCTCATTGGGCGAGCGCGCCGTCACTGCGAGGAGCAACGCGACGAAGCAGTCCAGGGGATTGTTACGGCTCTGGACCGCTTCGCCTGCGGCTCGCGATGACGGCGTGGTTGTGAACCACTGACGCTTGCGGAGCTCCGCTACCCCATCGTCGACCTGAAGGCCCCGCCGTCGAGCAGGATGTTCTGGCCGATCATATAGCCGGCATATCGGCTGCACATGAATGCCGCCATCGCGCCGAATTCTTGCGGAGAGCCGAAACGCCCCGTCGGATTGGCGGCGTAGGCTTCGTTTCTGATCTCTTCGACCGACATCCCCCGGGCGCTCGCCGTTTTCTGAAGGAGCGAGGCGATACGATCGGTTTCGTGCATCCCCGGCAAAAGATTGTTGATGACGACGCCATGTCTCGCCACCTGCCGCGCCACGCCCGCGACGAAGCCGGTAAGGCCGCTTCGCGCCGCATTGGACAATCCCAACTCCTCGACCGGCGATTTGACCGTCGCCGAAGTGATGTTGACGATCCGACCCCAGCCGCGGTCGATCATGCCGGGCAGAACGCTTTTGATCAGCATGATGGGCGTCAGCATATTGGCGTCGATGGCGCCGAGCCAGGCGTCCCGATCCCAATCCGACCACATGCCCGGCGGCGGCCCCCCGGCATTGGTGATGAGAATATCGGGCGCGGGCTCCGCTTCGAGCAATAGCCGCCGCCCCGCCTCAACCGTCACGTCCGCGGCGACTGTGCGCACCTCGACGCCATAGCGCGCGCTTATCTCTTTTGCGGTTCGCTCCAGCGTTTCCGCGGTGCGGGCGTTGAGCGTCAAACCAACGCCGGCCTCCGCCAATTTCTCGGCGACGCCGCGCCCCAGCCCTTTCGAACTGCCGCAAACAATCGCGCGCCTGCCCTTAATGCCGAGATCCATTGGGGCTCCTCAAATTATGTTGATCCGAGCCAATCCCCTCATCCCGAGGAGGCCTCGAAGGAGGCCGTCTCAAGGGATGGGCCGCCCGCAGAGTTTAGGAGATTTCTCCCTTTGCACATCCTTCGAGACGCCCGCTTGGGCGCATTCCGCAAAAGTTGAAAGACTTTTGCGAGACGAATGCGGCCCCACAATCTAATTCTGGCACGATTTCTTATCGCTCGAACGAATCCGTTCGAGCGGAAAGCGCGCCGCGAGCCCTCAGGATGATGTTGGGAAAGCGACAGCTTCACCCAATCGTAGCGCCGCCCGCCCCCACTTCCTAATCCGCCACATTTCGCTTTAACAAAGGGGTCTCCGGCCATGGGGCGCGATTCGCCCCCGCCGCAGCCTTGGAGTGTTTCCGGTTTTGACCGGAAAGACTCCAAGGTTTGATAGT
The DNA here is from genome assembly GCF_004802635.2 of Methylocystis heyeri. Lineage (NCBI taxonomy): Bacteria > Pseudomonadati > Pseudomonadota > Alphaproteobacteria > Hyphomicrobiales > Methylocystaceae > Methylocystis > Methylocystis heyeri. The sequence continues at coordinate 2,088,674 of NZ_CP046052.1, forward strand.
TTTATCGTGTTTTCTTCAGGCGAACCGGTATCCACTTCGCTCGAAAACACCCTGGAGCGCCCGCCGATGATAAAGACTGTTCCGACCACGCCCTATCAGGACCAGCGCCCCGGCACCTCCGGGCTGCGCAAGAAAGTCCCCGTCTTCCAGCAGGCCAATTATGTCGAGAACTTCGTCCAGGCGATTTTCGACAGCCTCGAAGGCTTTGCGGGCCAGACTCTCGTGGTCGGCGGCGACGGCCGTTACTACAATCGCGAGGCGGTGCAGAAAATCCTGAAAATCGCGGCCGCCAACGGCTTTGGCCGCGCGGTGGTCGGACAGGGAGGCATTCTCTCGACCCCCGCCGTCTCGGCGCTGATCCGCTCGATAAAAGCCTTCGGCGGAATCGTGCTTTCCGCCAGCCATAATCCCGGCGGGCCGGACGGCGATTTCGGCATCAAATACAATATTTCCAACGGCGGCCCGGCGCCGGAAAAGATCACCGAGGCGATCTACGCCCGCACCCGCATCATCGATTCATACAAGATCATAGAGGCGAGCGACGTCGAACTCGACCGACTCGGCGTCTCGCAAATCGGCGACATGAAAATCGAAATCGTCGACAGCGTGCAGAATTATCAGGCGCTGATGCAGACGCTGTTCGACTTCGACCGCATCCGCGACGCCTTCAGACGCGGCTTTGCGATCAAATTCGACGCCATGTCGGCCGTGACCGGCCCCTATGCGCGCGCGATCCTCGAAGACGCGCTGGGCGCGGCCAAAGGCAGCGTGCTCAACGGCGTGCCCCTGCCCGATTTCGGCCATCACCATCCCGATCCCAATCTCGTCCACGCCAGGCATCTCTACGACCTCGCGATGTCCGCCCTGGCGCCTGATCTCTGCGCGGCGTCAGACGGCGACGGCGACCGCAATCTCATCATCGGACGCTCGCGTTTCGTGACGCCCTCCGACAGTCTCGCCATTCTCGCCGCCAACGCCCATCTCGCCCCGGGCTACCGCAATGGGATCGCCGGCGTCGCCCGCTCCATGCCGACCAGCGGCGCCGCCGACCGCGTGGCGCAAAAGATGGGAATCGCCATTTACGAAACGCCCACCGGCTGGAAGTTTTTCGGCAATCTGCTCGACGCCGGGCTGGTGACGATCTGCGGCGAAGAAAGCGCGGGCACGGGCTCCAACCATGTGCGCGAAAAAGACGGGCTGTGGGCGGTGCTGCTGTGGCTCGATATTCTCGCCGCGCGCAAGAGAAGCGTCGACGAGATAGTGCGAGAGCATTGGGCGACCTACGGCCGCAATTATTATTCGCGTCACGACTACGAAGAAGTCGACGCCGACGGCGCCAATGCGCTGATCAAAAATCTGCGCGACGGACTGCCGACGTTAAAGGGAAAGACCTTCGGCGGGCTCGAAATCGCCGACGCCGACGACTTCGCCTATCACGATCCGGTCGACGGCTCCGACTCCGCCAATCAGGGCCTGCGCCTGATGTTCGCGGACGGTTCGCGCATCGTCTATCGACTCTCCGGCACCGGCACCGCGGGCGCGACGCTACGCGTCTATATCGAGCGCTACCAGCCCGACGCGGCGCTACAGGACATCGAAACCCAGGCCGCGCTTTCGGATCTCATCGGCCAGTCGCGCTCGATCGCGGATATCGAGCGCTTCACCGGCCGCGCCGAGCCGAGCGTGATCACCTGATGCGAATTCCGCTCTTTTGGAGCGGCATTTCATATCCCTTCGCCGCAGAAATCGATGCCGATCGGTGATTTTTGCGGCGGTCGCGTCCGCGTATCGCGAAGCGATCTCGCGGAAGCCGTATAAGAGGCCAAGCCATGTTGCAGTCCGTCGCCCGCGGCTCTTTCCCCGAGCATGAATCGCGCGCAGCGATCATGGCCGAGCTTCACGCCCGGCCTTTTCTGCCGCTCGCGACGCCGCGCCGCGTCTATCATTTCGCCTTCGCGACCAATGAGGACGAAGCCCGTAACGACCGCGAGGAGATCGAACGCCTCGCCACGGCGCATCCGGGCGAGGCGGCGAGCGACGCCAAATTCCTGACGATGAGCTTCGGCGCCTGGGAATTGCGCTGGGAGCAGCACACCGAATTCACCACCTACACCTGGTCCACCTCAGAAGGCGCGCAAACGCCCTTCTCGCATCCCGACCCGTTGAGAAGCGGCGAGATCGACTTTCGCGCGCCCGGCCGGCTGATCGTGGCGACGCATCTTTGCGTCGTGGACGGCGGGCATGATCTCGAAAGCCTCGCGGCGCTGTTCAATTCGCAAAGCCTCTGCGTCATCGGCGCCGCAAAGGGCGCGGCCCATGTGCTGACGGATTTCGCGCTCGACGCCTACGGCTTCACCCGCATGGCGATCCGCTACAACGCCGCCGGCGAACTCGGCGCGGGCCGCGTCGCGCAGCGCGCGCTGGAGGTCGAAACCTATCGCACGCTGGCGCTGCTCGGCCTGCCCGAGGCGCGCCGCGCCAGCCCCGAGCTGCGCGCGATGGAGCGCGAGGTTTCCGGCATCACCCATGCGCTGAGCCAGTTGCAGGACGCCCGCACCAATCAGGATCTGTTGCAGAGACTGTCGGACCTTCTGGCGGCGAGCGAGGCGCTGGCGACCAGGACCGCCTTCCGCTTCGGCGCGAGCCGCGCTTACCACGCGCTGGTGAAGCACCGGCTGGAGCTGCTGCAGGAAACCAAGGAGGGCGAATATGTCACGCTTTCCGCCTTCCTGCGCGCCCGGCTCGATCCCGCGATCGAGACCTGCAACGCCGTGGAGGCGCGGGAGGCGCGTCTTTCCAGCCAGGTCGAGCGCGCGATCACCCTGATGCGCACGGGCCTCACCTTCGAGCTGGAGCGCCAGAACAGCAGCCTGCTGGACGACATGAACCGCCGCGCGCGGCTGCAGCTGCGCCTGCAGCGCATCGTGCAGGGCATCTCGACCGCGGCGCTGACTTATTACCTCCTGGGCCTGAGCGCTTTCGTCGCCAAGGGCGTGGAGGACGCCGGCTGGCTGCCCGCCGCAATGACCGCAGAGGAAGTCACGGCGCTGTCCCTTCCCTTGTCGATTCTCGCTTCCTGGCTGTTCATGGAACGGCTGCGGCATCTTTCCAAGAAAGCGGCCAAGGAGGAGCAGGTCGACTGAGGCCTTTTTCGGGGTCGCCGAACCGGTTTTCACCGAATGATGATGGGATATCCGCTCGATGGGAGCTTGCTTCGCTCGTCATCCGATCGGCTGGAACAGGCATGAAATCCTGCGATATTGCTATTGAGCATTTCTCAACCAAAAATTCGAACGCCGCCTCTTCGGCCTAAACTTATTCTCCACAAGCATAAAGCGCCGACGAAGGCGCAAAATGCTTTCAAACGGCTGAATTCTCTGCGGTTCAAACCACTCTTTTTTAATTTCTAGCCCGGATGTTTTCGCGGACTGCATTGGTGGAATGAAAACAATGGATAATGAGACTCGTCCCTCTGCTGCCCCCATCCGTGATTTACGCGCTGCGCTGAAAGAGCGCTCGGGCTCGGTCGCGATTCTGTTCGCCCTGGCGGCAGTGCCGCTCATGCTGGCCCTGGGCGTCGCCGCCGACTATGCGCGCACGGCTTCCCTGAAGTCGCGGCTGCAGCAGGCGGCGGACGCCGCCGTCTTGAGCGCAGGAGCAAGATCAGCGCTCACCCAGGCGGCGCGCCAGCAGATCGTCCTGAATGCGCTGCAGGCGAATCTGGGATCGCTGGCGTCGACCGTCAACCTGCAGGCGACGGAATCGGAGCCGCTGCCCGGCACCTACACGGTGAACGTCACGGCGACGCTGCCGACGACGGTGATGAAGATCGCGCACATCAATTCGCTGAATGTGAGCGTGACGTCGACGGCGCAGACCATCGGCGTCTCTTCTCAGGCGCCGCTGGAATTGGCGCTCGCGCTGGATAACACCGGCTCCATGATGAACAATATGTCCGACCTGAAAAGCGCCGCGACGACCCTCGTCCAGACGGTGATGTCGGCGGGGCAGAACGGCTCTGTGCGCGTTTCGGTCGTGCCTTATGTGGCTGCGGTCAATCCCGGATTGACCGACATGAGCATGGTCGACACGACAGCCGGTTCGCCCTGGAACGGCAACTGGTATGTCTGGACTTGGCTGACGCAAAACAGCGGCTGCACGCCGAATTGGGGATCGTCGTCCGGCGGCGGCGGAAGCGGCGGCGCCGGCGCCGGCGGAAGCGGCGACGCCAATGATCTGATCGAGATGATCAATCCTTTCCGGCGCATCGCCCAGGAATTGTTCGGCGTCGCCTCGGCCCATGCGGCGAGCAGCGGCATCACGCCCAATACGATCCCGCCTTTGCTGACCTATAGCTGGAAATCGCCCCAGACCAAGAAGACCTACACCGTTCCGAACGGCTTTCTCACCGTCGGCAAGGATATTTGGGGGCTGCATTCGACGGGCGGCTGCGAGTGGCTGGAAAATCCCGGTCCGGGCGTCATCAGCAATTACGACCTGTTCAGCCGCGTCATGACCAGCACTGGCAAAGCGGCCACCTGGAAAGGCTGCGTGGAGGCGCGTCCGACCAAGACCGACGTCTCATGGTACAATGGCACTTACGGAACGTCGTTGACCGCGTCGCAGGATTACGACGTGACCGACACGCCCCCCTCGGCCAGCGATCCGCTGTCGAAATTCGTGCCTTACTTCTGGCCCGACGAGCCGGATTATTCCCCCTTCACCTGGAGCACGGTGGCCGCGGGAGCCTACTCGTCCACGACCAAGGGGTTCCACAACAACTACCTCTATGACGGAACCATTCCGAACAATTGGGGATGGGCGGCGCTGTCCTATCCCAATTGGAGCGGCGGCCAATATCTCCTGAAATACGACGGAACCACCAAGGCCGCGATCATCCAGGAGACCCCCGACGCCGCAGGCTACACCTACGGCCCCAACGCCGGCTGCCCCGACCCGGTCGTGCGCCTGACCAACAACCAGGGCAATGTCATCTCCGCGATCTCCAACCTCAACTACTGGATGAGCGGCGGCACGGTGATCTCGGAAGGTCTGATGTGGGCATGGCGCACCTTGTCGCCCAACGCGCCCTATTCCGACGGCAAGGCTTACAACACCCCCGGCGTGCAGAAGGTGATCGTTCTGATGACCGACGGCGTCAACGAGCTGATCGACAACGGCAATAATTCGACCAGCATCAACACGCCGAATGTTTCCGACTACTCGGCCTATGGCTATCTCGGCGCCAACCGGCTCTGGTCCGCCAACAGCGCTCAGACCTACACCGCCGCGGCGACCTATTTCGATAATCGCCTGACGGCGGCCTGCACCAACGCCAAAGCGGCTGGGGTGAAGATCTACACCGTCATGTTCAATCACGCCGGCTTTCTGACCACGGCGCAACAGAACCATGTCACCTCGCTTCTGCAGCAATGCGCGTCGCAGCCGACCTACGCTTATCTCGCGACCGACTCGGTCTCGCTGAACAGCGCCTTCAGCGCGATCGCGAGTTCGGCCACGGCGGCGCCGCTGCATCTGACGAAGTAATTTGGACCTCGACTGATTGAGAGTGCGGCAAGGGACCCAGGGATGAGCAATCCCTGGGTTCCTTGCTGCGTCGCTAGAGTGTTTTACGCGTTTCCCACGCCGAAACGGCGCCCACTTCGGCTGGAAACGCTCTGCCCCTCTCGTGAAACCAGTATCGGACCACGGGCGACCAGAGCGAGCCAAACTGCCCACTCCCATCAGTGGCTAGGCTTCTAGCGGGTCAATGCCGGCGCCGTGCCTGTGCTTGTCGCAGCCGCCACGCCACGAAGCCGCGCAGATCCTGAAAATAATGCAGTCTTGCTTGATTTCGGTTCGCTGCGTCTTGGCGCGAATGCCCGGTCATGACGACGAGAAGCGACCGCCGATCCGTAAATGTCCAAGCTTGAAAATGCTCTGAGACCGATTCAACCAGTCGGAAATAGAAGGATATTTTTATTGAATTCGGCTTCGGGTCGGAATTTCCAGTGCAGCGGACGATAGAAAGGTCTTCGACGCGCGGTCGCCGCTCTCACGCCGGCGACCACAAACCCCATCCGCGCCCCTGTCGGCGCCGCGCGGAATTCTACAGCCGCAAATGCGAGGAGGACGCCCTCGGCGACCCCTTATGATGGCCCCAGACGAAGGCGGCGATGGCGCCGACGACGAGCGCTATCAGCGTCACGAGCAGGGTCGAGCGATCGAGCCAGGCGATGAAAGGCACGCTGATTCCCAGGATCAGGCCGACGACGCAAATGCGCCAGGCCCCGATCTGCGCCCCCGCGGTAAAAGTGCCGAGCGCCAGCACTGTGAGAACCAGCAGAGGCGTGGCGACCACATTCACCATCTGGCTGACGTCGGACATGGTGACGATGCGCATGGCGACGAAGACCGCGCCCCAATGCAGCGCCTCGATGCGAATGAGGCGCCCGAGAAGCGCCTGATGCTGCGCGTCGTGCAGGCGGGTCCAGACGCAGACCGCGGCGAAACAGGGGACGAGGAATTCCCAATAATAGGTCGTCGCCACGGGCATGACGCTGGCGAAGGCGACGCCGACGATGGCGGCGATAAGCATCGCGATATAGGGCCAGTCGCGCCTGAAAAAGCCGTGAGCCGTCGATTCGCCCTGTTGCTCGGCCATGACCTCAACTCCTGCGAAAAAAGATTTCCCTGTGCGCCCGAAGCCGGGCGGGCGGCAGCTTCGCCTGTTTCGCCCACCTTGGCAAATCAGCCGACGTCGAGCGGAGCCACGCCTTTGGGCGCGCCGTTGTCGCCGAGATTGATTTTTTCGATACGCGCCTCGGCCTGCGCCAGCAAGGCGTCGCAGCGCTTCTTCAACGCGTCGCCGCGCTCGTAGAGCTTCACGGATTCATCGAGCGAAACCGAGCCCTTTTCCAGCCTGGAAACGATTTCCTCGAGTTCCTGCATAGCCTTCTCGAAAGGCATGGAGTCGATTTCGGCGAGGGCTTCGGACAAGGGATATTCTCTTGATTTCGGCGGTTGCGAGAGTTCTACCCGATCGCCCGGGAAATTGCGAACGCCCTGGCGGGCGGTCACGCGCCGATCGGCTCGGGGTGGCCGGCGATGCGCAAGATGGTCGGAAACTCCTCGCGCAGCTTGCGCTCCATGCCGTCGAGCGCCTCGTGCACGGCCTCGACCGTCAGCATTTCGTCGAAACGGCAGTGATAATTGACCACCAGCCCGCTCGAGGTGCCGCGAACGCGCACGTCGTGGACGTCGTGAACGGCCCCTTCCGCAGCGGCATGGCGCTGCAGCGAGTTCTCGACCGCGGCGCGCATGGCGGGGTCGGCGTCGCGGCCGATGAGAACATGCGGCGCCAGCGGCTCGAGATGGGTGTCGATTTCCGTATCGGCCCCGAACTCGTCCCGCAGCGCGCTCTCGAATTCCGAGGCGACGGCATGGGCGCGGGCGAGCTCCAGCTCCCCTTCCATTTCCATGTCCAGGCTGATGGAGAGTTTTTCGTCGAGCTGCTGCACGACGATGTGATGCGACTGCAGATGCCGCCGCGCCGCGACGAGCAGGATGCGTTCGATCATGGTCTCGTCGTCCAGCGCGCGCGCCTCGATGGTGACCGTGATTTCCGCATTGGCGGAATCCGCCGCGATGGCGCGATTGACCAAGGCCTTGATGCGCGCCGCCTGTTCGACGCTCAAAGTGCGCGAAACCGCGATGGAGGCCTCTCCGATGACCTTGGCGCCCACGGTGCGCAGCCGCAGGCTCTCCAGAGCGATGACGCCGGGAACGTCGTTGATGATCTGGTTGAAATGCGGAACCAGCTCCTTCGGCGCCGCATCGAGCAGGGTCTCGATGGTGCGCCGGCCGAGCCGAAACCCCGCCACCGCGATGAACAGCGCGACGCCGAACGCGGCGACGGCGTCGCCGGCCACGAAGCCGAAATGCGTCGCCGCGAGCCCCAGCAGCACGAGCACGGAAGAAATGAGGTCGCTCGCGAAATGAAGCGCGTCGGCGGCGAGCGCCTCGCTGCCCTCCGCCTCGGCGATTCGGGACAGCTGCCGGGAGCGGACGAAATCGATCAGGATCGAGCCGCCCAGCACGGCGAAGACGGGCCAGCCGGCGTCGATGTCATGGTCGCCTTCGCCGAGCCGGCGCACCGCCTCCGCCACCACCACCAGCGCCAGCCCGAAGAGCAACCCGGTCTCCACCAGAGCGGCGAGAGACTCGATCTTGCCGTGGCCGTAGTGGTGCTCCTCGTCGGCGGGCTTGTCCGCAGCGCGCACGGCGAAATAGGTCAGGATCGTCGCGCCGGTGTCGACCCCGGCGTGGCCGGCCTCGGAAAGGAGCGACAGCGACCCGGACCAGAGCCCCGCCGCAAGCTTGGCGAGGGCGAGAACGGCGCTCGCGGCGATGGACGCCTTGGCGGCGCCCAGCTTCTCGGAAGGCTCTGCAAACTCGAGTTCGTCGGTCATGAGCGTGAGGCTGGTTGAGAGGGAGGCCGGCTCTTCGGCCGAGCCGGACAAGTAGCAATTCGCGCCGGCGCGCGCAAACGCCGCACCCGTTTCGGATGCGGGCCCCGGCGGACGCGCTTGCGCCCCGAGCGGGCGAAAGCGGCGCCGGCGCGCTGGAAAGCCGCTTTGCGGCCGGCCCCGGTCCCCGGGGCTGGGCGAGGCCGGCCTTGATTTCGTCAAAACCGAAGGCGCTCCAGCGTCGCCTCGGCGAGAGGCCCGGCGTAATAGCGGCGCTATCGGCGCCGAATCCGCCCCAGTAGTTTGGCGCAATATTTGCTTGCGTGGTGTCGTCGAAGACTTTGTTCCCTTTCAGACAAGGGCCCGCGAGGATCGATGCCGCTTTACGCCTATCACTGCCAGGATTGCGCCGCCGAGTTCGAACTTTTGGTGCGCGCGTCGGACACTCCCGCCTGCCCTGCCTGCGGCAGCGAAAAGCTGCAGCAGCAGGTGGCCAGGATCTGCTCTGAAATCAAATATCCGGCCATCGCCAAATCATGGCGGCAGCGGGCCGCGCGCGAGGGAGACCTCTCCAATTTCAACAAGTCGGAACAGGGACTGAAGAAATAGCGCGGCGGGGCGGCGCTCGGGCGGTCGGAGCCGGCGCTCCGCTCGCCTCAAACTCGATTCTGTCGCATCGCACAACCGCAAGACTGCGCCAATAGGTCGCTGCCCATTCGCGTCGGATTCAGCTATATTTTACCAATAGCAATGTAGTATATGTCGTGATACGATATGTTTTGTGTGGCGATGCGTGCTGCGATGCAAAACCGGAAGTGAGGAACTGGTATGGAATCCTTCAGAACCTGGTTGCAAGACTGGTCTGACGCCTGCGAATACGCCAAAGAATGCGCGCCGGACCTCTCCTTCCTGGCTCCCCATGAGCCCTACACGGCGCTGGCCGCGATCGCCGCCGCCTGCGCTTTCCTCTGGTGGTGGAACGAGAAGCGAATCATTCCCCTGATCGATGCGGAAAGCCGCTACCGCCGTCCGGCGGAGACCGCCGCGACCGCCGGGCTGCGGCTGGTTCTCGACGATCTGAAGGAAATGTGCCAGCAGCGCCGGGCCGCCGCCTGAGGTCCCGCGGGCTTCGACCCGCGAGGGAACCGCACAGGAAAGCCGGCGGAGTTTTTCCGCCGCGATATGCTCCGCATTAACGGTCGTGATTTAAAAAGCCTGCGCGGTTTCCGGCTCGCATCGCTCGACGGGCCGGAAAATCGCGTTTGCTTCCGGCTGCGTTCTCGCGCCGCGAGCGCTAGATAGGCCTTGTCGAATTCAAAAGGACGCTTCATGCGCTATCTCCACACCATGGTGCGGGTCGCCGATCTGCAGCGCTCGCTCGACTTTTACTGCGGCGCTCTCGGGATGGTCGAAATCCGCCGCAGTGAGAACGACAAGGGGCGCTACACCCTGGTTTATCTCGCCGCCCCCGGCGACGCGGCCGCGGCCCGGGACGAAGATGCGCCTCTGCTCGAACTGACCTTCAACTGGGACCCCGAGATATATTCGGGCGGGCGCAATTTCGGTCATGTCGCCTTCGCCGTCGACGATATCTACCAGACCTGCTCGCGTCTCCTGGCCGCCGGCGTGACCATCAATCGCCCGCCGCGCGACGGTCACATGGCCTTCATCCGTTCGCCGGATAATATTTCGATAGAGCTGTTGCAGTGCGACGCGCCGCTCCCGCCGCGGGAGCCGTGGACGTCCATGCAAAATATCGGGGTTTGGTGACGAGCCTCGAGCTTGGCGCGCCGCGGCGCAGCACATAATTACGCTGAAGCTCTGGAACCACTGCGCCCTTTGCGCGTTGGATCCTTTAAGCGACCTGGGCCGGAATGCGCCGCCAGCCAGGCCGGCCTCGCGGCGCTCCTATGGGGCGCCCTCGCGACAATGTCCGCCGTATGGCGGCGTCGCGGCAAAGGCGCAAATTTTGCTTAACGCCAATGCGCGGTCGACGCCTTATGAAGCCGGGCGAACGAGCGCCACGAAGAAAATGCGTCGGGCTTGCGACGGCGTCCCCGCCGCTGCATCGCGTGCGAAATGTTAAGGGGAACCAGCGGAGAAAGCCGGACAAGCCCGCATGACGAGAAACGGAGAAGGAGGACGTTATGTTGATCGCTGACCTGATCCATTCCTGTTCGAACGCCAATGTCGCGGAGGCCGCCGTTTGCTGCATCGGGGGCAGCTTCGCCGAGCGGGTCGCCGCCGTGGCGGTCAAGAACGGGATGAATGTAGGTCGATTCGTGGCCGCCATCGTCCGGGATTTCGGACGGCGCGCCAACGACGAGGCGATCGACGCGCTCCGCCGCCAGATCAGCGGGACGGACCAGCCGCTGCTCCATGGTCTCGTCCATGTGCTGGAGCCGGTGCTGCATGAGGGCGTCAGTTTTTACGACGACGAGACGCTGGGCGCCCCGGTGTCGGCGCTACGTGGCTCCCCCTGGTATGCCGGCCGCATCTGCCTGCAGTAAAAATGAGCCAACCCGTAATCGGGCCGCCTCTCCCACGCCAGGGAGAGGCTTTTTTATTCGCCCTGCCGCGGCCTTGCGAAAATCCGGGGCTCGCGGGACCTCAACCCCATGATCTCGCAGGATTCAGGTCGCTCCGGCGAAGGGCGGGAGCCTCCGCCGCTTTGCCGCGTCGACCTGCGCGCTCGGCGGGCGTTGCCCGAAAATATGGGAGCAGGCTTTACCGGAAAATATTGGAGTAGTATCTCCCTGAGACGGATCAACGCGAAACCGGACCATGGACCATTTCCTCGATCAGGCTCAAATCATCGAGCTCATCTCGGCGTACGGCTATTGGGCGATTTTCGTCGTGGTGTCGCTGGAAAGCGCAGGCCTGCCTCTGCCCGGCGAGACCATGCTGGTCGGAGCCGCGATCTATGCCGGACAAACCGGGGCGCTTTCGATCGAGGACATTATTTTCGCGGCGGGCGGCGGAGCCATCGCCGGCGACAACATCGGCTATTGGCTGGGGCGCGAATATGGAAGCTCGCTGCTCGAGCGCTACGGCCCCTGGATCGGAGTGACGCCCAAAAAGCTCAGGCTCGGACAATATCTGTTCCTGCGCTGGGGCGGATGGATCGTCTTCATCGGTCGTTTCGTCACCCTGCTGCGCATGCTCGCGGCCCCTCTCGCCGGCGCCAACCGGCTGCCGCCCGCGCAGTTCTTCATCTTCAACGCCGCCGGCGGCGTGATATGGGCTCATATTTTCGGGCTCGGGGGCTATTATCTCACCTCGGCCTTCCAGCTGGTCGAGGGAAGACTCGCCTTCATCATGTTCATGATCGTCTTTGTCGGCCTCGTGTGGCTGTGGCGCTATTTCCGCCTCCATGAGGAACGCCTCATCGACGAAGCGGAAGCCGCGCTTGCGGAAAAGAGCGCGGAGCTGCCTTTATAGGTTCTACGAGAACGTCTCGAAGCGGGGACCGCGTCGGGCGGTCGAAAGCGCTTTGTCCAGGTCTCTCGCTAGCGCCGCCTTTTGCTCGGGACCGAGGAAGGCGCCGATTTCCACGGTCTCGCCGCGCGACACCAGCGCAATTCGCTCGGTGCCGAATTCCTCGTGCACTTCCTGTTCGAGCCGCACCCAGTAAGGATTGAATCGCCACACCCTGCGCTGCCCGTGAGCCGAAACCTTCTCGAACACGAGTTCGAGCGGCGTGACGCCCACCGTCTCATAGGCGCCGGCCGAGCGGAAACTGGCCTTGAATGCAATGTAGAGCAGCAGTACGTCCAGGCCCATGAAACCCGCCACCGGCCAGGCTCCCATCAGGAAAAACGGCAGCGAAAGGCCGAAAGTGACGCCGCAGAATATGAAGATGAACCGCTTGAAGGCGCGAGGCGAGAGCGAGCGATATGGCGTCAGGCGCGTCGCAAAAATGCACTGCTCCTCCGGCCGGACGCTGGTCGCCATTGGCTTTCGCCCCTTTCTTCACGGGATTATAACGCTCCCATGACCGAGGAACAGATAGGGAGAAGCCCCAAGAAGCCGGGGCGGCCGGGCAAGGGCGTGGAAATGGCGCGCATATCCGCCATTTTCGAACGTTTCGAAGCGGCCGAGCCGCACCCCCGCGGCGAACTTATCCACACCAATGTTTTCACCCTGCTCGTCGCGGTAGTGCTGAGCGCCCAGGCGACCGACGCCGGCGTCAACAAGGCGACGGCCGGCTTGTTCGCCGTGGCCGACACTCCCGAAAAAATGGCTGCGCTGGGCGAAGAGCGGGTGCAGGAATATGTCAAGACCATCGGCCTCTATCGCACCAAGGCCAAAAATGTCGTCGCGCTGTCCAGAATTTTGGTCGAGCGTTACGGCGGCGAGGTTCCCCGCGACCGGGCGGCGCTGGAATCGCTGCCCGGCGTCGGCCGCAAGACGGCGAATGTCGTGCTCAACATCGCCTTCGGCGAACCGGTGATCGCCGTAGACACGCATATTTTCCGGGTTTCCAACCGGCTGCCGCTGGCGGCGGGGAAAAACGTCGAAACGGTCGAAGCCGGGCTCGAAAAAATCGTGCCCGGCCGTTTCAAGCTTCACGCCCATCACTGGCTGATTCTGCACGGACGTTACGTCTGCAAGGCGCGGCGCCCTTTGTGCGAGGCCTGCATCCTGTCGGATCTTTGCCGCTATCCCGGCAAGACGGTCTGAACCTCAGTCCGCGCAGTGGTCGCCGTCGGGCATGGCGACATTCCCTTGCATGGCGACATGGAACGGACAATCGGCGCAGTCGCGCCCCGCGCAATGCGCGCAGCCGCCGGCCGAAGGGGCCGCCTGATTCGCGGTCTGCGCCGCGATGCCGGGCGGATGATCGCCGGCGTCCGAAGGGGCGGCGTGGACGAAAGTGGCGGTCAGCGGCAGGGCGAACAAGAGCGCCGCCAGTTTTTTCATCATCGTGAAACTCCTCTGGAAAGAGAGAAACCGGCGCCGCGAACGGCGCCGGTCTCTGGCGTTATTTTATGAGATGCAGCGGCGAAGTGGTCAGCGACCCCATGATCGACGCAACCGCCGCGTTGATGTCGCTCGAAGTGGTGGCTTGATAGGCGAGGTTGGAGGAAGTGGCGCAGGCGGCCATATTGGTCTTCAGCGAGGTCATGAACCCCGGGTAGTTCTGCATGTAGTAGACGCGCCAGTCGAAATACTGGGAATCCGTCGGATTGGTCGGGCTCGGATTGTCGAGAACGAAGGTGGTGTAGAGAGTCACCACTTTCGCTCCGGCGTTGCTCAGCGGCTGGCACCAGCTCGGGCTGACCGGAGCAAGCTCGAAATTGCCGCCATTGACCGGGTCCGGAATGCACGGGGGCGCATTGGGCGTGCCGGTCGGCGTGATATAGGGCGACGCGCCGAGCGGGTTCGATTTCGAAGCGTTGGGATAGCACAGCGTGCCGGTCTGCGCCGCGCCGACCGCCCAGTGATCGGCGTTCTTCTGATCGCCGGTCATCACATTGTAATTGGCGTCGAGAGAATAGTTATAGGCGTTCTTGGCGTTGGAGGCATTGCCGACATTGCCGTTGTAGAGGCTGTTGGAATAGCCCGGCGAGGAATTACCGGCGAGGCTCGTGCCGGTATAGGTGCTGGTGCAGGTGGTTTGAGTCACGAGATTGCAGTAGTTCCAGTCCTGATTATAGCACTGATAATTCCCGTTTCTGCTCTGATAGGGCGTGCCGCACTGGTTGCCCCACCTGTCCTGGCATGTGTACGAGTTTTTGCAGACGGGCGCCGGCGGAGCCGTGTAGGTGGTGGCGAGAGGATTGGCGTTGTCGTAGAGACCGTCGGAAATCACCACGACATAATTCAACGGTTTGCCGGACGACGAGCCGTCGCCGTTCGTGCCGACGAGGCTCTGGACCTGGGAGAGCGCCGATTGCAGATTGGTGCCGCCGCCTCCCGCACTATTGGCGCCGGCGATGTCGAGCTTACCGACGGCGGTGGTCAGCGAGCTCCAGTTGCTGGTCAGCGACTGAACCGTGCGGAAACTGTTGTCGAAGCTGTAGACCGCCGCCTGAAGGGTGATGCCGTTCGCCGTCGAAATCTGCTTCGCCTGGGTTATGGCGTTGGTGAGGGCGGTTTTGACCGCGTCGATGCGCAGGTTGATGTTCTGCTGATGAGCGTAGGTCACGCCGTCGACGATCGAGACGCTCGAAGAAGGTCCGCGGCAGGCGTCTGTCGAGGTGGTGTAGGCCGCGACGCCGGAGTGGCAGGCGAAGGAGCACTGCAGCGAGCTCGACGACATCTTGGTGCGGTCGGCCGGATCGGCGCCGACGCCCATCGACTGCGACGTGTCGACCAGAAAATGCATGTTGATGTTGGTTATCGGATTTCCGCCCGGCGTCGTAAGCTGAGAGGTCGCCTGGGCCGAGGCGCCGAGCGTCACCCCGGAAATATTGGCCAAGTTCATGATCGCGGTCTGGAGAGTGCCGGTGGCGCTCACCTTCCAGACGCCGCTGCCGAGGTCGGTTTCGGTGACCTGAACACTGAGGCCTGAAGCCGTTCCGAGGTCGGCCTTGACGATGTTGCTCGCGAGCAGCTGATGCTGAGAAGCGGAAAGACCGGGCTGCGCCCCGACCTGGAGAACCGCGGCGTCGACGGCGCTCTGGAGCCGCGTGCGCATGCTGACCGCGCGGCCGTAATCCACCGCCACGCCCAGAATGAGCATGAGGGGAATCGCTGCGAGAGCGAACATGAGGGTGACGGCGCCCGAGCGCGCCCTGAGGAAGCTCTTACCTGAACGCGGCAGGTCGGCGTTAGGCTCCGGATTATGCGATGCTCGACGGGACACTGTCCTACTCCATCAATTCTCGTCGCCAAACGGCGCAATACTTTCCAGGACAAGCTTACGCCGCACCTTCAAGGGGATGAGACGATTCGCTCGGGCGAATGGGGACCATGGCGACCATAGGCGGGCAATCACTACTCAGACATAAAGATGATCAAATAAGCCGGCGGCGCAGGAGAAAGCCTCGATTACGCGAATTCCGGGCAAGTCCATGTTTTATATGTCTGTGGAACGAGTATTGTTATATAACGTAGGCTCTAAAATGGGTTGGAGGCATTTGTGACATAGTTTCCGGCTCGTCGCCCAAAACCCGTTCAAATGCTTGCGTCGAATTAACTTTCACGGAATTTCCAGCGCGGCCGCGCCTCCGCGGACAGGCGCGTTTGAGAGCGCGCCAGGGCGAGAGCTTCGGGTTTTCTTTGATTTATCGAGGAACCCGCCGGGACGGCCCCCTCGATCGCCGAGGCCTCGGTCCGTGCTCAGGTAGCATGCCGACAGGGTCTGGCGCTGGACGCGCCGCGACGAGCCTGGGGTCAAACGCCTCCGCTGGCGCCGCCGTTCGGGAAACAGGCCGAGGCGGTCAGGACGAAGTTATGTCCCAGCACGGTTACGACGCCCGGGACCATCGAGTTGAATGTATGGTTTATCGTTACCTGGGAGAATCCGGAAACGCCGCCGCAACTGGCGGTGGAATTGAGCGTGAGGTCGCTCGCGGGCAATGTCAGGCCCCATTTTCCTGCAACGGTCTGCGCATAGCTTTGAGTCAAAGCAGCGTTGTAGACATTGTTCACGGCGCAGTTGGATAGTTCGAGGCCCATGCAGCGGGCGACCGTGGCGGCGGTCTGCTCCAGCGACGATTGGGTCCAGTAAGCGCGCGAGAATTCGATGGCGCCGAAAATGAACATGAGCATCGGCACGGCCACGAAGCCGAATTCGACCGACGTGGCCCCCCGCACATCGCGCCGGAAGCTGACAAAACGATTATGGATCATTGGACCTGCACCACGCTCCAGACGCTTCCGGAGGCATTGAAGAAGCTGCTTGGCAGGAGAAGCGGCGTGAATGAGCGGGATGCGCTGATGACGACGAACTTCCCCGAGAGCCCTCCCGAAGGGCAGACTGAGCCCGCGCTGGAATAGGCGCTGTTCCAGACTAGGCTGCCCAATTTGCCGGTAGGACAATAATAGCTGTCGGCCCTGGACGCCGTTCCGCTGGTGCTCGACACACCGCCCGTAATGGCCGCTGCAGGCCCATTGTTCACGGTGACGGTGGCGTTGGCCCAGTTGGTCGAATGGCTGGAGGCGACGATAGCCGCGAGATTGGCCGCAAGAGTCGCACCGCCTGAGGAATTGACCTGCGAGGCATTGGTCAAGGCGTAATTTGCGGCGGAGGTGAGCGCCGAGGAAAGATTGAAATCGGTATACAGCGCATTGGCGACGTCGACCGTACCGACCATAAGCAAAAGATATATGGGCGCCAGAAGTGCGAATTCGGCTCCGGCAGTTCCGCGCTGCTCCTTCAGCCATATGCTCAGCCGCATTGAGCATGCGCGAATCTTGGTCATATTATTCTACCTCGGTTATCAAACTTGACCTTAGCGGCTACTTGACGATCGAGACCGTCGTCCCGCTCGAATTGGTCCCGCCTGTTCCGGTGATGCAGGTGGAGGCTGCCGCCGCGCCGCCCGAGAGCGAGATCGTCTGGGCGACGATCTCGAGACATGCGCCGGCGCCGTTTACGACCGAGGCGCCGCCGGACATGCTGAACGGTCCGGTCGGAGTGTAGAGCGCTCCCGAAATGGTGGTGTTCGATGCGCCCGCTCCGAGGAATATGCCGGCGGCCGTCCCGCCCGCCATGGGTCCCGCAACCGCGAGATTTTGGGTCCCGGCGGTCGAGCTCGTCGGCGCGACGAGCGTGAAGTTCGTGAATCCGGCGCCGACATAGAAGCCGTAAGCGTTTCTGCTGCTGTCGGTATAGGCTATGGCGTTGGCGCCGTAGGCGACCGTGACGCCGTATCCGTAGACGCCCACCGACTGGGAAGAAGACGAACCTCCGCCATTGTAGTTCGGTATGGTGCAGGTGACGGCGCCGCCGCTGCTGATGCCGGCGCCGAAATAGCCGGCCACGGTATAGACGCCCGTGCCGAGCACGGTGCCGCCCTGGAGGTTCATCGAGCCGTTGATGTCGTGTTGGGCCGAGGCGCTGATCAAAGTGCAGCGGCCGCCGCCGTCGACGAGATTGCCGTTGAGCTGGAAGACGCAGCCGGCGCAAGTGGCGTCGCCGAGAGTCACAACGGCTCCGCCCGTCAGGTTGAGCGCATTGCCGTCCCCGGAACGTCCGATCTGATAGCTGTTGCCGGTCGAGCCGGAGCCCATGGTCAGGACCGTGCCGCCGCCCGAATACACGCCCTTCGATGTCGTGAAGGTGCTGGGACCCGCGAAGGACAGCAAAGTCGAAGTGTTGCAGATCGAATAGGCGTAGCCGTTCGTGCAAGTCGTGGAGGACGGCGCGCCGATGTTGAAGGTTCCGGGACCGAAAGCCGTGGTGCTCCCGCCTCCCGCGCTCAGGCCCTGGTTGAGATTATAGGTGTAGCTTCCCGAGGCGAAGGTGGTCGTGGAGGGGCTCGCATTCGACGAGGGAGCGGTCGAAGCCCCGAAAATGGTGACGCCGGAAAGGCTGATGGAGCCGACGAAATTGAAATTCCCTGCGCCGAAGACGGTCGTGCCCGCCGTGCTGAGGGTCTGGGCGAAGTTGAAGTTCCCGACGCCATAGGTCGTGGTCCCGCCGCTGCTGGACACGGCTCCGAAAGTCGTCGCGCCGGCGGCGGACACGGGCTGAAGGAAGTTGTAGGTTCCGGGCCCGAAAGACGATGTCGTGTAGTTGGTGCTGACGGCGTAATTGAAGTTGTAAACCGCCGAAGAGGATCCCGAAGGCATGAAGACCATGCCCGGGCCGCTCACGATGGCGCTGTTGATATTGTATGTGTTCGACGCGCAGCCGCTGATGGTCCAGGCGCTGGAGCCGCTGTTCCAGGTCGCTGTGCATCCCGTCGAGGAGTCCGTCACCGTCGTCGTGGGGTACCAGCCGAGATTGGTGAGGCTGCTCGGCCAGGCCCTGCCCCCCGCAGCCGCGCTAACTGTCACGCTCGGCGCCGAGGGCGACGTTATCGCCGTCACGGTGGACATGCGGCCTTCCGCCGTCGTCACCGGGCTCGTGGTCGCAAGCGGATCCGTCGACGCCATTTTTGTCGCCGTCGCCGGCGTCATGTTGGAGCAGCCGACCGTCGGCGCAACCGTATTGTAGCTGACGCTGCTGGCGGTCAGCGTTGTCCCGCACGGCACGACGACAGTGTTGTTGGTGGCGACGCCGCAAGACGGCGCGGTCAGCGAAACGCCGCCGCTCAGGGACAGCGCCGCGCTGGCGCTGAGCCCGAGAACGCAAGGAGCCGCAACGGCGGAGGCGTTGAGCTGGGCATAGGAACGCGCCGTCGGCGAAAGGGTCCTGCCCGAGCCCAGAATCGGAGCCAGAAACAAATACTGCGACGTCTGTATCGTGACTGCGACCGCCTGGCTGGTCGTGCTCGCCGGCGAATTTCCAAGGCTCACCGTAACGCTCGCAGCGGGAACGCCGTTCAACGCCGCAATGTTGTTCGCCATCGAGCGCGCGGTGGCGAGCGTGGTCGTCGTGCCGCAGTTGCCGTTGGCGATGCAATAGGTGGCGGCGATATAGGAAGCGAGATCGGCGGTCCGCTGGTTTTGCTCCTGATGTAGCAACCCCGCGCCATATTCCACGGCGAGCGCGGCGAATCCCATCAGCAGGGGAATCGCTACGGCCCCGAGGATCGTGACAGTCCCACGGACGTCGGACCAAAAAGACTTTCGTTCGGTACAAATCATTGGCGTGCGGCGCTATTTCGGCTCATATCATCTTTGTGACATCTTCGCGCACATCGGTAAATTTTCTCCTAACAATCTGATAAATATCACTTATTTTACTGCCTGCGTCATGCGGCACCTGCGCGCGCCGGCGCGATTATTTTTGCCCCTCGCCGGCCGCATAATCCCGATGGCCCATGATCGCCGACCCCACGCGAACATGCGTGGCGCCCAGCTGGATCGCGAGCTCGAAGTCCGAGCTCATGCCCATGGAGAGAATCGGCAGGCCGTTGCGGCGCGCTATGTCCGCGAGAAGCGCGAAATAAGGGGAAGCCTGCTCGTTGGCCGGCGGCACGCACATCAGGCCCTCGATCGCAAGGCCGCATTCGTCGCGGCAGAAGCCGATCAGGGCGTCGGCCTTTTTCGGCGGGACGCCGGCCTTTTGCGGCTCCTCCCCGATGTTGACCTGTATCAGGAGGCGCGGGCGCTTTCCCTGGCGCTCGCATTCCTGCGCCAGGGCGCGGGCGATTTTCTCTCGGTCGACGCTTTCGATGACATCGAAGGTCTCCACCGCCTCCTTGACCTTGTTCGACTGCAACGGCCCGATCAGATGCAGTTCGATATCGGGGTAGCGCGCGCGCAGCGCGGGCCATTTCGCGCACGCTTCCTGCACCCGGTTTTCTCCAAAGACGCGCTGGCCCGCTTCCAGCAGCGGAACGGCGTCTTCGGCCGGGAAGGTCTTCGTCACGCAGACGAGGGCGATTTCCGCCGGGTTGCGCCCGCAGTCGCGCGCAGCCCGCTCGATGTCCGCTCTGGTGGCGTTCAGCCGGTCGGTTATGGTCATGACGCTCCCGTCAGCGCGTTTTCCGATCGGACGGAAACGTCCGATCGATAGGAAATCGCGCCAATGTCGACTTTTTCGGAATTCGCTCTAAGGCCGCCGAAGCGCGAGCGCAAGACGCGAATCGAGACGGCTACGCATCCTATTTCCTTACGGTGTCGCCGAGCCAGGCGAGATAGGCGGGATCGCCGTCCGCGATGTCGAAGCGCAGGATCTCGGGGATTTCGTAATCGTGGTGGCGCCTGATCAGTTCGCGCAAGGGTTCGAAGTCGGCGGTGCTGATTTTCAGATGGATGGCGATCTCGGAGTCCTCATGAGCCTCGCCTTCCCAGATGTAATGGCTATCGATGGAATAAAGCTGCACGCAGGCGGCGAGACGCGCCTCCAGAGCCGCCCGCGCGATTTCCCGCGCCTTCTCGTCGTTCGCGACCGTCGTGACGACCATGCTGAAAGGCGCCGGCATCCATCTCTCTCCCTCGAACGCCCGTCTTGGAATGAGCGGCGGGCTTGGATAAGTTTCGGTATATATGACAGGCGCGAAGCGAGGGACAAAGCATGACGGACGCCCCTGACGACGACGGCGCCGAGCGCGAGAAGCTCGACGCCCGCATCGCTTTCGTGGCGGCGGCTTTCATCCTCGCTTTTTCCTTCGTTCTTCTTCTCGACCGCGTCGGAGCGCCGAGCGCTTTCGTCGAGGCGCTGGCGCCCTGCCTCGCCATCGTCTCCCTCGCGGCGCTCGGCGCCGCTCTCCATTCCATGCGGGTGTCTTTCTATTACACCGCGGGGCGCGGGGCGCCGCCGGAATACGCCGGTTTCGCCAAGGCCGCTCTGGTCGCAGGCTTCATGGCGCCCTTCGCCGCCTGGCTGGCCTCGCGCTCCTGGCTGATCGGACTTTGCGGAGGCCTGTTCGCAGGGGTCGCCCTCGCCGGCTGGCAGCTCGGGCCGATGCTGCGGAAAAGCGGCGCTTTTTCGCTTTCGGGCCTGCTCGCGGTCCGCTTTCCCGGCCTGTGGCCCAGGGTGGCGGTCATCGCGCTCGAATGCGCGACGTCCGCTCTCGTCGCCCTCGCCGCTCAGCAATCGGCCGTCGATGCGCTCGTCGGCGCCTCCGGGGCGGGCCCCGGTCTCGCCGCCGTGATCGTGGGGGCCGGCATGTTGTTCATCGCCGGCCCCGGCGGAATGTTCGGCTCGATCTGGACCGCCTGCGCGGCCGGCGCCGTGGCTTTGGCGAGCCTGTGCTGGCCCGCGTTGACCCTGGCGCTGCGCGGCGTCGCTCCCTTCGGCCGCTCCAGCGGCTCCCTGGCGCGGGAGGCCGCCGCGCAGCTCGAGGCATGGGGCGCGGTCGCTCCCTTTCCCGGCTACGGGCTGGAATTCATGGCCGTCGTGGGCGCGGCGCTCGGCGCCGCCGTTCTCGCCCCCCTGCTCGCGCCGGCGATAACCACGGCCCGGCCGGCGCAGGCGCGCGTCTCCGGCCTTTTCGCGCTCGGCTGGACCTTCGTTTTCGCTTGGCTTCTCGCGGCCATCGTGGCCGGAACCGCCCTGTCCATGACCGCAAAAAGCGTCGGACAGGCGCCCGAGCGCCTGCCGGGGGCGGTCTACGCCGCGAGCAGTCGCGGCCTCGTCGCCGTCTGCGGCGACAAAGCGCCGGATCCGCAGAGCGCCCGGCGCGCCTGCGCCGCGCGAGGCCTCGCGCCCGGAGCCGGGCTGCGCACGCAGGATTTTTCCCTGACCCGGAGTTTTCTGCTCACCGGCCTCGCCGATCTCGAAAAACTCGGCGCGGCGGCCTCCGGCCTGCTCGCCGCGGCCCAGATCGCCCTGGCCCTGGCGCTCGGCGCCGCCGGCCTGCAGGCCTTCGGGACGGCGCTCGGGCATGAGGCGCTGTATCGCATGCGCGGCGAGACCGACCTCACCAGCCGGCGCCTCGCCACCACGCGGCTCGCGCTCGTCTCCATCGCGGCGCTGGGCTCTGCGGCGAGCGCTTATGGCCTGTTCGACCCCCGGCAATTGCTCGAGCTCGCGCTCGGCCTGTCGGCTGCGGCGGTCGCGCCGCTCGCCATTCTCGCCTTCTGGACCCGCGCCGACGGCCGCGACGCGATGATCGCGCTCGGCTCGGGACTCGTCGGGACGATTCTCGTCGTCGGAGCGGCGGGAGGCCCTGCCGACATCGAGCTGGTCTCGGCGGCCGCAGCCGTCGGCGCGCTGCTCGGCCTCGCCGCAGGAGCGCTGTCGGCGCTCTCGCGTCCCGCCGGCCCGCAGGAGAGCAAGGCCTTCGTCTCGCGCCTGCTGCGCGGCGAGGGCGACGTCATGAGCCCCGACAAAGGGGCGTGAGGCGCATCGTGAGCCTACGCCGCCTCTGTTCAACCCCCGCTTTTATGTTATAAGCCGCCAGCGCCAGCAACGGCTGAGCGCCCGCGCCTTCGCGACCTCGCTGGACGACATCCCGGCCTGCGGCCGCCGGACGCGGCAGATCCCTTCAAGGAAAAGGACCCTACCGATGTCGATCACTGCGGAGCGCAAGCAGGCGCTCATCCAGGAATACGCCACCAAGCCCAACGATACGGGCTCGCCCGAGGTGCAGGTCGCCATCCTGACCGAGCGCATCGTCAATCTCACCGGGCACTTCAAGTCGCATGCGAAGGACAATCACTCGCGCCGCGGTCTGTTGAAGCTCGTCTCGCAGCGCCGCCAGCTGCTGGATTACGTCAAGAAGCGCGACGAACCCCGTTACCGGGCCCTGATCGAGCGTCTCGGCATCCGCCGCTGATGGCGAAGCAGTCGACTGCTTTCGAACCCTAAAGGGTTCGTTCTGCGATCGCGAGCCCCGCAAAGGCTCGCGATTCGCATTTGGCGGGGAGGAAGACCGCCCGAAAAACCTTCCGCTTCTGGCCGGCGGCATAGGGCTTCCGGCCGATCACGAGCCCCGCCCCGTCAGGGCAGGATCGCCGGCAGCTGCGTTTATCGCCACGCAGCTTCTCGCCGTCTTGCTCATGACGACCACCGGCTCGGTTCATGAAAGAAAGACCACGCATGTTCCAGATTCACCGCGAAGAAATCGAATGGGCGGGCCAGAAGCTCGTTCTGGAGACGGGCAAGATCGCCCGCCAGGCCGACGGCGCCGTGCTCGCCACCCTCGGCGAGACCACCGTGCTCGCCACCATCGTCTCGGCCAAGGCGGCCAAGCCAGGCCAGGACTTCTTCCCCCTGACCGTCAATTATCAGGAGAAGGCCTTCGCGGCCGGCCGCATTCCGGGCGGCTATTTCAAGCGCGAGGGACGCCCCAGTGAGCGCGAGACCCTGATCTCCCGCCTGATCGACCGTCCGATCCGCCCCTTGTTCGTCGAAGGCTATCGCAACGACACCCAGGTCGTCGTCACCGTGCTTTCGCATGATCTCGAAAACGACACCGACATCCTCTCCCTGGTCGCCGCTTCCGCGGCCCTGACCCTCTCCGGCGTGCCCTTCATGGGCCCGGTCGGCGCGGCGCGCGTCGGCCAGATCAATGGCGCGCTGAAGGTCAATCCTTCGATCGAGGAGATGAAGAACTCCACCCTCGATGTCGTGGTCGCCGGCACGGCCGACGCCGTTCTGATGGTGGAATCGGAAGCCAAGGAGCTTTCCGAAGAAACCATGCTCGAGGCGGTGATGACCGGCCATCGCGGCTTCCAGCCGGTGATCGACGCCATCATCCGGCTCGCCGAGCGCGCCGCCAAGGACCCGCGCGACTTCACCCCGCCCGATCACTCGGCGGTCATCGCCGCCATCTCCGAGATCGGCGAAAAAGAACTGCGCGACGCCTATAAGATCACGGTCAAGCAGCAGCGCTACGCCGCGGTGGACGCGGTCCGGTCCAAGGTTCTCGCGACCCTCTGCCCCGCCGAGGGAGAGGCCAAATTCACCAAGGAGCAGGTGGACGAAGCCTTCCACGAGCTGCAGGCCAAGGTCGTCCGCTGGAACATCCTCGACGACGGCGTGCGCATCGACGGCCGCGACCTCAAGACCGTCCGTCCGATCGTCGCCGAAGTCGGCGTGCTGCCGCGCACCCATGGCTCCGCGCTGTTCACGCGCGGCGAGACCCAGGCCCTGGTGGTCGCGACGCTCGGCACCGGCGAGGACGAGCAGTTCATCGACTCGCTGGAAGGCACCTACAAGGAGCGCTTCCTGCTCCACTACAACTTCCCTCCCTATTCCGTCGGCGAGACCGGCCGCATGGGCTCGCCCGGCCGCCGCGAAATCGGCCATGGCAAGCTGGCCTGGCGCGCCATCCATCCGGTGCTGCCGGCGCCGGCCGAGTTCCCCTACACGCTGCGCGTCGTCTCCGAGATCACCGAATCCAACGGCTCGTCCTCGATGGCGACGGTCTGCGGCTCGTCGCTCGCCCTGATGGACGCCGGCGTGCCGATGAAGCGTCCGACCGCCGGCATCGCCATGGGCCTCATCCTCGAAGGCGAGCGCTTCGCGGTGCTCTCCGACATTCTCGGCGACGAGGATCATCTCGGCGACATGGACTTCAAGGTGGCCGGCACGGCGGAAGGCGTGACCTCGCTGCAGATGGACATCAAGATCGCCGGCATCACCGAGGAAATCATGAAGGTCGCGCTGGCCCAGGCCCGCGACGGCCGCATGCACATCCTCGGCGAGATGGCCAAGGCCATCTCCAGCTCGCGCGCGGAGCTCGGCGAATTCGCCCCCCGCATCGAGACCCTGAAGATCGCCACCGACAAGATCCGCGAAGTGATCGGCACCGGCGGCAAGGTCATCCGCGAGATCGTGGAAAAGACCGGCGCCAAGATCAATATCGAGGACGACGGCACCGTGAAGGTCGCCTCCTCCGACGCCAATTCGATCAAGGCCGCGATCAACTGGATCAAGTCCATCGCCTCCGATCCGGAGGTCGGCGCAATCTATGACGGCACCGTGGTGAAGACCGCCGACTTCGGCGCCTTCGTCAATTTCTTCGGCGCCAAGGACGGCCTCGTCCACATCTCGCAGCTCTCCAGCCAGCGCGTCGCCAAGACCACCGATGTGGTGAAAGAGGGCGACAAGGTGAAGGTGAAGCTGCTCGGCTTCGACGATCGCGGCAAGGTCCGCCTCTCGATGCGCGTGGTGGATCAGACGACGGGCGAAGACCTCGAAGCCAAGGCCAAGACCGAAGCCAAGGCTGCCGCCGAAGGCGCCGAGCAGCCCGCGACCGAATAAGCGGGAAGCATTTTCTCGATCAATGGCCCTCTCGCCTTACGGCGAGGGGGCTTTTTTTGTTTTTCGCCCCGCGGCAGCGGTCGAGAGGTCTTAATTCCAGGGATTGAGAAGCTGCACGCCCATCGGCTCGAAGCCGGCGATATTACGCCCCATGCGAGGGACTAGAAATGACTCAAGGGCTCTGCTTGAGCGCGTCCAGGACAGCGGCAAAAAGCAGCATCAGGGAGCGAGGCGCGTCATTGAAGCGCACAGCGCCATAGCTTTCATACCATTGCGCTGCTCGATCATCTTTGGCGTCGATCAGAACCGCCACGCCGCCAACCTGTTCCGCCACCATCATGCAGCGTTCGCCGGCGCGCAGCAGCAGGCTTCCGCCCAGACCGCGCCCGTGCAGGCTTTGATCAACAGCAAGGCGGCCAAGCCGAAATACCGGCACTTCATATCGACCGAGACCACCACGCGTCATCACCGCGGGAGCCCGGTCGAATTTTATCGAGGCCGGACATAGGGTGTAGAAACCAAGAATATGAGCGGGCTCACCGCGCGGCGTCGCCACGAAGCATTTTGCGCCGCCGCTTTCGTGGTTCTGTCGCGCATAGCGTTTCAGATAGGTATTGAGATCGTCATCTCCGCAATTGAAGGCGTTGCGGTCATGCTGTTTGCCAAGCGGGCTTTCCTCCCAAGATATTTCCGTCATTTAAGAACAAAACCGGCCTTCGCCGCGCGAATGAGACGCTCGTTCGCCTTGGGGGGATTTTCCAAAAGATCGAGGATGAGCAAGGAGTCGCGTTCCGACAATTGGAGCGTTTCGTAGTCGGAAATCACTTCCTTCGCGCGCGGCAGGACGGATCGCAAAATAAAGCTGGTCAGGTCGAGCCGCTCAATCGCAGCGGCGCGGGCGAGCACTGCCTTGTCTTCAGGCTTCAGGCGGAGTTCGACTCGCCCATTCTCGACATGCTCGCGTGGCAAGATGCACCTCCCTAAATTTTTGCCACAATACGGATCTTATCCGTACAATCCAAGAATATTCGCTGGCCTAGCCATGACCTGCCGCCTAGAGCATTTTCAAGTCAGGCGGAAACGCCTGACGACTCGGAAAATGCGATAATCTAAGAAGTTAGAGCGCCGGTTTTGATTCAATCAAAACCGCAAGCGCTCTTGGCGACGCAGCTCCGCGATCAGGAGAGCGCAGATTTGAAAAAAAGCAATTCTCGTTTAAGCGACGGGTTCCATCCGCAACGGAGCCCGCAAAATGCTTTTTCGCTCAGCTTTGGCCATCGCTTTTTCCATTGGCGCAAATTGCGCCCTCGCCGAAACCGCCGCCTATGAACGGGTGATCTCCGCCGTGACTTTGAGCTTTGGCGACGACGGCGCGGCCGATCGCGCCGTGCTGGTCAGCGATCTCGACTCCAGCGCCGATCTCTATGTCTATCGCGACGTGTCCGAGGCCAAGGCGGACAAGCCCATGAAGCCGGCGCTGGTGAAGAAAGCCATCGCCTTCGACGGCGGCATGTGGGGCTCGCGGCCCTCGCTCGAAACCAACGCCAAGGGTTCGCTGGTCGTCAAATCCCAGAACGACGCGGTCGGCCGCAACCGCTGGACCCAGACCATGACGGTCGTCTATCGCAATCGCGAATATCTGGTCGCGGGGCTGACCTATGTGACCTATGACACGCTCGACCCCAAGGCCAACGGTCAATGCGACATCAATTATCTGGCCGGCAAGGGAACCCGCAACGGCAAGCCCATCGAGGCCAAATTCAACGCCGTCAAGCTGATCGACTGGACCGACGACAAATTGCCGAAAGAGTGCCAGTTCTAATACTGTCCGGCGCCGTCGCTGCGAGGAGCAATTCCCAAGTCGTAACGAGGTCAAAAACTCAGCGGGTGGTTCATTGCGAGGAGCGCAGCGACGCGGCAATCCAGGGGGATTGGCGCGCCCCTGGATCGCTTCGCCTCCGGCTCGCGATGACGCGCCATCTGGCGGAATGACTGCTACCCCCGCTCCAAAATCTCTTTCAGCGCCTCGTCCAGCGCTTCGGCCGGAGGCTCCAGCAGCGAGGCGTCCTGCGTGAAGATCAGAACGCAGCGCACCGTCTTCTCGGGGTAGAGCCGCGCCGCCGCAGCGCGGTAGAGCGCGAGCTGCCGCAATTGCGCGGGACTGGTCGCCTCGCGCGGGCGCCCCGTTTTGAAATCGGCGACGAAGACTTCGCTTTCCGTCACCGCGAGGCGATCGATGCGGCCGGCGATGTCGAGCGCGCCGCGCGGCGTCTCCAGGCGCGCGACGATATCGACCTCCGCCGCGGAACCCGGGCCGAACAGCGGGGCGCAAAGCGAATCCTCGATCACCCGGATCGCTGCGCGTGCGACTTCTTCGCGCAATGGCCCGGAGAGACCCGGCGCGCGCAACTGAAGGAAGCGCTGCGCTGCGCCGCTGCGTTTCTGCGGCGCGCATTTGGGCAGATGCTGAAGCAGCGCATGGGTGAGCCGCCCGATCAGCAGCCGGTCTGCGTCCCGTTTCGTCGCCGCCCCGGCGGCGTAAGGGGTGAAAACATCGGCGCCGGCGAGCGCGCTCGAAGGGCGCAGCGGCGGCATGGGCGAGCCTTCCGGCGGCGCCGGCGTGCGGGCGAAGGCCGGAATTTCAATGCGCCTTTCCTCCGCGGCCCCGCGCGGAAGCGAAAGCGGCTCCGGCGCCGCGGGGCTGCGCAAAATCCGCCTCTCGCCGTCATGAGGATCGGGAAGAGACTCAAACGAGGGCTCTAGCGCGTTGCGTATGCTCAGATACCAGCATCCTTCCGCAGGCGCTTTCTCGCCGTGATAGGCGGCGACATAAAGCCGCTCTTCGGCGCGGGTCAGCGCCACATAGAGCAGGCGCTGATATTCCCCGCGCGCAGCCTCGCGCAGCCTCTCCCGCTCGCGCGCGACGGCGGCGCAATCGGCGTCGGTTTTCGGCGACCAGGCGAGACTGGCGTCGCCCGCCTCTCCGCCCTGCCCGAGCGCGAAGATCTTGGGGTCGTGACGTCCGGTCGGCGCGCCGCAGGTGTCGGGCATGAACACGATCTTCGCTTCGAGCCCTTTCGAGGCGTGAACCGTCATGACGCGAACGGCGCCGCCCGCGGCCTCCATGTCGCGTTTGATCGACACGTCGAGTTTTTCGACGCTCGCCAGAAAAGCGGTGAGTCCGCCGGGTTCGTCGCTTTCGAAATCGAGCGCGAGCCGCAAAAACTCGTCTATCGCGTCATTGGCCTCTGGCCCTAGCCGCGCAATCAACCTCTCGCGGCCGCGTCCCGCGCCCAGCGCGCGGGTGAAGAAATCGAAAGGGCGCAATCGCCGCGCGTCGCGCCGCCATTGCTCGCATGATTCGGCCGCCTCCCGCAGACGCGGGTCGGTTGCGACGGCGAGCGCATCGGCGAGCGGGCCGGAACGCCCCGGCGCCAGCGCCAGGAGATCGTCGTCGGAAAGCCCCGCCAACGGCGATTTCAAAAGCTCGGCCAGCGAAAGATCGTCGCCCTGCAAAAGCGCGGCGCGGGCCAGCGCGCAAAGATCCATCACCGCGATATGATCGAGGAGGTCCAGCCGGTCGGCGCCGGCCACGGCTATTCCCTGTTCCTTCAGGGCTCGGATCATCGCCTCGAAAAAAGCGTCGCGCTTGCGCACGAGGATGAGAATGTCGCCCGCCTCCACCGGACGCGGGCCGCGGTCGCCCTCGACCCATTCGCCGCCGCCGGCCGCCATCAGCGCCTTTATCTTGGCGGCCACCTTGCCCGCGAGGCGCAGCGAGGGCGCCTGCTCCGAAACACGATCGAGCGGCAGGCTCCACTCCCGGGGAGGCTCCAACTTTTCCGCGCCGATGGGGTCCCATATCTCGACGAGGCCGGGGAGATCGCTCTTCCATGCGTGATGCTCCGGCGCAGGCTCCTCCTTATCGAAGGAAAGCCCATGCCTGTTGTCCCCGGCCGCGAAAATGGCGTCGACGGCTTTGAGCGTCGTCGGGGCCGAGCGGAAGGACATGGTGAGCGGAACGAGGCGGAAATCGAGTCCGGCCTCCGCAAAACGATTTTGGAAATTGCGCCGCATGGCGTCGAACTTTTCCGGCGCGGCGCCCTGAAAGGAGAAGATCGACTGTTTCTCGTCGCCGACGGCGAAGAAACTGCGCCGCCGCGCGCCGTCGCGCGATTCCGCGAATTCGCCGGCGATGGCCTGCAATATCTCCCATTGCGGCGCGCTGGTGTCCTGGGCCTCGTCCAGGAGAATGTGGTCGATCTGCTGATCGAGCTTGTAGAGCACCCAGGAAGGGCTGGAGCGCCGCAGCAATTCGCGCGTGCGCTCGATGAGGTCGTCGAAATCGAACAGGCCGCGCAGATTCTTGGCGCGCTCATATTCCGTTATGATGGCCTGGCCGATCAGCGAAAGCGCGCGCGAGCGTTCGAAGGTCTTCGCCGCTTTGCGCTTTTCCAGCAGCCCCGCAAGGCGGTCCCGCTCCTCTTCGAGCAAGGGAAGCAGCAAGGGATCGCTCTTGCACAGCCCTTGCGTGATCATGCTTTTGTCGCCGCCGCGCGGAGTCCCCTTCTGCGTAAAAAAGAGAAGCTCATACTCCTCGATGCAGGCGGGGTCCGGCGCCAGAGCGGCGGCGCGGGCCAGTTGATCGCCGAGCTTTTTGTCGTTCGCGCTGCCCTGCCTCAGCCTCTCGGCGAGCGCGCGCCAGCCGCCGCATCCAATGCCGGCATGGATGATTTCCGCTTCGACGGAGGCGAGAGCGTCCGCTTCGCTCAGGCCCAGATCGAAGCGCAGCTTGTTCTCATAGTCGGAGCCACACGCCTTGCCCAGGGCGCCGCGATGGCGCAGCAGCTCCCCCAGGAGACCGTCGAACGAGGCGTCGCTGGCCTCGCGCGCGACGAGTTCCAGCGCATCGGACAGGGGGCCGTTCTCTTGAAGCGCGCGCGCGAGCGTCTGCCGCCGCGCCCGATCCAGCAGTTCGGCGCGCTCGATGTCGTCGAGCACGGTGAAGCCCGCGGCGACATTGGCCTCGAAAGGAAAAAGATGAAGTATCCTTTCGCAAAAGGCGTGAATGGTCTGGATCTTGAGCCCGCCGGGCGTTTCCACGGTGCGCGCGAACAGCCGCCGCGCGAAGGCGCGCCGCGAAGGATCGAGCCTCTCGCCGCTCGCTTCCGCCACGGCCCTGTCGAGCGCGGCGTCGTCGAGCAGCGTCCATTCGGCGAGGATCTTGAAGACGCGCGCGGCCATATTGGCTGCGGCGGCCTTGGTGTAGGTGAGGCAAAGAATCCGCGACGGCGGCACCCGCGCCAGCAGGAGCCTCACCACGCGCTGGGACAGGACATGGGTCTTGCCCGAACCGGCATGCGCCGAGACCCAGACCGAGAGCGCGGGATCGGAAGCGGTCCACTGGTGCTTTTTGGTGAGTTCGGGAACCGGTCGCCGGATCGCGCTCATTCGCTCGTCCCCTCCGCGGCGCCGCCGCTGCGCGACCATTCCTTCACCCGCGCGAGATGGTCGTAATCGCCTTCGTGGCGCTGAAGCATGATATTGGGACGCGAAGGATAGGAGCGCTCGCGCTTGCGAAACTGGCTCAGCAGCGAGACGAGCTGCGACTTATGCTCGGCGACGAGATCGGCGAAAGTTTCGTCCTTGGGCTTGATCCATTGCGCCTCTCCGTCCCCGGCGCCGCCGATGGCCACATAGGCGGCGCCTTCGACTTTCTGCGCGCTGACTTTCTCGAATGCGCCGGCCGCGATCATCGCCGCCTCCAGCGTGAGCTGGGGCTGAAACCCGACCAGCACCTGCCTGTTGGTGGGAGGCGTTCCGGTCTTGTAGTCGAAGACGAAAGCCGCGCCGCTCGCGTCGACTTCGATACGGTCGGCGCAGGCGGTCAGGCGGAACTTCGATCCGTCGTCGAGCGTGAGATTGAGCTCGCCCGATTCCTCGAGGAAGATCTGGACGCCGAGTTCGCGCCGCGCGCGGTCGAAGGCGAGCGCGTGATCGAGGCCGTCGAGAACGCGCGGCCATTTGAACGCGCAGAACTCCGGGTCCTCGAAGAAGAGCGAAAGTTTTTCGCGCGCCAGCGCGTGAAGCTTTTCGCGCGCGTCGTCCGGCAAAGGTCCGTGCGGATGCGCGCGGACGAATTTATCCAGAACATCGTGGACGGCGGTACCTCTTTCGCGCGGCCCGAGTTCGACGCCGAGCTTGGGCAAAGGCGCGAGTTTCAATATCCGTTCGGCGTAGATCGAATAGGGATCGCGGCGCAGAGTCTCGATGCGGGTGACGCTGAGCCGGGAAGGTCGTAGTTCCAGCGGAGGGCGCGGCTCGGGCGGCTTGCAGCTCGCGATCGAAGCCGGCTGATCCAGCGCGTTGGCGATGGCCAGCATCGCGTCGCCGCGCCGCCTGCACTGCTCGAAGGCTTCGCCCGCGAGAGCGGAAAGCCGGGTGACGAAGCGCGAGGCCACGGTCGGGGAGCCGGCGCGCTTCCGCGCGCGGGTCATCGCCACTTCGCCGGCGCCCAGCGCCATGGTGAAGTCATGGGCGCTCTGGCCGATCCGGCGTTCCGGCGGCGACAGCCCGAGCTGCCGGCGCATGGAGCGATTGAGAAAGGCCCCCGTATCCGCCTGCGGCGGCCAGACCGACTCGTCGAGCCCGGCGAGCAGCACGAGATCGGCGTCGACGAGGCGCGCCTCCAGCGGCCCCATGATCTTGAGCCGGGGATGGGCGCGGCGCGGCCCGCGAACGATGGTCTCGAACAGCAGCGCGTCGAAGAAGGCGGCGAAGCCGGCCGCGTCGAAATCGAGCGGCGCTCCTGCATCCTCGAGCTTGTCGAGCAGTGCGAGAAGCTCCTCCACGCCCATGTCGGCGGCAAAGCCTTGCGGTTCCGCTGCGGCCGCGGCTTCGAGGCTCGCGCGCAAGGCGGCGGCGCGCGCGGCGAGCTTTTCCTCCCGCGCCAGACCGAGGAGCGGCGTGAGCGCTGCGTCCAGCCGCGCGAACAGCTCCTCTATGCCGCGCCAGTCCTCGGCGCTCACCCGCGCCGCAGCCGGATGGGCGCTTATTTCCCGCGCCGCTTTTCGCGCCTGCGCGACATGGGGCGCCCAACCGCGTCCCTCGCCGGCGACTACGCGCAGAACCGCGACCTCCGCCAGCGGCGCGAGCCGCGCGATCTCGTCGCGCGAAAACCCAAATGAAGCGAGGGGATGCGCCAGCAGGGCCGCGGTCTCGACCGCGCCGGCGCCGTCGCGGGCCAGCGCGCAAAGCTGCCGCGCGAGATCGCCGATCGGCGTCGCGCTCAAGGGCTCGCCGCCCGAGTCGTCGATCTCCAGGCCAAAACGCGCGAGTTCGGCGGCGACGCGGCGGGCCATGCCGCGATCGGGCGTCACGAGCGCCGCAGTGCGATGCGGCGTTTCCAGGGCTCGCCGCATATAAAGAGCGATGGTCAGGGCCTCCAGCCGCTCGTCCGGCGCCTCCACCATATCGACGCCCTGAAGCGCTTCGCAAAAGCCCGCGCCCGCGCGCTCGCGGAACTCGCGCCAATGCTCGGTGCTGTCCGCCGGCCGCAGGGCCTGCGCGACGAGAGCCCGGCGAGCCGCGAGCGCCGGCGCCAGAACGGCGAGCTCGCCCACCTCCTCGCGGTCGATCTTCATGATGCGCAGAAGCCGCTTCATCATCGATTGCGGATGGGTGAAGGCCGGTTCGCCATGCTCCCCCACGGCGTCGCCGATATGGGTCCAGGCCGTTTCGTCGAGGATGCAATCCAGCCCCGGCAGAACTACCGCTCCCCTCTCCTGCCGCGAGATCATATCGAGCAGGCGCGCGGTGGTCGGGTTGGAGCCCGTGGAGCCGAGCGCGATCACGCCGTCGCCGGCAGACCCGGCTTTCAGGCTTTCGATCTGCGCCTCCAGCAACGCCTTCTGGCGCCGGGCGGCGTCGGTCAAATTCAGTTCGCGGAGTATCTGCGGCCAGTCCTGCAGGGCGATGCCCAGGAACCGCGTGGTGATGGCCCAGTAGCGATCGAAAGCTTCGTCGGCGAGAGATCCTATCCCGGCGGGGTCGACATTCTCTATGATGAATTCGTCGATGAGCGCGCCCAGCTCCTTGGCCAGCGCGCAGGCGTTGGCGGGGGACGGCGAAACCAGCATGGGCTCGCGCCGGTCGAGCGCGGGTTCTCCGTCCGGCCCGATGGAGACGACGGCGTGTCCCAGCGCGCGCGCCCATTGCATCACCAGCCGCGCCAGGATGAGACGCCGGTCGAGTTCGTCGACGGCGGGCGCGAGGCTGTCGTCGAAGGCTTCGAAATCGCCCGAGAACAGCATGGCGTTCTCATGCTCGTCGAGCGCGCCGAGCGGCAGGATGCGGGGCAAAAGCGCCGCCGGGCGATCCAGCGCGCGCGCAAATTCGACGCTGAGCGCGCGGCCGGCGCGCTGGGTCGGAACATAGATCGAGAGGCGGGCGAGATCGAGCGGCGCGCTCGCCCGCGAAAAGCCGGGAATTATCCTGCCGGCGAGCAGAGCGCGCACGAAAGTCGCGAGATAGGGCGCGCCCGGCGCGATGGTGAAGACATTCCGCGGCATGCTCGCGACGCGCTCAGGCGGCCATGGCCCGCTCGGCCTCGGCGATGGCCGCGACCGTGCCGACATGCAGCCACAGACCCTGCGCCGGGACGCCGTAAAGCCGGCCGCGCTTCGCCGCCTCGAAGAAGAAAGGCGCGAGCTTGAAGACGTCCTCGGCGACCCCCTCGAAGAGTTCCGGCTTCATGATGCCGACGCCGGAATAGACATAGCGGCGGGGCCCCTCGGGCTGGAAGATGCGGCCGTCGGAATCGAGTTCGAAGTCGCCGTCCCAATCGACGCCGACGCTGCCCCGCGTCGGCGCCAGCAGCAGCGCGACGTCCATTTGCTCGCTGTCCCAACGGGAGGCGAGCGCGCGAAGATTCTCCGCGCCGCCCTCGCACCAAAAAGCGTCCGTGTTGCAGATGAAGAACGGCCGGCCCGCAAATTCGGGAAGAACCTTCTTGATGCCTCCGCCCTGATCGAGCAGCAGGCCGCGCTCGTCCGAGATCACGATCCGCGGCGCTTCGCGGCCCGCAAGATGCGCCTCGATCTGATCGGCGAGATGATGCACGTTGACGACGGCCGTGGCCACTCCGGCCCTTGCGAAATCGTCGAGCGCATAGTCGATCAGCGCCTTGCCCGAGACGCGCGCCAAAGGCTTGGGCGTCGTATCGGTGAAGGGACGCATCCTCGTGCCGAGCCCGGCCGCAAAGATCATGGCTGCGGATGGAAATACGGTTTCGTTAAGGGGCGGCTTCGAAGAGAGCGGGGAGGTTGGATTCATACCAGGCCTTGATTTCAGTGAGCGCGGGATGACGCAGGCTCTTCTTCAGGTAGATTTCCACTCTCGGCAGATGGGTGAGATAATGCGGCTTGCCGTCGCGCAGGTCGAGCCGGGCGAAAATCCCCATGATCTTGGTGGCGCGCTGCGCCCCGAGAATGGCGTAAGCCTTTGCGAAACCCGCCATGTCGAAATCGGGGTCGGCCTCGCGCCGCGCCAGCGCGTAATGCGCGATGAGTTTCATCTCGAGTTCGTCGGGCACGGTGACGCGGGCGTCCTGCGCGAGCGAGACGACGTCATAGGCCGGATGCCCGAGCACGCAATCCTGAAAGTCGATGATTCCGACCCGGCGAAGACCCTCGCGCTGCGGCAGCCAGATGAGGTTCGGCGAATGATAGTCGCGCAGCGTCCAGGTCGGAGGCGCGGAAGCCAGCTCGATCAGAGCCTGCCGCCACAGATTGACGAAAACCGCCCGCGCGCCCGAGGCGACCATCGAGCGGGCGATATGGCTGATATACCAATCGATCAGAAGCTCGACCTCGATCAGCAGCGCGTCGAGGTCGTAAGGCGGAATGCGATAGGAGCCGTCGCCCGCGATCGGCAGAACGTCGGAAAGCTTGCGCGAATGCAGATGCGCCAGCGCCGAGACGGCTTCCTGATAGCGCTCCGGGATCGGGCCGTTTTCGTCGACCACGCCTTCTCGGCCGAGATCCTCGACGATCGCCAGGCCCTCGTCGAGGTCGCGAGCGAGAATTTTCGGCGCGGAGAGACCCTGCGCGCTGAGCCCCTCGCCCACCGCCACAAAGGCCCTGATATTCTCGGCGAGGCGCGCGATCGCGCTGTAGGATTTGCCGTATCTTATCGGAGGGCCGTCCGGCCGCGCCGGCGAGATCATCAGAATGGCCCGCTCGCCATTGGGCTTTTCGAGGGTCTCGTAAGCCCGGCTGGAGGCGTCTCCCAGGAGGTGCGCCCTCCTGGCGTCGGCCCATCCGGAGTTGCGTAGGAACTCCCGCAGCGCCTTGAAGGAGCCCAGCCGCTGCGCGAAGGCTCCATGGCCGGAAACGGTCACGATGCGGGCGTCGCGGCGTTCGGGTTCGGCGAAACTGAAGCGGATTTCGAGGTGGTCCGGAGGCAGCAGCTCGCGTGCGCGCTCAGCCCATTCGACGAGGAGTATCGCATCCTCGCAGACCTCCTCCCAGCCCAGCTCGGCGACGTCGGCGGCTGCGTCGATCCGGTAGAAATCGGCGTGGACGATTCTGCCGAAATCGCCCTCGTAGACCTGCATGAGGGTGAAGGTCGGGCTCGGCGCCTCCAGAGCGGGATCGCCCGAAAGGGTCCGGATGAGGGCGCGGGCGAAAGTGGTCTTGCCGGCGCCGAGATCGCCGGCCAGCGCCACGACATCCCCCTTTTTGAGAAACGTCGCCAGATCCTGCGCGAGGGCCGCCGTCGCCTCCTCGGTCGCAACGTCCAGCCGCCATACGGTTCTCGGAGCGGTCTTGCTTGTTGCGTCCGCGCTCATCGCCCTCAACCTTTATCCCGCGCCAACTCCTCGCGGGCCATCGATGGAAAGGCGCAGGTCACGACTGCGCCTTCGCCGGGAACGGCGTCGACATGCATCACGCCGCCGTTGGCCTCGATGAGTTGTCGCGCATGGGCGCGATTTTTGTCAACGCCGCCGCCGCGGTCGGCGACCTTGAACACCACCTCGGCCTGGCGCTGGAACCCGGCGAGGGTTATCGCCTGATCCGAGCCGGTGGATTCTATCGCATCGCACAACAGACCGCCGAGCGCCTGGAGCAATTGGCTTTCGTCGCCGTAAAAACCGTCGAATTCGCTGGTGGGCAACAAGCGAAGCCGCACGTTTCTGTGGTCGAGCTGCGCCTGCACCCTATAGGCGGCGGCGCGCATGAGTTCGCCCGCGTCTATTTCGACCGGCCGCGCGACGGGCGGCGGCTCCTCCGCCTCCTGCTGCGGCGCGGGATGCGGCGCCTGCTGCTCGGGACTCGGGAAGACGCAGGTCACCGTCGTGCCCTCGCCCGGCAAGGAATCGATCAGGATCTTGCCGCCATGCAGCTCCATGAAGGCGCGAACGATCGAAAGCCCGAGCCCCACGCCGCGGTGACGCGACCCGGAAGTATTTGATTCGAAAGGATCGAACACGCGCTCCAGCACCTCGGGAGGAATTCCGCGTCCGCGGTCCACCACCTTGAACACCACTTCGCCCGCGCGCCTGTAGGCCGCGAGGGTGACGATCTGGCCGGAATGCGAGAAGCCGATGGCGTTGGACAGCAGGTTGAACAGAATCTGTCGCACGCGCTTGGCGTCGCCGCGGAAGCATCCGACATCCTCCGGCGCGACGATCTGCAATTCGATGTTGTATTCCGCCAGCCGATCCTGCACGCCTTCTATGGCGCCCTGCATGGCGCTCCTGGCGTCGACATCTCCGATATCGAGCGTCATGGCGCCCTCGTCTATCGTGGCGAGATCCAGGATGTCGTCGACGATGGCGAGCAGGGCCGCGGAGGACTTGCCCACATAGCCGAGATATTCGAGCTGGCGCGGGTTCAGCGGCCCGGTGGTCTCGTCGCCGAGCAGATGGACGAAGCCGTTGATGTTGTTGAGCGGCGAACGCAGCTCGTAACTGACGTGGTGGATGAAGTCGTTGCGCAGCTTCTCCGCCGCCATCAGCGCCTTGTTGCGTTCGGTGAGCGCGCGCTCGACGTTGACGTCATTGGTCACGTCCACGAAGGTCAGCAGCGCCGCGCCCTCCGGCAGCGGCTGCGCGGTGAGATCCAGCACCAGCCCGTCGCTACGCTCCAGCCTGCGCGTGAATCCGACGCGCATTTCGTTGAGCCCCGTCACGAAACTGCGAAGATCGCGCCAGGTGTCCTCATTGGGGTGCAGCGAATGACACAGTTCTGCGATGGTTTCGAACCGGGGCTTCTGCTCCAGGACGGCGCCGTCGAAGCGCCAAAGCGCGGCGAAGGCCGGATTGCTGAAACGCAGGCGCCCATCGGCTCCGAAAACGGCGACGCCCTCATGCAGGGTCTGCAGGGTCTCGTTCTGCATGCGATAGAGCGCGTTGAAGCGCGATTCGAGCTCGTAGCGCTCGCTGATGTCATCATAGAGATAGGTGACGCCACCCTTGGGATTGGGCGTCACCTTCACGCAGATGGAGCGGCCGTCGGGCATGTGCCAGACATGCGGCGGAAGCTCCTCGGTCGAGCGATAGGCTTCGAACAGCCGTGACTTCCAGGCGCGAAAATCGCCTTCGACCGGGAGCCGCTGCGCCAGACGCAAGCGGTCGAGAATCTGTCCGTCGGTCGGATGCTGGTCGAGAAAGGCGGGATCGAGACGCCAAAGCTTTTCATAGGCGGCGTTGCGGTACACCAGCCGCTGGGCGCCGTCGAAAATGGCGATGGCGCTCGGAAGCTCGTCGAGCGTCCGCGTGTGCGACTGCATCTGCTGCTCGAACTCGGCGCATAGATTTTCGATTTCCTGGCGATCGAGAGCGATGCTGGCGGAAGATTTCTCCCAAGGCGCCTGAATCACGTCGAGCTGATGCCGCGCGCCGGCCACGATCGCGGTGACACGCTCGCGCCAGACCTGCAACCTCGATTGCGCGTCCTTCGCGACGGCGCGCACGGACTGGTCCAGCAATTCGATCTGACGCTCGACGGCGTCCGCCGGATCGCGCGCCTCGACCGCCTGGGCATAGGCGCTGTTGACGAAGGTCAGGCGGCCGTCGGCGTCGCGCAGCCAGACGGGCGCGGGCGCTGCTTCCAGAAGGGCGCGCAGCCCCTGAGCGTCGGCCTTGATGGCCTCATAATTTTCGCGCAGGCTGATCAGCTCGAGCCTGTCTCCGGAGACCTCGCGCAGGCGCAGCACCGCGCGTCCGCCGACCGCTCGGCCCTCCGCGTCGAAATGCCTGCCCGATATTCCCTGCAGGGGAAGATGAAAAGCCTCCCCCAGCTCCCGCAGGCGGTCGACCTTGTGCTCCAGATCCTGGGCCGATTGAGGCGCGAGCCACGACCCGAAGGCCAATACCCGGCGCGGCGCGGGCTTGTCGATGACGAGCTGCGGCGAACCTTCGATGTCCGGCTCGCTCGTCGGGCTGTCCCAGGCGATGAAGAGCTGCTGCTCGCTGGACAGGAAAATCTCGGCGCG
Organism: Methylocystis heyeri; assembly: GCF_004802635.2. Lineage (NCBI taxonomy): Bacteria > Pseudomonadati > Pseudomonadota > Alphaproteobacteria > Hyphomicrobiales > Methylocystaceae > Methylocystis > Methylocystis heyeri. The sequence goes on from NZ_CP046052.1 coordinate 2,127,356, forward strand.
GTCGCGTTGGGCGCGGGTCTGCTCGAGCCGCGCCGTCAGGTCCGCCTCTGCGCGGCGCCAAGCCTTGCGCTCCGCCATATAGGCGAGGGCGACGAAAGTCGAGAACAAAGCAAGACCGCCGCTCAGGGCGATGCCGTAGACCTCGAGCTCGCGGCCCAGCTCGGGCAGCCACTCCAGGGATTGCGCGCGGGCGTCCGAGCTGAAGCTCAGGCTCGCCGCGCAGGGCGCGCCGAGGATCGCCATGCCGTCGATACAGGAGATTTGGCGGCGAACCTTCGCCAGGGCGGCGACGGTTCCGCGCAAAAGCTTTCGCCGGAATTGCGTCATGAGCGCGCGCCTCCGGGGAGTTGGCGCATCTCTTTTGGCGTCATGCGAACCGGTCTCCACGGTCGATTGCGGGGTTAATCTCTACAAACGCCGTAAGCCGTCTACATACAAAGCCTTGCGCGCTCGCAACCAAATGGCCGCGGCGCGAGAGGCGCGCCGAACGCTCGAAGATAAGCGGGCCAGGGCTGAAGCGCCGCGAGCCCGCGGCAGGCGTTCGAATCACCTCAATCTAAAACGACGCCGGCCAAAGTGGAATCCATGTTTTAGGAACAAAATGTCGCCCGACGAAAAAAGAGCGGCCCGCCCCCGGAAAAGGGCGGGCCGCAAGACGCTTAAAGACTCGTCGGATCAGTAGCGGTAGTGATCCGGCTTGAAGGGACCGTTCTTCGGCAGGTTCAGATAAGCGGCCTGCTGGTCGGTCATTTCCGTCAGCTTCACGCCGATCTTGTCGAGATGAAGCGCCGCGACCTTTTCGTCGAGGTGCTTCGGCAGGGTGTAGACGCCGGTCGGATACTGGCCCTTCTTGGTCCACAGCTCGATCTGGGCCAGAGTCTGGTTGGTGAAGGACGCCGACATCACGAAGGACGGATGGCCCGTCGCGCAGCCGAGGTTCACGAGGCGGCCTTCCGCCAGCAGAATGATGCGCTTGCCGTCCTGGAACTCGATCTCGTCGACCTGCGGCTTCACATTATGCCACTTGAGATTGCGCAGGCCGGCGACCTGGATCTCGGAGTCGAAGTGGCCGATGTTGCAAACGATGGCGCGATCCTTCATGACGCGCATATGCTCGACGGTGATGACGTCGACATTGCCGGTCGCGGTGCAGAAGATGTCGGCGCGCGCAGCGGCGTCTTCCATCGTCGTGACTTCATAGCCTTCCATCGCCGCCTGCAGGGCGCAGATCGGATCGATTTCGGTGACCAGCACGCGGCAGCCGGCGTTGCGCAGCGAGGCAGCCGAGCCCTTGCCCACGTCGCCGTAGCCGGCGATGCAGGCGACCTTGCCGGCCATCATGACGTCGGTGGCGCGGCGGATGCCGTCGACGAGAGACTCGCGGCAGCCGTAGAGATTGTCGAATTTCGACTTCGTCACCGAGTCGTTGACGTTGATCGCCGGCCACAGGAGCTTGCCTTCCTTGTGCATCACATAGAGACGATGCACGCCGGTGGTGGTTTCCTCGGTCACGCCTTTGATGGCCTCGGCGTTGCGCTTGTAGAAGCCCGGATTGGACTTGAGGCGCTTCTTGATCGAGGCGAACAGAACCTCTTCCTCTTCATTGGTCGCCTTGTCGAGGAAGGCGGTGTCGCCGTTCTCGGCGCGCAGGCCGAGATGGATCAGCAGCGTGGCGTCGCCGCCGTCGTCGAGGATCATGTTGGGGGTTCCGCCGTCGCCCCACTCGAAGATGCGATGGGTGTAGTCCCAATAGTCTTCGAGGCTCTCGCCCTTGATGGCGAAGACAGGCGTGCCGGCCGCGGCGATGGCGGCGGCGGCGTGATCCTGGGTCGAATAGATGTTGCAGGAAGCCCAGCGGACGTCGGCGCCCAGCGCCTTGAGAGTCTCGATCAGGACGGCGGTCTGGATGGTCATGTGGAGCGAGCCGGCGATGCGGGCGCCCTTGAGCGGCTGGCTCGGACCATATTCGGCGCGGGTCGCCATCAGGCCCGGCATTTCGGTCTCGGCGATGTTGAGTTCCTTGCGGCCCCATTCGGCGAGACCGATGTCGTGGACGACGTAATCGTTGAAGTGAGCTGTCATCTTCTTCCTCTGATCGCGGCGCGCCGCCGCATGAAGCCAGAGGGTTTTCGAGCGAAGCGGCCGCCGCTTCGCGTCAAGAAAACCCGACCGAACAAGGAAGCCTGGAGAATTTCCGGTCCAATCCGAAGCAAAAATTCTCCAGGCCGGCTCACGCCGCCCCCTCTCACGCCGCTATAGCAAAGTGAGCACTCCCGCGCAATAAAGATATGTGCAAGTCTTTATATGGCCCCGCTCCGCCCATGCGCCCTGCGATATTTGAGGCGGGCGTTGGCCACAGACACCCGCAGCCACAGGCTGACGCCGAAGCCGATGAAATGCGCCATCAGCAGCAGGAAGCTCATCAGCAATATGAAGACGTCCAGGGCCCTGATGATCTTGCTGGGGTCGGTAATGGCGATTCCGGGAGGCTGGGACACCGTCTTGGCGATCAGCAGCACGATGCTCAGCGCGACGCCGCCGAAGGACGAGAGCACCCCGAGCACGCCGAGGAATATCCCTGCGGAAAAATACCACAGCGTCGGACCGGGGACCTGGCCGAAATAATAATGCGGATGCGCCGCCACCGGATGCGCCTGCCGCGTGTAGTAGAAGCAAAGTCCGCAGGTCAGCAGCAGGAGAAACAGGGAGCAGCCGCTCCAGTAGAGGGCGTCGCCGGCGCTGGCGTTCACGGCGCTGAGCATTCGCCCGGCCGTGGCGATCTGCAGCAGCAGCGCGCATAGAAACGCGAAGATGAACTGGAGCCAGAAGCCGATCCAGCCGTACAAGGACATTTTTCTGGAAAACTCGCGCGCTATGCGGTCGCCGTAGCTGTCCGCCGAAAGGGGCGAAGGAAATCCGGCGACCGACGTCGACGGGGCGGGCCGCAAGGCCTTGGCCACCGCAAGGCCGCCATGGGCGAAGAGGACGGCGGCGAGGGCGATCGCCGAGATATTGTGAATATGCCCGCTCAGCGCGGCGAGACGGTCGTCGGGCTCCCCGAAGGCCGGCAAGGGCGCGCCCCAGAACTGCACCGTCTCGCCGGCGTAGCCGAGACGCAGACAGCCGCTGACGGTCAACGCAGCGAACAGCGCGACGGCGAGGATAACCAGCCACGCGCCCGCAGCGTCGCTCCAATGCGGCTTGCCGCTCGGCGCCATGCGGTCATGGGAGCGGATTAGCAGAACGACGACCACGACGAGAACGGCCGCCGCGGTGAGGCCGAGCGAGACATGCAGATCGTCGACAAAGCCGCGTTCGTCGCCGCTCATCGGCAGAAACTGGGCGCGCCAGCCCAGCCCCAGCAGGGCGAGCGTGAGGAGCGCCAGCAGCCAGTGGGACAAAGTGAAGGCTAATCCATGCTTGGGTTCGGTCGAGGACATGAGGCCGCCTTTATCGCTCGCGATCGATGAGCGAGACTATAAGCCGGAAATTGCGCAGCGCCTGGTAGAAATTGCTGCGGCGCAAGATCGCGCCGAAAAGAGTAAGTGAAACCACAAAAACAAAGCCGTTTGAAGAAAATCGGCCTCGGTGAGGCGTCCCCGCCTCCCGAAGCCGTTCTCTCGCAGTCGTCAGAGCGACTTCAGATATTCGAGCAGCGCTTTCTTCTCTTCGTCCGGAAGGGCCGTGCCGAAATTGTGTCCGCAGCGGCTGTTGCCCGAGGCGTCGGGCTTTTCGCCGCCGCAGTCGGCCGTCGTCTCATAGACGTAAGAGTCGAATTTGGTCTGCTCTCTGGCGAGGCCGACATTGGCGAGATCATAGGCGGGACCGATCTTGAAGCTCGCGACCCGCTGCGCCGGAGGCTTGAGCAGTTCGGCGAGAGACGGAACCGAGCCGTTGTGGAGATAGGGCGCGGTCGCCCAGATCCCGCGCATGACCCGCGCCTCATAGGCGGGGCGCGCGACTTCCTCGAACCTGAATATGGCGTTCAGGGCGCCCTTGAGCTGGGAGCCGAGGAACTGTTTGAAGAATTCGAGCTTCTCGGGCGGGCTGATGGGTTCGTTGCGCAGGCATTCCTCCACCAGCGGCAGGAACTGCATCGGGCCGAAGTGAAGCGGCCCCTGCGCGATCGAGCCCACGACGGCGACGCTGAGGATATTGGCCATGCTGTCGGTCGCCTGCAGCTCGTTGAACGGCGGCTGCGGGACGATCTGTCCCTTGAGAACCCCGGTGTCGCCGGAGCGGCCGAGGCGCAGATTCTCCCGCGCGTCGGTCTCGACGTTCTGGACCGGAGTCTTCCAGGTGTTCTGGTTGCAAAGACGCGGTTCGCCTTTGATTTCCTGATGGCATCCCGGCCCGCAGCCGCCTTCCTTGGCGGGGCGGTCGAAAATCTCCTTGCCCTTATCGGCGAGCTTGCGGTCGATCGGCCCCGGGAACTTCGGCGCCTCCATCTGTTTGATCAAGGTCTCGAGCCGCAGCAGGCCCGGGAAGTTGAGCGATGAATCCTTGAGGTAATCGAGAGGAACGAGCGGATCGCCGGTGGGGGTCGGATGGAAAATGCCGAATACCCCGTAGACCTCGCCGACATTGCGCCCGAGGCCCGTGATGTCGTCGCCGTTCTGGGCGAATCCCGGCCATTGGGTCATATCCTGAATGGCGGCGTTCCAAAGGAAGGGGTAGCGCACCGGCGCATCGGCCGCAGCGAGATTGCCCTCGATGACGCGGTTGGGCGCCGGACCGATGTCGAGGCCGGCGACCCGGTTGAAGATCATGCCGACGGCGTCGAGCCGCGCCGGCCCCCAGATCGTCGCGGGAGGCTTGGGCACGCCGGCGAACATGATTTTATGGAAAGGGAAATACCAGGCCTGGACTTCCCCTTTCAGCTTCTTCACCGCCTCCTCGGAGGGCGAGCCGCCCAGCACCGAAACGGCGAAAGGCTTGAAGGCGGCGTCGTCCTTCAGGAGGGCGTCATAGGCGCCGTCGAGATCGTTGAAGAGACTGCCGAGATCGACGATGCCGGGACCGCCGTCGACGCGCAGCGGCGCGCCGTCGATTTCGATCTGCCTCGTATGGCAGGCGGCGCATGTGATGGAGAGCGTCGCGCCGCCCTCATTGTCCAGCGCGGCGAGAAAGCCGACCGGCAGGCCCGGTATCGGGCTGTCCGGATTGGGCAGATAGCCGTAGCGGGACAGGCCATCGTCGAGGAAGCCGGTCCCGTCGGCGCGCTTCAAGGCCTTGAACCAGGAGAAGGGCATCAGCCTCGCGCCCTGGTCGCGGCTGTAGAACTCCTTGCGGCTGATGGAATTCCAATGCGGGCCCTGATCGGCGAATTTCACCGGCTCTGCAAAAGCGCGGGGCGAAAAGCCGGCCGCGCAACAGATCGACAGGATCGCGGCGGCGACACGGCGCCGCGAAGAGTATGGCTTATTATACACTCTTTCCTCCAAATTCGGCTTTTTGATCCGGGCCGCCATCGAACGGTCTGCACAATCGCTAAGGTGATTTCAGAACGAAATGAACGAACCCGATTTTCGGACGAAAAGTTTTGCGGCGCCCCGACGCATTCCAAATCGAAAAGCGCCGGCCGGCGCCGGCGTCAAATCCCCCGCCCGGCGCGATTATGACGGAAAATTTTTTCCGCACAACAATTCACCGGCTTAGATCTCATTGCGACAGGAGTGCGCTCCGGCCATTCGCTTCTGTCGCGCCGGCAAATTGCGAAAGCCTGGATTCGCGCACCCATCTCGCCCGCGCCTTTACGGCACGATGGTCACGAGGCACGGCGCCAGCGACGCCAGTTTTTGGGAAACGCTTCCAAGCAAGAGACCTGTGAGCCTGCCGCGGCCTCGCCGGCCCAATATCGCCATTTCGGGTTTCTCGCGGTCGATGAGTCCCATTATCTCCTCGGCGGCGTCGCCCCAGCCGAACCAGGTCCGAACCCTCGGCGCGCCCGCTCGCTCGGCTCGTTCCCTCGCCTCACGCAAGGCGGCGTTCGCCAGCAATTCGACAGCTTCTCCAGCGTCCCTCTCGGAACGGGCGGCTTCGTCGATTTCGCGGTCCCAGGCGCTTCCGGCGATCGTCACGATCAGAAGATCGGCGTCGAGTTTCCTTGCGAATGCGGCGGCCGTATCGACCGCGCGGCTTGCGCCCGCGGAACCATCCGCCGCGACCAGAATCAATTGCGGTTTCATTTTCCCTCCAGGTCGACTCCCATGTCGGCCCCGCGATCTTCCTCCAGCCACTCCCGCCAGATCGCGAGGAGCACCGCCAGGACGAGAGGCCCCAAAAACAGGCCGACGAGGCCGAAGGCCATCAAGCCGCCCATCACCCCGATGAAGACGAGAGCGAGCGGAATGTCGGTCGCGCCGCTGATCAGCAGCGGCTTCAATATATTATCGGTCGGATTGACGATGACGGCGCCCCACGCCAGCAGGGCGAGGCCGGCGCCGGTCCGTCCGGAGAGCAGCATCCAGAGCGCCACGGGGGCCCAGATCGACACCGCGCCCACGAAAGGAATCACCGCAGCCACGGCCGTCGCCGCCCCCAGTAGAATGGGGGCTCCGATCCCGAAAATCTGATAACCGACGCCGGCCAGGAAACCTTGAGCGAGAGCGCTGACGAGGAGGCCGAAAACGACGGCGCGGGTGGTGGCGCCGATCGCCTGAAAATATTTATCGGCCATCTCGCCCACGATCTTGTGCAGGGCCCGGCGAATCTGCCCCAGCGCCGACTCGCCGTCGCGGTAGAGAAAGAACAGCGCGACGACGGCGACGGCGAGTTGCGCGACGCTGCGGCCCAATCCGCCGACGAGCGAGGCGATTTCGCGGCTCCAGGGCTCCAGCCACTCCTTCACCTGCTGCTTTCGCACTTCGGGATCGTTCCAGAAGCCGGTCAGCGTCTCGTCGAGAACCGGCCCCAGAACGGGAATGTGCGTGAGCGCCTCGGGCAGGACGAGCGGCTCGTCGAAGGCGGAAGAGATTTCACGATAGCTCTCGCTGAGCTCCCGGGGCAGACGCAGCAGGAGAGACAGGAACGGCACCAGCAGGAGCGTGAGCACGAGGGTCGTCGCGACGCTCGCCGCGAGGGACGGCCGGCCTTCGAGCAGCCGCAGGATGCGCCGATAGATCGGAGTGGTCAAATAGGCGAGGATCGCGGCCCAGGCCAGGGGCGCCCAAAAGGGCCTGACCACCAGATAGCCGAGGGCGAGCAAGGCCGCGAGGAGAACCACGCCTAAAAGTGAACGATTTTGCATCAGCTCATTTTCCCTGCAAGCAAGGCCATTGGAGGCTTCCGAGTGGTTAAGGCCTCGGCCGGTCTCGTTCTCCGAGAATGAGAACGTCTGCCGCCTTCAGATCGCCGCCGACTATCTCGGTGCGCTTGTCGTCGCTCAAACCCAGTTGGACGGATGCGGCGGAGGCATAGCCATCGCGCAACACCCAAAGCCGCGACGCGCATCCCTCCATGCCCCTGCGCCGGCATTTCTCTTGCGCGTAGCGAACGGCCTCGTTCGGCGCGACAAGCACATTGTCTCGATGTTCGACTTCGATCCGAACAGTGGGCGCCACGCCAGGCGCCAGGCGCCTCTCGGGATCTCTTACAGCGACCACAATGCGGCTTTGTGTCCTGAGAACCGACGTTACTTGCGCAGCCAATGTTTCACCCCCGACGTCGACGAAAGCGCGATCGCCGATTTTTACCGCCTGGATGTCGTCCAGCCCGACCGCAACCCCGATTTCGGGCGGTCCCTCGCGCTCTACGACAAGCAGCGGAGGACCGTCCCTCTCGACCGCCGCTCCTTGTGCGGCCCTTCCCGATACGATTCCGGCCATGGGCGCCCGAATCTCCGCCCGCGCGAGATCGCCCTCGGCTTCGTTCAAAGCCTTCTCCTGGCGCGCCATCGCCGCCGCAATGCGGCGCGACGCGGCGAGAGCGGATTGATAGGTTCTTTCCGCCAGAAGCGTCTTTTGGCGAACGCCGGCGGCGCGAGCCCGCTCGAGCGCCTTTTGCGCGCGGGCCTGCCGGGCCTCGGCTCTGGCCTCCTCGGCGCGCGTTTTCGCCAGCGAAGCCTCGAGCCGCACTACCGCGGCGCTATAGGGGCGTCGCCCGACGGAACCGCAGAGCTGGCCTTCGGCGACCTTGCTTCCGATTTCGCAACCCTTGAAGCGCGCCATGCCGGGCGCGGGGGCGAACGTCTCCATCTTTCGAGGCTGGAGCGCCGCGCCAGACCCGACGATCATGCGGCTGAGCGAGCTGCGCTCAACCGCCCCAGTCACAAAGCGCGCAGACGACCCTTGCCCTTGCGGCCATTGCAGCCATGCGCCGGCGGCCGCCGCCGCAACAACCAACGCCGTGCCAAAGCTCATCCAGAATCTTTCGGCCCCCCCAGCTCGGGGGCCCTTGGGCGCGAAGGCGCGCGACGCCGACTTGATCAGCTCCAACAAAACCAACGGCGAAGCTGCAGCGGCAAGAAGGCGGATCTCCTCGCCAAGGGAGAGTTCTTTCGCCTGGAGGATATGGGCGAAGGAAGCATTCTGATGGCTGGCCATTTGCAGCAGGATCGAGCCGCCTACAACGGCGAGCAGATAGGGGTTCGACAGCGGATTGCGCCGCCAGATCGGCGTCGTTCCGTTGCGGGCGCCGAGCGCGAGAAGCAATTGCGAGAACACCATCGACGTGAAGGCGTAAGAGCGTCCCTGCTCCAGGCCTCCCGTTTCCAACCCATAGAGAAAGAGCAAGAAGGAAACCGCCGACAAAAGCACGGCGGTGAACAGCATCGTTTCGAGAAAGCTCCTGTCGGTCAGCGACTCGCTGCGATGTCGTGGGGGCCGGTTCATGGCGCCCGGATCGGCGCGGTCGGCGGCGAGACAGAGCGCGGGAGGGCCGTCGGTGATGAGATTGATCCACAACAGATGAATTGGAAGCAGGGGCGACGGCAGACCGCCGACGATGCAGATCGTCATAAGCATCAGCTCGCTGGCGTTGCAGGCGAGCAAATATTGCAATGTGTTCCTGATATTCTCGAAAATGCCGCGGCCCTCTTCGACGGCGTCCACGATGGTCGCGAAATTATCGTCGGCGATGACCATGTCCGAGGCCTGCTTCGTGACCTCGCTCCCGGTCATTCCCATGGCGAGGCCGATATCCGCGCCCTTGATCGCCGGCGCGTCGTTCACGCCGTCGCCGGTCATGGCCACAACCGCGCCATTCGCCTGCCAAGCTCGGACAACGCGCAATTTATGCGCAGCGCTCACCCGCGCATAAACCGAGATGTCGACCACGCGCGCGGCGAGCGCGTCGTCGCCAAAAGAGTCGAGCTCGGCGCCGGTCAAGACGCCGCCTTCGTCGCCGAGTCCGAGCTCCGCGCCGATGGCGACGGCCGTGCGCGGATGGTCTCCGGTGATCATGACGATGCGAATGCCCGCGCTGCGGCATTTGGCGATCGCCCCTTTCACCTCCGGCCGCGGCGGATCGCGCAGCCCGCAAAAGCCAACGAAAACCAAATCGCGCTCGATCTCTTCGGCGCCTGTCTGCGCAGGCGCGTCCTCCAGGTCGCGAAAGGCGCAAGCGAGGACTCGGAACCCCTCGCCGGCCGAGGCGGCGTTGCGATCAAGGAGATATTCCCGCTCCTCTTCCGTCAGCTTTACGACGCCGTCGCCCGTCAGAATTTGCGAGCACCGCGCCAGCAGCGCTTCCGGGGCGCCCTTGGCTAGCGCTCGCACGCGCCCGTCCTGCAGCCTGCGCAGGACCGAATGAAGCTTGCGATCGGAATCGAACGGGATTTCCTGGATCTGCGGACAGGCCTGGTCCAGCGCGCGGCGATCGGCGCCCGCCTTCAGGCCTGCGCGCAACAAGGCGCCCTCGGTCGGATCGCCGACGACCGTGCAACCATCCGCCGTGACCTCGAGATGCGCATTGTTGCAGCCGACCAGGATCTCCGCCATCCGCCTCAGGGGCGGGTCGCGCTCCGGATCGACAACAACGCCGTTGGAACGGATCGCGCCGCTGGGTCGGCGGCCGTCGTCCTCCATCTCATAGCTTCGATTGGCGAGGAACAGGGTCCTGGCCGACATGGCGCCCAAGGTCAGCGTGCCGGTCTTGTCGGTGCAGATGACATTGGTGGAGCCGAGCGTCTCCACCGAAGCGAGGCGGCGCACCAGCGCGCGCCGGCGCGACATGCGCATCACGCCGAGAGACAGCGCCGCGGTGGCGACCGCGGGTAAGCTCTCGGGCAATGCTGCGACGGCGAGGCTGACCGAGGTCATGAACAAATCGACGATGGGTTCTCCGCGCAGCAGTCCCAATCCAAAGAGCAGCGCCACGATTCCGAGCGTCGCCCAGAGCAAAGTCCTGCCGAACCGATCGAGCTTCTGTTGGAGCGGGGTTTCCTGGTCTTCGCCGGCCTCCCGGATCAGCGCGGCGATGCGCCCGAGCTCGGTGCGCATTCCGGTGGCGACCACGACCGCGCGCCCCGAGCCGGCGACGACGCTCGTTCCCATGAAGACCATGTTGATCCGGTCTCCCACGGGGAGATCCGGATTTTCCAGAGCCCCGACTTGTTTGCGAACGGCTTCCGCTTCGCCGGTGAGGGCGGACTCGGCGCAGGCGAGCAAAGAGGCGCCGAGCAGCCGGGCGTCGGCGGCGATGAGATCGCCCGCTTCGAATTCGATGACATCCCCGGGCGCGATTCTCGTCGCGGAGATGGTCGTCGCCGCGCCGTCCCGCCAAACTCTGGCCCTCGGCGCCGTCATTCGCTTTAGCGCCGCAATCGACTTTTCGGCGCTATATTCCTGATAAAAACCAACCAGGGCGTTCAGAAGCACGATCGCGAGAATGGCGGCCGAATCCTCGGCGTCGCCGAGCGCGCCGGAAACGACGCTGGCGGCGACGAGGACCCATACCAAAACGCTTTTGAATTGAGCCAGAAAGATCGTCAGGGGACTGAACGCTTCGGAAACAGAAATCCGGTTCGGTCCATATCGGGCAAGCGCCTCTTCGGCCTGCATCGACGTGAGGCCTTCCGGGGAAGAACCCTGGCGCCGCAGGCTTTCCTCGGCCGACAAGCAATGCCAGCGCGCCTCGATGGGCTGTTCGGCCGCTCCCCGATCCATTGGCGTTCCGCTCCCGATCGAACGATCGCAGGAAGACCTGCAGCAAGGCATTTTTCTTCCCGAGCTTCAAGGCTCCAGGCGCCGTATCGAATTGGAGCATCCCGCCCGACCCTCCAGAGTAACAGGTCGAGCTTCGCCATTTGGCCTTGCCTAGAAGCTCCCCGCGGGCCATCCTCATTCGAAAAACAACATTCAGCGCGGGCGAAGGGCGGTCCATGGATTGGGTGATTTTGATCATCGGCAGCCTGTGCGAAGTCGGCTGGCTGGTCGCGATGAAATATGCCGACGGCTTTTCCCGCATCTGGCCCCTGGCGGCGATGGGGTTTTTCATGGTCGCGAGCATCGGCTGCCTCGCGCTTGCGGTGAAGACCATTCCCGCCGGCACCGCCTATGCCGTGTGGACGGGAGGAAGCGTCGCCGCCGTCACGATCGTGGGCGTTTACGTATTCGGCGAGCCGGCGACCACATGGCGTTTGGCCTGCATCTTCTTCATCTTCGTCGGCGTTACCGGCTTGCGCTTCGGCTCGAGCCACTGAGGCCGATCCGACACGCGCGCTGTCAATAAGCCGCAAAGCGCCATTTGTTATTATGGCGCGCGCGAATCGCGCGCCGCTACCAGTTTTCACAGCAGCAAAAGGCGCATCCATGCCGCAGACCGCCGTCGCCTCCGCCCTCAAAGCTCTCGACGTCCACGCCAGCACTCTGGCGCCGGCGCATGTGCGGAATTTTTTTGCGCAGGACCCTGATCGCTTTCAAAATTTTTCGGTCTCGCTGGACGATTTTCTGTTCGATTTCTCGAAACACAAGATCACCGGGGAAACTCTGAGACTTCTTGCGGCGCTGGCGGAGGCGCGCGACCTCCCCTCGCGCCGGGCGGCGCTCTTTGCCGGCGAAGCCGTCAACAACACCGAAGGGCGCGCGGCCATGCACATGGCGCTGCGCGACCTCTCCGGCCGCCCCCTGCCGGTGCAGGGGGTCGACATGCGGCGCGAAATCGAAGCCGAACGCGAGAAAGTTTTCGCCTTTGCCCGCGCCGTCCGCGAGGGAAAGCTGACCGGCGCCGGGGGCCTGCCTTTCACCGATGTGGTGAATATCGGCATCGGCGGGTCCGACCTCGGCCCGGCGATGGCGGCGCGGGCGCTTTCGCCTTACGCCAAAGGCGGGCCGCGCGCGCATTTCGTCGCCAATGTCGACGGCGCCGATCTGTCCGACACGCTGGCGAGGCTCGATCTTTCGCGCACGCTCTTCATCGTGTCGTCGAAGACCTTCACCACCCAGGAAACCATGGCCAACGCCGCGAGCGCGCGCGCCCGGGTGGTCGCGGCTTTGGGCGAAGCCGCCGTCGGGCTTCACTTCGCCGCGGTCTCCACCCGGCTCGACAAGGTGGCGCAATTCGGCATCGAGCCGTCGCGCGTTTTCGGCTTCTGGGATTGGGTGGGCGGCCGTTATTCGCTGTGGTCGGCGATCGGCCTTGCGCTCGCCATCGCCGTTGGGCCGGAGAATTTCACCGACTTCCTGCGCGGCGGCCATGACGTCGACATTCACTTCCAGGAAGCGCCGCTGGATAAGAACATCCCGGCGCTGATGGGCCTGCTCGGGGTCTGGCATCGCAACATGCTCGGCCGCGCCGCCCACGCGGTCATCCCCTACGACCAGAGGCTCGCGCGTTTCCCGGCCTATCTGCAGCAGCTCGACATGGAATCGAACGGCAAATCCGTCACCCGCGACGGCGCTCTGGTCGCCGGCGCGACCGGACCGATCGTGTTCGGCGAGCCCGGCACCAACGGCCAGCACGCGTTTTTCCAGCTCCTGCATCAGGGCACCGACGTCACGCCGATCGACTTCCTGCTCGCGGCCGAGCCGATCGACGCCGACGCGCATCATCACGCCCTGCTTTTTTCCAACTGCCTCGCGCAAAGCGAAGCTTTTATGCGCGGGCGGACTCTGGAGGAGGCCAAAACGCTGTTGCGCAAGGAGGGACGCAGCGAAGCCGATGTCGAGCGCCTTGCGCCGCATAAGGTGTTTTCGGGCGACCGCCCCTCGAGCACGCTATTGTACCGGCGGCTCGATCCGCGCACGCTGGGCCGGCTCGTGGCGCTCTATGAGCACAAGGTCTTCGTCCAATCGGTGATCTGGGACATCAACCCCTTCGACCAGTGGGGCGTCGAGCTCGGCAAGGAGCTGGCGAGCCGCCTCGCCCCCATCGTCGAGGACGACAAGGCCTCGACCGCGGCGCTCGACGGCTCGACCGCAGGCCTGATCGACTGGCGGCGGAGTCATCAGGGGTAAGCTTTGCAGCTTCCGCCGTCATCGCGAGCCGAAGGCGAAGCGATCAGGGCCACATCAATCCCCTTGGACTGCTTCGTCGCTGCGCTCCTCGCAGTGACGGCCCTCGCCTCAGGGCGAGGTCCAGGGATAGGTCCAGGTCTCGGTCAGCGTCCGGCTTCCCGCGCGCAAAAACAGCCGCAGGTCGGCGGTCTGGCCCGACACCACAGAAACGTCGAACAGCGCGCGCAATCCGTCGATATGCGGATTGGCGGCGACGCTGGTGCGCAGCACCTTGCCGTTGCTGGCTGTGGCCACCACCTCGACTTGACTCGGATCGCCGACATAATAGGCCATGTCGCCGCCGGCGAAATCGACCAGGAAACGCCGCGAATTCTGCACCACTTTCTCGGACGAGCCCAGCGCCTGGGGCGGCGCGCGGAAGGTGTTCACCACCCGGCCGTTGGGCGACAGCCGCGACTGATCGAGACAGGCTGTTATCCGATAGGCGTAGGAGAAAGGCTTCTGCGGCTCGGGGGGAGTCGTGGGCGTCCAGCTCGCGACGATATTGTCGTTGGTCTCGTCCCGGGTCGCAAGCTCGATCAGCTCGACGCGGCCCTCTCCCCAGGGGCCCAGCGGCTCGACGAAATAGCTGGGGCGCGATTCATAACCGAGCTCCAGATCCTGATAGGACTCCCAGGTGCGGTCGCGCTGCATCAGGCCGAAGCCCTTGTTGTCCTTGTCGAGGAAGGATGTGATGCGCGGCGCGGTCGGATTGCTGAGCGGGCGCCACAACCATTCGCCGGCGCCGGTTTCGATCAGCAGGCCGTCGGAATCATGCAGCTCGGCTCGGAAATTATCCCTGATGCGCTGGTCGTTCTCGCCGGTGAGGAACATCGAGGTCAGGGGAGCGAAGCCCAATTTCACGCCCTCGCGCCGCGGGAACAGGGTCGCCTGGACGTCCACCGTGCTGTCCTGTCCCGGCGTGACGTCGAAGCGGAAAGCGCCGGTGACCGCCTCGCTGTCGAGCAGGGCGTAGATCGTCGCGCGGTTGGAGCCCGGCGTGGGGGTCTCGACCCAGAACTCGCGGAAGAAGGGAAAGCTCTCCTTTTCCGTGCCGGCCTCGACGCAAAGGGCGCGAGCGGAAAGCCCGTATTTCTGCTCCCGTCCGAGGAAGCGGAAGTAGCTCGCCCCGAGGAAGGAGATCAGCTCGTCGCTCACATGGGGATCGTTGAGCGGATAATGCAGGCGGAAGCCCGCGAAACCCAGATTGACCGGAGGGTCTTTCTCCGGCTTCACCCTGCCGTAGTCGAACAGGTTCGGCGAATAGGGGATCGGCGCGGGCAGCCCGTCGCGGATCAGATTGACCGTCACGGGGCGCCGGTAGAGGAAGCCGAGATGGAAGGTCTCCAGCCGGAAAGCGCCGCCGCCGCCCACGAGCAGAGCGCGGTCCGGCCTGAATCTGATGTCGCGCCAGCTGTCGTATTCGAGATTGTCGAAAGCGTCGGGCAGGCGCTGCGGCGCGTCCTCGAAGGGCGCGCCGGCGAGTTCGCGCGCCCGGCCGAGCACATTGTCGAAACCGAATCGCGGCGGCTTCATCGCTACGGCGAGCGAGGGACGCCCGTTCTGGGCCAAGGCCTGATTCGCCGAGCCCAATTGCAGCGCGGCTTGAGGCGCGCCTATCGCCGCCATGGCGCCGAGCAGCTTGCGGCGGGTGATGTGCGTCATTCTTCTTATTCCGGAAACCCGAGCAAACCCGCAGCGCCTCAGCGCAAGCGGCGATTCGCGCCGGATGCGCGCCCAGCGGCGGGGAAGATGCTGATGCGGCGGTTTTCAACGAAGATCCGGGGCGACCGAGGCGCCGCCCGGAAACTCGCGAACCTGCCTAGCCGGCTTCGCCCTAAGTGGCAAGACGAAAGCGCCGCCAGCACAGGGGCAGAGACAGTATTTTCAAGGAGAATTTTGGGCGCCGCCGAGAAGCAGCCCCGCCGCCGGGCGCCGCCGCCGAAACCGGCCCGCCCCGATCCAGCACGCGGCATAGGCGCCGGGGCGCCGAAAAATTACGCGAAGTTCCAAAAAAGCGCTTGTCATAAATCGAAAAGCGCGTATCTACGTTTTGCCCAAATCGCACGTGCCTGTGGTCGTGTGTCGGTCGGTGGGGATCCGGACAAGAGGCCGGTAAACCATCGGTGAAGAACCGGCAGCCGGAGGCGAACCGGCGAACTCCGTCTCTGCGGAGGATCGCGACTTAAAGCAACGACGGACCGGGCTTTTTCGTCTCTGTCAGCCCTCCAAAGGCTGGCTTACCGAAGAGGCTTGTCTTTCTTGCCGGGCGTGCGGATCGGGTCTTTCCCCTTCCAAACGAGGCTTTCCCAAGCGACCGCCATGCGCGTTGCGCGCATGTTCGTCGTCACAGGAACGCCAACGGCGCATCACCGGATCGCCTGACGCGCTTGGCTGCGCGGCGGCGATCTCAGGATCGCTGATTGACCAACGCTCGTCGCGTCTCCATCGCGCGCGGGCGAAGGCGGTCGGCTGTCCGTCGAAGTCCTTAATTCGGCGCGCCGAACCGCGCCCTTCGTAGGGGATGCCGCGATGACCGATCGTATCCAGGAATTTCTGCGCGCCCGACGCCTCGAGGGCCGCGACAACGGCCCCTGCCTCGTCGTCGACCTCGACGTGGTGCGGGACAATTACCGCGCCTTCGCCAAGGCGCTGCCGGACACGCGCGTCTTCTACGCCGTGAAAGCAAATCCGGCGCCGCAGGTGCTGTCCCTGCTGGCGAAGCTCGGCTCCTGCTTCGATACGGCTTCGGTTCCCGAAATCGAGATGTCGCTGGCCGCGGGCGCAAGCTCAGATCGCATCAGCTTCGGCAATACGATCAAGAAAGAGCGCGACATCCAGCGCGCGTTCGAGCTCGGCGTGCGTCTCTTTGCGGTCGACTGCGAGGCGGAAGTCGAAAAAATAGCCCGCGCCGCGCCGGGAGCCAAAGTCTTCTGCCGCATCCTTTGCGACGGCGAAGGCGCCGAATGGCCCCTCTCGCGCAAATTCGGCTGCGCTCCGGAAATGGCGGCGGGCGTGCTGGAGCATGCGCATCGCCTCGGCCTCGTCGCCTACGGCGTCTCGTTCCATGTCGGCTCGCAGCAGCGCAATCCGCGCATGTGGGACGGCGCGCTGAAATCGGCGGCGGCCATCTTCCGCGAGCTGTCGGAGCGCGGAATCCAGCTTCAGATGGTCAATCTGGGCGGCGGCTTCCCGACCAAATATCTGAACGACGTGCCCGCGGTGAAAACCTATGGCGCGGCGATCTTCAGCGCCCTCTCCAAACATTTCGGCAACCGCATTCCGGAGACCATCATCGAGCCGGGTCGCGGCATGGTCGGCAACGCCGGGTTGATCGAGGCCGAAGTGGTGCTGATCTCGAAGAAGTCGCAGGACGATTCCGTGCGCTGGGTCTATCTCGACATCGGCAAGTTCAACGGACTGGCCGAGACCACCGACGAGATGATCCGTTATCCGATCCGCACCAGGGCCGACGGCGACGCCACCGGTCCCTGCGTCATCGCCGGACCGAGCTGCGACTCCATCGACGTGCTCTACGAGAAAGCCCCCTATCACCTTCCGATCAGTCTGGAGATCGGCTCCAAGGTGCTGATCGAGGGAACAGGCGCCTATACGACGACCTATTCCTCGATCTGCTTCAACGGCTTCGCGCCGCTCGAATCCTTCGTCATCTAAAAACGCTCGACCAGAATAGTCCCGTCCGGCCGCGCTCCACGCGATTCTTCGTCGCTGGAGCGTCGGCGCGAGGGTCTGCTCGTCTTCTCCTGGAGGCAGCCATGACCTTTGTTTCCGCCATCGCATTCGACGACGCCGTAGCGGTCCCTTTCGGCGCCGCATTCGCGCGCCATCCCGGCTTCGTCATCGGGGAAGAAACGCCAGCGGACGTCGAGGCAAGGGAAGCCCTGCTCGACGCGGCTTTCGGGCCGGCGCGTTTTCTCAAGACCTGCGAGCGGCTGCGCGCGGGACGCCTGCCCGCCCGCGGATTGGCGCTTTCGGCGCATGAGGGCGAGCGGCTGATCGCCACGCTGCGGCTGTGGCCGGTGCGGGCCGGTGCGGGCCGCCCCGCGCTGCTGCTGGGGCCCCTCGCGGTGGCGCAGGATCGCCAGTCGCTCGGGCTCGGCGCCGCCATGATCCGGAGCGCGCTGTCGCGGGCGAAGGCGCGCAACCACCGCGCCATATTGCTGGTGGGCGACGAGCCTTATTACGCCCGCTTCGGCTTCGAGCGGCGCCTCGCCGAAGGCCTGACCATGCCGGGCTGGGTCGATCCCGCGCGTTTCCTCGGGCTCGAGCTTGCGCCTGGAGCGCTGAAAGACGCTCATGGCCGCGTCAGCGCGGCGGCCCCGGCTGCGCCGGAATGCGCCCTGCCCCGCGCCGCGTGACAGGGGCGTTCGCACGCGGAAAGCCCGGCCCTTTTTTACAAAAAGACCGGGCTTGATCTGATCATGCGCTCGACTTCAGGCGCGACGGAAAGCTTCGCCCGCAAAGGTGGCGCTGCGGCGCTCCGCCACGACATCGACCATGCGCTCGGCGGCATGGTCGCGCGCTTCCTGATTCTGCGCCTTGGCGAGTTCGTCGCCGGCCTCCTTGGCCTCCTCCTGCGCGGCTTCGAGCTTGCCGCGCAATTCGTTCAGCGAAAGCTGGAGGTTGTCGCGCCGCACGCGAGCGGCGCGGGCATAGGTCGGATAGGCGAAATGCGCCGGATCGGTGATGTTCGCGCGTTTTTCCTCCAGCTCGATCTCGCGGTCGAGATCGCCCGTCATTCGAGCGAACTCGGCTATCATCGTCTGCAGTTGCGCGACGCGTCGCCGTTTTTCCTCCGCCTGGAACTTTTTCAGACGCATCAATGTATCCCGCGACTTCATTCCATACACTCCAATACGCCGGGCGCAGGCGCCCAATAGGACCGTTCCTCCAATTCGCGAGACGGTTGCGATTATGGCGAAAGGAGGTTGCTCGTTGGTTACCCGGTTTCGAAAAATTCACGACGATCGCCGCGCGCCTTAACCATGATGGACCGGCGAGCCCTGAAGACACGGGGTTTTCGGCGCTGTACAGCGTTCCGCGACCGGGAAATTTGTAGAGATGGTTTTTGGCGGAGGGAGAGGGTAAAGGGTCGATTTTTAGAGGGTTTTCCGAACGTCTCGGCGCGAAGCTCCAGACGCGAAAAATTCAGCCCATCGGAGGATATGTATGATGAAGCCGCTGGAGAACGCCGAGCTTTCCACTTTCCGCGATGTGCGTTTTGTCCTCACCGACATGGACGAGACGCTGACCCACCAGGGAAGGCTGGCGGCGAACGCCTATGCGGCGCTCGAGCGATTGCAGACCGCCGGCGTGAAGGTCATCCCCGTCACCGGCGCACCGGCGGGCTGGTGCGATCAGATGGCGCGCATGTGGCCCGTGGACGGCGTGATCGGCGAGAATGGCGGCCTCTTTTTTCAAAGAAGCGGCGACGGCCACGGCGTCGAGAGGCATTTCTGGCATGATGACGACCAGGATCGTGCGGTCGTTTGGGAGCGCCTGACGAAGATCGGCGAACAAGTGCGCAAAGCCGCGCCTTCGGCCTCCTTTGCGCAAGATCAGCCATTCCGCCTGACAAGCCTCGCCTTCGCCCGCCCG
This sequence comes from Methylocystis heyeri, assembly GCF_004802635.2. Taxonomy (NCBI): domain Bacteria; kingdom Pseudomonadati; phylum Pseudomonadota; class Alphaproteobacteria; order Hyphomicrobiales; family Methylocystaceae; genus Methylocystis; species Methylocystis heyeri. The sequence goes on from NZ_CP046052.1 coordinate 2,146,408, forward strand.
CAAAATCAAGCCGAGCAGGAGGCGATCCTCGGCGCATTGCGCGAGGCCCCGGCGGATACGACGGTCAACAACCTTTGGGTGCTCGGCTGGCTCGGCGGTTACGACAAGCTCGCGATGAGCCGGCGGGTTCTGCGCGACCACTATGGTCTCGATATCGAGACCGATCCTGGGGCTGTCCTGTACTCGGGCGATTCGACGAACGACGCGCCCATGTTCTCCTTTTTCGAGCACAGCGTGGGCGTCAGCACGGTGGTCCAATATCTCGACCAGCTCCCGGCGCCGCCGCGGTGGATCACGCGCGGTCCGGGCGGGGCGGGATTCGTCGAGATCGCGGACGCCGTCATCGCTTCGCGGGCCTTTTGAACGTGAACCCGCTGCGCCGCGAATGATGTCGTCCGGATCAGCGTTCGCATTTGATTACGAACCAGACGGCGATCGTCCATTCTGAGTAATGCAAGCAATGAGATTGCAACAGCTTTGGCAAATGGCGGCTCCAATATGGCGCGAACGGCCCCGTGCGGTCCCTGCCGGGGCAGATCAGCCCGTTCACGATTTTTTGATCGAGCCTCGCGGAGAGAGAAAGCGTCCCCCGCCCCGACGCTCTTGACGACAGGAAGTTTACACCCCCCTTTTGTCACGCAATCGCGATTTTCAAGCCCTGCAACCGGCGCCGTCATCAAAATAAAAGATTCAAGAGCGGCATAACGCCATCTTAAAAAGAGACAAGCTGCCGCCCACCTGAAGATCAGGAACGCGCGAAACCTTTCATAGGGCGAATTCACGCGCAGGAGGGCTAAATGAAGCTCAGTAGATTTCTAGCGGCTATGCTTGCAGCGGCGCTGTTCGCGCCGCTCGCTGCGACAAATGCCTCCGCGCATGGCGGCGTCAAGCTCGAGCAGGACACATGCGTCCTCAAGATCGGGCCGAGCACCATGCATTTTATCGGTTATCAACGCGAAGGCGAAGAGGAAGAGTTCTGCGAAGACATTGCGCGCACGGGTCCGACCGTGATTGCGCTTTCGGCCATCTCGCCCGACCTGCGCGACATGGCGATCGGCGTCCGCGTAGTGAAGGATGTCGGAGAAGAAAAGGAGAAACAGAACCTCGACGCCGCGACGGTCGCCTACTACCCGCCGAAGGTCTATCCCAATGGGATCATGACATTCGAACACAACTTCAAGGACGCGGGGCGTTACGTCGGCATCGTGACGGTGGCGGATGATCTCGGAAACCAGTGGGTTTCACGCTTTCCCTTTACGGTGGGCGTGTTCACCTTCATGGCTTACATAGATTACATTTTGTACGGCGTGGGCTTTACGGCGCTGTGCGGGTTCCTATGGTATATGCTCGGACGCGGCAAAGCCAAACCGAGCCATCTCGACGCGCCGAGCGCGGCCTGAACGCCGCCCGAAAGCCAAGACTGTTAGCTTCGATCCGGCGCTCAGCCGGATCGATTTTGAACGGGCCGATCTCCATGAACATTCAGTCTATTTTTTCTTCCGCGTTGAAATCAGCCGCTCTAGCCGGCCTCATCGCGACTGCCGCGACCGGCGCGCGCGCCGAAGAGGCTCGAGACCCCGACGAAGCCCAATTGCTGCAGTCGTTCGAAAAGATCGACGTGTGGCATTTTCCGGTGGATTACAATGTCGGCTACAATAATCAGGATGTCGTCACCACCCGCGAGCTGGTGGCGCAGCCGGCCCCGACCGGCAAGCTCTGCTACATCCGCTTCGATCTCATCCAGGGCGAGGGCGACTTCGCCTATGGCTTCAAGCCCCCGCAGCTCGGGGCCGCCAATCCGACCCAATGGGGCGTTTACGTCCATAAGCGCGGGACCGTGCTGAACCAGCAGCGCTCGGTGCTGAAGATGAACGTGATCTATTTCTATGTGGATGGGCCAAAGCCCGGCGCCGATCCGGACATCTGCGCCAAAAAGCAGGCGGAGCCCACGCCGCAGGCCGGCCATGGCTACACCGCCCCGGAATGGTCCGACCTCATCGTGCGCGCCCGCCTCGTCCGTGGCTGGCCGCAGCCGGCGCGGTGAGCCATCAGCGGCCGAACGACAAGAAACCCAAAGCGACCGCCGCCAGCAGGCAGGCGGCTGAAATACCCATCGCATAGCCGAACTGAACGAGCGACAGCGTAATCTCCAGCCTGTCGCCGACGACATCGACCTTCTCCAGCGCCGCTTTAATCACGACGCCTTTGGCATTGTCCTTGAGGACATAAATCGGCTTCAGGGAGAAGGCTTTCTCCACGGTTTTTTGCGCCGCCGCGCTCGCCCACTGCCGGAACTCCGCCTTGACGGACTCGGCCACTTCATCGAGGCCGTGCTCGGCGGCGAATTTTTCTATTCTTTGCTTCAGCCCAGAGGATTTCGCGCCGTCGGGTTTTTCGATCCCCACGTCCAGGAGGCGGACCGGCGAGGTGGGATGAAAATAAAATGCGCCGTCGCGATAGATCGGCGCGCCCCATCCCTCAAACTCGGCCGTAATGGTCCGGCCTTTGAAACGCGCCGCAACTCTGGCGTCGATCCCGATCTGATTGTCCGCGAAGCGCACCTTTACCGACTCGACGTCGATGTTCTTCGATTCCGCCGCTCTTTGTCTCAGAGCCGCATCGATGCGCTCCTGAGCCTCCTGCTGCGTGATGTCGACCAAATACGCGCCGCCGTTACAGGCCAGCCACGCAAATACGCCCCCGACAAGAAAAAGACAGGCGGCGGCGATGCGCTTTCCGCTTCGAGACAAATCCTTCTCCGCCGACTAAAATACCCGCTCAGGCTCCCGCCCCGCCCATGCGCCGGAAGATGAAAGCCGGCGGAGCGACATGGGCCTCGGTTTCGGCGAGGGCCGCAAAGCGCGCGTGATCGGGCGAGAGATGACAGGCGGGATCGGTCGCCGCGGGATCGCCCGCAACCGCCATGGCTTGGCAACGGCATCCGCCGAGGTCAATCTCGCGGCGGTCGCAGGAGACGCAGGGCTCCTTCATCCATTCGGTTCCGCGGAAGGCGTTGAAGGCCGCCCCATTGCGCCAGATGTCGGCGAGGTCGCGCTTGCGCACGTCGTCGAAGACGAGGCCGGGCAGCGTCTGCGCGGCGTGGCAGGGCAGCGCCCTGCCCGAGGGCGTCACCACGACGATGGAGCGGCCCCAGCCGCCGGTGCATGTTTTCGGCCTTGTGGCGTAATGATCATGAATGACGAAATCGAAATTCAGCACGCCCTTCAGCCGCGCCTTCGCCTCCTCGACGACCTTCACGCTCTCCATGAATTTTTCGCGCGTCGGAATCAGCGCCGCCCGGTTTTTTTCGGCCCAGGCGTAATATTGGATATGCGCCACCTCGATGCGCTGGGCGCCGACTTCGACCGCAAAATCGATGATCTGCGGCAGATGGTCGATGTTCTGGCGGTGCATGGGCGCATTGATGGTGAGGCCCATGCCGAGCTCCCGCGTCCACCCCGCCACGTCGCGCTTCTTCGCCACCCCGCCCTCGAAGGCGCTGATGTAATCGGCGCTCTCGGGAACGACGTCCTGGATCGAGACCTGCACATGGTCGAGGCCGATATTCGCCAGCGTTTCGAGCCGCTCGCGCGTGAGCATGACAGCGGAGGTCACGAGATTGCTGTAGAGCCCCGCCTCCACCGCATATTGGAGGATTTCCTCCAGATCCCGCCGCAGCGTCGGCTCTCCGCCGGAAAGATGCAGCTGCAATGCGCCGGCGGCGGCGGAGCGGCGGAAGGTCTCGCCCCATTCCTGCGCTGTCAGCTCCACATTGGGGCGTTCCAGCTCCAACGGATTGGAGCAATAGGGACATTGCAGCGGGCAGCGATGGGTGAGTTCAGCCAGCAGTCCCGCCGGACCGCCGGAAAAAGGCGCATAGGACTGCGCGACCGAGGAAAGTGGCGGCGGCGAGAAGGCGTCCGTCCCGTCGCGCAGCAGGCATTTGTCCGCAAGCCCCTGCAGCAGCGCGGTGACGTCGCGCAAGACCACGTCCTGCGGCGCGCCATATTGCGCGGCGAGCTGGGCGGCGATCTGCGCGACGCTTTTTTCGCCGTCGATCAGGCTCAGCACCGCGAGCGAAATGGCGTCGATCTCATAGGCGCGCTCCGGCGCGAGAACGACGAAGCGATCGCGCACGCGGTCCTGATGCAGACGCGAATAGCGCGTGAAGGCCGGCCGCGACTGCGGCCCGACGACGAAACGCGTCCGAACCTCAGCCATGCTCACGGAAAACTCTGTCCCGGCTGATAGGCGCCCGGCGGAATGACGCCCGGCGTCACATAGGCGTGATGCAGCGCGTCGAGTTGCGCCCACAGCACGTCGCATTTGAAGCGCACCGCCTCGATGCAGGCCTCCTGCTCGGGACGGCTCAGCGCATTCTGCTTGATATATTCCAGCGCGAAGTCGGCGTCGCGCGGGGCCTGCGAAAGACGCCGCTTGAAATAGGCCATCACATGATCGTCGACGAAATCGTAATTCTCCAGCATTCCGGCGATGCGCTCGCGATGGATGGCGGGCGCGAACAGCTCGGTGAGCGAGGACGCCACCGCGACCACCAGCGGCTGCTCGACGACATAGCGCACATAGGCCTCGACCGCGAATTTGGTGGCGGGCAGCGCGCCGCGACGCGAGATCACATAATCGCGCGGCAGGCCGAGCCCGTCGGTGAGCACCAGCCAGCGCTCGATGCCTCCCGCCTCGTCGCCGAGGCCGTCGTGGTCGTGGATGCGGTGGATCCATTCGCGCCGCAATTCGCGGTCATGGGCCCGGCTCATGAAGGCCGCGTCCTTGCGCGGCACAGCCTCCTGATAGCAGTAGCGGTTCAACGCCCAGGCGCGCACCTGGTCCTTGTTCAGCTTGCCGCCGTGCAGCAGCTTATGGAACGGATGCTTGTCGTGATAACGCTCGGCGCCGACGGCGCGGATCGCGGCCTCGAAATCTTGCTTGGACAGCGGAGCTTCGTTGAGAAAGGCGTGCGATTCGATGACGTCGTTCATAGGGCGACCTCCATTCCGTCTTCGCCGATCTCCCAGCCGGCGGCGTTGGCCTCGCCCCGCTCTTTGGAGTCGGCGTCGAGCACCGGGTTCGAATTATTGATGTGAACGTAGATCTTGCGGGCGACGTTCAGCTTTGAGAACGCCTTGATCGAGCCGTCTTCGCCGCTCATGTTGACATGGCCCATGCGCGAGCCGGTTTTGCCGAGCAGGCCCTGCTCGATCATCTCATATTCGTGCCACAGCGTGCCGTCGAAGAAGACCAGCTCCGCGTCGCGCAGGCGGCCTGCGAGGTCCTCGTCGATATTGGCGCAGCCCGGCACATAGAAGAAGGACTTGCCGCTGGCGGTCTCGGTGATCTTGACGCCGAGCGTGTCGCCTTCCTTGCTGCCGTAATCGGCGGCCATCGCGTCCTCGAGCCAGAGCGCGATCTTGCCCGGAACCGGAAAAGCCTCGACGCTGAGGCCGAGATCGACGCCCGCCCCTTTGAGCGCCACCGGCGCGCGTAGCGGCAGTTCCTCGCGTTCGACCACGGATTTCGCCAGCACGTCGAAGATCCGGTTGCCCGCCAGCACGTCCAGCACCCGCCTTGCGCCATAGACCGAGAGCGGTTGGGCCTCGCGCAGATTGAGCAGGCCGGCGACATGGTCGACGTCGCCGTTGGTGAGCACGGCGGCCTTGATCGGGCTGGCGCGCACGGGATCGTCGCTCGATGGCGAAAGCTCGGGGGCGTGGGCGATCTGTTCGCGCAGGTCCGGCGAAGCGTTGAGGAGAACCCAATCGCGCCCGTTGGCGCTCACCGCCAAAGAGGATTGTGTGCGGCGCGAAAAGTTCGCGGCGCCCGCGCGCACGGCGCGGCAATTGGCGCAGTTGCAGTTCCATTGCGGGAAGCCGCCGCCGGCGCCCGAGCCTAAGATTCTGATGCGCATCCTGTTAGCGCGGCTTGAGGCGTAAGCCCCGCCGGCCTCCCTCGATTTGTTTTGGTTGGCGGGCAATATGCACAGGCGCGGCGCCCCGGCGCAAGTGCGTCATTTCCGCGCCGGAAGATATGGTGAGATTGGTGAGGGCGCGCCATGCTGATCCGGGTCGTAGCCCCTTGCGATCGCCTTGACGAGCGCTGCGCCCGCTAGCCGGGCTTTTCCTCGATCAGGAACCGGCCCCGCCGCAAGCCTTGTCGGGGACGCGCTGCATCTCATAGGCGTCGATGATCGCCCGGATCATGGGGCCGAAGCGGTCTTTCAGCTCGGCGCAACGGGTCGAACTGATGAGCTCGACGCCCTTGCGCTCGCTACGGATCAAGCCGGCTTCCCGCAGAATGCGGAAATGCTGGGAAAGCGTGGATTTTGGCAGCGCCCCATTTCTGACGTGAGCGAAGGCCGAACAGTTCTTGCCGCATTCGGCGGCGGCGAGCTGCGCGTAAATCTCGAGGCGGATCGGGTCCGACAGGGCGTGGAGAATGCCTTCGACGGTAATTTCATCCAGCTTGGGGTGGGGCATGGGTCTCATTTTGCCGAATATCGCACAGATTGACATTTCGCGCATTAGTTCATTAGTATTGAACTACGGAATAACCGCACACCGAGGACATCGAGATGGGCAAGCTATCTGGAAGAATTGCAATCGTGACAGGCGGCAACAGCGGCATCGGCCTCGCCGCGGCCAAGCTCTTCGCCGCCGAAGGGGCGCAGGTCGTAATCACGGGCCGCCGCAAAGCCGAATTGGATGCGGCTCGCACGGAGATTGGTCATGGAGCCCTGGCGATTCAGGGCGACGTATCGCAGCTCGACGATCTCGACCGACTCTATGCCGAGGTGAAACAGAAATTCGGCCGGGTCGACGTCCTGTTCGCAAACGCGGGCCTTGTGGAACTCGCGCCGCTCGAAGGCGTTACCGAAGCGCATTTCGACAAACAGTTCGACATCAATGTGAAGGGGCTGCTGTTCACGGTCCAAAAGGCTTTGCCGCTACTCAGCGCCGGCGGCGCGATCATCATCAATTCGTCGATCGCGAACACCAAGGGGATGGCCGGGTTCGGTGTCTATTCGGCGACGAAGGCGGCTGTTCGTTCATTCGCCCGGACATGGACGACGGAGTTGAAGAACCGCAAAATTCGCGTGAATGTCATTAGTCCAGGCCCTATCGAAACGCCGATATTCGGAAAGATGGGCTTGTCGGAAAGCCAGATCGACGAGTTTGGCGCGAGCATTTCCGAACAGGTTCCGCTCGGCCGCTTCGGCAAGCCGGAAGAAATCGCCAAAGTGGCTCTATTCCTGGCGTCTGAGGATTCAAGCTATATCGCCGGCGCAGAGATTTTCGTCGATGGCGGCATGGTCGCCGTTTAGTGCCGCGCCCTTCGGACCCTTTGAACGCCTCTGCCCAATAATCTCCCAAATGCACACTTCTCGAAAGGCGCCAGACTCGTCATGACCGGGCTTGTCCCGGTCATCCACGCCAAGCAGCCGAGAAATCTTGGGAGTGCGCCTGCAAGCTTTCGTGTTTTGCGCAACGGCGCTCTCGCCTGATCTTTGGCCAGGCGATCGCTACAACTGCGGAGCGACGCGCAACTTCGCAAGAAACTCCAATGTCCCGGAGTGGATGGCCGGGACAAGCCCGGCCATGACGGCTCTCGGGATAAATGTGCAACTCCCTTAGTCACGATAATAAGGATAATTCAATGTCATATTCGATGTCCCGCGCTTCGCTGCCCGCGCTGAAAACCAGCCTCGGCGTCTTGTCGTCACTGCTCGACAAGGCGGCGGCGTTCTGCGCAACGAAGAAAATAGAAGACGCAACTCTCCTTCAGCTGCGCCTCGCTCCCGACATGTTCGCCTTCGTCCGTCAGGTGCAGATCGCGACCGATCACGCCAAGAACGGCGCCTCTCGCCTCGCTGGCGTGGAACCTCCGCGTTACGACGACACCGAGACAAGCCTCGCGCAGTTGAAGACCCGCGTCGACGCGACGATAAACTATCTCGAAACGCTCGACCCCAAAGCGATCGACGCATCGGAAGATCGAGAGATCGTCTTTGCGATGGGCCCGAACGCGAAGGGGCGGATGAAGGGCGACGCCTATCTCGCTCAATATCTGCTGCCGAACTTCTATTTCCACCTTACGGCGGCCTATGCGATTCTGCGTCACAACGGCGTCGAGATCGGAAAGCGGGACTTTCTTGGAGCTATCCCGCTGGAGCCTGTCTCGTAACTTCAACTGACGCCTTCGGCCCCAAGTCGCGCCCTCGTCCTTCGAGACGCCCGCTGCGCGGGCCCTCAGGACGAGGGGGAAGCCGTATGATCCATTTCCTCGAAGACTTTCCGCGCGATCTTGAGCGCGGTCATCGCGGGCGGCCAGCCGGCGTAGAAAGCAAGATGCGTGATCGCGCCGATGATCTCGTCGCGGGTGAGACCATTCTCCACCGCTTTCCTGAAATGGAAGGGCATTTCATTGACGCGATAGAGCGAGATCAGGCTGGCGACCGTCACCAGGCTGCGATCGCGCGGGCTCAGGGCCGCATCTCGCCAGACATCTCCGAACAGCACCTCATCGGTGATGTCCGCAAGATGAGGCGCAATGTCGCCGAAAGATTTGCGCGCGTTCTTGGGTTCTTCGGCCATTATCCTGTTCTCCGGGTCGATAAAGGACTTTCTCACCCTGAGAAGGCCCCGCAGAGGCCGCCTCGAAGGGCGTAGGCAGTCCGGTTCACAACTCTTGCCCTCGCCCTTCGAGACGCCCGCTACGCGCGGGCCCTCTGGACGAGAGTGGCGAAAAGCGTCGAGAGGCTTCAGCTCAGCAATACTTAAGGCAGCGCTCGCAGAAATTAAAATTGCCCGATGAAGGATACAAAGTCACAGACACTTTAATATGAGAATGTGATTTTACGACACAGCCCCATCGGTTCATTCCGGCCGATAGCAAACAGACCCAGCGTATAGCACACCGCCCGTCATTTGTTTGACTTAGGGGTGCGGCTCTGTCGTGGAGAAAAACATGAATATACCTGACCTTACTGTCATAGAGATGATCGCCCTCTTTGCGCTCGGCTTTGTCATGGTCGTCGCAGGCGGCGTCGGCTTCATGCGCAGCAACCCCGTGCTGATGGAGAGTCGGCACCGGCTTTCTCTCGGCGTCGTGTTCGCCGCGGCAGGCTTCATGTTCGTCGCAGGCATCGGCGTGCATTTCACCGGCTCGAGCAACACATCCTTTCTCAAAGGGCAAATGCAGCGCGCCTCGCAATGCGAACTCACAAGCGAATCGGCGCATCCTGAAGCCCGCGGCGCCGGCAGCGGCGTGATTTCGCGGCAGATTGTCGCCTGCATGCGGACCGCCGGCTACAATTGGAGCGAAAGAACGGCGCAATGCCAGGACGCGCCGGTCGCGACGAACGGATATTGCTACGAACCCGTGGCCTGGTTCGATCGCGCGGTGACGACGACTCAACTGATGTTCGATTGAGAAGAGAGGTCGCCGTGAATTACCGCCTGGCAATCGTCGCTTTGGGGATCGGGTTGTTTGTCGCCGCGATGATTCCCTATGCCTATAAACCCCGATGCTCAAACCCCGAGTGCACGCCGACGGCGCCGTATTAGGGTCCAGACCCATAAAGTGCTTGGCGTAAAGAGCGGGTTGTGATTCAGGGCTTCCGAAAGGAAGCGCCGATGATTCCCGATCAATTCTGGCTGACAGATGCGCAGTTTTCGAAGATTGCGCCACATCTTCCCACTGACACGCGCGGCAAGGCGCGGGTCGACGACCGCAGGGTCATCAGCGGCATCGTCCAAGTGCTCAAATCCGGCGGGCGCTGGGTCGACGCACCGCCGGAATACGGGCCCAAAAAGACACTTTATAATCGCTATGTCCGTTGGGCCGCCAAGGGCGTCTGGGTCGACTTGTTCCATGCACTCGCTCAAGCCGGCGGGCCGCCGACGGAAGTTCTCATCGACTCCTCGGCGGTGAAAGCGCATCGCTCGGCCAGCGGCGGCAAAGGGGGGAGAAAAATCAGGCCATCGGCCGCTCGCGCGGTGGACGCACAACGAAAATCCACGCGCTGACCGACGCGCAATGTCGACCCATAGCTTTCATGCTCACAGCCGGAAACGTCGCCGATTGCACAGCGGGCGCGGAACTTCTTGCCCATCTTCCGCCTTGCGAAGTCCTCCACGGCGACAAGGGATACGACAGCAACGCCATCCGCCGTAGGATCGAGGACGGCGGCGCACTGCCGAATATTCCGCCCAAGGCCAACCGCAAATGGAAGAACTGCTTTTCGCCGCTCCTCTATCGAAACCGCAACGCCATCGAGCGCATGTTCTGCCGTTTAAAGGATTTTAGACGCGTGGCGACGCGCTACGACAGAAACGCCGTCAATTTCCTCGCCGCCGTTTGCCTCGCTGCCACTGTCAGCTATTGGTTATGAGTCTGGGCCCTAGGGACGGGAACAAGCCTCGAATTTTTGCAGCCGGGCCTTGGTGGAGCCGCCGCCAAGGCCCTGAGCGTCTCAATCAAACCCTGGCCCCTACCCGCCCTTGGCCATCAGCGGATAGCCCGCGACGGTGAGCGCGACGCGGCTCGACACCCGCGCGACGGCCTGATGCAGTTCGCCCGCCGCATCGCGGAAGGCGCGGGCGAGCGCATTTTCAGGCACGATCGAAAGTCCGACTTCCGAGGCGACTGCGACGGTCGGCGCCCCGCGGGCGGCCAACGCCGCAACCAGAGCCGCCCGATCGGCTTCGAGATCAGCCCCCGCCAGCAGCCGGTTGGAAAGCCACAGAGTGAGGCAATCGATCAGCATGGGCCGCCCGGCTTCGGCGTCCGCCACGATGCGGGGCAGTTCATGCGGCGCCTCCACCGTGCGCCAATCCTCACCCCTTCGCGCCCGGTGCTTGTCGATGCGCGCGCGCATTTCTTCGTCGAAGATTTCCGCAGTGGCGACATAGGTCCATGGCGCAGGGTTGGCGACGATCAGCCCTTCGGCATAGGCGCTTTTTCCTGAGCGGGCGCCGCCGAGGACGAGGGTCAGAAACGGGTTTTCCTTCATGCCGTCGCCTTGCGAAAATCCGCGCGCGCCAGAAGGGCCCCATCGCGGTCGAACACCATGGTTTCGAGCTCGACGCCCGGGTTATCCAGCGCGCGCGCCGCGGTCTGCCAGGCTCTGAGCGCGACCAGACCGGGCAAGTCGACGCCCGCCTCCTGAGAAAGATGCAGCGCCTCCAGCGCGCTGTTGGCGATTTCGATGCGCAGGGCGAGCCCCTCATGGGCGCCGGCCTCGCGCGCCATCCGCGCCATCTGCGTCATATCGAGGCTGGAGCGGCTGGAATGAAGATCGAGCCGCCCTTGTGCGAGCTTGGTCAATTTGGCGAAACCGCCGCCGATGGTGACCCGCGGCACGGGGTTCCGGTGCAAATATTTCAGCAATCCCCCGGCGAAGTCGCCCATCTCCACCATCGCCTCCTCGGGCAAAGCGTGGAGCGCGCGCACAGCGGCCTCGGAGGTCGAGCCGGTGGTTCCGGCGATATGGATCAGGCCGCTGGCTCTGGCGACGTCCACGCCGCGGTGAATGCTGTCGATCCATGCCGCGCAGGAAAAAGGCACGACGATTCCGGTCGTGCCCAGCACTGAAAGCCCGCCGACAATGCCGAGCCGGCCGTTGAGCGTATGTTTCGCGATCTCCTCGCCGCCCGGAATCGAGATTTCAATTTCAGCGTCGGGCGCGACGCCGAGGGACATCGCCGCCTCGGCGAGGTTTTCGCGCATCATGGCGCGGGGAACGGGGTTGATCGCGGGCTCGCCAACAGGCAGCGGCAGGCCGGGGCGCGTCACCGTTCCGACCCCCTCCCCGGCCCGGAAAGTCACGCCTGTCCCTGCGGGGCTGCGAGTTACCTTGGCGAGGATGAGGGCGCCATGAGTCACGTCCGGGTCGTCGCCGGCGTCCTTGACCACGCCCGCCTCCGCGAAGCCATCGCCCTGCGTGTGACGCGCCAGCGCAAAAGAAACCCGGCGTCCGCCCGGCAAGGCGATCTCGACCGGATCGGGCGGGCAGCCGCGGTGCAGCGCGACGAAGGCCGCTCGCGCCGCCGCCGTGGCGCAGGCGCCGGTGGTCCAGCCCCGGCGCAAGGGTTTTTCTGGTGGGTGGGTCATGGGGATTCTTATAAGCGGTTTTCCCACTCGTCGCCGGGGTTGATTTGCATCGTATTACGATATAACAATGCGTGCGTTTCCGCTGCCGCGGGAACTGCTCCGGCCACGAGGGGCTCGGGCGCGGCGAGATCCCGCACCCCGATCTTGCCGCATCCGAGCCCTGACGGGCGTCACTTTCCTGCGTGCAGGCGCGCCCCAAACGCGCCGTCTCCCGCCAAAGCGGAATGTTTCAACGTTTTGTATATTGACCAGGGTCAAATTTACATGTTGATGGCGCTGACATCGTTCCTGATGTCCTTGCGCGATCTCCTGGAATGCGCGTCATTTCGGAACCGAGCGAATCCCGGCGCTCGGTCCTGATGAAATTTTCCGGGCGAAATAAAAGGTAAAAAAATGAAAAGAGACACCACCGCCATCATGAAGCAGCTCGGCTGGGTCGTTGCCGGAATCGGATGCATCTTCGCGCTGATCCACTTCGCGCCCATCATCTCGCACGGCGGCTGATCTTGCCGAGGACGCGAGGCGGCTGGTCCTCTTCGCGTCCTCGCCCGCGACATCCCTGCCGCAATCGGCTATGCCTTGCCGGCTTCACTTTTTAGAGGGCAGGAGCAGAGCATGAAACGCGGTGTTATTTCTGTTGCATTCGCTTCCCTTTTCGCCTTTTCGGCCGGCGCTGCGCAGGCCTTTGAGCTCAAAAGCCCGGACCTCGCCGCGCAAAAGCCGATCGCGGAGAAGTTTGTGTACAATTCCTTCGGCTGCAAGGGCGAGAACGTCTCGCCGGCTCTGGAATGGACCGATCCGCCCGCGGGCGCCAAGAGCTTCGCCGTCCTCGTCCATGACCCCGACGCGCCGACCGGCGGCGCCGGCTTCTGGCATTGGCTTCTGGTCGACATTCCCGCCTCGACGCGCAGCCTCCCCGAGGGCGCCGGCTCGGCCGACGGCAAGAAACTGCCCGCCGGCGCGCGGCAGCTCGAAACCGATTTCGGCGAACCCGGCTACGGCGGCCCCTGCCCTCCGCCCGGCCATGGCGTCCATCATTACAACTTCACGGTCTACGCCCTGCCGGTCGAAAAGCTCGACCTTCCCGCCAACGCCAGAACTGCGCTGATCGGCTTCAGCATCAACAAGGCCGCGCTGGCGAAAGCGACCCTGACCGCGACCTACGGCCGCTGAGAGCCCGGATTTAGAGTTGGCGACGGCGTTTTCGGCGCATTTCGGCCTCGCACTGGCCGCGCTCGCTGCTGAGGCGGCGCTCGGCTATCCCCCGGCGCTGTTCGCGCGGATCGGCCATCCCGTCGTCTGGATCGGCGCGGCCATCGAGAAGCTGGAGACGGGCCTCAATCGCGGCCCGCCCCTGCGCCGTCGGCTGTGCGGGGTCGTGACGACGGCGCTGCTGCTTTCGGGAAGCCTCGCTCTCGGCGCGGCGCTACAGGCTGCCCTGCTCGCGCTTCCCTTTGGTTTTGCCGCTCTGGCTCTGGTCTCCTGCAGCCTGCTGGCGCAGCGGAGCCTTTACGCTCACGTGGCGGAAGTGGCGCGAGGCCTCGAGGTTTCGCTCGAAGACGGCCGCGCGGCGGTGTCCAAAATCGTCGGCCGCGACGTTTCGCGGCTCGACGAGGCCGGCGTCTCCCGAGCCGCCATAGAGAGCCTCGCCGAGAATTTCTCGGACGGGATCGTCGCCCCGGTCCTGTGGATGGCGCTGCTCGGCCTGCCTGGCGCATTGGCCTATAAAGCCATCAACACCGCCGACAGCATGATCGGCCATCGCTCGGAACGCTACGTGGATTTCGGTTGGGCCTCGGCGCGGCTGGACGATCTTCTCAACCTCCCCGCTTCGCGGCTTTCGGCCCTGCTTTTGACCTTCGCGGCGGGACGCAGAGCCGGCGAGGCGCTGACGGCCGTGCGGCGCGACGCGCGCAAACACGCTTCGCCCAACGCGGGCTGGCCCGAAGCCGCCATGGCCGGCGCACTCGGCCTGCGGCTCGGAGGCCCCCGCAAATACGGCGAACAGGAAGTGCTCGGCGCGACGCTCGGCGACGGGCGCGCCGCCGCCTGCGCAGACGACATTCACGACGCCCTTGCGCTCTACCGCCGCGCCCTTGCGGGGCTTTGGGCGGCTGCCGCGGTCGGGGCCGCCGCGGGTTGGTGAAATCCCCTCGCATTCCGGCCACGGCGATCCGCTCCGACCCGGTCTTTAACCGCGCCGAACGAAAAGGGAGAAAATCCTGAGATACGCAGGAAAGCAAAGTTAAGAAAAACGATTTGTTAAATGAAATCAGTTCGATATTCCGGGTGATAGCTCGCGGCTGACAACGTCCGCCGCAAACAGGCAGGTAAATATCGATGTCCATGTTCTTCCTTCGCGGCGTCGCCGCCGCGAGAGCGAAATTGCGCGCGTTTGGTTTGGAATCCTCCGGCGGCGTCCTCGTCACCTTCGCTTTGGCGATGATCCCCGTAATGCTGACGCTGGGCGTGGCCCTCGATTACGGGCGCGCCGCCAGGGCGAGATCCGCGCTCCAGGAGGCCGCGGATTCCGCGGCCATCGCGGCCGCCCGTTTGCCGAGCGGCACTCAAACGGCAAGGCAGGCTGCGGCGCAAAACGTGGCGCTCTCCAACCTCGCCATCATGGGTCTTCGCGTCACGCCGACCGTCACGGAAACAGAGTCCGCGGGGAATTATCAGGTCACGATAACGGGCGCGATGCCGACGACCTTCATGCAACTCGTCCGGATCAGCTCGGTGCCTGTCTCGGCGACCTCGACCGCGACCAACAACGGCCCGGGGATCACCTCGACGCAGACCACCACCACGCCGGCCAACGTCTGCATCCTGGCGGTGGGAGCGACACGGCCCCAGGCCTTCCTCGCCAACAGCGGCGCGACCATCAACGCCCCGACCTGCGAGGTGGACGTCGCCTCGACTGCGACTCCCGCCGCCATTCTCAACAGCGGCGCCTCCTTCACGCTGAGCAGCATGTGCATCGCGGGAACCAACATCATCAACAACGGCGCGACTTTCACCAACGGGGCCTCGGTCCTCAAGCTGGGATGCAATAGCGCGCAGGATCCTTTCGCCGCGCAGATGCCGTCGGTCAATGTCGGTCCCTGCACCGTGTCCAATCAGAATTACAGCGGCTCGGTCACTTTGCAGCCGGGCGTCTACTGCGGCGGCTTCAACTTCAACGGTTCGGGAACGATCACGCTTTCGCCGGGTCTCTATATATTCAAGAACGTCTCCTGGAACCTCAACAGCGGCTGGACCATGACAGGCTCAGGCGTCACTTTCTATTTCGCCGACTCGTCATATCTGCAATTCAACGGAACCGCGGGAGTGGTCCTCTCCGCGCCGACGACGGGAACCTACGCCAATATCCTGATGTTCGAGGCTCCGGGATTGGCGACCTCCGCCTTCACGATCAACGGAGCCGCGACCTCGGCGGATTGCCTCACCGGCCTGATCCACCTCCCCAGCCGCGACATCACGTTCAACAGCGGCGCGAACGTCAATTCCGCTTCGATCACAATGGTGACGAATACGTTGATCATGGACGGGGTGACCTGGAACCTGAAGCCGTCCGCCTTCAACCTCCCCTCGGCTTCCTCGACCGTGACGACGACCACGAGCGTCAGTATTCCCTCGCCCTCGCATCTGATCCGCTGAGTCTCATCCACCGGCTTTCCTGGCGGCGCGGCCGGCATCTCGGCTGCGCCGCCGCCTTTTATGGGACAGCCGGTTCGATTTTCCCGCGGCGAGTGCCAAATCGAACCGACGATCGCTCGATACGGCCGACATGGAAATGCCGCTTGCCTCCCGGCGCCAAAACGCGTTTGATCGGCGCAAGCATCGGGACACGCTTAATAATTTCTTCGCGGGTCCTGCTTAAATTTCTTGATTATATAGCTGGTTTGCGTGGGGTCGGGAGCTTCGCCGAGAAGCGCGCTTCCCTGTCAGGAGTGGTAATGTCGGAGTTCGTAGCGCGTGAGCCGGCTCAGCTCTATCCCCATATATTCGGGGCTCATTCCGATTCCACGGCGCTCAAAGACATATTAACTGAATATTTTATCGGCAGCCCCACTCTCAGAAACGTCGAACGCCAATTGGCGCAGCGTCATGATCTGATAGACTCCCTTTTGACGGCGCATAGGGTTCACCGGCACAACTTTGACGAAATGGCGTATCTCTGCAGCACGCTCAGCAGAGGAAGCAGACCCGTCAGGGTCGACTGTTTCTATCGCAACTATGCATTTTTATTGACGGTTTTTTCTCCCTCAAACTTTGCGAGAATGGCGAACGGAGAAGTTCCACTATTCGAACATAGCCATGGCGATCATGTTTACAGAATAGTTCTGGCGCTGGCGCCTTCCGCCAGGCACGAAGGCGAAATCGCACTGCTGTTCAAGCGCGACAACGACCCCCTATATCTCGTCTCGTTCAATATAGTTCCCGGCCATGCCCTCGGCTTACAAGCGGAGAGGGCCATTTTGCTGTCGCGAATGCAGGGCATGAAAGGAATGTTCCCGCAGATCCGGCAGGCGACCAAGGACTTCAAGGAAGTCTCGCCGCAGGCGGCGCTCGTCGCCGCCCTCGACGGCTTCGCTCAATCTCTGGGACTGGAGCACATCGCGGGAGCGTCGGCGACCAATCTCTTTTGCTACCGCGAGGAACGCAGCGAATCCTTGCACCACGGTTACGATCGGTTTTTTGCGTCTCTCGGGGCCCGCGGCCCTGTCGACGGTTTCTTCCATCTCGACGCGCCGATACCCCAGAAACGGCTGAATCTCGTGAAGCAGGGCCATCGGCTCCGCACGAAAGCCAAGCACAAGCTCAAACACGGCATTGCGGAGGCGGTCCGGGCCTCGGTTCAGGCGACCCTGCGCATGGAAGACGCGGCGGCGATGCAGGAAAGAGCGGCGCAGATCATGTTCTTCGATCTGCTGCTTTCCAACGGGCGGCTGGCGGAGGAGCTCGCGTCCAGGGAGCGGCAGGCGGAGGAATTGTCGTTCCAAAAAAGGCTGGCGGACGAGGAATTGTTGCAGAGCCGCAACCGTCTGGCCGAGGAGCAGCGCCGATTTGCCGAATGCAACGGCGACCTTGCGCAAAAGCTTCGCCGCTTCGAGGAAGAAAACCAGAACCTCAGGGCGACCGCAAATCTGCTCGAAGCCGATCTCGACAAGATGCGGGCCAGACCATCGGGTTTTCGAAAAATAATCGCCGACTGCAACATCCCTCTGCTGAAGCATATTGGAGAAAAAGCGGAGATCAATCGACTGATCCAGGCAGGCTTCGACGATGATTTCTACCTGCGACACTATCCGGACGTGAAAGCGGCCGGAGACCTTCCGGCCCGGCACTATGTGCGTCACGGCCGCCGCGAAGGACGGATCGCGCGTTTCAGTCCGCGCGGCCAGAACGCCTGGAGCGCATTCTGCGAGGTTTGACCGGTTGCGGCTCTTTTTGAGCTGAACCGCTCCCGGAAACCCTCCGCTGCTCGCCCCTGCCGGGCAAAGAGCCGACCGGCCGGCTTTCACGCCGCGCTCCCGGCGGCTTGACACCTTCGCTCCGGCGCTACATTGCTTCGGCCAATCCCGCGCGTCTCGCGCTTTTTCTGCAGCTTGCGAACCAGAGACCTTCCGGCGACTGCAATGGATAAAGACCAGGAAATGAACATCCAGCCGACGAAGCCGCCGCTCAAGATCCTGCTTTGCTCGCCCCGCGGCTTTTGCGCGGGCGTGGTGCGCGCCATCGACGCGGTCGAACGGGCTCTCGCCAAATATGGCGCGCCGGTCTTCGTTCGCCACGAAATCGTCCACAACCGCTATGTGGTCGAGGCGCTCAAGGCCAAGGGGGCGGTTTTCGTCGAGGAGCTCGAGGAAATCCCAGATACCGAAGCGCCCGTGATCTTTTCGGCTCATGGCGTGGCGAAGTCCGTGTCCGCCGCCGCCGCCGAGCGCACGCTGCTCGCCATAGACGCGACTTGTCCTCTCGTGACCAAGGTGCACCGCGAGGCGGAAATCCATCACAAGCGCGGCAGGCGGGTCCTGCTCGTCGGCCATGCGGGCCATCCCGAGGTCGTCGGCACGATGGGCCAGCTTCCCGAAGGCGCGGTGGTTCTGGTCGAGTCGGTCGAGGACGTCGCAAAACTCCAACTCGAAGACGAGAGCAACCTCTCCTATGTCACCCAGACGACGCTCTCGCTCGATGATTCGCGTGAGGTGATCGAGGCGCTGACCGCGCGTTTCCCCTCCATCGTCGGCCCGCACAAGGAGGATATCTGCTACGCGACGACCAATCGCCAGGCCGCCGTGCGGCTGGTCGCGCCCAAAGTGGACGCGATGATCGTGGTGGGTTCGCCGAACTCCTCCAATTCGCAGAGGCTGCGCGAGGTCGCGGAACGCTCCGGGGCGCCGGCGCAGCTGGTGCAGGGCCGCAGCGAGATCGACTGGGAGATATTCCACAAGATCGGAGCGCTCGGCATCACCGCGGGGGCTTCGGCGCCGGAGGTGCTGGTGGAGGAGATCATGGACGCCTTCGCCGAGCGCTACGAGATCAGCGTCGAGACGGTCTCCGCAGCCGACGAGAACGTGTCCTTTCCCTTGCCGCGAGAACTCCGGGCGATCGCGTAGAGCATTTTCAGCTCGGGTGGAAACGCCTGACGACCAGGAAGATGCGATAAATCTGGAACCTGGACCGTTTTCCGACCGGATGGCGGGCTAATCGCGCCGGCCTCCCGGCGCGAACCGCGGACGGCGGAGCCGGTTCGTTTACCATGGCCGGCTTCGCCGGCCGCAAAACGGCGGGGGCCATGGCCGTATATACGCAAGTCGACGATGAGGAGCTGAGCGCCTTCCTCGCCACCTATGATTTAGGCGAACTCTTGTCCTGCAAGGGCATAGCCGAAGGAGTCGAGAACTCGAATTTCTACCTCCACGCCGGCGCAGGCAGCTTCATCCTCACGCTTTACGAAAAACGCGTGGCCGAGGCCGACCTGCCCTTCTTTCTGGGGCTCATGGAGCATCTTGCGGCGGCCGGACTCGTTTGTCCCCAGCCGGTGCGCAACCGCGCGGGTTCGGCGCTGGGCCGGCTCGCGGGGCGCCCGGCGGCCATAGTCACTTTTCTCGACGGGCTCGCAGTCAATCATCCGGAAGAAGCCCATTGCGCCGCGCTGGGCGAGAAGCTGGCGCAACTGCATCTCGGCGGGGGCGGTTTTACGCTTCGCCGGCCGAACGCCCTTTCGGTGAGCGGCTGGCGTCCCCTGTTCCAGCCTTATAGCGAAAGGGCGGACGAGGTTGCGCCGGGATTGCGCGCGCTGATTTCGGACGAGCTCGACCGTCTCGAAGAATCATGGCCGAAGAATCTGCCCTCCGGCGTCATCCATGCCGATCTCTTTCCTGACAATGTGCTGTTTCTGGGCGAGCGGGTGTCGGGCCTGATCGATTTCTATTTCGCCTGCAACGACGCTTTCGCCTATGATCTCGCCGTCTGCCTGAACGCGTGGTGTTTCGATTCCTCCTGGACCTACAATCCCGCCAAGGGCCGGGCGATGTTCGAGGCCTATCGGCGCGTGAGGCCGCTCGACCCCACGGAATGGGCCGCCTTTCCGCTGCTCGCGCGCGGCGCCGCCATGCGCTTCCTGCTCACACGCTTCGTCGACGCGCTGAATGTTCCCCCCGGCGCCCTCGTTCGCCCCAAGGACCCGCGCGAATATATCGCCAAGCTCGCCTTTCACCAGAAAGTCGCCGATGCGCGCGACTACGGCTTTACCTCGCCATGACCCGCAGGGTGAGCATCTGGACCGACGGCGCCTGCTCGGGCAATCCGGGACCGGGCGGTTACGGCGCGATACTGCAATTCAATGGGCGCGAAAAGGAGATCAGCGGCGGCGAGGCGCAGACCACCAACAACCGCATGGAACTGATGGCGGCCATCGTCGCGCTGGAAACCCTGACCCGGCCTTGCGCGGTCGATCTGCACACGGATTCGCAATATGTGCGCAATGGCGTCACCCAATGGTTGCGCGCATGGAAGGCCCGCGGCTGGAAGACCGCCGACAACAAGCCGGTAAAGAACGTCGAACTCTGGCGTCGGCTGGAGGACGCGGGAGCGCGTCACGATGTCGCGTGGCACTGGGTCAGGGGCCACGCCGGCGACGAAATGAACGAGCGCGCAGACGCGCTGGCGCGGGCAGGAATGGCTCCTTTCCTGGCGAAATAACGATTTAGACCCATGCGCGAACCCGATTAATGCGCGTAAAACTTTCAGCGCGCGATTAACCGCCGCCAGACGCACATATGTTGTCATCTCCGCGATAAATAAGACAAACTGGGCGAGCAAGTGAGTGAATCTTGCGCTCGCCCAAGCGGGAGTGAAAAATATGGACACAGTCGAACTTCGCGCTCTCCAACGGACTGTGACCGAATTGTTGGACCTCAAGGCGATTTTCCTTTCCCGCTTTGAAGATGCGGTCATCTCGGCGCTTCCCCCGGATATCCGGTCCCTGGTCGAAGCCGCCATCGAACGAGAGGCGGAATCCGAATATAAATCCCGGGTCCTGAGGGCCATTCGGCGACACGCCTTCCCTTCGAGGGTCAGCATTCTGCAGGATAACTCCTGCCACTGGATTCATGAGGTCGTCGACGACGCGGTTAACGCGGCCAAATATGAAGTGATCGAGATCGTAAAAGGAACCAAAGCCGAAAATCGAGCCCCCGCGCACGAAGAGGCGGCGTAAAGCCGCCTCCAAAAACCCGGTCTTCCTTTTCAGGGCCCGCCGCATCGCCGCGAGTTGATGGGTTTTTGTCGCTTTGCCGAATTCGAAACGAGGGCGCCGCGCTACGCCATTCCGGGGTCCGGCCGGGCTTCATGCGCGGGCGCAATTCCCAATCGCTCGTCGAGCATGGGAAGAAGACTTTTAATTCTCGCTGCGTCCTCGGGGCCGAGCAAGATTTCCGCTCTGGAAACGATCCGGCTCACGAGGGCCATGATCTGGCGTTCATCGAGGCCGAGATTCGCCAGCCTTCCCGCGAGAATATTGGTGTCGGCCCGGCCGCGCCCCATGAAGCTCGTCATTCCTTCGATGGCGACGGTGACGCCGCCGTCGCCGTGCGCGGCAGCGGCTTCGATCGCTTCTTGCGCTTTGGGCGTCTTGTCGATGAACTCCGCTACGCGGCCCTGCGGCGCTTCGTTACGCAGGAAGAGCAGAACATGCCCGATCGCGGCCTTCGCGATCGACGGATCGAGGCCGGTGGCGTCCATTACGTCCGTGGTCAGCTTTTCCATGACTTGATTCCACTGCGAGATTGAAACCGGCAAATGTCGCGTCGAGATCGCGTTTCAAGCGGCGCAAGGGAGAATTCGTTCATGAGGGCGCAGCGCCCCCGCAGGACATCAATTTGTGCGCGAGCGACGGATCGTGCGGCGCCGCAAAACAGTTTACGAAAATCGATGCGAGAAAGGACGTCCACCCCAAACGGAGCTGTAATCATGACCGACCTCGAGGCGATTCTCCTGGTCGGCGCGCCAGAGTGTTTTCGAGCGAAGTGGATACCGGTTCGCGTGAAGAAAACACGATTAAACAAAACTCTATCCACCCTGATCGCCTTCACGATAGCGCCGTCGACGATCATCTATCTCATTGCATTCATGGTTCTCGTTCCCGTGCTGGGCGCGCTGCTTTTCGCGGCAGGCGGATTCCTCCTCGACGCCGCGCTATCGATCTGCGATCGAAGACGCGCGCGCCGGTCAGTACAGACCACACTCGACGAAATCGGGGAAACGGAATCCAATTGACGCGTTGCGGGCGCCGAGCGCCGGCGCCTCGGGCAAGAGGACGGATTTTTCACTGGAAGGACTCGCAAAAGCCGCGCTTACGCCGCCTCGTTCGTGCAAGCTGAAGGCAATATTCGAGTCGCGCCCTGAATCGCCTCGTCGCGCACGCAAAAGGGCAAAAAGGACTTGGGCCATGCCGACCGCCAATCAGGCCGCTGCAACAGCGGCCCCCAAAGAGAACAGCCTTCCTCCCATCGTGAGAGATTATCTCGAACATGTGCGCGGGAGACCGGAAATGATTCTCAATCTTCTGCCGGATTATCTCGACAGCCTATGGAAAGAGGCGACAGATTATTCCCGGCGTTACGGGGTCCCCTCCCCCATCAGGCGCGACGAGGTCGAGGCCCTGCGCGTGCTGGTCGCGACCAGGAATTTTTCACGCGGCTTAACTTAAAGGGTCGGGAACCAGCATCGGGCGGCGGGACGCGCTCTATCGCGAGGGCTCCGTCACATGGTTCGGCTTTCCTTTTTGAGGAGTCGACGCCAGATCGTGAAGCTGCTTCTCGTCCATAGACTCGACCATCGACTTAGCGGCTCCTTTCAACTCGCTCTTCTTGCGCTTTCCGCGCTTGGCGGCGAGAGCCGCTCCAGCCGCCATTTGTTGAGCTTTCGATTTCGCGGGCATCGAACTCACGCCTTCGGCTGATTGCGTTCTGTCGAGAAGATCGCGACAGTCCGCTTCAACGCTCAACTGGATAAGCGAAGAAGCCGATCAAGGCCGGATGTTTCAACGGGCGTGAAATTTTAGCGCCGCTCTCACGCCACGAGTTCATGCAGACTGAAACAGCCCGCCATATCCTTCCAGACCCGGCCGGCTTTCCAGCCGGCGAGAGCGGCGATGCGCCTGAATTCCGGGATCGTGTATTTGTACGAGCTTTCGGTATGAATCCTCTCGTCTGCGACGAAATGAAAGCGTCGCCCCGCCGCCATCGCCGTCTGATCTTTCATGCTGACGAGCCGCATCTCGATGCAACCTTTGGCGCAGTCGTAGACAGCCTCATGGCGGAAACCCCGCAGATCGAAGCTTCCATCGAGTTCACGATTGATGCGCGCCAGAAGATTGAGGTTGAAAGCTGCGGTTACGCCTTCGGCGTCGTCATAGGCTCGCGTCAGCAGTTTCGAGTCTTTCTTGAGATCGACGCCGATGATCAGGGCGCCCTGCGGGGAGAGCAAGCGCCTCATCATCGCAAGGAGCGCCGCCGCCTGGGCCGGCGTGAAATTGCCTATCGTCGAACCGGGAAAGAAGCCGAGCTTGACGGCGCGAGTAATTTCCTCCGGGAGGAGCGCGGGGCGGGTGAAATCCGCAACGATGGGACTGACCCGCAATTGCGGAAATCTGCTCTCCAATCTCGTCTTCGCCTGCCGAAGCGCGTCGCGTGAAATATCTATCGGTATGTAAAGCGAGAGCGCGCGCAGCCGCTCGATCAGGATCTCGGTCTTGCGGCACGAGCCAGAACCGAATTCCACCAGCGCCGCTACGGAATCATGCCCGCTCGAAATTTCCTCCGCGCGGTCCGTCAATATCTCGAATTCGCATCTCGTCGGATAATATTCCGGAAGCGCCGTGATCTCCTCGAACAGTTCGCTTCCGCGCGCATCGTAAAGGAAGCGGCAGGGAAGGCTTTTACGCGCTTTGGACAATCCTCGGACGACGCAGGCGGCAAAATCGGAAACTTCTTCTTCCCGCCGCCGGGCGGGTTGAGCCGAGCCGATCATCACGACGCATCCGACGCGAGGCGCAGGCCGGAGAACTGCCAGCGCTGATGAGGATAGAAGTAGTTCCGGTAACTGGCCCGGACATGGCCGCTCGGCGTTGCGCAGGAGCCGCCGCGAAGCACATGCTGGCCCACCATAAATTTGCCGTTGTATTCCCCGAGCGGCCCGGCGGGCGGGCGATAGCCCGGATAGGGAAGGTAGGCGCTTCCGGTCCACTCCCAGACATCGCCGAACATCTGCTTCATTCCGGCTCCGGCGCCGGCCGGAAGCGGCCGCAGGGCGTCGCTGCCGAGATCATTGGCTTCGCGGCCGGCCGTTTGCGCCGCGGCCTCCCATTCGAACTCGGTGGGAAGGCGACTACCCGCCCATTGCGCGAAGGCCTGCGCTTCGAAATAGCTGACATGTGCGACCGGAGCCGCCGGATCGACCGGCTGGAGCCCTTCCAGCGTCATGCAGAACCACTGGCCGTCGCAATGCTCCCAATAGAGCGGCGCGCGCCATCGTTCGCGGTTCGCCAGCGCCCAACCGTCGGAAAGCCACAGAGACGGCGCGTCATAGCCGCCATCCTCCATGAACTGCAGCCACTCGAGGTTGACGACTGGCCTGTCGGCGAGACGAAAGGGCGCCAGCAAGGCCTCGTGACCCGGCCTTTCATTGTCCCAGCAGAAGCCCTCGCCATCCATGCCCATGCGGCGAACGCCGCCTTCGAATGCGATCCATTTTTGCGCCCGAGGCTCCGGCCCCGGGTTGTGGGATCGCGGCGAGCGATAGCATGGCCGCAGAGGATTGGCGGCGAAAAGCGCGAGTATGTCGGTCAGCATCAGCTCCTGATGCTGCTGCTCGTGATTGGCGCCGGTTTCGATCAAGCCATAGGATTCGGGCGCGTAGGCGAGACCGCCGTCGAAAAATTCCTCGAGCGCGAGGTCGACATGCCTACGGTAGGCCAGAACGCGATCGAGCGAGGGGCGTGTCAGAATTTCACGCTTGGGCCTCGGATGGCGAGCGCCAAGAGACTCGTAGTAGGAGTTGAAGCAATAGTTGAAACGCGCGTCGAAGGGCGCATAGGACTCAATATAGCGCTCCAGCACGAACTTTTCGAAAAACCAGCTCGTATGCGCAAGATGCCATTTGGTCGGGCTCGCATCCTCCATCGCCTGCACGGCCATGTCCTCAGGTCCGAGCTCTGACGCCAGCCTCATCGAAAGATTCCGGGTTTCGCGCAGCCTGGAGCAAAGGCCCTGAGCCCAATCGCAATCCGTTCCGGCAAGAGTGAAGCTTATCATTCGTCATCCCGGTCGATCGTTGTTCCACAAGGCGAAAAACCAATAACGCGCAGTCTCGGCTTCGAGGCCGTTGCAACTGGGTAACTCACGAGGCGCCGGTTTCGATCCCGCGATTTTTTCAGCAGATGCGCCACGCAGAGTCGCGATCCCGTCGCGGGCGCTACATTGATGATGGAAGCGCAAGCAGGAGAGACGGATCATGATTCGATTGGAACGACTCGTGAAACATTACGAGGGCGCTACCGTCATCGACGATTTATCTGCGTCGTTCGAAGAGTCGCGGACAACCGTTCTGATCGGGCCGTCGGGCAGCGGAAAGTCCACCCTGCTGTCCCTGATCATGGGAATCGAGCAGGCGGACCAAGGCCGCATTTGGCTCGACGGCGAGCTCCTGACCGCCGCAACGGCCATGAATGCGAGGCGCAAGATCGGCTATGTGATCCAGGACGGCGGTCTGTTTCCTCATCTTTCCGCGCGCGGCAATGTCGAGCTCATGGCCAGGGAATGCGGCTGGGGCGAGCAGGCTCGCAAGGCGCGGCTCGATGAATTATGCGAACTCACCCGCCTGCCTCGCGAGAGCCTGGACAAGTCTCCGCTGGAGCTTTCGGGCGGCCAGCGCCAGCGGGTTTCCCTCATGCGCGCCCTCATGCTGAACCCGAAGATATTGCTTATGGACGAGCCGTTCGGGGCGCTCGACCCCATGATCCGCTACGAACTCCAGGACGAACTCGAAGGAATTTTCCGCGACCTCGCGAAGACCGTCGTGCTGGTCACGCATGACATCGCCGAAGCCGCCTTTTTCGCCGACCGGATAATTCTTCTCGTCGACGGCCGGATCGCGCAGCAAGGTTCCTTCATCGATCTTCAACAGCGTCCAGAAGCGCCGATCGTCACCCGCTTCCTTCAGGCACAATTGTCGCGTCTCGAAGCGATAGGCGCCCGCGCCGAAGGGATGCTCCGACGATGAGGCCGGCGCGGAACCCGCGGCTCGTCATGGCTGTGCTGGCGTTCCTTGCGCCTTTCGTCGCGCTCGGCGCGACTGGCCGCGAGGAGATGCGCATCGGTTCGAAGAAGTTCACCGAGTCCGTCATTCTCGCAGACATCGCGGGCGAACTCGCCCGATCGACCGGCGCTGCAGTTGCGCAGCGGCAGGAACTCGGCGGGACGCGAATGTTGTGGGACGCACTGAAGGCCGGGGAGATCGACCTCTATCCGGAATATTCGGGGACCCTGGAATATGAGATTCTTGCGGGAGAATCCGGCGAGAGCGACCGGGATCTCGATCGCGCGCTCGCTCTGCTGGGCTTGAAAAAAAGCCCGCCTCTCGGCTTCGGAGACGCCTATGTCCTCGGCATGAGGCGAGAGGCCGCGCAACGCCTTGCGATCCATCGGATTTCCGATCTCGCCCGGCATTCCTCGCTGCGCTTCGGCTTGAGCGACGAATTCCTGCGGCGGCGCGACGGCTGGCCGGCGCTCTCGGCGGCCTACGGGCTCGAGGGTGAGACGGCGCGCGGATTCGATCACGATATCGCCTACAAGGCCCTGCTCGACGGGTCGATAGACGTCGTCGATCTCTACGCCACCGACCCCGAAGCGGCCGATCCGCGCATAACCGTGCTGGAGGACGATCTGGCCCGGCTACGAGAGAACCAGGCCGTTCTGCTGTATCGCGTGGAACTCGAGCGCAATGCGCCGGCCGCGCTTTCTTCAATTCTGAGAATGGCCGGGACCATAGACGCCGCGGCCATGATCGCGATGAACAAATCGGTGAAGTTCGAGAAGCGCGCCGAAAGCGAGGTTGCAGCGCGCTTCGTCGCGGCCCGTTTCGGCCTGCCCTTCGTGAATCGCGAGGAAGGCCTGTGGCATAGAGTGCTTCGGCGCGGCGCCGAACATCTGCGCCTGACCGCCGTCTCTCTCGCGGCTGCGATCGCCGTCGGCCTTCCGCTCGGCGTAAGCGCCGCATTCTATCCGGGGCTCGGGCGTGTCGCTCTGGCGATGACGGCGATACTGCAAACCATACCTTCGCTGGCGCTACTCGTATTCATGATACCGCTGCTCGGCGTCGGGGCCGCCCCGGCGATCGCCGCCCTGTTCCTCTACAGCCTGCTGCCGATCGTGAGAAACACCGCGACCGGCGTCGCCAACATACCCAGGCCGCTGCGCAATTCCGCCATCGCGCTGGGTCTCTCTCCGGCAAGGCGCCTGCTTCTCGTCGAACTTCCGCTCGCTTCGCCTTCGATCCTCGCCGGGATCAAGACCGCCGCCGTCCTCAATATCGGCACGGCCACCCTCGGGGCGCTGATCGGCGCAGGGGGATTTGGGCAACCCATCTTCAGCGGCGTACGCCTCGACGACTTCGGCATGATCCTGGAAGGAGCCGTCCCCGCCGCCCTGCTCGCCCTCGCCGTCGAGGCCTTTTTCGACTTCGTGGAGCGACGACTCTTTCCCCGTGGATTGCGGCGACCCCTATGATTGCAGGTCGAGCTCGGGATAATGCCTGAATATGCCCTCCGTGCTGAAAGGCAGGCGACGCTCGCTTTCGAGATAGGCGCGAATCCTCGATCTCGCCGCGACCTTGCGCGCAAGCGCGTCGACGCGCGGCGTTCCGGCGCTCGCTGCTCTCATTGCCTTTGGAAAGGCGTAGCGAAGCCCTTCGAACGCCTGGAACAGAGACAGATCGGCGTAGGTTAGATTGTCTCCCGCGAGCCAGCCATTGCGTCCGACTGAGAGAATCCGCTCGAACCAGTTCAGGAACCTGGGAATGCGCTGGCTGCGGAAAGCCTTGGCCCGCTTCCTGGCTTCAGCCTGCTGCTCCTCGTAGTAGAGATGGGCGCCGAGCGGATGATGCGCGTCATGCGCCTCCGAAACGAGATCTGCGATGGTGAGCTGCAGCTGATGCACCCAGAGCTTTTCGCTCTCGTCGCGCGGTGCGAGGCCATGGCGTTCTCCCAGATGCCATAGAATGGCCGCGGTCTGGCCGATCACCAGATCGCCATCGGCGAGAAAGGGCGGCGCGAAAGGAGGATGGCGAATTCCGGTCTGCTCCAGGAACGCCTCCAGCTCGGCTTCGCCATCGGCCTCGCGCGCCACGTCGACATATTCCGCGCCGGCCTCCTCCAGCGCCAGCCTGACAAATTCTCCCCTGCCCTGGATCCCCGGCCAGTAATACAGTCGATAGGCCATCGCACATTCTCCTCACGCTGTCAGAAAACGGCGCATTCGGAACCGTTCTCAATGGGCGGCGGTCATGAGTTCAAGGAGATGGCCGTCAGGGCTGCGAAAATACACCCCGCGTCCGCCGTTCCAGTCGTTGAGCTTTCCGTCGGCTTCGCTCCAGGGAGCGCTGCCGAAGGCGAGACGCGCCGCCTTCACGCGCGCCAGTATAGCGTCGAATTCGGCGTCGCCGACGTGAAATGCGTAATGGTTGGGGCTGAAGGAGTTCTCTTCGGCGAACAGCAAAGTCAGCGCCTCGTTTATCCTCACGGACGCAAAATGGCCGTCGTCATACTCGGCCCGCAATCCAAATATCTTCGCGAACCACTCCGCCGCCGCCGCCTTGTCATGCGCGGGCGCTATTGTGTGATTGAGGACTATGGTCATCATGCGGCTCCCGGCGCGCGGCGAAGTCCTGCGCTATCATCTGGAGAAGATCGCCCGGGGAGCACGAGCCTCGCGGACTCCGCCGACTTCTATTTTTTATCGCTCTTGCGCCTGCCTG
Source organism: Methylocystis heyeri (assembly GCF_004802635.2). NCBI lineage: Bacteria > Pseudomonadati > Pseudomonadota > Alphaproteobacteria > Hyphomicrobiales > Methylocystaceae > Methylocystis > Methylocystis heyeri. The sequence continues at coordinate 2,175,073 of NZ_CP046052.1, forward strand.
CGCTAGTTGATGTCGAGCGTCACAGATCGCATCCGCTGCAAAGGTCGACAGGCTTTTGCGCCAAGAATGCGCTCCGTTCTGCTCCGGCGCGACGTGTCGTTCGAACGACCTGCATTCGGGCGTAGGAGCGCTAGTCCGGTCACAGGCGTCACAGGCAAATGGCGAGGTCCTTCAGCAATGAAAATCGCGCAGATTCCGCCGCTCATGGAGAGCGTTCCCCCGATGCTGTATGGAGGAACGGAGCGGATAGTCTCGTATCTCACGGAAGAGTTGATCAATCAGGGGCATGAGGTGACCTTGTTCGCGAGCGGCGACTCGTACACTTCGGCGGAACTCGTTCCTTGCTGCGCGAGGGCCTTGAGACTTTCAAACGTGAAAGATCCGCTGCCCTACAGTCTTCTGCAGCTCGACCTTGTGTTCAGAAGAGCGCATGAGTTCGACGTTCTTCACTTCCATAATGATTGCCTGCATTTTCCCTTGATGCGGAACTTCGCGCATAAGAGCGTGACCACGCTTCACGGACGTCTCGATCTGCCCGATCTCGCGCCCCTGTTCAAGCAGTTCAACAAGATGCCGGTCGTGTCGATTTCGTCGGATCAACGGCGGCCTCTCGCCGCAAACTGGGTGGCCACGGTCTATCACGGGCTTCCGCGCAATCTCTATTCGATCAAAAATCAGGACGAGGGCGACTATCTTGCTTTTCTCGGGAGGATCTGCCCCGACAAAGGCATAGTGCGCGCCATAGAGATCGCGCGCCGCACGGGTCAAAGGCTCAAGATCGCCGCCAAGGTAGACAAGGTCGATCAATGCTATTTCGACGAGACGGTGTCGCCGCTTCTGGCTGCGCCCAATGTGGAATTCATCGGCGAGATCGGCGAAAACGAAAAAGAGGCGTTTCTGAATGGCGCCAAAGCGCTCATATTCCCGATCGAATGGCCCGAACCCTTCGGTCTCGTCATGATCGAAGCCATGGCCTGCGGCACGCCGGTGATCGCCTTCCCGCACGGGTCGGTGAGAGAGGTGATCGACGACGGCGTCAGCGGCTTTATCGTCGAAAGCGTCGACGAGGCGGCGGCCGCCGTGGCGAAGGTGGACAATCTCGACCGCCGTCTCGTGCGCAAGACCTTCGAGCATAAATTCACGTCGGAACTCATGGCGCGCAATTATATCAAGGTCTACGAACGCCTGCTCAAAAGGCCTAACTCATCCCTTGGCAAGGCCAAGCCGGCGCCCAATCTAAGCCTGATCGAACCGTTCGACCGCTATAGGCAGCCCTCGCGCCCCGGCGCGGAATAGCCGGCGCAGCTCTGCCCTGTTCGGCGGCGCGGCCTTGTTCAAAAAGGCGGATGTCCGATGAATGAGCCCTCGGCCAAACATCTGGGCGTCAAACCGGCGCCCGACGCCCTCCCGGTGCAGTTCTACATCGCTGCGACGGCGTCGCTTCTGGAGCGGAGAACGCGCGTCCTCAAGCACGGGGACACCTTCGGCGTTTTCGACCGTTACGGAGACATCATACCCGGCGAAAGCAGCCCGGAAGGCCTCTACCACAACGACACGCGCTACCTCTCCAGCCTCACGATCCTGGTCAATGGCCAGCGCCCGCTGTTCTTGAGCTCCAAGGTCGAGGACAATAACGCTGCGCTCAGCGTCGATCTCACCAACCCCGACATCATAGACAATGATCTTCTGGTCCTGCAGCGCGACATGGTGCATATCGTCAGGTCGAAGTTCCTGTGGGGCGGCGCCTGTTTCGAGCGTCTGGGGCTCAGGAATTACGACGCGACCAATCCCAGAATAGACCTCGAGATTCTCTTCGGCGCCGATTTCTCCGATATTTTTGAAGTGCGCGGGAACAGTCGTCCGCGCCGCGGCCACAAGGAGTTCGCCGCCGAAAGCGATCGCATCGTCATCTCCTATCACGGGCTCGACGGCGTGGTCAGGAGAACGACGGCGATCTTCGATCCCGCTCCAGTGAAATTGACCAACGGCAGCGCGCTGTATCAACTCGACCTCGCCAAAGGCGGCCGCGACTCGGTGTTTTTCTCGATCAATTGCGCCGAGGGAAAAGAGCATCCCCGCGAAGCTGCGCGCAGTTTTTTCTTCAACATGAAGCGCGCGAGGCGCGAACTCAGGTCGCTCGCCGCCGGAGCGGCGGAGATCGAAACCTCGAACCAGGTCTTCAACGAGGTTCTGCGTCAATCGGCGGCCGATCTCTTCATGCTGGTCACGCATACGCAACACGGGCCGTTTCCTTACGCGGGCGTTCCCTGGTTCAGCACCATCTTCGGGCGCGACGCGCTCATAACGGCGATGCAGATTCTGTGGATCGACCCCTCGATCGCCAGGGGGGTTCTCAAATATCTCGCCGCAACGCAGGCGACCTCGGTGAGGCCGGAGGCGGAAGCCGAGCCGGGCAAGATCGTGCACGAAATCAGGCGCGGAGAAATGGCGCGGCTGGGAGAGGTTCCTTTCGCACGCTACTACGGCTCCGTCGACGGCACGGCCTTGTTCGTCATTCTGGCCGGTCTTTACTTCGAGCGCACCGGCGACCTCAAGACGATCGCCGATTTATGGCCTCGCGTGGAGGACGCGCTCAGATGGATCGACAAATATGGCGATCGCGACGGCGACGGATTCGTCGAATATTTCCGGCAGGATGAAAGCGGGCTGGTCAATCAGGGGTGGAAGGATTCGTCCGACTCCATCTTCCACGCCGACGGTTCGCTCGCGCATGGGCCGATCGCGCTTTGCGAGGTACAGGGCTATGTGTATGCGGCGAAGCGCCATGCGGCGAGGCTGGCGGCCGTAATCGGCTTCACCGCGCAATCGGCTCGTCTGATGCGGGAGGCGGAGGAGCTCAAGGCGCGATTCGACGAAAGCTTCTGGTCGGATGCGCTCGGATTCTACGCCATAGCTCTCGACGGCGAAAAGAGGCGCTGCGAAGTTCGCTCGTCCAATGCGGGGCATCTGCTGTTCTCCGGCATCGCTTCGGACGCGCGCGGCAAAAGAGTCGGCGAGCAGCTCTTGAGCAGACCGTTCTTTTCCGGCTGGGGCGTCAGAACGATAGCTGCGGGGGAATCCCGTTACAATCCCATGTCCTACCACAACGGTTCGATCTGGCCTCACGACAACGCGATGATCGGCCTCGGTCTTGCCCGCTATGGACTGAAGCAGGAGCTCCAGCAGCTTTTCACCGCGCAGTTCGACGCCGCATGCTACATGGATCTGCGTCGCCTTCCCGAGCTTTTCTGCGGCTTCCAGCGCACGAGGGGAAAAGCGCCGACACTTTATCCCGTCGCCTGCGCGCCGCAGGCATGGTCTTCGGCGGCGCCCTTTGCATTCATCCAGGCGAGCCTCGGCGTCGAGATCGATTACGCGGCCGAGTGCATTCGCTTCCGCAAGCCCAAGCTTCCGGCCTTTCTGGATCAGCTCGCCATCCGCTCCCTCGCGGTCGGGGATGCGAGACTGGACATATTGCTCAGACGGTATGACGGCGAAGTATCGGTAAGCGTCACGAAGGCCACCGGACCGGCTCGGGTGGAAGTCAGGTTGTGACCGCCGGCGTTCTTGACCCGGGAAGAGCGAGGCCTAGCTAGAAAAATTCGAAGAAGGCGGAGCTGCGCAGCCGTTGCAACGGAATCGAAGCCATGAAGGAACACACTCATCGTGACGACACGGTATTTATCCAGCTTGCCGCAGTGGCCTGCGCGATCCTTTTTGCTGTGTTCATGTTCTTCAAATTCGTGGATTGGCTCGGCCCCTACTCCGGCGGCCTCAGCTCGCCGGAAGTCGGCAAGGACGTGCTGCCGCTAAAATAGACTCCCGCACGATGAAAACAGGTTTACAATGCCATCTGTAAAGGGGTGGGTGGCGGAGAGGCGACCACGATGAACACCGACGCTTTCAATCTCGAGCGAAACCCCTACTGGGCCCTGCTGCTGCACGCTCAGGCGCTGAACGCCAAGCTGCTCCAGTTCTCGGCGGACAATTTCCTGGCGAGCGTGAATTTCTTCAGCGATCTCGCCCGGGCTTCGACTTCACCGTCGAGCATCCCGGAGGTCGTCGTCAACAAGACGCGCGACCAGTTCGAGACCTTGACCGAACAGATCGAGGAACTATCCGAAGCGGCCCAGGGCGGCCCACCCGGCGAGGATGAGGTGGTTCCCAATCTGGGAGACTGAGTTTCCGCCCGCATGACCACAAAGCCGGCCCGGTTCGACGCAGCGGACGACCCGCGCGCGGCGACGGCCTCCGAAACGCGCGTATTCGGATGTGACGCAATCGTTCGGTCGAATGCGTTCCCGTCGTGCGAGCCTGCCGACTTTTGCGGAATGCGCTCTAAATCCTGTGACGGCAGGGCGCTGTTTTCTTCCTGCTTCCTTATATTCGAGCCTCAAATCCAAACGGAGCTCTCGCTATGAACAAAGGTCGGGAGAATGCCGCGACGAAGCTGCATCAAACGCGGAACGATCTGCCGTCGAACTCCAAAGCCACGGTCATCGAGCTACTCAACGCCCGGCTGGCCGAGGCGATAGACCTCGCCTTGATCACCAAGCAGGCTCACTGGAATTTGCGCGGCAGGGAATTCATCGCGATCCATGAGATGATCGACGGGTTCCGCAGCCAGATCGACGAGCATGTCGATACGATAGCCGAACGCGTCGTGCAGCTCGGCGGCGTCGCGCTCGGAACGCCGCAATCGGTCGCAAAGGCGACGACGCTCAAACCCTACCCGCTCGATATATCGACGATCGAGGATCATCTCCAGGCGCTCGCCGAACGCTATGGACAGGTCGCCAATTCCGTGCGCGCAGGGATCGAGACCTCGGACGAAGCCGGAGACGACGACACCTCCGACATACTCGTCGGCTTCTCGCGGGTTCTCGACAAGGATCTGTGGTTCCTGGAAGCCCATATCGTTCCTTGACGCAAGGGCCGCGCGGGCGCGCTCGCGCTGCTCCTGAAGCTTTCCGTCAATGGGCCATGGGCTCGTAGCGGGAGGGGGGTAAAGCGCAGGACCGATCAGGGACGATCCCGGGGCGATCGGCTTCGCCCTGGGAACGCACGCGCCGGAACAGGCCGGCTACCCAAATGAAACAGGGGATTCGTCGTCGAGGAAACTCAAGCGAAAGGCTCGTCGAACAGCATGAAGCGGATTGCTTTCAACGCGGCGCCTTCCGTGGCTGAGAACAAGCCTATGCCTATAAGGCCTATCGCCGCGCTGATGATGGTGGGGGCCGCTGCGAACTGGCCGAAGTTTTTTGGCCAACCGGGGTAATCGAAGGGATTGTTCATTTTTTGCTCTCCTTCAAAGCGCATTTTGCAAAGCCAGGCAGGTCTTCGTGAGCAGAATGCGCTTCACTCGTCTTATCTTGCGCTTTCTTGTCGCTAGAACGTTTTATCTTTCCGGAAAGCGCTCCAGCGACTGCCGGATATCGCCGTTGAGGAGATTCGATTTAGTAAGCGCTTTGATTTCAGACAGTCGGGGGAAGTACGCACGCCATGCAGCAGCGCAGGCGTCTTTCCGGCAAAGAGCCGAGCAGAGCTGTTTGGCGCCACTTCGGCGAACGCCGGATTCAAACTGGATGCAGCCTCTTGTCCGCGTCTGAAATCAACGCATTTCTGAGGGCACGCAAAACCTGGGAGAGACGAGATGCATAAGCTCATCGAGCGAGTTGCAGAGCTGACGTCCACGGACCTTGCAGTGGCGCGACGCGCCGTCGGGTCCGTGCTGCTGTTCCTGCGCGATCAGGCGCCCCAAAGCCGGATCGGGAAATTGATCGACGACTCCTCCGCCGCGCATGAAGCGGTCATGTCCGCTCTGGCCGCTTCCGACGGCGGGCTGACCACCTTCATGGCGGCTTCGCACAGCTTCCAGGGCGAAGGCCGCCTGGATACGCTCGCCCTCGAAGGCAAGTTGAAGAACCTCGGCCTGAGCAGGAGCCAGATCGACGAGTTGATGACCGAGGTCTTCTCCCACGCCGACGCGCTGATCGGCGACGAGGGCCTCGAAAGTCTGAAGCGCCGCCATCCCGACATGGAACGATCCCTCCGCTATTCGAGCAGCATAATCGAATAGCAGGGCTCTCGGCGCCTCTTCAGAGCGAAGCGCCGACATACTGGTATTCGAGCCCTTCCGGGGCTCGAGCCTTTCCGAGGCAAGCCCCGCGAAGCCTTGGCCGTCATTGCTCAGGTCAAGAAATATTGTTCTACAGCAATAGTTTATGCGCAGCGGCGCCTTTTTGTCGCCAAAATAGACCCGCACAAACAGACTTAAGCTGGCCGGAAGGAGCCGCGTTTGAAACGCTCCCTCGGCCGCGGGAGGCACGACGTGCGCTGTGAGCGCATCGTGGCGAAAGCTGGCGGGCATTTGCATCGCAGTGCGCTCGCGGGATGCGCTCCAGCGACATTCCGGCCGAAGACATAATTGGCGAAGCGGCGCCGAGCGAAGGCCTGCGCCACACCTCCTTAAGGAAACGAGAATGCTGCGATCAATAGGTCTTGCAGGAGTGATAGCGTTTGTACTGGCCTCATCGCCGGCGAGCGCCCTCGATGTCGTCAACAATGATCCGGGCGGACAGATTGCGAGCTACACGCACAGGCTCGCCGTGGCTGAAGCGCGCGGGGAGCCGATCCGGATCGGGGCGGTGGAGTGCGATTCCTCTTGCACTCTGTTCCTGGCCGCGCGCCGGGCTTGCGTTTCGCCGCAGGCCGTCTTTGGATTCCATGCTCCCTGGGTCGGCGCGCCGAACGCGGGAGTGGTCAGCCCGGAACTGACCGATCTGTTCGCGAGATCCTACAAGCCGGCGCTGCGCCGCCTGTTTATCGCCCATGTGATGTCCTCGGGCGGCAGGGTTCCCGGTCCGCTGATGAAGCTCTCGGGCATGCAGCTCGCGAGCATGGGCTATCGCTTGTGCGGCGAGGGCGAAACACGGACGATAACCGCCAACAGGAGCCGACCGGCGCGTTACGCCTCGCGGCGGATCAACCCGGCCGCGCTCGCCGAGAGCCCGCAATATCCCTTCGGCCCCTGGTGGGGCTACTGAGCCCGAGGCCTTCGCTTCGCTCGCGCATCTGTAATGCGCGGGCGAAAGCGTCGCCGAGGCTCTCCGATCCAGCCGGAAGTTCAAGCCGCAGGCGCCGCTATCGGGACTCGCCCGCCAGCGCGAGAGGCTGTCTGAACTTGACGATCTGCTTGACCTCGGCGCGGTCCGTGACCTCCAGGCTGCCGATCATGCCCGCCTGGTCGTCGAAGAAAATTTCGACCGGCTTCGGGATGAGGTGGTCGAGGCCTTCGAGAGCCACCTCCAGCACATCGTCCTTCTCATCGTAAGCCAATCCGAAAAGAGGCCGCCAGCCCGTCTGCGCCTGAGCGCCGATCGACAAGGACATGACGTCGATTTCGGCTTGCGCTCCTTGAAGCGCCCGCGTGAGATTTTGGAAAAACGCGCCCCATTCGGCTTTGTCGAGCTTTCTGAGCGTCACGGCGCTTCCCTCCGATCGGACGAGACCGCTCGCCCAAATGGAAAACCCGCGTTTTCTCGCGACGTTCCCTGCCGTGGACATGGGAACGGCGAGCCCCGCAAACGAATTGATAATCGACAGAAGCCTGTCGCGGCGTTTTATCCGTCAGGGCGCGGGATGCAGAGAGCCATCGAATTCAAAGGGGACTTCGACGTCGTCGCCAAGGAGAGCCTTCGCCCTGGCGGCTGGTATCTGGGCTTCGCCTGCAGCGCCTGCCGCCGGCATTTCGCGATTTTGGACGAGCCGACGAACTCCGGCGCGATCAGCCTCGGCGGAAGCGCGGCCTTCCATGTTCAATGCCCGAATTGCGGTTGCGCCAATGATTTCGGCGTTGCGGATCTGGTGATTTTCGAGTCGGCCCAGGGCGGTTCGATCTCCACCTCGTGAATTTCGTCGCCGCCTCTACTGGTTTTGCTCGACGTTCTGCCGGCCTTCCTCGATCGCGTTGGTCACCAAGGCGTAGAGTGCGAGATCCTCATGGATCAAATCGGCGACGGCGCTTATCTTCTTGAGCGTCTCGGCGAGTTCCCTGACCTGTCCGAACGCCGAAATCTCGCAATCGCCGAGCAGATCGACTCCCGCGATTTCGCTCAGCAAATCCTTGAAGAGCCCGAAATGTTCGCGCGTCCCCACAAGGTCGAGCGTGGCGAGATTGTCGAGCGCGGTCGCAATATGCATTTCGCGCGGCGGCTCGCCGAAATCGCAGGCGAGCGTCCTTGTCACCGGACTCAAAAGGGCGTCGCGCTGCCGCTCGGGAAGATCGCCGAAGGCCGCTCTCAACTGCCTGGGATTATCCAGCGAGAGATCCCGCACGAAATCGAGAAGCTGCTCCCCTTGGGGAAAATATTGCTGGATGACCGACTCTTTCCTGGTTTTGACGGCGAGGCTCAGCAGAAGCAGCCTTTCCGCCAAATCCTCGTGAGGCTCGCGCAGCAACGCGGCGCGAATGAAATTCTTCTGCGTGAGGAAATAATCATATCTGTGGCCCAGCTTGCCCGCCGCAAACATGGATTCGCTGGTCGGATTGGTCAGCAGCGAAATGATCGTCTCGAGACCGTAACGCTCGCAGCTTCGATAGGCGAGAGCAAATCTCTTCTCTATCGCTTCATAAATATGCTGCTGTGGTATGACCGCCGCGTCGAACAGGTAGAATCTCTTCTCGATCTTGTCTTCGCTCGTAAACCGCCTGTAAATCGGAAGGCCTCTCCCGGCTTCCAATATCGTGACGTCGGCGAGCTCGGGCAAATCGGCCACATGCTCGACATTCAGGTTGAAACCGACCCGATCCGTCGCGCTCATGCCGACGTCCCGGATGTCCGGGCGCACGACATTGGCGTCGAACCGGGTTTCGGCGCGGCCGGGGATCTGGACGATGAAAGACGGCGTCGCGGAGGGGTTGTCGAGGACAACCCACCCGGAAATCGAATCGCCTGTGTCCGCGTCAACGAAGAATTTCATTTGCCGAGCCCTGACCGCCGCGGCGGCGGAGAGGCGCCGGCGCGCCCGCTCGAACCGAATGGCTCGAAAGATCGCGCCGCGCCACGGAATTGAAGCGCATTCTCATCGCAAGAGCGTGTCGGCCCTCGCCCAAGCGCTCTAAATGCCTTGCCTCGCGCTTTCATACAAGCCCCGGGAACTCGCGCGGCGCAACGGAAACCCCGCGATTTTCAGCGGCCCGGAGGAACGAACGACAGCGGCCAGGGCCGCTCGGCCGTCCGGCGCCGCCAGAGCTTAAAATTGTCACACGCCTGCGTTCATATTCCCCCGTTCCAATTTTGGACCGGAGGAATCGCTCATGAGTTGCGAATGGATAAAATTGACCTCCCAGGACACCGGCAAAGCCGTATTCGTGAATCTCGTGAACACCAGCGCGATAGAATCCCACAAGAAGGGCGCGCTGATATGGCTGGTGTCCGGCGACAAGGACGTGACGCTTTACGTCACCGAGACGCCGGACGAAATTCTGGAACGCGCCGGCGCAATCGCCCGCAGACAGGAAGCCTGAAGGCGACTTCCGAAAACGCTTTTCGCGATTGACGGCGCGGCCAGCGCTGTCCCGTTTCAAGCCATTGATATTGCCTGGCCCGCCCCCAGGGCGAGTCGATCTGCGTAAACGCTCCGCCATCGGATGAAGAACGGCGCCCGCCTTTTGCGGCGAAGCCGCCGAGGCGAGGCTCGCAGCGAAAAGCCACGGCCGGCGTTGATTTGGCTCGCACTTTGTTGGTCCACCGCGACGCGGCGGCGCCGTTTCGGCGCGCTGTCGCCGCTTCGAACGCTGCACAGCCTGCGTTCGCCTGCGCATTTGGACGCAGGCGAGGCGCCATACAAAGATTGCATTGCAGACCGTTTGGGCAATAAGAATTGATTGAACGCCACGCGCGTAAGGAATTGGAGTTGATCAAGCTTTACCACGGCTTTTTCGGGTTGGAGCGGCAGGCGGCGCCGCAAATGAGGGCCTTCGAGAGCTTCTTTGTCCGGCTCATGAAGCGCACGCGGTCCGCGATAGGGCTCAGCGTTGCGATGGGCGCGCTGTTCGCCGCCATTGGCGTGCTGGTTCGCGTCGCGCTGGTTGGATACGGAACGGTCAAGGTCCCCTATGTGACCTTTTTTCCGTTCATCGCTTTCGCCGCCGTTTTCGGCGGCTGGCCGAGCGGCATAGCTGCGACGCTCTTCAGCGCCTTCGCCCTGCACGGATTTTTCGTGCCTCTCGTCGGTTCGAGCGACTGGATCAACCTCGCGTTTTTCCTGGGCAGCAATGTCTTGACCGTCGGCATCGTCGAATTGCTCTACCGCGCCCAGATCCGCGCGATCAAAGCCGTAGCGGCCAGGAAGGCGCTCGAATGGAGCGCAGCGCGCGACCAGCTGCTCTCGAGGACGGCGATGCGCCTGCTCCAAGGCCACGATCCTTCCATCGTCGTCGGCGAAATGTGCCGGGACATCATCGGCTTCGTGGGATGTGACGTGTTTTTCAACTTCCTGTTCGACGAGCAATCGGAGCGGCAATATCTCAACGCTTGCGGAGGACTTTCCGAACAGGAAGTCTCAGCCATGCGGGCGCTCGATTGCGCCAGGGCCGCCTGCAGCCGTCTCACCGAATTCGGCGGCGACGCCGGCCGAAACCCCAACCCCTTGAATTGCCCGCAGGACCAGCTGCTGCAATCCTTTGGAGTCAATTGCTGCTACTGCCGTCCTTTGCTCGAACAGGGGCGCATCCTCGGAACGCTGACTTTCGCCGATCGCAAGCAAGCCAAATTCGAACCCGCCGCAATGGAAGTGATGGATGCGGCCGGCAATCTGATCTCCCTGGCCATCAGCCGCCTGCGCATGGAAACCGCGCTGCGCCAGAGCGAAGAACGCTTCTCCAGCTTCATGAGTCATTTGAGCGGCAACGCCTGGATCAAGGATGAGCAAGGCCGCTTTATTTTTGCAAATGAAGCGCTCTCGAAAATCGCGGGCAAGAGCCTGGACCAGATCCTCGGCAGGACCGACGAAGAACTTTTTGGCGCGGAAGCTGCGGCCCTCTACGCAAAAAACGATCGTCTCGCGCTCGAAGACGCCGTCGGACTTACGACCAGGGAATATCTCGTCGATCATTCCGGGGCGAGGCGTCACTTCCTGGTGAGCAAATTCCCGATAATCACGGGCTACGACGACGAAACATATGTCGGCGGCATCGCCATAGACGACACCCAGCGCGTGCAGGCCGAGGAAAGGCTTCAGGAAGCCACCGCAAGGCTCAAGGAAGCCGACCGCCGCAAGGACGAGTTCCTGGCCATGCTCGCGCATGAGCTGCGCAACCCGCTGGCGCCGCTGCGCGCAGGGCTGGACGTGCTGCGCAGGACCGGGCGCCAGGGGCCTGGGGTGGAAAAAATACAAGGCATAATGGAGCGGCAGGTCGAGCATCTCGTGCGTCTGGTCGACGATCTGCTTGAAGTCTCGCGCATCAGCCGCGGCGTTATAGAGCTGAAATATGAGCGGCTGGATTTGAATAACGTCGTCTCCAACGCCGCCGAAGCCTGCCGCCAGCTCATCGAAGCGCGCAAGCTCGAGTTCCGGCTCGCTCTGCCCGCCGAACCGCTGTGGATCGAAGCGGACCCGGTCCGTATCGCCCAGGTCGTCTCCAATCTGCTCAACAACGCCGCCAAATACACCGATCCCGGAGGCCGCATCGAGCTCGGGGTGGAACGCCGGGGCTGTGAGGCGGTCATGACAGTCGCCGACACCGGCATCGGAATCCCCGCGGACATGCTCACCCATGTCTTCGACCTCTTCGCGCAGATCGATCGCACCATCGGCCGCGCTCAGGGCGGGCTGGGCATAGGCCTCGCTCTGGTGCGGGACCTGGTGCGCCTGCATGGCGGCGAGGTCACGGCGGAAAGCAAGGGAGAGGGTCAGGGGAGCCGGTTCCTGGTCCGCCTGCCGCTCGCGGCCGAGGTCGCGGAGGAGAAGACGGCTCGGCAGGACACCGCCGTCATGGCCGATGCGCCGCGGCGTCGTGCGCTGATCGTGGACGACATGCGCGACGTCGCCGACAGCCTGGCTTTGCAGGTGGAAAGCCTGAACGCCGACGTCAGGGTCGCTTACAGCGGCTTGGAGGGGCTTGAACTTCTCGCCGAGTTCAAGCCCGAAGTCGTTTTTCTGGACATCGGCATGCCCGGCATGGACGGGTTCGAAACCGCGCGGCGGATGCGGCGACATCCACAGGGGCGCGACGTCGTGCTGGTGGCGCTCACCGGATGGGGCGAGAATGAAACCCGAAGATCCGTGGAAGCCGCGGGTTTCGACCGCCACCTGATAAAGCCGGCCGAGACCGACGATCTGAGGCGCGCCCTGGAGCTGGCCGACCACGCGCTCATCTGATGCGACGGCGCGGCGTCTGCGCCGTCAACTCTCTGAATAAAGCACGAAGGAGCCGCCTCCCTGTGAAATAAGCGCTCTCAATTCTCTCGCAAATCGTCTGGCTTGTTCGTAATCGGTCGCGAATTCCCCCGAAAAAGAAAAGCGACAGGCGGAGGAAACCCGGCCGGGCGTCGCGAGCCTGATCATAAACGCCAGGGAGCCGGTAGAATTTGTGGGAACGATCGAGCAGAAAAGATGCTCCTCCTCGAGCTCCCCGGAGTCATAATAGCCGCCCTGGATCCTTGGCGGAACAAGACGGCTGATCGGACAGGCCTCGAAGCCGGCGAGCTGGTCCTCGATCGCCTCCAGATTGAACCAAGCGCTTCCGGCGCCCGAAAACCTGCCGACGATTGCTTCGATGAAGAGTTCGCCCTGATCCCCGTCGGTCGTCAGGCGGAATGTCAACCGGTCTTTCGTCAAACAGTATTCCTCGGAATTTAGGCCGATCTTTTTGGCTTCCCGATATAGCTGATAGCAACCTCTCCATCGCCGCTATCGGTCAGCGCCACGTCTGTTTTATCCGATATTTTGCTGTACACGACATAGCGTGAGGATATCGCACGGCTTCCGTCAATTTCGGCCTGCGCCACGCCTCCCGGAACATCCCGATCCGGCGGGCCGAGCGACAAAGCGGCCTCTTCAAAAGTGTGTATTCCGTTGAATATACCCTGCAGCCGGGCAATCTCCTCGCCCGAGACGGGTTCAAACAATTGTCGCCGCTTTGATGCGGGCGCTCTGCCTCCACAAAAACAACAATAACGGATCAACGTTCTCGATTCGAAAGAATCCGCTTTCATTACGAGGTGGTATTCGTTCGTTTCCTCGTCGAACTGGACCGGGCTCCCCGGATCGGCGGCGCTGCGCTCCAACCCTCCGCAATTGCAGGCCCACCACTTGGTCGGCGCCGACAGAATCTCGGAGGCAGTTTCCTCAAGGCTGCGCCCGCGGTTCGCCGCCCTCAGCATGAGCTCCTTTTCCGCGTCGTCGCTCAAACCGACAATTATCTATTTCATGGCAAACCTCTATGATTTCTCCGCTACTTGCGCCGCCATTTCGCAGACCGCGCAGGGCGGCTCCGATGCGGGGGGCGTAAAGACCGGGGCGGTCCAGCCGCCTCCGAGCGCCGCCATCAGCGACAATGCCGCCTGAAGGCGCGCCGTGCGCAGCGCGATCGCCTGGCGCTGGGCGGCGAAAGCGTCCGACTGCGCCGTCACCACCTCGACATAGGTTACGACCCCCTCCTCGTAGAGCTTGAGCGAGACGTCGAGCGTCTTCCCGCCCGCGACGACGGCGGCGGCGATATCCTTCTCCTGACGATCGAGATATCGGATCTGCGCAAGCGCGTCCTCGACTTCGCCATAGGCGCGCAGCACCACGCCGCGGTAGCGCGCCACGGCCTCGAGATAGGCGGCCTCGGCGTCATGAAGATCGGCCGCATGCGCGCCGCCGTCGAAAATCGGCAAGGTGACGGCCGGCCCGACCGACCACAGGCTGTTGCGGGCGTTGAAGAGGCTCAGGCCCGTGTCCTGGGTTCCGCCGGAAAGATTGATCGTGAAGCGCGGGAAAAAAGCCGCGCGCGCGACGCCGATCGACAGATTGGCGCTGTGGACGCGCCGCTCGGCGGCCGCGATGTCGGGACGACGCTCCAGAAGCTGCGAGGGCGCGCCGAGCGGAATGGTCGGCGAGGCGACCCGCCTTTGCGACGACGGCAGCGAGAAGCCTTCGGGCGGGCGGCCTGCGAGAATGGCGACCGCATGTTCCAGCAGCGCGCGCCGGGCCTCGATGTCGGAAAGCTGCGCCTTGGCGAAGTCGAGCTGCGTCTGGGCCCGCGTCACGTCGGCAGGCGAGGCGATGCCGCCGCGGACGCGTTTCTGCACCAGCTCGAGCGAACCCGCATAGGCCGCAATGATGCGCTTCTGCAGCGCGACCTCATTGTCGAGGCCCTGGAGGCCGATGTAATTACGCGCAAGCTCCGCCTGTAGGCTCAAGGAGATCGCTGCGAGATCGGCTTCCGACGCCTGCGCCTGCGTCGCTCCCGCGCCCGCGAGATTGCGGACGCGCCCCCAGAGATCGATCTCATAGCTCGACTGCGCCGTGAGCTGGTTGTCGCCGAAGAAGGTCGGCGAGTTCATGGGCAGGCCCTGTGAAAGCGCCGCTCGGGCGTAATCGCCGGCGCTCGGAAAGGTCCCGGAGAGACGAAGCGGGCGGTGCAGCGATTCCTTGTTCTCGGTGAGCTGGCCGCCGGCCGTGAGCGTCGGCGAGAGGCCGGCGGCGGCCTTCCCGGCCAAAGCATGGGCCCGGTCCATCGCCGCCACGGCGGCTTCGACATCTGGATTGCGCGCATCGAGCTCGCGCTCCAGCGCGTCGAGCTGCTTGTCCTTGAACGGCCCCCACCAGGGTCCCCGCGGGCGCAGATCCGCGGGATCGGCGGAAAGCCACTGCGGACCGCCGTCGGTCGTCGTTCCGCCCTCGTGGCGGGACGACCCCTTGACGACGACAGGCGCCGTCCCCTTCGCCTCCTTGAAGCTCTCCGGAACCTCCACGGGCGGAGGGACGTATTCGGGCGCGAGATTGCAGCCGCCGAGCGACACGCCCAGGGACATGAGCAGAAAACGCGGCAAAATCCTCATCTCGCGTCTGCTTCCTTGGTCTTGGCGTCCTTGATCTTGACGACGATCCCGTCATGCACCGATTGCCAGGGCGTCCGGATCACCCGGTCCTTCAAGGAAAGGCCGGCGGATATTTCGAGCGAGGCGCCGAGATCGCGCGCGATCGTCACCGACTTCATGCGCACGATTCCGTTGTCGTCGACGGTCGCGACCTGAGGCGACGCATTGACGAAGACCAGCGCGCTCGCCGGCACCAGCAGGGGCGCGCCTTCCGGCGGAAGAGCGATCCTGATCTGGCCGAAAGCCCCGGGCAACAAGGCGCCGTCGGGATTGTCGGCCTGAAACTGCACCAGCAGGGTTCGCGAGCCGGCGGCGATGGCGTTGGAGGTCGTCACGATTTTCGCCGAAAATTCGCGGCTTGGATATTGCGGCAGCGTCAGCCGAGCGGTCAGGCCTGCCGCGATCTTCGCCGCATAGGCCTGCGGCGCGCGAACATAGATGCGCATCTTGTGGATGTCGGCGACGCGAAACAATTCGCGCCGTCCTGCCCCCGCGTCGATGAGGGCGCCGACGTCCACATTGCGCGCCGTGACGACGCCGTCGAAAGGCGCAGTCAGATTGAGGTAGCCCTTGAGCGCGTTGATCTGGTCGAGATTGGCCTGGGCCGCGTTCTGCGAGGCCGTCGCGGCCTCGAGATTGCCGGTTTTCTCGTCCGCGCTTTGCGCCGAGACGGCCGCCTCGTTGCGCAGCGTGGTCCAACGCTTCGCCGTCGCGCGCGCGAGATTCTGCTCGGCCTTGCTGCGTGCGAGCAGCCCCTTGGCCTGCTCCGCCTGCTGGTTGAGATCCGGCGCCTCGATCACGCCCAGGACATCGCCGGCCTTGACCCGCGCGCCTATGTCATAGCTCCAGCTCTTCAGATAGCCGTTGACGCGGGCGTAGATCGGCGCGTCGACGAAAGCCTCGACATTGGCCGGCAGAACGAGATCCTGCGTGGCGGTCGAGAGCGTCGGCGTGTAGAGCTCGACCGTCGGAATCGCGGCCTCCTGCGTCACGCGCGCAAGCTCGGCCTCGCGCGCGCGCCGGGAAAACACGCCGAAAGCGGCGAGCGTGAGGACGACGCCGAGGGCGATCAGAGCCCTGGGCCGCAGCTTGCGCAGAAACTCCGCCTGCGCCGCCGGATCCGGCGCGCCGAGATGAGGAGACTCATGATGCGGCATTCGCTTGCTCCAATTCCGCTCTGTCCAGTTCGTCGCGACGCGCGCGCTCCGCTTTGCGTCTTCCAAAGAAATCATGCGCAAGACTGAACATGACCGGCAGCAGCAACAGCGTTCCAGCGGTCGCGAAGGTCAGCCCGCCGATCACCGCGCGCCCCAGCGGCGCGTTCTGCTCCGCGGAGAGCGCCATCGGGGCCATGCCGATGATCATCGCCAGCGCCGTCATGATCACGGGCCGAAACCGCGTCACGCCCGCCGCCGCCGCCGCGTGCAGCGGATTGTCGCCGTGGTCGAGCCGCTCGCGCGCGAAGGCGATGACGAGGTTGCTGTTGGCCGTCGCGACCCCCATGCACATGATCGCGCCCGTCAGCGCGGGCACGGAAATCGTCGTCCGGCTCAGGAACAGCATCCAGGCGATGCCCGCGAGCGCGGTCGGCAGGCCGCAGACGATGAGGAAGGGATCGAGCCAGGATTGGAAATTGATGACGATGACGAGATAGACGAACACGATCGCCAGGACGAGGCCGAGCATGAGATCGGCATAGGCGCTGCGCATCGTGGCGATCTGGCCGCGCAGCACGAGATTCGAAGCTCCCGGCGCCTCCTTGCGCGTGTCGTCCAATATTTTCTGGACGTCGTCGGCCACCGCGCCGAGGTCGCGGCCGCGCACCCCGGCATAGAGATCGAACGACGACTGGGTGTTGAAATGCGTGACGACGCCGGAGCTCCAGCCGCGCCGGATCGAGGCGACGCCGTTCAAGATCTGCTGCGCCTCGCCCGCGGCCACCGGCTTGCTCCCGAGCGCGTCGAGGCTGGTGTTCCAGAACTGCGGCTCCATCGCGACGATCGGATAGGAGACGCCGCTCTTGACGTTTAGCCAGAAGGCCGGCGAGGTCTGGAACGAGCCCGTGAGCATGGTCTGCAGAGAGAGCGTGACGTCGCGCTCCGAGAGGCCGACCTCCTGCGCCAGCGTGCGGTCGACGTCGACATAGAGCGTCGGCAGATCGCCCGGCTGCTGCAGGCGCGGGTCGGCGACCCCAGGAACGCGCGCGACCCGCTCCAGCGTCTTTTGCAGATAGGCGAGGTTCTCCTCGCGCATGCTTCCCGAGATCTGGACATCGAGCGAAGCCGGCAGACCGAAGTTGAGGATCTGCGTCACGATGTCCGCCGGCAGGAAGGAAAAGACGACGCCCGGAAACGCGCGCGGCAGCCGGTCGCGCAGGATCTCGGCGAAAGAACTGGCGTCGGCGACCTTCTCGGGATCGAAGCTCAGGGTGAGGTCCGCGTCGTTCGTGCCGATGGTGCCGGAATTATTGTAGCTCAGATTGATGCCCGAGATCGGCAGGCCGATGTTGTCGACGATGCTCGTCAGCGCTTCTTTCGGCAGTACCTCGCGAATCTCGGCTTCGATCCGGTCGCAGAGCACGCCCGCCTGCTCGAGGCGCGTTCCGGTGGGAAGGCGGACGTGCAGGCGCAGGGAGCTGCTTTCGGTCTCGGGAAAGAAATTGCGCCCGAGATAAGGGGTCAGCGCGAAGGAGAGCGCGACGCCCGCAAAGAAGATCGCGACAAAAGACCTGGGCCGCGCCAGCGCGAGCTGCAGCAGGCGCGCGTAAGCGTCGAGCAGCTTGTCGAAACCTCTCTCGAACGCCGTCTGCACGCGCGTCAGCGCCGCGAAAACGAAGCCGCGCCGCGCCGGTCCGAACCTCGCCTCGCGCAGCTTCTCTTTCTGCTGCGCGCTGAGGAAATAGCGCGCCATCGTCTCGACCAGCGTGTAGGTGAGGAGATAGGAGGCGATCATCGCGAAGACCACCGCTTCGGCGAGCGGCCGGAACAGATAGCCCGCGACGCCGCCGAGCAGCAGCAGCGGCGCGAACACGATGCAGATGCAAAACAGCGACACGGTGGCGGGCGTGATGATCTCCTTCGCCGCCTTGACGATCGCGTCGTCGATCGCCTCCCCCTCCTCCATGTGGCGGTTGACGTTCTCGATCGTGACCGTCGCGTCGTCGACGAGCAGACCGACCGCCAGCGCAAGGCCGCCGAGGGTCATCACATTCACCGTCTCGCCGAGCGCCGACAGCGCGAAAAGCGCGGCGAGGATGGATAGCGGGATCGAGATCGTGATGATGATCGTCGAGCGCCAGCTGCCGAGAAACAGCAGAATCATGAGGCCGGTGAGCGCGGCGGCGATCGTCGCCTCGCGCACGACGCTGAACACCGCATCGGTGATGAAGTCGGACTGATCGCCGATCACGGTCATGTCGATCCCGTCCGGCAGCGCGAGCTTCAACCGCGGCAGCATCGCCTTGACGCCGTTGATGACGTCCAGGGACGAGGCGGAGCCCGAGGTCAACACGGGCAGCAGCACGGCGGGCTCGCCGTTCACGCGCACGAGATTGGTTTGCGGCGCGCTGCCGTTGTGGACATAGGCCACGTCGCGCAGATAGACGATTGCGCCATCCGCGCGCTTGATCGGAAAATCGTTCAGCGCCGCGACGTCGGCCGGCGCGTCATTGATGAGGACGGCGTATTCGTAATCGCCGATCTTCTGGGTTCCAGCGGGAATGATGAGGTTCTGTCGCTCGACTGCGCTCACGACATCCTGCGCCGTGAGGCCGAGGCCGAGCAGCTTCTCCTGGCTGAGATCGATGCGCACCTGGCGCGATTTGCCGCCATAGGGAAAAGGCACCGCCGCGCCCGTCACCGTCGTCAGCGGCGGGCGGATGAGCGTATAGACGGCGTCGGCGACCTCCGCCTCGGTCCGCGTCGCGCTCGAGAAGGCGATCTGGATCACCGGCACGGTCGAGGCGTTGAACACGATGACCTGCGGCGGCTGCACGCCCGGCGGCAACAGGCGCAGCACCGTCTGGCCCGCCGCGCCGACCTGAGCCAGGGCGAGATCGACTTTGACCTTCGGCTGAAAATAGATCTTGTTGACGCCTATGCCGTTGTAGCTCTGCGACTCCACATGGTCGATATCGTTGACGAGCGCCGTCAGCGCGAGCTCATAGGGATAGAGAATGCGCGTGGACATGTCGTCCGGCGAAAGCCCGACATAGGTCCAGATCACCGAGATGACCGGAATGCTGACGCTCGGGAAGATATCGACCGGCGTCCTCACGATAGCCAGCACGCCGAGTATGACGATGAGAATCGCCGCGACCACGAAGGTGTAGGGGCGCCGCAAGGCGATCAGGACGAGCTGGAGCATCTCAATGTCCTTCGTCGGATAGACTTTCGGGGACGCGCTTTTCCCGACGTGAAACCGGCTTGCGCGGCCAGCCCATGCGCGAGCGATCGGCTGGCGCCGCGCCCGGGCGAATGACCGGGATCGCGCGTCATCCCGATGAATCTTCAGGGGGAGCTCGCGCGCCGCCTCGACCTGCGGCAAGCTAGCACCAACAAATTTGCCTCGCCAGAAGCGAGTTTGCAGGATATGCCTGCAAATATGCAGAACCTGAACTGGGACGACCTGCGCTATGTAATCGTTTTGTCGAGGAGCGGCCGCCTCGCCAAGGCGGCGCGGCAGCTGCGCGTCGACGAGACCACGATCGCGCGGCGCGTGGCCCGCGTGGAGCACGCCTTGGGCTCGCGCCTGTTCGAGCGCTCCAATGGGCAGCTGCTGCTGACCGAGATCGGGCGCGAGATCCTGCGGCATGCCGAGCAGATCGAGATCGGCGTCTGCGGCATCAAGACGGTCGCGACCGGCGTCGACGACAGGGCCGCGGGCAGCGTGCGGCTAACTGCCGCAGCCCTGGTCATGAACCGGATCCTTACGCCTGGACTGCCCGGTCTGCTGCAACTTCATCCGCAGCTGCAGCTGCATATGATGGCGGATCCGCGCAATGTGAGCATCAGCAACCGGGAAGCGGACATCGCCTTGCGCTTCGAACGGCCCGAGCAGAATTATCGCGTGCTCGCCCACCGTCTCTGCGAACTGCCCTATGGCGTCTTCGCATCGGCTGGATCGCAATCGCAGAAGCTGCCCTGGGTCGCCTATGAGGAAAGTCTCTGCCGTCTGCCGCTCGCGCGCTGGCTGGCCGACGCCGTAAAGCAGGAGCCGGATCTGCCTCCGGCGCTTGTGGTGAACGACTCCGACGTGGCCCTTCACGCGGTTCGAGCCGGCCTCGGCCGTTCGCTCATGCCCTTCTGCGTCGGCGACAACGACGACGGGCTGGCGCGGCTGAGCGGCCCCGAGCCCGTGCTCATGCGGGAGCTTTGGCTGCTGGTCCACTCCGACATCAAGCATCTCGCGCGGATCAGGGTCGTCATCGAGTGGATCGAGAGCGTCTTCGCGGAGCTCGGCGTTCGCTGCAAGGAACGGGCGAAGCGGCTGAAATAGACGGACCCATCTCAGTTCCGATTTACACGAACCTTGGTCGCCGCAACATGAAGGCGGCGGCGATCAAATTAGCCGTTCATACGAAATCCGCTCGATTGGGGCGGCATTTCTTATTCGTTCGCCGCAAAAATCGATACGGTCGCGCGGAAGCCGTCAGTCGCCGAAATCGAAATCTCCCGGCGCCGACTGGGAATTTTCGGGCGTCGCTCCCGCCCCCGCCTGCGGTCTGGCCGGCTCCGCACCGGGAACTTGAACCGCTTTCGGTGGAGAAGCCGAATGATGCTTCTCGCAGAGCGTCCAGGTGTGGCGGTGCGGGTTCCAATGCCTGTGGCATTTGGGAGCGGCGCCGACAGCTTCGAGAGAGACGCATCGGGGACCCGGCTTATTCCGTTTCAAAAACAAATGGCCGGGAACAGACCGCGCCGATCATGCGTTCCCGCAGCATGACACAGGAAACCTTCACGATCCCGGGCAGCGCCGAGCGCGTGCCTGTCCACACCGCCGAGGAATTCAACCGGCGAATCGACGACGACATCATAGCCCGCGTCCATTTCCTCGCGACGCGCCCGGACAAGATCGACGAGCGCCTGTCCGAGCTGGATCGGGAATGGGACGTCGAGAGATCGCTGGAAGCCAACGCCTCCGCCCTTGCCTTCGCCGGAATTGTTCTGGGCGTGACCGGTCGGCGGCGCTGGCTGGCCCTCCCCGCCCTGGTCTCGGCTTTCCTGTTCCAGCACGCGGTCCAGGGCTGGTGTCCGCCGCTTCCGCTGCTGCGCAGGCTCGGATTCCGCACGACCCAGGAGATCGAGCGCGAGCGCTATGCGCTGAAGGCGGTGCGGGGCGATTTCGACGAGGTGCTGGCGTTGGTCGGCCCGCCCGAGGAACGCGCCCGCAAGGCGCTGGAAGCCGCCGAGCGGCCTCACTGAGGGAAAGCGGAAGAGGCCGACCCGCGGCCTCATACGGTTTCCGTCTGAATGAATCCGCTTCGCGCCGTCATTGCGCGGAGCGTGAGCACCTCGGCGATCCAGAGAGATTGGCGCGGCTGGATCGCTCCCCTTCGCTCGCAATGCGAACCGATCGGTCCGAGCCGGTATCATCCTGAGGCGCTTTTGCGAAACGCGACAAGCCCTCGAAGGATGCTTTAAAAGGCGGCGGCGCCCCGTCCTGAAGAGCCCGCGTAGCGGGCGTCTCGAAGGGCGGGGCGCCGCCGCTCCCGATCAACGGGAAATTACAGGATCAATGCCTTCGTCGCCCCCGGAGCGAACTACGCCGAAGGCGCGCCGGTGCGGACGATGGTTCCGACATGCTCGCCGCGCAGGGCCGCCGTGAGCCGGCCCGGCGTGAGACCGTTTACGATCTGAACATGGCTGATATGCCTGGCGGTCGCCATGACCTCGATAAGCGCGGGGTCGAAGGGCAGCGTGCCCTGGAACTTGGCGAGTTCAGCGGCGCTCGTCTCGCTGAGCAGCTGCGCCTTTTCTCCGTCCGGTCCCTTGGGGTCTGCGGTGTAAACGCCATCCACGTCCTCGACGATGGTGAGCCCGGCCGCGCCGAGCGCGTCGGCGAGCAGAAAAGCTCCGACGTCCGCCCGATGGGTCGGAATGCGGGAGGCCGGAAACTCATGATGGTGGTAGGGCGGAAAGGCGCTCCCCACCACGGCGCGGGCCGCCTGCAGATGGATCGCGAGCTGGTTCGCGATGGTGGGGCGCTCGACATAGGAGACCCCTTCCGGCGCCAGCAGCGCGCCGAGAATGTGGCCGTTCTGGCCGGCCTCGCTGGCCGCGAGCGGGGCAAGCGAACCCACCGGCAGCCCGAGGTCCAGGCCGACGCCATAGAGATGGCGGGCGCGGATGCCGGCGCCGGTCAGGATCAGCAGGCGGTGCTCCGGGAGGAGCTTACGGATTTCCTCCACCAGAGGCAGGACGGCGTCGGCGCCCCGGTCCATGATGGACCTGCCGCCGATCTTGACCACCTGCAACCAGGGAAGGAGCCGGATCGGGCGACCGCCGGCGACCGGGCGGGTAAGCTCGCCGTCGAGAAGGGTCTGGCGCGCGAGCGGCGAAGCGACGTGCTTGATGCTTTTGGCGTTGTCGGACATGGCGGTGATCTCTTTGCGTTTCCGCGCGAAGCGCAGCCAGTGCGCGTGCGAAAAAAAGCGAATGAAGGTTTCCGGTGTGAACGGAAGGTGCGCTAGTTCGCGGTGATGATGGTGCCGACATGCTCGCCGGCGAGCGCGCGGGTCAGATTGCCGGGGACGAGGCCGTTCACGACCTGAACCTCGCGGATATGGCGCGCCGATTTGAGAAGGTCGAGCACCGGGAACTCGAGGATCGAATCATGCAGGCCTCTCGCCTTCATCTCGTCGACCGAAATCTTCGGGATGAACACGGCGTCCTTCGAGGTCTTGGGGTTGGCGGTGTAGAGGCCGTCCTCGTCCTTCACATAGATCATCGCCTTGCAGCCGAACTGCTCGGCGACGAGGAAGCATCCCGCGTCGGTGCGATAGGGGGGGATGACGCCCTCGGGAGCGGGCCGCATCCAGAGATTGTAGGGCGGCATGCCGCTGAAGATGACCGCGTTCACTTCGGCGAGATATAGCGGAACAGCCGAGAGCGCCGCGCCGTCGACGGCCGATATTCCGTATTTGGCGAGAAGCTGCCCCAGCATGGCGGCGTTCTGATCGGCGACCGACGCGCCGAGCTGCGAAAGCACGCCCGCCGGAAGACCCAACCCCGCCGCGATCGAATAGAGATGCCGCGCCCTGGTGCCTGCGCCGGTGCCGATCAGCAGCTTATGATCCTTGCGGACCGAGACGATCTCGTCCACCAGCGGATAGACCGCCGCGCGGCCCCGGTCGATCAGGCTCTGCCCGCCGATCTTGATCACCGTCGCATCCGGCAGGATGCGGAAATCCGCCGCTTCCGCCGCAGCCGCCAGAAGCCGGGCGTCGCTCAGCGACCGCTGCATGAGGAGCGCTTCCAGCTCCGCCGTCGTGTTGGCCATGGGGGCTCCCTTCCATTTCTTTGGTAGCGTTTCAGGAGTTGGACGCTACAGCCCACAACTGCAGGCCGCAATATGCAAAAATTCAGCAGTTTGTTTCGAGCCCGTTCAAAATGCGGGGGTTCGAGCGGCGCTAAGACGCCATCCAATTGGAGTTGCAAATGAATTCGAGATGATCGAACCCAAGACGAACGCGGGAGCGTCGACTATGGCGAAGCGACGCAGGCGGCGAATGAGCGGTCGGCGGCCTCAGCCTTGACCGGCCTTCGCGCCGTGCGCATGGCGACCGCTAATCCGCCCGGTAGATCGAAACGCGGCGATCGCGGGTCGAAACAACTTTCAAGAACGCCAGTTTCTGATCGCGACTTTGGAAAAGCAGCAACAGCCTGCTCCCGGAGAGAGGCTGAAGCAAAACTTGCTCGCCCCATGCGGACTTGGGCTTGGCCAGAATGGATTTTACGCTCTGGATCTCCAAACGCCTTCTCCACAACGACGAGAACGGCCCCCAACGGCGCGGCGCCACAATGGTTTCATGGCCGACGCGGACGCCCAGTATTTCGGCGAGCAACGCCTGCCCGACATAAATCGCGGCGAGAAGCGCTATGAGGCGCGCCTCGTTTGGCTTCGCCACGACAACAGGGACGAGGGTCGCCAGGAGAAGCAGCGTCCACAACGCGCAAAGCGCGCCATGGCGAAAGGGTGCGGTCGTCGAAGCGGTCGGCAGGACATCTCCGGCCGGAAGTTCTTTTAGAGAGTTCGTCATGGGGAGAGGCCTCCAACCCAAGATGCTGGTTAACTCCTTTATTTCACTTGCTATTTGAAAAACCGCAATCCCCGGAACGCATATTTTTCAAGCATGCCTTAATTTCGACGCAGCCGTGAATAGAGGACCGGCCGATACTACCCGTTTCAGTTGTACTCAGCCGTGCTCTCACGCCGACAGCGCCTCCAGAACGCGGGTTCGGATTATCGCATCGCCTTTCTTCCGCGCCCGAACTTCAGTTGCGAGGGGCCGTCTCATTACAGTCCGGTCGAAGGAACATGGCGTCGATGGTGAAGCCCGTGCGTAAATCCGCGTCGTTAGCGGTCCGGTCTCCCGTGGCGATCTTGCCTTGCGCTCGGTACCAAGTCGCAAAATCTCCAGTGAACAACAGGCTGCTGGCAATACGCTCCGCCCCGGAGCCACAGGCGACCGTCACCACTATCTGATCGTCGGCTCGCGTAATCTCGGGTTTCGCGCAATCCGAACCCTGAGGACCGATGATGCTGTCCTGCAACCCGACACAGGTCTCGCCCACCTGCAGACCGCCTACAGCGGAAACAGTCGATATGCGCCACAAGCCCGGACGACGCGCCGGCAATGCTCCCCTGGACGCAACTTCTGCTTCGGCGAAGGCGTCCTCGCCTGGGATGCAAAAACACAGGTAAGCGGCAACCGGGAGAAGAAAACGGGTAATGAATTCTCTCATCCGAACCTTGCAACTCCAAAAGCTTTAGAGCGCTTTCCGACTGGACGGAATCGTCTGGTCGATATGAAATCGCTCCAGATTCAAAAAAGCTGAAGCAAAATCTTATCGAAAAAGTCTATCAACTTTTTCGGATTTTGCTCCAGGGCGCGTTCGCTTTCAGCGCAGCCGAACGCGCTCCAAATCTCATTGACGAAGCATGTTCTTTTCCAAAAACCGCTTCGCACTTTTTGGGAACATGCTCTGAAGGGCGTTCGGCGACAGAGCGGACGTCGCTCTGTTCGCGGCGGAATTCGGCGGCATGCCGCCCAGATCCGCACCGCGAACAGGCCCTCGCTAAAAGGTCAGATCTCCGCGGATTCGTAGGCGGTGATCTCCATCCCGACGCAGATTTCGGTGATCTCTGGGCAAGTCCAGTTCATACTCGTGCTCCTTTCGATAGCGGCCGCGCAGAATGACGCAGCGCTTCAAAAGAAAATCTAACATAGGCCCCGACGGACGCGCATCGCGATTATTTCTCAGCGTCGCTGCCGACAATTCCCGAAAGCGGGCCGCAGCCGATTGTGAAAAAAGCGTAAGCTCATTCCGAAAGCATCCTTGCCGGACGCGCTTTCATTCGTCGTCGTCTTCGTCCTTTGGAAGCGGCAGAGAGGCCGCGACGCGCGTGCCGCAGCCGGCGCGCCTGCCGATTGAAATCGCGCCGCCCAAGGCCTGGACGCGTTCCTTCATGCCCAGCAATCCGAGCCCCAAACTCGGATGATCGGGAATGCCGACGCCATTGTCTTCGATTTCTATCAGCAGCGCCGGCGCGCCCTCGAAGTCCTGCTCCGTGGAGGAAGAGGGCAGCACGCCGAACTCCACGCGAACTTGCGCGGAGTCCGCCTCGGCGTGCCGGAAGATATTCGTCAGAGATTCCTGCACCACCCGAAAAGCGGTGAGCGCGGTCAGTTCGTCCAGAGTCGATAAATCATGAGGACAGGCGAGCGCGAGCGTCACGTCGGAGCGGCTGACCTGCCAGGAATTGATGAGGCCCTTCAGCACTTCGCGCAATCCGAATTCGCTCAAGCCCCGCGGCGCCAACCGCCCCAGGAGAGCTCGAAACAGGCTCTGCAAGACCTCGCTCGCCCGATTGACGCTCGCGCAGTTCTGACGAATTTTCTCGAAATCCGGCCTCGGACCGTTTGTGAGTTCGGAGAGCGCAACGACGCCTGCGCGAATAGAAAAAAGGCAAGGACCCGCTTCGTCGTGAAGATCTCGCGCGATTTCCTTGCGTTCATTGTCCTGAACCCGAATGAGCCGATCAACCAGCGAACGATTCTCCGTTTTGATGCGATCCAGAGTCTCCGAAAGAGAATTCAAGGCGGCGGAGATCGCCCTGAATTCGGCGGCGCCACGCTGTTCGATCCGAACGTTGCTTTTGCCCGACTCCAGATCCGCGAGGCCGCGCTTCAGTCCTTCGAACGGTTTGAGCGACTTCCGCACCAATAAAAGAACCACCCCGAGGATCATCGAAGTCACGAGAAGACTGACCAGCGCAAGCCAGGATACGTCGGACCAGATTTCCTCGAGCTCATCAACCGGATTTGAAACAATGGCGATGCGCCCATATCTGACGCCCCGGATAACGACCGGAACGATGAGCTTTCTGGGCGCCGCATGGACGAGATCGACGAACCAGCCTGGCACTGAACTCTGACTTTTCGAGCTCGCTTCCACAGGGAGCGCCGCCGCCTCTTCGTTGCCGCTCAGCACTTTCACGTCGACGTGCCGGAGCTTCCCCAGGCTCTCGTAAAAACGGTTGAGCGCGGGGAGAGGATCGTCCGTCTCCTGAAGGCTGCCGATGGCGGTAACGACGAGTTCGCGAGCGAGATGAATGCTGGTGTCGTCCTCCGCCCGGATGCGTGGCCCCGCATGGACGATGAGGATTGAGAGATTTATCAGCAGGGTCAACAGCATCAGCGTTCCGATCAACCAGCTCAACTCGGTTTTCAACGACAGACAACGCATTTTGGCGGACCTCGGAACTATGACTGTGTGACCCTGGGATTTCATCGCGGCGCGGACGGAGCGGCGGCTTCAGGCGTCGCCTCGTTAGCCGGAAAGTTCCACTCCTTGCGTGAATTGGCAAGCTTACGCAGAATTTACTTCTGGAGCGGAAGGACGATCGCACAACCCGCCGGCTGGCCGCGGCCGACATGGCGTCCGCCCTGGAAACGACTGCACTCGGCGTTCGCGTCGCAGCGCAGGCGGGGGTCGGGAGAGTCGTCGATATGCCACCAATTCCCGACGTCACAGGGAAATATTCTAAAGATTGACAGCGCCGCCTGTGACTTCTCATACTGGCCGTCAAAACACGGAACGAAGAAAACAGCGCATGCGAATTCTGATCGTCGACGACCATCCCATGGTGATCGAGGGCTGTCGCGGAATGTTGTCCGGCCAGCCCGATATCGAGATTTTCGAGGCCCACAACGCGGATGAGGCTTTGGAGACTCAAGTCTCCAAAGCGCCCGATGTCGTCGTGCTCGACCTGAACCTGCCCGGCGTCTCGGGATTTGAATTGCTGCGAAGAATGCTGAAACGCATTCCAAGCTCCAAGATCATCATATTCACGATGAACGACGATCCGGTATTCGCAGCCCGCTCCATAGAACAGGGCGCCCAGGGATACCTCGCCAAGAACGAGGACCCGATGGCTTTCGTCAAAGCCATTCGGGCTGTCGCGCGCGGAGAGCGCTATCTCTCCAGCGGACTGGCGCTCAAGCTCGCTTTCTCGGAACAGAAACTGGGAGCCAATCCCGTCGACAGCTTGAGCGGCCGAGAGATCGAAATCTTGCGCAATCTCGCTGATGGAAAAGACATGATGGAGGTCGCGCATCTGCTGAATGTCTCGTACAAGACGGTAGCCAATAATTGCACGCTGATGAAGGCCAAACTCGGCGCCCGTTCCAAAGCGGATCTCATACGAATTGCAGTCGAAAACCGGGCCTCGGGCCGGCTCGCCTGAATGCGTCCGGGCGCCGCCATATCGATTTCCGAGCCAGGACAGGTCCGGCTATCGATCGTCGCACGCGGCAAGGCGCGTCATGCAGGAAAAGAACGCTCTATTCCTGCGCGTCTTTCGCGCCTGCGACCGCCATGGAGCGCGGCCCCTCGCAGAGCTTTATTGTGATCGCCCGGCCTCTCCCGGAGTCCAGAATGGACAGATCGCCGGAGAACCAGTTGGCGACATACGCCTTGCCTTCGGACACTGCGACAGCCTCGGGATAACGTCCTACCGGAGAGGTCGCGCTTACGCGAAGTTCAGCCGCATCGATGAAGGAAACTCGATCGCCGTGCTGGCTCGTCACCAGGATGACGTGGGAATCGACCGCGAGGCCGTAGGGCGCGCCGCCGATCGGGATGTCAGCGACGACGCGGCCCTTCTCTGCGTCGATGACCGTCACATCTCCGCTCCTGACATTGGCGACAAAAAGCCGGTCTTTCTCGCGATCCAGCGCGAGAGCAAAGGGGCCTTCGCCGACCTTGATGTCATTCTCCCGCCGCATCGAGGTCGCGTCGACCGACGAGACGGAACCACTCTCACGATTAGCGACATACAGGCGCCCCCGTCCCGCATCGAGGGCGACGGCGGTCGGTTCGCGCCCGACCGTCGTTTCAGCCAGCGTGTGTCCCGTGTTCGCGTCGAGCTTTCGCAGGACATTCGCGTTCCAGTCGCCGACATACAGGAACCGGCCGTCTTTGGAGACTGCGATCCCGAAAGGCGTTCCGCCGACCGCCAGAGTTGCGGACACTCGCAGATCAGCCGTCTCCAACCTCGTCACCAACCCCAACTCGGGATGTGTGATAAAAAGCGATCCGCTCTCTCCAGCCGAAGCGATCATCGCAGGCCTGGGCGAAAGGCCGAGCTGCGCCGTCGCCCTGCCGGACCTGGTATCGAAGCGAATAAGAGCGTTGTCGTCCTGGCACACGACAAAAAGGTCGGCGGCGCTTGCCCACGCCGGCGCCAGGGCGGATAGGGCGAGGATCGCTGCACACGCCGAGCCGAGCCGCACGGTTACTTGCCCTCGACCTTCTTCTTGAGACCCTGGAGGCCGGCGCGCAGAAAGTCCGACATGGCCGCGCGCGCTGCGTCGTCGTTCAAATTCTCCGGGGGCTCATTGCCGGTGTCGCCGCGGTAGAGGCGCCCGTACCAGTGAACTTCGCTGCCGCCGCCAGCCGCCGGCGTGATCACAAAAGTCGTCGAATAGGAGCTGATCGGCAAAGCGTCGAGATCGGGATCCGACATCCGGTAGGAATATTTGAAGGAAGCCGGCTCGTATTCGTCCAGGCCCTCCTTCAGCACTCCGCCCTTGCGCAAGGCGATCTCGCGCTCCGCCCCCACCTTGTCGCCGCCCTTGGCCTTCACGCTTGCGACATAGGGATGCCAATTCGCGATACCGTCGAATTTTCCGCCGACCGCCCAGACCGCCTTCGGTTCGGCGGCGATCACGATCGATTCCTCCACCTTGATGGGCGTCGGGCCATGCGCGAGCGCCGGCGATGCGATCAGAATTGCGGCTACCGCGAACAGCATTTTCATGATTTATCTCCGTTGTGTTCTCGTTGATCCAGCGCGCCGTTTCCGCTCGAGTGATTCAAAAGCGGGCAAGAGGATGTAAAGCCCAATCAGCAGGGCGGCCGCGGCCCCTCCGAGCGCCGGGCGAAGACTTTGCGGGAAAGACCGATATTGTGGCGCGGCCGCAGCTTTGAAGGCGCCGAGAAGGCGATGCGCATCGGTGAGATGGGCGTAGGACAGCCCGGTCCTCTCGCTTAAAGAAAGCAGATATGGCTCTCGCACGGACGAAAGATGTTCGAGACCGACGGCGACTGCGGCGCCGAATGGAGCATTGCGCGCGTTATAACCTTCGCGTTCCTCTGCGCCTGGCGGGGGAAGACCGAAGTGATTTTCGTGCGGCACGTCTTCGGCCCCGTAAAAGCCGATCTCGCGTCCGTTGTCGTCGAATTTGGGGATTGGTGAGAGTTCATACCCCCCTACTCCGACGATGAGTCCCCGCACCCCCCCTATCCGCCCCTCGAACGGCGGCGAACCGGAAATCGGCAATGGCGGCGCCTCCTGACCATCGGTGAAGAACATCAGATTGACGCCTAATTCTCGCGCGTCGCCGATCGCACGAAAAAGACCGGAGGAGATTCGGCTGTCGCCTTCCCAGGCCATCCGCCAGTCCAGCGCTTCGATGGCGCCAGCCAGCGGCGCATAGTCGTCGCAAACCTCGAGGGGTTCAAACAGCAGGAAGGAACGCCGCTCCGAAAACACGCCGAGCGCCACGCGGGAACCACAAGGCAAGCCGCCGACAAGATCGCGCAGCGTGGATTTGATATGTTCCAGGCGAGAAACAGGCCGTCCGCCATCCAGGTAATCACGTGTGTTCATGCTGCCCGTGATGTCAACGACGGCAAGCGTGTCGAAACTCGGCCGATGGAAAGATACGGATGGCCCTGCAAGCGCGAGCAACGTCAGGCCGAAAGCGCCGACCAGGAGCGACAGGCGAAAATCGCGACGATCGGGGCTTATCACGGCAGACCTTTGGGAACGCCGGGCACGTCCGTCCACAGTTTCTTCGGCTCGACTTCGAGCTCGTCGCCATGCTTCTGTTCGAAACCCGGATAGTCGCGAATGAGGCGCGTCGCGACGTCGAAATTGAATTTCGCGTCCCAATAATACGGCGCAAGCTGCATGGCGCGCCGATACTCACGCTTGGACAGATTGACAAATGGTCCGGCGCCGTCGAGTTCGGCGCGCTCAATAAGCTCGAAGGCGCGACGCAGGAGCGCGTTGCCGAGCGCGTAACGGCCTTTGGCGGCGAGCGCCTCTCTCCCTGGCCGATCCAGCGCGTCGACGAGAATTCTTGCAGAATCGATTTCCCCTCTTGTTCCCAGAAATTCGATCCGAGCCAAAACCAGTTCCGGCCCTTCGTCCCCGGCGACGGATATGTCTCGACCGACACGCAGCGCAGCGATCTCGACATTCTCCGCGTCGACCTCGCGCCAACGCAGGGCGCCGAAAACGGAGATCGCCGCAAAGACGCTCAACGCCAGCAGTAGCAGCGCGGATCGAACTTCCCGCCACAGCGCGACTGCGCTTCGCCAGAAGGAACTTATCGCCGCGGACAATGCGATGCCCAGCGCCTCTAAAGCAACGTCGGCCTTCATCGGATTCCTCTCCCGCGGGCCGGCCCGATTTCCGCGAGCTTGGCGAGGAGCAGCAGGAACAGGGAGAAAGACGCTGCGACAAAGGCGACCGCGGACAGATCGCGCCTTGGTTCAGGCTCGACGAAACTTATGGCTTGGCGCTCGAGCCGGCCGATTTGGCCTATCGCCGCCTCTACCTCTGAAGCGCCCTCGGCCTCGTAAGCGCGATAGGAGACGCCGAGAGATTTGAAGAAAAGATCCAGGTGTCTTTCCGGGGCAGCCTGCGGCGTGTCGGAATCGGCCTCCGGCGTCTGATAGATTCCGGGGCTTCCGGCCGTGCGCAGAAACAGCCAATAGAGGTGGATGTTCGCCTTTCTGAAATCTGCGCGCAGATCGTCTTGAATCCGGGGATCTATGACCCCGGCTCCGTCTGAAACCAGAACAATCGCGCGCGATCGCTCCGAAACGCCTGGGGGGAACATTGAGAGCCCCATCGCGAGACCTCGCCCGATATTGGTATAGTCCAGGCCGGGCCGGTCCACTGCGTCGAACGCAGCCTCGATTGCGGCTCGATGATCGGTCAGCGGCATGACCAGCATCGGCGCGGTTGAGAAGGCTGCAACGCCGATGAGATCATGCCGGTCTCCAGCGATGAAGCTCTTCAGGATTCTCTTCGCTGCGAGCGCCTTGGATTCATCTCCCTCGGCTGGCGTACGTCCGGCGAAGGTCTCGTTCATGCTGCCGCTGCGGTCGATCAAAAAAACCAGCTCTGCTCCCTCACCCGTGCGTTCCCTGACGCCGCCGACGAGCTTAGGCGCGGCACAAGCGATGATCAGCGCGAGGATAGAGACCACGCCGCAGATCTCGAGTGCGAGGGCAATGAATTCGGAGAGTCGGTCCTGCGGACCGACGGCGATCGAGGAGATAAGCGAGCCACGCATGGGCGATCGAAAGAGAGGCGCAAGCGCCAGAGGCGCGAACCACAGGGTCATGGGATTTTCGAAAACGATCATCCAGCTCTCTCCCTTTGGGCGAGCGCTTTGGCGAAAGCAATGAGTTCCGACAGAGAAACCTCCGCGCAGCGGGGGCCTTTCTCTCCCCCAAAAAACATCTTTTCCGAGACCGAGTAGAAACGTTCTGTCGTACATCGCTGGCGGTCGAACTCCGGCCGACTGAGAAAGAACTCTTCCAGATCCCCAGCCAGGATGCGTTTGCCCGCCGCGGCGTCAAAGGCGCGATGCAATTCGCGCATGGCCTGGGGCGTCGCTTCGATCGCATCCCGCCGGCGCCTCAAAGCTTCGAGCTTACGCGCCGCGCCGGCGAAGACGCGCGAGGATCGACGATGGAAAGGCGCCCAGCCACGGTCCCAAGCGACCATGATGCAGAGCAAAGCGCTCAGCGCAGCAGACGAAAACGCGAGCCAAAACGTCGGGGAGCCGTCGACGAAATCCACGCCAGGATCCGGGCGCAGATATTCCTGCCCACTCTCCTTCCGCTCGAGAACGATTTCACGCAGCGGAGCGACGCTGAAGCGCCACGCAGGCGCCGACACCAACCTGCGCGCGCCGGAGACTTCGAAAGAGAGCTCGAAGGCGGGGACTTCGATACTTCTCACGTCGAGCGCGGCATAGAAATTCTGGTAGGTGAGGCGCAATCTCCAAACTCGCGTGGCGCCTTCGACAAACTCCTCCGTTGGGGAAACCTCGCGAAGATCGAGAGAGAGACTCAAGGACGCCGGCTGAGGAAGAGACGAACGCAGCAGTTCGCCCTCTACCGGTCCCCGAATTTCCACCACGGCCCGCACGAGGTCGCCCACGAAATATCCAAAGGCGCGCTCCCGCTTGATCTCGACGCTGAACTCCTCGGCGCACGCAGCATTGCTGAAAACGATCCAGGCGAGCAGACTGAGCTTCCAGCGCATCGATCGCCTCACGCCGCCATCAACTGAAGACTAATCGCGCCGGAGTCGAAAACGTCACGCACGAAAACCGGGGGACGGCAGCGATCCGCGGCGATTCTCGATAGCCGGAATTTTCGCTCTCTCTCTCTTTCGATCCACCGCCGGCGCAGACCCGGGCGCATCGCCAGCACTCTGCGGTCCCCGCTCTCCGAATCGATCAATTCCATGAGTCCCCAGGGCGGCGGCGTCTCTTCCGAGGAATCCAGAACCACGATCGGTATGGCGTCATGCGCCGAAAAGGCGTCGATCACCCGCAACACGACATCGTGCGGCCATCGAAAGTCCGATATCAAACAGACGAGCTTCCGCGTCACGCCGAGCGCCTGCGCCGCCTTCAGAAACCCTTTCGCGCTTCTTCCGTCGAAGGCTTCCTGTCGCAGACGCGATCCGACGCCAAGAGCCAGGCTTCTGGAACGGGTCGGCGGCAAGAGCATATTTCCCCGCATCCCTTCGTCGCATCCGATCAGACAGAACCGATCTCCGATTTTCGTTGCGGAATAGGCGAGCGCCTCGACGATTTTGCAGGAAAGGGCGACCTTGTCGCAGGCCCTTCCGCATCCCATCGACGCCGAAAGGTCGACGATCGCCACCACATCGATCGACTGACGCCGTTCGAAGCGGCGCACATAGATTTGGCCGTAGGGATCGCGCAGGCTCGCCTTTAGATCGATGCGTCTGGCGTCAGGATATTTCAGGAACGGGGCCTGATCGCGAAATACGCCGAAACCTCCCACCTCCGTCGATGGATGCGAACCGACGTGATTGGACCGAAAGCATCCTCGTGGTCGATAGCGCAATTCTTCGGGAGGCGTCATGGCGTGGGTATCGCTTCAAACACGGCGCGGCAGAGGCGCTTGACCGGTTCGTCTCCCCTCATGGCGTAGATCGGGTCGACGAAAACCCGATGCGCGAGAACCTCGACGAAGATCGAACGCACGTCCTCCGGGACGAGATAGCTGCGCCCCTCCAGCCACGCCCGCACCCGCGCCGCGCGGGTCAGAGCCGCGAGCCCGCGCGGGCTTGCGCCGCCTTTGACCACATTGCTCACGTCGATGTCGGGAAGCGAAACGCCCGCGTGGCCGGGATCGATAAGCGCCCCCCAAAGCCTTATCACATAGTCCTGAAGCGCATCGCTGGCCGACACATTGTCCTGCACCATTTGCGAGAGCGCCGGTATCGCGCGATAATCAAACACTCCCGGACGGACCTCGGCGATCAGCGCATCGGCGTCCTGAAACTTCGGATCGAAGATAAGCTGCTTGCGAACCACGTCGTCCTCGGGAGCCGCAATCGCGATTTCCATCAGAAAGCGATCGCGCGCAGCGGCGGGCAATTCGAAGGTTTCCTCCCGCTCGATCATGTTTCGGTCGGCGAAAACCTGAAGATAGGGGAAACGATATTCCCTGTTGAATGCAGAGATCGTGCGCTCCGCCATCAGCCGCAGCAAGAGCGAATGCACTTGAGGCCTCGCTCGATTGATCTCGTTGAAAAAGAATACGGAGAGCCGATCCGAACGCTCCAGCATCGCGGTCGGCTCGATGCGGGGGCGGCCGTCATCGGCCAAATAGGTGTTGTAGACGATATCGGTCGGCATCATGTCGACCGTGCCTTCCACGCGACTGAAGTCGCCCCCCAGCGCGCGCGACGCCGCACGCAGAAGCGTCGTTTTTCCGACCCCGACGTCGCCTTCCAGCAGCACATGTCCACGCGCGAAAATCGAGATGGTCAGGAGACGGACGGCGTGGGCTTGCCCCAGGATCGCCTTGCCGACCTCACGCTCGAATTCAAGCGCTCGCTCGCGCCATTCTTCCAGGATATCGTTCAGTTTCTGCGCCTCTGTCAATTCACACCTGAAAAAGCCGGACGCGGCCGCGATCTCGGGAAACGGACGATGAGCTCATGCCTCGGAACATCGCCCTAGACCGCAGCCGCGTCTTTCCGTCGCCTTCCCGGCGACCGGAAAACTCATTCCTGGGGGATCTTGTCGACCTCATAGATCCATTTGCCGGTCTTCTTGAAATAAGCGACGCGCTTCTTGTTGCGCTCTTCCATGGCCTGGATGGAGGCCTGCTGCTTTGCGAGTTCCTTGGGGTCGTGCTTGGGATCGTATTTTGATCCCTCGATCTTCTCCGGAAAGCCCGGCTTGGGCTCCCAGCAATTGCCCGGCGCCTTGCAGTTCGTGCCGTCATAGGCGAGCGCCGGGGCGACAGAACCCACGAAAAGAGCCGAAGCCAACGCTAAACCGAAATTCGCTTTCCTCATCTTCGTTTCCTCTCTTTGATCCGCAGATCACTTAGCAACAGTCTTGCACGATCCTGGCGGATCGTCGCCGAAGGTCTCGCCATGCTGGTAGGGCTTGTAATTCTTCTTTTGAACATCGGAGAACCACGGGGCTTGCTTCACGTCGTCCTTATAGAGATGACGAACCCAGGCCATCACCAGCAGCATCTCGTCGAGCTTGAGGTTCTGATACTGCGGCCCCATCGACGCCTTGGCGCCGCCGAATATCGTGGAAAACAGGCCGACGTCGGTCTCGTTTTCGGGATAGGTCCAATAGGCGTCGTTGAGGCCCGGACCGATCTTTCCTTCGCCGATATGCCCATGGCAGCCCGAGCAGGCGGAAAGGAATATCTGCTCGCCTTTCTTGAGACAGCTCTTGTCTTCGGTGTAAGGGTTCACGCCCGTCTGCATGAATTTCTTCACGCCGTCGGTGTCGCGGCCCTCAGGGAGCGCGTCGTCGAAATTCAGTTTTTCGCCGGTCACGGTGTTGTTGAAGGCAAGACCGGAGGTCTGCGCGTAGGCGGCGCAAGCAAAAGCGCCGACCCCGAGCATAAGTCCGCAAATCAGATTTCTCATCCTCTTCTTCACGAGAGTTTCTTTCTGCTTCGAGCTGGTTTGTGGTTGTGATTATTTCACGATCGGCAAGAGCGGAACGCCTTCCGCCTGCAGGATCGCATCGATTTTCGGCTTTGCTCTGACGAGGGCGGAATTCACCCGTTGCAGCAGGGCCGCGTCGTCACGCCTCACGCCGACCGACTGATTGAAACGCTGCGGAATTTTTTCCCCATTCGCCTTTACGGCGTCGTCGTCGAGCATGGTCATGCGCAGCTGCGTCGAAGACTCTTTCACGTAGCGCGCTATATCGGGCGCGAAGGCCACGGCCGCGCCCGCTGCGCCAGAGGCGACTTCCGCGGTCATCCGCGCGGGATCGATCTGCGTGTATTCGTTGCGCGCCGATCGGAAATTCACCAGCGAATAGAGATAGGCCATGTCCTCTTCATAGAGTCCCCTTTCCTTCAGGAGCGCCTCTGCCGGAGAGCCGAAAGGAACCGCTATGCGCCCGAGCCCGCCAAGCCTCGGGTCGGACCAGGACTTGATGTCGAGATTGCGATCGGCGCGGGTTATGAAGACATAGCCGGTTCGATAGTACGGATCGGAGGTCCCGACGCGAGGGTCCCCGGCATCCAGGCCGATCACCACATCGCACAGTTTCTTGTCGAGATAGTCCCGCACGAGATAGATCGCCGGACGATCGCTCCAGACGAATTGCGGCTTGAGATCCATCGCCTCGGCCAGTTCGACGGCGATTCTGTTTTCGAGACCGGAGCCGTCCTCCAGGGACAGAGGCGGCTGTTTTTTGGCGGCGCATATCCGCAGCGATTTTGAGTCCTGGGGAGGCTGGATCTCCGCCGCCGGCCGGGAGGCCACCGCCGCCGTTTCCGACGGCAAGCCGAGAGATGCGGCGAACGCGCTCGCTCCCGAACACGCGAGGACCGCGGCGACGGCAAGCCGTTTCGGCGCAAGTAAAAGATAACCCATGGCTGACCTTCCGAAGTTCGCTCGGCGAGCCCCTACGATCTCCGCACAGTCCGGATGCGCTCCTGGCGCATCCGGATACGCAGGGAACCACCGTCTCGAGGGGTGTCGACGGCGATTCCGCACTACGTTTCTGCGCGGCCTCAGTTCGGCTTATATTCACCGAGATTGATGTCGTCGTACGGTCCCTGACCGTTCAGCGAGAACACCATCACGCCGCCGCCCATCTGAGTGTAATTGGCGAGTTGCTTGAAGGCGCCCACCGCGCCGAGGCCCGCAGTCGGATCCTGCAGGTCGAACACGAGACCCACTCCCGGCCACCCGCCGACTCCATACAGGATCGCCAGATATTCGACGCCCTTGTGCTGATAGACGATCGGATGGCCGATCACGCCGGAGGGAAGCTTGAACTTCCACAACAACTCGCCGGTGTCGCTGTTACGGGCCTTCATGAAGCCGTCGAGCGTTCCGTAGAACACCACATTGCCGGCAGTGGCGGCGGTTCCGCCCCAAACGGCGAAGCGCTCCATCTTCTCCCATTTGAACTTGCCGGTGATGGCGTTGTAAGCCTTGATCTGGCCGAGGCCTTCACCCTTTTGGCGATCGCCCTTCGGGCCCGGGAACATGTTGAGCGTCGCGCCGACGAAGAACTGACCCGCGCGGTAGGGAAGCATGAAGGGCTCCCAGTCCATGCAGATATGGTTCACGCCGAGGAAGAACACCTCCTTGGCGGGATCGTAGGAATCCAGGCCCTGGTTGTGATAGCCCATGGCCGACGGGCAGATGTCTTTGCCCAGATGATCCATACGCGTGCCATATTCTGGATCGCGCACCGGCAGGCCGGTCTTTATGTCGACCCTCTTGAACACGTTCACCGTGTCGTCGATCTTGTCGGCCGAAATCAGCGTGCCGTCGGTGCGGTCGAGCGTATAGACGATGCCGTTGCGATCGGGATGGGTCAGGAGCTTGCGCGGCTTGCCGTCCTTGTCCTTCTGCTCCGAGAGCATCATGAAGTTGATGCCTGCGAAATCCCACTCGTCGTGCGGGGTTTTCTGATAGCCGAACTTGGCCATGCCGGTATCGAGATCGCGGCCCCAGATGGTCATCGTCCATTTGTTGTCGCCGGGACGCATGGTCTCATTCCAGGGCGCCGGATTTCCGCTGCCGTAATAGACGAGGTTCGTGCCCGGGTCATAAGCGAACCAGCCCCAGTTGGTGCCGCCGCCGATCTTCCAGGCGTCGCCTTCCCATGTCGAAGTGCCGAGGCCCTTCTGGCCGTAGTGCGGATTGGCCTTGTTGAAGTCGTCCCCGATCAGGACGTCGGAATCCGGGCCGGTCGCATAGGCGCGCCATTTTTGTTCGCCGGTCCGGACATCGTACGCGGTCATATAGCCGCGGACGCCGAGTTCGGCCCCCGAGCTGCCGATGAGCACGATGTCCTTGAACACGTGAGGAGCGACCGTGAGCGTAGAACCGACCTTGTAATCCGAGTTCTCGATCTTCCAAACGGTCGCGCCGGTGTCGGCGTTCAAGGCGACGACATTGCCGTCGAGAAGCGTCTTCACGATGAGCGAGGGGGTCTTGCCGTCCCCGGGCCAATAGGCCAGGCCGCGATTGACGATATCGCAGCAGGCGACGGCGCGCGCGGCCGCGTTTTGCTTGGGCTTGTCCTGCCAGAGAATCCGGGTCGGGTCGTCGAGATTCAACGCGAAAGTGTTGTTGGGGAAGGAGGTATGAATATACATCTTGCCGTCGGCGACGAGCGGGGAACCCTCGTGGCCGCTGAGAAGGCCGGTCGAGAACGACCACGCGACCTTCAGATTTTTGACGTTATCGGCGTTGATCTGCGTGAGCGTGCTGTAGTGATTGGCGCTGTAGTTTTTGCCCTGCATCGCCCAATTGTCTTCGCTCTTGGACAGGGCTTCGAGCCTGTCCTCCGCGAGAGCAGCCGGCGCCAGAAGAAGCGGCGTTGCGAGACAGATGCACAACAGCGAAACAGAATTCACCAGTTTCCTCATGAACGAGTCCTCCTGCGACGACCGCTTGCACGCAAATGCCGCGTTTGAAGCGCTGCGTCGACTTCCCTGCGACGGCGTTCCAACCTATGTTCAGCGGAAGCCGTCTTGTTCTTTTCGGTGATCGGTTTCTTCTCGCCTTGCGCATTGCGCATGTCAGCGGAGATACGATGCGCGCCCATATAAATTTATCGCTCAGGCGCTGTCTTCATGATTTATTGGCAACATCTATCGGGAAACATGTGCAATTCGGTTCGAAATGCTTCCCTGCGTCCATGCTTGTCCAACACTTCTTGTCTGGATGAGGCGCCCGATGCAGGACGCGTTCTCGCACGCGACGCTCCTCTCCAGCGATCAGAAAGCCGTGTATTATTCGGGCGGGACCGTTCGCAGCCATGCGATCAACGCATCGAGGTCCTCTTCCGTCATCCTTGAGAAATGCGCCTTCGAGAGATTGGCCATGGTGGGCGCAAGCGGTCGGCCGTCGCGATCTGTTCCTTGCGTTATCGCGCGCTTGAGCTGGTCGACCGACCAGGCGCCGACGCCCTTCGTCGGGTGAGATGTTATGTTCGAGGCCACGGCGACGCCCGCGGGCGTTCGGAATATCCGGCCTCCCTGCCCCAAATGACCAACCGGGTCCGGCGCGCCGTCGACGTCGCTGCTGTGACAGCTCATGCATCGGGAGAGTGAAGCGACGTAGAGGCCGCGCTTTATCGGATCGGCGAGATCTTTTTCCGAGAACGGCCGCTCGGCGCCGGGCGTCGCGCGGCGCGGCTCCAGCGCTCCATGGCGCTCTTGCGGCGGGAGAGTGGATTTGACCGCGGGGATGCTGCGCAGGAAAGCGACAACGGCGTCTAAATCGCTCGGCGTCAGCGCCCGGTATGATTCCGAGGGCATAACGGGCGCCAAACGCCCCTTTGGATTCACGCCGGAGATGATCGCGGCGCCGAGCTCCGCGTCCGACCACGCGCCGACGCCGGTCTCGAGGTCCGGCGAAATATTCGAGCCTCTGACCGAGTAGTCCTTGTCGGAGAACAGCTGCGTTCCGCCGGAGAACCTTTTCGCGTGAACGTAGCCGTCCGATGTGCGGGGCGTATGGCAATTGTCGCACGCCATGAGCGCTTCGACGAGATATCTGCCGCGCTCAGGATCGGAAGGCGTCGCCTGTGCCCCGGTGATGCAGAGTGTCGCACAAATTGCAATGAGGCAACGCGACCAATGCGGCCTCGACACGAACGGGATGGAGCGCGGCGAGCGCTTATAACTGGGGATCATTCCCCGTAGTTCACTCATAAGCGTTTCCAATGACGAGCGGGCGGCGGCCAAGAGGACAATATTACAGAACGCCAAACCATGGTCGCCTTCAAAATATCTCGGCGTCGGCAGGAAATTCCTGCAAATTCGCTGAACTTCGCATTCCACCGCGCGCCCGCTGCCCACACAAAAATCAAGGAGAGAAGAGATGACGCTCGCAAAGATGTTCGTGATCGGATTGATCGGCGGAGGCTTGTCGTTGAGCGGGGCGTTCTTCTTCCCTACCCCGTCCTTCGCGCAGCAGGCCGCGATAAAGGCGCTCGATGCCGACAATGACGGCACTCTGGATCTGGGTGAGGTGACCAAAGCGGCGCAGATCGTATTTGATCGTCTCGAAAAGGATCAGGATGCGACGCTCGACCGCAAAGAAATCGGCTCCCGCCTGAATGCGAAGGAGTTCTCCGCAGCGGACCCGGATAAGGACACGACATTGACCAAAGAGGAATATGTCGCGCTCGCCGCCAAGCTGTTCAAGCAAGCCGACGTCGAAGGCGACGGCACGCTCGACGCCAGGGAGCTTCGTTCGAAGGCAGGCCGCGCGCTTTTGCGCTTGATCCGGTGAGCGATGCGCTTACGGTAGCCTCCCGCGCGCCGGGCGCTATCGAACAGCGAACGAGGCTCCCGTTCCGGAGCCTTTACCGGCGCGAAACCTGGTTTGCCAGCTGGAGCGGCGCTCATGAGGTTCTCGGCTATCGGATTGATCTTGTCGCTCGGCGCCGGCGCCGCCTTTGCCGCGGAAAAGCCCGTGCGTTTTTGGAATTTGACGAGCGAGACCGTGACCTCCTTGCGCCTCGCGCCCGCGGGAACCAGGGATTTCGGCGCTGATTTAACGAAAGGCGATTCCGACGGCTCCGTCGATCACGACGAGCGTCTCGCGATCAAATACCTATCGCCGGGACTTTACGATGTTTCGATCGGCTTCAAGAGCGGGCGCTCATGTGCGGTCAGTGGCGTACATATCGAGGCTGCCTCGGTTTTTTCGATCGAAGAAAAAGATCTTGCGTCTTGCGGCAAATAGGAAACCGTAGCGTTCAACCCGGTGGCGGCGCTTCGGCCGAAAAAATTCTTTTGTCTATTTGAGCCTGCATTTCGATTCCGGACGATCGACGCCCAAAGTGTCGAGTTCGGAAGAATTGGTGAATGACGGCCAATATCGATCGCGTCGGAACGACATGCAGGATATTGCTTCTACAATCCTCTTCGCGCAGACGGTCGTCCGTGGCGGAGACGTTGAACAGCGGGAGGTTCTTCGGCTTTGCGATCCCTGCAGCCGACAGCAGATGGTGAGCGGACGGATCTGCGACAATCAGCGCAACTCCATTATACGCGAGAAATTGAATGGCGCTGTCGATATCCTCTCCGTCCAAGAGAATCTGGTCCAATACTTCGAATGACTGACCGAAAAATTTACCGGTGGTGGTGGTGTCGAATGCTCCAAGCCGGGCGCCGGCGATCGTGTCGTCGTTCGCTGGAATGTCGAGGATGGAGATCGTCTCCCGACTGTGAACCTCTCGAAGAACCTCGGTCCTGACGGCGAGCTCCGCCGAAGCGGAGCCGCCGCACAAGGCCGAAGCGACGGCCGCAAAGAGGACCCGTATCAGAGGACTCCAACCTCTCCCACTCTGCTCGGCTAGAGCGTTTCCAGCCGAAGCGGACACCGGTTCGGCGCAGGAAACGCGTCAAAGGAAACACCAGAGTGTCTTCACGTCTCCACGAAACGTGAAGACACTCTAAAATGTGACCTTTGCACCGGCGTAGAAGCCGATCGGCGGGCCGATGGAAACCGTCCGGGGATTGGCGAAGGACAGGAAAGGAATGTCCGTAGTGCCGAAGAAGGTTCCGAAGGATTGCGGGCGCGTGTTGGTGACATTGTCTATGAGGCCATAGACCTGGAAGTTTTTCGTCACCTGATAGGAGCTGCGCAGATTGAGCGTGGCGTAAGAGGGGAGCACACCGAAGGCATTGATCTCGTCGCCGCGCAGATAGCTGTTGGCGACGAACACGAGGTCGCCGCCGATCTTCCACTCGTTGGTGAGCGCATAATCGACGCCCGCCTTCAGGCGATGCTTCGGCACAGAGGCCATGTGCGAGCCCGGCATGACGAGGAGCGACGAGGCTGGAATCCCAGCGAAGGCGTTGAGCCCCACCACCAGGGGATTGTTGGGCGAACCCAGTTCCACCATCGAACGGAAGGTCGCGTCGGTCAGCGTGTAGTTGATATAGGCCGAGAGCTTCTCGTCGGTGTAACGCCATTGCGTCTCTATGCCCTGACGCTGCGTCGTGCCGGCGTTGGTGAAATAGCCCTGCCCCGTGACGACCGAGGGCACGCTCAATATGTCGTTGAAACTCGTCGTGCGAAACACGCCGGCCGACCAGTCCACGCGTCCCGGCAGCCAGGCGGCGGCGGGAAGATATGACGACGGCTTGAAATCACCGCGCAAGCCGCTTTCGATCGTATGCGCCACCACCTGTTGCAACGGCGGATCGGAGACGAGAAAATTATCGATCAGGCAGGGCTGATTGGGGTTGGCGCAACCGAGCTCCAGCGGCGTCGGCGCGCGGTTCGACTCCGAATAGCTCGCATAGGCCGCAAGATCAGGGGTGATCTTATAGGTCGCGCCGACCATCGGATTGACATGCGTATAGATGCTGTCGCCGTTCAGCTGGTTGCTGAAATGGTCGTAGAGGTTGATCAGCGCGTAATTGAAACGCACGCCTGCGGTCGCGGTGAGCTGGTCGGTCAGCTCCAACTGATCGCGGGCGTAGACCCCGAGATAGCTGTTCTCGGCATTGAGCTTGACCGGAGACACGTCGGCCGAGGGCGCCGTATTGATGATGCCGAGCCCTGCGACCGACAGGTCGTAGGGGTTCAGCACGCCCAGTTCCTCGCTGGCGTTGAACAGAGTCCAGCCGTGATCGTAGCTGACGCCGAGGGTCGCGGTGTTGGGCCGGCCGAAGATTTTCTCGCTGTTCTCGATCTGCGCCGTGCCGCCGACGGTGCGCGAGCTGGTCCAGGTGCGGTCGATTACGGCGAGCGGGACGCTGCCCCCGAAGAAATCGGGCATGACCGTCGGATCGCCGTTCTGATCGCACAGCGTGGCGCCGCCGCAGGAGGCGAAGTTGGTGGTGTTGCCGTCCTGATGGACCTGATCAAAGGCGCGATAGTGCAGGTCGGCGAGGATCCTCCAGTTCGGCGCAGGCGTGAAAGCTCCATTCACGCTGAACTGCGACAACGTGTTCTTCGTCGTCTGTGGCGTCGTGTAGACGGAGCTGGGGTCGATGCTCACGAGGTCCAGCGGCGCCGGGCCCGAGACGCCGAAACGATTCTGAGCGAGCTGCATGGTCGCATGGATCTCGGCGCTGTCGCCGCGCCAGCCCAGATCGCCATACATGCGTTCGATCTGCGAGCCCGAGAATTTGCGATAGCCGTTGTCGCCGGCCGCCTCCAGGGCGACGTAAGTCGCGAAGCCGTCCTTTTCGACGCCCAGTTGC
Organism: Methylocystis heyeri; assembly: GCF_004802635.2. Taxonomy (NCBI): domain Bacteria; kingdom Pseudomonadati; phylum Pseudomonadota; class Alphaproteobacteria; order Hyphomicrobiales; family Methylocystaceae; genus Methylocystis; species Methylocystis heyeri. The sequence goes on from NZ_CP046052.1 coordinate 2,218,916, forward strand.
ATCGCGCCCTGGCGCCGGCCGAAGCTGCCGCCGCGGGCGTCGGCCTCAAAACCGTGGTAGGTGAAGCCGTTCTTCATATCGAGCACGACGGCGCCGCCGATGGCGTTGAGGCCGAACAGCGGATTGCCGGTGACGATGGAGGTGCGGTCGATGGCGACGCTCGGGATCAAATCCCAGTTGACGGTGTCGCCCCAGGCCTCGTTGATGCGGATGCCATTCTGGTAGACGGCGAGGCCGATCGGCGTGCCGGCGACCGGCGAGGCGACGAACCCCCGGAAATCCACCTGAGGCTGGAAGGGATTTCCAGTGACATCCTCGATCAGGACGCCCGGCGCGACGCGCTCCAGCGCCCGCGCCACGTCGAATTCATGCGTCTCGGCGATTTCCCTGGCCGTGGTGACGTTGACCATCGCCGGGGTCTTGCTCAGCGCGGGAGCCGGGGCGGCGGAAACAGCGGTCCCCCCCGGCGCGGAAGTCGAGGGCGCGGGCGCGAGCGGACGAGGAGCGGGCGCCCGCAGGGGCGCTGCAGCGCCGACATCGATATCCGGCAAAGCCTCCTGGGCGCCGGCTGCGCCGCCGGCGAGGATCGCGAGAAGGCTGACGCCCGCCCTGAATGCAATAGGGTTTCTCATTTCTTGTTCCAACGGCTTCTCCCGGCCGACGGGAGAGTTGAATCGTCCTTCTCCCTAATTCGCATGGAATTTGCCGAGCGGCTTTGGTAAAATGCACCCGAGCCACAGGATATTTTTTACTGCCGCTCGGGAATTATTCCCTTTTTTGACGGGAATATTTCCCGCGCCACAGAGAAAGCGCTGGGCGCGGGCGACCCGGTCGAGCAAAGCCGAAGAGACGCCGTATTTATCGAGACCGGCGCGCGGTCGCAAGGACGCGCATCAGTAGATTCCCTCGACTTGTTGCAACGCCGGCGCCGCAAAATCGACAAAGGCGCGGACCGTCGGCCGAAGAAATTTCGAGGAAGGATAGACCAGGAAGAACTCCCTCGGCTCGATTTCATATTCGGGCAGAACCCGGACCAGCGACCCGTTCTTCAACTGCTCGGCGACGAGCAGGACCTGTGCGGTCCCGACGCCCCCGCCCGCCATCAAGGCGTCGACCAGAACCTGCGCATTATTCGTCGTCAGCTTGGGTCGGACCGGAATTTCAGCGCGCTGGAGCCCTCTGCGCAAGGGGAGCGCCGAGCCGGAAAGAGAGGCGTTGGTCACGACCATGTCGTGGCCGGCGAGATCTTCACAAATCTCTATCGGCGGCCGCCCTTCGAGATATCGAGGAGATGCGACCAGGATTCTTCGGCTGAATCCGATGCGGCGCAGGATCAGGCTTTGATCCGACGGTCGCCCCATGCGCAGCGCCAGATCCATGTTCTCATGGATCAGATCGACCGCCCGGTTCTCGAGCGTCAATTCTACGGTGACAGCCGGATAGCGTTCCTGGAAATTTGCGACCACGCGGTGCAGATGGCGTTCGCCGATGCAGGTCGGCCCGTGCAGGCGCAAATGTCCGCAAATCGCGCTGGCGCCGCCGCGGGCGCCCTCTATCGCCGCGTCGATGACGGCGAGCGCCCCTCCCGCGGCCTCATAGAGCGCCACCCCTTGCGCAGTCGGACGCATGGCGCGCGGGTTTCTTTCGATCAGCCTCGTTCCGATATGCGCCTCGAGATTACGCAGAAGCTTGCTGACCGCCGGCTGCGAAACGCCGAGGTCCGACGCGGCCTCGGTCATCGAGCCTCTCTCCACGATGCGGACGAAGGCGCGGAGGGCCGCTGTGAGATCCATACATAACCTATGGTTATGGAAAGTATGACGCCATAACAGATAGACCTGGTCTCCGAGATCGGCAACCCTCGCGCCTGCACCAGCAAATCGAGGGTCGAACCCATGGCTGTGAGAACTGGGCGCCGCGCCTTCCTGATCGGAGCTTCAGGCGTCGTCATGGAGCCGATGCTGGCGACGATGTCGGCGCCGGGCGCGATCGCTCTGCCGGCAGCCATAGGGCAAACCCTTGAAGCGCCCGCCCTGCCCAAGGGCGGAGCAAGCCAATTCGCCGAGGTGAACGGCGTTCGGCTGCATTATGTCAGCGTGGGTTCCGGACCTGTCGTGATCCTGCTCCATGGCTGGCCGCAAACCTGGCTCGCTTGGCGCGGGACGATGGAGCGGCTCGCGTCGCAATTCAGGCTGATCGCGCCCGACCTCCGGGGCGTCGGGCTATCCGAGCGGCCTCCGAGCGGCTACGACAAACGAACCATCGCCGCCGACATCGCCGCTCTCGTCGATCATGTCGCAGGAGGGCGGGCTCACGTCGTGGGACATGATATGGGCGGCAAGGCGGCCTATATGCTCGCCAATCTCCACCCCGAAAGCATCGAGAAGCTGGTTCTCGTCGACTGCCTGCTTCCCGGCACGGAAAATATGGACGCTCTTCGCGGAGGCGCCTGGCACTACGGCTTTCACATGGCCCCTGATATTCCGGAGATGCTGACCAAGGGACGAGAGCGCGATTACATCGCGGCTCAGATTCGCGCCTGGTCCCACCGGAAGGGCGCCATCGGCGAAGCCGAAATCGCTGAATTCGCCCGGCATTATGCATCTCCTGGAGGCATGGCGGCGGGCTTCGCCTATTACAGGGCGCTTCGTGAAGACGCGGCGCTGGCGGCGTCCTTCAAAGAGCGGGTGATGAACATGCCCGTTCTGGCGATCGGGGGGCGCTATGGCGTCGGGGCGAAGCTCGCCGAGGCGATCGCAAGACAGGCGCGCAACCTCACCGCCGTGATCGCCGAGGACAGCGGCCACTTCGTCGCTGAAGAAACGCCCGATTTCTTTTGCGAGCAGCTCCAGCGATTTTTGGCGGCGTGATCTCTCGCCGCAGTAGAGGTTTAATCACACCAATCGCGGCGGCGCTCGCGGAACTTCGTGGTCAGCCGCCTTGTCCACGGGCGCCGACGTCGCGCGAGCTCAGTGGCGGTTGGCGTAACAACGGATCACGCTCGTTCGAAATCTTCAGAGAGCAGATCGAGCCGGGGGAAAGGCGTCACCGGTCCCAGGGGCGCCTCTCCGCCCGAAATCGTCACGCCCATCGTCAACACGTCGCGCCATTCGCCGAATTTGAAGCCGGCTTGCGCATAGACCCCGATTTCCTCCATGCCCAAAGCGTGGTGGAGCGCCACGCTGGGGTCGTTCGGCAAGGTGATCACGGCGAACACGGCGTGGACGCCCTGACGCTGGAGAAGGCGGAAGAGCGTTCGGTAGAGCGCTCGGCCGACGCCTTTCCGGCAGTGGTCGGGGTGCAGATAGATCGACACTTCCGCCGACCAATCATAGGCCGCGCGCGCGCCGTGACGACCGGCGTATGCGTAACCCGCGACCTTTCCATCACATTCTGCGACGAGCCAGGGATAGGCGGTCATGCAGTTCGCAATGCGCCGAGCGATCTCTTCGGCGTCGGGCGGTTCAATCTCGAATGAAATCGCCGTTTCGACGACATAGGGGCCATAGATGGACGCGATCGCCGGAGCGTCGTCGATGAGCGCAGGTCTGATCTTCGGCATCGCAAGAGGTCCGGCTTGAACCGAGGAAAATGTTCGATATATAAGACGGAATGACTAATATAATAGACGACACCGATCAAGCCCTCGCAGCACGCCTCGGTCGTGAGCGAGAGGCCCGCGGATGGTCGCTCGCCGAGCTTGCGGAGCGCTCTGGCGTCTCGAAGGCCATGCTCAGCAAGGTCGAGCGCGCAGAAGCGAGTCCGACCGCAAACACGCTCGCCCGCATCGCAACGGCGTATGGTCTCACGCTCGCGAATCTCCTCACCTTCGAATCGGGAGAAGCGCCGAAGCGCCTGTCGCGGGCCGAAGCGCAGCCGGTTTGGCAGGATCCGGAAACCGGCTATATCCGCAAACAAATATTCGCCGATCCGCGCCGGCTCGAGCTTGCCGAGATCATTCTGCCCGCGGGGCGGAGCGTAGCCTTCCCCGCCAGCGCCTATTCGAGCTGGAGCCATGTGATTTGGGTTGTCGCCGGCCGCCTCGAGGTGACCGAGGGACATGAGAAGCATGTCGTTCAGCCAGGCGATCGTCTGCAGCTCGGCGAACCGGCTGACGTGACTTATAGCAATGTTTCCGGCAAGCCCTGCCGCTACCTCGTCGCTTTAGCGCCAAGAGAAGCGCCGAGGTTGGTTAGGCGCTCCCGTTGAGGCGCGCGCCAAGGATGATGATCGCCGGCTCTGCATGCCAAGATGCTCGCAAAAGCCGATGGCGGCGTTGTTCGCGCCCTCGCCCTCAGTCACAGATGAGTCCGGCTCCGCTATGCGCGGCGTCAGCGCTCCAATAGACGTCGGCTCTGTGGTGAAATCGCGCGTCGCGGCGACATGCCAGCGCAACAAAGCCAAGAACGACGGTTCCTACTTCGCAACCCCTTGATTTTATTGGTGCCGGTTGAGGGATTCGAACCCCCGACCTACTGATTACAAAGAGCGAAAATCGATTACGCCCGATTTCGCCACCACCGTACTACACGCGATATTTCAAATAGTTACGGAACTTGTGATACTCCGCCGTTCGCTGGAATACCCTCGGCTAGGGTTTGATCGGCTTCTAATTGGCTTCTAAAATCCGGCTTCGAAATCGCCTCTTCCCGGCCTGTTGGAGGAGCCCATGGCCAAAGGCAGAATCAACAAGACGAACGTCGACCGGCTCGTTTGCCCCGTCGGCAAGTCGATGGATGTCCTCTGGGACGACGCCCTGCGAGGCTTCGGCGTCGTCGTCCTTCCGTCGGGACGCAAAACCTTTATCGTGCAGTGCAAGCGAAACGGCCGCTCGCAGAAAGTCAAGGTCGGGGTTTTCGGTCCAACGACGGCCGAACAGGCGCGCACTCAGGCGCTGAATCTTCTCGGCGCGATCGAGGCCGGCGCCGATCCGGTCGCCGAGCGGCGTACGGCGCGTGCCGTTCGTACCTTTCGTCAGGTCGCCGAAGACTTCATGGCCCAACATGTCCTCACCAAGCGAAAGCCGAGAACGGCGGAATCCTATCGTTGCCTGCTCGACAAATACGTCTTGCCAGAACTCGGCGCCAAGCGGATCGTCGAAATCAGCCGCGCCGATGTCGCACGTCTTCATTCGAAACTCGGCGCCACGCCGCGCCAGGCGAATGCGGCCGTCTCCGTCATTTCCGCGATTTGGGGCTGGGCCGCGCGGCGAGAGGAAACAGAGTTCGGCAAGAACCCCGCGACCCGGCTGGAGCGATTCCCGGAAAGGCGATGGGAACGCTACCTCTCGAGCGAGGAAATGGGGCGACTCGGCAAAGCGCTAGAGCGCGCCGAAACCGAAGGCATTCCCTGGATAGACGAGGAACCCCAATCGAAACACGGGGCAAAGCCCGAAAACCGTCGCAGCATTTTCGATCCGTTCGCCGTGGCGGCTATCCGCCTTCTCATCCTTACGGGCATGCGCCCGCGCGAGGTTTTGAACCTGGAGTGGGGTCACGTCGACTTCGAACGCAGCGCACTGTTTCTTCCCGACAGCAAGACGGGGCGTAAGACGGTCATCCTCGGCGGACCAGCACTCCAAGTGCTCAGCGAACTTCCCCGCATCGAAAAGTGTCCTTTTGTGATCGCTGGTCGCAACCTCGAAAAGCCGCGCGCAGATCTGAACCGGCCTTGGGTGGCAGTCCGCCGTTACGCCAAGCTCGAAGGTGTGCGTCTTTACGATCTACGCCATTCCTTCGCCAGCGTGGGAGCAGGCGCCTCGTTGGGGCTGCCGATCGTCGGGAAGCTCCTCGGTCACTCGCAACCAGCAACCACGAACCGATACGCGCATCTCGACGCCGACCCACTGCGTCACGCCGCCAACGCCATTTCGACTTCAATTGCTGCGGCGCTGGCGGGAGACGCTCCGAAACCGCAACAGTTCGACTCTAAATGACAAAATCCCAGCCTCACGATGCGGAAAGTGCGGGCTCGCGGGGGCAGGCTCGTTGGACGCCACCCTGTTAGCGGGTGTCCAGAACGACCATCATCCCTATCTCAGAGCGGTCGCACGCTTATCCACTTTACGTGAAGCGGAACATCGCTCGCTCAATCGCCGAAGGCGAGTCGCTGGACGATGTATGGCCGACAACCGACACCGATGACGGGGCCGGATAGGAGCGGTGACGTGGAGTCGGCTGCGCTACGGCTTCTGTTCTTTGCTCATGCGGATGATTAGATGAGTCGCAGCGGCCTCGTCGGCGGGTGCTCCAACCCGGCCCCTGCGGTGGAGGGAATCTTGGAAAGAAGCGTCGTGATCGTCTGCCCGAACTGCGGCGGACTGAACCGGGCCCCGGAGTCCCGACTGATGGAAGGCGCCCTCCCAGACTGCGGGCGTTGTCATGCGCCGCTGTTCAGCGGCCATCCAGTCGAACTCGGGAATGCCGAAGATTTCGATCGAATGGTCGGCAAGACGGACCTGCCGATCTTGGTCGATTTCTGGGCGGCGTGGTGCGGGCCATGTCGCGCCATGGCGCCGGAATTCGAGGCAGCCGCGCGCGACCTCGAGCCGACGACGCGCCTCGCCAAGCTCGACACCGAGCGGGTCCCCGAGATCGCCGCCCACTTCGGCATAAGGAGCATCCCGACCTTGATCCTCTTCTCCCGTGGTCGTGAGGTCAAAAGGCTGAGCGGCGCCGTTGGCAGATCGGCTATCGTCGCGCTCGCGCGAAGCGCCGGCTGATCGGGGCGGAAATGTTTGGCTGGCCTGCGTCATCATCCCAACCGAGTTCGTGTCCTTGCAAAGCGCCCTCGACGCGACACTGGCGGCATTCCGGCGCGGCGGCCCCGGCGAATTCCCGCGCGAGATGCTCGCCTTCGACGACGTAACCGATGCCCTCCGCCGGCTCCATACGGCCCGCTTAGAGTTCGGAGTCGAGGGCGGCGGAGTCGTCATCGCCGGGAGCGATCCGCCTCTCGCCTACGACCTGAACTCCGTCGGCATCCGGGCCTTCCTCAACGAAGCAGGCGTGGGGTCCTGGTCGGGTCGCCTCGTCGACGTCGAACCCGGCCTATGCCGCTATCGTCAGCTTCCCAGCCGACCTCTCCTTGCTCAAATTCGTCCACACGGCCTAGAGACTTTCGACTCACACTACCCGACGAGAACTCATTCCTGGGGTTCGTTATAACTATCTTCGTCCGATTGCTCATCGGGGTGCACGCCCCAATGCATGTGGTGTTCGTGATGCTTGAAGACCTCGTGGAGAAGAACGCCAAAGCGATGTTTTTGTGCGTCATCTAGACCGTCATAGAGGGGCTTGGCCGCATCGGCGATTTTTTCCAATTCGGCGCCGCGAGCCGCGAGGTGTTTCGCACGGAGCCGGAAGCCCTCGATCAAGTCGCGTTTCTCGTGATGTTCTTTGGCTTTCTCGCGCCATTCGACGGCGCGGGCGGATCGGTCTTTGGCGATCTCGCGCAGCGCGGCCTCGAGCACAGGCCAATTCTTTTCCTGCGTCGGCGTCAGTTTCAATCCGGCCTTCAGGGCGGCGATGCGCGCATCGGTAAAGGCGGCGATTTGCTCCGCTGAAAGTTGCTGGTGTTCGCTTGCCTGTTGGGGCGGCGCAGCCCGGACGCCGGAGGAAAGGCCAGGCAGAGCGAGCGCCGCAGCTGTCGCGACTATCAGAAAACGCATTTTCATCAGATTCCCCTAAAGTTGAGGAGGATAGGTCCTCCATCACGTGGCTCACCGCCGACCGACGTCGGTCCTCGAATGACGCTGATAAATCGCAGCCTAGCCGGTCACAAAACGACGCCGGTAGACCCGGAAACTACCTACGTTGTCCAGGTGCGCATAGACTGCGCATTCTCACGCTCATTTTGGAGCCCGGTGCGACTCGACGAACCAGAGCTGCCGATCAATCCCGCGCGACACCTCGGTGAATAAATCCGCCGTAACCGCGTCGCCGTAGTGCGTGGCGAGACCGATCGCCTCGCGCGCGGATTGACCAAAAGCGGCAAAAGCGCTCGAAACGGCGAAAACATGCTCGTTGCAGTCGGCGACGCGAAGGGGATAGGGAATGAGGAAGGAGTTTTCGGCAGCGACCTGCACGGTTCCTTGCGCGCCGCCGCCCAGCGCGCCAGCGCGTTCCGCCATAATGTCCGAGTAATCTTCGACCGCGACCGCTACCTTGTCGAAGAGTTCGTGCACTGCGATGAATCCGGGTCCACGAACATTCCAATGCGCCTGCTTGACCTGAGCGTGCAGATCAATCGCCGCCGCCAGATGCTTGTTCAGCAGATCGACGGACTGCCCCCGAATGTTCTCGGATAGTGTGTTGTGTGTGGGCTGCATAGCGCCTTCTCTCTTGGTTTTTCAGCGTTCGATGAAAGCATCGATCATCTGAAGCGATCCTGCTCAAGAGTCATTGTCGAGAATCTTCACTTCGCGGCATGAGCGACAGGCGCCGGGATCGCCCCCGCCGTTACGCCCTCGTGCACATCAAGATGCGTCGGCTTAAGAGTGGCGAGGATCGATTTCGCGCGAGCCACGTCTCCCGCCGTTCCATGCACGAAGACCAGAAATGAATCGGTTTTCAAAGCGTGCTCGTATTCGAGAACGCTATTCTCGGGAATGCCCATGCTGTAGATCGCGGCGCCGATGGCGCTGGACGCGCCGAATGCGAGTGCGCCCTCGACAGCGGAGAGGAGGACCACAGCAAGACCGCCAAGCGCCATGACGGGCCCTGTTACGGGCGAAGAGAGAAAAATGCCTGCCCCAAACAGCCCCCATAGACTACCCCAAAAGGCGCCGTATTTTCCCCAGAAGCGAATGCGCTCGCCGGAGTTGTAAAAGCCGACGACATTGTCCTCGGTGTGATATCCACGACCCACGATGCTCAACTGCTTCATGTCGATACCGGCTTGCGCCAACGCCTTAACGGCCTCCTCCGCTTTTGTATGATCGGAGAAGCGGGCGACCGAAATGTCAGTGCGTTCCATGGGTGACTCCTTTTGAAGCGATGGATGAGCTTTCGCGCGCAGGCATCGTGACCTCGATGGCTACGACGGAACTGTCATGGAAGCGTGCGACGCCGGCCACCAAGTCGGCGACGTCGGCGAGGGTCGCGATAGCTGGAAAGCCGAACGCAACTTGGTCGTCTTCGAAGACGATTAGCAAACGAGATTCACTCGCTCTCGCTTCATGAAATCCGCGCATTTCGGTCTCCTTTGGTCTCGCAGCAGACTGATCATGGTAAGCTCCCGCTCCCGATGTCGGGAGGCCCGGAAACTACCCATGCCAAATGGCGCCGGAGCATCGCGCTTTATGCCGACTGCGGGATTTTGTGGGCATGGCTAGATCCGACCCAGCAAAACAAGGATGAGCACCACGATCAGGATCGTTCCCAACGCGCCGGACGGAAAATAGCCCCAACTGGCGCTGTGGGGCCAAGTGGGGATGGCGCCGACGAGCATCAGGATGAGAAGGATGATGATGATTGTTCCAAGAGACATGGGATTTCCTTATCTAGTCTAGCAGGCGTAAGGGCCAAGAATCGTTCACCAAATTTACGGCTGCAAACGGTCCTGGGAATTAAAGTAAAGTCGGGCGACGGCGATCAACGCCCCCTCGCTCGGATGATTGATCGTCTCGACTCGGGCAACGCAATGGGCAATGTCGGGATGGTGGCGCGCCAAATGCGCGACCAGCTCCGATTTGGCGCCGGCCGGACCAGTGATCAGGATCGCCTTTGCATCGGCGATCCCCTCCGTGACCTGCTCGAAGAACTCGTGATCCGGGGGCGCATCGCCAAATGCCGATCGCGTTGGCCTTGTGTTGGATGTAGCGCGTCGGATTGTGCGGCTGGGCGATTATGCGATCGATCTCTTTCCCGTTGAAATGGAAGACCTTTGCTTCTCGATGATCAATCCAGACAATCGCGTGATAATGGCTGTCCATGGCTGTGCCCGCACTGGCATCTGGAGGTGACGGCAGGGAGGCTCGATAGCTCCGACCTCTGCTTCGTGTCGCGAAATTGATCTTTGGATTATGATTTATAAGAATAATCGTAGGTAGGCTCGGAAACTACTCAGAAGAACGCGCCGCAGCGCAAGCGTGACAGACGCCTTCGACGAGTCGGGTTGGCGAAGCTGAACAGGCGAGAATTTGCTAATGTGACAACTCGCGCCCTGACGATGCTTGCCCGAATGACAGGGCCGAGAAGGTTAGGTGTAAATTATGACGAGCCCCGCCGCCGCGAGAAGCAAGAGAGTCGGTCGGAAGAGCGCTGGCGCTCTCGCTGCAGGAAAATCAGCCGAAAGCGGTGCATTTCCGGTTGTCGCTGTCGGCGCCTCGGCCGGCGGGCTGGAGGCGTTCCGCAGCTTTCTCGACGCTCAGACGCCCAAGAGTGGGATGGCTCTCGTGATGATCCAGCATCTGGATCCCACGCATCCCAGTCTCATGGTGGAATTGCTTTCCAGCCACACGAGCATGGCCGTCGTGCAAGCGACGGATGGCGCGCCGCTCGAGCCTGACCATGTCTATCTCATTCCTCCGGGCGTCTCGCTTGCAATTCGGGCCGGGCTGCTACGCCTATCGAAACCAACAGAACGGCACGGCGCTCGCTTACCATTCGACTTTTTTCTTGGTTCCCTTGCCGAGGCCCTCGGTGAACTGGCTATCTGCGTCGTCCTCTCAGGGAGCGGCGGCGATGGCAGCGTTGGACTTCTCGCGATCAAGGAGAAAGGCGGCCTCGTGATCGTTCAAGATCCCGAGGAGGCCGAATTCGACGGAATGCCACGCAGTGCGATCGCAACCGGCGCTGTCGATTTCGTCGCCTCGGTCGCTGACATCCCCGACCTCATTTTCAGACAGCTTCACCCGGCCTCGTCCTGCGGCGTGAATGCGCCGAAATGCCTCACCGACGCCACATCCGATGAATTCGCTCAGATCATCGCACTTCTTCGAGACAAGACCTCTCATGATTTCAGTGTCTATAAGAAAGGCACGCTGGAGCGCCGTCTCGAACATCGCATGAGCGCAGTCCGCATCGAAGATCGCCCTTCATATCTGAAATTTCTATGTCAGAAGCCTGGAGAGATCGAGTTGCTGCGCAAGGATTTACTGATCGGCGTCACGCAAATGTTTCGTGTTGGCCCGGCTTTCGAATTCCTGTCCAAAGAAATCGTCCCGGATCTCGTCAACCAGCAAAAAGACCAGCGATCTATCCGCGTCTGGTGTCCGGGCTGCAGCACAGGTGAAGAGCCCTATTCTATAGCCATGCTGTTCCTGGAGGCTTTCGAGGAGTTGAAACGGCCGGCGAGGCTTCAGATTTTCGCCTCCGACATCAACGGGGACGCCGTGGCTTTCGCGCGCGAGGGGCTCTATCCCAGCACGATAGAGGCGGATGTGACGCCGGACAGATTGACGCGATTCTTCTCCAGGGAAGATCATCATTACAGGGTTGCAAACGAATTGCGCGACTGCGTGGTCTTCACGGTTCACGATATCTTGGCTGACGCGCCCTTTTCTAACATAGATCTCGTTTGCTGCCGCAATCTTCTTATCTATCTGCAGCCGGAGGCGCAGCACAAAATCCTGTCATTTTTTCATTTCGCCCTTCGCGATGGCGGCGTGCTCTTCCTTGGCGGATCCGAGGTAGTTGGTTCAGACGAACATTTCGAGGCCGTCTCGAAGAAATATCGGATCTATCGTCATCTCGGCCGCAGCCGGCCTGGCGAGGTCGCATTTCCGACGCGCACCAGCAGCCGTATGCTTGTCTCGGCCATGGCCAAACCGCAGCCGGAACCACCATCCGATTTCGACCATTTGACGCGCAGCGCCTTGATCGAAACCTTCGCTCTCGGCTCGGTGGTTATCGACGCTCGCCACGAGTGCGTCCATTTTTCGGGCGCCATCGAGAAATACCTTGGAATCGCTTTGGGCGCTGCGAGCAACGATGTTTTAGCGATGGCCCGTGACGGCCTGCGCCCCAAGCTGCGCGCCGCAATCGAGCGGGCCAGCCGCGAGCATACACGGGTCGTTGTCAAGGGTGCGCATCTGGAAAAGGATGGCGACGAGACCGCCGTCTGCGTCATAGTCCAACCGCTCATGACAGGCGAGGAACAACGATATCTTATCAGCTTTCTCGACGACTCCTTGGCGGAGTCGCGAGCCGTTCGATCTACCACGCAACCGACGGATCAGTCGCGCGTGGCCGAGCTGGAACGGGAACTCGAAGTTATCACAACAGATCTCGAAAACGCAATCCACGATCTCGACAACGCGAAGGAAGAACAAAAGCGCATCAGTCAACAGGCGATGTCTCTGAACGAGGAGGCGCAATCGACTAATGAAGAACTGGTTACGTCAAAGGAAGAGTTGCAATCGGTCAACGAGGAACTCACGGCGCTAAACAGCCAGCTCCATGAGACCCTTGAACGTCAGCGCAATACGTCCAATGATCTCCAGAATATTTTGGAGAGCTCCGGCATCGCCACGATCTTCCTGGATGAACAGCTCAAAATCCGGTTCTTCACGCCGGCGGCCATGTCGCTGTTCAGTGTGATTGCTACAGATATTGGCCGACCTCTGGCCGATTTCACGTCGCTCGCGAACGATAGCAATCTGATCTGCGACGCCTCGATTGTTCTCGATGAGCAGAAGGTCATCGAACGCGAAATCTCGACCCAGCATGGGGTATGGTACAATCGACTTATATTGCCGTACCGGACCCACGACGGTCTGGTCGAAGGCGTCGTGATCACATTCACGAACATCACCGAAAAGAAGCGCACTGCGGAAGCGCTCGCCGCCGCCAAGCAAGCCGCCGACCAGGCTAATGTCGCCAAATCACGCTTCCTCGCCGCGGCCAGCCACGATTTACGACAGCCGTTGCAAACGATCCGACTCCTGCAAGGACTGCTGGCTGAAAAGTCCAAGGGGGTCGAAACGCAAACACTACTGAAACGTCTCGACGCAATGGTCGGCGTCATGTCGGGAATGCTGAACACGCTCCTCGACATCAATCAGCTTGAGGCGGGCGTCATCCACACGGATATCGAGAACTTTGCCCTGAACGAGCTGTTTGAACATCTTAACACGGACTTCAGCTACCACATGCAGGCGCAGGGACTCGACTGGCGCGTCGTGTCGAGCAAATGCGTCGTCCGAAGCGATCCGAGGCTGCTGGAGCAGATTCTACGCAACCTGCTCTCCAACGCCTTGAAATTTACGACGAGCGGAAAAGTCCTGCTTGGTTGCCGTCGACGCGGCGACACGATGCGAATCGAAGTCTGGGACACGGGCCCGGGAATTGCCGAGGAAGATCGTCTGACGATTTTCGAGGAGTTCCATCAGATCAACAATCCGGCAAGAGAGCGCAGCAAGGGGTTAGGCCTTGGTCTTGCGATCGTGCAGCGATTGTCCAGTCTGCTCAGCCATCCGATCGATCTGAAATCGCTCCCGGGGTGCGGCTCGATGTTCAGCATCTGCGTGCCGATCGCGGCCCGCGCAAACACCCCCTTGAACTTCACCCGACGAGGCTCGACGAGCGAACACGCGAAAGGGAGCGCTTCGATCCTAGTCATTGAAGATGATCCATCCATTCGCGAGCTTCTCGATATGCTTCTTCGCGGTGCTGGCCATCGTCCGATCGCCGCCGCCGATGGCGTCGCGGCGCTAGCTTCGACAGAGCAGCCGGACATCGTCGTCGCCGATTTCAAGCTTCCGAACGGGCCGAGCGGCGTCGAGGTCGTCGTAAAGCTACGAGAGAAATTCCAACGGGAAATTCCCGCTATTGTTTTGACGGGGGACATTTCCACGCAAACCCTGCGGGCCATCGCCAATCTCGGTTGCACGCATCTCGACAAGCCGGTGGAGACGGCGGAGCTTTTGCGAGCCATCGCACATTTTCTTCCTGCGCCGACGCCAATTGCCACGCCCGACACGGAGACGAAGCCGTCGAACGGACATTCGTCCGCGACCATATTTGTCGTCGACGACGACGCTGGTGTGCGAGATGCTGTCAGAGAGATGCTCGAAGCGCACGGTTGGTCGGTCGCGACTTTCTCGAGTTGCGAAGCGTTCCTCCAAACGCGGCGTCCAGAGAAGGAAGGATGCCTGGTGATCGACGCGGTTCTGCCGGGAATGAACGGCTTCGAGCTGCTGGCGCGGCTCAAAGCGGATAAGCTGACGCTGCCGTCGATCATGATCACTGCAAATGGCGACGTATCGACGGCTGTAAAGGCTATGCGAGCCGGAGCCTCGGATTTTATCGAGAAGCCGTTCGGACATGAGGAGCTCATCGCCAGCATCGCGCATGCGCTGGAGCAAAATGCGCAATCCGGTCCATCGTACGAACGGCGCACGGCCGCCGCCGCGCAACTCGACGGTTTGACCAAGCGTCAACGAGAAATTCTGAAGCTCGTGCTCGCGGGGCATCCCAGCAAGAACATCGCCGCGGATCTCGGCGTCAGCCAGCGCACGATCGAGAACCATCGCGCCGCCATAATGCGGAAGACCAAATCGCGCTCCATTCCTGCGCTGATCCGCTTGGCGATCGCGGCGGACTGAGATCGACTGGAGCAACTGAACGGACGCGCGAAGGCCGCCCGCTTACTCTCGAACGCGAAGTTGGCGGCTAAAAGCGCCCCCTGTGGACGACGGCAAGGATACGATCGGCGCGAGTGCGTTCACGCAAGGGACGCATGTCCCTCCGAAGCCTTCTTCAAAAAGCCGTCGCAACACAATGAGTAGATCCGCCGCTTTCTGTGACGCGCCTAGATCGACATAAACGCGGATGTCCGCGACGATCATGTCGCGCACGCCCTCCCAGCCTCTTTCATGGTGAAGCAAATAGGCGGCGCGAAGAGAATTATGTCTGGCGCTTGGCGTCACGCCCAGCACAATTTCCTGCGAGCCAAGACCGGAGAGCGCAGCGCATTGTGAAACCGTAATTTGTTGGGATGTCATTGCGGATCTCTCTTCGCAGGGTTGAATGACCTTTCTGCGGATCACTCCATTCGTAGGCGGCGCACAGCCGCGGCGTCATGATGAAGGATTACAACCTCGTTCCACCGTAGAACTCGGGTCGGAAGCATCCCAACCTCGGAAACTACTCAGCCGATTCCACTTCTAACGGACCGCTGCGGCTTCTTCAGCGAAGGGCGGTCGAGCCGGCAGCGCGACGCGCTAAGTAGTTTCCGACGCTGCAAACATCCGCCGATCTCTATTACCCATTTGATCGGCAATTGAACCGAACGGAGATTGTGACATGGACAAAGAAAACATTAAGGGCGCCGCCCAAAAGATCAAAGGCAAGGTTGAGGAAGTCGTGGGCAAAGCTCTCGGCGACAAGGATCTTGAGCTTCATGGGAAAGCCGACCAGCTCGGCGGTGCGGTGCGCGATGCGGTAGGAACCGCGAAAGACACTGTGAAGGATGCGATCAACGAAACCGCCAAGCCCTAATCGGCAGAAATCGGCGCGGCAATCATGCTCGTTGACGTGTATCCTGCTCGGCGTTCGTATCGATTGTTGAGCCGGTCGAGAGGTCCGAGTCATCGGCGCCTAAACCGGAGCGAAGTCCTTCGATCTGGATTTCGCTTCGGCAAGGCAGAATCCAACCCGAATAGCCTCCGGCTTTTCAAGATATTGCTTTTGGAGCGACAGACCATGACCCTCACCGTTGCGCATTTGCAGCCGATCGTCTCCCTCCTCGCAGGCATTCTCATTTTGATCATGCCCGGGCTTCTCAATTATATCGTGGCGATCTTCTTGATCGTGTCGGGAGTGCTTGGGCTTGGGCTGTTTCGCTGAAGCCGCCTTGCCGTCGAGCTTCTGAAGAGTGGTAGATTTTTTCAGTTCGAGCGCTTCGAACACAGTGTGATTCGGGAGCAACGTGTCACGTTGCGATCGACGCGTCGGTGTCGGTTCACCAGCGTCAGGCGCCTATCCAAAACAACCGCCTATCCAAAACAAGCGGCGTCGTTACGCAGCGTCGTCATGGAGGAAGAAACAATGAAACTTATGCGCGCATCCTTCGCCACCGTCACTCTTGCGGGCGTTATCTCTTCCCAACTCGCATTTGCGGAAACGCCGGCGCCCCCCGCGAGAAATCCCGCGACGCCTTCTACTACGCCAGCGCCTGCGGAGCCTGCCGTTGCAAAGAGGATTGAAACTTGGACAGAAAAGGAATGGAGTGAAGCGGTGAAGGAATGGTCCAAGGACGAAGCGAAATGGGCGAGCTGCAAGGAAAAGTCGGAGGCCCAGAAGCTATCTGGACGAAAGAGTTGGTCATTTCTTTATACATGCATGACGGAGTGAAGGCGCGCCATGTCTAGTGGGGCGATGGGACTGGTGGGAACTCGGCTGTGAAATTGCTTCAGAAACGGGCAAGCCTAAGGGGGCCCGGTTCGATGCAAGCGTGATCGCCCACTCGGAGCAATTAATCTATACAAACTAATAGGTACAGCCCGACTGAAGCCGGGGGCTCGGTTCGGTGCAAATTCACAGACTCGCGGTTGCCGCCGTCAGGCCCCGCAGAGGACTTCCACCTCCAATCCAATGCCCATGCCAGGCACACCTGGTCGGGCTACGCCCTCCCGACGCCGCGGCAAATTCGAAACGCCCCGCGTTCAGCAACACCCGGCAGAGATCCACTCAAAATCCGCGGGGACCTGTCCAATTAACCGGGGCCAGCTCTGTCGATCCACCGAAGGCCCCACAACTCTGTTTCCCAAGGTATCGTGGACTCCGCTTCGGCTGAAATCCGGAACCCCGGCGCAGGTGGAGCGTTCCTGTGAGGAATCTCGAGTTACGGGGCCTTCAATGTCACTCGATTTAAGAAGGATATACTGGAAAACCCTGGCGGGGGTCACTCCTGCTGTCGCGCTCGGCGCTCTTGCCGGCAGCGTGGCGCCGCTTACCGCTTCCGAGAGCGCGAGATCTCAACCGCCCGCTGACGCAGCGCGCGCAGCAGATGCAGTCGCAGTGGCGCAGACTCCCAAGGAAACTCCAGTGGAGCGGCCGGAACAGAAGAAAACGGCCCACGACCTCTCCGATGTCTTCAAACCGAGCAATGCGTCGCCTTCATCGGAGGCATTGGTTGATCAGCAAGATCGCGGACAAATGCACGGTTTCGACTTCTACCGCGACCCCCTTGGCGCGATGAAGCCCGGGGTGACGTTTGAGGACATTTATAAGGCGGGCGTCGCGACCAAGCCAAAGGTCATGGCCGCCCAACGCAAGCTTCTCGAAAGCCGTTACAACCTTGAACCGAAGCTCGACCCGGCTGTCAAAATGTCGCGCGGCAAACCCGTCGCGGTGGGTCCTACGGCGAAACTGCCGGCGGGAATGAAATGGGAAGCGCTGGCCGAGTTGAGCCCGGCCGAGATTCGCGAGCGGGACATCTTCCCTTACAGGGCGCTGCCTCACGTAGCGCAAGGAGGTGGGCTGGGCGGCCAAGTCTTTCCCCAAATGCAAATCAAGATGTTTCCGCGGTTGGAGCGATACGACGTCGAGTTCGATCTTCCCGAGGCCTTTCTGCCCGAGTTTCCCCCGGCGATGTTTCTGCAGAACCGGCCGGAGCTCGGCGACGTCTCAAGAGGTGAAGTGGTCTCGATCAACAATTACTACAGCTTATTCAAAGACATCTTGACGCCTGTGCAGCTGGATGGCTTGCGTCTATTGCTGACGCCGTTCCCTCAAGAAGAGTTCAACCCAACCGACGATCGGAAGACTGCTCAGCCCAGCTTGGGAGTTGCGTGCCTTGATTGCCATGTGAACGGCCACACGAGCGGTCAGTTCCACATCAATCCAGACATACGGCCTGAGCAGCGGCGCTTGCGGCTTGACACCGTCAGTCTGCGGGGCCTGTTCAATCAGCAAATTCACGGGTCGAAGCGGAGCTTACGTTCGGTCGAAGACTTTACCGAGTTTGAGCAGCGAACCGCGTACTTTAATGGCGACGAGATTCACGCCATCAAGAAGGGCATGAACATTCTGGACCGGATCCAGGTGTCGCACATGGCCCAGATGCAGAACATGTTCGATTTTCCGCCGGCTCCGAAACTAGCTGTCACGGGCAGGCTCGACCCAGCGAAGGCCACCGTCAGCGAAATCGCGGGCGAGAAACTGTTTTTTGGCAAAGCGCAGTGCTCCTCCTGTCATCCGGCGCCGTTTTACCTCGACAACCAGATGCACGACCTCCACGTCGAGCGATTCGTGAAAAACGAAGCTGGAGATGGACCAATTAAGGCGTTCACGCTACGGGGCATCAAGGACAGCCCGCCGTATTTCCACGACGGCCGGCTTTTGACACTGGAAGACACAGTGGAGTTCTTCAACCTCGTCCTTGAACTCAAACTCACTCCCGACGAAAAGCAAGATCTGGTTGACTTCCTGCGACAGCTGTAGGGTCGGCTCTGGTGCAAAGAGCGGAAGCGGGGCGTGCCGCCGCTCCGATCGGTATCGCCCACAAGATGCTGATTTAGCGCACGGCGATCTATATCTTCCGCGCCGTCTTTGTCGTGTTCTTCGGTTCCGCCAAGCTCGAACCCACCGGCCAGACCGGCTGGCGCATCGCCATCCCGTTGGTCGTAATCTCGATCCTCGCGCTGGTCGCCGGCTTCGTCGGGATCCCGCCCTATCTCGGCAACGCGCCGGCCTTTTCCCGCCTCATGCAATCTGCGCTGCCGGCCCCGCCAGCGACGGTCTCGGCGGGATCAAGCCTTGAGATCATACTGTCGGCGATCGCGGCCGTGGTCGCCGTACTGGGCGTGGGCATCGCCTATATCGCGTTCTGCCGACGGCCCCCTTCCTGGAAGCGCTGGTTCAGTCGCCGGCGAGGCTTTCCTTGCAACACTTCTGGGAAACCGACTGGGGATTCGATTGGCTGTATGATCGGACCCTGGTCCGGCCATTTCTCTGGGTGGCCCGATAAGACCAGTCCGATGTCATCGACCGCTTCTACAGCGGCCTGGCATCGCTGACCCGGGCCGCCTATCGGCAACTCAGCGAATCGGAGACCGGCCAGTTACGCCGGTACGCGGCGGGGATCACGGCGGGCTCCATTGTCCTCGTCGCGATCCTGGTGTTCGCATGATCCTGCGCGGCCTCATTCTCACGCCAATTGTCGACGACGCGCTCGCGGGGTTCAGCGGGCGTCGCAACAATGCTTTGTCGCGCTGGCTGTCGCTTGCCTGTTTGGCGATCTATCTCGTGCTGGTCATGGTGCTGTGGACGACGCAAGACAGCGCTGCAATCACACCTAATGGGACATGGCTCGCTCAGATCGATTGGCCTTGGATTCCGCAACCCGGCATCCGGCTTCATCTTGGCCTCGACGGTCTGAGCCTGTTACTGATCCTACTTACCCTCGGACTCGGCATCATGTCGGTGATCGCTTCCTGGAGCGAGATCACCGAACGTGTGGGCTTCTTCCACTTCAATCTGATATTGACCTTGGCCGGCGTCATCAGCGTCATTCTGGCGCTCGACCTCTTCCTGTTCTTCTTTTTCTGGGAATTGATGCTGGTTCCGATTTACTTCCTGATCGCCGTCTGGGGCCACGAACGCCGGATCTACGCACCAATCAAATTCTTCTTATTCACCCAGGGAAGTGGTTTGCTGATGTTCGCCGCTATTGTAGCACTCACAATCTTCAATTACCGCCATGTCCTACGGCTATCTCGCGGTACGCCGTGAGCAACCGGAGGAATTCAATCTGCTCGTGCTGGTGGCGACACTCGGCGCAGCCGCGCTGGTGGCCAGTGATCACTTCGCGTCGTTCTTTCTCGGCCTCAAGACGCTCAGCATCTCGCTACTCGGCTTGATCGCCGATCCGTGCGGCCATGAAAACCCCATAGAGGCCGGCGTCAAATACGTGATTTTGGCCGGAGTTTCCTCGGCACTTCTGCTATTCGGCATGGCCCTGGTCTATGCTCGGCTGGGAACCCTGGAATTCGACCGGATCGCGGCGTTGCTAAGCACGACCGATTCGGCTTCACCCGACCTTTACTGGCTAACCGGTCTCGCCCTCACCTTCACGGGTATAGGCTTCAAACTGTCGGTCGTGCCATTCCACATGTGGGCGCCTGATGTCTATCAGGGAGCGCCAGCCCCGGCGGCAGCCTTTGTTGCCGTCGTCTCCAAAAGTGCGATGTTCGCCCTTCTGCTGCGCTGTTTTTTACCGCCAACGCCTACGGCTTCGGTCAGGTGCCGATGATGATCGAGATCGTCGCCATTGCCTCGATACTGGTCGGCAATCTTGCTCGCGCTGCTGCAGACCAACATCAAGCGGATCCTAGCCTATTCGTCGATTGCGCACATTGGCTATCTGCTGGTCGCCTCTCTTGCCGGCGGCGCGCTGCAGGGCGAGGCCGTGACCTATTATCTCGTCGCTTACGTGGTGATGACCTTGGGGGCCTTCGGCATCATCACCGGGTTGTCCGCGTCGAGCGCCACAGCCGAGATCGAGGAGCTCGATGAGTATCGCGGCCTGATCTGGCGGCGCCCGTGGCTCGGCGGCGCCTTCGCCGCGATGCTGCTGTCGCTCGCGGGAATCCCGCTGACGATGGGGTTCATCGGCAAGATCTACGCGATTGCCGCCGGAGTCAGCTCCGCGATGTGGCCGGCGGTCTTCGCTCTCATCGTCGGCAGTATCCTCGGCTTGTTCTACTATCTGCGAGTCATCGTAGCGATATGTACGCCTACTCCCGAAGGTGCGACCGCTTATGGCGGTGCAGTCCCACAGGCTGGCGGCGCAACGCTCGCGGTGCTCACCTTGGTCCTGATCTGGCTCGGCGTTTATCCGCCGCCGCTGATCCATCTTATCCAGGTAACCGTAACCGTGCCTTGCCCTTGTCGTTACCCTTGCCTGGTCTGCCAAAGCGATCAGCAACCAGGTAATCGGCTCTGGAGTTCCGCGAACATTTGTGAGCGCAGGCGCTCTCCGCCCTCCACGATCTTGGCCGACACAGGGATCACGCCTTGCCGAACCTTGCCGCCTCTTCCGAGCCCTTGGTGGCGTTTCCTTCGCTATACGAATACGCGCCGACGCCGGCGAGCTTGCCGCCCTGCACGACGATGTACTCGTTACGGATCGGCCGACCGTCGAAATAACACTCGAGTATTTCGCGCACGCCCGCTGCATAGCGTGTTTGTGCGGAGAGGCTCGTGCCGGAAATGTGCGGCGTCATCGCCTGATGCGGCATCTTGCGCCACGGATGGTCCTTCGGCGCCGGCTGCGGGAACCACACGTCGCCCGCATAGCCCGCAATGTGACCGCTTTCCAGCGCCCGGACGATCGCATTGGTTTCGACGAGCTTCCCGCGCGCCGTATTCACGATGTAAGCGCCGCGCTTGAAACACTTCAGCGTCTTCTCGTTGATCATATGCTCGGTTTCGGGGTGAAGCGGGCAGTTCAACGTCACGACGTCGCAGACCTTGGCGAGGCTCTCGAGGTTCGCGTGGTAAGTGAGGTTAAGCTCCTTCTCCACCGCCTCCGGCAGACGATGCCGGTCCATGTAGTGCAGCCCGACATCGAAGGGCTTCAACAGGCGAAGAACGCGCAAGCCGATGCGGCCCGCCGCCACCGTGCCGACCTGCATGGCTTCAAGGTCGTAGGATCGAGACACAGCGTCGGCGATGTTCCAACCGCCGTTGACGATGATGTTGTGGGAGGGGATGAAATTGCGCACGAGCGCCAGGATCGACATCACCACATGCTCGGCCACCGCGTGGCTGTTGCAGTAGGTCACCTCGGTGACGGTGACGCCATGCTTCATCGCCGCTTCGAGATCCGTGTGGTCGGAGCCGATGCCGGCGGTCACGATCATCTTGAGCTTCTTCGCCTTGGCGATCCGCTCGGCGGTCATATAGGCCGGCCAGAACGGCTGGGAGATGACGATCTCGGCATCGGGCAGCTCACGATCGAGCACGCTGTCGACGCCGTCCTTGCTGGAGGTGACCACGAGCTGGTGACCGTTCGACTCGAGATATTTGCGCAGGCCCAGCTCGCCCGACACGCTGCCGAGCAAGGTCCCCGGCCTGAAGTCGATCGCCTTCGGCGTCGGCAGAGTCTGACCATCGGGATAGACCTTAGGCTGCGGACAGTCGTCGCGCGCATAGCTTTTCGGATAGCCGCCGACCGGATCGTCATAGAGCACACAAACAATCTTTGCCATGAGCGCGTTCCTTCCTTTCCTGCGCGGCCGGCTCCTCGGCTGGCGGCTGCGCATCAAACGAATAATGTCAAATAAGCGATTGACGTCCTCTATCAATGATTGATGCAACCGGTATCGAGGCAATTCTCGAGCTTGATTTCACGAGCGCGGCGGCGAGCGGCGACGGTGGGTCGCCATCGGCGACCACCAGGTCGATCGCTTGTCCGGGCCTCTCTACGAGATCCAATCCGATCAAGTCTGGAGCTCAACGCCTGCGCCGTTTGATTTTCTCGACCGAACTGCTAAAGCCTTGCATGCGATCACCTTGATGATCGCGTGGCAACTAAGACATGATCTCGAAAGGCTTTAGGCTTCGATCGACATGCAGCTGGAGCCGACCCGATGTCCGCTCGAGGTGCGGCAGGAGAGCCAAGCCCATAGTCTCTAAAGCCCGAATTGCCCGGCTGCGAGGTCGCTATCTATGGCGGCCTCGCACCCGATTGTCTAGGTGGACTGACGGGTGCGTTATCAGCAGCGCCACACCCAACCGGAAAAGCTATCCCATTGCCAGCATGAACCGCCGCCATATCCGCCCCCATAGCCGTAGGCGGGATAGCCGGAACCCGTAGCACCGGCGACTCCCGCACCCAGAAGGCCAGCCGTCGCGCCGGCGACGCCAGCCGCAGCTCCAATCGCGGCGCCGGGAACGCCGTAGCCGTAGCCTCGGCGATAATAGCCGCCGTAACGTGGGTAATAGCTGCGGCTATGACCGCGATAGTAAACCTGTTCGACCGACGCGGCTGCTCCTTCGACGCTTGTTGGCCTCGCGGTGTTCATGGGACCAGCCAACACGCCGGTTGGCAGGACTGCGAGCCCGGTTACGCCGCATAATGTGGCGGCCAAGGTCAAATGCATTCTCTTGCGCATTCGAATCTCCTCTTGGACACACAGGCCTTATTGCCTCCACGCGAGCGAGCCGTTCGCTGCTAGTTGGGTCCAACACGGATCAACTATGTGCACTTAAGAATTCGTCGAGGATCGGAATCTACGCGAGGGCGCATGGCCGGCAATAATGGCGAGGAGCTGGCCAAAGCTTCCATGCTCCTTTATCGTGTAGAAGATTTCGAGATTGGACACTTCATCCCGAAGCCTACACTCCTCCAAGCCGATCAGCCTTGCGGGCTACGCCATCAACTGTCGCTGCGCCGGCAGGGCATCGGCGGCGAGCGACGACCAGATTCGGGCACACCAAAGTCTCAACTGTTGTCTTTGCAAAGACGGCGGTTCGCCCGTCGCAGATTTTGGCGGGCAAAGGCTTTACCGTGTCGCTCGATGAGTGAGCGACCTCTCCAGAAAGTGGGCCTCTAATGACTCTCGCCAACGCCGCCATCGACCAGATCCCCGCAGGTCTGGTTGTGCCTCGGTTCCTGTATTATTTCATCGCCGTATATTTCGCCGCCTTTTTAACGCTGTGGCTCACGCATCGATTTCTGCTCTCGAAAAAATCCAGTGCGAAGTCTACATCCACGCCTGACGAAGCTGCTTGGTGGCTGAGGCCCCCTTCGAACCACGAGGCGGAATTAGCGATCGACGCAGCCGGCTTGACGAGCGCCGAGGCGCATTCGCGTCTTGCCAAATTTGGCCCCAACCAGTTTCACGATCGCCAACAGCAGCCATTGCTTCTGCAATTTCTCTCCCGCTTCAAAAATCCTCTGGTCATTCTGCTGCTGGTCGCCAGTGCGATTTCAGCCCTCACCGGCGAAATCACCAACTTTCTGATTATCTCGACGATGGTGTTGCTTAGCGTGACGCTAGATTTCGTCCAGGAGTATCGCGCCGGAAAAGCAGCAGAGAGCCTAAGTCAGTCGGTATCGCTGCGGGCCACGGTGATCCGCGATGGCAAACCATTGGAAACGCAGGTCACCGATGTGGTTCCAGGCGACATCGCCGTGCTCTCCGCCGGCGATATGATCCCCGCGGATGGTTTGGTGCTGGAAGCGCGCGATTTGTTCGTCAAGCAGGCGCTCTTGACCGGTGAGCCCTATCCTGTCGAAAAGCGTCCCGGGGCGCTATCGGCTAATGCGACCGATCTCCAGGACGCCGCCAACGCAGTGTTCATGGGTACAAGCGTCATCAGCGGCTGCGCCAAAATGCGCGTGGTGAAAACCGGCGCCGGTACGGCGATCGGGGCGATTGCGGACAGCATTAGCCGCCGACCGCCGCCAACCGCCTTCGAAATCGGCACGCACCGCTTCGGCCTGCTCATCATGCGCCTCACGATCTTGTTGGTTCTGTTCGTGCTGCTGGTTAATGCTCTCCTGCATAAGCCTTGGCTTGAATCGTTTCTATTTGCCGTCGCGCTCGCGGTAGGGCTTACCCCGGAACTATTGCCAATGGTGGTGTCCGTCACCTTGTCGCGGGGCGCGCTGCACATGGCGAGGAAACGTGTCATCGTCAAACGCTTGGCCTCCATCCAAAACCTTGGATCGATGGACGTCCTTTGTACGGACAAGACCGGCACGTTGACCGAGGCGAAGATAAAGCTCGAACAGCATGTGGACGCGGAAGGGAAGCCGAGCGACCGCGTTCTCGAGCTCGTCTATCTCAACAGCTTTTTCGAGACCGGCCTGAAAAGCCCGCTCGACGACGCAATCCTCGCGCACCAAAACATCGACGTGAGCGCCTGGAAGAAAATCGACGAAGTTCCCTTCGACTTCGAACGGCGGCGCGTGTCCGTTCTAATTGAGAAGGGTGACGACCGTTTATTGGTAGTCAAGGGCGCGTCCGAGGAAATCGTGGCTCTTTGTAACCGGTATGAAGAACAGGGCAACAAGAGCCAGCCTCCTCTCGATGCTGGCGCACGTGAACGGATACAGGGACAGCGCATCGCACTCGAAAGAGAAGGCTTTCGCCTGTTGGGCATCGCGTGGCGCCGAGTTCCAAAGGATCATCCCCATGCCGTCGTCGGCGACGAGGCGGAATTAGTTTTCGCGGGTTTCGCGGGGTTTCTCGATCCGCCTAAGGAAAGCGCTGGAGCGGCGCTTGCAGCGCTCGCCGAAAGCGGCGTAGCGGTAAAGATTGTCACCGGCGATAGCGAGTTGGTCACCCAACACGTCTGCGCAATTTTGAATATTCCCGTGAGCGGAGTTCTGACGGGGAAAGAAATCGGTGAGATGGACGACTCCGCCTTGCGAGTCAGGGTGGAACAAGCCAATCTGTTTTGCCGAGTTAACCCATCGCAGAAAGATCGGGTGATCCTCGCGCTTAAGGCTCGGGGTCATGTCGTTGGGTATCTGGGCGACGGAATCAACGATGCGCCGTCCTTACACTCGGCCGACGTAGGCCTATCAGTCGACTCAGCTGTCGACGTCGCCAAGGAGGCTGCTGATATGATCCTCATGGATCAGGATCTGCATGTCCTCCACGACGGTGTGCTGGAAGGTCGCCGCACCTTCGCGAATATTATGAAATACATCATGATGGGGACCAGCTCCAACTTCGGCAATATGTTCAGCATGGCCGGAGCTGCCTTGTTCCTCCCCTTCCTGCCCATGCTGCCAACACAGATCCTGCTCAACAATATCCTCTATGACATTTCCGAAGTTCCGATCCCTCTGGACGAAGTGGATCCCGAGGATGTACGTATTCCGCAGGTCTTGGACATGAGCTTTATCCGAAATTTCATGCTCGTCATTGGGCCGATCAGTTCCGTGTTCGACTTTTTGACCTTCTATGTCATGCTGGTCGTGCTGAAGGCCGATGAGGCGCTGTTTCAGACCGGCTGGTTCGTCGAATCGCTGTCCACTCAGGTTTTAGTGATCTTCATTATTCGCACGCGCGGCAATCCTTTCAAAAGCCGTGCGCATCCAGTCCTGGTCGCGACATCCCTAGCCATAGCGACGATCGGTGCGGTTATGCCGTTTACGCCTCTGGGTCCGTATTTCGGTTTTGTCCCGCTACCCAGTCGATTTTATTTCATCCTGGCAGCGATGGTCATCGCCTATCTGCTAATTGTCGAGATTGCAAAGAAAGGCTTTTACCGCTGGGTTGGAGGAAGCAGCGCTTCGAAAGCGCATTGAGTTGGTCCGACTTCAACGCTCGCTTCCACTGAGCCGTCGCGGGAAAACCTATACGTAAAGAGCTAAAACGAGGCACGCGATTAGCTCCGTATAGAGCTTCGTGTGGCTTGAAAGAATACGAACATGGATCAAAGCGGAATGCGCACGGCTGTAACCGCCGGCAATCGAGAGAGGATGCATCGAATGTCGCGAGGAACCTTTCTAATCATCATCTCGGCAATGATTGCGGGGGCGATCGGATTTGGAATAGCCATATATGCGGTACCGCTCGACGAGATCGCCCAATTCCGAGCTCTCGTTAACGCCGGGCTCGGCGGCAGCTCTACGACCAATCACCCAGATAAGGGCAATACCGAGGTTGAACATCCGACAGCACAGCCGTCGAAGCAGTCGACCGAATTCGAATCATTCTCCCGAGGACGGGGAGATGCAAAATCAAATTGTAATGCGAACAACGCGAACTGCGGGGGCGGGTCTCCCGCCGAGACAGCTACCCCAAATGACATTCCTGACCGCGATGGCGCCACCCACGATAGTTCGCCAAGTGAAAAGCGTGGGACCCAGCAAGTTCCAATTCCGGAAAAGGAGCCCCGAAGTCTCCCGTCTTTGTCGCCCAACGCAGGGAGCGAGAACGCGCATGTAGCGCCGGGAGATCATTCAAAGCGGCCCGCGAAGAAAGCGAAGATCAAAAGTGCGCCTTCAGGCAATCCCTGAAATTTGAAGGAATGTCGTGACCCGTACACGCCATGGTGGCCGTCCCTATCGCAAATTCAATCCGACTTGCGTGCGGGGCCTTGCACCGCCTGCCCCCTGGGCGGAGCTCTGGATTGGGGGGCGGGCAAGGGTACGCCCCGGCCTTTGCTGCAACGACCCGGGATGCCGTTCGAGGCGTTCCACGCTGCCACGTTCCTCGAAACGTAGACGACGATCGGCGGCCCAGCGTCGCCTGAGGGGCGGTCGTCTCGCAGATCTCCGCGAGCCCCAGCTCCACGAATGAGCTCTCAAGCTTTCGAGGCGGCCGCGAGCGCTAATCTCGCTAGCTCCGGAATCGATTTCGCCCCCATCCTCTTCATGATGGTAGCACGATGATTTTCTACGGTGCGTTGGCTAATGCCAAGATCGACGGCGATATTCTTGCTCGGGTGCCCAGCGAGAACCAAATCCATGATCTGACGCTGTCGCGCAGTCAGACCAGCCACGTGAGCGGCTGCATTCTCTTGCCATTCCGTCAACTTGTTCGCATCTCGTGCGTGTTCGACCGCGCGCGTGATGCAGGCGATGAGGTCGTCGCGGCTGATCGGCTTCTCGATGAAATCTAACGCACCCGCTTTCATTGCCTCGACAGCCGTCGTCACGTCGGCCGTGCCGGTGATCACAATGACTGGCAAATGTACTCCGCCTTGCTTTAGCCGTTGCAACAAGTCGAGACCATTCATTCCAGGAAGATAGGCGTCGAGGAGCAGACAACCATCTCGTCCCGCTCGATACTCTCCGAGAAAGCCCTCGCAGGATTCGAAATCCTCGACCACCCATCCATTATCCTCGAGCACGTCCCGCAGCGTCTCTCGAAGGTGCGCGTTGTCGTCAACGACGAAGATGACGGGCGGCTCTCGGTCCTTGGTCGCTTCGCTTGCGTCCGGCCGGAGCACGGGGGCCGGCTCCGGGAAGGCGGCATGTGCGAGGAGCTGCTGAACGACTTTCGTCAACTCGGCTGAGTTCACAGGCTTTGTAAGCAGAACACAATCCTGAGGTGCGATCTTTCTCAAAGCGTTGGTTGATATATCGCCGGTTAGAATAATGATCGGAGTCTGGCGTTTCATTTGATTTCGAAGTGTTCTGGCGGCCTCCAGCCCGTCCATGCCGCCCGGAAGATTGTAGTCCGCGAGAATGAGATCAGGCCTGAAGTCTTCGTGCACAACGAGGTCGAGCGCCACTATTCCATCTGGCGCCGTTATTGTGCGATAGCCCTCCTCTTCGAGGAGAAGCTTGAGGAGGCTGCAAACTTCCGGATCGTCCTCGATTACCAGTACCCCACCTGTGCAAGGAGTGCCCTGATCTACTTCGAAAATCTTGCCTGGAATATCCGGTTTCGGGAGCGGTGCGGATTCACTTTTTGGGACTGCAACCTCAATAGCGAAGACTGAGCCCTTCCCGAGTTTAGAGGTGACGTGGACTGGATGGCCCAGTAGGCTAGCCAGTCGCTGCACGATGGAAAGACCCAGCCCAAGTCCCCGTTTGCGCTCGCGGGCGGCATTGTCGATCTGATGATACTCGTCGAAGATGGCGTGAAGCTCGCCGTCGGGGATTCCGATCCCAGTGTCCCAGATCTCGATGCTCAGCATTCCCTTCCGCCGACGGCAACCGAGCAATATTTTGCCCTCCCGGGTGTATTTTAGAGCGTTGGACAACAGGTTTCGGATCATCTGCTCGAGCAGTTTCGGATCGCTGCATATCGAAAGTCCGCAGGCCACCACCCGGAAGGAGAGCCCCTGCGCATGCGCGTGATAGCTGAACTCTCCCTTCAACCGTTCGAGAAGATCGCCGATCGAAAAGCAAACGATTTCAGGCCGCACCGTGCCGGCCTCGATTTGGTTGATGTCGAGCAACGCGTTCAACATACCGGACATGGCGTCCAACGTTTCGCCGAAGCGCCCGACTAGCTTCATTGCTTTCTCTCCCTCGACGGCCTTAGCCAATAGGCCATGAAGCAATACGAGTGATTGTAGCGGCTGACGAAGATCATGGCTTGCAGCGGCGAGAAAGCGCGATTTCGCCATATTGGCCTGTTGCGCCTGAAACTTTGCAGCTTCCAGCGCTTGCTGGGCGTGGTGTGTCGCGCTTACATCGGTAAAGGTGACAACCACGCCTTCGACAAGTTCATCCTGGGCGCGATAAAGCATGATCCGGCGGCTATACCAGGAGCCGGTCTGAGCTTTGATTTCTCGCTCAATCGGCACGTGGTTTTGCATCACCGATCGTGCGTCCTCAAGAAGCGTATCATCCACCGCCAGAGAGCGCAGGTCCGCCAACGGCCGCCCAACGTCGCTGGGGATGACGCTGAACAGCAGCTTGGTGGTCGGCGTGAAGAAGCGGATATTGAGATTGGCGTCGAGGAAGAGCGTCGCGACATCGGTGCTGTAGAGAACGTTTTGCAGATCGTTGGATAATATGCGCTGCCGCTCCAATGTTTCTTGCAGCTGAGCGTTGAGGGCGGTCAACTCCTCGTTAAGCGATTGCAATTCCTCTTTCGAGGTCAGCAGCTCCTCGTTCGTAGATTGCAATTCCTCATTGACGGATAACGCCTCCTCGTTGGTTGTCTTCTGCTCGTCGCTGGAAATCTCCAGATTGTGAATCGCGCCCTGAAGCTCGATTTTCGTAGCCTCGAGTTCTTGCTCGAGTTCGGCGACCCGTGAAACTTCTCCGGAAAGCGCTTGCTGACCTCGCCTACGAGCGGGCTCCGGGTGGTCGATGAAGCAAACCAGCAGCAGCTCTTCCCCTTCGTTCACAACCGGCTGCACGGCGATACTGAATGAAATTGCGTCGCCGTTTCGTTTCATGTTCACGCCGGCGACGACGATGCGTCTATTCTCCTGACCTGCCCGTTGAAGCGCCGCCCTGAGCTTGGTCCGCAAGCCCTCGCGCGCCATCATGACCAGGTTTTGAACGGGATGACCGGGCGCGACTTTCAGATAGCTATCCGTCGGCCCCAGAAAATAGAGACACTCATACTTGCGATTGATCAGCACAGCCGCCGGCGCGTAGGTCTCCATGACTAACCGTCGGCAAAGGTCGGCTAGGGCCGCCGGGCGCAACCCTTTCTGTTCCTGATCCTGACGCCGGGGCGGCCCGGCTGCATAGGCGGGGCTTATCAAAGCGCTGAGCTCGCCCGGTCTGCTCCGACCTACACGCCGATAGATGCGGTCCACTTTGGAGATCGGCTCGAAGCGACCGTCGACATTACCAATCGTCTCGGCGCCGCCGAGGAGAACGACGCCCCCATCCCGCAAGGCGAAATGGAGCAGGGCGATCACCTTATCCTGCGCCTCGGGGCGCAAATAGATCAGAAGATTGCGGCATGAAACGAGATCGAGACGGGAAAAGGGGGGATCGGTGACTAAATCCTGAACCGTGAAAACCACCGTTGAGCGCAGCTCAGGCGTCACCCGGTAACAATGATCCTCTTTGGTGAAGAAGCGGGCGAGGCGCTCCGCCGACACGTCTTTTTCGATGGATTCCGGGTAGACGCCTTCGCGCGCGCGGGCGACGGCATCGGGGTCGATATCCGAGGCGAAGATCTGAAGCTTGAGGCTACGGTTTTCTGCAGCGATCTGCTCGAGGAACAGCATGGCGAGGGAATAGGTTTCTTCGCCCGTGCTACAACCTGCAACCCATATGCGAATGTTTCGATCGGGCGCGTGATTCCTGACAATATCGGGGATGATCTTCTCGGCCACCAACGCGAAGGTCCGAGGGTCGCGAAAGAAACTGGTCACATGGATGAGCAAGTCCTTTGCGAGAAGGTCAAGCTCCCTGGCGTCGCTACGGAGTAAGTCAAGGTAGCGGCTCATGTCGGGAGCCCCACCCATCCCCATCCGCCGCTCGATTCGGCGCTTCAGCGTGCCTGGCTTGTAAAGCGTGAAATCGTGGGAGGTCTTTGTGCGCAGAAGGTCGACGATCTGTGGAAGACAATCTTCCGGTCCCGCTCGCGGATCTCCGGAATGCTTGTCTGAACCAACCATCTGTTGGTCATAGGTGACGAGCGCCGCTCCGATTTTTGCCACTGGCAGTACAAAGTCCACGGCGCCGGTCATGATCGCACTGCGCGGCATCCCGTCAAATGCCGCCTCGTCCGGATCTTGCACGATGACCAGGCCACGATTTTCCTTGATGGTTTTCAGCCCCAGGCTGCCGTCGGTTCCAGTTCCCGAGAGGATCACGCAGACGGCGCGTGGACCGAAGTTCGTGGCCAGTGTATGCAATAGAAAGTCGAAGGGAAGGCGCGCGCCGTGACGCGCAAGCGGCTGCGAGAGCCGCAGCGCACCCTCGTCCACAGACAGATACGTCCCTGGAGGGATCACATAGAAGTGATCGGGCTCAATCGGCATGCCGTCCATCGCCTGCACGACGGTCATCGACGTGTGCCCCGAGAGCAGTTCGACCATCATGCTTTCGTGGGTGGGATCGAGATGCTGAATCAGGATGAACGCCATGCGATCGGTGGCGGGGAGGCTGCCTAGAAGCTTCTTGCAGGCGTCAAGGCCCCCCGCCGACGCACCGATCCCGACGACCAGAATTTCATCGCGTTCGCGGTCGGACCCTGGCGCCGAAAAGATGTGTGTCTTCGGTTGTGGTAGAGGCTTCATGGTTTCCTGCGGATGGCCTTCCGGCATTCGCCCCTCTGACTTTACCCCACGAAATAGCTGCGTATGCCTATCATGCCTCATCCTTCGGGTCGACTTTGCACGTCTGGCGCGTCCATTGAAGCAGGTTGGCGATCGCTGAAATCGTCGTTGGCTCCAAGTGGCCGGACTGCCGGGCGATAGTCTGAGTAGCTTCCGTTCCTTCTTTTGGCCCAAGATCTCTGGCTATCGTAGAGACTTAGTACATTGCGATCTCGCCACTGAAGCCCTGTGCTCGCACCATCGAGCGGCTACGACGCCAAGCCGAGTCTTCTCCATCGCACACCCGTGGAACTTCAGCTATGCACCAGACCCATAACACATTATCCGAAAACATTCGGGCCAATCCGTTGAACTCCTCAATAGGCATCTGGCGGCGGCAATGGATCTGCACGCTCAGGTGAAGCAGGCGCATTCGCTGTTTCTCGAACCCTCGCGGGATTCGGCCAATCGCTACCGAATCCCATCAATCTGGCAAGCACCTTTGGAGATGCGGACACGACGGACGTCTTTACCGAAATCTCCCGTCGCGTCGACCCGCAGCTTTGGTTCGTCGAATCTCATTTGGCGCCGAAACAAATGAAGGATCACCCCTGGCCTCGAACGTCACCCGTAAGCGGCTCGACCGGCTCAATGCAGGAATCTCTTGAAATGCACGTTGCCGCTCCTGTTTTTCCATTAATTGTGTCCGGCGGCCCACCGTTGAAGATAAGCGATTGCAGTAATGGTCAACGAAGGCGGAGCGGGAGGCGAGGCGACCTATGAAAGGACTCCGTATCCTCCTCGTCGAGGATAACCACATGCTCGGCGAACTGCTTGCTGAGATGCTCGAAACGATGGGCCACGAGGTGTGCGGCATTGAAAGGACCGAAGCGGACGCAGTGGCTGCCGCCTTTCACTGCAAACCAGAACTGATGATTGTTGATTCATCGCTTCGCGTCGGAAGCGGCATCTCGGCAGTGGATCAAATATGCGACGTCGGATTTATCCCTCACTTCTTTGTCAGCGGGGATATTTCAAGAATCAAGGCGTCCAGGCCAGCCGCCGTTGCGGTTCAAAAGCCGTTCTGCGAAGTCGACCTCATATACGCCATTCAGCGTGTGCTCGAACGCTCAGCAACATGAGCTAGACGAATACGACCACTTTCCCCAAGACTTGTGACGTCGGGAGGAACATAAGGTCGCGGCGCCGGTTCAATGAGTAATTTCCGAATCTTGTCGGTCCGCACATCAGAGATCGATCATGCCGGCACAAAAACCTGTTGCCCACATTCTTTGCGGTGTTCAATTTGGCGGTCAGGCTGAACGCCGTCAGATTTGCCACCCATTTACGACAGGTTACAAATAGAAAGGCATTCTCATGCTTGGAACAATCCTCCTTGTGCTCCTCATCCTGTTGCTCTTCGGCGCACTTCCGAATTGGCCGCACAGTGCGAGTTGGGGCTATGCCCCTTCGGGGACATTGGGAACCGTTCTGATAGTCGTCCTGATCCTCGTTCTTCTCGGCAAAATCTAGGAGCGCCTATTCACTTGAAAGGCGATTGCGTCGAATCCTCATTCTGTTACGTCCACAAAATAGAAGCTTCCAATCTGGGGAGAGAGATTATGACTGTAGGCTTAGCACACCTTCAACCGATCGTATCCTTGATCGCCGGCATTTTCATCCTGATCATGCCGCAATTGCTCAATTACATCGTGGCGATCTTTTTGATCGTCTCGGGCATACTGGGTCTCGGGCTGATCAAATGATCAAAATTTAACGTTGCCGGAAAGAGGGGGCCGCGTTTGCCGTCAGGCGACTCCCCAGGGGCTGTCAAATCACTACAAACGTCCGGTTCACAATCGGACTGGCCGAGACGCGCATCACGACCAAGACAAGGATCATCACCCTCGGCAAGATTTCGTCTTTGCTGCAATGCATTCGAGAGGCGCCGATACATTGGCGCAAACACGACTGCTATCACGGTTCCCTAGAGTATCGCCGCGTAGAAGGGCCAAAGTATCCAGGTCAAGGCGTACCGCCAACGTCAAGGCCAAAAACGCGGTGTCTTCAATGGCGCGCATCCGCATAGTCCGAGACCGTGTGACCTCTGTATAGCGGATACTTATCGAAAGTCCGTCAGTGAAAGTTCGCTTCTTTAGAATGCGCCTGATTGCTTCGTAGGTGTTTTCCGACGCTATCCGATGCCTCTTCTTCCCGCATATAAATTTGTGGTCGAATAAGAAATCGACCGAGACAATGCCGGTCCAGTGCCGATCAATGCATTGTCATCTTTTCCATTAGGAGACGACCCATGAGCGGTACAACAGACAAGATCAAGGGCGCAGTGAATGAAGCGGCTGGCGCGGTCAAAGAGGCTGTCGGCAAGGCTGTGGGCAATCCAAACCTCGAGGTCGAGGGCGCTGGCCAAAAGCTCAAGGGCGAGGCTCAAGGGGCCGCTGGCAACGCCAAGGAAGCCGTCAAGAAGGTTATCGATAAGGTCTGATTCGCCTTTTCGGCTCAAATAAGAAGTCGTCTTTCAAAGTGGACCGAGCAGGTCGGCTTTGAAGGGCGCTAACGAAACAGTTCTCACCGCCGTGCTTCAACTCGGCAGCGGAGAAAGCCCGAGTGTCGGTCTTGTGAGGAATCGACATCCTCCACTGCTAGAATGACAGCTTCGCCATCGGTCCGGACATAGGGGGTCGGCTTCAACATAGTCGACGACAAAGTAACGATTTCAGCCTTGGAATCTACCTGCGGCCGCTGAGAAGAAGCTTGGCCCAATCGATATTTCCTGCAAACTCGAAGGGAGCGGCTTGTCAACCCCGCAAGGGGTGCGCGCCCAGGCGTTTGGCGGCCCCCGAGCGGCCGCTCATCGAAGTCAAACTCGGAGTGACGCACTGCTGCCGCTCGCCATTCTAATTCATCATGCTCAAGTAGTGGGATAGGCGGTCGACGCGAAGTGGTAGCACGGCGAATGGGTAGTTTCCGGGGCTAGCGCATGAAGGCGCCAGAACTAAGTTGTTTGTTCGCCTTTGGAACGCGTTGGAACGGCACAAGTCATTTTTGCTTCGGTATCGCTGCGCGAGCATCCGTTAGGAGGAACCGATATGTCGATGACCCTACCCATGCTTCGTCCCGAAAACGGTCTCACCCGCTATCTACTTCGAATCCGCCAGCTCCCTATGTTGGAGTTTCTCGAGGAACAGATATTGGCGCGGCGGTGGCGTGAGCACGAGGATTCGCGGGCCGCGAACGAACTCATTGCCTCGCATCTGCGCCTCGTCGTCAAAATCGCCTTCGGCTATCGCGGCTATGGCCTCCCGGTCAGCGAACTCATTTCGGAAGGCAATTTCGGACTCATGCAAGCGGTCAAACGATTCGAGCCCGAGCGCGACGTTCGCCTCTCAACCTACGCGCCGGGTTGGATTCGGGCGTCGATTCAAGAATACGTCCTGAGGTCCTGGTCTCTGGTGAGGACGGGTTCCAGCTCAAACATGAAGAAGCTGCTTTTAAACCTCCGTTACGCGAAGAGCCGCCTTTCAGCTTATGAGGAAGGCGACCTCAGACTGGAAGATGTCGCAATGATTGCCATCCGCCTTGGGGTTCGTCAGAAGGACGTCATAGAGATGAACCGGCGTATCGGAGGCGACAACACGCTCAATGCCCTGATCGCCAAGGAAGACGAGGGAGGTGTTGAATGGCAAGACTGGCCGGTCGACGCCTGTGATGATCAAGAGACGGTGCTTGTCGACCACGAAGAGGGTGGCAATCGACAAATGACGCTGCGGACCGCGCTTGAGGTTTTGAATCCGCGAGAACGTCGAATTCTCGAAGCCCGCAGACTTACTGATAATCCCGTGACGCTCACAGCTCTAGCCGCCGAATTTGGTGTGTCGCGCGAGCGCATCCGACAGATCGAGGTGCACGCCCTCGGAAAGGTTCAGCGGGAGGTTCGCGCGGGCGTGGCACACATCGATGAGCGGGCCGCCGAAGCGCACGCAATGTGGTTTGTCATCATCGAAGACGCACAGGGTGAGCACACGAGGACTCAAAGGCGGCTTCGCCATTAGCGGTCTGGCGAAAACGTAGCAATTCGGATAGGTATCCCTCGATTTGAGGCACTGAACGCTACCCTGGGCCGAAGCTATCGTCGTTTCCCCGAGCGTTACGATTGCTGTTCCTCAGCGCAAGGCAACGCTGCAAGACCAGCCCAACGGCCTCTGGCCTGAGTCTCCAGGAACGACTTCGCAATCCATAGAGTTGATGTCCGTGGCTGAAAGCCGGTGATATCCGCACTGCGCACGGCCAATTGCCTGTGCTTGTCAGAGGAGAGTAAAATGGGCCTTTTGGATTTTATAACCGGGAAGAGTAAAGCTCCGCCCGCCGCAACAGGCCGCGTCACCACGGTTACTGCCGAAGATCTTAAGAAAGAAATCGCCAAGCTGGGCCTCGACGCATCCAAGATCGACATTAAGGTCGACGGGGACAGGGTGTCACTCAGCGGCAGCGCACTAACGGCGGCAGATGTGGATAAGATTGTTCTCGCCGTCGATACCGCTAAGGGGGTTGCTAAGGTTGAGAACAGCATTGTCGCTGTAAACGCCGACGCCGAATCTAAGTTCTATACCGTGCAACGAGGGGACACGCTCTGGAAGATAGCTGAATCGCATTATGGCCACGGCAAAGGGTCGAAGTATAAAGAGATCTTTGATGCGAATAAACCATTACTGAAGGACCCCGATAAAATTTCCCCCGGTCAAAGACTTCGCATCCCAAAGCTCTAGGCGTTGGCGATTTTACATCGCGGCCAATCACCGAGGAGCCAATCATGAGCGGCAGAACCGATAATATCAAAGGCCCGGCTAACGAAGTCACGGGAGCAATCAGCGGGGCGTTGGCCGCGCGGTAGGCAATCCGAGCCTTTAGGTCGAAGGCGTCGGGCAGGAGCTCAAGGTCGAAGCCCAAGAGATGGTCGGCATGGCCAAGGACGCCGTCAAGAGGCTTATCGACAAGGCGTGGGGTTCTCATTGCCCCGATCGAGACGGCCTCTTGCCGCCCCGCAATCGCGCTGCGGATGCGTGCCGAGCGTAACCGGCAGTCCCCATCGGGCGGAAGCTTGCAGTCTCAGTAACGGCCCCGCTCTGTTGGGCGGAAGATCTACTGACCTCCCTAGCCGCGAACTCATGTTATCCACTTCGCGACGTTTAGCCCTCAGATCTTTGACTACCGTCTCGAACCCATCACCAATGCCCTCCGGTTGTGGATCATAGTCCAGCCTCGCGCGCAGACGCCATGGTTTGAAGAATACCACGTCGCATAAGTGGAAAACCGAACTTTACCAGCAGGATCGAAATGCTTGGCTATCCGGCGGCGACCATTCGTCGAACACGCCTCTCCTTGACCACGACTCTGGCGCATTATTGCAACGGATAGATTGTCTGGTCGATGATCGACCACGACGGGCCAATGTAGCGGAGGAAGCGATCGACACCGACAGACGTGCGCGGTGGCCGAATGACGCTCTCGCGGTTCTCAAGGAGCGCAAATTGCGGATTGTGCGCGAACGTCGCTTGGGTGAAAGCCTCATCACGTTAGAGTCTATGGGCAAGCGGCTAGGATTTCCAAGGAGCGCCTTCGTCAAACCGAACGTCACGCGCCCCCCCTCGCGTCACCGTGGCGGCAGATCAATCGTCAATGGACATGGATTACGACAATGATGGAAACACTATCGCGAGCGACTTTTGCAGTGGCGAGCGTGACCCTGATGCTCTTGGCTTTGGCGCTCGTTGGCTTTGGAGCGTTCGAACTCGTCTCAGCGCTGAGCCAAAACTGGCACGAAGGCGGCGATGCGCTACTCAGGGCGATCGGCTACGTCGTTATTGCCCTGGCTGTCTTCGACGTCGCCAAATATTTTGTCGAGGAAGAGGTTATCCGCAGTCGCTCGCTCGTCACGACGTCAGATGTGCGTCGCAGTCTCACGAAATTCATCTCCACAATCGCCATCGCGGTGTTCATTGAGGGATTGGTCATAGTGTTTCAGGTCAGCAAGCACGACGTAGAAAAGATGCTATATCCGACCGGACTTCTCGCGACTGCGATACTCATCGTTCTCGGGCTGGGAGCCTACCAACGGCTAAACGTCGAGGTCGAGCGTCAGGTCGACCGCAAAGACGACGCCGAACAATTCACTGCGAAGCTCGGCGCCGCAGCAGAGAGCACCAGCGACAATTCGGTACATCACTCATGTCGGATTGAGAGCGAAGGAATATAATTCGCGTCGGGGATCCAGGGCGGAACCAGCCTGTCAGAGAACGTTCTCTCGCCTGCCGATGAACATCGGAAAGCCGGGCTATCCATGACCGAGAAAAGAAGCCGCTCGGGCTCCACCCGCACCGTCGCCGCTGCATCCGTCACGCAGTCCTAGACCTAGCTGAGGGGGCGTCTCTCATCCGATCCGACGCTGTCGCCATCATATCTTTCGGAAACGCGATGATCGCCTCGTCCTGCGCAACAGCCTCCCGATTTTCTATCGCCAGATCGAGCGCGGCGACCCGCCGCGCCGAAGCCGACCAATTGGCGATGCTCAAGGCGTTGTCGGCCAGCCAGTTCAACGAAAGCTGTACCTGAACAAAAGCGGCCGCCGCTTGCATCAGGTCGCCGAGCGTCAGATCACCCGCCAGATATTTCGGCGCGCCGAGCAGGAGCGGAACGGCCGGCGCGAAGAGACCGTTCGCGCTCGTCAGGAAGACAATTCGCGTCTGTCCCTTGATGACGAAGGCCCATTGCTTTGCGAGACAAGCGAGACGTCCACGAAAATCCGGGGGCGGGCCGAGTTGGTCGCGGGAATCGTCGCTTTTTTCGAGATCGTCTCTCACCTTGGTCAGCGCATAACGGAAGTGGCCTTCGGCGGCAGCCTTGTCTTCGACGCTCATGACGAGCGGGCGTCCCAGTATCCACATGCCCAGCGACGTCATGACGGTATAGAGCACGACGGCGATAACGAGGAAGCCCGGCACGGTGACGCCGAATATTTCGAACGATCCGCCTACTTGCCAAAGCACGACGATGAAAGAGATCGATACGAGAAAGATATTGATCACGCCGCCTGCGAGATCGACGAACAATTCTACCGCCTGGCGGCCGTCATCGGCAATGCGCGCCTCCGGATTGTCGAGCGAATGCGAAATCGCCTGTTCACGGCTCGGACCTCTTTGCAGCCAACGTTCAACGAGATTTGCCGTCAGCCAGAGGCGCCAGCCGATTTGAAGTCGCATACGGCATTGTAAAGTCGCAATAGCGGCGACAGCGGTCACCGCGCCGAGGACCGCGAGTTGGACAATGCATTGAATGATGCCGTCGGGCTCGCGCGTTTGCAGCGCATCGAAGAAGCTTTTACTCCATCGGTTCACGGCAAGCGCCACCAACGTATTGAAGATCAAGCAAGCCAGAAAACCGATTGAGAGCGTCCACGCCTTCGCGCGGAGGCGGCCACGCCAAAAACCGAATGCGAGCAAAATGAACCGATGGATCAAAACGACGCCCTCCGAACGCGAGCCGATGTGCTATCGCCATAGTCGGGGCAGAGGCCTCGCTATGGAAGGTTCGGAAACTAATCAGGCAAGTGGATTTGCAAGCGGCTGCTCGCGGACCCTCTCACGTAGGGAAGTCGGGTAGAATCCGAGCCTGTCGTGCAGTTTGCGCCCGCCGAATATGAGTTCGAAGTCGGATAGCATTAAGGATACCCGTATGAAACTGCTTCTGATCTCCATTCGACGATGCGATCGGTTTGACGCTGTGATGGTTTTTCCCTGACGGCCGTACGCGGGGCTGTCGATCGGCACAAAATCGGCGGCTTGTGGCGCCCCTATCTCGCGTCCGATTCGAAATGCCGCAGCTTTCTCTTCGGCGCTTCTTTCGCCAAACCGGCGCCCACTTTGGCGGGAAGCGCTTTATCCCACGCTTGTCCGCCGTGTTTGCGGCGCGGCGCGCACGCGGGTCCAGTCCATGCCCTCAACCAACGCCATGAGTCGCGGCGCAGACAGGGGGACCATCCCCGTCACAAGCTTCGGCCAATGGAACCGGTCTTGCTCAAGCCGCTTGGCGAACACGCAAGGCCCGTGCCATCCCACCAAGCGATCTTCACCCGCGAACAGCGCGCCGCCGAAAGGGTCGGCCCCGGCGTTGGCGCGAAAGCGACTGCTCGGGAAGCTGCGCGACGTCGAGCTCAGCATTCGTGGAATTTTGCGCGGGGTCGGGTTGAAGATGGGCGTCGTGACGCGCAGGAGCTTCGAAGAACGAGCGCGGGAGCTATCCGCGGTCAAGCGATGCTCGAAACTGTCGTCGGAGCGATGCTTGTCGCGCGCGCGGCTCTGAAAACGGAATACAGCAAGCTGCGCAAAACCATTCTGGAGATCGTGCACGACGACAAGATTTGCCGGCGTTTGATGAGCGTTCCGTGCGTCTGTCCTTTCGTGGCGATCACGTTCAAGACGGCAGTGGATGACCCGACACGCATTTCGAAATCAAAAGCGGTTGGACCGTTGTTCGGACTGACGTCGAAAGAAATACCGATCGGGCGAAACCGACGTGACAGGGGGAATAAGCGTGTTGGTGCCTTGACGTGTCGGGTCTCCAAGAGAACCGCCTCGAAGCCGGCCTGCGCCAGCCCGGCGTAAAGCCATTGCGACAGCGGCCCGGCTTCGAGCCCGATCCAAGCCACCGGAAAGCCCAGGCGCTTGAAAAAGGCGTCGAGCGCATCGGGATCGCTCGCAATTTTCGCTTCCCTCAAGATCTTTCCTTTCGCATGCACAATGCAAACGCTCGAGAATTCCAAAGACACGTCAATCCCCGCATAATGGTCCACGGCTATCCTCCGCCCCTGATGCTTCGGGCCGGTGCGCAACCAGGCCCCCGTTTCGCCGTCATACGGGGGATAGCCACTGCCTTGGCCGGAGGCCCAGGGGGTCACTACGGAAGCGTAGGATTTTAGGAAGATTCGCTGTTGACCCTTATTCGCCGACATTTCATACGCCGCTAAGTATGTCATGGATGCTATCGGCCTCCGAGAAGAGTGCATAGATGTCGCAACCTGAGTCTTCGCCCTTAATGCTGGTGGGCATTGGCGCCTCTGCCGGGGGGCTTGAAGCGCTCAAGGCTTTACTGCCAACCCTGCCAAGCGACGACGGCCTGGCTTTCGTGATTGTCGTCCATCTCCGCCCAGGCCAGCCGAGCGTCATGGCCGAGGTGCTGCAGCCTTTTTCCTCCATGCCGGTCACTCAGGTGACCGAAGATCAGGAGGTCGAGGCCAACCATATCTACGTGATTCCGCCGGGCTGCAATCTCTCGACCATCGACAGCCATCTGCGCCTGACAAAAATCGAGGAAAGCCACGAGAGGCCTGCGGCGATCGATCATTTCTTCGAGACCCTGGCCAACACGCACGGCCACCGCAGCATTGGCGTGATTTTGTCGGGCACTGGCGCGGACGGCAGCTCCGGCCTCAGGAAGCTCAAGGAGCAGGGCGGGCTCACGATCGCGCAGGACCCGAAGGAAGCCCAGTTCGATTCCATGCCCCAGAACGCGATCGCAACCGGTCAGGTCGATTTTGTGCTGCCGGTCCGGGATATGCCCTGGCACATGCTGCGCTTCGCCACCACGCAACCCCGCCTCGAGATCGCCGAGCCTCTCGAACAGGCCCCAGCGGGCGATCGGGAGGTTTTGCAGAACATAATGTCGCAGGTCCGGGCGCGGACCACTATGGATTTTTCCAAATACAAGCATTCAACGGTGCTGCGCCGTATCCGGCGGCGCATGCAGCTTAACCAGAAGGAATTTATTGCCGATTATTTGGAGTTCCTGCGCTGCGATCCCAAGGAAGCCAATGCGCTCGCAGACGAGTTTCTCATCACCGTAACCCAGTTCTTCCGCGACGCAGAGGTTTTCGACTATCTGCAGAAGGAAATCATTTCCGAACTGTTCAAGGACAAGACCGCATCCGACAGCATCCGCGTCTGGTCGGTCGGCTGTGCGACCGGCGAGGAGGCCTATAGCGTCGCCATGCTGTTGCTTGAACAGGCCGGGCGCCTGGCAGAGTCGCCGCACATCGAGATCTTCGCCAGCGACCTGCATGAACCGTCGTTACGCCGGGCGCGAGAGGGCGTTTTCCCGGATACGATCGAAGCCAATGTGTCGGCGGAGCGCCTCAGACGATTTTTCGTGAAGGAGGACAACAGCTACCGAATCCGCCAGGAGCTACGTGAGCACGTAGTGTTCGCGAGCCATAATCTCCTACGTGATCCGCCCTTCTCGCGAATTGATTTGATCATCTGCCGCAATCTCCTGATTTATCTTCAGCGCGAACTACAAAGTGACGTAATTGAACTTTTCCATTACGCGCTGAATCCAGGCGGCCTGCTGTTGCTTGGCCCGTCGGAGTCGATCGACCGGGCGGCTTTGTTTCAGGTCGAAAACAAGCAGGTTTGCTTGTATCGCCGGCACAACGTGCCAGCGGCGGAACCCCGCTTGCCGGTGTTTCCCCAGACATTTCGCCGCACCGCGCCGTTCGAGACGACAGGCCTGCGCGCTCAGACCACGGGGAGCTATGGCGCCCTTCACCAGAAGATGGTGGAACGCTACGCACTGCCGAGCCTGCTCGTCGATCAGGATTTCCGGATTGTTCACGCCTCGGAGCACGCCGGACGATATTTGCAGATTCCCGGCGGAGAACTCTCAGCCAGCGTCTTTCGTCTCGCGCGCGAAGAGCTGCGCATCGAGCTGCGGGCGGCGCTGCACGCGGCGATCGAGCATAACGTGAGCAGCCACTCCCGTCCGATCCTCATCGAGCTGGATGGGAAGAAAAAGCAAGTCGTCCTGCATGTGCGGCCTTCGACGGATCCCGACCTGGGCAATCTCCAGCTCGTGATTTTTGATGAATATGAAGCGCCCGAGACGGCGCCATGCCCGCCCGTCGGTCCCGACACCGCCGAGGCGCATGCCGAACTGGAGGCGACCAGGGAGCGGCTGCGCGCGGTCGTTGAGCAATATGAAACCTCACAGGAGGAGATGCGCGCGGCCAATGAGGAGCTGCAATCCGTCAATGAGGAGTTGCGCTCGACACTGGAAGAGTTGGAGACCAGCAAGGAAGAATTGCAGTCCATGAATGAGGAACTGCAGACCGTCAATCAGGAGAACCGGCACAAGGTCGGGGAGCTGAGCCAGCTCACCAGCGATCTCCAGAACCTGATGGCGGCGACGGAAATCGCGACGCTATTCCTCGACCGCGAGCTTCGAATTCTCCGCGTGACGCCGCGCACCCGCGAACTTTTCAACATCCGCGCCAGCGACCAGGGCCGCCCCTTCACGGAATTGAGGCATCGCCTCGGCTATGACCAGCTCGAACAGGACGCGTTGCGCGTGCTCGAAAAGTTGGCGCCGATCGAACGGGAAATCCAGAGCGAAGCGGGCGACTGGTATCTCACGCGGATAAACCCCTACCGTTCATCCGCGGATCAGATCCGGGGCGTGGTGATTACCTTCGTGGAGATCACCAAGCTGAAGAACGCCGAACTCGCGACGCGCAACAGCGAGGAGAATTTCCGCGCGCTCGTCACCGCCTCGGCGCAGATGGTCTGGACAACGGACGCCGACGGCAATGTCGTTGAGGATTCCCCGACCTGGCGTGCGTTCACGGGCCAGTCGTTCGAGCAGCTTCGGGGCTCTGGCTGGGCCGAAGCCGTGCACCCGGACGATCGCGAACCGACCACGAAGAAATGGCGCCACAGCGTCTCCACCCAAACGCCGCTCGACGCCGAGTTTCGCGTCCAACATGCGAGCGGCGGCTGGCGCTGGACCCATGCGCGGGCCGTGCCCTTGCGTGACGACTCCGGGAAGCTGCGCGGCTGGGTGGGCATGAACGCCGATGTGACGGAGCGAAAGGCGACGGAACTCGCCCAGCGCGAGGCGGAGGCGGCGTTGCGCGAAGCCAGCAGGCGCAAGGACGAGTTTCTGGCCATGCTCGGCCACGAGCTTCGCAATCCGCTCGCGCCCCTGCGCAACGCAATGACGATTTTCGAGAAGCGGCTCCCTCCTGACCCAGAGCTGCGACGGATCCGGGACATCTCCGAACGGCAGGTGCTGCACTTGGCCCGGCTCGTCGATGAATTGCTGGATGTCGCCCGGATCAGTTCCGGGCGTCTGGAGCTGAAGACCAAACGGGTCGATCTTCGAGACATCGTCAACGCGGCGGTGACCAACCGGGACACCGCAATAAAGGAGCGACGTCATGAGCTCGCCCTCATGCTCAGCCCCCGACCAGTGGAAGTCGAGGGCGATGAGGTGCGCCTTGTGCAGATCGTCTCAAACCTTCTCGACAACGCCGCCAAATACACCCCCGAGCATGGGCGTATTCGAATCACCTTGCGACAGGAGGGTCACGCCGCAGTTCTTTCGGTCGCGGATAATGGCGTCGGCCTCGCTCCAGAGGCGCTGACCAGCGTGTTCGACGTCTTTGCCCGAGTGGACCCGCCCGGCGGAAATCCGGTCAGTGGCCTGGGGCTGGGTCTTACGCTGGTTCGGCGGCTTGTTGAACTTCATGGCGGTGCCGTCGAGGCGCATAGCGAAGGGCCGGGAAAGGGCGCCGAATTTGTCGTGAGGCTCCCGCTCACGGTATCGGCCGACACGCCCGGCCCCGCCTCTGACGGCGGCGCGCCCGATAGTGGCCCCATCGCGCCGAGACGCGTCCTGTTGGTCGATGATAACCGCGATGCGCTGTATAGCCTGAAGCTGCTGCTGGAGATGGAGGGCCACACCG
Source organism: Methylocystis heyeri (assembly GCF_004802635.2). NCBI lineage: Bacteria > Pseudomonadati > Pseudomonadota > Alphaproteobacteria > Hyphomicrobiales > Methylocystaceae > Methylocystis > Methylocystis heyeri. The sequence continues at coordinate 2,263,322 of NZ_CP046052.1, forward strand.
TGTTCAAGGCGCTCGACGGGAAAAGCGCCCTGGAGACGGCTGCGAAGGAAGCGCCAGAAATCGTGGTCCTCGACATTGGTCTGCCGGATATGGACGGCTACGAATTGGCGCGGCGGCTGCGGCAGCTGGAGGCGACCTCAAAAGCTGTCCTCGTCGCCGCGACGGGATTCGGCCAACAGCAAGATCGCGCCCGCTCTGCTGCAGCTGGCATCGATTATCATCTCGTCAAGCCCCTAGACATGAATTCATTGCGGCGCACTCTCAGGAAAACGCAGCGCGTTACTGAAGGTGAAGATAGGTGGTGAGAAGCCAAAGGCATCGAAATGGATGACTGCGCCCCGCTTGGTCCATCGCATTTGTTACTTCTTGACCATACGGCGAGCCGTCAACGAATTAACTGCAGACTCTGCGAGTGACGTTGCAGTACGCCGTCCCGATCGGTATCTGACTCCGTAATCGACGATCGCCGTTTTGTTCACGAATCGATACGCGCATCTCGACGCCGACCCACTGCGTCACGCGGCCAACGCCATTTCGACTTCAATTGCTGCGGCGCTGGCGGGAGACGCTCCGAAACCGCAACAGTTCGACTCTAAATGACAAAATCCCAGCCTCACGATGCGGAAAGTACGGGCTCGCGGGGGGCAGGCTCGTTGGACGCCACCCTGTTAGCGGGTGTCCAGAATACGCCGTCCCCCGTTTCAATGTGCACCAACAATTAAAACCGGCTCGATTGTCGAACACCACTCCGCCGCGGGCTTTTATGCGCTTAACGATGCGATTTCACGAAACTCTCCCCATAAAAGCGGCGAAAAACTCTCCGGATCATCTGAAAATCGGGTGGGCGCCCTTCGCAGAAACAATTTTACCCAAATTTTGTCATAATGACGCGTTCACTGTGACCTCGCATGGCTGGCGACAGCCTTCATTTTCTTTCCATCGGATTTAACCACTGAGATCGTCGGCGCTCGATTTCAAATTGCAAGAACCTTCGTCAGTAAAACACCTCCACGAAAACCTGGTGCCGGCCGCCCTTCGCTCTCATCAAGAGATCGCCGCTCTGGGTGAAATCGCCTCCGGGTCCGAACACGGATTTCAGGCCGAAATGGTCACGTTGATCAGGCTTTGACGGGTATCGACTTGGGTTCCCCCTTGAAAAGGTAGCGGAATGGATGTCGGTCTGCGAGATTTGAGATGGGCGGTCATTTCAGCTCAGCATCGTAGCCTTCGCAAGGCCGCCGAAAGCTTGAGCGTGCGACAATCGACATTAAGCCGCACGCTCCGCAGCCTCGAAGTTCGCGTGGGAGCGGAACTGTTCGAACGAACCAACGGCGGCACCCGCCCCACCCCCATCGGCCGGGAATTCCTAGAAGCGGCCCGGAACATCATTGCAGAAACCGACGCCGCTTTCGCAAGGCTGAGGGCCATGTCGCACGGGCAAGCAGGACGACTGACAATCGGCGTCTATGTGTCGCTTGCCGCAGGAAACCTGCGAGCCACTCTGGCCGAATACCATAAGCGGTTCCCGGAGGTGGACATACACACCATAGACGGCGCTCAAGATCGCCTGCTTTTAGATCTGACCGCCAGCATCGTCGACGTTGCAATCATGACCACCTGGTGCCCGGGCTGGGGCGATCGAAGGTTGCCGCTTTGGGGCGAACGCGTGATCGCAGCTCTGCCGGATGGTCATCCGCTCTGCCTGAAGCCAGCAATCCGGTGGGCGGACCTTGCCGGCCAGCCCCTGCTTATCAAGCAACGCGGCTCAGGGCCCGAGATGCAAAGGTTCATCGCCACCAAGCTCGATTTGTTCGGCGCGCCGCGGCTACTGCACCAAGATGTCAGCTTCGATCGGTTGATGGGCCTGGCTGGGGCCGGGATCGGCATTTGTCTGATGCTCGAAGGCGCCACCGGGGCACGATACGATGGCGTCGTCTACCGGGAGATCCACGATCATGACGGCCCCACCCGAATCAATTTCGCCGCCTATTGGCGCGAAGCCAATAAGAACCCGACGCTCGGCCCTTTTCTCGACATTTTGCGCGAGCGCTATCCGGATCTTTCGCCAGTTGTCGCGGCGGACTGAACATGTTTACGGCGGCGGATGAGCGGGAGCCGTTTCTTCTCCTGCCCTGTTCGCCGCCGCCTCCAGCAAAGTTTCGAGCTTACCCATATCTGCGCGCTTTATCAGATGGTGGTTGAAGCGGCGTCAATGACTCGCCGCCGAGCCCTTTCGTCCCCATTCGATAAGGCGGCGACCAGGATCGCCTCGCGGCTCACCGCCGATTCACGAATGCGCCGGGCCGTCTCAAACCGCGCCCCGCGCGGGAGGAAGCCCGGCTCTCTGGCTTATCCGGCGCGATAAGTCGGACCGCCGGCATTCCTCATCCACGCTCGTTGGAGCGTTCAAGAGATGCAGCGCCATTGAGAGGCTCGCTCGTCGCCAGCTTAAAGAACGGAGATGATGGGCTTTGCTCGGGATTGGCCGGGGGCGGCTGTTGCGATTGATCTGGCGACGGATGCCCCGATAAAGCGGCCTCTGCGGGCGCCGGCGGCGGTTTCCCCGCCTGCCCGCTCGTAGCGCTGTGACGCGTCTCCCCTGCCCGGCGCGCTTTCGCAAAGGCTCGATCGGTCGCCATGAAGCGCTCGATCATCGGCACGATGAGCTTGGCGGGCTCCGCGGCAGGCTGACCATTCGCCTGCCCGAGCACTTCCGCGTAAGCCACGAGGTCCCGATGGACGGCCGCCGGCAGTTCGACAGTCACCTTGACCGGCTTGTCGTCGGCAAGCGGTCCGAGCTTTAATTTGGTCATGGTTTCGCTCCCTGTCCGTAGGGCGCCAACACGAGATCGCGCGTGACGACGACGCGGACCGGAAACCCCGGGCGGATGGTCAGGGTCGGTTGGACATTGAGCTGGTGTTGAATAATCTGCTGGCCTGTCTGGCTGACCGAGTTGGAAGCGCCCGAGCGGATCGCCTGCACCAGGTTGTTTTCATTCTGGCTCGTGCCGGCCTCGGCGCCGACGCTGAGCAGGGTCGACAGCACGGCGGCTTCGAACAGCTTGTCCCAATGATTGTCGACCTCGTCCTCAAGCCCGGCATAGCCGCCGGCATCGGCGCCCGGCTGGCGCTCCAGCACGATCGAGGTCCCGTCCGGCATGATCAGCCGCGTCCAGACCAACAGTAAGCGCGATTGGCCGAAGGCGACGGAGCTATCATATTGGCCGATCAGCTTCGCTCCCTGCGGGATCAGCAGATATTTTCCGGTCGGAGTGTCATAGACCGCTTCGGTCACCTGGGCGGTGATCTGCCCCGGCAAGTCCGAGCGAATGCCGGTGATGAGCGCGGCGGGGATCACCGTGCCGGCTTGCACGACATAGGGCGAGGCCTTGGTCTGGAGCCGATCCAGGCTCACCGTCCGTCGGTCGGTCGAGGCGTTGAGGAAGGCCATCTTGCGGTCCTGCATATTCTGCGCTGCGCCGGCGTCGATCGGCGGCGTCGGCGGCGCGCCCGTTGCGGTTCCGGATGCAGCCGGCGGCGCGACGGCAGCGACCGCGGTCGGTTGGCTTGTCTGCGCGAACAGCCGGCTGACCCGCGCCGCCTCCATCTCCTGGGCGACGCGCTGCGCTTCCGCGTCCGGCGCGGCTCCAACCGTCGTCGGCGCCGCGCCGGCGTTCAGGATCGGCTTGCCGAGATCGCCGGGCAGCGGCGGACCGAGTTGAGGAACCTGGCGCGGCAGGCCGGCATAATCCTTCGGCAGCCCAGCCAGCCCCTCGGCCGAGGGCCGGTTCTGAGTGCTGAGCAGCTCCTCGCCGTTCTGAGATTTATCGTGGGGCTGAAGCGCGTAACCCAGCGCGCCGGCGATTGCGAGCGCGGAAGCCGCGCCGAGGCTGATCAGCACCTTGCGGGACAGACGAGTGACGCGCGGTCGCTCGCCGCGTAATCGCAGATCGGGCGGCGGGACCGACGGGGCCGTTCGATCCTTCTCTTCACCATTCACTGTCATGACCGCGGCCTTCCATCGCTGCGAACGATGCGGACGCGCCGCTCGCTGTCCTTGTCGCCGAGCCGGAGTTCGGCGGCCGCGAACAGGCGATCGACGATGTAGTAGTTAGCTCGGACGCGGTAATTCACGAGCTCAGACCCGCCTGCCGGTCCGATGACGAACAGCGGAGGCATTTCACCCTGAGGGATACCGCGTGGAAACTCGATATAGACCTTCTGGCCGTCGTCGAAGGCGCGAAGCGGCCGCCAGGCGGGATTGTCGCCCTGGATCGCATAGCGGAAGTTGATCGCGGCGAGATCGACCCCCTTGTCGATCGGCGCGGCTTCTTGCGCCTCCAGGTTCTGGCGGCGAAGCGCGATGAGTTGATCTTCCGGATATTGCCAGGAGACCGAGGCCATGTAGGTCTTCTCGGTGGATCGCATCTCGAGGAGATAGGTTCGCCGGTCGGTGTTGATGACGAGGTTGGTGGTGATGTCGGGCCGGGTCGGCTTCACCAGTATGTGGATCTTCTTCGCGGCGCCCGCGCCACTCTCGGTGTCGCCGATGATCCAGCGCACCGTGTCGCCGGCGGCCACGGGGCCAGAGCCGACGAGCTGCTCGCCCTCCTGCAACGCGACGTCGGTGATTTCGCCAGGCGCCGTGTAGACTTGGTAGAGCGCGCCGGCTGCGAAAGGATAGACCTGCACGGCGTTGATGAAGCCATTGCGCACCGGCTGCACGCGCGCGGCGGCGTTGGCCTGATTGACCCGCGCCGCCGGATCGGCCGCTTCGGCAACCGCCTTGCCGCTCCCGAGCGGCTTCAACTGTCCGGGAAGCGGCAGGAGTTTGGGCCGCTCGACGACCTTCACCGGCAGCGGCGGGTTGGCCGCGAGTTTTGCCGGCGCGGCGTCGTCGTAGTCGATGTCGGGCGGGATGAACTTGTTGGCGCAGCCGCCGAGCGCCGTCGCGCCAATCAGCAAAGCCGCCATCGCGCCTTTACTGCGACACAGATTAACGGAGATACGTGAAGCCGGCTCGCCGGCGCCCGAGGTAATCGGCGAGGTCATTGTCCCAGCTCCTTTGACCAGTTGATGGCGATTACGTAAATGCCGAGTGGATTCTTGCGCAGATGATCGGCGTCGGCAGGCGTCTGGATTGCGACCGAGAGGATCGCGGTCCAGCGGGTGGTTTCCGCGAGCGCGCCGTCCTGGTAGCGATGCTCGACCCAGGCGACGCGGAAGCTCGAGGGCGAAGCGCGGATTACGCTGGAGACGTCGATCGCCACTTGCTGCTTGCCGAGCTTGGCGAAGGGATCATTGGCGCGCGCATATTCGTTCAGCGCCTGCGCCCCTCCCGTCGTCGTGAAATCATAAGCCTGGAGCCAGTTCTGGCGCACGATGATCGGATCCGCCGGCAGCGAGCGCACAATTTCGATGAAATGGGCGAGATACCAGGCGATCTCCGGATCGGACGGCGTGTAATCCGCGGTCGCCGGCGCCACCGCCTGGGCCTGGCCGAGCTTATCGATCTGCACAACCCAGGGAACCACGCTGCCGTGGGTCGATTGCCAGACGAGGCCGACTGCGAGACCCATGGAGAGAAAGAGCGAGCCGAACGCCATCAGCCGCCAGTTCTTCGCCTGCACCCGCGCCGAGCCGATGCGCTCATCCCAGGCCTGGGCGGCGCGCTGGTAGGGCGTCTCCGGCTCGGGGGTGCGCCCGTAGCGCACCGACGATCGGCGGAAGATCGACATCTCCTATTCTCCTCCCGAAAGATCGATGGAATGGCCGCCGCCATGGCTGTCGCCCGACCGAAGGGCGTGGCCGGCGGTTTGAGCGCCATGGAACAAGGTCTGATTGCGCTTCATGCGCTGGGCCCAGGCGGGCATGCCGGAATCGATTGCTGTTTCGCCATTGCTGTCGGCGGCGTTCCCGCCCACGGTTCCCATGGTCGAGCCGCCGCCGGTCGCGGCGAATCCAGAACGGGCGCCAGCGGCGAAGTTCTCCTTGAGTGAGTTCACGGCCCGGGACGCGGCCCGGCGCAAGGGCGAGGCGGCGGCCGAGCCCGCCAAGCGCCCTACCCCGCCGAGGCCTGACGCCACACCCGCGGCGCCGGACTGCCCAAAGGAAGCGAGGTTGTAGGCGGAGGCCGCACCGCCTGCCATCGCCGCCCCACCGCGCGCCGCGGCGGCCGCGCCGGATGCGGCGACTCCCGCCCCCCTTCCGGCGAGACCCAACGCCGCGCCGCCGGCCATGGTCGTGCCGGCGACAGCGAGGCCCGTGCCGACCACAGCGCCGGCGCCGAGCTGCGGCGCGCCGGAAACGAGGCCCGTGGCGATGCCGGGACCAAAGATGCCGAGGCCGAGCATTGCGAGGGCGGCGAGCACGACGGAAAGCGCTTGCTCGATCGTCGGCTGGCCGCCGGCGTAGCCCGTCGTAAATTGCGAGAAGAGGCCCGTGCCGATGCCGACGATGACGGCCAGCGCCATCACCTTGACGCCGGAAGCCACGATGTTGCCGAGCACCTTCTCGGCGAGGAAAGCGGTCTTATTGAAGAGAGCGAACGGAACGAGGATGAAGCCCGCGAGCGTCGTGAGCTTGAACTCGATCAGGGTCACGAAAAGCTGAATCGCCAGGATGAAGAAGGCGATCATCACCAGGAGCCACGACACCATCAGCACGGCGATCTGGACGAAGTTGGCGAAGAAACTCGTGAACCCCATCATCTGGCTCGCCGCGTCGAGCAGCGGCTGACCGGCGTCGAGCCCGACCTGGGCGAGACGGCCGGGCTGCAGGAAAGTCGCGGTCGAGATCGACGAACCGCCGGCCTTTAATCCGAGCCCTGCGAAGCTGTTGAAGACGATGCCTGAGAGGTTGTTGAAATTGGTGATGATGAAGGCGAAGACGCCGATATAGAGGGTCTTCTTCACCAGCCGTTGCAGAATGTCTTCGTCCACGCCCCAGGCCCAGAACAGGCCCGCGAGCGTTATGTCGATCACGATCAGCGTCGAGGAAAGGTAGCCGACCTCGCTTTTGATCAGGCCGAATCCGGAATTGATGTAGGTCGTGAATGTGTTGAGGAATGTGTCGATGACGCCGACGTTGTTCATCGCGCCCCTCCGGCTTGAGGAACAGCAGATGATGGGGTGGCCGGCGCGGTCGCTTCATGCGCGGGAGGACTTCGCAGCGGCCGCGCCGGCCTGCCGAAGAACCGCCGGCGGTTCTCATCCCAGACTGCCAGGCAATACGGATCTTCGGCGTCGCTAGGCCCGAGCGCGCTGCAATGGCGCAGTTCGGACGAAAGGTCGTCAGAGGTTGCGGCGGAGGGTGGACCCGCCACCGGAGGCGCCGGCGCATGCTCATGCGTTGCGATCAGCGCAGCGACGATCGCGGCGACGAGGACGCCGATCGCCGCAATGCGGAAGCTGTCCGTGCGCCCCATGATCTAAGCCCTCAGTTGCCGCTGAACATGGTGACGGCGCCGGGCACATAGCCCGTGCGCGTCGAAAAGGCCTTGTACTGTTGCTGCCCCTGGGCTTCCGCCGATGCGGTTCGCGCCTGCTCCAACGCATCGGCTCGGCTCTTGGCGGAAACGACCGCCATGAGATCGGAAAGCTGCTGGGATTGCAGGGCGAGGAGCTGATTGCCGGCCTGGGCGGCCTGAAGCGCGCCGGTCGCGGACTGGCTCGCCGAGACGAGCGAGGACATCGCGCTCGAATTGCTCGAGATATTGCCGACGACGCCGGCCTGTATCTTGAGCGAGTCCTCGAAGGCGCCGACCGAGTTCTGCCAGCGCGCCTGGGCGGAGGCCAGCATGGCGCTGGTCGAGCCCGTGCCCGCAGCGCCCCCGTAGTTCGCCGAATAGGCTTGCTCGATCCGCTGGACGTTGAAGGCGATGTTCTGCGCCTGGCCGATCAGCGCCTGAGTCTTCGCGATGGACGACTGAAGCTGGGTCAGGTTCGAGAGCGGTAGGTTTGCGAGATTGCGCGCTTGATTGACCAGGCTCTGGGCCTGGTTATTCAGCATCTGGATCTGGTTGTTGATCTGCTGCAATTCGCGTGCGGCCGTCAGCGCGCTCTGCGTATAGTTGTTGGAATCGAACACGAGCAATTGCGCCGACGCCGGCGGAGTCGCGATGGCCAGCGAGATCGTGACGGCGCTCGCTATCGCGAAGATGCGAAGCTTATTCATGACGGCACTTCCAGGTTTGGGAGGTTGCGGATGAGATCGGCAGCCCAGGCGAGATCGCGCTCAGTGAGCCAGGCTTCGGTGAAGGCCTCGCGCCCGTGCTCGGCGAGGAGGCGCTCGATCGCGGCGTGGTCGCTCTTCGACGATGCGGCGCAGAAGGCGAGCGCGACGGGGCCGAGGCCGAGCTCGAATAGGCGATTGCCGCGGCGGGACTGGCAGTAGTAGTCGCGCTTGGGCGTCGCGCGGGCGATGATTTCGATCTGCCGATCGTTGAGGCCGAAGCGGCGATAGATGGCGGCGATCTGCGGCTCGATCGCCCGCTCATTAGCCAAGAAGATGCGGGTCGGGCAGCTCTCGACGATGGCCGGCGCGATATTGCTTCCGTCGATGTCGGAGAGCGATTGGGTGGCGAAGATGACGGAGGCGTTCTTCTTGCGAAGCGCCTTCAGCCATTCGCGAAGCTGCTGGGCGAAGGCGGGATCGTCGAGGACGAGCCAGCCCTCGTCGATGATGAGCAGCGTGGGCCTCCCGTCGAGACGCCCCTCGATGCGGTGGAACAGATAGGTGAGGACCGCTGGCGCCGCCGCGGCGCCGATCAGTCCCTCGGTCTCAAAGGCCTGGAACGAGGCGAACCCGAGATGCTCGGCCTCGGCGTCGAGCAGCCGGCCGGAAGGCCCGCCGACGCAATAGGGCTGCAACGCCTGTTTCAACACGGTCGATTGCAGCAGGACCGCGAGGCCGGTGATCGTTCGTTCCTGAACGGGCGACGACGCCAGCGAAGTGAGCGCCGACCAGACATGTTCTTTTTCAGCCGGGCCGATGGAGACGCTTTCCTTGGCGAGGATGGCGATCACCCATTCGGCCCCCCAGGCGCGCTCAAACGGATCGTCGATGCCAGCCAGCGGCTGGAGCGACACGGAATGTTCCGATCCGGCCGAGAGGCTGCCGCCGAGGTCGTGCCAGTCGCCGCCACAGGCGAGCGCCGCCGTGCGGATCGATCCGCCGAAATCGAAGGCGAAAATCTGGTTGTCCCGATAACGGCGGAACTGCATCGCCATCAGCGCGAGCAGCACGGACTTGCCAGCTCCGGTCGGCCCCACGATCAAGGTGTGGCCGACATCGCCGACATGGAGCGAGAAACGGAACGGCGTCGAGCCCTCTGTCTTGCCGAAGAAGAGCGGCGGCGCCTTAAAGTGCTCGTCCCTTCCCTGCCCGGCCCAGACCGCCGAGAGCGGGATCATATGGGCCAAATTCAGGGTCGAGACCGGCGGCTGGCGGACATTGGCGTAGGCGTGGCCCGGAAGGCTCCCGAGCCAGGCCTCGATTGCATTCACCCCTTCCGGCATGCAGGTGAAATCGCGGCCCTGGATCACTTTCTCGACGAGGCGGAGCTTTTCGGCGGCGATCGGCGCGAATTCGTCCCACACGGTGACGGTCGCTGTGACATAGGCCTCGCCGACATCGTCGGAGCCGAGTTCCTGAAGAGCGAGGTCGGAGTCAGCCGCCTTATTGGCGGCATCGGAGTCGACCAGCGTCGACGCCTCGTTGGTCATCACCTCCTTGACGATGGCGGCGATCGACTTGCGCTTGGCGAACCACTGGCGCCTGATTTTGGTCAGCAGCTTCACCGCCTCGGCCTTGTCGATGAGGATAGCGCGGGTGGACCAGCGATACGGAAAGGCGAGCCGGTTGAGCTCGTCGAGAATGCCGGGATGGGTCGCGGTCGGGAAACCGATCACGGTCAGGGTGCGCAAATGACGGTTGCCGAGCCGCGGCTCAAGGCCGCCGGCGAGCGACTCATCCGCGAGCAGCACGTCGAGATGCATCGGCGTCTCGGGGACACGCACCCGCTGCTGCCGGGTCGAAATGGTGGAATGCAGGTAAGTCAGCGTCTCGCCGTCATCGAGCCAACCCACCTCGGGCATGAAGCCTTCGACGAGCTGAAGGACGCGGTTGGTCCGATCGACGAAGCCGCGCAGCAGCTCGTAAGGGTCAACGCCGGTCTGCGCGCGGCCTTCATAGAGGAAGCCCTCGATGCGCGAGGCGTCTTCGGCTGGCGGCAGCCAGACGAAGGTCAGGAAATACCGGCTCTCGAAATGGGAGCCCGCCTCCTCGAAAGCGTTTTGTCGTTCGAGATCGACCAGGGCGGAGGCGGCATCAGGGAAGCTGATGTGCGGATAGGTCTGGGCCGCAATCCGCTGCGCTTCGACGAAGATGGCCCAGCCCGAGCCCAGCCGTCGAAGCGCGTTGTTGAGCCGGGCTGTCACGCCGACCAGCTCGGCGGGCGTCGCGCTATCGAGGTCCGGCCCTCGAAAGCGCGCCGTGCGCTGGAACGAGCCGTCCTTGTTGAGGACGACGCCCTCGGCCACCAGCGCCGCCCAGGGCAGGAAGTCGGCAAGGCTCGCGGGATGTTTGCGGTATTCGGCGAGGTTCAGCATGGCCGCCTCACACCCCGAAGAAAGCTGGATAGCGCAGATGCAGACGCACCACGTCGACGAATTGTGGGTCGCGCTTGGCCGCCCAGACGGCGGCGGCGTGACCCACCACCCAGATCAGCGCGCCAGGGATCCACAGCCTGAGGCCCAGCGCGATGGCAGCCGCGAGCGTGCCGTTGGCGATGGCCACAGTTCGCGGCGCCCCGCCCATCAGGATCGGGTCAGTGAGCGCACGATGGACCGGCGCGAAGAAGCCGGGCACGTCCGGATCGACGATCGCGGCCATCAGATCAGCGCCCCGCCGGAGAACGAAAAAAACGAGAGGAAAAAGCTCGACGCGGCAAAAGCGATCGAGAGGCCGAAAACGATCTGGATCAGCCGGCGGAAGCCCCCCGAAGTGTCGCCAAAGGCGAGTGTCAGGCCGGTCACGGTGATGATGATGACCGAGATGATCTTGGCGACCGGACCTTGCACGGATTGCAGGATCTGATTGAGCGGGGTCTCCCAGGGCATGGAAGAGCCGGAGGCATAGGCCGCCGGCGCGAAGGCCAGCGATATTGCGGTGAGCGTGATCAAGGCGCCGAGTCGGCGACGGGCGCGACTGGCTTTGGAAAGCAAGCGGATCATGACGGTTCTCCCGGAAGTGATAGGTCTCCTCCCGCCGTGGCGGGGATAACGCGGTAGTCGCTGGTGGCGGGATCGAGCCCGGCGACGGTGGCGAGCTCGGCAAGGCGGCGTTCCGCGCCGCGGCCGCGCAGCACCGCCACCATGTCGATGGTCTCGGCGATCAGCGCCTTGGGCACGGTAACGACGGCTTCCTGGATGAGCTGTTCGAGACGGCGCAAAGCGCCGAGCGCCGTGCCGGCGTGAATGGTCCCGATCCCGCCGGGATGTCCCGTGCCCCAGGCTTTCAGGAGATCGAGCGCCTCGGCGCCGCGCACCTCGCCGATGGGGATGCGATCGGGCCTCAGGCGCAATGAGGAGCGAACGAGATCGGAGAGCGAAGCGACGCCGTCCTTGGTGCGCAGCGCCACGAGGTTCGGCGCGCGGCATTGCAGCTCACGCGTATCCTCGATCAGTACCACGCGATCCGTGGAGCCGGCGATCTCGGCGAGCAGCGCGTTGGTGAGGGTGGTCTTGCCGGTCGAAGTGCCGCCGGCGACAAGGATGTTCTTACGGGTAGCGACGGCCTTGCGCAGTAACGCCGCCTGATCGGCCGCCATGATGCCTGCGGCGACGTAGTCATCGAGCGTGAAGACCGCGACCGCGGGCTTGCGGATCGCGAAAGCCGGCGCGGCGACGACGGGCGGGAGCAGTCCCTCAAACCGCTCCCCCGTCTCGGGCAGCTCGGCGGAGACGCGCGGTCGCTCGGCATGAACCTCGGCGCCGACGTGATGCGCGACCAGACGAACAATCCGCTCGCCATCTGCGGCAGACAGCGTGCGCCCGCTATCTTCGAGCCCGCCGGACAGCCGGTCGATCCAGAGCCGGCCATCGGGGTTGAGCATCACCTCGATGATGGAGGGGTCTTCGAGGAAGGTCGCGATGGCCGGGCCGAGCGCGGTGCGCAGCATGCGCGCGCCGCGAGAGAAAGCCTCCGAAGAAGCAAGAGTGACCGCCACGATTGTCCCCGCCGAATGCCGGCCACGAAACGCGATCGGCGACGGGGATGATTAGAGAAGGCAGAAATTTCAATATTTCAACAAGGTTTTAGATGGCGTAGGGCCGAGGCGTAGAGAGGAGAAAAAATACTTACTGGGTGCGATGGCAGGCTTTGGTTGACGGGCGTCAGCGGCAGCTTTCTGCAGACTCAATTGAACTTCTATGGTCGATGTGCCAAAGCGTTCATTCAAAAACTGCTGCGGTCGTCTCGACAACCCAGATCCCGTCCTTCATTTCAAAAAAAATCCAGAGCTTTCTCGAGGATCGAAGCTCCTCAAACTTGCCAAACAATAGCAAACTCAATGCGTGTTCGTGATCTGGGAGCTTTCCAAAATCTTTTCCAGTTCCTGTATCTCCACCGGCTTGACCAGATGGCGATCGCACCCGCATTCCTCCGTGCGCTTGCGGGCGTCCGCTCCGCCCCAGCCGGAAAGCGCGATCAACGTCACATCTTTGCCGCCGGGCCGCTCGCGAATGCGACGCGCCGTTTCATAGCCATTCATATCTGGCATGCCGAGATCAACAAAAACAAGGTCAGGTCGTAGGTCGGCGAAGGCTTCGAGGCCGTGCGCGCCGTCGTTAGCGACTTGAACTGTCGCTCCCAAGGTTTTCAAAAGCAGAGCGAAACTGTCGGCGACGTCGAGATTGTCCTCGATCACGAGAACTCGGTGCGAACTCAACGCTTTCCGCATTCCGCTCGAGAAGTTCGCTTGTACAGCCGGAGCAGTTGCTAATGGGAGGCGAACGACAAAGCGGCTGCCTAGTCCCACTCCGTCGCTGTGCGCCTCGACGTCGCCGCCGTGCAATCGAACAATATCGCGCACCAGCGCAAGGCCGATGCCGATGCCGCCGCGACTCCGCTCAAACGCGCCACCCATCTGGGTGAAAAGATCGAACACGCGCGGGAGCATCTCGGCGGGAATCCCGATTCCAGTATCGGCGACGGTCACGATCGCCTGGCCGTCTCGACTCTCCGAAAAAATCTCGACGCGACCGCCCGCATGAGTATATTTGGCTGCATTGTCGAGGAGATTACTGAACACTTGCGCGATCCGCGCGGGGTCGGCATCGAGAGTGAGAGGCTCCTCGGCCAGCATGAGTTTCAGCTCGAGTTCGTTCGCCTCGACAAGTTCCCGCGTCATTTCAGCGGCCTGACGGATCGCTGCTCCCAGATCGGAAGGCTCTTTCTTCAAACTGATCTTGCCGCGGCTGATCCTGGACACATCCATGAGATCGTCGACAAGCCGAACGAGATGATTGACTTGTCGCTCCATCATCTCGTGAACAGGCTGGGTGGCGTCGCCCGTCTTGTGCAATTTGCTCAGCACATATAGCCCGTTTCGAAGCGGCGCGAGCGGATTGCGCAGCTCGTGCGCGAGCGTCGCAATGAACTCGTCCTTGCGACGCCCCGCGTCTCGCAGTTCACCTTCGAGAGTTTTTCGGTCGGTTATATCTCTCGCAATTACAACAATCGCACTTTTGTCATCCGCGATGATGGGCGAAAGACCCAATGAAACATCCACTCCCGCGCCACTTTTTGTGACGCATTTGAAGTCGTCGCGCACGACTTCCCCCTGCAACACGCGCCTTAGTATTTCGCCGACTTCCCGACACAGTTCGGCGGGAAACAGCATGCAAACGCTGTTGCCGATCGCCTCGCGAGAGCTGTAGCCGAAAAGGTCCACGGCCGCTGCGTTCCAACTTGCAATCGTTCCGTCGGCCTTCAATGAGCAGATCCCATCCGGCGACGAACCGACAATCGCTTCATGAAGGATACGCAACTCCTGGTGGGTCAGATTCGTCACTACAAGACAATGCAGAAGTTCGTTGTCGATCGTGAGGAACGCCGAAGAGACATAAGCGTGGATCGTTTCCCCACTGTCCGCCTGCAACTCGATTTCCCGGCCGCGAGCCGTGCTCTCCAAGAACTCGGTTAGCTGCGGTCGATCCAATCGCGGGACAATGAGATCGCTCACCACACTACCGACCAAGCGTTCGCGAGGCCGCCCGATCATTCGCGCAAAAGCGGCGTTGCAATACAGGATTACGCCCTTCGACGAAACGGTCAGCGCACCTTCGGCCATCTGCTCGACCAGCAGCCGGTACGGATCAGCCGCGCCCTTGAGCGTGTAAACTGCCGGATTCGCTTCGCCCTCGACCACGATCGCGTCAATCTCGCCGCTTCGAATGGCGCGCAGCGTCTCCTCCGCCTCGGCCAGTCGTCGGCGGAGATCACTCCGTTCGTCGTCTACAACTTTTGCGTCCTTCAAGACTCACTCCACGATCAGCGAGGCAAGCTGTTGTTGATTTGACATATCGCCAAACAGCAACCGGACCGGAATGGGACGGTAACGAACGAGAGTCGGCGACACGACCACGTTGGCAGGCTGAGCTCGTTCGGGATGTTCGTAGAGATCGACGATTTCGAGATCGTAGGAGTCCAGTTCGCTTTCGCAAAAGGCTCGCGTATTCGCTACGGCGCGCACCGATCTGGGGGTCAACCCCGTGATGAAGAGCGTCAGGCCGTAACGAGCTTGATCCATTGAGCGAACCTTTAGTGCAATGCGTGCGGACGAATATCCAGACCTATGAGCACGCGCTGTTCGTTGGAGAGATCGCCGATAATTTTTTTTATGGGCTCTGGCAGCCGGCGGACCAGAGTCGGAATCGCAATAATCTGATCGCCTTGGGCGAGTTGCGGTCGCTCGAGGAGATCGATGACTTCGATCGAATAACGCCCCTCGAGATACTCTGTGCAGATGCGGTTGAGGTTCTTGATCGCTCGTAGCGACTTATCCGTGTGACCGGCCACATAGAGACGTAGGTCCCAATTTTCGTTTGAGTTGAAATCGGGAAGAACGTCAGCGTTCCGGGTCATGAGCGGCGCCCTTTTTATTGCGACCGAAGCGATTTAGGGGCTTCGTCCTTCAGCCGGACCCCATGCTCGGTGATTTCCATGACACGCCGCTTTGTTGAATGCGCCATCCCTCTCGATTTGACGACATGCAGTTGGCGAACTACGTCGTCATCGACATCCTCATTGAGCACCCGAATCCAGGTGTCCATAATCGACGAAATGCTTAGATGGGTCAGGTCGTCTTCCGTCTGCAGAGTGGTGAAGAGCGCTGTGACCCCGTTTGTTTTGAGATGGTCGATCAGCCGCAACAGCATGCCCTGGGTTTGATGTTGCGTACCGCTCGCCAGCAGGGCCGAAAGAGGATCGACGACTGTCACATGTGGCCGATAATCGTCGATCTCCTCCAGCATCGACGCAAGATGCGGTTCGAGGCCGTGGAGGCTGGGACGCGTGGAGTGGCACCGCAGCAATCCGCTTTCGATCCACGGCTGCAAGTCAATTCCAAGTGAGCGCATATTGCGCGTCGGTTGGCTTGGACTTTCCTCGAAGGAGAAAAACACGCACCGTTCGCCGCGGCGGCAGGCGGCCTCGACGAAATGCGCCGCAATACTGGTTTTGCCTGTGCCGGCCCCGCCGCCCAGCAAGACGCTAGATCCCTTGTAAAACCCTTTGCCCTCCAGCATCTTATCGAGATCGGCCATTCCCGTCGATACTCGCTCAGCCGAGGCGATCTGAGCGAGACCCAGAGAGGTTACCGGGAAAACCGTAATTCCCCGACGACCAATCAAGAATGGGTATTCGTTGGTCCCATGCGCCGAGCCGCGATATTTTACGACGCGCAGACGCCGGGTCGACAACTGCTCGATGACGCGGTGATCGAGAACGATCACACAGTCTGAGACATATTCCTCAACCCCATGACGCGTCAGACCGGTCTCGCCGCGCTCGGCAGTCACTATAGTCGAAAGACCACGCTCTTTCAGCCAGTTGAACAGACGGACAAGCTCAGAACGCACAACCGCGGCGTTGGGGATGCCGGCAAAAAGGGAATCGATGCTGTCGAGAACGACACGCTTCGCTTCGACGCGATTGATTGCGTGCCCCAGCCGCACGAACAAACCTTCGAGATCATATTCGCCGGTTTCTTGGAACGCCTGTCGATCGAGGACGACGTGATCCATGGCGATCAGCTTTTGCTCCTGCAATTCGACCAAATCGAAGCCAAGCGAGCTGACATTGGCGGCAAGATCGACGATCCGTTCGTCGAACGACACAAACACGCCCGGTTCCCTGTAATCGCGCGCGCCTTTGACTAAAAAGGTCATCGCCAGCAGGGTCTTGCCGCAACCGGGGCCGCCACATACCAAGGTCGGCCGCCCGGCCGGCAACCCGCCGCCGGTCAATTCGTCTAAACCTCTAATTCCGCTAGGTACTTTCTGTATCTCGGGCATTCGGGCGCTCGGAGTCAGGTTACCTCGCCTCGTTGTAGTTTTCCGAACCATCAATGTCCATATATTTCACCAGGGTGTGAAGCTGGCCAGAACGCGGCCATTCGCCGCCTCCGCTCCAGTCTCCACTTTAATTCTCACCCGCATTCTCACCCGCCTCCTCCGGGATTTCCTGCCTCAGCTTCGGCCCTTGGCTGAGGCGTCGACCAAGCGCCGCGACGAAATTATCGTATCGCGCCCCTGCCTGCGCTCGTGCGGCCTTGGCGGCGGGTTCGGGAAGCGGCGGCGTGGTGGTGAGCCAGAAGCGGATGAACAAGGCGAGCGTCTCGACGCTGATGCCGACATCGCGTTCCAGGCGCGCTAAGCGCCTGTCTTGCTGGTCAAGGCGCTTGGCAATGGCGGCCTCGCGTCGCTCGTCTGCGTCCGGCGACAGGAAGGAGGCGATGGCGGCTTCGGCGATGAGCGACATCGACTGCTCTCGCCGGGCCGCATAGACCGACAGTGCCTGCATAAGCGCCGGATCGACATAGACGGATATTTGGACCTTTTTCTTCGGCGCGGCCATGCGGGCCTCACATTCCGAGATCGTCGTCTGGATCAAGCGCGGCTTGCTGGGCGACGCCCCTCATGAGATCCTTCATCCGTCCGATCCGTGGGGCGTCATCGTCGGACTCGTCGATCTCATCGAGCGCAAATTCGTTCTCGATCAATGTTTTCTCCTCGGTGGCGCTTTGATCCAGTTCAGGCTGTCGACGGCGATCTGCGTGCTTTGGATCTTCGTCGTCCATCTGTTCGCCTTCCGGTATGGCCGGAACCTGGGGGCGCGGCGGCAATGGACGGGAAGTCCAGTCGTCGGGCCGTGCTTCCTTGAGCCGCGTCGGCGCCGGCGGCGGCAGGATGCGCTCCTGAAACCGCCCATCTTCGTAATAGCGGGCCTTCCTCGCGCGGATGGGATGGACGCCCGACACCATGACGATCTCGTCGGTCGGCGGAAGCTGCATCACTTCGCCAGGCGTCAACAGTGGACGGGCGGTCTCCGAGCGGGAAACCATGAGATGTCCCAGCCAAGGACTGAGCCTGCTGCCGGCATAGTTCTTCATCGCCTTCATCTCGGTCGCGGTGCCGAGCGCGTCGCTGACCCGCTTGGCGGTGCGTTCATCGTTGGTCGCGAAGCTCACCCGCACATGGCAGTTGTCGAGAATCGAGTTGTTGGGGCCATAGGCTTTCTCGATCTGGTTCAGTGACTGGGCGATCAGGAAGCTCTTGATGCCATAGCCCGCCATGAAGGCGAGCGCGGATTCGAAGAAGTCGAGCCTGCCGAGAGCGGGAAACTCGTCGAGCATCAGCAGTAATCGCTGCCGGCCGGTTTTGGCCTGCAGATCCTCGGTCAAGCGCCGGCCGATCTGGTTGAGGATCAGACGGATCAGCGGCTTGGTGCGATTGATGTCCGAGGGCGGGACGACGAGATACAGCGTCGTCGGTCGATCGCCGGCGACGATGTCGCCGATCCGCCAGTCGCAACGCCGCGTCACCTCGGCGACCACGGGATCGCGGTAGAGGCCGAGGAAGGACATGGCCGTGCTCAGGACGCCGGATCGCTCGTTGCCCGACTTATTCAGCAGCTCACGCGCGGCGGAGGCGACGACGGGATGGACCCCGGCCTCGCCGAGATGCGCCGTCCGCATCATGGCGGAGAGCGTCGACTCGATCGGCCGCTTGGGATCGGACAAGAAGGCTGCGACGCCCGCCAGCGTCTTGTCCTCTTCGGCGTAAAGGACATGAAGGATGGCGCCGACGAGTAGCGCGTGACTGGTTTTCTCCCAGTGATTGCGCTTCTCCAGGCTGCCTTCGGGGTCGACGAGGATGTCGGCGATGTTCTGCACATCCCGCACCTCCCACTCGCCGCGTCGGACCTCCAGCAGCGGGTTGTAGGCCGACGACTTCGCGTTGGTCGGGTCGAACAGCAGCACTCGGCCATGCCGCGCCCGGAAGCCGGCGGTGAGCTGCCAATTCTCGCCCTTGATGTCGTGAACGATCGCCGAACCGGGCCAGGTCAAGAGCGATGGGATGACGAGGCCGACGCCCTTCCCGCTCCGGGTGGGCGCGAAACAGAGGACGTGCTCTGGCCCGTTGTGGCGGAGGTAGCCGCCCTGATACCGGCCCAGCACAACTCCGTCGGGGCCGAGCAGGCCCGCTTGTTCGATTGCCTTTGGCTGCGCCCAGCGCGCGGAACCATAGGTCTCGACGTTCTTCGCCTCGCGGGCGCGCCAGACGGACATGCCGATCGCAACGCCTGCGGCGATGACGCCACCCGACGCCGCGATATACGCCCCCTCCTCGAAGATCGACGGCGCATAGGCGTCATAGGCAAACCACCACCAGAACAAGGCAGGAGGCGGGTAAAAAGGGAAATGCAGCACCTCGAACCAGGGGCGCCCCAGTTCCGGTTGAAATCCGAGGCGCCAGGCGGTCCACTCCGTCGCGGTCCACATCGTCAGCAGGACGATGGCGAAGACGGTGATGACCTGGCCCCATAGAATTTTGGTTGCGGACACCGGCGGCTCTCCTTGTCAGATAAAGGAGATCGGCATCCAACTCCGTGCATCGCAAGCAAGATTTGCGGCGGTTCGCAACAGATCGCACTGGCGCGAAAAACTATTGGAGAGAGCGTAAGCGCGGTCTGGATCAATCAACGAAGGTGCAGCGACGGGCTCGGGGCAGCAGCGCTCGATCAGGCTTCGCCGGCTCTCTCCATTACGGCCTTTACGAGGATCACCGACAGGAATTAGCCCGACTGCCGCCATTGATCGAGGATCGGCGCCGCCGGTACCCGCATCGCAGAACGGGCACATGCGTTTGCGAGCAGACCATTTTGACCCCAAGCGGACCAAGAATCTCGACACCAACTCGTTCAGAGGCAACCCCCCCCTCCAAAGGAATTGGGGGAGTGTGTCCATCAAGCTCGATACGTCGATTTTTAGCAGAGTTGCGCGCGGCCAAACGAACGCGCGTCCGACGCTGGCGTCTTCGTTAAACCCGCTTGATCCCCGGCGGCTGCCACGTGCCCTTGCCGGGGGGCAGGATCGATGAAGCCGGCGGCTCCTTTGGCCAGTAGAGACGCAGGACCATGTAGATCGGTCCGGCCGGAGCGGGCAGCCAGTTGGACTCCTTGTCCGCGCCCGGCGACGCATGCTGGATATAGATCGTCAACGAACCATCGGCGTTCTTTTTCATTTTCGGCAGCATCGGGGAATTGATCAGATACCGGTCAATCGGGTTTTTGATCAGCAGCTGCGTCTTGCCGTTATACATGGTGATCGACCAGAAGGCGTTGACCGGCGGCAACTGGTCGGGGGGGAATGTGATGGTGTATTTGTTTTTCGATCCGTCGAGCGGCTGGCCGTCGGAATCGTTTCGCGTAAACGGGTACATCGCCTCTTCGGCGTCGTTGGCGTAGATGCCGGCCTTTGCAATGACGGCGCGCTGCAGCCAGACGCCATTGAAGAAGGCGGAGTCGCCGCCGGCGGAAGTCACCCGCCAGCCGTTGATGTCCACGCCCGCCTTCTTGACCGCCTCTTCGAGTTTAAGCTCGCCCAGCTTCATGCCGGCTGCCAACTCGAGTTTATCCTTGAGGGACAGTTCCTTGAAGTCGAAGGTTTTGCCCGGCCCTATGCCGATCGACGCCAGATTTTCGCGGATTTCAATTTCATTGGGCTGGGCAGGCGCGAATTGCAGAGCGAAGTCGAGATATTCGAAGAAATTTGTCTTCGCCAACTTCTTGTCGATCTTAGGGAACGCAATCGGCCCAGTCCCGGCGGGCGCCGGCTGCTTCAGATAGGCCGAAAGCGGCTGCGCCTTATAGCCGGCCTGCACCTTCTTCACATTTTCCATGTCCTCGGGATCGAAGAGTTGGGTGCGGAAGAGCGCCAACGAGAATTGTGTGCCCGAGCGGAAAACTTTTTTGATCCCTGGAGGCGTCGGTCCGTTCCAGTTCGGTCCCGCGACCAGGTAATCGCCAGCGTCGCTGCCGGTCGCCCGGCTGCCAATATAGCCGTAATTATAGGTGTTCCCGTCGCACAACATAACTGAGTAGTAGCGCTTCGGATCGATCGCCGGCACGGAGACGACGATCGGTTCGGCCCGCAGATCGAGCCAGAGCATCGAATAGGGCGTGTCGCTGTTGGGTGTGGGGACGCTTGTATCCTTATAGGTGAAGACGCGCGCCTCATTTACGATCTGATTGAATGGCCCCTTGTACTGACCCGATTTCTTGTTGATGACGAAGTCGTACATCACGGCATAATTCATCACCATCGGCAGGCCGTAGATGAGTCCCGCTTCCGCGATCTCGGCCGCCTTGATCAAACCGGGGCGCGCAGATTCAGCGAAGGCGAGCGAACTGCGGGCCACGCCGTTCGCGGCGATGCAAGCGGCGGATTGAAGCAATTTGCGCCTTGAAAACATTGCTCATTCCTATGTTGTCGGCCTGGCGGCCGTTGATCCGATCAAGACCGCCGATCACTTTTTCCGTAACCAAGCATAGCCTTTGCCGTCGTCACCGTAGAAGCATCGTCTACGCCCTATCCTCGCGATCCGCGTCGGAGACGCCAAAACCGTAAGCTCAAGCGAAGAACGGCGCAACACCGCTGATTTCTGGACTTCTGCTTCTGGCGCATCGCTGCCTTTGATGACGCCGCCGGCAGAGCGCCTCGCCAATCCATATCGTTCGTCCCCCTACATGCCCAGCCCCCGGCTGCGCCCGAAGCCCCAATCAACGCCGCCGTCGTCGCGTGCAACGCCGGAGACATGGCGGCCGAGTTGCTTCTCAAGGGATGGCGTCCAGGGCACGAGCTGGAAGCCGAGGCCGTCATCGATCATCGCGTAGCGACCGGAGGCGAGCGCGAAGCGCTGCCGGTAGGTTCCGGCGACATACTCCCCGGAAGCGGCGGCGTTGAACGGCTGGCCGGTCTCTGCCGCAAGCCGTTCGCCCAAGGCTTCGACCTCTCTGCGCCGGAGCGTGCCGATCAGATTTTGCGAAAAGACGATGCCCTGCGCCCGGCGCTCGGCAAGCCCCTGCTCTACGAGCTGCTCGGCCCGGCGTTGCATCGCCTCGCGGACTTCGGCGCCAAAGCCGGACTGGGCGAGCGCCACGGGATCGCGCGTCAAAGCTTGCCGATCGAGCCAAGTCGCGCCGCTGGCCGTCACCTGATCTTCGATAGCGAGGTCCGAACGCACTGCCAGCGCAACGCGCCGCCGCCCCTGCGCATCATCGAACTTTCGCAGCTCGACGATGGCCCCCGGCACGCCGTCGCCGGCGGCGCCGAAATCGGGAAGTTTGATGTGATGGGTGCGGCCGTCCACGCCGTCGATGACGGCGTAGGCCGTCCCCTTCAGCTCGTCGTCGAGGCCGCGATCGACCAAGCGGCCGATGATCGGGATCTCGAGGCTCTCGCCGGCGAGGACGTAGCTCGCGGTCGCGCGCTCGATGCCACGTTCCGCGAGGCCGCGATGAATGCGCTTGATGATGTCGCCGCGTTCGCCGAGCTCGCGCAGCGTCGTTTCCGAGGCGTCGTCCGTGGTCCATTGGCCGGGTCCGACCTGGTGGGCGAGGCCGAGGCTCTCCAGGCGCCGTAATCGCCCGACCTTGAGCGCGTGAAACTGGTCGGGCTGTCGTTCCGGGTCCGGCGTAAGGTCGATGACGCCATGCCGATCTGCGTCACGAACAAGCTGCCGGTCGAGCTGGGTCCAGCGTTCGGCGTCGACCTGGCGCTCCAGGGCAAGCTGGATGTCGCGGTCAGTGCGCGGCCCCAGCTCCTGCGTGACGAGATCCTGGGCGCGCGCCCGCAACCCTTGCTTGATGTAGTCCCGCGATATGACCAGATCCTGGCCGTCGTCGGCGACGCCGCACACGACGATGTGGACGTGCGGATGCTGGGTATTCCAGTGATCGGCGGCGACCCAATCAAGCTTGGCGCCGAGATCCTTCTCCATCTGGCCGACCAGCTCGCGGGCGAAGCCCTTGAGGTCGGCCATCTCCGGCGCGTCCTCGGGCGACACGATGAAGCGGAAATGGTGACGGTCCTTCTCGCAGCGCTCGGCGAAGGCCTTGGGGTCCGCGTCCTCCGTCCCGGGGCCCAACAGCCTGGCCTTCTCCCCGTCCCGGGTGACGCCCTCGCGCCGGAGGTAAGTCAGATGGGCTCCGAGAGGCGTCGATCGCGCGGTATGCCGCACGACGCGGGCTTTCACCGTCACCAAGCGAGATCGTCCGGTCAGCAGATGGTTCGCCTGCACGCTGGCGATGCGCCCCCGCCCAAACGTCGAACGGCTCCCGGTCTTCAGCGTGCCTTGTTGCGAGACACCGCCGCCGGCGCGTTGGGCGGCGGCGAGCGCCTGAGCGATGAAGGGTTTGGCGCGCTGGCTGCGCGAGGAACGGATGCGGCCCGGCCGGGGCCGAAAATCGCTCTCATCGGCCATCGCCGACCTCCGCAATGTGCAGAAAAGACAGAGTGGACAGGGTGTTGAGGATCGCGCGCGCATTGCGCGCCGGAATCGAACATTTCCGGATCAGCGAAAAAGACCTGCAAAAACAACCGCCCGACCGAGCCGCACCTTGCGGCCTTTTATCTCGCCCTCCTCCGGTCGGCTGCCCGGCATCCCACCTGCCCGCTCGCTTGTGTTCGCTCATCTGCGCCAACGCGCGCTCCGCTGAGCCGAGACGGGAGAATGCGCCTTTCGGCTTCAGACGAGCTGGATGGCGCGCATTCATGGCTTCCGCCCCGGCGACGAGAGCGCAACGAACAGGCCTTTGGACTGCGGCGCGATTGCCGATAGGTCGCGCACTCCAGCGCCCGCGGGTGTTTCGCGTGAGGATCGATCCGAAGCCGCTTGATCCGCGACCTGCGCGCCATTCGAACGCGTGGCGAAGAGCGGCGCGTTGAACCAGACGAGACGAGCGACGGAAGCGGTGAGAACGGTGGGGTCGGCATTGCCCTCGCCGATCAGCGGCAGCAATTCGGCGGCATAGGCGATGGTTTCTCCCGGCAACGGACGGCCCCGATCACGGTAGTCCTCATAGCGGCCGGGTCCTGCATTATAGGCCGCGAGAAAGCCCGGCGATCCGTAGCGATCATGCAACTCGCGTAAGTATGCGGCGCCCGCCAAAATGTTGTCGTGCGGATCATAGGGATCGCGTCCGAGGCCGTAGCGCACCCGCAAACCCGCCCAGGTGTCGGGCATAAGCTGCATCAGGCCCATCGCGCCCTTGGGTGAGATCGCACGCCGATCGCCGCGGCTTTCGACATGCATGACCGCCCGAATCCAGGCCGCCGGAATGCCGAAACGCTGCGCCGCCTCGCTCACGAAAGCGCTGAAGAGATCCCTCGCCGCCGGCGCGCGCTTCGTCGCCACATGCGCATGTGTTGGAGTGATCATCGCCATGAGCAAGATCACGCAGGCGACAGCCGGCGACGATAAACGAATGCTCGCCCAGTCTCCGAGCTGGAGCGAGCGAGCCATCGTGCTCGCCGCCGTCAAGGGCAAGGCGCAAGCGCCGGCCAAAGGCCGCCCTTGACCGCGTCTGCGCGCGCCGGCTGAAGGCTCGTCGAGCGGGACGGAGGGATGAGGCGGTCTTTCCGCGAACAGAGGGATGGAGCAAGGGCTCGCGATCGGGAGCTGGAAGCGCATGAGTTCAGTCCCGCTCGCTGCGCTTCGGCGGCCGGTTCCAGTTCAGGACCCATGCGGATTTGTCGTCGCCTGACTGAAAAAGATTGGCGCGGATCGGCTGCATCAAAGACGGATCGTCAATGATGAGCGAGACGTAATCTCCGGCCTTTTCGCCGATGCGCTTCCAGCCCGCGCCGATCTCCGGGCCGCCGGCGTCGCCGAGATGGATGCGGTAGTCCGGCGCGTTGTCAGCGTCCGACGGTTCGGCCGGAACGAGAATGAGATGGCGCTCGACGGTGAGCGTATGGATGCGCCCGGCGAAGCCGGACTTGTCCCGGGTAAACTGACCAATCTGCGTCATGGAAAGCCTCCGTGGTGGGCGGTTGGAAAGCGGATCACTCGGTGGCGGCGCGCCATACGAAGCGGCCGTCGCCGGCCTCGTCGGTCCACAGCGGCGCCGCGCGTGCGACGATCGAAGTGACGGGAAGCGGACCGAAATAGCGGCCATCAAGGCTGTCCGGCACGGTCGGGTTCATGAGGAAGACTTCGCCCGGTTGAAGCGTACGGCAGCCGCTCCAGCGCGGCAGCGGACGAGCGAGATGGTCGCGCGTCTGCGCCGCGCCGACACCGACATGATCGATCGTGACGGCCCCCCCTGCCCGGCACACGATCTGCCCCGGCAACGCCATCACGTGCTTCAGGAGAGGCACGCCTTTCGGCAGGAAGCCGCCGTCGGCGAGGTAGCTCGCGATGGGTTCGGGCGGACGGACTGCGACCAAGTCGAGGCTGTGAAGCTGTCCGACCGGCCGCAGCACATAGAACCCGATGGGCGTGCTGGCGGTGCCGTTCCAAATCAACCGCGGCGTGAGATCAAACAACGCTGCCCCGCCAGCCGCGAGCAAGCCAACGCACGTCGACATGACGTAACTGAGGCGGCTCATGGCGAGACGTTCCGGCGTTTAAGCCACGCCGCGTGCTGCTCGCGTGTATAGGCGCGCGGCTGATGGCCGGCTGCGACACGGTTCTGGAGGTGGCGCCAATATTCCGGCGCGACATCAGCGGGATCGATTTTGAGCGCCTCGATCGCGTCGATCGCCTGCAGCACGCGCTCGACCTTGGGCCAGCTATCGACCCGCAGCAGGATCTCGCCGCCCGGACGAACGAAAGGCAAAGTCTGAAAGCGTGCGCCGGGTTCGACCGCGCGCACGATGTCCATCCGCGAGATGATCGTGCCGTAATCGTTCGAGGCCCAACGGACGAATGCAAAAATGTTGTTGGGTGTGAAGCTGGCGATGCTGCGGCGGCGATCGAGGATCTTCTCCTCGGCGCGGCGGCCGAACCGCAGCCAGTGCTCGATCTTCTTCTCGATCCAGGTCAGATGGACATGGGTGAGAGGCGCCGCGCTGTGATATGCCGACGGTATGGCGTGCTGGGGCAAAGGCTCATTGTCGTTCATGAGGGTTCTCCGGGATCGACGGGGAATTCGCGCGAGAGAAGCTCGCGCAGCATGTCGGCGACGGTGACGCCGCGCCGGAAGGCGGCGATCTTGATGCGGCCGCGCAGCGCCGGCGCGACGTCGATGGTCAGCCGTGCGGTGAAGGCCGAAGCGTCGTCCGCGCGACGCGCATGAGCCTCGGGAGCTTTGATCCAGCTCTCCGCGTCGCCGGGTCGGGAGGCGAAGCCACGTCTGGTCGAGCGCTCGGTCATGGCGCGATCCTCGCGACCTCGGCGGCGAGCGCGGCGATCTCGCGGGCGGCGGCGCCCTGCTCGGCAAGCTCGAACACCAGGCGGCCGGATCGCGCGGCGTCGGCGAAGGCGACACGCTGGCCGATTGTGCTGGCCAGCACCGGCGGATCATGATCGGCCAGGGTCTGGGCCGTCTCGCGAGCGATGACAGTGCGAGCGCCGCAGCGGTTCAAGACGAAGCGCGCGGCGAGCTGTGGGCGATAGATGCGCGCCTCGCGGAGAAGGCCGAGCATCTCGGCCGAAGCCCAGCCGTCGAACGGCGACGGCTGCACGGGGATCAACACCAAGTCAGCTGCGAGCAGCGCCGAACGCATCAGGCCAGCGACGCGTGGCGGTCCGTCGATAACGACATGATCGGCGGCGCGGGCGAGTTCCGGCGCCTCGCGATGGAGCGTATCGCGCGCCAGGCCGACGACGCCGAAGAGCCGAGAAAGCTTTTCCCGCGCGCGTTGCTGCGACCAGTCCAACGCCGAGCCCTGCGGATCGGCGTCGATCAGCGTGACATGTTTGCCCTGCAGCGCCCATTCGGCGGCGAGATGCAAGGCGAGCGTCGTCTTGCCGACGCCGCCCTTCTGATTGAGCAAAGCGACGATCATCGCTTCGCTCCCGGTTTACGACCGAAGGGCAAGGATGGCTGATTTTCTGGGTGCCCCGAGACCGGGGCCTTGGCTCTGGTTCGTTTGTCCCCAGATCGCGCGGGCGGACAACAAAAGTTAGATTCTAAGTTAGATTCTAAGTTATGCGGCGAGATTACCGTTTCAGGCCAGAGTGTTAATTGCGGTTTTAACGCCCGAAGTCCCGATACCCCCACGCCCGAAGTCCCGATAGTCGGAACGCCCGAAGTCCCGAGGCTATCCACAGGGTTATCCACAGGCCCTGTGGATAAGTCGGCAGGCAGGATGCGCAGTTGCTCTCGCCGGCCCTCGCGTTCGATGAGCAGCCGATAGCCCGGAAGGGGCTGACGGGCGGCGATCCGGCGCAGGTCGCAGGCGAAGTCGGCGAGCTTGGCGAGGCTGCCAGATTTCTGGTGAAGATGCGCGATCTCGAACAGCCAGCCCGTGGGCTGGCGGCCGGCGTGCTTGCGGGCGACCCGATAGAGCCAGCGCTCGATGCCGCCGGTGAGGCGGAAATAGGCCGGGTCGATGGTGAGGACGAGCGAGCGATCGATGACGCCGCGGTAGAACCAATCGGGGAGAACAAATTCCATGCCCTCGACGCGGCCGTCGCGCGTCGTGCATTCCTCCCACTCGTTGATCCAGGAGAACTGGTGGCGCCGCCAATGCTCGCCATTGCGGATGGTGGTGCGGATGACGGTCGCCTGCAGGCGGGAAAGTGCGCCCTTCAGGAGCCTATAGTCGCGGGCGCCGGTCTGCCGGCCGACAGAGGCCAAAAGCTGGTAGGGCGTGAAGCGCAGAAAGCGCGAAGTCTTGAACCCGAGGTTTTCGGCTTCGACCAGCTGACTCGCGGCCCAGATGAGCACGTCGGCGTCCCAAATGGTCGCCATTCCGTGCTCCGGCACGGCGTGGACCTCGACCCGGACATCACCGGCCTCATAGAGAATCGGCGCGGTGCGCCTGGCCTTGGCGAGCGAGAAGAACGGACGCTCCATCAGGTCTCGTTGATCGCGCGGGCTGGCGTCGCCCGTGGCGACGACGAACGGATCGAGCATGCTGCGTTCGCTGACGGTGATGGGGCGGCGCGACGACATTGGGATGCGCCGCTTCAGCGAGACGCGTGGCCGACGGCGCGGGCCTCGACATAGCGAGGATCCGAGGTCGAGCGGCAAGCCGCCTGATCGGCCCAGGCCTCTAGATCGTCGATTGCATAGACGACGCGGCCGCCGAGCTTGCGGAAGGTCGGGCCGCTTCCATGGCAGCGATATTTTTCCAGCGTGCGCGGCGAGAGACCGAGAATGCGCGCGGCTTCATGCGTTCGAAGGAAGCGGGCCGCGAATTCGGCAACTCTGGCGGACATGAGCGATCTCCGTGTCGGTCGCGTGCGCCGCGGGCAAAGCCGCGGCGTGTCTGGACCAGAGTGGCGGAGAAGCCAGGCGCAGGGGGTGGACGAAGATTCGAGTTCTTTGCGTGTCCCCCCTCGGGGGGCCTCAGGGGGGTGGACAGGCCCCTGTAACACCATGAGGTTTGTGAGAATGGATGCGGTGAAAGGGTTGGGCTAGCGGTCGAAATCTAAGGCTTGGTTCCCGCGAAGCGGCCTTCCGGCATGCCGTTGCGAACGCCGATTGTGTTGAAAAATTCGACCGTTCCCGCGATGCGGATGGCGTGACTCACTTCCTCTGTAGATTTGCGGAGAAGCGACGACAATGGGCGTGCAGGCGACGGCGGCTCGGTTGTTCTACGACTTCTGCCTCGACGACCATTTGCCCGCCGACAATCAGCTTCGAGGCATCGACCGGCATCTCGATCTCGCGCGCATCCGCGCGCCATGCTAGTCACGTTCGCCTCCCTGACGGTCGTCCGCCAGAAGCAGACCTTGCTAAGTGCGTATGTGAACGTCCGGCATGGCCGTCACCGGCTCGCGGTATCTAGATTCCCCGACAAGGATTTCGACCTGCTTAAGATGAAGCCGCGAAATCTCCGCTAGTAGTCGACGTTGGACGCCTTCTTCGCGTACCAGAAACGCATGCTGCCATCATCGGCACGTAGCGCCACGATGACGAGCTTGACACCAGACGTTTCGTCGTAGGACTTTGAGGAGCGGCATTTCCAAAGCCTGATCGTCGTGACTAGCCGGCGCTTCAAGCCCGACAAAGTTGCCTCCAGCCACGTTGGAGCTGCCCTTAAGATTTCGCCTCCGGACTGCTGGCGATATTTGTGCTGGTCGGGGTCGGGCTCCCACTTCCCCCACACCTGGCTCTTCAGGGCGAGACCGCCACCGGCGTCGTGCCACTCGCCGAACACCGGCCCTTCGGTCAAAGAAAGTTGGTGTGTGAGTTCAATCCCCAGCCGCGGCCTCGACGCCGCACCATGGGCGGCGAGCTCATCGCCTTGGTCGATGCCGAGACCATAACGCTCGGGCGCCCAGACCAGTGGCTCGAAAGGGCTCGCCTGCCGATCGCGACGATCATAGTAGCCTCCATCCCAAAACTCAGGCAGCCAGACGTCATGGCCGGGCTCCTTGGACAAAGTCGTACACCGCTGCACCGCCCCTTTTCGTTCAGAGAGTGCTGACGTGATGTTCACCGAAACGCCGTCCGGCGATGTCCAACGACCATAGAGCGGAATAGGCTCGGCCGGATCGCGATCAGTGATCCTGAGCTTCTTTAGAACAACGTCCTGAGGCTGAAGCGACTCCTGCTGCTTCTGGCGAGGACCGAGAAAGTCTTCAAACGCCTCGTGTGGAATGCCGTCCTTGCGATCGGAAAGCCACGTGCCGTCATCGAAGGTGATGTCGTAGCGGTCACGCCACTCGCGCCACTTGTCCGCGTCGTCGTCATAGGTTCTCGCCACGATAGGATGAGAAGCGAATAGCTGGGTCGCAGCACCAAAAAGCGCATGCTTTTGGACATGCTCCCGGAAGTAATCATACCGGTCATGGCGATCGCGGCGGTAGCGATCATGTCCGGCGAAATAGCTCATGTCCTTGGCCTCTGGCCATCGCGCGACAATCTCGCTCGCGAGCAGGTCCGTGACCGTGCCATGAGCCATTCCAAAGAGCTGGGTCAGGTCACTTAGCGCGGATTTGTTGAACTCATAGTCAAATATAAATCCGGACGCCGAATCCACGGATGCCGGCCACTCATCTATCTTCACGGTGCCCTTTGGCGGCGTGTCGATTTGCGCGTGCAGTAGAGCGAGCTCCTTGTCGGGAGCGCCGCCATTCCCAATGCCGGCGAGGCAGCGTGCGATATGCACTTTGTGCATTACATGGACATCACTCCGCTGTGAGAGCGCCAGGAATTTAGGGCGCAAAAATGCCAGAGCACTGCCGTGCCGCTTTGCGGCCCGCGCGAGCCCGATGAGAAGCCACTCCTGCGAATTCTGAAACGGTAGCGATCTTTCGGCTGAAGTGAGAGCGGGCACCCCGCGGACGTCAAACCGGTCGAGCAGCAGCTCCAGCTCCTCGTGCAAGCCCAGTTCGACCGCAGTGGAAAGCGACCTCGCCACCGACCACCGGACATAGGCGTCGTCATCGCCCAACAGATGCCACAGCAAGTCGGCCAAGAAATCGGACTCCCGAGGTGCAAACGCGAGATCGGCTCGATACGGGCCTTCACCGATCTCGTCGGCGAAACGCGAGGCCGTGCCTGATAGGAGTAGCTCGAAGGCCTCGAGCGCGGCCGCACCCGACGCAATGTCACAAAGGGAAGTTGCCAGCTGAAGCCATTCGTCTCCATCGAGCTCGACTTCGTCTACCGCAACCTTCTTCAGTATCTGCTCGAGCACGAAGCGCTTGTCGCCGCAAAGCTCCGAAAGCTGATAGATGGGCCGGGCGACATTGGAGTACCGGTCGTCAAACAGCTGGGCCCCCTTGTGCTCGAAGAGCGATGCGATCAGTTCTTTGGCGTGCGACTGCAAATGGGCCGTCTCACCCGACCACTCCTTGATGCACTCAAGGATGAGGTCGATTGCCCGATCAAACTCGAACTCGGTTGCCTCGCAAATGGCGAACAGGAATGGCAATCGCTTGTCGTAGAGGCACGCGCTTCGCACGCCCTCCAAGAACTGAAGACGCGCGCCGAACGGAAGGCTCTTATTTTCCTCGATGGCCTTGATGGCCTCGTCTATTGACGCGGCCGACGTTGGATCGCAGCTCTGGACCAGTGCCGCGATGGTTTCGTCGACCTGCTCTTTCGTGGGGCGCTCTGGCTTGGGGGCGAGGAAGTCGTTTGAGGACCGATTGCGGCCGTTGAACTCGTCCTGTTTCTGTTTCGCAAACGCTCTCGTTTGTTCGATTGCAGCCCTATCGTCTTCGCTGAGCGTCCCGGGATATTCACCTTCCACCTTGAGGAGGCTTTCCCAAAGCGTCGGCCATGCACCGTCCGAATGCTCGGCACGCAGCTTCCAAAGAACTACATCCATAATGTTCTTGCGATCCGTAGGCTCGCACACGCCCAGGAGATCGGAGATGCCTTCGCCGACTTGCCAATCCCACCAGCCATGATCTTTGCACAGCGTGAGAAGTAGCGCGGCTCGTAAGGGTGACAGCCTGCGCTTTTTCGCGAGGTAGCAAACCAGCTGGGGCAGGCCGTAGGACAGCTCGACCACGTCCTGGTCTTGCCAGCGTACAAGCTTGGCGATGGCGGCGAAGCCAATGGAGTTCGCTGCCGAACGGCCAAACGATGTCCAGCCGAACTTACTCGGTTCGTCATGGGCAATTGCCTGGCAAAGGTTCATCAGACGCTGCGCGGCCGCAGGTGAGAGGTCGCCGCCCGGCTGAACCACACCATAGTGAAGCAGCGAGTAGATTTGCTGATAGTCCTCGCCGCCCATCTGGTCGAGCTGAGAGAGGCCTTGGCGGTAATACTCGCGTGCCTCATCGACGCTCATGGGAACGAGCGCCTCGGCGAGGTCGGCATATCCTTCGGCGCGGGAGCCTGTGTTTCCATCTTTTCGGATTTGCTCAGAGATGTGTCGTGCAAACTCGCCCGCGAGGCTGTGCAAAGGTGGTCTGCGCGCTAGATGCGCCAAGACTCTGAGCTTTTGGTAGGGCGCGAACCGCCCGGCAGAAACAAGATCGACAACGGCGCGCGCCTGCTCCGGCGTAACATCAGCCGCGTAGGAGAAGAGCACACCCACATACGCGAGGCCCAGTGTTCGGGACTGCAAATCTACCGAGTTCTCTGTTCGCCAATGAATGGTGCTGCGGGTCTTCGACTTCCAGACATTAAGGAAGGCGTCGATCGTCGCGGCGCTGATCGGCTGCATTGAAAGGATAGCGTCTTGAATGGGCTGCGTCAGCATCAATGCCAGCTCTATGGAATCAGCGATCTCGTCACGTTCAATCGAGTTGTATCGAGCCTTCTCCTTGGCGGCCTTTCGCTTCTTGACGCCTTGCGCCGGTGCGCCGGCAACGGTCTGCTCCGAGATGAACTTCGCCAGCTTCTTCTTATCGCTGATGGCGCTCGCGCGCTTCGTAATCTTCAGTTCGCTGGGAAGGAGATCGTGGTAAGCGAGCGGCCTTCCAGCAGACCAGGCACGCACGCAAGCGCCAATGAGAGGCTGCCAGACCTTCGGATATCCATAGCGCTCGCTGTAGTCGTAGCCCGAGGGCCGCATCTTTCGGACACTGCGTATCAGCGAGGCGGCAGCCGAACGCGATCCCATCAACAGCGCGCTGAGTGCGGCTTCGACGATGTCTCCGGCGAAGCTTTTGTCCTCTCCGAAGGAGTAGTCCTGACGGTCTTCTTGATCGTCCGGTGCCGAGAAGGTCTTGAGCGAGGCGGAAAGAGATTTGGCCTGCGACGGGGTGATGAATTGGGGCCGAGTCAGCAGGCGGATCTTCAGCGCCGCGCACTTGCACCGATCGCTCGCGGCGAACTCTACGAACTCAGCGAGTGCGTCATCGCCCGCCGTCAACTTCAGCAGATCCAGCAGGGTGAGAAGCTCATCGCTCGCGGAGAGCGAGAAACGAACGTTCCAGCGGCTGAGGTTTTGATCGATGCTTTCGAGGTCGCCATGCAAGACGCCGGCGAACAATACCGCTGCAAAGTCGGATGTCTCGGGCCCGGCACGGTCATGGGGCGGGTCTTCTTTGGGGAGCTGCGAATGCCAGTTGATCCACCGGATCGTACTCTCACGCTGGATGATTGTTTCTTCAGCATCACCCGCGAAGCTGTACGACACCGTGAGGCGCGCACTTCGCGCCCCCCGCCATCCGGACCTATCGGCGAATAGTCGGCGCTGCGCGTCGGGATCACCCAGCTTAACCGCTAGGGCAGGAGAGCGGCGAATGAACGCGTCGCCGCGCATGTTAGCGGTCGCCACTTGTGCAAGGCGCATCGTGAGGTTGAGGACACGGTCGAAGTTGCCCCCTGCTACGGCGAGGCGGAAGGCTGCCCGCAGCCGAGCGAGCGCCAATCGCCGCCTGCCGAACTCTGATTGCACAACAGAGGGAAAGCTAGAAGAGTCAGCCAGGGCGAAGGCACGGTCACTGTCACTGATGACGACGAGAAAGTACGGGAGCGCCTCGGCGGCGTACGACGATGACGCCTGGCTCGCCATCAGTCTGTCGGCGATCGCCCGCTGCGCGTCAGCTTCTCTTGAGTAGGTCTCGCTGAGCTGCTGCCGGTTTGGTGGACAGCTGGTTAAGCTAATGCGACCTTCCGCTCGAACTCAACCGGGCTGAGATAGCCGATGGTCGAGTGACGGCGGACGGTGTTGTAGAAGCGCTCGATATAATCAAACACATCTGCCCTGGCCTCGTCGCGCGTCCGGTAGATTTTCCTGGCGACGCGCTCGGTTTTCATCGACGAGAAGAACGACTCCATCGCCGCATTGTCCCAGACGTTGCCGGATCGGCTCATCGAACAGGTGACGCCGTTGTCGGCCATCAGGCGCTGGAAGTGGTCGCTGGTGTATTGGCTGCCCTGGTCGGAGTGGTGCAGCAAGGCGTCTGGCCTGCCGCGTCGCCAGATCGCCATGATCAGGGCGTCCGCCACCAATTGCGCGGTCATCTCGGCCTTCATGGACCAGCCGACAACACGCCGCGAGAACAAGTCGATGACAGCGGCGACATACAGCCAGCCCTCTGCCGTCCAGATGTAGGTGAAGTCGGCGATCCACCTCTGGTTCGGCCGCTCGGCGACGAACTGGCGGTCCAGAACATTCGGCGCCACGGCGTCGGCGAGCCGCTGACCGCCGTCTTTGGGCAAGCCACGCCGGCGAGGCCGCGCCCGCAAGGCGTTTTCCTGCATCAAGCGCTCGATCTTATGCAGTCCGCAGCAAAAGCCGTCAGCCAGAACATCCCGCCAGACCCGGCGTGCGCCATAGGTTCTGGCGCTGGCGACAAAGCTCGCCCGGATG
Organism: Methylocystis heyeri; assembly: GCF_004802635.2. Classification (NCBI taxonomy): domain Bacteria; kingdom Pseudomonadati; phylum Pseudomonadota; class Alphaproteobacteria; order Hyphomicrobiales; family Methylocystaceae; genus Methylocystis; species Methylocystis heyeri. The sequence goes on from NZ_CP046052.1 coordinate 2,297,286, forward strand.
GAGGCCGTCATCTCCTCATCAAGCTTGTCGCGAGCGCTCGGTCCGCGCTTGAGCCAGGCGTGAAAACCCGACCGGGAGACATCCAGCGCTTTGCAGAGCCACGCCACCGGCCAGATCGAACGGTGCTTTGCGATAAAAGCGAACCTCATTTCGCTTCCCTCGCAAAGAAGGCCGCGGCCTTTTTTAGGATGTCGCGCTCCGCCCGCAGCTTGGTGACTTCGCGCCGCAGGCGCTCGATTTCAAGCTGCTCGGGCTTCATCTGCCCCTGACCAGGAAAGGCGGCGGCCGGATCAGCCGCCAATTCCTTCACCCAACGCCGCAGCATGTTCTCGTGCAGTTCCAGATCCCGCGCCGCCTGCGCAACGCTTACGCCGCGCTCGCGCACCAAACGGACCGCTTCGACCTTGAACTCCCGGCTGAACTGACGCCGTTCCATGCTCCACCTCCGGTTCCGTAAAACACCTTATCTCGGTGTCCACCAAACCGGCAGCAGCTCACGCGGACGTAGGTCTCGGTTGGCTCGTCGCGGAATATGGCTCCATGAGGCGTGAGCTCCAGCATCGGTGCCAAATCCGATGCGGCGGTGTTCACCTGAGATGCTGACCAGCCCAAAGCTCCCGCTAGGTCGTCAAGAGGAATAGGCGGTGGCAGAAGCGACATCGCTACAAAGAACTCACGAACCTCGTTCTCGCGCCAACCGGCGATGTGCAGGTCGTTGACGATCTTCGTGCACTGCTGAGCGATAATCTCCCTAACGGTGATCGGCGTGGAGGGTGCCGTTCCGGCGACGTTTGTGTCCCAAGTCGTCAGCAAATAGTCGAGCACGCGCGCGTTACGGTCCGACCGGGAGAGCGCAGTCGCAAACTCCACCTCCGAGATGTTCGATCGTCGTGCTTCCAGAAACTCACGCGCTTCGGGCTCAGTGAAAGGACCCAGCTCAAACGTCTCCACCGTCGCGCGGTCGATCACGGTGTCCTTGCGGTGCGTGCGCGCCGTGAGCACCAACTTCACCCCATCGATCGGCTCGTGGTCGAGCATCGACAAGAGCAGCTTGGGAAACGCGTCCTCATGCCGATAGTCAGCCTCAAGCTGGGCGTTGTCGGCAGCGTCAATGATGATGACCAGTCCAAGCTTCTTGGACTGAGCGACAATGGCGCTGGCCGCCTGGGTAAACCTCTTTCGAGCTGCTTTCAGAATCGGGCGGTTATTATTTTCCGAGGGAAGAAGGAGATCGCAAAGTCCTCTTGATGCGAGCTCGTTGACGATCTGAACGATCCCCACGCTCGGCAGATGGCGAGAGTTCTCTTCTGATCGGTAGGCACCTCCGCCAAAGCAATCAAAGACAATGACCTCGAACTCTGTGCTCAGGCGGGCGGCGAGGCTCTGGACAAAGACGGTCTTCCCCACCCCGCCTTCAGCATACACGAAGATTGGAACGGACAGCTGCGCGACCTTCGCGCCGACCGTGTCCAGTTCAGTCCGCTCGACCACCGCTCCTACATCGATGAAGCGGGTGTCAGCGGGGAACAAATCCTCCGGCTCGCAATCGAGCGCGTCGAGAACGTCCTCGCGGCGGATCAGGTTCTTTCCCTGACCGCTGGGGCCGGCCTTCTTCAGGACGAGGTCTTGCAGATCGTGGAGGCGCAGTTTGGCCTGGGAGTCCGCACCGGCAGACCAATCCGTGAGCGTTCGGCGCAGGGCGTTGCTTTGAGCCACAAGGTTCTTCTCGGCCGCGCGGAACTCCACGCGGGAGAACAGGCGCTTTGGATCGGGAACGCCGCTCTTCTCACAGATTGCAATGAGGTATTTTGCCTGCCGAACTGCGCTGCGGCTTGTCGCAGGAACACCGCTCTGGAGAGCGGCGAGCGCCTCCCACAGATCGGAGTCAAACGAGGCGTTTGTCACGAAGATGAATGCAACCTTGGCATCAACGTCCGCAGCCGTAAAGTCCTGCTCATAGCCGACGATAGTCGCGCAGAATTTCTCGATCGTTTTGCGGAGGAAGGAGGCTGTCACCTCATCGGGACGCAGCTTGTACTTGAACTGCACCGTCTCAAGCCGATCGCTCGCGGCGAAGTTGTCGCCACGACCGTAGTATAGCACGAGGTCCGCAACCTCCTCAGCCTTATCGCCGGGCTTCGCGGTCTCGGTCGAGGAAAGGCCCTCGACGGCTATCGCGAAAAGCTTGTCTTTGGGGAATACGAGTTGGAGTGCCCTTCGTGCCGCCCAGCGCTCGTGAAAAGTATGGCCGGCCCGCGAAGCCCGAACGGTGTCAATTTCATCGCTGTGCTCAACTGTCGGCATGAACCACTTACTCTAGAATCAAAATACTTTTGGCGTACCAATGGTAGGCTTGACGGAGACGACTGCAATAGCATTGAGAACACAGCCCACAATCATCGGTTTTGGGTTGATAGAGCGCCAGCCGTCCCGTCGTCCGGGCGAGGCAGCGCCAGCCCGCTCCAGGCGTGCCAGGGCGAAGCGTAAGCGCAAAGCCGAGGCCGTTTAGGCGACGTAATTCCAGGGCATGAGAGCCTCGATGTCGCGGTTTGGCCAGCCGTTGGCGATGCGCTCGAGGGTTTGCTTGAGCCAGGCGAATGGATCGGCGCCGTTCATTTTCGCGGTGGTCAGCAGGGTCGCCAAAGTTGCCCACGTCCGGCCACCACCGTCGGAACCGGCGAAGAGCGCATTCTTTCTTGTAATGGTCTGGGGCCGGATCGCCCGCTCGACTACATTGGAGTCGATCTCGACGTGGCCGTCGGCGAGGAACAGTTCCAAGCTGGCTCGGCGCCCCAAAGCGTAGCGGATGTGTTCGGCGAGCTTGGATTTGCCCGAGATGAGCGCCAGCTCCCGTTCCCAGCGCGCAAACAATTCGGCGACGATCGGAGCCGAGGATTGGCGGCGCGCCGCCAACCTATCGTCCGGCATCAGATCGCGAACCTGGTCTTCCACCGACCAGAGATCCTTCATCCGCTCGACCGTAGCGGTGGCCAAGCTGGAGCTGCCGGCGACATGCAGTTCGTAAAATCTTCGGCGCAGATGCGCCCAGCAGCAGGCCAGGAGCAAAGCCTTCTCGCCGCGATCTGCCCCGGCCAGCCGCTGATAGGCGGCGTAGCCATCGACTTGCAGAATGCCGTAATACCCCTTCAGATGCCGCAAGGCGCAATCGCCGGAACGGCTGTCCTCGAAGCGGTAGGCGACCATCGGCGGATCGCCGCCGCCAAAGGGCCGATCGTCTCTCGCGTAGGCCCATAAATAGGCTTTCTTCGCCTTGCCGGCGCCGGGCTCCAGCGTCGGCAACGTCGTCTCGTCGGCAAAGACGCGCGGGCTCTGCTTGATCCGCCACAGCACATGGTCCGAAAGCGGCTCCAGTTCGAAGCCAAGCCGCCCCATCCATTGCGCCATCAGCGAACGATCAAGCTCGACCCCGTCGCGGGCGTAAATGCCTTCCTGCCTATAAAGCGGCAGGCCGTCGGCGTATTTGGAGACGGCGATCATCGCCAACAGGGCCTCGGTGGGAATGCCGCCCTCGATAATGCGCGCGGGAGCAGGCGCCTGGATGACGCCATCGACGTCGACGTCTTTGAAGGCGTATTTCGGGCGGCGGGTGACGATCACCCGGAAGCGCGGCGGCTCGACGTCCAAGCGTTCACAAACGTCCTCGCCGATCTTGATCTTCTCCTTGCCCAGATGTTCGGCGGGTACCTCGGGCTCGATCACCACCTCGACCCGTTCAAGATGAGAGGCGAACGCCTTACGCGGACGCGGCGCCCGCTTTTGTTTGGCCGAGCCGCCCGCTTTGTCCAGCCCCGCCTTGATTTCGGCGATGCCGGTCTGGATCTCCTCAAACACGAAGGCCTGCTGTTCGGCCGCGGCAGCCCCCAGCTTTTCCGAGCGCTTGCCGAAGCGGTTTCGCTCCAGCGCCTTGAGGATCGAAGTCAGCCGGGCGATGCGTTCGTCAGCTGCCGCATTGAGGACTTTGAGGTCGCGGATTTCGCTTTCGAGCGCCTCTGTGCGCGCCGCCTTTTCGGCCATGACGCGGACCAGCGCTTTCAGCGCGTCAACATCGTCAGGAAGCGGAAAATCGAGCATTTTCATTAGGATGATTAAAGCACAGATCCAGTGGAAACGCTCGTGTTTTCAACGTAATCATGCCGATTTTCCGACCGTTCAGCCGGCGCTGACCGGGCGTTTGAGGTCGACCGGACGCACCCGTTTCCAATCCAATCCGTCAACCAGCGCCATCAACTGGGCATGATTGAGTTGAACCTGGTTTGGCCCGATCCGCGGCCAGCAAAATTGCGATTCCTCCAATCGCTTCGAGAACAGGCACACGCCGGTCCCATCAAACCAAACGATCTTGATTCTATCGGCTCTCTTGGCCCGGAACACATAAAGCGCGCCGTTGAACGGGTCGGCGCCGACATCGCGCACCAGCGACAGCAAACCGTCCGGGCCTTTGCGAAAATCGACCGGTTGGCTGGCCAGATAGATTTTCACGCCCGACGCGATCATGCCGAGCGCACCGCGCGGATCACGCGACGCAGATCGGCTTCGCCAATGTCGGCGCTGACGCGGATCACTGTGGCGCCGACGGAGATTTCCACCGTTGGCGCAGACCTGCCCTCGACATCCGGCGGATTCGCGCAAGCGGTAGGCGAGGCCGTCACCGCACCTTCGCGCATCGCTTGCCGGCGCCAGCCAAAAAGCTGAGACGGCGAAATGCCCATCTCCCGCGCGGCCGCGGAAATATTCACGTCGGGATCCAGTGTCGCCGCAACAGCTCGTGCCTTGAACTCGTCAGACCACCGGCGACGGCGAGAAACCGGAGCGCCATCAAGACGATCAACCACGGCTTCGATCAGTTGGAAACTTCTATCACCAGGCATAGGCGCAGACATAGATGCTCACAGCAGTACAAATTGTGCTGCTATTGATAGCTGGGCCACCTATGCGCCGCCATCACGGGGCTGCCTTGGCGCTTACGGCGAAGCCGCGTGGAAGGCGAACGAAGAAGCGGAATGTCAGCGGTCCGCAAATCCGCTGCGTCTTCACGTAAGCGAAAATCGTAAGTGCGAAGGCGCCTTTGCTTGAGGCGGGACCCTTTTGGCGCTTTGCTGCCCTCAACATCCCGCTGGGTGAGAGCCCAAGACAGGGCTCCAACTGTCAGATTTTCACCACTAATCGCCGCGAAGGAGCTTCAAATAGCCGCGTTCGACGAGCGCAGTGGCGTCCTGGATCAGGCGCGTTGCTTTGCGGCGGGCCGCCGAATCCTTCCACTCGACGGAAGGAAGCCTTGCTTGCTCTGAGTGTAAAACTTCGTGGGCGACTTCCCGCCTGCCCCCGCCGTCGCGAAGAATGTCGAAGGCATGCAAATGCTGGATCAGCCGCGCTTTCTGCAACGGCGTGAGGCGCAGGCGTATGGGAAGCAAATCGACGCGCTTTCCGCAGAGACGGCGAACGAGGCTCGCGGCGACATCGAGGCGCGGCTCGATCATGTCGTCGAGCGGCAAAAGGATGGCCGGGCGGTCCTCCGCTTCGGCATGTCTGAGCGAAACGTAAAACGCTCCCGAGGCGTCGCAAATTGCGACCTCGCGGCCTTCGGTGTCGGTGCGGTCGTCACCCACCGATCCGAGAGACAGCGCTGAAAACGGCGCTACGGCGAAGCCGGACGGCGCTGCCGTCAGGAGCAACACGCCCGGAGAAACTTCGGATCGCCAGCAAACGGCGTTGTGCCCAGTCGGAATGTCAGGGTCGCAGGCGAAAGCGCAACCCCCATCGCCGAGCAAGGTCCGCGCTAGCCTCGTCGGCATCGACGCGGCGGCGCGCGATACGCCGTTGTGTGCGGGCGTAGTCGTCACGGTAGGCAGGGTTACGGCGAAGGAATTCGAGAGCGAAACCGGCGCGTTCGAGGTGGTTCAGCTGCGCGACAGCGTCTGCCGACCGCCAGAAGGATCTGGGCATGGGCGCCTCCGTTCAATGTGGCCCTTGTTGGGAGGAAGCGTTAACGATCCAGAAAGCTTGGCTGTCCGCTAGACCTTGAGATTGCATCACGTCCTTCGCTGTGACGCGCAACTTTTGGGTGCCGATTCGGAGACTCCGCCAAGAATTACTGCATTCTCGGTTCCAGCAAGTGGCGATATCCGCTCTCGGCCATCCAACGCGCGCGCGCCAGGTGGCTGTCATGAACGATCTTCGCGCGCTCGGGCTCTCGCGCGGAATCGAGACCGAAGACAATCATCACGACTTCGCGCCAGTCGGCGCCCTCCGCCTCGGCGTCGAGCAGGCGCAGATAGGTCACGAGGTGCTGCTCGTCATAGGCGTTCACGCGCTCGGTCAGGGGTGGCCGATCCTCGAAAGCCTGTATGCCCATTTCGAAACCTCATAATTGCGGCGCGGAAGATTTCTCACGCATTTAATGCAGATTTTCAGGGGGTTGGGCTGGCGATGCGCCCGATGAGTGATGCGAGCCGCGCATCACGCGCGTCTCCTATATCGCAAACAAGGGTGTTGCGCGTCGCTGACTTCAGCGCAGCCTCGCACGAATCGGAACGAACGTTCCTGGAACGATTATTCCGGCACAGGCTCCATCATCGCCATGGATCTCAAGGAGGTCGTGGCGATCAATCTGCGTCGGTTGCGTCATGAGAAGGGATTGACGCAGGAGGTGCTGGCCGACAAGGCAGGCCTGAGCGCCCGCTACATCGGCGCGATCGAGCGCGCCGATGTCTCAGCGCGCATTACAGTTCTGGGTCAAATCGCCGATGCGCTCGAAGTGGATGCTACAGAGTTGGTTCGCGCTCTTCCGTCGACGGGAAGAAAGTAGACGCCGGCGTCGGGGGTGTTATGAACTCACCCCACGATTGCATTGCCGGGCGCCGAGCCATAATCCAGCTTCCCTTCGCGCCCCCTTGCGGGCTTACAACAAGAAGGTCCACCCGTCGCATCCGCATAATCAGCGGACCTTCCGATTTCGAAACGAATAATCGCGCGGCGCCCGCGCCTGACGAGCTACGGCAAGCCTTCTTTGTGAGAAGCGGAAATCCGAGTGGAAGGCTTGCTCAGTGCGATGCACTATCGTCACGATGGACCAAAGGTGTGGGCATCGCCGATTGCCTCGCCAATGCCTCATACACGGCTAGCGAGCAGATCAAATCGAACGAAAAATTCTTTCGCGCCGCCGTCAACATGAAATTCCTCTTCTATTACGTCAGGTACCGGAACGAAAATTCGACTCTTCGTTATCAACGTAGTTGTCGGAAACATCCCGCCTCCTGTTTTTTTGCTGCCTATTGGGCTCTTGAGCTCGATGTCATAATATAAACTAAGCCGTTCCGTGGACTCAGTGAAAATGTAGACTACTCGGTGACCGCCCCAGAGAATCCGCGTGGTATGTGGGACGTGGAAAAAATCTGCTTCCGTTTTCATGAGTCGGTCAGAAAGTCCGAGCAACATCGTAAACTGGTTCAGGAGAGGATACTTTCCTCCTGTCGTGAGAATTTTCATGTTGGACGATATGTCGTCTCGGATAATTGGCGGAGCGGCCACGAATTCTTGTCCACCGTCGATTTCAGGACGTACCGGAGAATCGGTTAGTCCAGGCACTTCCTTTTCAATCGCTCCTACCTGCGACGCGGAAACTCGCTGCGTCTGAGAGCGCGATTTGGCTCTAGCCGTTTGCAATACCTTAGAAAGACTTGCAGCACCCGATAAATAGTCTCCAAGAATTCCTTCTAGATCACCTCTCTCAGCTTCTTCGACGCGGTACAGTTCACGGCTTCGAAGCAGAATTTTTCGCAACGCCTCGACCCCTCCCCTCGTGGAAGAGGGCACGAACTCCTGGATACGTGGATAGATGTTGACGCGAACGTAGTCTTTCATGAACTGGGAGAAAAGCTCGTAAGCCTTAGATTGCACCTCCAACAGAGGAGCTATCGCTGCGGCTTTACGACCCAAAAAGATCTTGAGGATACTCCCTTTTTTCTCAGGCAGGATACTGACTTGATGGGATATATCGGCAAAGACAATTTCTACCTCCGGAATTAGGTAGTCATCACGGAGAATCGCAGCAATTTTGAACAAAATAGATGCCTCGCCTAACTCTAATTCTACTCCAGAATACTCACGTAAAACATGCGCAGAGTCCGGAATAGCCGGAACGTTTAAAATTGATGTAACATATTGCTGTTGCACCCTTCTCCGAGGCTGGTTTGGGGATATCTGTAGTATGTAACTCTCGTCGCTGGCGAATGTTCCGATAATAGAGCGATCGTTGCCAGCGTAGTAATACCTCCGCCGCTCCCCAATGTAATCAGCGATATCTCCGAACGGGATGTTCTCCTCCCTCGGGTGGACAAGAATAGTTATACGCTTAGCGAGGTCATAGCGGCCATTCGCTCCAATCCACGCCAATAAAGCATTGCTTCTGTCGGCAAGTGTCGTCTCCGCCAGAATTTCTGAAGATGCTCTTTCCGCCAAAGCGATCAATATGGCCGCCTGATCAATGCTCTCGCGGCTCAATGCGTCTCGTCCTGCAGTGGGCTGGAGGAAAGGGAGATTGGCAAAGCCGCCAAACTGGTAGTTGCCGGCGACAGGCAGAGGTGCCAGACCAAAAAATGACCTCAACCCCATCAACTGACCGCCGCCTTGGAGTAGGCCCATTTCCCCATCTATCGATGTGCCCCCGATGTGAATATCGGTAACATTGGCGAAAATCTGCCCGTTTGAATCAGCACTGATCGAGAACAGGGCTCCGAAGCCACGTTCCTCAAGCTTCTTGCTTCCCAATGGCGCGAAGGATCGGACCGAGCTTGGTAGCGCCTCTTTCATTGTGCGAGTGCTAATAAGCTCGCCGTTTAGGTATACTGGAACCGGAAGCAGGCTCACGTACGGCAGGAGATAAGACTGTGCTTGCTGCGGTAAGATCGAATTGTTGCTATCAAGTGTGGCCGTGAGAATCGTGCCAGCTTCTCTGTCCGGGGGAACTGTCTTGAAGACAATACATTCTTCCCCTATTTTGAGGGTATCTCGCTCCGCAATGCTTAGAAGTGCAACGTCGCTTTCTAAAGGGCGGGTAATAATCTCTAGTCTGGTACAAACACCAAAGTTGGCCATTGCTCCGATACCGAATGTACCAACAACGCCGGCCTTCCGCGCCCGCTCGGAGTGTTTTCCGCTTGAACCCGCATTCCAAAAGTTTTCCTTGAGGACCGACTCGGTCATACCAATCCCGTTGTCCGAAATGGCGACCTGATTGCTATTGATCTCGATATCAATTCGGCCGCCAGGCTGCAGTGTGCCGGTGGCTGCGAAGCGTTCTCGAATTGCATCATAAGCATTTTGAAGGTTTTCCCGCAGCATTGCCAGGGGAGAATCATAAATCTCCTTTGCGAGGATTTGTAAAACACGAGATGTTTCGACTTGAAAAACTATTCCCGCAGTCATCTCGTCATCCTCAAGGTCAGCTTTTCGACGATCTCTGTTACACTTGCATCCGTATTTCTCGCGATGAACGGACTTTCTAGGAAGCGTTTGCGGGATATCGTGTCACCCGCGATGAGCAAAGCAGAACCTAAGATCACGGCTTCTGCCACGTCAGAAGGAGTATCCAGCATGTTGATCGTGCGCCCAGGGTCATCCAACTCCTCCAATGCCCTGAGCCCCATGCGACGCGCTAGGGGTTCGCTCCAGTATTCGCTTAATGCCGCGAGCGCTTTCTCCCACTCGCCGCGGCCCAAGTAGCTATCAGCGGCTTCCAGCGCAAGTTTCATGTCTAGGCCAGCAGGCCGAGAGGCCACGGGAGGAGCCAGCTCAAAGTCGACAAATGACTCATTGGTATCGACAAAACGGCCCGGCCCCCATGCTGGCATACTGAACTGTAGGTTGACCATTTGCCTTTGGTGAAGGCGCCCGACCCAAGCCTCATTGTCAATTTCCAGGACGTTATATCCTCGCGGAGTTCCGGGACTGAGATTTGTTGGTCCGGCGCATAGCGTTGCCGCGCTGACAATGGTGAGTTTCCGGGCTTTAGGCCCTAACCGATACCGCTCGTCGAACCAATCTGAACGGTGTTGATGACCATGAAGCCCAAGCGACACCCCGCTTTCTATCAGCAATTGAAGAAACTCAGGGTCCAGGTAATCGTCCTGACTTGGCCCACCGACGAGATTGTGATGCCAAGTGGCGGCGAGCAGCCAACCGGCACGCGAAGGTGATCGCAGTTGGCGACAAGCATTCGCCAAAGCAGTCGAATTGATCTGTCCAGCTCGACGCCAAGGATCGTTGTTGTGACAACTGTTCAGAGCAACAATGCTGAGCTTTTCAACCTGAAAGTCAAAAAAGTCGAACTGGCTGTCCGGAGCGACGGGATAGATTCGACTACCCTGGTAAAACTGTTCATATAGGTCGCGGAAGTAGGAAAATCGCTGCAAATACCCGTCGTGGTCTTCAATTCTATAGAATGCCAAATCAGACCACGACCAACGCAATTGCGTGTTTGCCGAAAAATATTCGCGCACTAGGTCAGCCTTTGCAGCCTTGTCCGATGGGAGAGGGACTAAAGCGCTGCTGGACGTGACACGGTTGAACGCGACGTCATGGTTTCCGGGAATTATCACCACACGATCGCGGTTGCTACAAAAAAGGCGATCTGCCAGCTCGACTAAAAACTCAAGGGATTGTGAGTTCTGGCGCTTGAGTTCTGCATCGGCGTCGGGGGAATTGGGCCGCACGCCATAAACCAAGTCCCCGCTTACAACACAAAGCGTGGGGCGCGCGACCGAGCTTTGTTCATTTGCAAGGGTTTCAATATCCCGCTCTATCGAGTCGATTAGCCAAGCATTTGGTATTTCATCGGTCAGGTCGCGGTGAAGATCGGACAAATGCAGAATCGAAAAGCGCATTTTTTCTTGTACCCAATTCGGAGTTGATAGCGTCGAAGACCCTTGGCTTAAAATATGGGGGACCAGATAGAATCTCCCCGACCCATATCATTGGAACTTATGAAGGTGAAGCACCCCCGACTTTACTCTGCCTATTTGTCGGTTTCAGAGAGATACTGCGCATGTCCATTAGCCCACCCAAGGGTCCCCGCGCCTTGGCAGCCGTCCGGCTTATTCCCGCCGCTCAGCTCACCGGCCGCTATCCGCACAAACCAGACAGTAGGCCCGCCTGCTAACGCAACTTTCGGGCGAGCTTATAACACCCTATGGCGTTAGAGGCCTAGCTAGCGCAAAGAACGTAGGAGCTTGCGCGCATAGCTCATACGAGCACTGCCCCGCCCGGACTGGCCTGGCGGGGCATGGTGAGCGGGTCAGTCGCCGTTGCGGCGGCCGTTCGGGCGGGACCAGATCAGGCTGTAGCCTTCGCCGTCCTCGTCGTCGAAGAGGTTGGCGAAGATGGGTGCGTTGAAGCTCGGATCATCGAGCTTGAGGCCCAGATAGTCGCGGCCCTCGTTGGAGCGTTTCGACCAAGCGGCTCCGATATCGACTCGGCCGCAGTAAACCCGGTGGCTGGGGCTGTTCTCGCCGGAGCGGCTGGTCTCAGGCACGATGCGGACGTTTCTGGCCTGGACCGAGAGGGTGATGATTTCGCCGGCAAACTCGTTCGAGGCGGTCTTCTTGAAGGTGCCGATGGTCGCCATTGTAGTTCTCCTTGATCTCTGTGCTTCCGAGCCCGCACCATTGCGGCCTCGATGGTGATCGAAGAGCCGGAGGCGACCGACGGCGCACCCCTTGGGGCCGAAGCGGAGCGGAGGATGACGAAGAAGCGACTTTCTTGTTTCGCGCGGAATGACGCCGCAGGCGTCAGGGGAAGAAAGTTGCGCATTCGCCGTTGCGCCATAGGCGGTCGAGGCTTCAGCCGACCTCCGGCTAGATCAACCCATCGAAGAGGGCGTTCGGTGCGCTCGATCCGAACAGAGATCAAATCGAGGAGAGTGGCGACTCTCGTGCTGCCGCCAAGACCGCCGCGACAAATGCCAGCGGCGATGAAACCACCACCGGCCAGACCCGACGTTCTTTCACTCCCCAGGCCGCTTCGGCGAGGCGCCCCGGATGTCGTCTGCGCCACGAAGGATATCCCCCGCTTGACTTGGCGTCGCTCCCGAGAGGCCTGTTGATGGGTTGCTACGCAGCGATGATCCGCGGCCGACCCGATCAAGAACGCGCCCCAGCGACGAGAGAATGCCCTGTTGCGAAATGCATGATGCGGCCCGCCCCCGGCCTGCGATAGGGTTACCCGCGCACCCTGCCCTGCCCGGCGGGTCCGGGCGCTGCCATCCCGGTGAAGCGGATAAAGGTCGTGACGCTAACGGCGATGGCGCCGATCACCGAGAAGATCGTCTGCCAGGCTGCGGATGGCATGGCGATCTGAGCGATCCCATGCGTGGCGCTGTAGCCGGCGACGGTTGCGGGCGCGACGAAGAGCAGGATGATCAGCAGCCGGAGCCAGGCCCAGGGCGCAAAGGCGAGTGCGAATTGGCCGATGCCGAAGGTCGCGCCACCCGCCGCGACGCCAGTTAAAATGCCGCCGAGGACGCCGGCGCCGGTATGGAAGGCCCACATGCCAATTGTCAGACCGACGAAGAACGGCAGGGCGAAAACAGCAAGGGTGAACAGCAACCAGCAAAAGAAGCCAATGCTGGCGATGACGAGCAGCGGTCCAAAGACGAACATGGCGATGGCTCCCGTGAGCAAAAGATCTAACGGTCGCGCCTTCCACCACCACCACGGCGCGGAGCCGAATATAGCCTCAAACGGCCATGATCGGGAGCCGAAATCCCGAAGGAACGCCGCTATCCCTGACACTCAGGCGCCAGCAGTGCAGAGGTCGATCAAAGTGAGGCCGGCGGCTGTGAATGCGCTCGTGTCGCGGGATGCGATGAAGAAATTACGCGACGCAGCGAGCGCGGCGATGTAGCCGTCGGGCGTGGGGCCCCCCTTCCAGCAGCGTGCGCCTTTACAGCAAGATCGGAATAGCGGCGCGCCGCATTCGTATCGAGGGAGAGGATACGGTCCGCGAACAGCTCCAGCACGCCCTCACACCCGGCGGCCAGTCGTTCCTTGCGCATGCCCTCGGGAGGCGAATTGAAGCTGAACACCAGCTCGGCGATCGTAACGCTCGCCGCCCGTTCGTCGAGCCATCGGCGGACCGCCGGGTCCGGGCAGAGTCATGGAGATCGCATTGTCCTTCTACTTGGCATAGCCGCCATGCTGGTCGCGGCGCTGCTCTACGTCGTCTTCGTCGCCACCTATAGATAGGAAAGGATCAGCGCCGTGATTTCCTCTCTGCCCTCTTTCGCAGGAAGGATTCGACCAGTTCGCGGAGCCCCGCAATTTTTATGGCGGATACGGCCTTATTGGGCTCAAACCAGCGAGCCTCCCTTTGGTGGGCCTCCGGCCAGGAGTCAAATTGCTGCATGACAAGCAAAGGAAACACGCGCACCTCGCATGGAACGGTGACACCGTCCTCTTCGATCCTTTTCTCATAACAAAAAGCGCCTACGGATTTCCCTCCGACCTTTCCTCGAATACCTGCCTCTTCGTAGCCTTCGCGTGCCGCGGATTTCGACGGCTTCAGTCCCTTGATCGGCCAGCCCTTCGGGATGATCCAGCGCCTGCTCTGCCTCGTCGTGACGAGGAGGATTTCCACCTCGCCGGCCTCGGTCAGCCTATAGGGCAACACGCCGTATTGGACTCGAATCGCTCTATCGGTGCGAGCAGCGGGCTTCTTTGCGCTCCGCGGCGGAACGGTTCCTTTTCCGACGTTTGACGACATGTCCGGATTAACCCGCCTTCCCGGCTCGTTTGTGAAGCATGGGCCTAACCGCATAACGGCCTGCTGGCTTTTTGCTGTCGTCCAACTGTAGCCTGAGCATGAAACTCCGACAATGAGGTTAACACCTCAGTTCGGGATGCCGCGACTTGGGCGGCTACGAGTTCTCGCCGAGGCTGCCGAGGCTTGTGAAATTCCAGCGCCTCCTGCGTGGATCACGCAAGGTCCTGGAGGTTCTGGCTTTGTCGAAATGAGCGAAGCGGCTTCGCAAAGGCTTGCAAATAGAACGGGCTAAAATGACGCTTTACCTGATGCTTCTATGAACCGGATTCGAAGACAGAATATCCCCACTCCGAGGACACTCGCCCGAACACGCCGGAACCACCGTGATTTTTGGCGCGCCGCCAGCCACTCTGAACTAACGCGCCAGCAATAGCACGATTGAACCATCCGTGCCCGATGAGGGCCACAGGCCCTTGTCGCGCTCCTCCCGTAAGAAGCTCCGCCGCAACCTTGGCGCGCTGATGCATTGCTAACCGAGTATTGAATTCATTCGGGTGGAAAGAGCCGATCCCTCGCGTCAGCGAGAACCAAGCGAGTAGCGGCAGTCGCCCTGCAATTTCGGGAATAATTTGGGGCTCTTCGCGAAACACGGCGTCCACAATTGGCGTTCGCTCGGGGTCCAACAGTCGCAAGGATTCTAGCGCCCGTAAACTAGGACTCGTGAAAACGCTGGTCGCCGCGCGAATGTGCCGGACGAGTTCTGCTGAAGGACGGACACTGATGTTCAAACCGGAGCGCTCGTAGGCTTCGACATAGGTCTCGAATTCCGCCCGCGTCGGAAACTTTGGCTTCGCGAGCGCGACCTGGCCATGACGTGAAATCAAAATCGGAAACATTAACTCGTCCCGCTCAAATAACCGCGATTTTGCGGCGGTCCTTTCCAAACCCGCGCTCGTTGATCGGTCAGGCAGGTAGAAACCGTTCTTCGCCATTCTGAAGGCAGAAGAAACCATCCTGCGGAACCGGCAGTTGAAGCATATCAGCGGTCGAAAGTGAGAGGTAAGCGCCCCGGACTAAACGTCCAAAGAGTCCGTGACTCACGGCGATCGTCGGACTGTTGACGCAGGCAAGCCACTTCTGCGCCCGCCCATAAGCGCGATCAAGACATTCTCCATCTGGCGCGCGAAAAAACCAGTTAAATGGCGAGGCTCCGCGGAGAGCGTCGGGACACTCCATGTCGATCTCGAAATGGGTCAGCCCATCCCAAGACCCAATGGATACCTCGACCAAAAGGTGATCCTCTTCGATGAAAATGTCTCGCATTTGCTCGGCGATAATCGTTGCCGTTGTCTTCGCTCGCCCAAGCGGACTGGCCTTCAGAACGTATTCCATTTGGCGCTCGCCGAGCTCATTGGCGAGCGCCATGCCCAAGGCCCGAGCCTGGTCTCTCCCTTTCGCGGTTAGTTCAGAGTCGAGCCGTCCTTGAAACCGTCCAGCGGCGTTCCAGATCGTTTCCCCGTGCCGCACCAGATAAATTGTAGGTGACCTTGGAAAAGACATGCCAGTTTGTCCGAGCAAATAGCCGGGTGCCGTCTCCCGGCGTAAGGCCTTCCCGCTAACTTATAATTGGGCGAAAGGCAGATGGGCTAGCCCCAGGAGAATCCAGTTTTCCTACGGCGCTGTCGAAAGGGTCGGCTCAGGCAAGCCACCCGCGAGCCGCGTTCGCCATGGCAAAAGGCCGCCGGCGGCGCTCACGCGCTGCCTGTGCCGAATTTCCAAACCGGAATGCCGAGCTTCCTGGCCTTGTCGGCGAGGTTGTCCTGGATGCCGGTGCCGGGGAAGTGAAGGACGCCGATCGGCAGCGTTTCCAGCATCGCGTCGTTGCGCTTGAAGGGCGCCGCCTTGGCGTGCTTGGTCCAATCCGGCTTGAAGGCGATTTGCGGGACCTTGCGGCTTTCGGCCCATTTGGCGGCGATCAGCTCGGCGCCTTTTGGCGAACCGCCGTGCAGCAACACCATGTCGGGGTGCTTGGCGTGGACCTGATCGAGCCTGGCCCAGATTAACCGGTGATCGTTGAAGTCGAGACCGCCGGTCAGGGCGACTTTCGGCCCCGCGGGCAGAAGCACCTCTTTGTCCGCGCGCTTCTTCGCGGCGAGGAAGTCGCGGCTGTCGATCATCGCGGCGGTGAGATGGCGATGGTTGACCTTCGATCCGCTGCGCGGTCGCCAGGCTGAATGCGTGTGCCGTTCGAACTGGTCGGCGGCCTGGTCGCGCATCAGCTCGAAAGCGTCGCGCCGCTCGATGAGCGTCTGGCCTTGTGCCGTGAGGCGCTCCAGCTCGACGGATTTGACCTCGCTGCCATCCTGTTCGCGCTGCAATCGCTGCTGCGCCAGCTCGTTGTCATCGAGTTCGCGCTCGATCCGCTCGACAGCGCGGTGGAAGACGTTCACCGACGACCAGAGCAGGTTTTCGAGGTCGGGTTCGAGGCGCGTGTCGGACAGTGCGACCACGAGGGCGTCGAAGATATCGGCAATGCTGCCGGCGAGCACGTGCGCTTCCGGAAGCGGTCGAGGATCGGGCTCGTCGTGGAAAGGCCGGTAGCCATAGAGCTGGAGTTCGTTGAGAACCCGCCCGGTCGGGGATGAGCTGTGCGGGGGCTCGAAATCGTCGTTGTAGTCGGTGGTCATAGCGGCTTTCCTTCGCCGGATCGGCCGCGCCCATCGCGGCCTTCATGGCGACGAAAGCGGCGGGCGGCGCGGAGCTGCACCCGCAGCGAAGCGAAGGGCCGGAGCCTTGGCGGAGGATGGCGAAGGCCGGCGATTTTGTTTCGCGATGGAAAGCGGCCTCTGGGCCGCGCCGGAAAATCGTCGGCCGCAGCCATTGCCGGTCCGCGCCGCTTGCCGCCCGATCGCCCTTTAAGAAGGCCGTGGGCGCGGTCCTCTCCGGCGCCGAGGGGAAGCATGGCCACAGGCCTCTTCGCGACGAAGCTGCGGCGCCCCGCCCCCGATCCGACTATGCCGCGAGACCCATGAATCGCGCGACGTCCTGTGCCGCGATCTGCCCCCGGATTGCCGCTCGAAGCGCATCGACGCCCAGCAGTCTCAGGTCCTCGTTGAAGTCACCGAGCCGAGGCGAAAGCACGAGCGCCTCGATCCCGACCGATTGCGCCCGGTCGACGAGTGTCGCCATCGCGCCATAGCCGGCCGGATCGTTGTCGAGGGCGATGTAGAGGCGTCGCAGCGTGTCCGGGAACAGGATGGCGAAGAGATGCGCCGCCGAAAGAGCTGCGATCATTGGCATGGCAGGCAGAACGCAGCGAAGCGAGAGCATGGTCTCGATGCCTTCGCCAGCCGCAATGGCCTCGCCTGCCACGCCGAAGCGCACGGCGTGACCGAGCAGATCGCCCATTGCCCGTCTAGGTGTGTCGATCGGCGCCTTGCCGAGCGTCGCCTCGCTGAATCCGCCCGGATCAAGCCAGGTGCGATGGGCTCCGGTGATGTGGCCCGAGAGATCGGTGACGGCGGCGATCATGGCCGGCCAGGTCTCGGTCGGGCTATGCTCGTCGGGCCGGTAGTAGCAGCGCGGGTGAAAACGCAGACTGCCGGTTGCGTGCAAAGCCGTAATGCCGCGTCGGCGCAGATACGCTTCCACGAGAGTGCGCTCGATCGGCTGCGACATGGCGAACAGGCGTCGCGCCGCTTCGGATGAACCGGTTGGAGCATCCGGCCTCCGCGACGAAGGGCGCGGCTCTTGAGATTCTGGCGCCGCACGCGGCAGGCTGAGAAACGCGCGTGCTTCTTCGGCGACATCCTTGAAATCGGAGAGGCCCCGGCATTCGCGGATGACATCAAGCAGATCCCCGTGCTCGCCCGTCGCTGCATCCAGCCATTTCCCGGCCGGCCCCCTGGCAGTCTCCTTGAGCCGCACGAACATGGACCGGCCCGGCGTGTTGCGGACATCGCCCACACGCCAGTAGGCGCCTTCGCGGCGCCCGGCCGAAAGGTAATGGCGGCACACCGCCTCGGCATTGCTGGCAAGGCGATGCGCCAATTCGGATGCGGAACCGGACACGGCGCCCTCCATAGCAAAGGGACCCGCCATTGCTGACGGGTCCCGCGGAAAAGTTCGGGGAGGTTATTCGGCGGCGACGTCCTGAGGTTCATCCGCAGAGGCATCCTCAGTATCGTTCCGGGCCGCGATTTCGTCGGCCGGCGTTTCGCTGTCGATCGTCGCCGCTTCTTCAACAGGCGCTTTGTCCGGCGCTGTCCCCGTCTCCGATGCATGCGGCGCGCGGCGCAGCATTCGCAGCGGCTCCGGCAGCCATCCCGAGCCTGCGAGCAGATGTTCCGCCTGAGCGGCCATGTCGCCTTTCTTGAACATTTCGATGCGTCGCGCATGATCCTCGCCGCGGGCTTCGCGAACGGCGTCAAGGATGCGAGCCTTGGTCACTCGGCCGAGGAAATTGTCGACGCTGGGCGCCCAGCCCGTCGCGGCGATGTCTAGCGAGATTGCCTCCGCAAGCCGATCGGCGTGGGCGACCGCCCTGGGGCGACGATTATAGGCCTCGTTGACCGCGTTGACGGTGAGCGAGACGCAATGTGCGAACAGCGCCTGCTGCTGCTCCGCGTCAAGCATTGCGAGTGCATTCCAGAGATCGCCGGGCTCGTTGGGAAGCCGCTCGGACCATTCGCGATGCCGCGCGTCGACTGTCGCGGCAAGCTTTGTGTCGCCGAGGCCGGGGGCGAGACTGCCGAAGGTCACGGTCTTTGGCTCGACATCGAGACAGGAGTCGGAACCGTAGCGGTAGAACAGCTTCAGGCAGAGGACGTGCAGCGCCGCCAGTAAGGCGACCTTCGGATTTCTACCGAGCGCCTCGCGCAGCGCCAGCGTACGGTATGCGGTTAACTCGGTCACCAGCCTGTCGGGCAAGGGCCGCAGTCCTTCGTCGTCTTCCTCTTCGGCGAACGACGAATGAATTGCGGCGTCGATGGGAGCAGCGGACTTGGGAGCTGACGCCAATTGCGACGGCTCCTCGCCGACAACTTCGTCCGAAACGATCTCCGCGCCTTCGATCGGCGCCTCGTCCTCAGGGCGGACATAGCCGCGCTCGATGCGAAGGCGGCCCGAACCATCGATGCTCACGAAGGCGCCCGCCCGCGCGACATCCTCGGGAGCATAGATGACGGGGGGCTGCTCGAAAGCCTCCAACGCCGTCTCGATCTCAGCGAGCCGGGCGTCGACCTCCTCCGGGATCTCGTCTGCTCCCGAATAGGCCGCCTCGAGCTCATCGGCTTCGCAGCGAAGCAACTCGCGCGCCGCCACTTCATCCTCGCTCAGAGGCTGGCGTTCGCCCTGGAGATGGCGAAGCCCGTAAGTGTGGCCGTAAGGAAAATCGGTCGCGATCTCGACCCATTTCCACCCCTCGGCGCGAACGTCTTGCGCGTCGCGTTCAAGCTTTTCGGCGACGAGTCGATCCAGCAGCCTTGCATCCTGCAACCAGCCGCCATCATCGTTCTGGAAGAGATCGCGCATGACCGCGCCGCCGGCGGCAGTGTAGTCCTCGCCTACATATTGCGCACGCTTGTCGGAGGCGCGGACCGCGCTCTCGGTGAGCATACGGCGGATTTGATAGGCCTCCTTGCTGTAGGAGCGCTGGATCGCCTCCCAGATCTGCTCCTGGCGCTCATGATCGGGGCTTACCGCGAAGGCCATCAACTGGTCCAAGGTCATGCCGTCCTCGGCATAGACGTCGAGAAGCTTCGATGAAACGGAAGCGAGCCGCAGCCGCTGCTTGACGACCGCAACGCTGACAAAGAAGGCCGCCGCGATTTCCTCCTCGCTCTGCCCCTTCTCGCGAAGCGCCTGAAACGCCCGGAACTGGTCGAGCGGGTGTAGCGGCGCGCGCTGGACGTTTTCGGCGAGGCTATCCTCCTCCGCTGTCCCCTCGGTGCGCACTACGCAAGGGATGGGCACATTGCGCGCGAGACGCTTCTGCTTCACCAGCAGTTCCAGCGCGCGATAACGTCTGCCGCCAGCCGGGATTTCGAACATGCCCGTTTCGGCGCCATTTTCGTCGAGAACGGGCCGCACAGTGATGCTCTGCAACAACGTGCGGCGTGCAATGTCCTCGGCGAGTTCCTCGATGGAGACGCCAGCCTTGATGCGTCGGACATTCGCCTGGGATAACACGAGTTTGTTGAATGGAATGTCGCGCGAGGCGCTCAACTGGATTTTTTGAGCGGTCTTCCCCATGGGTCTTCACTCCGCGACGGCCGGCCGAAAGACTTTCTCTCGACCTCCAAGCCGTCACGAAAACCGGCGCAGCCCTCTTCCTCTCGATCGTAGGCTCCCGAACCGAAATCGGAGAGCTGTAGCGCCTCGAACGCCTGCGCCTCTGCGGCACCGTCAGCGAAGGAGCCGACTGTGCCCCCATGCCCGCGAGCAGAGACTATGCACACGTTGCGTCGTTGTAGAACATCGACAAGAAGCGAGTATCGGGCTAAGACCAAAAAGCCGTTCTCTAGCGGGTTTCCGACAATGACAAAGCGAACTTGGCTGACATTATCCCTCCTGACATTGAGCGCAGGGCAAACCCTGGCGATTGAATACCCTTTCGATCTTTATCGGGTATCCGGGATCTATAGCGGCAAGGTCCATTACCCGGATTTCGCCGGGCGTGAACGGAAATTCGCGATGTTCCGGACGCGTATTCGGCAGGCAGCCCAACAGGGCATCAATTTCGCCGGCCACTACGCAATCGTCCAATTCGGATGCGGCACCATGTGCTCGGCGGTTTACATGACCGATATCGCCAACGGGAGGGTTTACACTTTCCCTCTGGGCGGCGAAGAAACCGGCCGCCTCGAGCTAAAATTCGCCTCGATGAGTTCGCTCATAGTCGCTCACTGGAACGCTGACTTCACCGACGGATGCACCGAACAACGATTCGTGTGGCGCAACGAACGCTTTGACGAAATTGCCAATACGAAACTGGATAAAAATGCCGCTTGCTGGACCGATGCGAAATAAAGGTTGCCTCGTGAACTGCCTCAATCAGCTTCCCGTCCCTGAGACATTTTGATTGATGGCCGATGACCGCTCCTGGCGGATAGTTGCCGTTTAGGAAAGCGGAAAGCTGGGCGCACGTTGCCCGATGGATGGCCGCGGCGGCGCAGTGAATAGATCCAACCCCGCGGCCAGCGCCACTCAGGCCGCTCGATCGAGCAGCTTCTTAGCCCGCGCCTCGAGATCGAGCCGCGCGTCCTGCTGGGTCTTTTCGCGCGCAACGGCGGTGATCCCCTGGACGAAGTCGAACACGCTCTCAGGCTTGCGCCCTTCCTCGACGAGCACGGTTTCGATGATCTTCGCCGTCTCGGTCTTTGAGAAGCCGCGTTTGCGCAGGAACTCGCTACGGTCCTCGTCGGTGCGGGCGACGATCTTTTCCCGCGAAGCCTTGATGCCGTTGACGAAAGGCGTGGGTGAGGAATTAGCGAAGCGGGTCAGCGCCGGCGCGGCCTCATGGGCGAAGCGCGAGGCGGCATATTTCGAGTGGCGGATGGTGATTTCTTCGAAATCCTCAACGCCCCAAAGATTTCGGTTCTGGCAGACGGCGCGAAGATAGAAGCTGGCCATGCCGAGCGTCTTCGCTCCAACCTCGGAATTCCAGCAATAGAAGCCACGAAAATATAGGTCGGGAGAGCCGTCTGGCAGCCGGCCGGCTTCAATCGGATTAAGGTCGTCGACCAGGAAGAGGAAGACGTCGCGATCGGAGGCGTAGAGGGTCGTAGTGTCCTGGGTGATATCGACGTGCGGATTATAGACGCCGCTGGACCAATCGAGCACGCCCGGCACCTTCCAGCGCGTATCCCCTGTGCCGTCGCCAGCGATACGCCGGACGGCAGCGACCAGCTCCTGGTCGAAGATGCGGCCATAATCGGGTCCGGTGACCGCGCGCAGTTCGATGCGGCCATCTTCGATCTCGAGCGTCTTCACCTGCTCGGCGCGGTGTGAGGTCAATCCGTATTGGAGATTGATGCCGGCCAGAGGCGCGGGAAGCTGGCGAAGATAGGCGGCCGGGGCGCCGACCAGGCCGGCGAGCTGTCCAAAACTCCAATGAGTCGGCGCAATCGGCGCCTCGGCGCCGGGCAGCATCAGGGTGAGACGCTCCGCGTCGTCACGGTTGGCTTCCACCCGGATCGCCGCGCTCTCGACCGTGCGGGTCCGGCTGCGTTCGGACCGGCCGCGCACGGCGGCATACAGATCCGAGAGGGATAAGTAACGCTCGTCGGCCGGGCGCGAGAACCACTCCGAAGACACGCGGCCGACTCGCTCCCCGCGGCTCACATCCACCTTGTAGCCGCCGACGCGATCGTGAACGGCGTCCAGAACTTGCTCCTGGGTCATGGGTCATCTCCAAGACGGGCGGCGGAGGCCTCTCCTCTCGCCCTCACCCCGTCACGGAAATCCTGCTCGCCTCTAACTCGGTGGGGCCTTTTGGGGCAGCCAATCCCCCAGAAGGAGTAGCGGAAACCGCAGAACTCGGACGCAGGGAAGGCTTTCCCCGCAAACCCGTAGAGCCTCGGATGCGTAGAGGCTGTACAACTTCTGCTCCACTGTCGGAATATAGGGATAACGCTGTCAACCAACGGATCCGGCGACATTGGATTTAGAGATCACTCCTGACGGCTGAAACGAGACTTATGTTCGCCAGCGGGCACCGTGGCGTTCGTCGCAGTGATTAATGATAAGGGATACAGGAATCGGGTCGGCGTTTTATCACACGCCGCTAGGCCTTCTTCTGCAGGAGATTTAGGTTCAGATCTCCGCACCCGCAGCGCAATGCCTCCTTCTTGCCGCGGTCGGGGGCCACGAAGTACATCTCATTGCAAGTGCCGCAGCCGAACGCACCGGTAAACGTCCGAAACGCCGACACCACGGGCGTGAAGTCTTCTTTCTTAAGGTCCGCCCATTCGTTGAAATGGACGGCCGTGTTGATCTGCCAGTTCTCGTAGCCCGTCTTGGCCTTGGCCTCCGCGAAGGCGACCTCGATCGCGCCGATACGCTCGACGACATCCTTTTGATTCCAGGAGTTGGCGGCGACCTTGGCCTTTTTCAGCAGATCGCCCAGCGTGCTGGTCGCGTTCGGAAGCAGATCGCCGAGCATGAATTGGGCGTCGCCCCGGAATTCAACATTGGCG
Organism: Methylocystis heyeri; assembly: GCF_004802635.2. Classification (NCBI taxonomy): domain Bacteria; kingdom Pseudomonadati; phylum Pseudomonadota; class Alphaproteobacteria; order Hyphomicrobiales; family Methylocystaceae; genus Methylocystis; species Methylocystis heyeri. Next base: position 2,320,259 of record NZ_CP046052.1, read on the forward strand.
CGCAGGCGATCGCAGGCCTCCTTGGCGAAATGCTCCAGATAGTGGCGAAGCAGAGCTGCTGCGGCGCGCACGTCGTTTTTGATGAGATAGCCTTCCAGCTCGGCCCAGACATCGCGATCGTCCCACTCGGTCGGACCAAAATCCACGGTCCATGTCCGGAAATGGGCGAAGTTACGGCCTTTGATGAGGCCCTCCGATTTCATGTGGCGCAGCCAGATCTCGTCGTGCGTCGTGAAGATGAATTGCGTGTTCGGGAACATCTCCTTGAGGAGCGCGCAGACCTGACGACGGTGGCCGGCATCAACGGACATCAGGACGTCGTCGAGGACCGCGAACGTAAAATTAGCGCCGAGCAAATGGTTCATGAGCGCGAGGTAGAGGCAGAGACCCATTCCGTCCTGGTGGCCCTCGCTGTGATACGCGCCCGGCGGAAAATGGCCGCGACCATAGAAGTCCACGTCGAAGCCGAGTTTGCCAATCGAGGGCATCAGCTTCGCCGTGAATGCCTTCTCGTCCTCCTCATTGATCTTTCGATAGTAGCTCGCGAACGCGGTCTCGACGTCTTTGTAGATTTTTTCGAGCGCGGTCGTAGTCACGATGCCATAGGTAGCGAAGACCTTCGTGGCGCGATCCGCGCGGACCTTGCCGGCCGTGAACTTCAGCCGCGCGGCTCGGCAGGTCTCCAGTCGCTCCTGCGCGAGCACGAGGAAGTCGCGCGCCGCATCCTGCTTGGTGGGCTCCGGTATCGCGGCAATCGCAGCGGCGAGCGCGGCCAACGGCGGCTCCATGTCTGGGACGCTGTGAGCCGCGGATAGGACCGCGCGCGTGTCGTCGAGCGGCAGGAGCTTCTGTAGCTGCTGGTATCGCCCTCGAAGAACAGTCCTGAACTCGGCGAGCGCGCTGGCGTCGATCTTCGGGGAGAACATGCCGGCGTGATCGATCACGGTGTTCAGGGCCGTGCCGGCGGCGTGGAGGGCGTCGAGGACCGGCTTCAGTTCAGCTTCGAGCGCAGCGCGCCGTTTGCTCACGTCTTCAAAGTGCGCCAGCTTTCGGGCGAGGTGCCCCGTGAAGGCATCGGACTCGAAAGGCGTGTCGCACACCGGGCAGGCGGCCCCGTCATACAGTTCTAGCGCCGACTTCAGGAGGGACTCGCGCGATAGTCCGTTGAGGCTCTCGGCATCCTTACCGAGCTCCGCGGCATTCGTGTCGGCGGTTGAGCATGCTTGCTTGAATGAGTCTGCCTTGAGCGCGTGGAGCGCCTCTCGTAATGTCGCAAAATCGGCGGCAGCCTGCACTTTTGGCACGCGGCCGGGGACGCTGGCTGTCGTGGTGGTCAGCCCGTCCTTGACTGAGGTGTTGGCATCGAGATCGGTCAACAGCGTGAGGCCGAGCAAAGTCCGGCGCGGATTGACGGCGTCGAGGACTGATTTTTTGCTGAGCTGCGCGGCGTCGAGCGCGGCGAGAAGGTTGTTGATGGCGTCCTTCTCCGCGCGCTCCAACCCCGGGAGGTCCCTGGTGCAGGCGTTGGCGATCTTCTGCAGTACGCCCCGCAGCTTCTCGATGTCGTCGAGGCGCAGGAGCGATTGGACCTCTTTTGAGCGTTGGCCCGGCTCGGAGAGGACGTATCGGATCAGCTCGCGGCGCGAAAGGACGAACTCCGGGTGAAGGTTGACGCTCTCGAACGCGGCGATGACGTCCTTGTCGGCGGGCTTGATCTCCGGCGCATTTGTCGATTTCACGGTGCGGCGGATCCGGGCCTTCTTGCTGCCAAGGGAGGGGATGGTGACGTCGATCGTGACCGACGCCGCCTCGGGCTTGTTACGACTGTCGACATGCGGACCGTGCGCCCTGACCGAGAGACCTCCGGTCCCGGCGCCGGCCAGGCGCGAGATGTTGCCCGTCAGGGCGAACTCGATCGCATCCACGATACCGCTCTTGCCGGTCCCATTCGGTCCGCAAGCGGCGAAATTCTGACCCTTGAGCTCAAGGGTCAACTCGCGAATGCCGCGAAATTCCTTAATATGTATCGTGTCGATCCGAATCATGAAGCGTCCGGAAACAGAGCGGCTCGGACCGAGGATTCGGCGAAGACGCCATCCTCAAGGACGACTTTGCGGAGCCTGGGCGCTATTTCGCCGAAGCCTTCTTCCTTTTCCAGGGTTTCGAAGAACTCGCCGAGGATGGTGGCGGCGACGGATTTCACCTTCGCTGGCGGCTCGGCCACCTTATCCTTATCTTCTGCGGTGCCCAAGTTCTTACCCCGCTACAAGAAAAATAACAGGAGACGTTGCCTGCGTCAGGAGCAAATCGCCGCTAGACGAAGAGAGGCGATGGCTCGTTCTTCACCGCCCTGACTCGGCCATAGGGCCTCGCGACGGGCGAGTCCCAAGGCCGGACGCAAGGCGCCAGCACTTCGGCTAGGCGCGGACCGGGGTGTTGAGGGATTTACGGGCTGCGCCTTTAAGCTCCGCGTCTCATTGCTGCCATCGGCCCCACAAATGTTTTTTGGCTGTCGAAAAATCTGTGGGTAAGTGCGATCTCCGCTCTCGGCTTCTAAATGGCTTCTAATTTCAAAAGAGAGCCACTTCAAGCGCTAGAAAGATCACCACAACCCATTGATTTTATTGGTGCCGGTTGAGGGATTCGAACCCCCGACCTACTGATTACAAAGAACACCATAGATGGTTGACATACGTTTGACTACCGTGTAAGGTAACACATACATCGTTGTGACGAAAGGGATTTCTCGGACGAATGCGACTCTGGATCAATCACTTACGAAACACGCCCGGAGCGCTAATTCTCTGAAAATTCTCTGAAACCCGCCACGGTAACTTGTCTGTCAGGAGTTCAAAAATATGGCCCGCATAGCGCCCCCTTTGACCGTGAAACGATGCAAGGAACTTGCGGCGATTGGGAAGACCTCGCGCGTGGAAGCGCGGGACGGGTCTCTGCCGGGGTTGTCGTTTATTTCGCATCCGGGCGGGTCTAAGTGGTGGTTTATACGGGATGGCTACCCCCGTAGCTTCCTTGGCGATTACCCGCTTGTAGAGCTTGCACAAGCGCGGGAATTGGGTAGGAAGCTGGCGGCTGAGGTCGCAGGGGAAAAGATGTCTCGTGCGAAGCTCGGGAAGACGCTATTGCAGTTGTGCGAGCGGTATTATGCAACCCGCGGTCTACGTTCGTCGGACGACGCGCTGCGGGCTATAAAAAATGTATTTAATTCTGAGACGGGGACGCGGAGCGCGGAGCTTACATCCGCCAAGCTGCAAAAGTGCATCGACAAAAAATATGCGACTGCGCCGCACATGGCGTCGAGCGCGACGCGTTACCTCTTGGCGGTAATAAACGACGCCATCCTACGGAAAGAGTGCCATCGCGAGGTCGCCGAGCTGGCTATACCCCGCGGGCGGCACAAGCGCGTCAGGGACCGGGTGATTACTCACGAGGAGCTTCGCGCGATATGGCCGCACCTTACCGGGGCGTATGGGCTGGCGTGCCGGCTCATGTTCTATGCGATGGCGCGGCGCGAAGAAGTCACAAACGCGCTCGTGGGTGACTTCAAGGATGGGGTGTGGACCATACCCGCAGATCGCTCAAAAAATGGCGTTGCGCATGTAGTGGCGCTGCCGACGCAGGCTCGCATGATCGTGGCGGGGCTGAGCGAGGGTAAGAGCGTGCGAGCGCCGCTGTTCGAGAATAGCCATGGGAACTGCATAGGAGGGACGAGCAGCAATTGGGATCGGTGGCAGAAACAGATTTTCAAAAAGTCTGGGACGAAGGACTGGCAGCGGCACGATTTGAGGCGCACAGCAGCCACTATGGCAGGCGAGCTTGAGATTGAGCCCCACATAATCGAGCTGATGCTCAACCATGTTGACGCTCATAGCTCACTGGCAAGCGTGTATAACCGTTCGCGCTATGGGAAGCAGCGAGGGGAGGCGTTGCAGAGAGTGGCCGACAAGTTGGACGAGATACTTACCCGAGGAGGTAATGGTGAAACGGAAGAAACCACGGGCCAAGCCGTTAACGCCGGAGCAAAAGAAAGCTGTCTGGAGCAGGCCCAAAACTAACGCAGGAGTGGGCTGGAGCCGGGACAAGCCCGTGGACCCGCGCGAGTATGAGACTGGATTTACCGTAGGAGGTAACAATGGCGAGTGACGATCCCAACGCGGCGTTTGATGCGACCATGGGTATCTTGACAACGATACAAGACGTTTTGCGCGATCGGCTGCATGCAGAGAAAGACAGAGAGGCTAAGCAAGCAACGAAGAAGGGGCTCGCTGCGGTCGAAGACATAGTAGATGCTATGACGCAGCTACAAGGCGGCAATCATGGCGAGTGACGCTCTTAAAGCGCGAGTGGCCGCAGAGCTGCAAGCAAATATCGAGATGATGGACGAGGCCGTGTATAGGCTGACTGCGCTACTGAGCGCAGAGACGGACGTGACCGGACAGAGCATGCTGGCGAACGCGATTGCTACATTTCAAGTAGTGAAGGAGAACACGTTGGGACTTCACGACATCGCAGTGAACGCACTGGAAATGGTCGATAGAGTAACGAAGAACAGGAGCGCTCATTAATGTTTGCGCTATCCGATCGCTGGATTGAGTATTTCTTTGACGTTGCGCAGCGCACGGCGCGCATGAGCAAAGACCCGTCAACGCAAGTCGGCGCTGTGATCGTGCGGCCCGACAAGACGATTGCAAGCACCGGGTTCAACGGGTTCCCGCGCGGCGTGCCGGATTATTATGACCACTACGAACGGCGGGAGCACAAATACCCGCGCATAATACACGCCGAGGCAAACGCCATACTCTCGTCACATGAGCCGGTGCGAGGGTATAAGATGTTCGTCACGCACTGCCCCTGCGCCAGATGCGCAGGGACGATAATACAGGCAGGGATAGAACAGGTCGCATATCCCGAGCCGAGCCCGGAGGTCGAAGAACGATGGGGAGACGAGTTCACGATAGCACGTAGCATGTTCGGGCACGCGGGCGTGTATATGCACCGATTACCCGCTGCGGTAATGCCTATGTCCACGCCTTCGGAGAAATCCGTTCGCGTCTGGGATGACTTCGCTTGCTCATTAGCTTCCCTGATATGAAGCCGTGCAAGCCGCCGTGGTAGGCTAGGCAACCATACTGGAGGGCGTCTTGCGGGTGCGATGCGTCGCCTTTCTTGGACGGTGTGGGCTTTCTCACGCCGTCCTTTGTGCGTTCAAATTTATATTCGCCCGCGAGCCCTCGTATGAGCATGGGGCAGCGCGAGGCGTCCACCCTGAATTTGGCGCTTAACAGGAAATGTTCCACAGCGCCAAGTCTTGGGGCAATGTCATTTGTTGGAGCAGCGAATGCCGCGAACCCCATATTCGTGAGCATGTCGAACGAGGTCAATTCATAGAGGTTGTTTTTCGCGACGCCCGCAGGATCGCCAACAACCGCAACCGGGCATCCTGCATAGCGCGCGCTGTAGATAGCCGGGCGCAAGCTCTGGGCGATATGCTGTTCAAGACCAATATCGAGCGCGGATACTTCTTCGAGGATGTTGACATTTCCAAGATGGTCCATTTGCATGATGATCGACCACGGGTCGCGCCCGAAGTCCTGCCCCACAATGATTAGCCTGCCGGACTGGACTTCAATCTTCGGAACGACGTGCAGCGCCTTGTTGAAGCTCTGCGCGAATACGGCGGTTCCAGACGGATCGTTGCCGTAGATCGCGTGAACGTATCTGTTGAGCCAGTCTTGGTTTCGACCCGACTCCATAAGATCGGTGTAGTAGGTGCGGCCTAGCGCGAGTCGCTTTACGTCGTCCTCTGGCAGCTTCAAGCTCTCTTCGGTCTGGCGCAGCCATTGGAGGTTCTCGGCTTCCGGGTGCATGCCGCCGGGCTGTTTGAACACTTCCATTTTCGCTGGCGGGCGCTCCATAATGTCCCACCAGTCCGAATGCTCTGTCGGAAAGTTTGTATCCATGACGATACCGCGCCATGTGCAAACCGGCACAGGGTATCGGCCGCAACGTCCGAAAATGCCCGATATAACGTCGGCGCTCATTTCGATGCACTCGGACATCCATGCGCCCGTAAGCTGCGAAGACAGAAGCCGCCGCGCGTCGTCCGGGTTCTCCATGGGGAGCAAAATCCATTCGGTGTCAACGTCGCCAATGCGAATGTAGATCGTGCTCTCACTCACGCGGTAGTCCGCCACTTCGCGGAACCAGAACATAATGTCCTTGAGAACGGTATCCTTGAGCTGCTTCAAGGTCTGGCGCACGATTGCAAAGCGCGTGCGGCGCATGCCGTCAACCGGATCGGGCGCTTGCTCGCACGCCTTCCGAAACAGCTCAAAGATACAAGCCGTCGTTTTGCCAGAGCCGACTGGACCAGCAATGAGACGGAGAAGCGCCGTGCTGCGCATGAACTCTGCGCATGTTCTGGGCGGGGTATAAACGTGGTGGGTCACAGCGCTTCGCCTTCAATGGTGGGGGCTTCGATTGTTACGGGCGGCTTCGTGGTATCGCCGAGGTTGATCGTCACCTTGAACCCGCCGCCCGTGTTCTGTTGCTCGGGTTGCTTCTCTAGCCCCGCGATCTTACCCATGGCGGTAACTAGCGCAGCCCGCGCGGCAAGCGGGGTCTCGCGATTGTGAACTTGCGTCACCATTTCGGCGATGCACGTTTCGAGCGCCAGCGCCGCTTTCATGCGAATGCGCTTCGGCGTGTTGTCAACGCTCTCCCATTCCGTCTTGAATTGCGCCATCAAAGTCGCAAATCGGCGGTGCTTGGTTATCAGGACATATTCTTCGTCCGATATCTCAAGGCTCTTCAGAACGTCGGAAATCTCACCAACGCCAGTCGAGAGTTCTTTCGCAAGCGCCGTCATTTTCTCTTCGAGCGTAGCGGGTTCCGAGAAAGGGAGTCCACGCGTCGCGACGAGCGGAAGCTTTGTCGGGAGCGGATATTTTGGGGAGAACGGGTTTAACGCCATTTTGGGCCTCTATTGACTTTGAGCGCATATTACCTTACACGGTAACAATGGTCCAGACGCCCTTGCAAGCAATACCTTTGAGCGGCCCCGGTGGCGGATTACTTCGCGCTGCCGGGCCGAACGATCTGTCGGCTGCGCAATCGCAGGCTGATGAAGCGCAGGCGCAGGCGCAAGATACGAGCGCGTCCGGCTGGGGCCAATACACGGGGCTTGCAGGCTATGTGAAGTCGCAATACGACATCATGCGCAGGCATCGTAACGACGCCGCGGCAGGATGGGCCGAGCGGCTCATGAATGCGCTCAGAGTCTTCAATGGTCGCTACAGTGCAGAGGTTATTGCGCAGATACGGAGATTTGGCGGTAGCGAGGTCTATGCGCGCACGACCGCAGTAAAATGTCGTGGGGCGACATCCCTGTTGGCGGACGTTTATCTCTCAAATGATCGCCCATGGGGGCTCGAAGCCCCGAACGATCCGCAGTTACCCGCAGAGGTATTGTCCGCGATTGCCTCGCTGATACAGCTTGAAGTGCAGTCGCATTCGCAGGCGAGCGGGCAATCGCCGGACGAACAGGCGATAATGGATCGCTACAGGTCGCTTATGGAGGCTGCGCGGCGCGCAGCGGTGAAGCGTTCGAACGATCAAGCGAAGATCGCCGAAGACAAGATTGACGAGATTCTCGCCGAGGGCGGGTTCTATCAGGCGCTCGCTGAATTTCTCGCCGACCTCACGTTGTTCCCCTACGCCGTAATCAAGGGGCCGGTTGTACGCATCAAGCCCCTCGTCGAATGGGAAGGGAACAAAGCGTATGTGGTCGAGGCCCCCAAGCTCACATGGGAACGCGTATCGCCGTTCGACGTGTATTGGACGCCGGGGGTCTCGCGCATCGAAGACGGAAATGTCATCGAGCGCTTGAGGGTCACACGCAAAGACCTAAACGACCTCCTCGACTTGCCGGGGTATGACCACGACGCTGTGCGTGCTGCGCTCGAAGCATATGGGCGCGGCGGTCTGGTTGATGATTGGGACCAGATGGACGCCGAGCGCGCGGTAAACGAGAACCGCGAGAACCCGCACCTTAATAGGTCGGGCATGATTTCGGCGATGGAGTTTAATGGATATGTGCAGGGTTCGTTGCTGCTCGAACAGGGAATGGACCCGGCGTTAATCGAAGACCCGTTGCGCGATTACTTTGTGCAAGTATGGATCGTCGGGCGGTTCGTGCTCAAGGTCCAACTCTCCCCGTCCCCACGAAAACGTCACCAATATTATGTGACTTCGTTCGAGAAAGTACCCGGAACTCCAGTTGGCAACGCCCTGCCCGACATTCTTGACGATTTGCAGAACGTGACCAACGCGACCCTGCGTTCGCTTGTGAACAACATGAGCATCGCATCCGGGCCGCAAGTGGTAGTGAACGATGACCTTCTAGCGAGGGACGAAGACGGCGAAGACCTGTACCCGTGGAAGCGTTGGCATGTGACGCGTGATCCGTTTGGGTCGAATGCGGTGAAGCCAATTGATTTCTTCCAGCCCACGTCGAACGCGAGCGAGTTGCTCAATGTGTTCCAAACACTCGGCGGCATTGCGGACGAGCTGTCGGCAATCCCGAGATACTTGACGGGCTCGCCAAATCTTGGCGGCGGCCTAGGGCGCACGGCGTCTGGACTGTCCATGCTCATGAGCAATAGCTCTAAAATTCTCCAGACAGTGGCGGCGAATATCGACCGCGACGTTCTGGAGCCGATGCTTCAAAATCTGTTCGATCTGCTCATGCTAACAGACACGTCGGAGCTTCTCTCCGGCGAGGAACGGATTACCGTCCTCGGGACGAAGGTGGCTGCGCAGCGCGAGACGAACCGACAGCGCCAGACCGAGTTCTTGCAGATGACGGCGAACCCGGTGGACATGGGTATCATCGGGCCGAAGGGCCGAGCGGAGATACTGCGTCAAGTCGCAAAGGGCCTCGGCCTGCCGGGTGACGAGATTGTCCCCAGCGACGACGACCTTATGGCGCAGCAGGCGGCAGCGCAGCAGGCAGCGCAGCAGCAGGGTGCGGTTGGACATACCCAAGGAGGTAATGGCCAGCCGGGAGTCCAAGGGGGTAAACCCGGCCCCTCTGGCGAACAGGGGCCGCGGGTAAACCTTCAACAGCAAACGCCCCAACATTGAGAGGATACATGAGAGGATACATTAGATACCCTTACGTAAGCGCCAGCGTTATTTACACCCCGAACAGCTACGATCGTGGCGATATGGGCATCGTCGGCAACCAGAAACTTGCCGCCATCATCACGCACGTTTGGGGCACGAACATGGTCAATCTCGCCGTGTTAGACGCCAACGGAAAGGCGTTCTCGCGAACGAGCGTAATCTTTTCGCACAGCAGCGACGACGAGCTGAAAAGCGACATCGCCTACTGCGAATGGCTGGAGCGCGGCGAACCGAAGTGGTCGGACAGCGCGCCTATCAACGCCGCTATCCATGGCGATGCGCCAGACGACCTCGATTTTTAGGAGGGACCAATGGGAGTGAAACGTGGAAACAAGATCGCTGGCTCTGGCCCCGGAGCAGCGTCGATGGGGGGTCCGGGCAGGAAACTCCCCATGCCGAAATCCGATACGCCAATGCCCGGCGGCGCGGCATCTGGCGGCCAGTCTGGGGCCGGAGCGCCAGCAGCAACGCCGGCTTTCAAGCGTGGCGGCGCTGTGAAAGGCGTCGGAAAAGCTTCCAAAGGCAAGTGCTAAAAATCGCTTGCAATTAGTTACCCGCTGGGGTAATCTTGCTCCAATCCACGCTAGGATTGGAGCATTTATTATGGCCAAAGTCGAAAGCACGAGCGCTGGCGAGAAGTTTTTCGCCAAGGGCGGCTCCGGGCATATGTTCGGGAAGCAGCACGCCGGAACTCAGGAAGAGGGCGTCACGAGCCACGAAACTGCTGGAGGCGGTGGCGAGGGCAAATATTTCGCCAAGGGCGGCTCCAAGCATATGTTTGGCAAGCAGCACGCAAACACGATGACGCCGGGTCAGACCGGAAAGAACGGCTGACAGCTCTCGTATTCGGAGGCTATAATGGTCCGCGTCGTTGATACGTCGAAGCGTGATGGCAAGGGCTACGGGGAGGAAATTCTCCCGAGCCAAGACTCACACCCGACCATTATCGGCGGGTCGGCGGCCATGTCCCGCATGAACAACTACGGCAAGAAGGCTCACAAAGAGCACGAAGACCGTATGAAAGCCATGATGGACGCCCGCGCCGACCAGCAGCCGAGCATCCCCAACATTGTCATGTCGATCCACGACGATATGATTTGACTTACCCGTTTGGGTATCAGGGGCTACAATGGCGACAAGCACAAAAGAACTCGACCGCGAGGCTACATACGTAGGGCCTCCCTTCGACACGTTTTCGGATGTTGACACGCAGTCGGTAACGCTCGCGCTCAACATCGTCATCGACTACATAAACCAGCTCGCTACCCCTGCCGGAGTGGCGGCTCTCACGCAGGCACAGGCAACGAACCCGGCGGATAACACCATCGGCACGGTGTCCGGGTTCCTGCTAGCCAAAGCCATCGCGCAGGCGGTTGCTCCGAGGGTGTTGTCGTTCACGACAGTCGGGCAGACGACGTTCTCTCTCCCTGCCACTCCGACGCAGCCCACTAGCGTTGTGATGGTCGTGAACAGCATCGCATACGATTACTACTCCGGCGCGTTCACGCTCGCCGGGTCAACGTTGACGTGGACGGGAGATTTCGTTCTGAACCCGTCAACAGACTCCGTATTCGTCCGGTTCATATAAAGCTTACCCGGACGGATAAACTGGGCGAGGCACAAGATGGCAAACACGAATATCCAGTCCAAACAGATCGACAAGACGTTGCTGGCGGCGGTCGGCATCGCCGGTTTCAACACTTCGGCTGCGAACAGCGACAATATCTCGGCAGCTCTGGGCACGGCCCTCGCCACGGCTGGTTTCGCTGGCGGGGCGGTTCCGTTGCAGGCAGGCGCGGCACCCACGGCGGTTTCTCAGAAGGGCACCGAAGGCGTCGAGGTCGGGGCAGACAACATCGTTCCGGTGTTCCTCAACGGTCCGTCTCGCGTTCGCGCCACGGACCGTTTAGGAAACGACATCTACGGCAAGGTGACGAAGGTTGGCGCGGTCTACACGCTGTCCTATTTCAGCGCGCCGGGGGGAGTCGAGGCGGCGTATACGTGGGCCGCAGCGACGGCGGTGGACCTCGAAATCCCGTATTGGTTCTACTTCGCCGACATTCCGGCGGACGCGCTCATGGCGATCACCGAGCGTCATGTCAACCCGGCCGGCGGCGTAACCGCAACTCCGTTCTCGGAGGCGCTCGCCGTCACTGCGCTGAACACCGTTGCGAGCCTCACCAATACTCCGAGGGCCGGCTACCCGTTGTGGTTCACGGTCAACGGCGTCGTCGTCGAGAACGGCAACGGTCTCAGCGTCACCCCGCCGGCCAATGCCGTCACGGTTGACGCCACGGCGACCGGGCTCAACTACAACATTCAGTCCGGCGTGGACGTGGTTTACGCTCACTATTCCTACTGACGGCATAACGCAGTGTTACCCCTGCGGGTAACACTGCAACATTTTGGGTAGGACGGATGTATATGATAGCGCCAAAGCAGATAGGCAACACAGCCACGTTCGCGGACATAACGGCGAATGGCGCGCTGGCGGTTATGGGAACGGTAGAGCAATATCGCGCTCTCGTGTTCACGCAGGCAACGCCGGGCGTGAGCGTCACCCTGCCAAGTCCGCAGAGCGCATCAATCATCTTCTCCCTGCCGGCTTCGAACAAAGGCAGTGTAGCTATTACCGTAGAGGGTGTTGTTCTTCCGCCGGGGCAGACTATGCTGCTCGCGTGGGATGGCGCTTCATGGGATGTGCTCGGAAATGTCGTCCCCACTGGCGGAACTACCGGACAGGTTTACACAAAGAACTCTAACGCCAATTTCGATGCGAGCTGGAAAACGCTGGCTGTAGCGCCGACGCAGATCGGATCGGCGGCGACCATCGCTGATATAGCGGCAAGTGGCGCAATTACTGTAACGGGTGCTATAGAGCAGTATCGAGGTCTCGTGTTCACACAGACCACGGCAAACATAGCCGTAACGCTGCCAAGCCCTCAGAATACCGCCTTGGTATTCTGGCTTCCGATTGCCCATAAGGGAACGGCGGCTATTGCAGTTCAAGGCGTCGTGATCTACCCCGGCCATACGATGCTGGTGGGGTGGGATGGCGCTTCGTGGGACGTGCTAGGAAATGTCGTCCCGCCCGGAGGGACATCTGGGCAAGTTCTCGCCAAGAACTCAAACTCAGATTTCGACGTTAGCTGGAAAACTCCGACGAGCGGCCCCGGTGTTCTTAACACAATCGACTGCACCGGGATTTCGCCCGTAACTGACCAGACCAGTTTCCTCACTGGATACACGATATATGAGATTGACCTCATTAACGTGGTTCCATCGGATAGCGGCCCGTCAATGCGTATGCAGTGGTTCACGACCGATGGCTTGGGGGCAGGGTCCACGAACGGATATGTTACCCATCTGTTTTGGGGCGATGGCATGAACAGCGCCTCTGGAAGCTATGGGTGGGTGAACACAAACGATTTCTTTCTCCCTGATAATCTCAGCAACGTAGCGGGCTCTGGCGTGCATGGGAAGATCACGATTTACAATCCGGCTTCCACCACCACATACAAGAAGTGGACTGGTGAGTTCGCATCTTCGAACGCTTCTGGCGATTTAATTCAGCATAGGACGGTAGGCATTTCCACGCGCAACACGTTAGCTGTAACAGGGTTCAAGCTCGCAACTACGAGCGGGCAAGCTTTCTCATCTGGCAAGGTCATCGTCCGCGCGGTCGCTTGATCTAATAACGAGGTCTATAATGCTTTCGGAACCGGAACGATCACGGTCAAATGCCGGCGCGACTCTCGCGAAGAACGGCTTAGCGATAACGAACACCATCGTCAATAATGGCGGCACGGTGACAGCCTAACAGGCTTACCACAGGAGGTAACGTATGCAATTCGTGAATTATACTCCCAACTGGAGCGTGGGGGCGTCCGTTTCGGACATCCTGTCCGTGTCCGGCGCGACTGGCTCGGTGGCGTATTCCGTGAGCGGCGGGACCATCCCCGACGGGCTCACCCTCAGTCCCTCGGGACTCATCGCCGGCGTTCCTGCCACGGCTGGACAGATTGACTTCACCGTCACTGCCCGCGACAGCATCGGCGATACGTCGGTCCTGCGTATTCAGGGAAGCGTCGTCGATCCGAACGCCCCGGCTCCGGCGCAGCCCGTGACGATCTTCAATCACATCGCGGACATCGTGGATACGGTCGCCGCCGACATCAGCGCCGTCGAGGCGAAGATCGTTCCGGCGGAACAGATCGCTTCCATGGTGGCCAGCGCCGTCGCGAACGTGGCGTCCAGCGCCGTCGCGAACGTGGCGTCCAGCGGAAACCCTCTGCCGGCGCTTCTCTGGACTGGCGAGAACTTGGTCGAGCGGTATCTCGCGAAGCGCGGAAACTAAGCTTCATCGAGAAACCAGTTATGCAAGTTATCGGGGCGGTGGCTGGATCAGCCGCCGCCTACTTTCTTACCTCTATGGGTAAAGGTATAATCCATTGAAACGCCAGCCCCAAGCCCCCAACGTCCAAACGCCAGTAGAAATGCTGGTCGATGCTGCGTTCGATTTGTCCATGGCGCACCCCGCGCTATGGCGAAGATTCATCGAAGCTTATAACTCATACACGATAAAAACTGCGCTCGATATGGCGTCGGCAGCGCCCGACAAATTGGAGTTCGCCCAAGGCGGCCTGTTCTTCCTCAAGCAACAGGCGGAAGTGTTTTCCGACATTCACAACGAAAAGCGCAAGCAGGAGGCCGACAGGCAGCGTAGGCTTGCAAATAACGGCAATCGGGTATAGACTGTTACCCACCACGGTAACTTAGAGGTTAAAGAATGGCTGACTCCCTAAGCAAACCACTGCCCCCGTCAGCGGGTTTTCAGATGCCAGCATCCAGAGACTTCGCGACAGCAGAAGCGATGGCTGCTCAGGAAAACGCCGAGACGTTCGCGATGAACGCAATCAGCAAGGCCACTGTCGCTGCTAACACATACACCGATACGAAGCTTGCAGCCCTCGCTGCGCGCGTCGCGTCTCTCGAAGCCGCAATCGCCGCCAAGAAGTAATTTACCCGCTCGGGTAATTGAGAGGACAACATGGCGTACGCCCCCAAGCAAATGCACTCCCCCATTGACGATGCTGTAAACATCCCGAGCGCTGTTCGTGCCGCCGCAGCAAGGTCGGAACAATTGGTCGCCACGCAGGGCGCCCCCGAGGCTCCGACCAATCCTGCGACCGAAGTAGCTCCAATACCGATCGAGCCCGAGGTCACTGCGCCAGCAGCCACCACTCCAACTCCCACTCCCGCTACCGCTCCCGCCGCGCCAACCCCCGCCGCGCCAACCCCTGCCGCGCAGCAGTTCTCGGCAGAAGAGTTCGAAACCATGCGGCAGCGTGCGATGGCTGCGGAAGGCCGCGCCAAGGCCGAAGCACAGTCGAACAACAACTTGCGACAGCTTCTAGCTGCGACGAGCATGCAGACACCGGTGGTTCCAGCGACGCCGCCGCAAGATATGACCGGCCTTATAACGAAGGCAGACGAAGAAGCCTACGGAACCGATTTCTTGGACACGGTGAAGAGAGCCGCGCGGGAGTCGCTGGGGCAGGAAATCGCAGACATTCGCCAGCAACTCGGCAGCGTCAACCAGAAGTTCAGCGGCCTGGGTCAAATAACGCAAGATCAGGCGCGCGCGAATATGTTCGCGAACATGGACAATCGCCTGCCGGAGTGGAGGCAACTCAACGAAGACAAGAAATTTCTTGAGTGGTTGCAGTTGACGGACCCGTTTTCTGGTGCTACAAGGATGCAGTTACTCTCGAATGCTGTGCAACAGGCCGACGCAAACCGCGCCCTTGCCTTCTTCCAGAGCTACATTGCAGAGGCAGGCATAGCCGCCGCGCCTGCGAGCGCCGAGACAAGACGGGAAGTTCCGCCGGTCTCTCTCAGCACTCTAGCAGCCCCCGGACGAGCCCCAGCCCACACTCCTTCGCAGGGTGGCGGCGACAAGCCGATCATCTCTCGCGCCCAAATCTCAAAATTCTACGCCGACGTTGCATCCGGCAAATACGCCGGTCGCGACAAAGAGCGAACCGCAACCGAGAACGCGATTTTCGCCGCGCAGCGGGAGAACCGCATTCGAAGCTAACCCGGCTTACCTCGCCGGGTAATAGGAGCCTGTTATGGCAATCTTTCCGATTGCGTCGGCCACTTCCACGCCGCCGCTTTACCCGGCGGGTTCCGCCAACCCCGACTATCAGGCCGCAGGGTTTATCCCCGAAATCTGGTCGGGCAAGCTTATCGAGAAGTTCTACGCGGCGACCGTGCTGGCGGCTATCTCGAACACCGACTACGAAGGCGAAATCAAGTCGTTCGGCGACAAGGTGAACATACGCACGAAGCCGACCGTGCAGATTTTCGACTACGCCATCGACGGCGATTTGTCCGTTGATCGTCCGGTCGGTGGCATGACCACCCTCCAGATCGACAAGGGCAAATACTTCCAGACCATCCTCGACGACATCATCGAGGTACAATCGGACATCAACCAACTGAATATGTGGTCGGACGACGCTGCCGAGCAGATGAAAATCACGATTGACCGACTGGTGCTCCAGAGCATCCTCGGTCAAGCGCAGGCGGCGAACCGCGGCACGAGCGCCGGTCGCATTTCTGGCAACATCAATCTCGGCGTCACTGGAACCCCGCTCGGCACCGTCGGTCGCAACCCCGGCGTTGGTCAGGTCGAAATTCTCGACGTGATCCTGCGTCTAGGGCAGGCGCTCGACGAACAGAACATCCCCGAGCAGGGCCGCTGGATCATCATGCCGACGTGGGCCGCAGCGCAGATCAAGCGTTCGGAACTGCGTCAGGTCTATCTGTCCGGCGACAACGTGACCATGCTCCGCAACGGGCGACTCGGCAGCATCGACCGTTTCACGATCTATGCTTCCAATCTGCTTCCGAGCGGAACCGCGGGCTCCCAGATTTTGGGGCAGCCGCTCGCCCTCGCTGCCGGCGAGTTCGCGATCTACGCCGGGCATTCGCACGCACTCACCTTTGCGTCGCAGTTCACGAAGGTCGAGACGCTGCGGTCGGAGCGCACCTTCGGCACCCTCTTCCGAGGGCTACAGGTGTTCGGCTTCAATGTGCTCGACGGGATCGCGCTTGCGCAGGCCATCGTCACGCAGGCCGGCGCCTGATTACCCTTGCGGGTAACTTGCAAGTGTAGTATAATGACCCCGCTGTGCTTCGCATGGCGGGGTTGTCTTTAGGAACAGGCCAATGCAAATCTCCGCCACGCTAAACACAGTGTCCGATTGCTTGGCGACGGCGAGGACGCTCCTACAGGATTTCATCGCCCCGTATCGCTACCCGGACACGGATGTTGTCTCGGCAATGAATTTCGCGCTCCTCGACATGAAGCGGGTTCGTCCAGATATTTTCGTGGGTATTAGATACGAGAACCGTCACGGGTTCTCCCCCGGAGGCGACACGACCGGAGGCGATCCGACGCAGACTGTCCCTAGCGGGGTAGCAACCATCCCCACCATGACCGCCCAGCAGACGAGCCGACCACGCAGACACGGAGTATTCGTTGTGCCTTCGTTCGACACAACCACTCCCGCGAACTGGCCAACAACACTCGTGCCGGTCCCGCCAGAGTATCGCATGGCGCTGGTCTACTACGCCGCCGGACACGTCCAACTGCGCGACGACGAAGTTACGCAGGACAGCCGCGCTGCTTCGTTCATAGGCTCCTACAAGCAAATAATGGAGGTAGGCCAGTGAGCGACGACTATCCGACATTTGAGCGCACGCTAGACAGCGCGCGTATGCAGCTCAACGGCGCACTGGATGGCGTGCTCAAACTTGAACTGTATTGGGTGCTAAAAGAGTTCTTCGACCGCACATGGGTATGGCGCACACGGATCACGAAGCCCGTGTATCAGCAGAACTGCGGCCCTCATTACAAGCCAATTGAGCTGATACCGGACCAGTATCCGGCGCAGATCATTTCGCTCATATCCGCGCGCATCGTCGGCGCAGATAAATCGCGCCTCGTCCACATACCGGCGACGCTGGAGTTACCCGACCGGGTATATGTCCACGAGTGGGCTCCAATCGCAAGTTGGTCGCAGCCCCTCGGGTCGCCCGTGAACATAGAGTTCGAGGTCATCCTTAGCGTCACCGACCCGACCGCAGATGACGGGATTACGTATTGCCCGCATTGGGTCGAGCAACGCCACGGCGACACGATCATGCACGGACTCCTGTATCGGATGATGGCGCAAGTCCAAAAGCCATACTCAAATTTGGCAGGCGCGCAGTTCCACGGCACTAAATTCCGTGCCGGATGCGCCTATGCCAAGAACGAAAAGCAACACGGCAACATTCGTGGCGGGCAAGCGTGGGCGTTCCCGCAGACGTTCCGCACGCGCCGTAGGGGATTTTGAGCATGACCGCTAACCCGTCCACCAGAAATTATATGTTCGTTGACGACGCCGCGCGAGTGCTCGGGCGCTTCCGCCAATCGTTTCAGGACGCCATAGCGTTCACGCTGGACTACACGGACTGGCTCTCTACCGGAGATACCGTATTCAGCGCGACTTATACAGTGACGCCAGCGACCACCGAGCCGCTCGGCGTGACGAGCAGTGTTCCGTCCGGCAGCACGTTGAGCTTCGTCCTGTCTGGCGGCGTGCCGGAGACGACTTACAAACTACAAGTCACAGTCACGACCTCGAACAACCAGACCAAGACGAGCACAATCGTCGTGGACATAGACACGTTCGTAGAAGGTGCGACGGCCTCTGGCATCAACCCGACAGACTCAAGCGTGCTGGCGCAGCTTCTTGCCGCGGCTACCTCTGCAGGTAACTCAGCCACGACGGCTAAGTTGTTCGCCGACGACATCGCGCAGATACTCATAATCGTGCAGCAGGCCGAGACTGACTCCGCGCAGGCGCTCACACAAGCTGCGGCGGCAGTCCTAGTCGCCAACCAAGCGAAAACGACTGCCAACGCGACGGAGGCAAACCTAACTGCGTTCGAAGCGCAAGACGCCATCGACGATCAGAACCTCATAACAACCATCATAAATGATTTGCAAACGCTCGTGCTGCCGGGCTCCGGGCTTATCGCTTCGGTTGACGCAACATCCAAGGCTGTGACGTTGGCGTTGGGCTTGTCGAATGGGTCGCTTTCCTCTGCGACGGCGGTTGACGCTGCAAACGACAAAATCGAGATATATTCAGCGGCAGACAACAAGATCGAGAAGACGACGCCGACGGCCCTTGTATCGTCGGTTCTTACCGCGCTGGGTATTTCTGGCGCGGTCATATACACCGCGGGAACTGGCATCGCCATTTCTTCGAGCAATGTTATTTCGCTAGACTCGACATACGCCAACGCCAACTATGGCGACGGAAACCTTATCGTAGGAGATTCCGCTGGGGCGGCTCCGGCAGCAACCATAGGGCGGAACGGCGACTATTTCGAGGACACTACGAACGGATACCAGTATGGACCGAAGGCATCAGGCGCGTGGCCTGCAACGCCCGTCTACAAGCCGACTGCTACAGGGTCGTTCATTCCGAAGGCGTGGGGTGTCGTCGGTAGCGATGGAACCCTTGTCGCCAGCTCAGGAGTTACGAGCGTTTCCCTCAGCGGAGACGCATACACAGTTACCCTAGCGTCTGCCATGGGATCAGCGAACTATGCAGTGCTCACTACGATCATAGAGGGCGCTTACGTGAGCAACGGGTTCATGTCGTCTGGCGGCGCTGGAGCGTATGCGTCCATAAAGGCGGGCCAGACAACAACACAATTCGTCGTCGAGACGTGGAGCTTGTCGCTAGGCAACCCTGCACAGACGAATGCAAATTTCTCGTTCGCCGTATTCGGCAACTAAGGAGAACTGCCATGGCGGAACGAACGGAGCTTGTAGACTTCACCATGCCCGGAAATAAAGAGTCCCAACTGTTTATGCTCGTAGGCTCTCTGGTGGAGCAAGTAAAGGTCTTGCAAGAGGCCGTCAAAGAATTGACATCCGAGCAAGAAAAGTCTAATGTAAAGATGGCTCAGATTGAAGCTATACTTAATCAGGGCCGAGGCATCTGGTGGACACTTGCGGTCCTCGGGTCGCTAAGTCTTCCGGTCATCGGCGCGGCGTCGTGGGTCTACACGAAGGTCTACCTGCCGGTTGCGCACGCCACGAGTTACCCGGAGCGGTAAAATGTTGTCGATAAGCCCCAAAGGCGAAGCCTTCATCAAGTCGTTCGAGCAGTGCAGGCTGGTTGCTTACGCAGACTCCGGTGGCGTCCCCACGATCGGATGGGGACACACGGCGAAGGTGGGAGGCCCTGCGGTCAGGGTCGGACAGCGCATAACGCAGGAACAGGCTGACACGCTATTCAATCTCGACGTAGCCCGGTTCGAGCGCGACGTGAACAAGGTTGTCGCCATGGGCGTCGCCCTCGCCCAGCATCAGTTCGATGCGCTCGTGTCGTTTCACTACAACACCGGCAAGTTGCTATCCCCAAAGTGCAGCATTGTGCGTTTGCTCAAGAAGGGCAAGCATAGCATGGTCCCGGCGGTCATGCTCCAGTATGTCAACGTGAACGGCAAGCCGCTCGTTGGATTGAAGCGCCGCAGGCTGGGGGAAGTCGGGTTGTGGAATATGCCCGACGACGGATACGACGCGCCAGAGCCGGAATACGCGGGTACTGGCGCTATCGTCGATGACGTAACCGGTAAGGGGATATTCAAATCCAAGATCGGCAACAGCGCCATCGGCGGCGCGGTGCTCACGGGAACCGACGCTGCGAACCAGTGGATTACCGACGCGGGTAACACGCTGACGAATTTCGAGGCGACGATTTCCAGCGCCACGCTGGGGAATTCGTCACTCGGAGAAATCCTCGCCAGTGCCGGCGGTCTGGTCGCGACCACGCTGTCCGACCCGAAGGCGCTCAGTCTTACCGTAGTTGCGTTGCTCTGCATCGCCATCTGGTGGTGGCGTTATGAGCATATGGAGGAGAGTCTGATATGAAGAAGGGACTGTATGTCCTCTTTGTTGCCGCCATGGCGGCAACCATATTTGCAGTCGGATGGGTCAAGGGTCTGTCCGAGGGCATGGCTGACAGCCCCGCCAAGGTGGCTGCGAAGCTCGCGGAGGATGCTTCAAAGGAACAGGCGGCATTCGTTACCTCCGAGGTAACGAAGCTGGAGAAGTCTTTGGCGACCTGCACTGCGGAGCTGTCCGCAAAGAACGTCAACGGCCTGTTGCTTCCGCCAATGCCGCAGGAGCCGCTTGCCCCCATGAAGTTCCTCATTCCCGAGGAACGCAGCGAGTCGTCCATGCGCCCGGAACACAAGCAGAAGCTCAGGCCGGCGCATCGGGCGAAGCCCAAGCCGAAGAGGCCAGCAGCGCAACCGGCGGACTTGCCCGCCATCGAAGGAGGACTACCTTGAGCAAACGCCCCAGAGCCGCCAACATTTTCAGCCCTCGCCAGCCCGAGGCCCCGCCGGAAGATGCGAACGATGGCGTTCCGGTCGAAGAGGAGGCGACCGAGGAAACAACCGGAGAAGCGCCCACCGAGTTCGTCGGCGAAATCGAATACCTCGCCCCGGAGCGCATCGTCCACGAAGACGCCGAAGTGCTCGACTACCAGCCGAGCGCAGAAGAACTGGCGGCGATGCAGGCTGCGGAGCTGGAGAGCCTGCCGCCGGACGCATCGGACGACGAAGCGCCGGAGAGCCCCCACGAACGGACGCGACGGCTCGGCGCGGGGTATTTCGAAGACGATGGGCACGAGGAAGCCCCCGACATTCGCCCGGACGACGAACTGCCTGAAATGGCGTTCAAGGCCCCCTCGGACCTCAACGAGCAGCGTCTCGCGGAGTTCCACGCCGGGCGAAAGGCGCGAGACTTCCACAAGACGCGTCATGAGAACGAAGTGGCCCTTGGCGGTCGCATGACGCGCCGAAACACCGACATTCGCGAGCAGTTACCCGACAAGGGTAACGACAGGCATTTCTGAAATACGTGGTAGGCCGGCATGACTGTAACGAACTTCGCAGCCTTCGGCGGTATGATACCGCTAGAGGATATAGCCGACCTACCGCAATCCGCTGCCGGCTTCGCCCGCAATGCGTATCTATATTCGCAAGGCATTGAGGGGTTTCGCGCCCCGACGCTCGTTCATACGCTCAAGTCAACTACCCGCAGCTTCTACCGCATACCGCCCTCTATCGTTGACGGGTCTACGCCCAGCGACGACTACACCGGATCGGTATGGATGGAGTTCCTAAATGACGTTGTGGACGTTATCCCGTCTCCGGTCATTGAGGACAGTTATAAGCGGTATTACATCTTCACGCCCGGCAGCGCCCCGGCATATTCGACGCTCGCGGATATAGTCGCCGGAAATGCGACCCTTACGCTTGGCATTCCGCAGCCCAGCGCCGCGCCAAGCGTATCGACGGGCGGAGTCGGGCCTTACACATTTGCGGTCACTGGCGGCTCCCTTCCGCCCGGACTGGCGCTCAACACGGCAACCGGCGTCATATCGGGAACGCCGACTTCCGCGGGCTCTTACAGCTTCACGGTGACGGCAACGAGCGCCGACGGCTTCGTAGGCTCGCACACATATACGCCGAAGTTCATAGCGGGAGCGTCTGGCACGCTCACAATGTCTCCGACGTATCTACCTGACGGGCAGATAGGGACGATCTACAATCAGTTCGTGAGCGTAGCGAATGGCACATCGCCATACACCTACGCAGTAACGTCCGGCGCATTACCTCCGGGGGTAACACTGGACGCCACGCTCGGCATTCTATATGGCGTCCCGACCACGGCAGGAGCCACGAGCTTCACGATAACGGCGACCGACTCTACAGGGCTCACGGGCTCGCAGACCTACACGCCGAAGATAGTCCCCCTTATGAACGTGACGCTCACGCCAACATCTCTCCCGGACGGAGCGCTCACCGTTGCATATTCGCAATACATCGGCGGCATTGGCGGCACGACGCCCTACACGTATGCTGTAATGTCCGGCACACTACCGGCAGGTCTCACGCTAGATGCTTCGTCCGGCAATCTATCCGGCACGCCGACGGCGACTGGAACATTCCAGTTCACAGTAACCGCGTCGGACTCCGCGGGTCATTCCGGGTCGCAGGCTTACACAATGAATGTGGAGGCCGCCGTATCAGTCGCGCTCACGCCGTTGGCCATACCAAACGGCCAAGTTGGCGTCATCTACAGCCAAACGCTCAGCGCCACTGTCGGGACGCTGACCTATGTCCGCTCGTATCTCTACACCTATGTTTCGAAGTATGGTGAAGAGGGGCAGCCTTCGTCCCCAACGACCGTCACGGGAACTAGCGATGGGTCGTGGACGATCACGGTGACGCCGCCGACATCGGCACAGCTCGCCGGGCGCGCGCTCCAGAACATAAACATTTATCGCACGATCACAGCTTCGGATGGAACGTCAACCTACTATCTGGTGACGACGATCCCCTATTCGCAGACCAGCTACACGGATACAAAACTCGACACGGATATATCAGGCGGGACAATTCTCCCGTCGCTCTATTGGAGCGGACCTCCCAGCGACCTTCAAGGTGCTGTGCTGCTACCGAATGGCATCCTCGCCGGCTGGCGCAACAAATACGAGATTTGGTTTTCGGAAGCGTATCGACCGCATGCGTGGCCCGCAAGCTACTCGATCAACATACCGTATGAGATTGTCGGGCTCGGCGTGACCGGCAACACGATTGTCGTCGTGACGAGAGGTTACCCGTATGCGGTAACTGGCCTTACGCCGGACACTATGACGCCCTCTATGATAACGTCGCTGGAACCGGGCGCATCGAGACTGGCGATTGCGAGCGGCGAGAGCGCGGTGTTCTTCGCGTCCGAAACTGGCATCGTCATGGCGACCGCCGGCGGGACGCAGAACCTCACTCTCGGGTCAATGGGCGCGCATCAGTGGACGGCGCTTAACCCACCAAGCTTCATGATGGTGGGACGAAATACAGCGCTCACTGTTATGCAGCGCGACGCAGCCGCCGCCGACAACGGCATGTTCTACGAGACCAACATAGCCAATGTCGGATGGTCGAGCATTCAGACTGACGCGGCTGTTACGTTCATGCGCTCCGACGCCTACACGTCAGACATTCTCATGGCGTATGGCGGTGGCGTCTATGTTTGGGATGATCGCAGGCATAAAAACTACATGCCGTGGGTTTGGAGGTCGAAGGACATACTCCTGCCGTGGGCGCAGGAATACTACGGCGGTAAGGTTTTCTTCCGGGTTCCGACGTGGCAGGCTTTGACGCTCGGAACGCGCAATACAGACCAGTCGCAGACGTTCGACCCGACCAAACAATACTTACTTCTCCGGGTATGGGGCGACGGAAAACAAATCCTTGTGCGAGAAATACAGGCGACGGGCGAGCTTATCATCTTCCCTGCCGGCTCGAAGTATGACGTTTATAGGTTCCAGCTAGAAGGGCAAGTTACCGTGTTCAATGCGCAGTTCGCTATGAGCGTCAAGGAGCTTCGGCAAGTATGAGCGCGAGCGCATATCCGTCAATCCCGCAACCGGACGGGACGCCATCCGGCAACGCTGCGACGCTTCTCGCGATGAAGCGCGTTGTAGAGTTGCTAGTCGTCAACGCAGGAGGCAACGATACGTCGAGCGGCGCTGCGTTCGCCAATGCAGCGACGGTGGACTCTGTGTTGTCGGGCAACAAGGCGCTCAACACGAAGCAGACAACGCTATCAGGCCAAGTATCTACGCTCACGACGCAGCAAGCCTCTACCACGACGCAGCTCAGCGCGCTCGTTGCGGCGTTGGGCGCGCTCTATGAGCTGTCGGTATCGGTGGATGGCTCCGGCAGTCACACGCTAAATGGCGTTACCACCACGGGTAACGTGGCGTCGATATTCCCGCTAATCATCAACGCCAATGCGTCGATAAACGGTCTTTTGGTCCAAGCGAGGTCTCTATCGCAGGCGGATGCGGCCAGCGGCGTCGGACCTGTTAGCGTGTCGTTAGTGGCTCGCACCGGAGCAAAGGTTGTGATCGCAGCGGCGTATGCTGGCGGCCAGACCGTAAGCTCCGGCAACGTCGTGACACTGGACTTGATCGTTGACGGTACCACGATCAAGCAACAGCCCGTGCCTGTTGTGTCCGGTTCGTCCCTGCCGGCCATTGCATTCGCCGTGGTTGACGGCCCGACGACGACTGGCGTTTCGGCGAAGATAACGCAGACCGGAGCAAACGCGCTCGTCGGGTTGCAGCTTCTTGCGGTCGAGCTGGCGCGATGATCGTTTACAACAATCCCATATTCGATCAAGCCGTGATCGACGAGAGTCAGGCGCACTTCGCGCGCGAGACAGATATGTCCATGGTTCGCGTTGACCCGGTGCGCGGTGTCACGCTCGGGGGCGCTCTATATACAGAATACAACGGTCATTCCGTGCAAATGCACGTCGCCGGCCTCGCTCCGAATTGGCTCAACAGGAAGCTTCTCCGACAAGCGTTCGAGTTTCCGTTCGAGCATTTAAAAGTCAAAAAGATATTCGGGCTCGTAGAAGCAGCAAACACTATTGCGCTTGACTTTGACTTGCATTTAGGGTTTATTGAAGAGGCGCGTATTGGCGACGTTTTTACATCTGGCGACATGGTGGTGCTGGCTATGTATCGCCATAACTGCCGGTTCCTGCCGAAATAGGACGGAGTTACCCTGATGGGTAAGGGCGGAAGCGGAGCGGCCACGGGCGGCGATATGATGTCCGCCTTTGCGAGCATGCAGGCGGCGCAGGAGCAATATGCGCTCGGCATGCAGCAGCTCGATTGGGCGAAGGGCGTTTACAACGACCAGAAGCCATATATGCAGCAGGAAGCGCAAAACCAAATCGACGCGCAAACGCAGTCGAACAACTTCGCGCAGCAGCAGCAGCAGTTCTACACGAACACGTATCAGCCCATGGAGCAGCAGTTCGCCCAGACTGCGCAGAATTGGGACACGAACGCGCGCGAGCAGCAGAACGCCGGAGCCGCCGAGGCTACCACGTCGAGCCAGTTCGATCAGGCGCGCACTGCGGCGCAGAGCCAATTGGAGTCATTCGGCGTCGATCCGAGTTCCACCCGATATGCGGCCCTTGACGTAGGATCGCGTGCGCAGCAGGCCGCAGCGAGCGCCTCTGCGGGCAATACTGCGATCCAGAATACGAAGATGCAGGGGCTCGCGCTCCAGTCGCAGGCGATCAACACCGGGCGCGGCTACCCGTCCGCCATCAACCAGACGACAGGAACCGGGTCCGCTGCCGGCTCGGCTGGCGCGAACACGCTCAATTCGTCGTTCTCGACTGGCGCGAACGCCATGAACGGGGCGTCTACGTGGTTCAACGCCGGCAACAGCGCCATGGCGAACGTCAACAATGCGTGGGGCAACTACAACACCGCGTATCAGGCGGGCCAGAACAGCTCGTCCGGCATCGGTGGCATTCTGGGAACCGTCCTCGGAAGCGTCGCCGGGAAACTCACCTTCGCCGAAGGTGGCGAGGTCCCAGACCAGCCACAAGAGCAGGCCCCGGCGCAGGCTATCGACCGCGGCAGCTTTGCAGGGCACCACGTCCCGGCGGCGGCTTCTCCCACTGGTGGCCGCGCCATTGACGACGTTCCGGCGCGTCTCAATGTAGACGAGTTCGTCATCCCGAGGGACGTTGTGCACTGGGAAGGCGAGAAGGCCATGTATGGGCTTATCGAGAAGGCCCAGAAAGAGCGCGCCCACAAGGAGTCCACCACGCACATTCGCCCCGGAACGATGGCGATACCGCAGGCGGCGTAATTACCCTCTCGGGTAAACAAGGAGGGCAGTATGTCACGTCTCGGGAATGACGTTAAGGACTTTATCGCAGCGTTCACTGCCATGCAGAAGAATGCGCGCGATGACCGCCATCAGCAGATGATGGAGCGTTACTACGCCGCGCTCATAAACAACGCCAATGCCAAGGGCATAAAGCCGGCGCAGGACGCTTACAACGCAGGCTTCAACGGAGCCATACCGCAGGGCAGCTCATCCGGCGGCACGAGCGCGGGCGGCGGCTCCGGTGCGGCCCCCGCAGCACCATCGGCCCCCGCTGGCGGCGGCTCCGGTGCGGCCCCCGCAGCACACGCATCCGGCGGTGGATACAACCCTGCGAATGCCCCGGCGTTCCTTGACGATACGGCGCGTTCGCACGGCATTGACCCTGACTATCTCAAGCGAACGGCGTGGATCGAGAGCAAGTTCAATCCGACCGCGCACGCAGGCAGTTCGTCCGCTGGAGGCATGTTCCAATTCACGAACGACACTGCGCGACAGTATGGGTTGGCAAATAAGAATGACCCACGCGCGAGCGCCGATGCGGCGGCTCGGCTCGCGCACGACAATTCGCTAGTTTTAAGCCGCGACCTCGGCAGAACGCCGACCAATGCGGAGCTTTACCTAGCGCACCAGCAGGGCGCGGGCTCGGCGGCGAGGTTGCTGAACAACCCTAACGCTTCTGCCGTGAGCATTGTCGGTCATGACGCTGTAGTCAACAACGGCGGCAATGCGAACATGACCGCAGGGCAGTTCGCGAACCTCTGGCTTAACAAATACAACTCGCTCGGGGGCGCATCCTCGCCAGCGCAGCAACAGAGGCAGCAGGCCATTGCGACCCCCGATGGCAGCCAACTCGCATCGCCCGCTGCTCCTGCGCCAGCGCAATCTGGGGCAGATTTTAGCGCCGACCCTGCACAGAAACAAAAACAGCGCGAGTTCGACGCTGCACACGGACGCGCGCAGGCTGCGGACGCAGCTCCGACACCGCCGGAGAAGCCGGACGATCTTGCGCAGACAAACGCACCCGACACGCCAACCCCTCCGGCTCGCCCTAACGACCTCTCCCAGAATACCTCTTCGGGTAACTCGCAGCCTGCCCCCGCCCCTGCGCAGCCCCAGCCCCAGCAAGTCGCGTCGAGCGACGACAGCGAAGACCAGATCGCGGACGACGAGGCGGCCATAGACGGCGGCGAATACGCGCGCGGCGGGAAGGTTCAGGCCATCCGCACATTCGCGTCCGGCGGCCCTGTATTCGCCGACGATGACGAGAGCGATGACGAGGAGACCGAGACGCCCGGAGAGCCTGACGAGCCGGAAGGCGTAGAGGCGCAGGAAGCACGTTCTCCGGGCTCGACGATGCGAGCTATCGACACGACGCCAACGCTACCCGTTGGCGCTGCGCAGGGAGCCGCGACGCAGGGCGGTGAATGGAAACCCGCCTCCCTGCCGGACATATTGCAGAGCGTTGGAAGCTGGCTTTCCGAGAAGCTCGGCGGTTTCGGCAAGGGTGCGATTGGCCAGCCGTCGCCGGAAGCCCATGCGATGCTGTCCGGCAAAGACGCAATGCACCCACAGGATATGGCGACCATTGCGCAGATGGTCGATCCGCACAACGAGCTTGAGCACAGCATCCGCATGACGCGCGGGTTGCAGGCGATGTATAACTACTATGCCGCCAACGGCGACCTCAATCATGCGCAGCAGGCGGCGGCGTCCATGCTCAATGGAGCGCGTCTTTCCGCGGCAAAGCTCGGATCGCAGGCCGCCGCCGACATGCAGCACGGGGATACGAGCGGCGCGGTGGACAAGCTTCTCGCCGCAGACAACAGCATTCCAAACGGGCGCGTGACGAAGGCGCAGCCCATGCAGGATGGCACGTATGGCGTCATCCAGACAGACGAACACGGGCATGTGACTTATCAGGGGCGCGTCACCCCGGATATGATCCTTGCTGCCGCCAACGGCCTCGCCAACGGCTCCGAGTTCTGGAAGCAGATGGAGGCCGCAGCAGGCAAGAAATACAGCGCTCCTTCCGGCCCGTCGCAGGCTTATCAAGCCTACATGGGCGGACAGGGGGGAGGAGGGGGCTCCCCGGCTGGGGGCGTGCCGGGTGGAGCCCCCTCCCAACCCTCACAGGCGATTGATACCCAAGGAGGTAACGGCGCGAGCCCAATGGCTATGCCAACTGCCGAGCAGTGGTCCCAGATGACGCCGCATGAACAGAAAGCAATCCTGCAACGCAATCAGATGAACCAATCGCAGATGCAGTATCAGCGACAAGTCCAGCGCGACCAAGCGATTGACACGCGCAATGCGAATGCGGACGCAAGGCAGGCGAGGCAAGACGAACGCCAGAGCCGGCTCGATGCGCAGCACGATGAAGACCGGCAGGCGAAGCTTAACGCCCCGCCGAAGCCCATGAGCGTTGGCGACCGTGGGAAGCTAGGCGAGCAGATACATGCGCACGCAGACGAGCTGGGCACGCAGCTTCCGACCTCGGCGCCATCGGAGTCTCCGGGTGCGCTCACAAAGCCGCAGTTCGACAAGTTGCGGCCACATTTGAGCAGCGTCGCCGGGCAGTTCGCTATGCACAACGAAATGTCTCCAGCGGAGGCCATGGACGCAGCCAATCGGATTTCGTCCGTCAATCCGCACGCCCCTGACCAAAAGCCATATTCAGTCAAGCCCGGAGCCAAGGGCGCAGTCGCTCTCACCATGCAGGACGGGACTGAATACGCCCTGTCCAGACAAGGCTACGCCAGCTTGGAAGCCCTGCGAGCCGAGCGGCTGAAGGTGCTACAGGGAGAGGAACTCGCCCGCCAGAATAGTCCGGGGGCAAAGGCCGGCGCAGCCGTGGAAAGGATCGGCGGGGCCGTCGGAAAGGCCGTTGACGAGACCGTTCACAACCGAGAGGGGCTCGGTCCGACGAACTTCTCTTTCGAACCGATGTGATGCGAAGCCATGGCTGACGATAAGAACACAGATTTCGACCCGAGATGGATGGCTCCTTCGCTTCTCACCACGCCGGAGAAGACAGAGACCGGGGCTAGCCTTCTAGACATTCCGAAAGCCGTTGGCGTTGGAGCCGGCGAGCTGGCGCAACAGGCCATATCCACGGGGCGTTATGGGCTCGCAAAGGCGGGCTTCAACAATGCTGCCGAGGCCGCCCGTGGCGTTGGCGAGCTGGCCGGAGCCGGGACGGAGGCGCTTCGCGGGAGCATTACCCCCGGAGGTAGGCGGGCCATGGACGCCCAGCTTATCCCCGATGCGGACCACGCGAGCGTGTTCGAGTCCCCTGTCTCGACCATGGCGATGAAGGCCGCTGGAGCCGCAGCCCCCGTGGCAGCGTCAATGGCTCTGCCGGAGGCGCGCGCTGCACAGGCCATCGGTGGCGCTGCGTTGCAGACCGGGCAGAACATTGACAGCACATATCGCGCAGCAGACGCAGCGACACAGAACTCTGACCAGAGCCAGCAAGTTGTCGATCAGGCGCTAACCCCCAAGAGCCTTGCGGCGGGAGCTGCGGCTGGCGCGCTTGCTGGCGGCGTGCTCGGTCCCATGTTCCACGGCTCCGGCGGGGCTAATGGCGTTGCGGACACCGCCAAACGTGTCGGCACTGGCGCGCTCGAAGGCGGCGCTGCCATGGGCGTTGCTGGCGCGCAGGGTGACGTTTCGCAGCAGAACGTCGAACAGGCAATCGACCCGTCCCTACCCTATAATTTGAAGCGCACGCTCAAGGCCGGCGTGAATGCGGGGTTTGAGGGTGCTGCGCTTGGCGGCGCGGCAGCAGGCGTGACGGGCAACTCCGGGCGATCCGCAACGAAATACGACAAAGGGGCGACGCCGGACGCGGTGGCCGGAGCCACTCCGGCGCAGGCAAAGCCGCTCATGCTGCCGAGCCCCCTATCCCCCGACGTAGCTCAAGAGGCTGCGCTTGCGTCCGGCAGGGATGCGCCCAGCGTAATCAACCAAGGCGCAGGACAGCAGCCTCTAGGACTTCCCGGCCCAGCCCCAAAACAGGCGATCCCTCTGCCGGAGGGCTTCGCTGGCCGCATGGACCGTCCGCCGGACTACAACGACCCGACGATACTCGACGCCATGGCGCAGCGCCAGAACGGCGAGCAAGCGCCCACGCCAAACCCTGCGTCTTCGGACCAGCCCCTTCCGCCGGATATGGCGCAACGGTTTCAGCGTTCGAACATCGAGAATACGCAGCGTCCGCCGTTGCAGGCACTACCTGCCCCGGAGGCCAAGCGATCCGTTCCGTTTCCCGACAACTACACGGGAAGCACGGAGCGCGCGCCGGAATACAACGATCCGGCCATTCTCGACACGTTGAAACAGAACCAGCGTCCGCCGCTGGAGCCCTTACCCGAACCGGGTAACGAGGCCCCTGCCGGCGTGTCGTCCGACACTCCACTTCCGGCGGGCGTCAACCCGGATGTTATGGCCACGATCCAGAAGGCCGCGAAGCCGGGCGTCGGGTCGAAGGGCGAAGAGGCCATCGCCAAATCCAAGAGCCGCAAGGAGCCCACCCCGGAGCCAGTCAAAGAGGCAACCACCGAGGCATCCCAAGAGCCCGTGCGCGAGTCCCGCGTTCTGCGTGACGTTTCGGACGAGGCGGTTGCACGCGATCAGTCCATTCAGGAAGAGAACAACGCCACCGTTCGCGAGAACTTGCAGGGTATGGAGCCCAAGCCCGAGGCGGGTTCCGGTGCCGGCCACAGGACCAAAGCCGAGAAAGAGGCGCGCGCGAACAATAACGCCGTCGCTGATAAGGTTGTGGAGAAGTTCAAGCCGAAGGAAAACGAGACCGCTGGCCAGCGTAAAGACCGCGCTGCGCAGATGGTCAAGACCGCACTAGAAGAGGGTTGGAAGAAGCCGGGCACGGTCAAGGATACGAACCTTGCCGATCACGGGCACAGCCCCGCGTCCATGTTGCTGACAGAGGCGCAGCGGCTCATAAGCAAGAGCAAAAACGCCTCTGACACGCACTTCGATATGTCGGAACGCCTTCTCCGCGCCGGCACGCCGGAGGACATAAAGTCGTATTTAGACATGCGCCGGCAGCAGGGACAGGATGTCATGGCTGCGCGGAACGGCGTGAAGACGCAAGCCGAGCGCGAGGCTTCGCTGGGGCATTCGGAAGAGGTCGCCGACAGGCCACAAACCACAGAGTCCGAGTTTCACGAGACGCCCGAGCCAGAGACCGTATCCGAGCGCCGGGCAGCGGAGGCCCAGCATGAAGCCGAGGCAAAAGCCCAGCGCGAAAAAACGGCGCAAGACCGGGCGGCACTCCCTCCTACCGAGGGAGGTATTGCTGGCGAGAGCAAAGCTGGCACGTTCAAAGTTGAGACCGTGAAACGTCGCAGCGTTACCCCTCCGGGTAAGGCAAAGGTGCTCGACGCGATCAAAGCCAAGACGGAACCCAAGCTCGAAGGGAAGGAAGGCGTAGCGAGAGCGCGCCTCGACGTTAACACAAACCCTACCGAGGCCCAGAAGCGGGCCGGAAACTACGCGAAGGGACACGTCAAGTTCGAAGAACACCCCGTAGCGATTGAGAACCCGAAGGGCTCCGAGCGTTCCGGCGTAGACACGAACGGCGAGCCATGGTCGCACACCATGCCGACGGACTACGGCTATATCAAAGGGACGAAGGGTCACGACAAGGACGCGGTGGATGCGTTTATCGGGCCGCACGGTGAGACCGGCAAGGCGTATGTCATCAACCAACGCGACCTCTCGACGGGCGCACTTGACGAACATAAGGTTGTGTTCGGCACGCGATCCGTTGCGGAGGCAAAGGCGCTCTATGACAAGTCGTTTGGCGATGGCACTGGCCGGGCTCGCAGGCACTCTATAGCCGAGGTAACGCCGGACCAGCTAAAGCATTGGCTTCGTCATGGCGACATGAACAAGCCGTATGCGCCGCACGGAAGCATATGGTCTGCCGCAGGCACACATACGTTCGTACCGACGCACTCAACGACGCTTAGAGAAATGCTGCCGAAGCTTGCGCTACAGCGCCGCAAAGATGGCAGCATACAATCGTATATAGCGAGGCAGTTGCGGCATATCGTCGGCGATACTCCCGTGCATATCGTGGACGAGTCTGCAATCAGCGCCATGCGTTATGACACCGTGGGGCATTACGATCCCATGCACGGCCATATAGTGGTGAGGGCGACTGGCGACGCGGCCAAGTTGACGCATCGTGTTTTACACGAGGCTGTCCACGCCGCTACATGGCTTAAAATATACAAATCGAAGCGCCTGCAAGATACGCTGCGCAGCATAATGGACGACATACGCGAAGAGACGCCAAACCACTACGGCATGACGAACCCCCATGAGTTTATCGCAGAGGCGTTCGGAAACGAAGAGTTTCAGAATATGCTGGCTGCGTCGCCAATATCCGACGCACTGGCTGCGAAGCTCGGGCTGGGGGCTGACGCGAAACGGACAATGTGGCAGGCCGTAACGGATTTTGTCCGCAGGATCGTCGGGCTACAACCGCATGTGCATACGGCGCTAGACGCCATAATGCGCGTTTCAGAACGTATGAAGCAAGGCGATTTCGACGCCGAGCATCCGCACGTTGAGAGCTTGCGCGATAGATTTGTGGCGCACCTAAAGGACGTTGAAGAAGTTCGAGACACCGCGCACGCCCAGCGCACGGCGCGACAAGTCGTGGATGATCTTGTCAACCGGATCGACGCTGCCGGGCGGGGCAAAGACCTCTCGCACTTCATGAAGACGCAGGCCGCGCAGCTCATGACCGGCCGTCAGCTCTACCAGATGACCCGGCACAAGACGGGGGAAGTGTTCTCAAGGGCGCATGAGGCCCTCAACGATGCTGCGGCGCGCATGGACACGCGCATGAAGCATCTGTTCGCCCCCGCATATGACATGGCGCGCGACGTTGCGGCCATGAGCAAGAAATACATGGGCGAGGACTGGCAGAATTATCTGGACCTTACCGACCGAGCGCAGCGCTACAACGTGCATCCAGACGTTGGGCTCGGCGACGCAAAGAACCGACACCTTGATTTGAGCCGCGAGAACACGAAGAAGGGCGACGAAGCCGCTGGCGCATTCATAAACTGGCAGGGTCGGTCCAAGCACGCTGAACTCGCGGCGCAATACAAGGCCCTGCCGGAAGAGCTGCAGAAGTTCTGGAATAGAACGCAGGACTTCTACGCAGAGCAGGCCAAGGGCGCAAAGGACGCAACGCTGTCCAAGATGCTCAACGGGACCGACTTACCGCCGGAGGTAAAGGCGAGCGCCAAGGCCGGTAAGGTGATGCTCGACGACACGAACGAGAAATACCACGGCGTCTTAAAAGCCACGAACAACGTCCACACAGCGTTCAAGCAGACAGGCCCCTATGCGCCGTCCTATCGCCGTGGTGACTGGATCACGCACGGCGAGCTGAAATACGCCAAGCCGACGGATGGCAAGCTCATAGACAAGCACACCTACGAGTTTGACACTCGTGAGGCGGCGCACAAATACGCTACGAGTTTGGACCTTCCGACCTCGCACAAGACGGCATACTATGACTCGCTCACTGGCGAGCGATCCACCTATGAGGGGGCAATCTCACGCGAGGGTGAGCCCATCGGGAAGTATCACGTCAAGGTAAATCCGCGCGTTTTCGAGGCCCATGAGACGCAACGCGCTGCCGGCGCACACCGGCAGGAAATGCTGGACAGCGGCAAGTTCGCCGACGTGCAGGAGGTCCAGAAACGCAACGATACCGTTGACGCCGGGCTTGAAATCTCAACGCCGCAGATGCAGGCCCTCATAGACAATGTGAGAAACTATGGCAGCCTCGGCGATAATGATCGCGCCGAGATATCGAAAGCTATTTCAGAAGCGGCTGTTACCATGTATCCCGGCAATCGCTTCGCCAAGCGCATGTTGGGTAAGGGCCACACTCTCGGGCGTGACGAGGACATGGCGCGAGACTTCCTTGACTATGGGCGGTCGCTTTCATCGTATAGGGCTAAGGGAGAGTTCGCGCCGGAGATAAACCAGCACCTAGAGACCATGCGGAAGGATATAGACGCCAGCCGTTACCACGACAGCGTTACCGACAAGCAGGAAGTCTTCAAGAGCATCAAAGAGCGCCTTGGCCACATTGACACAGGCGCGCTCGGCGGCGACCTCAACCCGATCGTGCGCGACGCCATGCTCTTGACGGGGCTCAAGCGCATGGCCAGCATTGGCCACGTCCTCATTCATATGGCGCACCCGTTCCAGATGTCGCTGCCCGTCCTTGCGTCGCGTCATGGCATGCGCGCTGCGGGCGAGATTGGCCGCGTCTACAAAGACGTATCAGCGCTGGACATTCTCAAGGAAGGCGGCGCAGGGTTCAAGCGCCTCATATCTGACCCGAACGCGCGGGCGACGAACTTCCTCACGACTGTAAGAGAGAGGCTCAGCAACCAGAAAGACGGGCGCGATCTAAACCGCATGCTCGACGCGCTCGTTGAGTCGGGGCACATCCACCCCGACAACATGTTTGACTTCACGAAATCTACCCCAGAGGGTAACGCTGCGCAGCGCGCTCTATACAGGGTGGACAACGCATTCCGTGAAATCTCTGGCGCGGCTGAAATGGTCAACCGCATGGTTGACGCGATTGCAGCGTATCGCCTAGAGCGCTCTGCCGGTCATTCGCACGCCGAGGCTGTGAAGTATGCACAGGATACGGTAGCGTCTACACAGGGGCTTTATTCGGCGGCTAACCGCATACCGCTCGCCAAGAGCCAACTCGGTCGCATGGCGTTCCAGTTCAAGGGCTATGCACAGAACGTCATGGCATTGCTCGCCGAGAGCATGAACACGGCGCTGCACGACGTTGACCCTGCCACGCGCAAGGAAGCGTGGAAGCGCCTCGCCTATGTAACGGCGACCTCTGGCGTGCTCGGCGGCGTCGTCGGGCTTCCGCTCGCAATGGACATGGCGAAGGTCGCCTTGATAATGGCGAACGCTGTAGGCGTGACCAACTACACATACGGCACGTTCGAGGACGATCTACAACAAAAGATCGCGAGCATGGTTGGCGGCGAAGGCGCGAACGTCATCATGCACGGCGCGGGCGAGGCCGTCGGACTAAACGTCGGACACAGACTCGGCGCGGGAGGTCTACTGTTCGGCGAGCCGAGCGGATATGGCGCTGGCGACCTCATGCAATATTTCGCCGGGAACATCTTCGGCGCTCCGACGCAAGCCATGTTCGAAACCGCCGAGGGCGCAAAGAACGTCATGGAGGGCAAGATCTATGACGGGCTCGCGAAGATATCGCCAATCAAACAGGTCGAGGACACGTTCAAGGCTATCGGGCTCTACGCAGAAGGGAAGCAGACGAAGCGCGGAAATCAAGTGGCCCCGCCCGCATCCCTGCCGGCTGCAACGCTACAGGCCATCGGGCTCCAGCCATCAAGCATCGCAAATGCGCAGGCGGCAACCGCTCACATGCGCGAACGGCAGCTCCGCGACAGCAAGAGGCGGCAGGAGCTTATTGAACGGCTTGCGCATCCCAAGGGCGATCTGGCTAGAACAATTCAGGAGCGGGTTGAATGGAACAGGCTGCACCCAGACAACCGAATCACGGATGCGCATGTTGCAAATGCGCGCAAGACCAAGGAGACGACGCTCGGCCAGCAAGTGAACAAGCGCAACAAGTCCGAGATAGAGACCTACAAGCGCGCCTACGGGATAACTCCATAGACGAAGCGGCACTCGATACCGCAGACAAAATAATGTGGGCACTCATCAGCCTTCCGTTCGATGCAGCATACAGCCGCAAGAAAGCCACGGTGCAAGTCATCGTGAGAGATACGATGAAGCAGCTATTTGGGAGTTTGTGACATGGCCAGAGACTACGCAAAAGAATATCGGGACTATCAGGGCACTCCCGCCCAGATAAAGAAACGCTCAGAGCGCAACCACGCCCGCCTTGAGGCTGAAAAGAAACTCGGAAAGGCCGCCATCAAGGGCAAGGACATTGGGCACAAAAAAGCTCTGGACAATGGCGGCTCGAACTCTGCGAGCAATACCAAAGTCCAGAGCGTCAAATCAAACCGCGGCTGGCGTGCCGGTCGCAAGGGATACTCTGTCCCTAACGTCTGATTACCCTTCGAGGTAATGCCGAAAAATGACGTGCATTACAAGGAACCCTAGACCGGCAGCCGCCCCCACTATGGCTGCCGCTACCGTAAACAGAATGTCTGCTATTATTGATCGCATGGCGGCGACACCTTTCTTCTCACGATGATTTCATAACCGAGCACGTCTAGGACTGCTTCCAGCGTTATTATCGACGGCCCGCGCTTTCCGACTGCCCACCGGCGCAGCATATCACGGTTCACGCCGGCCTTCTCGCATATGACTTCCAAGCTCATAGGGCTTGTTCTGGCCGCGTCTACGGCGAGCGCTACGAACCTATGAACGCTTACGCCCGGAGCTACTCGTATGCTTGTGCGCAACCTACACATTACTTCGCGACCTTACGTAGTATAAGTTCGTAACCGAGCGCATTTAGAACGGCCTCTATGTTGGCCAACGTCGGGCTGCACGATCCGCGCTTCCAATGGCTAATGAGACTGGCGTCGATCCCAGCCATCTTGGCTACGGAAACAACAGTTTTTGATTTCTTGCGCGCCTCTCCTAGCGCGAAGCGAATGAATGGGTGCACTGCGGGGTGGGGTGATTTCTCTGGCACAATCAGTCCTCCCGAAACCCAAGCCACACCGGAAAGCGTGGGACGCCCTTTTTAGAAAGCTCCTGATATTTGAACGTGATTACCCTGCCGGGTAACTGGTCACGAGAGGACCAATATTCGGCGCGCTGGTCATCAGTAAACCCCGACCCTACTTCGAACGTGACGCCGAAGAACTGCACTTTGAGAGCGCCGAGGGTTCCTCCCGGCACGAGGCCCTCTTTCTTTTTGGATCGCTTGGTGTGTCCGATGGCGTCTTTGGTCGCTTCGTTCTCATTCAGCATAAGCTCTACTGACCCAACGATGGTAGCCTCTGCGTCATACCAGCGTTTGTATTTCATCAGCGCACCCTCTTTGAGAGTGCTCCTGCCTAGCTTGTATCCTGCTTCTGGATTGCGCAGCATAATACCCTCATAGCCTGCCTGCGCGCAGTATTCCTCTGCGGCGATAAGCTCCATAAGGTTTGCAATCTCCCACTGGTCAACAATCTTTACCCATGGCGGTAGCTTGTAAGATTGTAGCTCTGTGAGGCGCTCGCGAAACGGTATGTTGGCGTAGGCTAGGTCGAACACATGATGCTCAAAGTTCGACACAGCGTCGCGCGACATGACGATTGATTGCACGCCGTTAAAGTCCTTACCCGGAACCATCAGCTCGCCATCAAGCAAAGTCAGAGGAAACACCCTATGAGCTTCTCTGAATATGTTGTATATGTGGCGGTTTGGAATTTCCTCAAACTTTCTGGACATAGGAGCCCCATCGTCGGCTGCGGCGATGCACCTTATTCCGTCCAGCTTGGGCGAAGCGATAAGAGGATATGTGAGGTCGTCGAAATTGTCGAGCGTTGCGGCGAGCATGGGTTTCATGGGGGCTCCTAGATCGGTTTTTCAGGGTCGCGACAGAATTTGCGGAAGGGCTCGGCGGACATTTCCGCCGTGTCGATTTTGAATACGCGCACGTTCGAAATGGCTAAGCGCGTGCCGGTCCCGAGTGCGCCTACCGAACGATCCGCCCGGAGCAGATTACCGGCGGAGGTAAGAAACACGGTTATGGGGATGCGTTTCTGCCCCAGCCATTTCTCAAGCTCGCTCTCGTCTATAAGGATTATGCCGCGGTCGCCGGGGGCAGTCTCGTATTTAATCTGGACGCCGAGCCGGTCTACGCGCTGCGGGTCTTCGAATAGCTTCAACGGTTTGGGGCGACCACGCGCTTTAAGGTTTATCTGGTCGGTATGGATCGTCCTACGGCTGGCCATATCCGCGAGGAACTCGGACATGATGGTTATGATCGACTGGATATTCATGAGGTCGTTCGCCGCGATCTTACGCGCCGCGCGCATGCGATCGAACTCGTCTGTCAGGAACGCCCTCATAGATGGTAGGTTGAATTTTGTGAGCCCGAGCTGGTTAGCGTAGGCGGCTCCGGCCAGCGTTATGACCATGGCGCTAACCCAGAACCGTTCTTCGCCAGTCGCTCCGAGCTTGTCAGCAAAGCTGTTCATCCGCTCCGCTACTTGAGCGCGAACGGATGCGGCATTAGCGCCTAAAAACTTCGCGTAGACCTCGCCCGCGCGCCCGTAGTTGGTTTCGAGCTGCGATATTTTCTGCGCCATTGCTGACGGTGTTATGCTCGGCGCGAACGGGCGCGTTTGATACTCAAACACGCGAACATTGCCGGCCACAGTCCCCTTAGTCGTCTCCGTTAGCGCTGCGACGATTGTATCGTTTGACGCATAGACCAGCATCGTGTCCCACGTCGGCGTTTCCTGTTGCTTCGCAGCCGCAGAAAGACGCGCCTTGCCCTTGCCGGATGTCAACCTAAAGAGGGTGCTCGTGAAGTTCGTAACTTCATCATGCGTCTTCAACTCGTCGTAGTAGACCGGCAGGGAGTTTAGTTCTGCCGCCTTTTGGATGGTGGCGTTCATCGTGTCGTCGAGCCCTTGCAGACCGCGCCGGGGATGGCCCCATACTGCTTGAGCGATCTTTAGCGCCGTGGACTTGCCTAGACCAGACTCCGGTGAGAATGTTCCCAGCGCGACGCCGCCCTCGCCTGTGAACCTCATGAGCGGGGCTGCGAACGCCGACGCGATAATCACTGCACGGTCTTGGCAGTTGTCTGCGATTATGGCCGCTGCGGCGTCCTTCCACGGCTCTATTACCCCAGCCGGGTAATACTGCTTTACCAGCTCCTCGCTCGGGCGCGGAGCAAGCCCCGGATTTTTGGTCGAGTATTGTAGCCCGGCGTAGGAGAACCCTAGCGGAGCGTCCGCCTTGTCCTTGTCGCCCATAGTGTGCCACCCGAACGGAACGCCAGTAATGACGGTCTCGGCGGCAGTCTTGAGGTTGTGGAGCCAGTCTCTCATGAATGCCTCGGTATCTTTGCCCTCGCTCAGAAAGAGCCCCTGCCCCGCCAGCGGCCCTCTTGGGGATGATCCGCCAGCTTCCTTGACGGATACGCTACCCTGCGTGGGCTTGCCGCCGATAGTCGTCATGAAGTTGAATATGAGGCCGTCCGTGCCCCTGGAAATCCAAGCCTCGAAGATGACGCCCTTGAACACGTTGATGCGCTTGGTCTCAGCGTCGCCGTCGTCATTCTCAGATGTTCGTTCGGCTGTGACGATCCCGGTTTGAGGGTTCACCCGCCCTCCTGCCGGCAGGAATGGGTTTAGTTTGAGGGCGATGGTTTCAAGCGAGTAATCCCGCTTGACTTCTTCTTCGGCTTGCCTTACCGCTTCGGGTAATGGGGCCTCGGGCGGCATGGCAATTGTGTCGCCGAGCTTTAGCGGTGAGGTCTCAAGCTCGAAATGGGGGCAAGTCTGACATTCGTCCGCGCCCGTGTCGCGAATGGCATGGCACGACGGAAAACCGACGCGGTGCGTGCCTTCGTCGCGCTCTTTGAGGCGGCGCGTTATCTCGGCTTGAGTCTCTGTATCGGTGTATTGCGCATGGCCGTTTGACAGCCTGTGCGCTGTAGCTTCTGGGTTCTCGCAGAACGAGGCGACTAGGACGGCTTGCGACCATTGGGGGTTGTCGCGCCCAACGCCTCCAGTAGCAAGCTGGTTAGAAATCCAAGGGCACTCAACTGCAACCTTGTCGATGTCTCGCAGCCCGGCAGCCTGGAAATAGTTTCCACCAAGAACATCAGCGTTCCCGATACCGAGCGCCTCTCGCACTCTGTCAGCGACACCGGCTCGCTTGTAGGGCGCGAGTGCGTTGTGCATGTCTTGGAGCGCAATGTCCTGTTCCTCTAGGTAGATGATCGTGACGGGCTTGTTGACGCCCGGCTTGTTGTTCATCGTCCCCGGCACGCGAAGGATGCGCACGCCGTCTATGGTAACGCCACGGTCGAACTTTATGCCCGCGCGATCCGCCCAATCAATGAGTGCTTCGGATAGCGAGCGCCACTCCATGTAATCGAGCAGCGCGTCAAGCACCCAATATGCATGGATGCCTCCCGAACCGGAGCCAACTATCACGGTCGGGCGCGGGAGCTGGTAGTTGTCCACAGCTTCGTATAGCGCCGCTATGGCGACCTCTTGTGAAGGATACCCCTTCTCTTTTACGTCAATGTCCATGTAGAGGCACTTCGACTTTGCGAAGGTCTCCAGCGTGCGCTTTGCAGATTTGAACGCTTGGCCTGTTTTGGACGATTGCCTTTCGTCGTAGCCCTTTTGCGATGCAAGCGACACATACACGTTGTTCCCCGGCCTCTGCCGGAACCGACGCACAACCTTTAAGGCTTCATCGGCAGTAAGCCCCGGATATCCGAATGCCCCCTTCCCATTTTCTTTATTGAACACCCCGACGAAGTGCTCTCCGTCTAAGGGGAGCACTCTCTCCAAATATAGCTGCGCGCCCTCTGCCATTCCCAAGCCCAAGATGAATGCGGCGGGGAATTACCCCCGCCGGTAACTTTAGGGAACGGATTTTACTCAGCCGAATGCGGCGTCAAGAGCCGCGTCAAGCGCGCCGTCTACGGCTGCATCGACCCCCATGGCCTCGGCTTCGGTCGGTCCGATATACCCATCCTCGGGAATCGGAACCCAATCGCCGAGGGTCGCGTCCCAATAGTGGCCGTTCTCGATGATAAGTTCGGCGGCAGGCTCGGGCTCGGGAGCCGGCTTGGCCGGAGCCGGTTTGGCCGGAGCCGGGGCCGCCGGGCGAGGCGCAGGCTTGGGGGCCGCAGCCGGGGCCGCCGCCGGCTTGGCCGGAGCCGGTTTGGCCGCAGCCGGGGCCGCCGGGCGAGGCGCAGGCTTGGGGGCCGCAGCCGGAGCAGCAGCCGCCGGGGGAGCCTTCGGCGGGGCTTTCGGGGGAGCCTTCGGGGGAGCCGCCGGAGCGGGGGCCGGAGCAGCCGGGTCATCGCCGCCATCGTCCGCGCCGTAGAACTCGGACGCTTCGGACAGGATATGTTGAACCTTCGGATCGTCACGCATGGCGATCACGATGCCCAGCTCCTCAGCCGTGAGCGAACGCTCCGCGGTGTAGAGCAGCTTCGGATACGCCTGCGACGGGTCGAACCGAAGCACCGTGCGGACCGTGAAATAGGCGTTGCCGGTCGCTTGAACCTTGCGACCGTAGGTCTGCATGTCGCCGAGTGAGGCCGCCGGCACGCGAAGGAGCATGGGGCCGCCATACACTTCATTGGCCGGATCGTCCGCCGGGACGATGGCGAGACGCCAGTTGTCAGAGCACGCTTTGACCTTTTTGCCGTTGTCCGACACGCGGCTTCCGGGCCGGTTCTGCGGGCATGTGGCGCACGCCGGGTTCTGCGGCTGCTCGACGCTCGGATCAGGGCGGATGCCGTCCGGCGAGAAGCACGACGGGGCCTCTTTGTTCCTGTCGTCATACCCGCCGGGGTAATAGGTCTTGGAGCCGTGTTCCGCCGCCTTGACGATGATAACCGGGATGCTGTTCGCCGGGTCGCCGGAGCCGTCGCCACGCTCGATAAGCGTTTCCTCGCCGCCCTGCTTGAACCAGAAATTCTTTCCTCGGATGCCGAGCACGGCATACCCCGAGACGACGTTATGGCCGAGCACGTCCGCGTTGTTCACAAGATGCGCATATTCCGCCGGCAGCGCGCCGAGGTTCTGCGGTACCATAAGTTCGTTTGCCATTTGGTTCTCCTAGTAAACTCATACCCGCTCGGGTAATTACTTGCGCCGAAACCCGACGCGATCGTATTGCTTGAAGTTGACGCCCGGCGGCGGCTCTTGGTATTTGCCTATATGGTCTTCGACCGCCGTAACATTCGCCTTGATGTCGAGTAGATCGAGATTGCTCGACAGCATCACATAGTCCCGGAATACTTCCGCATCGGCGACAGACGCAGAACTCTTCACGCTCTTATACACTGTTGCGGCGGGAAATGAAAGACTTTCCCCGCCTGATTGGTTGAGTTTGTTGAGGAAATAGCTTTCGAGCTTGTCCATTGCATCGTTTACCGGCTTGATGCTCTCTTTGCATTTATCCTCGAACGCTTTCTTCTTGTCGCGAAGCTGGATATACAGCTCGGCGTATTCCGCGTCGGTCCTTGCCATGGTTGCACCTTTAGACGGTTATAGCTTCACGGCTTCGTAATGCGCATCCAGCGCAGCAAGCATCTTGCGAAGCACGCCGCGCATGTCCTGTTTGCCCCAGAATGTTACAGCCGAGCTGTCGTCGTCTCCAGGGCGGTGAATGAACGGGCCTCGCATTTGCACCGGCTCCGTAAGATTTCCGTCTCTGTCATTTCTTCGGCATACACATTAACACGCATGGCGGCGTCTCCCTTTAAACTGCTAACGCTGTGCGATCCCGAAATAGATCGAGCAGCTTGGTTTGCGTCATGTCCCTGTTCTCAAGGTTTTTATACATCCGTCGCTCTGCCGGGCTCGAACACAGATGCAGGATTAGTTGCTTGCGCCTCTGCCCGATGCGACGAATGCGCGCGTTCGCTTGATTGTAGGTCTCCAGAGAAAGCGTCGGCCCATACCAGATGA
Organism: Methylocystis heyeri; assembly: GCF_004802635.2. Lineage (NCBI taxonomy): Bacteria > Pseudomonadati > Pseudomonadota > Alphaproteobacteria > Hyphomicrobiales > Methylocystaceae > Methylocystis > Methylocystis heyeri. Next base: position 2,363,017 of record NZ_CP046052.1, read on the forward strand.
CCGTATCGGCCTCTGTGAGCGTGACGCCATGCGCCATGGCCCCCGGAGCCGCATCGAGCACCTTGTATTTCGAAGTGTTCTGGAAATCGTGGAATATCTGGGTTCTCGTAGCGCTTGGCGTCTCGCCCGTTATCGTCGCGAACTCGATACCCTCGGCGGTAAGTCGCTCTGATATGCCTGCGACAACGTGCTTGAAGTTCGCAAACACAATCACCTTGCCGGATGCTGACGTGATTGCGTCTATGCAGGCGTCAAGCCTTGCGCCACCGTCAAGCTCAACGATTTGGCCTTGTGAGTTGTAGACCCACCCGGCAGAGATTTGGAGCAGCTTGTTGAGCAGCGCGCCTGCGTTAGCAGCCGTCACGTCGCCACTGTCAACCATAGCCGCAGCAGCCTCCGTCATGGCCTTGTAGACGGTCTTCTGCTTCGCGCTCATCGGCACGTCTAAATGCTGCATTACCTGCGCGGGTAACTCTATCACGTCGTCCAGCGAGAACCTCACGCTGGGCTGCATAACGTCCAACGCGCGTTCGAGTGCGTCCGGCTTGTCTTCCCAACGGAACTGCGAGAGCTTCGTTTGCACGGCCTTTTGGAAGTGACCAAAGTATTTAGGGACCGTATGCGGTGTTACGATCTGGCATTGCGCCCATACCGAAATCGGCCCCATGGACGCCGGGCTGCCGGTCATGCCCCAGACCCACGACTTGTTGGCGGCGAACTTTATCATTTCCTTCGTGCGCGCCGCGCGCCCGTTGCGATACACCGCCAGTTCGTCCAGCACGAGAACGTCAATGTCGTCGCGTGCGTTGAGCGCCTCCAAGACGACCTTTACGCCGTCGTGGTTGACTATGGCAACGTCCCAATCTTCGTTTAGACGCTTGAGCCGGCGGCCCTTCGTTCCGTCGAGCACGACGTATTTCAGATGCGGGAGATTGTTGAAAATCTCGCTGGCCCACGTCGCGTAGAGCGTCGAGACGGGCGCAACTATCAAGGCTCTGCGAGCGAAGCCGGTGACCCGCAGGAAGTCGAACGCCCATAACGCAGAAAGGGTCTTGCCGGTCCCCATCCCATTGAGCACGTAGGCGTGCGTGTTCAAGGTGAGGAACGACACGGTTTGACGTTGGACCTCGAACGGCGTCCTAGGCGCATTACCCCAATCATATTGCGACAACACGGGGGCCGGCATGTCAAGGCCGAACCTACGCGCCATGATCGCAGTAGACACGTCATACGGCAGAGCCATATAATCCGTGCCGGCCACGAGCTTGCGCTCATGTTCTGGGAACACAGCCGCCATAGCCCCATGGAAGGGCATGACAACTTTACCAGACGGGGTAACGTGGATGGACATTATATAAGTCCCTTGTTCTTCGCCAGCCACTCCGGCAGGGTTACGATGGCGCGCTTGATGATTACTTCCAACTCGCAGAGCTTCATCATGCGCTTGAACTTTCGCTGATACTCAAGAGGGCAGACGAATACGCGACTATAACCCTTGTGCTTCATAGATATTACCCGCTCGGGTAAGCCGCTCGCAATTGCTCCATGTAAAATTCCAGAGCGCGGATGCAAACGTCTGTATCGTCGATGACGAAAACCTGTGCGCCTGCACGTGTGTAGCGAGCGACACATTGTTTCTGCCGGGCTGTGAGGTCTTTGCCCGGAGCTTTGGTCTCGATGGCGATATAACGCCCTCTGTAGCAAACCGCGAAATCGAGACGGCTCTCGCCAAAGCCGCCGGGAACCGGCATCCATATGTCGGCCTCGGCCTCGTAGGGCTTGAGGGCCTGTTTTACTGCGCGCTTGATCTTGCCTTCGGGAGTCATCATTCGCCTGCGTATTCGGATTGTGGCTGGCACGCCGGAGCTTCAAAGCCGTAACGCGATACGCAGTCGTCGTGAGATTTGAGCCCTGCGATAACATACACGATCAGCAGAGCGACCATCATCCACGCCGGAACACTATAGCCCATGACGCTACCCTTTCGCGAACTCGTCAAAATACTCGACGCCCGAGAGAACATATTGCTTGGCGACCTCGGGCGTTATGACGCGCATCTTGATTTCTGGCATGCCGGACAACACCGCCCGGCTGTATCTATGATACCCGTCGAGTATGAACGCTCCGTTAGGGAGCGCCATGCAGGCGATCGGATGGTCGGCCACGATCTTGCGGGTTATGAGTTCGAGCCTGCTCGGGTTTATGGGCCCTTCCGGCCACTCGTCGGCCAAAGATTTGTCTACGTTAGCGATGCTGCGCTCTGCCGGCACAGCGTTACGAGCTATGTCGTCATTGAGCTTGCTAATGTCGAATATGATTTCGCGCCCGTCGTGTAACGTAAACGCGAACCTCTCTGCGCACATTGAGCGAAACAGTTGGTGCATGTTATTTCCCATGATGTTCGCACGACGCCACCGGGCAATACTTCTTGCAAAGGTGCGACGGTTTGGCGGGGTAGTCGTTTGTTTCCGCTGCGTGCTTCATCTTACCCAACTCGGGTAAGAGCTTCGCCCATAGCAGGGGCATGTCCTGCCGAGTGAAGTCCTCTTCTCCATCGGCGTCCTCTTTCAAGAACACGAAGCGGGTTCTGATTTTCTGGACGTTCGGAAAATTCGCGAACACAACGGCTGCGGCGATCCCGAGTTGCTCCGAGTCGCTCTCGATCCGACCCGTCTTCCAGTCAATGAGCGACGCGACTTGAGTGCTCCCTGCCGGAATGATCTGGAGCACGTCGAGCTTAACGCGCGTCCATGTGTCATTTCCGAACCAAGCGCTCGCTTTAAACTCGGCGGTCATAGCCAGCTCGTGCTCGCAAGACGTTACCGCTCCGGGCATGTCAGTCTTGACCTTTGCCGCCCAGTCCTCGAATTGCTGCATGTCCTCCGGCAGAGGGACGTTCTTGCCGACGCGCGCCGCCATGGCCTCATGAACTGCGTTGCCCCATGTGAGCGCGTCGCTCGTCTCCTGCGGAACGTCTTTGGCAATGTCGCAGTGGTAGTGACGGCGGGGGCATGTCCTGTAATTTTTCAGCTTCGAATAGGACCACGACCACGCCTTGGGCTTACGCTGGCGAACTTGCAACGCCATCATTTACCTCCGGCGGTAAGTAGGTTGATCTGCGCCACGAGCGTATCCGACGGATACATCGTTGCATCGTCTTCGAGCACGAACGCCTCGCCCTCGAAGGTCGCCATGAACAAGTAGACCTTGCTCCGCGACGAATGCACGCCCTTGATGACGGGATGGCGCACGCCGCGCATGTCGTCGGACCACCGCAGGCGCATTATCAGCCGCCCGACAATATCGAGCATTTCGCCCTCGAACCGCCGGCCGGCTCTGCGAACACGTCACGATACTCCGGGCATATATTCGCAGCGACGTGGGATGAGAGGTCAGGAACATCTGGATACGTAAGGCGTCCGCGCGGATTGTTAGGCACGCGTCCGCCCACCGTCAGGCCACCGGACGCCACGTTGTCGCCAGCGCGCAGCATCGCATATCTCAGAGCGTCGGCTCGGTGGTAGCTTAGCGGCATCACGCGGCCTCCTTCTGGAACTCGGCGACGTAGTTCTTGAGCTTGTCTCTGTCCTCCGGCAGCAGAGAGTACCCCACGCCCGACGTGGTAACGGGCGAAACATTGTGGCCGGCGAGCGCCTTGCGGACTTCAAGTATCTTAGACCGGGGCCGAGCCTTAAGGTCGAAGCCCTTGCAAGTTTCCTCGATGACCTCGTGCGTGAGCACCTTCTGCGACATAAGACGATAGAGCAAAACAGCGATAAGCTGCGAGGTCTGAAACGCGATGCGCACGTTGTAGACCTTCTCTGGGTCGAGAGTTTCCATGAATGCCTCCTATTGTGCCCAATATTACCCGTGCCGGTAACATTTGTCAAGGGCTTGTCATAACTTTATTTCGTGAAGGTCTCCGTAGTTCTGCCCTATTTTTACCTCCGCCCCTAGAGGCAAGTCGGGAGCCCACTCGGGGGACTTTGCCATTTCGTCGTAGACGACGCGCGAGAACACGCTTACGAGGTCATCCGGCACGATGTAGATGATTTCGTCGTGCACCTGATGCGCGAGCGATAGGTTCCAACCTGCGGCGCGCTCTATAGCCCTCACGCGAAGCGCGGCTTCCATAACCGCCACACGGTCTAAGTTCTGGACTATGTTCTCAAGCCACTTACCGTCATACAAGATCGTCGGTATGCCGCGGTTGTCGTATTTCCAGCGCCCGTTCTCTCGGCGCAAGTTCTCGTAGTGGATCGGCATACCGTCCGGCGACCACACGCACCTATCATCGAAGATCATAGGGCCGAACATTTCGCCCTTTGACGCGCCAGACGCGAGGCGCGGTATCTCGCGCCCTAGCCAGCGCCACGTCTTCGGGATATTCGGATACTTGCTGCGGTAGAGCGCGACGACTCGCGCCGCCATTTCCAGACTAATTATTATCGGCGTTCCGACCTTTGCAGACTGGACGCGAACTGTGTTCATGAACGTCTCGTCGCCCATTCCGAACCCGAGCGCGAGAAGCGAGATTTTTCCGAGAAGGCGCTTCTCCTTGTCCTTCTTCGTTACGACCTCGCCATAAATGTCAGAGGCAAAGAGCGAATACGGGTCGAGCCCGTCCGCGAACTGCCGGAGCAAATCCCATTGCCCGCAGAGGTAAGCGGTAAGGCGCGCTTCGATCTGCGAAGCGTCGCACGCCACAACCTTACAGCCCTCCGGGGCCTCCAGCGACTCTCGCAGCGATCCGGGTGGAATGTTTTGCTGGTTGAGCTTCCAGTCGCCAGAGAAGCGATGCGTATGCGCCCCGCCATATTTGAGCGCGACAGGCATCCAGCATATGCCGTTCTCGTCACGAGTGGCGCTTGCCACGTCTATGAACCGCTGCGTTCGGCTTTCCTCGATTGTGGATTTGACCTTGAGGCGCGCGGCGATCAGCGCTTGAACGTCGTGGTCGGGATGCTCGGCCAAGTCGGTCATGGCCTTGTCCGTCTTGGCGAACGCATATGTTTGCTTGCCGGTTGACGGGCTTTCCTTCATAGGGAGCTCAACGCCTAGCCGACGCAGCGCAGTGGCAAACAGCTCGTTCGACCCTAGCGTCTTCTGGTCGAGCCCTACCCGGTCAAGGATTGCTTGTTTGTCGGCCTCCAGCTTACCCTTGTGGGTAAACAGCTTCGTTTCGTTTATCTGGAATTGGGGATACGCTGCCATGCGTATCACCATATCGTTTATGAGGAACTCATTCACAGGAAACGCTGGCGCAAGATTCCTGAATATCTCACGACAAATGGCCGTGTCCTGCTTGCCGTAGCTCTGATATGCCTCATATCGGCCAGACGCTTTGATCTGCGCGAGACGCAGGCCGTTCATGTTTACGACTTCATCGCCCTTCTCCAGTCCGAAGTAAGCGCCGACATTCTTGAGCGAGACGCTGCCTCGTGGGAGTTTGTGCGATATCAACGCGCGGCTCATGGACAGCGTATCCGCCAACGCTGCCGGCACGATCCCATAGCGCATAGACAATATCAGTGCGTCGAACAGGGCGTTGTGCGAAATGAACATGAATGGTTCGTTCTTCGATACGAACTCTTCGTTGATAAAATCGCGTAGCTCGTCACCCTCCATCCACACCGGGAAGCTGTCGTCAATGGCGATAGACCATCCGATAGTCTCCCATCTGGCGTCGAGGATGTATTCCGGGGGCGTCAGCTTGCTTAGAGAATATCCAGTCTTCGTGTCGTAGTAGCTCTCGGCGTCTGCAAACAGTTTGCGCATGTTTCCCCAGGCGGTAATGTCAGCGTTTATCGGAAATGCGAATGTCGGTGCTGCCGGCATGGTGACGCATCTTAATTCTGTGCGTGCTCTCATGGTGGCTCGGCAACGAGCCACCATGAGAACCATTTGTTGACCCAATCGAGGATGCGAAACGTCTTCTCTGTCGCTTCGAAGTCTCGCCGAGTAAGCATGTCCGCTCCGCACTTCGGGCATGGATACCCAATGAGGTAACTACCCTAGCCGAGCGAATGCTCCAAGTCGTGGCCGCACTCGTCACAGTGCAGCCTCCCGGCGTCGGTCCTGTCGAAGTGAATTACTTTGCGCACCATGGCTTATGCTCCTATAGGCGATTGCTCGGTTATGAATGGGTTTGAGACGCGCATGTCCAAGGTGGCGATATACACGCCGGCCACCCCATTGCTGGGTTTTTTGATCGGAGTGTCTTTGAGGATCGCGCTTTGTGCGATCATGGTTGCCGCGTCGCGGTCGATTTCGGATATGGTCTTTCCCCATCCGCGTTTGTTGTTCGCGGGTGCGCGCCTTGCACGGTTGAACCGCACAGACAGTCGCTCGATATGGGATAACTCCACGTAGGCGCGGGTTCCTGCCCTTATTGTTGCAAGTTTGGGGGACTCGGGTAGGAGAAGCGATAGAGACGGCATGGCGCTGAGAACTTCTATGGGGTTGTTCGCTCGCTGGGCTACGGCCTCGATAGCGTAGACCCACGACTCGCACAGGACCGCAGTGGCGTTCACGCCTCGCAACCACTCTGCCGCCGCCGGCAAAGAATCCCATAGACGCTGCCGCTCGATAGAGTCGTCTGCGTTAATCATAGCGTATCCCATGGGGACCGCGTATAGCTTGGGGTCGAGTCGTATAGTTGCTATAGCCCCAGCCTGCGTAGTGAAAAATACTGCATGCGGCAGTTCCGTGTTGGGAAACATCCGTCTGGAAAGTTCGACATTTGCTCTATCGGACGACGGGATGACGTAGTTGTATATTTCCTCGCCAGAAAGCTCGGGCATGAGGCGGTGAAAGATCACAAGCGCCCGCTCGTATATCTCTCCTCGCAAGGTTTCGATTTCGTCTCTGTCCGGTATTGAGCTAGGCATTGCTGTTGGCTCCGTCCGTGGCCTCTACCTGCTCGCGGAAGGATTTAGCAGCATGCAATGTGTAAGCTGCTAAATCCTTCCGCGATGTTATGGTGCTCATAATCTCCGTCATCGAACTCTATGACGATGACGCCCCATCGCTTGCCTTACGCATTGGCTTGCACGAGGCATTTGATTGCGCCAGGAACGCCAAGATAATGTTCATGTTTACCTCCAGTGGTAACTTGTCCTCAACCGCGCAAACGGTCGGACGCTTCCCCAGCCTTCCATTCCTTAATGAGCGCTTCGATAAGGTCGAGAACGCACTCCGGCGTGTCTGCCGAGCAGTCCATGAGATTGACGGCCTCCTGCCGCGTATCGGTAGCGGCTGTGTAGCCGTTCTCCTTTGCCGAGTTGAGATTTTCGAACACGGCTTTTTTAAGCTTCGTGTATGTCTCGAAACTCATGTTACCTCCAGTGGTAATGTTATAGCTTTCCGGTGAGCTTCATGCTGCGTTCGTGCCAGTCCCTTGTTCCCTCGTAGACGTTACTAGCGGCTTGCTTGTAGCCATTGATTACTCCGAGGTCGTATCCGCGAAAATACTCTTCGGCGGCTCTTTCTTTGGCTTTGGCTATTGCGTAGTCTTGCGCCATCATGAGCAGGATGGACACAGGCCCGACGAACGCGATAAGGTTGTCCATGTTTACCTCCAGTGGTAATTACTGCCGGGTTTGTAAGGTTTCACGGGTAGCTCACCTTAGCACCTATCACGGTGCAGGATCCGCAACCGCCCGAACCCTACCTTGTAGCGCCTCGGCGTATAGGGCTCTTTGGGATGCGCCCTATACGCCTCACGCTCGCCCGCTGCCCGGCTCCGGCTGCGGGTGGATGATCCGGTTGCGGTCCTAGCTCTGCATGTCGATGTTGACGACTTCGCCGAACGGGTATGTAGATGCAGCGTAGATGCTGCCCCACACCACGGGATAGTCCGGGGGCGCGTCGGGGAATGACCCGAGACCGTCGGTGAGGTAGAGTAGAGTCTCCGGCTCCTCGCCGCTCTCATAGATATGCTCGAACACGGGCTCGAACGCAGTCCCACCGCCGCCGGCAGCGCCGAGCGCGCGCACCCATTCCAAGTCTTGCACGTCGTCAACCTCGTCTACGCGATGCACCTTGGCGTCACACCATATGAGCCTCACGCGCTGCGGGCGAACGTCTTCGAGGATGCTGCGGACTTCCGCAAGGAACTGGTCCACCATGGGGCCAGTGACCGACCCGGACGTATCAATGGCAATGTCAATCAACCCGCAGCCGAACCCGATCTTGCCGGGCGCTCCAATCCCGCGCACGATCAAACGGCGGTCCAGCTTCTTCCACGAGCGCGTATCGTTGCCGACGCGCCGGGTAATCATGGCGCGCAAGTGTTCCTGCCATGACACTTTCGGTTCGAGCTGTTCGGCGAAGAGACGTTTGAGCGCCTCGGGCAACTTCCCCTGCGCTTGAGCCGAGGCCATGGCTCCGGCAACGGCGTTCTTCCACTCCTGCTCGCTGCGGTCGCTCTGAGCCTGTGACGGCGCGCCGCCATCGCCCGTGCCGGGGTCGCAGTGGTTGTCCGTGCCGGGGCCTGCTTGGCTGCCATTATCCCCACCGCCACCGCCACCGCCGTTCTCCTGCTTCTCGCGCTTCTCATAGAGGCGCTCATAGACCTCAAACACGCTGTCGGTTCCCTTGGCGATGTTCGGATCATAGAACCAGTTATCGGGTATCTTGCCGATGTTGCTTTCGGCCAGCAGCGCATTGACAACATAGTCAATGCTCTCGGCGTATATCTGTTCGTCGTAGTCAATCCGATTACCGCTCGGGGTAACAATGACGCCGCGCGTCTTGAGCGCGTTCTGCATACCGCAGTGGTCGAACATGGCGTGCGCAATCTCGTGCGCCACCGCAGCCACTCGATTATGTATGTTCCATTCCTTGGAGAAGAACCCTTCGGGGTTGATGAACAGATGCTTGCCGTCCGTCCCGCATCGCTCGACTTCATCCGTGAAGTATGCAGAGTCCGGGTCGTTATCCGCCATCATGGAATAGAAGATGCTGGCGAACGCAGGGGCGCTCCACATAAGCGCCGTGCGAGTCTGCGTCCAGAGCTTATGTTGCTCGGCGTTGAGTTCGAGCCGCGTCGGCGTCTTCCTCGCGCCGGCATGGGAGATTTTGTTCAAGGTTTGGGCCAGCTCTTGGCCAGTCATTTCACGATCGTATAGAGCTTCGCTATCCATGATCTTATTCCTAGCTTGCCTGTTATTGTCGCCGTCACCGTGACCCAGCCCGGTCGTCCCCTTAGTCGAAAGGGTTGAGCGTCACCGTGTCGGTGTAGCCATCGTCGCACGTCACCGCCATCTGTGGGGCGCGCTTATCGCCCTGCATAATCATGCTGGCTTGGGCGAATATGAGCTGCGCCGCCTGCTTGATCGCGTCATTCATGAGCGACTTGGTTGCATCGTCCAGTTCGTTCATGTCCACTTTCAAGGAAATCTGATACTCGAAACGCATGTCCGTTTCCATCCTGTTGCTGTAGTGGTTGAAAGCTCGCTTGAGCCTAATAATCCTCGTCATCAGCGTGCATTTTATGTATGCACGGCCATGAGGTAGATGGCCTCCGGGGCAGCCCCGGAGACTCTTCGCCGCAGAGTAGAGACTAGCCACGGAACGACGAGGCGATGGTGACGAGCTGCGCATTGGAGCGCGTCCAGTTTACCACTTCGGGTAACAGGATCGTCCGCGGATGACGGGCGCAGGCCATCTTGAAGAAACTCACGGCAAATTCCTGCGCGAACTCTTTGCGCTTCATGTATGTGATGACCGAGCCGGCGCGCTCAGGCGTGAAGTAGTTCGCCAGCTTGTAGACGAGAAGCATCTGCGCATCGGCCTTCTTGGGAATGCGCGTGCTGCCGGGGTCCGCCACAATCTCGTCAATGCTCGGAAGCTCGATGCCGATCTTGACCATGGCAATGAACTGCATTGCCGCAGCCTCGCCGATCAGGCCAGAGATTTCCGTCTGCGCCACGGGGTCCATAGGAAGCGGGCCGTCGCCGGCGATAGTGCGAAGGTAGTTGTCGCCCAGCTCCATCGAGCGCGGCGTGAGCCACGGGCCTTGAACCTTCGGCACGCTGCCCTCGAACATCATACCCGCGTTCTCTTCTGCGAAGCGGATAGACTCGGGTGACATATCGTGACGGTGTGCCCACTCGACCCACGACTCCAGGTCCATGCCGACCCTGATGCGCATACGGCGGTTGATAAGGTGGTCCAGTTCCTTCGTCGCGCCCGACCGATCCTCCGCACGGTTGCCGGCAGACCAGACGAGCCAGCCGTCCGACAGAGTGTGGGAGGCGAAGCGACGGGACAGCGCAGCCTCGCCGAGAATTTTCTTGGCGTCGAGCGGGAGCTTGTCCGCCTCGTCAATGAACAGGATGCCGCCGGAGAAGTCCCGCATGTGGCGGCCGTCCTTCGTCCGCATCCAGTAGGGTTCGGTGAACTCCGAGCTTGGTTTCGCGCCGTCCTTACCCGGCGTGGGGATCAAGTATCCCGTGGCGTCCGTTTCGGACGTGCCCGCGCCGTTGAGCGTGATTATCCCGAACTCGCACTCGGGCGCATAGTGCGGCGCGAGAAGCTGCGGGACTGTCTCCATGATCGAGGTTTTGCCGCCGCCGGGCGGTCCTTCCAGATGAATGCTCAAGCCGGCCTTGTAGTAACCGGGAATGCGGGAAGCGATCTGTTTGAGAGTGAGCGTCATGATGTCTGTCCTTGTGGGTTTAGGGTTGTGGGTTGTGGGTTGTGGGTTGTGGGTTGTGGGTTGTGGGTTGTGGGTTGTGGGTTGTGGGTTGTGGGTTGTGGGTTGTGGGTTGTGGGTTGTGGGTTGTGGGTTGTGGGTTGTGGGTTGTGGGTTGTGGGTTGTGGTGCTACCTCTGCGAGTAAGCTACCCGCAGAGGTAATCGCACTAGTCTTCGTGAGAGACGGTCTCGGTGCGCTTGCGCGACTTGATGGCGAGTTCAGAAGCCTAATCCTCGATATGGCGCTTCACTTCGCATAGGGTGTAAAAGTGGCGACCCGCTATTACGAGGTGCACTGTATCTTCGCTAGTGTTGCCATCAAGGCCGGTGTAGGGCTTCCACGGCAGCGCGTCGAGTGCCCAGTCCGTTTGTTCGCGCATGCTTACCTCCTCGTGTAATAGTCCCCGAAGAGCAATAGCTGGCCGATGGTTCGTTCGTTGAACAGGCCATGACCGACTAGGTAAGGGGTTGTCACTTCCGGCCAGTAGACCGTGCCCATTTCCTTCCACGATATGGCTGAGCATAGCGTGCCCCACGCCGCGACCATTTCATCCCGCGTCGCCATTCCGTGCAGGAAGCGTTCCGCCACATTCACAGCTTGAACGACTCTCCAGTCCTGAGAGTTTTCCGCTTGTCTCTTGGCTGACGAAAGAAATACGTTGTCCGTTTGCTTCATGGCGATACCTCCTCGGGTAATCATGATTTCAGATAGCGAACGAGTTCGCGCGTTGGCGGCGGAAGATCGCGCGACACAACATAGCGCCGCATATCGTCCATGGTAATATCGTCCGTGGCGCGCTCCAGACGCGACCTATGATGAGGCGTCGCGTCCAGATACACCGCCCGAACAATCTCGGTTACGTTCGTCTCCGGGTCGTGCCGGCAGGCCAGTTCGCGTCCGTGATAGGTGCCCAGCGCCTCTACAAACCGAAGAATGCGCGCCGGAGCTTTCTCATATGGCGCTGCCAGCGCGGGGGATTTCCCGACGCTTCGGGTATGACCTTTGGCACTTTCTTCTCGCATTGTTTCTTTCCTAGTTTGCTGCGGGAGTCGTTCCCTGCGTCCGCACGTTCCAGCGCAGCAAGCACCATCAGGCCGAACGCAGCATGGTGAAGATGATGCAGCCCGCTGCCCGGTTCCTCTGGCGTGCCGATATCGTAGCTCTCGCCCATCCAGAATTGAAGCATGTGACGCTGCGACGCTGCGAACACGCGCCCCCACGTCATGCCCTCTTCCCAGTTGCGATCGCCATACTTAAGGCGACCATATTCGAGAACGTCGCCGAGCCCCTTGATGAACTCCGGGTCGATCAAATCAATAGCGGACTTGCCTAGATCAAACTTTTTTCCGCCCTCTATTGCCCGTTCTTTGCTTGCTTGAGACATTTGGCCTGTCCGTTGTAGTATCGTTACCCGGCAAGGGTAATGTATTAATGGAACAAACACTTGATAACGCAGCAACAAACGTATGTCAACCGATATATTTTCGTGCTAGTAAACTATTCAGTATGTATTATAACGCATCCTTTACCAATGCCTTATTTGTAGCTGTCCCTTCTCCTTGGCTTCGAACAGCAACGCTTGTATCTGCAGAACGTCATCTATGTTGTTCGAGCTTAAATCATCATAGGAAAGCCGAAACGCACGCGTGCCCTCGTAGATTGTTACGTTCTTCCCGAGCACCACTGCCCGGACGTAGCGTCTCCATCGGCTGTCGGCTGACACGTCCTTCCATGGCAGGGCGCTCAACTCTGCCGGCGCATCGTCTGGGTGCGATAGCCCTCTATTGTGCCAGCGTTCTCGCTCTTTCGTTTTGTCCATGTTTACCCCTCTGGGTAACGCTAGGGTTCAAGCTTGATCGCGCCGCGCTCCGCAGCTTCGAACAGGCGCGCTTGGATTTCGAGGACTGCGTTATCATGGTAGCGAAGGTCTCTGTCGTTGCTTGGCCCTCTCAATATCATCGCCCCGCCATATGTCCGTGGTCGTGTATCCTGCGTAACAATGCCCAGACCTCGCCATCTATTATAAGCTACACCCTGCTAGTGTCTGTGTTCGGGCGGGTTGATTGTTCCCACGGCAGCGCGTCGAGCGACCAGTCCGTTTGCGTCATGGGATTACCTCTCCGGGTAATGCTCGGGGTCTAGCTTGATCGCGCCGCGCTCCGCAGCTTCGAACAGGCGTGCTTGGATTTCGAGCGGGTCTCGTATTGACTCAACCGCCCTTGAAGCCGCCCTTGAAGCCGACCTTGAAGCCGCCCTTAAAGGCGGTCGCGGCTGACGTGTGTATTTGTTGAACAAATACGTTCCGTTGTGGCCCCGCCACAAGACGATGAAGAACTCATCCTCCACCATATAGACGCGCGCGTCCCACGTAGAAGAATAGAAGTAATTTAGCTCGATCCAAGGCAGCGCTTCGAGCGACCAGTCCGTTTGCGTCATGGGATTACCTCTCCGGGTATTGCCCGCACATCCAAATCAGAAATCCCGAGAGTGCGCAAGCCCTGCGCAAGCTCTTTCTCCTTCCGGCCAAGCCGCGCCTCGCGTTCCGAGGTTATCTTGTTAAGATTGTCCTCGCGCGTCGCAAGCTGCCGCTGCCATTCGTCCAGCGCGTCGAACCTATGCACAAGATGCGCCCGCAGATGCGACATTATCGCAATCACGTCGTCACGCGCATCCACCGGCAGGGAGGCCATGTCTGCGTTGCGCAGCGCCTCTGCAAGATCGCGGTATGTGGGCGTGATAGGTGAGCTAGTCTCGCTGGCGCGAGCGCCCTTGTTGAATGGCGTGTTCGTGCTCATGCTCGTTTCCTCTCGCTCTCTCGCTCTTTCGCTTGGCCTCGGATACACTCTCGATGGCGCGCTTGACTGATGCGCGCAGCTCCCTGTCGTTCAAGGGCTTGCCGTTGCCCAAGGCGTCCCTCGCCACGTCTAGCGCTATGTTGTAAACGTCGCTCTTGAACCCCAGAGTCCGGCACAGCTCGGGAACCTTGCGCAAGTTCTCAACCCCGTCCGTCCCTTGCTGTTCGCCGAGAAGTAGGAACCGCCTGAACTTTGACGTTTGCACGGACGATGGCGGTTCCTTTACGCGCGGCTCATTGTTCCCAGCGCGGCGACCGTTCCAGAACCTATGCAGCAACTCGCCCGCGTCTTCCGATAGCGCGAAGCCATTCGCTGCGGCCTCCGCGCACATGAGCGCAACCATATACATAGGCTGCTTTATTTTCCCGACTTCAACCCCGAACTCATCAACAAGCTCGGCGAAGTCTCGCTTAGGTGACTTGGCCATATCTCTTGCTCCATGACTTTGCAGGGTAATATTGATATCCTGAAAATATACTAACGCAATACGCTACCTCGCATGGTAACATATTGCAATGATTGGAGCATTACCCGACAGGGTAATGCAGGGCTATTAGCAAATCCCTGAACTGTCTCGGCGTCATGCGCGGCGTTGTGAGTTGTGGCGTTGTGGGTTGTGGCGTTGTGGGTTGTGGCGCTGCGAACAGGGCGAGTTCAACCGACGCGATGCACAAACCTTTCAATCCTTCCGGCGAGGGTGTTTGGCTCATGGTTAACGTACTGCCGGCAGGACGCGCCTCGCTCGATCGTGTTGGGAGTTTCAGAGACGGGTCCATAAACTACCTCCAGAGGTAATCTGCGATCCTGCGCTATCCTGTCCCATATGTCAGCGTTGAGTGCGGCATGTTCGAGTGTCGGGAAAGTTCCAGAGACTATGCGACCGTTGGACGTTTGCCACTGGAAAGAGCGCGCCTCGCCAGCGACGCTCTTGAACCGTATGCCGCGCTCTAAAAGCCTCTGGATGCGCATTGCGTGGGCAGGATGTGAGGTCATTTGACGTTCCTACGTTGCGCGTGATAGCTGCGCATGAAAATGGCCGGCACGCTGGGAGTCGTGCCGGCCTCAACCTCAAAGGGTGGGCTCATTACCCGTTGAGGTAACTCACTTCTTTTTGACGAGCAACGCTGCGAGCGTCGCGCCGTTGGAGTTGGAAGCGTTGTCGCCAAGTTTCTTGGCGGCCTCGGGGTCGACCTTGGCGAGTCGCAGGGCCAAGAGCTTGATGGCTTGATCCAGTTCCGGCGAGGGATACCCCGGCTTGGCCGGCGCATTGTCCGTCGCATCCTTGCCCTTGGACATTTTGCTCATGCTCGCAATGAGCGCGGTAAGCTGTTCCGCTTCACCCTTGGGCGCGGGCGCCTCCCTGTCCTCGCCGAGTGCAATCCCGGCGATGTCGTCATCCGATAGAAGATCGCAGGCGTTCGCCCCCTGTCTCACTTTCTCGAACGCTTCGAGTTGGCGACGCGCCACTTCCACGAGGAAGTCGAACGCCTTGCTCTTGAGACGCTTGCGCGTGTCCTCTTGCACGGCGAGACCGCGACGAACCTCCTCGGCGCGCGCCAGCATGTCGCTCACGCGCTCGGGTTCGCCCGAAGTGGGGTTGAGAGTATCGCTGCCGCCGGCAGCGCGCCCCAGCTTGACGAACGTGCGCAGCTTGCTTTCTTGAACTGCGACGCTCGCGCCGGGTTCGTAGCTGGTATTGTTCGCCTTGGCCAGCGACACGCTGTAACGGTGAAACACCGTCTTCACGTCGCCTTCCGCCACGAGCTTGTCCTCGGCGGCGAGGCAAACGCGCCGTGCGAAAGCCGTGCGGGACTTGAGCCCCGTCACTTCCTCTTTCGCGAAGCGATCCACGTCATCCATGAACTTGTTGCCGGCCTTGATACTCTCCGCGTCGGGCAACCCGAACGGATTTTTGTCGCTTCCTGCGGCGGGAAGCTTGGCAGCGGGCGCGGGTTTCGTCGGCGCGGGGTTGCTCGCGGGTTTCGTCGGCGCGGCGGGCTTGTTGGGAACCGGGGTCGGCGTGGCGGGCTTGTTGGGAACCGGGGTCGGCGTGGCGGGCTTGTTGGGAACCGGGGTCGGCGTGGCGGGTTTCGCAGCGACCGGCGGGTTGCTCGCGGGTTTCGCCGGAGCGAACGGCGGGTTGCTCGCGGGTTTCGCCGGAGCGAACGGCGTGGGCGTGGTCGTTCCAGCCTGCGGCGGATTGGCAGAGGTTGAGGGAGTGGGAGTGGGAGTGGGAGTGGGAGTGGGAGTGGGAGTGGGAGTGGCGGTCGCGGTGTTGGTTGTCATGTTTGAAGCTCCTACCTTTGCGCCAAGCTGTTAATGGCGCGTCGTTTGCGTTGCGTGATAGCTGATGCGTGCGGTATCCAGTTACCTCGCGCAGTAACCAATGCCGGGACATTAAGCCGGCGGAGATAGTGTGTCAACTTCGCTCGTGAGCGAAGGAGAATAGCTTACAAAGCTGATAGATTATATCAACTACTTGCGGCGCATGATGCGCGCCGCGGGTCGCTTAGTCCAGAGACGACAATCCCTCAAGGTTTCGTCACGGTATCTATGGAAGCCGTCCGTGACGCTGCGGGCCTCCGGCATGAGTTCCACGCTGAATAGGCGTATGTCGCCTGTACGGGCCGTTTCCGGCGCGCTGGTCACTGCATATTCAATGGCGTCTCCCGACGGATCGCGCTCCATATCAATGACGCGCGGCCCGTGGTTTCTTCCGCCTTGAGCTTCACAGATACGAGGCTCAAGCATCCATGATGACGGACGCGCCGGCAGGGGGCGTTTCGTGTTCGACAAACTGATAGAGCTTCATGATCTCGCCTCATGTTGTATGTGAGTCTTAGTGAGTTGCGTTCAACTCGGCGCATGGCTGGACGCAGCCATCTGCAAAGGTGAACATATAAACTCGCGAGTGGTTATAGCGTAGCGGCGTCGATTTGGTTGAAACCGCGGCATGTAAGATAGCATGTGATTGACGTTTAAACCGGCAGAGGGAGCTTAATTCGGGGCCTAGTGGGGCTAATTCATACTGATATTAAAGAGGTCGATTTCGGATATGTTCTGCGAGACGTTTTAAATCAATGCGTTACGAATAAATCCGAATTAAATCGGCAGGACAACTGTGTGTATAAGGGCGATTTAACCGTTAATTCGGGGCGTGCAACAATGTGACAATCGTGTGCGCGCTTACCGTAAGTGTTTGAACTTAAACCGTTTCACGTTTTGAGTTTTCTGTAAAAGGCGGAGCGCGAAAATGTAAACAACCCATATGGTGACGTGTAAGGTTGAGTGAGACCGGCAGAGAGTTGATGCGTCTCGCACGTCATACGATTGAAGCTTGTCACGTTGAAGTTTATGTGGCCGAGCCTCATATTATAAACCGGCAGTGCAATTCCCCTATAGGGGGGTTTGTGTTTTTTTTGATTTAGTTTTAATGAGAATAGAATAGAAGCTACAGCAAAATCAATCACTTGCCGGCCCAAATAAATCCGATACGAGACTGGATTTATTTATTACCGTCTTTAACACGTTGTAAACGCACGATATTTTTTCCGTGACATACGTTTGTACGCTGATTAAATAGACGCGATCAGCGCAAAAACGCTCTGATTTAAGTTACCTCAAGTTACCTCAAGTTACCCAGAGTTACCTCAAAATACAACCGCACAACCGCGCGACCGTAGCAAAAACCCCCCAAGATGGTTGCATACAACCATGTCGGGGGATTTTTTAGCAAAAACTGTATGAGATTGCTCTAGCCCTTGGGCCGCCCTCCGGTGCTGCGTCGAGACCTAGTGACCTCGTGCGTGGGTCTCGTCTTGCCGGATTAAGGGACGCTGCGTATAAGTCCTCTTGCGTCCAGAGCGCCCGTCACGCGGGGCCAGCTATTCACGTAAGGCGTAAACCGCGCCTATGTCGGGCCGGTGAGCGTTTCACCGGCAAAACTCGGATGATGCTACATTTCCGGGTAACTCGGGATAGTCGTCACCCTCACAATTCGGGTTCATAGACTTCCACCGTGCAACCTTGAGACGCTTTCACCCTCGGGACCGAAGCCACGGCAACCCGACAAGCTGTCTGGCTGCAACCTACGGACCGGGAAAGCCGACCCGAGGCCCTTTCGCACGCCTAGGGGAAACCGCGTCGCGTCGTGGGCGCGTGCGCGTTTCTCGTGCGGGCGTGCGAGCTTGTGGCCGCGCCACCGGGTATTGGACAGGCCGGGGGGTGGGGGTGTGTGGGCGTTTGGGTGCCCAAATACCACATGCCAACTTTCAACTTTTCAACTTGACATTGCTAATATGCGATGTTACACGATTTTATACTTTTACCGTGGAGGGTAACTTGGCGAACATAGAATGCAACTTACGCACGGCAGAAATTCCAAGCGCCCCAGGCATCTACCGGATAACTCACACAACAGGACTCGTGTATTTCGCAGAGACCAACAACCTAAACGCAGAGTTTCTCCGCTGCCGGAACAGATCGTATGGCGCAGGATCGCCAGTGCTGTACAAACCGGAACTGCCGAATGACGGATGGCGGTTCGAGGTCATGCGGGTGCTACAGCCCGGAGAGGATAGAGAGCTTCTCTCACAGGCAATGGAGAAGGCGTATCCGATTTACCAGTCCGCGCTCGGCCCCAAGCTTATAAACGTCGGACCCCGAAACCTAACACAATATGACACGCCATACGTGCCGCGGAAGAATCAGCAAACGATGCTCACATATGATGGGGTTCCGATTTCATACGGCGAGGCGGCTGCGATCATGGGGTTGAGCCTCGGCTATCTGACATCGAGGGTTAGCGCCCTTCGAAATGACAAGCTATGGTCTGAGGCTAAGATCGAGCTTTGCGCTTTGCTGGAACATATCCCGAGCGCGTCACTGCCGGGTGAGAAGTCTAAAAACCAGAGGCTAAAGGAAGAACGTGAGTCGCGAGAGCAAAAGGAAGCAGAGTTGAAGTTCGCGGCGAAACAAGACAGCGGCGCTTATGGTAGGTCGCGAGTTACCTACGAGGGTAAGTCCGTTAGCGTTCATGTCGCGGCTGAAATGCTTAGGGTCTCAAAGGCGTCGGTGTATTTGTGCATAAGAGAGCTGCGCAGCAGCGGCAAGGTCGAGAACATTGACGTTAGCGAGTTGGCGCGCGAAATAAAAAGCGCACGTCCGGCTAGCGCCATAGACCGAATTTACTCGGGGAAGCCTCTGCCGGATGAGCCACCGCCGCGCGCGACGCCAAGCCACGGGGCCATTGGGCAGAAGCTAACATACGACACGCTTCCGCCGATCACGTTCAAGGGGCATCCTCTTACGCTGGCGAGAGTATGCTGGATGACGGGACTACAGGCTGCTTCGGTCAGGCGAGCAATCGAGAAACGGCTTGAGGCGGGAAAGCTCAAAGAGGGAAAGGCGCTAACGGTACAAGAGCTGGTTGAGGACGTGCGATACTGCCACACGGCGCACGTCATCGAGAAAAAGTTCGCGGACTTCGACCCGACGCAGGATCAAGGGGTGGCATCGTGAGCAGGCGCGACCCGCACGGGGTTACGCTCGGAGCCGCCCCTGTCCTGCCGGCTGCGAACCAGAACACTACGAACGTGGTGGCGTTCGCGATCCCGCCAGCCGTAGAGCCAGCCGCGCACGAGCCCGTGAGTTACTTGGCGAAGCGGCGCGCTGACGACTTGAGGTTTGTCGCCGGTCAGCTAGATCGAGGCGAGATTGTGGCGGTGGCCTTGGCGACCGTAGAGGGGCCAATCGGGAATCCGGGGTATGGCGGTTGCTGGTGGGGTAGCGCAGGGGCGTGGGGCGCGCTCGTGGGGGCCATATCAAGGGTTGACGGCCAAGTTCGGGCCTCGATAGACGAGCCGCCTGACAATCCAAACTAACCCCCGAACAATAATTCTCTGAAAAATTCTCTGCGAAAAACCATAGATCGCGCTTAACCACTGGTGCCGGTTGAGGGATTCGAACCCCCGACCTACTGATTACAAATCAGTTGCTCTACCGACTGAGCTAAACCGGCCCAAGCGTCGAACGCACGTTCTTCTATTCCCCGAATGCGCGGGAAGGTCAATCCTGCAATCCCGCAATCTCATGCCCAGCGCCTCAATTGCTCTGGTTGAGGCGTCGATGCAGCGTGCTCAAGGCCACGGCGCAGGCGTTGGAGACGTTCAGGCTCTTGATCGCGCCCGGCATGTCGAGCCGCGCGACCGTCTGGCAGCGCTCCCGCGTCAGCCGCCGCAGACCCTTGCCCTCCGCGCCCAGCACCAGAACCGCCGGTTTTTGTAGTGGCGCGGCGTCGAGCGTGTCGCTCCCTTCCGAATCGAGGCCGATGACGCTGCAGCCGCGCTGGGAAAGCTCGTCGAGGGCGCGGGCCAGATTGACCACCGGGACGACGTCGACATGCTCCAGCCCGCCGGAAGCGGCCTTCGCCAGAACGCCGTCGAACTGCGGGGAATGGCGCTCGGTGACGATCAGCGCATCCACCGCGAAAGCGGCGGCGGTGCGCAATATGGCGCCGACATTGTGAGGGTCGGTGACCTGGTCGAGCGCGAGGATGATCCCGCTCCTCTCGACGATCTCGCTGACGTCGAGCTCCGGCAGGGGCCGGGCCTCCAGCAACAGGCCCTGATGCACGGCGTCCTCGCCCAGCCTGCGGGACAGCTCGCGCGCCTCGACGAGGCGAGGCTTCACCCCGGCGGCCTCCGCGAGTTCCGCAATCCGCGGCGCGGCGTTCTCGGTGACATAGAGCGCCACGGGTTTGCGCCGGCCGGCCGTCAGCGCCTCGCGCACCGCATGGGCGCCGTAAATGAGGGCGATATCCGCCGGGGCGCCCTTCTGGCCCTCGCGCCGACCGCCGGGGCGTTGCGATTCGTGGCGGCCCTGGCCGCCCCGCGGATGGGAGCGCCCTTCGGTCCCACCGGTCTTCCTCGCCCGTCCGCCGGACGGTTTGCGGCCTTCGGCTGTCATATGTCTTCCGGTTGATCTCCGCGCGTCGAGGCCATCTCTGGGTCCTCGCCTGCGGCGCTTCCTGCGGAACGCAAAAAGCCTCGGGGGATGCTCCAGGAGACGCAGCGGCCCACCCTTCGAGACGCCCGCCGCGCGGCGTCAGGGTGAGGAGACTGCTTTTTCGACACGCAGCTCCTCCCAAGCCGATCCCCTGGAACGGGTATCATCTGTCGTTCCCCGGCGCGAGCGCAAATGCGGGGGCGCGGCGCGTCAACGCAGCATCGCCGGCCGCACCCACCAGCCCGGGTGATAGGCTTTGATCGCAGCGGCGGCGCGGGAGGCGGCGCGACGCGTCGAAAACACGGCGAA
The DNA here is from genome assembly GCF_004802635.2 of Methylocystis heyeri. NCBI lineage: Bacteria > Pseudomonadati > Pseudomonadota > Alphaproteobacteria > Hyphomicrobiales > Methylocystaceae > Methylocystis > Methylocystis heyeri. The sequence goes on from NZ_CP046052.1 coordinate 2,383,887, forward strand.
ACAGGTGGCCCCGGACCCCGACATGCGCGCGATGCGGCTTCCCTTGGCCGCGCGCAGCACCGAGAGAACGTCGACGATGACGGGAGCGACGAGGCAGGCGGCGTCTTCGAGATTGTTGCGCCCCCGGACAAGCGCGCTCAGGAAGGCCTCCGCCTCCATCCCGGAGGCGATGACCGGATGCGCGCCGCCATCGCATCGGGCTCCGGGCGCAAGGCCGAGCCGCCTGAACACCGGCCCGGTCTCCACGGCGACGCCGGGATTGACCAGGACCGCCGGAAGCGGCGGCAGCGCCAGCCTCTCGCCGATATGTTCCCCGGCGCCGCGCATGAAGCGCGCATGAGGATCTAGACACACCGGGACATCCGAGCCGGCGGCGCGCGCGGCTTCGAGAAGCCGCGGATCTTCGAGCGGCAGGCCGTTGGCCGTGGCTAGCAGCCTCAGCGCCGCGGCCGCATCCGACGATCCTCCGCCTATGCCCGCCGCCACCGGCAGGGTTTTGCGCAGGCGAAACCTCCCGGTCTTCAGCCCCGGGACCCGCGCGGCGAGGTTTTCGCCGGCGCGCAGCACGAGATTGTCGGGCCCCGAGCCGGCCGCCTGGGCCGTCGGTCCCTCGATCTCGAGCCCGAATCCGGGACCCGGCTCGAGGGAAAGGACGTCGCCCGCGCCGGTGAAGGCCACGAGGCTTTCGAGCTCATGGTAGCCGTCTTCCGCCCGCCGGCCGAGCACATGCAGAGTGAGATTGATTTTCGCCGGCGCGCGGGTCGTCAGCATCGTCCGGCCTTCATTACAATTCGCCCGGCTTTCGCCGCCGTTTTCGGTTTTCCCATATCAGCGGCCGCCCGATTCCTCGCCTGCAGCTTCCCGCCCGCACATCGAGAAGCGCCCATCGCCCTCCGAACGCGGCGTCCGTCGCCCCTCTTCCAGACTGCGAAACCAGGCGATGGCGTCGGCGAGCGTTTCGCTGTGCGGCCTCGATTCATAGCCGAGCTCCCGCCTCGCCTTGGCGTCGTCGAAGAACATCGGCGTAGCGGCGAGGCGAAGTCCCTCGCGGTTCAGAAAAGGCTCCTTGCCGGTGATCCGGGCGAGAAATTCGTTCATGAAGGCGACCGGCACCAGCGGCGCGCGGGGCAGCTTCACCCTCGGCGGCCTGCCGCCGGTCAGACGGGCGATCTCCCGCAGGATCGAGGCGAGGTCGACATTGTCGCCGCCCAGAATATATCTCTCGCCGACGCTCCCCTTCTGCAGCGCCAGGAGGTGTCCGCGCGCCACGTCGTCGACATGGACGAGATCGAGGCCGGTGTCGACGAAGGCGGGCATGGCGCCGCGAAGCGATTCGACGATGATCCTGCCCGTGGGCGTCGGACGCAGATCGCCGGGCCCGAGGGGCGCGGTAGGGTTGACGATCACGGCCGGCAGGCGATCGCGGCAGATCATCTCCTCGACCAGCTTTTCGGCCAGGATCTTGCTGCGCTTGTAAACGCCGAGGCGCGAGTCGCACGCCATGCGGCGGGTTTCGTCGCATAATCCGGCGCGGTCCGGCGCCAGAGTCGCCACGCTGCTGGTGTGGATGACGCGCTCGACGCCGGCGCGGAGCGCCTCTTCCATCACGAGGCGCGTGCCCTCGACATTGGTGCGGAGCAATTTCGCGGGATCGGGCGTCCACAGCCGGTAATCGGCGGCGACGTGAAAGACATAGCGCACGCCGCACATCGCCCGGCGAAGGCTGTCCCTGTCGTTCACATCGCCAATGGCGACCTGATAATCCTCGCGAAGATTGGCGCGCGGACTGGTGGAGCGAACGAAGGCGCGAACGGTGAAGCCTGCGTCGCGCAACGCTCGCGCCACCGCGCCTCCGATGAAGCCGCTTGCGCCGGTGACGAGAGCCACGCTCTCCTCGTTTCGAGCTAAAGGCCCGGCCGTAAATTTCGCCTTTAGTCTATTGATCACGAAAACGCCTGTCCAATCCAGCTCTCGACGCAAGTGCAGCCGCGCGGTCCGATAGCAGAGCGGTCGCCCCCTCCGCCGAAGCAGCATAAAGCCTCGGTAAAACCGATTGAATAAAAAATTTAGGCCAATCGATGGCTATTTCCGATCGGCCGCTTCCGTATAGCTGAGCACGCCCTCGGCCTCCGTCGCGGCTCTGCTTTCGACGGCGCGGCGAGTGCCCGGCTGCGAGACCGAATGCAGTCTCACCACATTGTCTTCATTCTGTTCCTCGGCGTCGAGCCGCTCGAGATCCTGCCTCACGAGAAAGACGAAGATCACATAGGTGCAAAGCGCGAGAAGCGAGATCACCACGTCTATTCCCGCATAGCCGAACAGGCGGCCCGAGACGACGCCCGGCCCCAGAGCCAGAGGAACGAAAGGCCACAAGGCGATCATTATGCGAAATTCGGTGGCGCCGAGGCCGCCATAGGAAAGGCGGTGCACACCCTCCACCGCTGCGCGCAGATAGGTGTAGGAACTCATCAGGAGATAGAGCGACAGCACCAGAAGCGCCGAGCAGAGCGTGAAATAGGGCGAGCAGCCGAGGCCGATCACGATCATGCTCTGAGCTACGAGGTCGCTCGAATGGTCGATCAGGAAGCCGTATTTCGGCCGTTCGATCTTGCGGTGCCGGGCCAGAGAACCGTCGCAGGAATCGCCGAACCAGTTGATGGCGAGGCCGGCGGCCACCAGCGTCAGGAAGTTCGGCGAGATATTGCAGAGCAGGAAGCCGATCCCGGTAATGGCGGCTCCCCACAGCCCGATCGTCGTCAGATGGTCGGGCGTCGCCCATTGCGGCAAACGCTCGACGATGTGGTTGAGCAGGATGCGCTCATGCACCGCGACGAAGCTGGTATTCAATCGGGATGTGGTCATATGGGCGCCCAACCGTCCTGTCTCGAACGCCGCGGCGCTCTCGACCTGAATTCATCACGGCCTGGATCGGCGCTCGACACGATCCAAGGCCAATCCGCCTAAAAAATCTCTCGCCGCGAGCGGGTCGCTCCCTCTCGCAAGGAGAACCGGCTCAAGAGACATAACTCTACCGAGCGCAGTCTAATGGCCATTCGCCTAGATAGCAAGCCATATGCCAGCACGGAGCCGGCTCGCGGCCGTTCAAACCGTCACAAGGCCTTGGCCACCGTTGCGACGCCGGCGCCCTGAACCACAGGCGCGGTCAGCATCTGGAAGAGCTGGAAATATTTTCCGAGCTCGGTCAGCGGGGCATTCGACACAAAAATTATGTCCTTGTCCCGCATGGCGAATTTTCGCGCGAGGAAAAGACTCGAGGGATCGCGCATATTGAGGTGATAGGCCACCGGCGCCATGCCGCCGGGCGGCAATTCGGGCGAGGCCTGAGAGAACTGCTTCACGAGATCGACCGGTTCGTAGCGCATCACGAACACGCCGTCGGGATCGGCCCGCATGTCCTGAAGGCCGCCGGCTTTCCCCAGAGCTTCCTCGAGGGTCAGCCCGCGTGCGTCGAAGGGAATCATCGCATTGGCGCCCGTGGCGCCCGCGACCGTAAATGTTTGCGGGGTGCGCTCCACGGTGATGACGTCGCCGGGGCGCACGAAAATGTTCTCTCGCGGATCGGCGAGCAGCATCTGCACCGGCACGCGGATGGTGCGGCCGTCGCGCGTGAGGCTGATGAAGGTTTCGTGAGTCGAAGCGCGGAAGCCGCCGGCGGTCGCTATCACGTCCATGACACGGTCGCCCCTCAGAGACAGCGGGACGCGGGCGCCCGCCGTGACTTCTCCGGTGACGGTCACAATGTTGCTGGCGTTCTTGCTGACGTTGACGATCACCTGAGGCTCGATCGCCTTGCCGCGCAGGCGATCGATGATTGCGGCCTCGACCTGCTGGGGCGTGCGACCGGCGGCCTGGATGCGGCCGCCATAGGGCACGGTGATGGAGCCGTCGCGTCCCACGGTCTGGTCGGGAAGGGTAGCGGCCCGGGAGCCGGAGCTGATCGCGCCCTGCAGCGACGCGGAGAAGAGACCGCCGGAAGCGGCCTCCCAGACAGTGACTATGACATTGTCGCCGATGCCGATCACCGGCGAGGCGGGGGGACGGTAGTCGCCGAAACGGCCGCGCAGACTGGTCGCGCCGCGATGGGCCAGAACAGAAATCGCTTGAGGGCCTACCTCGACCAGCGTGAAAGGCGGATCGACATTTTCCTGGGTGACTGAGCCGGCTTCCATGACGGCGTCGCGGGAAGGACCTGCGCCCGGCGCCAAGGAGCAGCTCGCCAAGCCGAGCGCCACTATCCCCGGCGCGATCTGTCGAACGAATCCCAATATCACGGTCCTCTTTAATGCCGAAGGAACGAGAGCCTTTACCAAAACCCCGCCCTCGACCGCAACACGGTTAACCCTACGCCTGTCCTAGGGGATACAGGAGGGTCGTTCGGGTGGCAACTCGTAACGGAACTCTATGTCCCAAATGTTGCGGTTACAATTAATCGACCGTTAAGTTTAAGAAAGCAGAAAAGACGCCGAATGCGGCGCCGCAAAAGACAGCTTCAGGCGCTAAATTAAGCTGCGGCGGCGGTCTTGCCCCCGCCCCAGCCGCAATTTAACATGCGAAAACCGAGCTTGGCGCCCAAGGATCAGGCGCCGACGCGCTCGTCGCCACGCCAGGGCGCGACGGCTTATGCGGAGGGCCCATGAACGAGGACGTTGGCACTTTCTTCGCGCCGATCACGCTCATGATCGGGGGGGCGCTCATTGCGGGCGGCCTCCTCTCCTTTCTGGACATAAACTTCTTCCGCACCAAGCTGCAGGCGAGGCTGGCGCTCATCGCCGGACTGGTCTTCATGCTCGCGACGGAAGCGCTGTTCCTCACCAGCAGCACCGGCGGCCGCTATCTCGCCGGCCAGCGCATCGACATCACCGACTGCGAGTTCAAGGTGGAGAGGACCTACCCGGTCGAGCGCTCGACCAACAAGGCGCTGATTTCCGAAAAGATAAAGGAGTGCATGGAGGGGATAGGCTACGAGTGGATCCTCGATCACCCCCATTGCCAGGAGGCGAAACTCGCCACCAACACCTTTTGCTACCTGCCGAGAGGTCCCTTCGACCGGACCATCGTGGGCTTCCAGATGAAATTCGAGTAAGCAGGGGCGGGTCGGCGGATGCGGCCGGCCTTATCGGTGAGGATCGGTCGCCTTTGGTCGAGATGAGTTTTTGCGGGGCCGCGCTTGCGTAATTTCGCCGACCGGCTTCCGATTGACGACGTTCTGCCCCAGTTTCGCCAAACCCTGGACGCCGGCGGCAATCTGGTGCTCGCCGCGCCGCCGGGCGCGGGCAAGACCACGCGCACGCCCCTGGTTTTGCTCGATGCGCCCTGGCGGAAGGACGGCAGGATCATCCTGCTCGAGCCGCGCCGCCTCGCCGCCCGCGCAGCCGCCGCGCGCATGGCGGCCTCGCTCGGAGAGGGGGTGGGCGAAACTGTCGGCCTGCGCATGCGGCTCGAATCGAAAATCTCGGGCAAGACCCGGATCGAGGTCGTGACCGAAGGCGTTTTCGCCCGCATGATTCTGGACGACCCGGAACTCGGGGGCGTCGCCTGCGTGCTGTTCGACGAGTTTCACGAACGCTCGCTCGACGCCGATCTCGGGCTGGCGCTGGCGCTGGACTGCCAGAGCGCCCTGCGCGACGACCTCCGCCTCGTCGCCATGTCGGCGACGCTCGATGATGTCCGCGTCGCGAGGCTCATGGGCCGCGGCGACGCGCCTGCGCCGGTGATCGAAAGCGCCGGCCGGGCCTTTCCGGTCGAAACCGTCTATCTGGGGCGCGATCCCGCCATGCGGATCGAGGAGGCGGTGGCGCGCGCGATTTTGCGGGCCGTCGCCGAGGAACAGGGCTCGATACTGGCGTTTCTGCCGGGCCAGGCCGAGATCAGGCGCGTCGCCTCCCTTCTGGAAGAACGCCGCCTGCCGGCCGATGTCGATCTTGCGCCCCTCTACGGCTCGCTGGAGCGCGCCGAGCAGGACCGCGCCGTGGCCCCGACGGCGCGGGGCAGGCGCAAAATCGTGCTCGCCACCTCCATCGCCGAAACCTCCCTCACCATAGAGGGGGTGAGGATCGTCGTGGATTGCGGCCTCTCACGCGTTCCCGTGTTCGAGCCCGATCTCGGACTGACGCGGCTCGAAACGGTGCGGGCCTCGCGGGCGAACGTCGATCAGAGGCGGGGACGCGCGGGCCGCACCGAGCCCGGCGTCTGCTACCGTCTTTGGGAGGAGGCTGCGACCGGCGCCCTGCCCGCTTTCGCGACGCCTGAAATGCTTTCGGCCGATCTCTCCGGCCTCGTCCTGGATCTGGCCTATTGGGGCGTCGGCGACCCCGCCGCCCTTCCCTTTCTCGATCTCCCGCCCCGTCCCGCCTGGGCGGAGGCGGTCGCTCTCACAAAAGAGCTCGGCGCGCTGGACCAGGAATCGCGGCTGACCGCAAAGGGCCGCGCGATTCGCGCCCTGCCCCTGCCCCCGCGCCTTGCGAGCATGGTCTTCGAAGCGGCGGGGCGCGGCTGCGCCGGGCGCGCGGCGCAACTCGCGATCCTGCTCTCCGAAAAAGGCCTCGGCGGGCCCGACCCCGATCTGTCCCACCGGTTGGACCGCCTCTGCGCGGACAACGGACAGCGCGCGAAAGACGCGCGCCGCCTCGCCGCCAACTGGGCGCGGCAGGCCGCATCCGGCGGGCGGGGAGAGGCGAAGGCGGCGCTCTCCGACGGCGCCCTGCTCGCTCTCGCCTTCCCGGACCGCATCGCTAAAGCGAGGAGCGGCGGCGGCGAATTCCTGATGGCCAACGGCCGCGCCGCGAGCCTGCCTCCCGAACACCCGCTGGCGCGCGAGGGTTTTCTGGCCGTGGCGGAGATTGCGGGTCGCGCGGCGCAAGCGCGCATTCTGGCCGCTTGCGCTCTTGCGCCCGATGAAGTTGAGGCGTTGGGCGCGGAGCGCATCGAGGCGAGAGACGAAACCGTGTTCGATCCGGGCAGCGGGGCGCTGCGCAGGCGACGCTTTCGCCGCCTCGGCGCGATCAGGCTCGGAGAGCAAAATCTCGCGGTCGAAGCAAGCCTCGAAAACGCCAGGACCCTGGCGCGCGGGGCGGCGACCGCGGGCGTGGAACGCCTGCCCTGGAGCAGAGCGCTCAACCAGACGCGGGATCGGACAGCCTTCCTGCGCCGAGCCGAAGGCGAGGAATGGCCCGATCTTTCGGACTCCGCGCTGGCGCTCGAACCTGAGGAATGGCTGGCGCCCTTCATCGTCGGAAGAACCAGCCTCGCCGGCATCGAGACCGCCGATCTCGATGCGGCGCTGGCCGCTCTGCTTCCCTACGAGCTCGCGCGCAGGCTCGACGCCGAGGCTCCTCCTTTCTTCGAAACTCCCGCCGGCTCGCGCATCGCCCTGGATTATGCCGCCTCCAACGGCCCGCTGCTTTCCGTGCGCGTGCAGGAGCTCTTCGGACTCGCCCGACATCCGTCGCTGGCCCGGGGAAGGGTTCCCGTCACTCTCGAACTGCTCTCGCCTGCGCACAGGCCGATTCAGACCACGCGCGACCTTCCCGGTTTCTGGGCCGGCTCCTGGAGCGAGGTGAAAAAGGAAATGAAAGGCCGCTACCCTCGGCATTCGTGGCCCGACGACCCCGCCCGCGCCCAGCCCACCACGCGCGCCAAGCCGAGAGGTTGACCCGTTTTGCGCTCGCGCGACTTTTGCGATGACGAGGCGACGCGCCGGGGCAAACGCCTTTAGCCCATCGTCTTAAGACAGCCGAAAACATTGAGGGGGTAGGAATCAAGCCCACCCGCCCTGCGATGGCGCGCGCGTTCGGCGGCAAAAGAAAATCCGCGCCCGGATACGGGTCATGTTGAGCACCACCCTTAAATACGGAGGCCTGGCCCTGATCCTTGGCGTCGGGGCCGCCGAGCTCAGCCAGAAAATGTCTCTTTCGCTCAATGAGCGGCCCCCCCAGCCGGCCATCGCTCAACGCAGCGCGCCGACTCCCGCTCCTGCGCCCCAGCGGGCGGCGGCTCCCGTGTATGTCCCGACCCCGTCGACGCTGGATGAATTCCGCATCGCCGCCAATGAGCAGGGACATTATTTCGCGGATGTTTACGTCGACGGACAACCGATCAAGGTCGTCGTCGACACCGGAGCGACATCCGTGGCCCTGCGCGAGGAGGACGCGGCGGCGCTCGGCCTCAATCCGGCGCCCTCGGAATTTACCGTCGCCGTGCAGACCGCCAATGGCGTCGCCCATGCCGCAGCGGTGAAATTGCGCGAAGTCAAGATCGGCGCGATCCAGCTGTTCGACGTCGACGCTCTGGTCACCGAACGCGGGGCGCTCGGCGTCAATCTGCTGGGCATGACCTTTCTGTCGCGGCTTTCGCGCGTCGAAATCGTCGGGGGATCCCTGCTGCTGCGCAAATAGCGACGCTTGCCGGAAGGCGGCGCGCCCCCTCGCCCTTAGAGCGCGTTCGGTTTAAACGCGGTCGAACGCGCTCCAATCTCATTGGCGGGGCATGTTCTTTTCCAAAAACAGCTTCTCACTCTTTGGGAACATGCTCTAGCACCCGGATCCCTGCCGGGAAGAGCGACGCCCGTTTTGAAGGGTGGGGCGTCGCGCCCCTGGAGCATTCCCGGAGGGCTTTTGCGTTCTGCAAAAGCGTCTCGGGACGAGGGCGGCGAGTTGAACCCGGGATGCGAAACTCGACCTGAAATCGGCTTTAGTACACGTTCCAGCTCGCAAGACAGTTCGTCCCCGCCGTACTGGAGGTCGTACGATCCTGAATGTGATTGTACAAAGAGTAGAGGGTCGACTGGCTGGAGTAGTTCGACGGCGTGGTATACTGGTTGCGGACCGGCGAGTAGCTGGTCCGGTTCATCGTGAAGACGCCGTTCGAAGTCAGCACGCCAGAGATGACGTTGACGGTGAGCGCATAGCCATAGCTGATGTCCACGACTATGACCGGCCCGACAGCGGGGCTTTTGGTATTGTCGGTATAAGCCGTCGGCATGGAGGTCGGACTGATCGGCGCGACGTCCTGGGCGAGCAGCGGCGACGTCAGCTGCGACAGCCCGCAACCCTTGGAAGTGCGGGCCGTGCCGTTCTGGTAGGTGTGGGTCCAGTTCACATTCGCCTGATAGGTCGTGTTGGTGGGCTGCCAGATATTGACCTCGCTGATCGTTATCTGCAGCGAGCTGGTCGGAAGCGGCGCGAGCAGCACAGTCGCGGCCATGAATAATTGTGTGAAATCGGTATCCGCGAGCCCGGCCTGCCCTGCAGCAACTCCGCCCGTGAGGGTCTGGCCGGCGAGATCGCCGATCACATGCGCGGCGAGGTCGATTTTCTGGGAGGCGCGCATGCCGCGGGCGAGTTCCACGAGCCCCAGATACATCAGCAACATGACCGGCATGAGAAATGCAAATTCAATCGCCGCTATGCCCCGCTCGTCGGTTTTGAAAAATACTCTGCTGCGATGCGCAGCGTCTTCTCGCCGTCTCGACATGATCACGGCTCCACCTTGAAGGCATAGATCCCCATCAGCATATTCACCATGTTGTTGTTGACGTCCTGCTGCATCCCGCTGGTGACGTTTCTGATCTGGCCGCCGCCGCCGAACGCGCCGCCGGTGAGGATCGTCGCCATCGGGCTCATGGGATAGACGATTCGCACTATGGCGATCTGCCCCGGCTGGGGCATGGTGAACACCTGGGAGGCGTTGTAGGTCCCGCTGTAGATGTTGTTTTGCGTGTAGTTCGAGGCGTTGTTCCAGGTGCTGCCAACGACGTCTATCTCCATCTGCAAATTCGCGCAGACGATCATCTTCGACAGTTTGGGGCACACGTTGTTGGTCAGGAACGTTTGATAGGTGATCCCGCTGGCCAACGCGTTGGTGAGAAGCGAGCGGCTCGCGGTTTCGGTGACTTCCTGAAGCTGCGCGTTCTCAAAATAGACGAATCCGGTTTCGAAAATCGCGGTCAGCAGCCCGAGGAACGGCACCGCGACTATGGCGAACTCGACCGTGGTCGCTCCGCGCCGGCGACGAAAACGTCTTCTGCCTGCGAGCCTTCCTCGGAAATGCGCGATAGGTTCAAAACCAGCCGGCTTTAGGCGCTCCATTCCAAATATCCCCCGCCAGTCGAGTTGGCCGCAATGCAATGACGCGCACCGGATACTGCGCGGAAATTCTTTCGACAGAGCTACCTGATTTGCAGAAAGTGGCCCTTTCGACGCGATGGGTTAATTCCGCGCCGAAAATCCGGCCCTGTTTTTCAACCCGGCGAGAGCCGCGGGGAAAGCGCAAAACGCTCGCGAGGCCCCCTGTAATGTCTGCTTCGACGCGCTTAATGCTGCTTGCCGACCGCCAGACTTCCGTCATGCAGCTTCACCGCCGCGATCACCTCGCCCATATAGGCGTGATCGTCCCCGAGGTCGATGCTGGGCATGCAATCCGGGTTGCACGAATAAGACTCGCGGTGCGGACCCCGCATGACTACGAGCTTGTCATTGGCCGGGACCACCGTGATCATGGATTCGCCGACCTGCTGTCCCGCCGAGTCGAGCACGATCAGATTGGTGGTGCCGAAGCTTTTGCCCGTGATCACCATGAGCTGGTTGCTCTTCAGCATGGTGACGTCGGCGATCAGCGGGTTTCCGATCACGAGCGTCTGCGCGCCGGCGGGAATCTTCACCACCCGCGCATAGTCGATATCGACGATGATCGGACGCTCCCGCGCGTCGGCAGAGACCCCGGACGCGAACAGACAAAGGGCGCAGAAAAGAGCCCGACGCATATTACCGAGCAACGAGGAAAGCTTCATTCCGCTCACCCAAAATCTGTCTGGTCCTGATGGGGACGCATCTCGAATCATAGCTGCGCAGCAGCCTTGAAAAGACTTTACGCAGGCAATGGTGAATTATTGCTAAAAACCTTAATAATCAGCCGAAGACCGGGAACTTCTCCGCTTCCTGGCCCGAACCGCATTATCCGGGTAAGCTGTTTTTCGAGTACATTATACGTACGATGGAATCGGCTCTCGCGTCCGGAACGCGGGCGGGGATTGCTCGCGCGCCTCTCCATTTATTGTAAACGCTTGCTTACCGCCGCCAAGATCCAAAACTTATGCCTTAAAATCAGCGTCTTGCAGACATAGAGCGGCATGGTCGGGCTCGTTGGGAGGCTCGAGCCCCGGCAAAAGCGAACCAATCAAGTCGAAACCCTGAGTTTATGGACGGCGGTCAACTCCTTTGTAAGAATCTGCCGCTAAGTTGGACTTCGTTCTGCAAAGACATGAAGTTGCATGTGCGCAGGGCTAAATTGACGGTTCACATCGGAGCATCATCATGAAGACCCTTCTCTCGCAGTTTGCCAAGGACGAATCCGGCGCCACCGCCATTGAATATGGCCTGATCGCCTCGCTGATCTCCATCGTCGCCATCGCCGCCTTCAACGCGGTCGGCACCAAGCTGCAGGACACCTTCACTAAGATCGCCGCCAACCTGAACTGATGGCGATCTCCAGCCGGTAAAAGATCGGCCTAAGCGGTTCCGGGAGCGGAACCGCTTTTTTTGTTTCTTGGGTATGAGTCAGCCCGGCCGCCCGCGGTGATTGGTTGAGAAAAGATAAAGAATCTTCTCATAGTCTGTTTGACATGGTCAGGACTGCATCACCACGCACGAAAACACCCAGGACAACCCAATGCTCGACTCTATAGCGCTCATCGTTTTCCCCTTGGCGATGCTATTCGCGGCGTTCACCGACCTCCTCACCATGACCATTCCCAACCGGCTTTCCCTGTTTTTGATTGGCGCTTACTTCCTCCTTGCGCTGTACCTGCGCACACCGCTGGAAACCATCGCTTTGCATGTTAGTTGCGCCGTCGCCATGCTCGTCCTGACCTTCGCTATGTTCCAATTCCGCTGGATCGGCGGCGGCGACGCCAAACTCGCCGCGGCCACGGCTCTCTGGCTCGGATGGGGGCTCCTCTTCGACTACGGCCTGATCGCCTCCATAGCAGGCGGCGCGCTCACCTTGATCGTCATCGCCCTCCAGCACCATGAGCTTCCGCAAACGCTGCGGGACTTCAAGTTCATCGATCGGCTGGCGAGCAAAAATTGCGGGGTTCCCTACGGGATCGCTCTCGCGCTGGCCGGACTGGCGGTATATCCGCAGACATCCGCCTGGAGCGGCCTGACCGGTATATGACAAACCCCTAAGGCTCCGACGGCCGCAATCGGTCTGGAGGATTTGGTCGCGCGCAACGCTCTCCGCGTTTGCGCGCGAATTTATTTTCAGGCCCTCGACCGCGAAAAAAGCGCCGCGCCATGCCCCGATCCAGCGCGCTCGATGTGCGTCGCCGCCGATTCGCCTCGATTTTTGCGCCTGAGTCGCCGGGCCGTCGATTCGCCCCTGTTAACCAGGCGCTCTCAAGCGGCGTTTTAGCTTTAATCAATTCATACGGTTGCAATTTGTAAGAGGTGGTTAACCCTAATTTGACGTTTATCTTGTTGAATTTGCCATGACCTCGATTGGCGAGGCTTTTGGAACGTCAAAAAGATGAACAAGGCACAGATCGTTGTCGGGGCGGTGGCCCTGGTCGCCGGCGGCGGCGCATTCTTGATGATGCACAAGAAACCCGTTCAGGCGCCTCAATTGCCTGCGGTCGTCGCGCCGCTCATTTCGATGACCGACGAACTGCTCACCGCAAAACGCGATCTGCCCTACGGCTCGACCCTGACGCCCAACGACATGGCGTGGACCGAGTGGCCGAAAGGCTCTCTTCCCAAGGGCGGCGTGGTCAAGAGCGCCTCTCCGAACGCGATGGAAGAAATAAAGGACAGTCTCGTCAGGGCGCCAATCGCCAATGGCGAACCGATCAGACGCGAGCGCATCGTCAAGGGCGCGACGGCCGGAATGATGTCGACCCTGTTGACGTCCGGCAAGCGGGCCATAGCGATCGACGTCTCCGCCAACACCACGGCCGGCGGATTCATATTGCCCAACGACCGGGTCGATATCTTCAAGCTCTATCGGGATCCCGAGCTCACCAAGGAGCGCGGCGCCGACGCGATGTCGACCGAACTCGTGGTTTCCAATGTTCGCGTTCTCGCCATGGGCCAGACCGTCGAAACCAAGAACGGCGAGGCCGTCGTCACTGGCGCCACGGCGACGCTCGAACTCGATCCGCGTCAGGCGGAGCAGGTTCTGCTTGCGCAGCGCACCGGCTCGCTCACCCTGGCGCTGCGGCCGCTCGTCGACGCGCAGCCCAAGGACGACTCGCCTGAATCGCAGGTCGAGCGCGCGGATGGCTCGATGACGATCGTCCGCTACGGCGTGTCGACGAGTCTGCACCCGAAATAATCGCCCGATCACGGAAGTAAGAAAATGCAGTCCACCGTTCACTCCCGCAACGATCATGGAGCGCCGCGCATGAGCCGCTTGAGACACAGGTTGATGGGCGCCGTGATGGCCGCCTCTGTCGGCGCGCCTTATGTGATCACGCCCGTGCTGGCGCAGGCGCTGGAGTCCCATCGCAACGATTCCGTAACCGTCTCGCGCAACATTTCGATGGGCGTCGGCAAATCCCTCGTGGTCGACCTCCCCCGGGACGCGGCGGAGATAGTGGTCGGGAATCCGGGCGTGGCGAACGCGGTCGTTCGCACGCCTCGCAAACTCTTCATAATGGGCGCCGGACAGGGACAGACGACGGTGTTCGCCCTGGACAGCCAGGGACGGCAATTCGCGAATTTCGAAATCAGCATCGGTCGCGACGTCGGCGATCTCGGCCCGCTTCTGAAAGCGGCGCTGCCGAAATCCGAAATCACCACACGCACCGTCAACGACACCATCATCCTGACCGGCTGGGTGAGTTCGCCGGGCGACGCGCAGCGCGCGGTCGATATCGCCAAAGGCTTCGCGTCGCAAGTCGCAGCGGCGGGCGCGAGCGGACAGGTCACCAGCATCGGCGCAGGCGGCGCCCCGATCATAAACGCGCTTCAGATCCGGGGCGAGGATCAGGTGATGCTCAAGGTCACTGTGGCGGAGGTCTCGCGCACGGTGCTGAAGCAGTTGGGCGTTTCGGCCGGCGCCAACGGGGAAGCCTTCCTGAGCGGCTCCTGGGGCACCTTCACCAACCACAATCCTTTCGCTATCAACGCCGTTCTCTCGCAGAGCGCGTTCTCCTTCACCGGCCCGAACGGCACTTCCCACACATTGCAGGCCTTCGAGCGCTATAACGTCGCGCGCGTGCTCGCCGAACCGTCGGTCTCGGCGGTCTCGGGCGAAAACGCCAAAGTGGTCGTCGGCGGCGAAATCGCAGTGCCGGCGCAGGGAAGCTGTATCGCGGGCAACACGCCCGGCGCCACGACGGTCTGTACGCCGGGCATCACCTTCAAGCCCTACGGCGTGACGCTGGCTTTCACTCCGGTCGTTCAGGCGGAAGGCCGCATCCAGATTCACCTCAACACCGAAGTGACGGAAGTGGACTACTCCAGCACTCAAACCTATCTCGGCGTTTCTGTGCCGGGCTTCAAGACCCGCAAGAACGAGACGACCGTGGAGCTGCCGTCGGGCGGCTCGATGGCGACCGCGGGGCTCTTGACCCATGCTTCGGGCCAGGCGATCAACGGCATCCCCGGCCTCATCAACCTGCCCGTTCTCGGCGCGTTGTTTCGTTCGCGCGACTATCAGCGCAACGAAAGCGAACTGCTGGTCGTCGTCACGCCCTACATCATAAAGAGCGTCTCTTCGCATGAAGTGGTTCGTCCCGACGACCACTTCAACGATGCGAGCGACCCGCAAGCATGGCTGCTCGGCCGCGTCAATCGCATTTATGCGACGAGAAACAATCCCCAGCTCAACCAGAACTACAAAGGCCGCATCGGCTTCATTCACGATTGACGCTCAAGGCCGAGAGGATGGCGCACATGTCGGAACATCGCACAGCCGCTTCAAACAGCGCCGGCTTCGACGCCGGGAGCCGGCTGCACTCCCTGGGGAGAGCGGCGAAGCTCGCTTCAATTTTTCTCGTACTTCCACTGAGCGCGTGCGGCCTCAACAAGGTCTCCGCCCCGCCGGAAGTCGCCTATGATTACCGGGACCGTCACCCGATCGTCCTTGCCGAGACGCAAAACGCCCTGGACGTGTTTCCGCCGCCCGTCGGCGTCCGCCTCGACAATGCGAGCGACCTCAGGATTCGGGAGTTCGTAGCGCGCTACCAGAAGCTCGGCCAAGGCAAAATCACGGTCCTCGCCCCTGTCGGCGGCGCTTATGGCTCCGGCCGGCACGGGCTGGAAGAAATCCGCCGCGCCTTGGTCGCGGCGGGCGCTGATCATTCTCTCTATGTCGCCGAATATCCGGTTACCGACCCCACCATGGCGGCGCCGGTCCGGCTTTCCTTCGTAGGCCTCAAGCCCAAGGTCAAGGGCGGGTGCGGCGAGTGGCCCGACGATCTGGCCTCGGGCGGCTCCCTGGAAGGCTGGCAGAACAAGACCTACTGGAACTACGGTTGCGCGACCCAGGCGACCTTGTCCGCGCAGATCGCGGACCCGCGCGACCTTGCGGCCCCGCGCGGCGAAACGCCGGCCGATATCGAGACCCGCATGCGTGCGATCACCGACGTCCGCAAGGGCCAGGATCCCTCCACCAAATGGGTTACCAAGTCTACAAGCATCAGTGATGTGGGAGGCAATTGATGACGGACGCCAATATCGAACATTCCGGCGCGCCGCCTGAATCCCTGCTGATCGCGCAGATCCCGAGGATTTCCATCCAGGCGTTCTGCGAGACTCAGGAAGTGGCCGAGGTCATACTCAACGCGTCCACCGACCGGCGCATGATCAAGGCTCACGTGAAGGTCCACATGGGAGGCGTCGTCGCTGCGATCGAAGCTTTTCGCGCGGCCCCGACCCCGAACCTCATCGTCGTGGAGTCCGCCGCCGACCGCATGCAGCTCATCGCCAACCTCGACATGCTCGCGGAATATTGCGACCCCGGCACCAAGGTCGTCGTCATCGGGCATGAGAACGACATCGCCCTCTATCGCGCGCTTACGGCGCGAGGCGTGAGCGATTACCTCGTGACGCCGGTGGACGTCCTGCCCTTCATCCAGCATGTCTCGCACCTCTAC